>NZ_JAQTNN010000007.1 GCF_028713855.1 Sulfuricurvum sp.
TCATAGGTATCGTTTCCGGTTCCTGCACCGGCAAAGATGGTGTCATTGCCGCCAAGCCCTAAAATAGTATTTCCTAAATTATTGCCTCGTAATGTATCATTATAAGCAGAACCGGTAAGATTTTCAAAGTTGCTGATTGAGTCCGTTCCGGCACCTCCGGTAGCTTGAGCCGTGGTAAGAGCTAGGTTAATTGTAACAGCAGATGTTGCATTAGTATATGAAAGGGTATCAATACCATTACCGCCGTCCATAATATCATCCCCACTTCCGCCATCAAGGGTATCGTTACCGTCTCCGCCGTTAAGCATATCATTTCCTGCCAAACCGTTAAGCGTATCATTTCCTGCCAAACCACTGAGAGTATCATAACTTCCGACATCGATCGCATCACCGTTAAGGGTATCATTGCCACTCGTACCGGTTAGATTAAGATCATCACGGACAGGTGTTACATCAATAGTAATTGTATTGGCAGAAGCGGAATAGTCCGTACCGTCAGAGACTTTAAATCCGAATGAGGTGTAGCCGGTACCGTTGGCATTAGAGGCAGGGGTAAAGCTGAGTTTACCGGCAGCGATATCCGAAGCAAGGATTTCTTGATTGAGGGTAACGGCAATACCGTTAAAGATCAAGGTTCCGGCAGTCGGTAATGTTGTGATCAACACTTTAGTAAGTGTATTTCCCGCATCAACATCACTGAATGCAAAATCGGTGGTTGCGAAGATTTTAGCAATATCTTCATTCGTCGTTACAGTCGCATTGGCAGAGGTAGGAGGGGTGTTTGGATTATAAACTATTGACGATGCTTGGATTGTAGTATCTAAAAACTTGAGTTGTTCGATATTGATTAATCTATCAACTCCATCACGATTGGCGGTTTTATCGGTAACGGTGATTGAACCGTCTGAATTTTTAACAAAAGAATAATTGCTAGAATTACCGCTAAAGACTGCTGCATCAGTTCCGGCTCCGCCATCGAGGACATTGTTTGCCTGATTGCCGATCAATGTATCATTTAAATTTGTTCCTTTTGCATTCTCAATAACTGCACCATAGGCTATTGTTAAGCAGTCATTAACGTATGCTTGACCGTTCCAAAAGGTCCCGCCTATTGTTGACCATTGTCCTGAATTTAGATTAATAGTAACACCGCTAGATTGGTTCGATGCATCGATAGTGTCATTTCCTCCTGCATCCCAAATGGTTTCAAATATTTTTTGCCCATCACTCCAAGTATAAGTGTCATTTCCTGTTTTATAACTCATATTCGCACCATACAAATACTGTATCGCAGCAATATCATTTAACATCGGTGATGTTGGAAAAAAGGTATTTCCGTAATCGCCTGTAGCGCTATCGCCATTGAAAGCACGATAACTCATAATCGAATATTTGAGTTGGTCTTCACCGGAGACAGGGGTAATAGTACTGTCAGTCGGGTGATCAAGCCCTAATACATGTCCGATTTCATGCATATAAGCGTCCATACTATAACTACCGGATGTAGCGTCATTATATCCGCCATAATTTGCCCCTACCCATATATCACCGTTTGAAGCGGTATTGGGTGCAACAATCTCATTGATTGTCGGAATTGCAAACGATGTTGATGCACTTATGCGGATATCTCCGGCAGAAGTTGCTGTATCGGTAACTTGATTAAATGTTACATTGGCTACGTTTGACCAGGTAGTCATAGCATTTATGATAGCTGTTTTTTGTGTATCAGTCATTAATTTTAGTTCTGACATACCGGTCGTCGTATAGTTAAAGACTGAAGAATAGTCTGTAAAACTGTACGTTAACGCTACACTCGTGCCGATAGATCCACCCCATTTATCTCCGGCAAGAAGATTTTGAATCGATTGTGTATGGTTAACCGGAACTGCTGTTGTAGGTGTAAAAGTCGTTGATGAGACGACTGATGCTGTAATACCATTTCCCATTGCTTTATTTCCTTTTATATTTTAATGAATAATCAAAATATTTTTAGGCTTTTCTTTAAAAAAGCCTAAAAATCAGTCTCCGCTTGGTCCATTATGACACTTATAGCAAGTGACCATTTCACCTGCGGTAAACTTTTTACCACTAATTGTTCGAGCTTGGGTTGTTTTAGAGAGAACCGTTCCTCTATAGTCAGTACCATGACAAGCCGCACATGCATCTTTTCCTAGTCCTTTGTCGGCTCCGGCTGCTTCAGCTGCATTTCGGTGGTCTTTATACCAAGTTGTTGATCCGATAGGATGTAATCCATGTGGACCAGCGTTTGTCGTTTTTGGAATAGTTGTATGACATGCTGTACATTCAGCAATTGTTCCTACATGTCCTTGTAAAGCGGTACTTTGGACATTATCGTTGGCATGCGAACTTGGGTACTCGGCATGCGTAGCACCGTGACACGCTTCACATTGAAGATTTCCATGGCCTTTACTAAAGCGATAAAGTGAAAACCCGGTTCCGGGAGTATTTGCATTGGTTGCAAATTTTGTGTCTACCGTTGTACGTAAAGTACTTCCGCTAGAGAAAACACTGGTGAAGCGTGCAAAATTAGCGGTAGAAGAGCCGTTACGGTCATGACATTGTTGGCAGTTTGGTTGATCCAACCACCCTTCACGTCCGGTTTTTCCTACAGTGCTCATCGAACCGTGACAGCTTTGACAATCCATAGCATTTGCCCCTAAAGGTGTTTTTGCTTTACCCATAGCACCACGTAGACACTTGGTCGATGAACCAGGGTGACATTTGTAACACGAATCACGGTTTGTACTACTGTTCATAGAAAGCCCAGTTGTTGGATCGATTACAGTTGCATGTTTACTATGAAGGGCTTCAGTGAGAGGTTTAATACCTGTTTTTAGTGATGTTCCAAGGGCATTTGATTTATGACATGCCGCACACAAAACCGGTTGACCTGCATTCGCAGTCGCTAAAAGAGTTCCTTTTGTATATGAAGCAGCCATATTTGCTGTAGCAATAGCATTAGGGAATTTGTCATCATGAAGTTTAAGGATGTTTTGTTTCCAATCTCTTTCCAGATTTGCCGTGTTATTAACCCATCCTGCAGCAGGTCTTGCGGCTGCAACACTATTGGAAGCGTGACATGTAGCACAACTCATTTCATCAGAAACCGGAAGTGTAACTTTGGTTGTTGCTATAATGGTACCAGAGCCATTTTTAGCTACAACTTTGACCATAGGATAGTAGTTCTTTACGCCCTTATCATCGTATGGAGTTACTGGAATTCCTTCAGCTTCCCACCATCCATGCAAACTGTTATAGTTCATCCCGGCAGGAGTCATATTTGGTGTTGGATTAGAAACAGCTGGATCAGAAAGATTCAAACCGTGATTGTCAGCAGGTCTGCCGCCAAAGATGGCAAGAACCCAATCCCAAAAGTTTGTTTTTGTAACACTGGTTGTATTGATTGAGCCGGTTGTATCAGCTACCGCTTCATAGGTTAGTGTTACGCCCGTAGTAATATTTTTGCCTGTTGTTAAATTTTTATCAATAAGATGTGCATGAAGATTGTTATAGGGAGGAAGAATACTAAAGACAGAATAATCTTTTCCATCAACACAGTGCATTCCCAAATCATTCCATGCAACAAGTGTGTACCTACCAGTGTTTCCTATATCAGTACCAGATGTTGCAGTTGGTTCGGTTGGTGTATAACCTTTACTTGCATTTGAAGGAGCGTTAGGGGTGAAGTTGCTTTGTGCAGTAGATGTTGATACGGCAAAATCATTTCTACCGATCATTCCTAATACATCTGCATCAGTAGCGGTGCTCATATCTACTCTAGTCTGGTCTTTAAGTGTTGCTGTCATTGTCGGATCAATAGTAATACCGTTCGTCGGATCGCCATCGCTGTCAAGTGTTTGGAGTGTACGTAACATACGAACAACTTTTGGATCAGCTGGATCGGTTGTTCCAACTAGATCCATCGGTGTGACTTTTCCATCTTTTGTTGGTTTGACAGATCCTAAGTAAAGATTACCGATATGAAAAGTTACACTTTCTCCATCTGTAAATCTAAAATTACCATTGCCATCTGTTACATTGCTTTCGGTTGATGTGTCAAATTCTAAGCCGGTAACATATGAATCAATGAATGTAGCTGTGGAGAGAGTGCTTGATGTAGTTGATCCACTTCCGCCACCACCACAACCTACCATAAGCAATGTTGCCACTACTGATGAAATAATCGCTATGGATGTACGCATATCGACCCCTTTATTTGATATTTATCCGTAATATTAGGGGATGTTTATGAATTTTTGATGAAAAATAATAATAATTACCGAATGACATTTAAAAACAGATCTAATGGTATGGCTTTAGAGTATGAAAGGTTAGAAATGATAAGTCTATTTGGTTAGTGTTTGAAAATCTGTTTTTCAAATGTGCGTAAAGTTTTAATGTTTAGAGATCCGTTCATTTCCAATAATGAAATATGTGTCATAGCTAAATCACTTAGTTTCTTTAAACGGTCCTGCTCAATTTGATAAAGTTTTGCCTGTGCTTCGAGGAGATCAACCTGGCTTTTTAATCCTGCCTTTTGAGCAATTTCGATAGCAGAAAGGTTTAGTTGGGCCGAAGTACGTGCAGATTCCAATAATTGCATATTTTGAAGAGAAAGATCATATTGTTCACTGAGTTCATCATAATGAAACAAGATATCTTGTCGTGTTTGAGCCTCTTTTTCAATGGCAGAAGTATGTAAAACCTTTGCTTCCTCTATCCGCGCAGAGGTTTGTCCTCCTTGATAAAGCGGAATAGATAATTGAATATAAGCACGGTTATCGGTTTTATATAACGTTCGATCATTCGTTTGATTTTCACTTCGGGTTAGACTGAGATCGGCTTTGGGATAATATTCAGCATATCTTACATTGATTTCATGTTCTGCAATTCGGCGAGAAAGGGTAGCAAGACGAATATCCGGATTACCTTCTATATTGTTTATAATATTGGATTTAAGTGTTTCAATATTCTCAACCATATTGGGCAAAAAAGCTGGGAGGTCTAGTGAGCTTGTAAGGGTGAAATCCTCCAATTTTCGACGTGCCAAATGCTCTTTTTTTAACGCAGTATTGATTTCCATCATAGCTCGGTCACGGTAAAGACCGGTATCAAGAAGATCCATTTTATTTGATAATCCTTGTGACAACATTTCGCTAATACGGGTATATTTAAGTGTATAAAAACGATGATTTGCTTCAGCCAACTCAAGTGATTTATGAGATAAAAGTAAATCGAAATAGGCTTTGGCTACATCTACACCAAGTGCTTGTGACGATTTATATGTGTCTGTTTCAGCTCCGTACGTACGTAATTCACCTTGCTCCACAGACCTTGTCAATTCAGGATGATACAACGGCTGGGTGAGAGAAAGGGTATACCCTTTATAAAATTCAGTTATTTCCGTTTCATTGGAATAATTTTGAAGATAATCGTGTAATCCACCGTTCAACGCAAGTTGAATTTGTGGATAAAGTTTGGAAATTCTTTGCTCCTGAGCAAAATTAAAGGAATCGCTTTCATATTTTTTTGACTTGTACCCATGATTGTTTTGCAAAGCCAGTTCATAGGCATCAGAAAGATAAAACGGTCCTGCATAAGAAGAAATCGAGAAAGAAATACAGATCAATAGTGATGAAATTTTATTGTTCATTAAAGCTCTTTACAAACATCATTTTAAAGGGATGCATTAAATAATCGAACATAGTACGTGAACCTATAACAATCATTGAATCGGCCGGAATACCCGGCCGCAATGTTAAATGATTCCGTGACAGTTCTTGTTGACCTTCAAGCGTTACCACCATCTTTACAGGATAATAGAGGGTATGCGTAGTATCATCATTTACAGCATCTGCAGCGATATGAGTAACTTTTCCGTTAACGACGCCTAATGATTTTATATGCGAAAAACCTGGAAAACGTATTTCGCATTGCTGTCCCAAGCGGACATTATTTATCTCGCTAGCACTGACACGTCCCTCAATAATAAGTTGTTCATTGATTGGTACAAGATCAAGAATCGGTTTAGCAGGAGGAATAACTCCTCCGAGAGTATGAAACTGCAAGTTGGTCACCGTTGCTTCTACCGGAGAAACGATTCGTGTGCGACTTAAAGTATCTCGTAATGAATTAATGCGTGAATGTACATCTGAAATTTTAGTCTGTACCTCATTGAGCTGTTGAGATACTTCTTTGTTAAATGTTTGTTTTTCACTTAGGATTTGTGTTCTAGTTTCTGAAATATGTCCTTGAATTCGCGCAATTTCAGAGCGTGACGATGTTATATCACTGTCTGTTTTAATCTTTTGGCGTTCAATTTCTCTGAGGTGCAATTTATCGGTAAGTTGCTGGTCAAAAAGAACTTTCCACTCTTTTATCTCTTGTGCATATGAATTTGATAATTGGATATTAGCTTGTATCGAATCGTTTAATCCGGCTAATTGATTGTTCAATTGATCGATTTGTTGAGAGAGCATAGTGATTTTACCGGTTAAATATACTTTACGAACCGTAAATTCATTTAATTGCCCTTCTTTGGCAAGGGTACATGGAAACTTTGAACACAATTCATTCAACTCATCCGAAAAAACAACTGAAGATTTATTATCACGTTCTGCAATGAGTCTAGCTTCTTGTGAAAGTAGTTCGGTATATTGAACCAAAGCAATCTGAAGCTCTGAATCAGCACGCGTCGAATCAAGCTCGACAAGAGTTTGTCCGATATGAACATAATCACCGTCATGTACAAGAATCGATTTGATAATTCCCCCTTCTAGATGCTGAATAGTGCGGTTACTGTAGGCCACAGTCACTTTTCCGGGAGCAGGAACGGCACTTGATAGTGGTGCGAGAGAACCCCATACACCGACTATTAAAATAAAAACAATTAAGACAATAACACCTAAGCGACGGTAGTGACGGTCTTCGGTTGCAGGGGTAATGATTGTCATGATGGATTACTTTCAGAAGAAGAGATGTTTTTTTGGGAAAGTGCAGTAAGAACTTCATCACGCTTTCCATAAAGTTGTAAAACTCCCTCACGCAATAAAAGTATTTTATCGGTAATACCTAAAATGGATGGTCTGTGGGTAATTAAGACAACGGTAATAGAACGTTTTTTTAGTTCAATAATGGCGTTAACTAAAGCCCGTTCGCCTATATCATCAAGATTCGAATTCGGTTCATCTAAAACAATGATACTCGGATAATCATATACAGCTCGAGCTAATGCTATACGCTGACGTTGACCACCTGAGAGTGAAGTACCTCCGATTCCGATCGGGGTGTCATACCCTTGCGGCAATCTAAGAATCATCTCATGTACACCGCATAGCATTGCTGCTTCAATCACTTTTTCAGGATCCGGTGTTGCATAGCGTGCTATGTTTTCACTGACACTTCCCTCAAATAGCTCGATGTCTTGCGGCAAATAACCAATGTGTTTCCCTAAAAAAGCTCGATCATAATGTTCAATCTGTGCTCCATCAATACGCACCACACCGCTAATGGGTTTCCATATTCCTATTAATGCACGGGCAAATGAAGATTTCCCCGCTGCACTTGGTCCGATAACGCCTACTGTTTCGCCGGTGGCAATGGATAGAGAAATATTTTTTAGTGAAGGTAACTTGCTTTCAGGCGGTGCAATGGTCAAATTTTCAAGGGTTATTTGTCCTTTTGGAGCGGGCAGCGGAGTAGGGGGGGCTAATATCGGGAAATCGTCTAGCAGTTTTGTTAAACGTGCATAGGAAAGACGCGCGGAAGTGAATTGCTTCCATGTCGCGGTCATTAAATCAAGTGGCGCTAAAGCCCGCCCCAAAATAATAGAACCGGCAATCATCATACCGGGAGTTACCTGTGATGTGATGGTTAGATATCCACCTAGTCCAAGAATGAGAGACTGCATCAATATGCGAGATAGTTTACTAAGATTAGACCATACTCCGGCCTCGTCACTGGCATAGGATTGATCATGTAAAAACGTTAGATATCGATCTTTCCATCTGTGCCGTATTTGTTCATGCATTCCCATAGCTTCAATAACTTCACTATTTCGTAGACTGGAAATTATAAAATTTTGAGAACTTTGAAACATTTTATTTGATGAATCAATCCGTTCTTTGGTACGTGCTTCATTTACAATTGTAAGAACAGCAACAATAATAACGGCAAATATACCAAAAACACCAAACCATGGATGAAATAGAAACAATATTGCGATGTAAATCGGTATCCATGGAGCATCAAAAAAAGCAAATAGAGGAGTTCCTGCCAAAAATTGGCGAATCTGCCCTAAATCATTTAATGGCAGTGCAGTAGCGCGCGAGGGAAAACGATTTGCCAAAGTAAACATTGTATTAAATATTCGGTCACTTAGCCGCATATCGATACTATTAGCGACACGTATTAAAATACGTGAACGGACAAATTCTAAAACGCCCATAACAATAAAAAATGCTACAACGATAAGCGTAAGCATCAGTAAGGTTTCTTCACTGCGGCTAGCGATAACTCTGTCATAAAGTTGTAGCATATACAATGAAGGGACTAACATTAATAAATTTATCATCAGTGATACTAACGCAGTGAATAAGAAAGCACTTTTTGAAGCTTTAATAGCAGATTTTAAATTGTGTTCAGTGCTTTTGAGCATTTAGACCTCGTTATAAATTATTATTTTATCGTTAGTGTATGAATTTTAGATGAAAATATAGGACTTATTGTACCAATCTGTTTATCATATATTGATTTTAGAAAGTTAAGATTGTATTTTTTATCACGTTATTATAACTATTTTAGTGCGATTGCAGTACTATTCCGGAATTATGATGAACAGATATAATTTGAACTCTATAGTTTTTTATCGGATAGTTTAACTATGCTTAATTTGAATAAAAAATCAACAATAGCTCTTATCGCTGACGAATTAACATCTAAATGTCTTGAATATGAAGCCAATGTGTATTTTATAACTCCTTTAAATTACAAATTTGTACTACATTTTTTTAAACCGGACTTTTTATTTGTTGAATCTACATGGCATGGAAAAAGAGATGCATGGAAGTTTAAGATAGCTTCTTATCCCGAACATCCAAAAAGAAACAATAAAATATTAGAAAAAGTCGTTAATTATGCGAAAAAACTGAATATTCCAACGGTCTTTTGGAACAAAGAAGATGGCGTACATTTTGAACGTTTTATAGAGAGTGCAAAACTTTTTGATCACATTTTTACTGTTGATGAAAATTGTTTATCTAAATATCGTGCAGTGGTTGATGCCAGAGTCACTGTTAATACATTGATGTTTGCAGTTCAAGCTAAAATCCACTATTTTTCAGGGTTTAATTTCAAGTATAAACGAGCTAATTTTGTTGGAAGCTACAGTCATCATATACACGATCGTCGTCGCTTTTGGCAAGATATGTTCTTTCATTCAACAAGTAATACTGGACTAGGCTTGAGTGTATATGACCGAAACTCATCACGTAAGTCTTCCAATTACCGTTATCCGAAACTATCAAAAATGGATGTTAATTCGGCAGTGCAATACGCTGACACTGCACAGATTTATAAAGATTACTTTGTATCATTGAATGTAAATACGATTGAAGATTCTGAAACTATGTTTTCTCGTCGGTTGGTGGAGATTATAGGATGCGGAGGGATTGCTGTGACCAATCCGTCTCCGGCGGTCGAAAAATATTTTAAAGAATATTGTTATGTCGTTCATGACGAGAAGGAAGCGAATGATCTTTTTGATCGCATAAAATACGGCTTATCTGATCAAGACTTACAGCGGGCTCGCGCTGGAGCGGCATATGTAGCAAAAGAACATACATGGAGCCACAGGATCCAGGAAATATATGAAGTGATTGGCATTAGACAGTGATTAGCGGTTATTTTTATTATTTTCACAATATTGGTACTTTTTTTGGAAATCGTTTTTTTATGGGGTGGGGACGCAAACGTACCGGTCGATTTGCCAAATGGTGTCATAAAAAATTTAATGGAACACTGACGCTTCGTGAGGATGGCTTTCTCCGCTCTGTCGGACTTGGGATTGATGGCTCGCCGTCGTTTAGCATCGTTGAAGACACTGTAGGAATATATTATGATGCTACGGTTCCATCAGATCTTGAAAATATTCTCAACACGTATGATTTCAGTGCCAATATAGTTTTAATGGAAACAGCGAATAAAGCAATGGCATTGATTCGTAAACACCGTATAAGTAAATACAACAATACACCAGATATCGCAGAGGATTATTTCGAAAATAATGGGCAAATGCGGATTCTAATAATTGCACAAACATCCGGTGATGAATCACTGCGCTATGGTATGACGGATCAATTTAGCACGAACACAATGATTAAAGCAGCAATAGAGGAAAATCCAAAAGCAGAAATCTATCTTAAAATACATCCGGACGTACTAAGCGGAAAAAAAAGATCTGATATTGATACAGCAATTGCACGTAAAAGCTGTATCATAATTGATCAAAATGTAAATCCATTATCCTTGCTTGAGTATTTCGATGCCGTTTATACGAAAACATCCCAAATGGGTTTTGAAGCTCTTTTACTCGGTAAAAAGTGTGTTTGTTTTGGAATGCCATTTTATGCAGGATGGGGATTAACGGATGACCGTGTAATATGTATACGACGCAATCGTAAACTACAAGTAGAAGAAGTATTCGCAGCTGCCTATATTCTTTATACTCGATATTATAATCCGTATCAAAAACGTCCATCGAATATTATTGACACTATTGATGAGATTATACGTCAGAGGAGTATACAGCTTAACCGTCCGACGCAAGATGAAAATCATCGAGTTTTGGTAATAGGTGATTCGCATATTCGTGTATTTGAACATTGGATATTTAGAGTATTTTTTCCAAAAACCAACTTCAAGGTTGTTTATGTTCCAGGTGCGAGTGTTAGTGGTATACATAATATAAATTCGTTAAGCGGAGCGTATACGACGTTTAATATTGCACTGGAAGAGGGTGGATATGATGAGATTGTCGTTACATTAGGTGAGGTTGATGCTGCATACGCAATTTGGATTCGATTAGCAAAAGGAAATATGAGTTTAGAAACAATTTTTGATGACATTGTTTCTAAATATCAACACTTTATTTTATCTTTGATGGAATATGCTCCGACTACAGTCATCAGTGCACCACTGCAAACCATTGCAGATTGTCAGAAATGCAGTGATGAAATAAGTCGGGTACGTTCAACTATTGATATAGGAGTAGAAGATCGGAATACTTTTACACTGGAATTTAACTCTCGAATCAAATCGTTTTGTAATGATCAAAAGATTAGCTTTCTTGATATGGACTCTACTGCTCTCGGAAAAGACAAACTTGTCAAACGATGGCTGATTAATCCTAATAACAAGTGTGACCACCATTATTGGCGCTGGATATATGCGTTAATAATAATGTGGAAAATAAAAATAGGAAAATTTATAAAATGAAATATTTTTTTGGATTTTCAGCCTGGAAGCACACTTACATAGAACTGTTTTTTAATGAAAAAATTATTTTTATTAACCCTTTATGGGGGAATAATAATTTAGAATTGGCACTAAAAAGTGGTCTTTGCCCACAAAATAGCATCTATGTTTGGGGGAAAAAATCTTTTCCTGATGTCGAAAAATATGCACAGGATAATGAAATTGCTTTATATCGGATTGAAGATGGTTTTATACGTTCTATAGGATTGGGATCTGATTTAACACAGCCCTATTCACTAGTCGTTGACACTCGTGGGATATACTTCGATCCTACAAATCCTAGTGATTTGGAATGGATTTTAGAGACCAATGTATTCGATACGGAAATTGTTGAGCGTGCACGTAAAATTAAAGATTATTTGATCGTTAAAAAACTCTCAAAATACAATCTTTATAGCGATGTTAGACTCACTTTCCCAGCGGACAAAGTGATTATTGTTGTCCCAGGACAGGTGGAAGATGATGCATCAATACGTTATGGTGCATCTGGTATGTCAAATTTAGAGCTGCTTCAGCAAGTTCGACTTAACCGACCAGACGGATATATTGTCTATAAGCCTCATCCTGATGTATTGGTCGGAAATAGGGTGGGGAATATTGAGGATAGAATTGCATTACAATATTGCAATGCAATTGTTACCGAAGTGAGTATTGATAGTATCTTATCACATGCGGATGAAGTACATACTATGACATCATTAGTTGGATTTGAAGCATTGATACGAGGGATTCCAGTTTATACATATGGCTTGCCTTTTTATGCAGGATGGGGATTAAGTGAAGATAAGCTTCAGTCTACACGACGGACAAAAAAGCTAAATATTGATGAACTCATAGCAGGTACGTTAATTCTCTATCCTCGTTATGTACATCCTGAAACAAATAATCGTTGCGAAGTAGAAGAGCTGTTGCATGTATTAGAAAAAAAAAGAGGATCTTATAATAATTCAATATGGACTAAAATCCGTAATAGAATTAGTCGTAATTCTCAACAAATATTACGTATGATACAAAAATGAAATATTAATTTTAAGAGTGATTGATGGTTGAAAATGGATTGGAATATTTTCGGAATAAAAAAGTTGTTTTTCTCCAAGGACCGGTTGGTCCATTTTTTAAACGCCTATTTGAAGATTTTTTAACCGTAAATACAGAATCATATAAAATTAATTTTAATGGAGGTGATTGGTTTTTTGCTCCAAATAATTCGATTAACTTTAAAGGAAGCCTTGAAGAATGGCCTCAGTTTTTTTTAGATTTTATTGAAGAACATAGGATTGATACAGTTATTTTATTTGGAGATTGTCGAGAATATCATCGGATTGCCCATACTATTGCACATCAGAACAACATTGAAATCGGTGTATTCGAAGAAGGATACGTCCGTCCTGATTATATCACCTTTGAACGATTTGGCGTAAATGGTTTTTCTCTTCTACCACGTAACAGAGACTTCTATGATAAGCTTGAAACAAAAGAAACATTAACTCCTGATGTTGATTTTGTAGGTAATACTTTTTGGCATGCCGCATGGTACGCTTTTATATATTATGCTGTCAGTGTATTTTTAAGTCCGCTATTCCGTCATTATAAACATCATCGTCCTCTTAAATTATGGGAAGCTACGTATTGGATAAAAGCTATTTTAAAAAAATGGTATTTTAAGTATTATGAACGGGGTATACAAGATAATTTGGTAAAGGAGAATAGTAAAAACTATTTTTTAGCACCTTTGCAAATATCAACTGATGCTCAAATACGTGAACATTCAGATTTTAGATCAGTAGAAATTTTTATAAAAAGAATTATTAGTTCATTTTCGGACCATGCTCCTATAACGAATCTTCTTATTATCAAACATCACCCACTTGATAGGGGATATCATGATTATTCAGAATTAATTTATCGTTTAGCTGCTAAACATAATATTGTAAAACGGGTGAAATATATTCATGATCAGCATTTACCAACCTTATTAGAACATGCAAAAGGCGTTGTTTTAATTAACTCAACCGTTGGCCTATCGGCTATCCATCATAGTGCCCCATTAAAAACATGTGGTACTTCTATTTATGATATTGATGGATTAACCTATCAAGGTAAATTAGAGAATTTTTGGAATGATGCAGATACTTTTAATGTAGATAGAGAACTGTATCGACGGTTCAAAGGATATGTGATTAACTATAAACAAATTAACGGCAATTTCTATCATCGATTAAAAAAATCTCGTTTTAAGAGTGGAATACTTTGGTAGTATTAGATTTCATCTTCAAATTCTTGAAAAAGGCCTGAAGCATCTACAATTTCTTTATCTATTGATTTAACCTCTTCAAGCGCTTCAATTTTTGCATATTCCTCTTCAACATATTCAATGAAAAATTCAATATCTTGCTCTGAGGGATACAGATTTTCATAATTTAATGCAATATCTACAAATTCAAGACTGCATCCAAAGTCAATTAGTCGTTGTTTTAAATCCATCATATTTCCTACTTTTATAATTCGTGACATTATAGGTTTGATACCTTAATCTTACAAAGCGGATATCTAAAAAAAGTTGAATTGTTACAAAACTTCGATAAACTTATCGAATCGTCAAAAATATAAGGAAAAGACTATGTCAAAACGTTTTATTGGTTCAATAGCTACAGCATTTTTATTAACTTCATCACTCCAAGCACATGTTATAGCACCTGATGAAATCAAAAAATTTGCGGCACAAGCATTACAAATTGATTTTGATAAAGCACCTGAGGATGTAAAACAAAAGATATCCACAGAATATACGCAACGTATTAAGCTTGCTGAAACTCTTGTGGGAAAATTGAAAAATGATCCCGAATTTATCCAAATTTCTGAAACTCTTGCTCTTGATTTGTGGTCTAAACGGATAGCTGAAGCCACGAAACCGACTGATGAAGAACTTCAAAAAGCGTATAAAGAGGCAAAAGATCTGAATATGGCCGCTAGCTATAAAATTCGTCATATTGTAGTTATGCAAGAAACACTGGCAGACGTTATTATTAAGCAATTAAAAGAAAAATCCGGAGATGAACGAACCCAGTTATTTAATACATTAGCGTCAACAAATAGTATTGATCAAAATACTAAACAAAAAGGCGGATATGTAGGGTGGGTTGATTCATCAGCACTTCCAGTTACGGTACGTACTGCATTAAAAGACAAGGAAGCGGGGAGCTTTACTAAACTTTCAACCGGTAAAGACATATGGGACATTATTCTTCTGGATGAGATAAAACCTGAGCACTCAGCAACGTTTGATGAAGCTAAAAGCTACTTAGAAAATATGATACGCCAACAAACAGTTGAAAATGAAGCAAAGAAAATTTTGGCTACGTTAGATGTAAAACCTTCAGTGACCAAGAAAGCATCTAAGAAATCTAAATAAGAATGAAAATACGGGTTTATTACGAGGATACCGATGTGGGCGGTGTCGTGTATCATTCTAATTATCTTAACTTTTGCGAGCGTGCGCGGAGTCAGCTGTTTTTTGATGCAGGGCGTTCGCCGATTTTGGAGAATGGGCATTTTGTTGCCAAACATGTCGAAGCTGATTACGTAAAAAGTGCAAAATTTGGGGATATTTTAGAGGTTAAAACAGCATTGATAGAGATAAAGAATGTCTCGTTTAAACTATTACAGCAAATTTTTAGAGAAGAAGAGAAATTGTTTGAAATGACGATTACTCTTGTTTATCTTGATTTTGAGGGAAAGATGGCAAAAATTCCCTCCTCCGAAAAAATGTTATTATCCTTACTACTTTAATAACGGTTTTAATTTTGGGGTCGCTTTATCGATAGCAGTGATTATTTCTTGATTTTCCTTCATAATTGCGATATCAAGCGGTGTCATCCCTTCTGTACTCATGGCCTGAGGGGAAGCTCCATTTTCAAGTAGATATGTGGCTATTTTAGTGTAACCTTTCCACGCCGCAAGATGTAAAGCGGTTGCTCCGCCACTGTCTTGAGCATTGATATCGGCGCCTTTCTCGACAAGATACTTGACTGCATCACTATTTCCAACCCAGCTGGCATACATTAAAATTGTCTTATTGTTATCATCACGTTTGATATTGGCATCTTGCAGTGTTTGCACCTGCGATTCAAACGTAATCGTATCATTTCGATCAAGAAGAGCTACCAATTGAAGAATATCGGCTCCCTCCAAATAACTCAGAGTTAACGCTACTGTAAAAGCTAATTTTTTTATCATGATTTATTTCTTGAATTGTTCGATAAACTCTTCGATATCGTCAAACAGTGCTTGAAGATCCTCTTCATGTTCGACTTCATCTGCCAAAATCTGGGATACGAGATCATAAGTGATAATATCTTTTTCACGAGTGATATCCAAAATATTGGAGTAAACGCCGATAGCACACTGCTCTCCTTTGATCGCCTGTTCCAAAACTTTACGCACGTCAGGCTCTGTAGGCGCTTCATAACCGCAATTACAATTTTCAAGCCACTGTGCAGGATGTAAAGCAGGAATACCTCCGAGTTGAATGATACGATCACTCAGCATCGTTGCATGACGAAGCTCATCGGCAGCGTGTTGCGTGAGTTCAACGATTGCGGCATCTTTCATCAACCCTTTAACGACTTTGGCTTCAATGAAATACTGATAATAAGCGAGCCACTCATCACAATAAGCCTTATTAAGTAATTCATACACAGTTTGCGCTTCAATTCCTCGAAGGAGAGAAATACCTCTTTTACCCATTGGAAAATCCTTAATTACAGATGTCTTAACTCTATCATTGCTTCTCTTAAAGGAAAATAATTATCCGCAGTAAGTATCAAGTTGTTCCGCCAAAAGTATGTTTATCCCTGCCGATTTTGAGACGGTGATAATTCTTTGCGTTTTGAGTTTTTTGATCATACGGGAGAGCGTTTCCGGAGTAATTCCTATAAGGCGGGCGATTTCAATCCCTTTGAGCCGTACAAATAAATCTTTATCATCCCGTATCAACCTCGCTACTTTTGACATCGCATTTGGAGCGCTGTGACGTTGTAAGGAACGTTCCAAAGCAGAAATTTTTTGGGTTAATGATGAAATGAATGCGATACTGAGAGAAGGGTCGTTTTTTAAGAGTTCCAAAAATGGATCACGTGAAATTTTTAGGATGACGGAGGGCTGCGTAGACTCACAAGAGGCAGGGTAGGGGACTTGCTTTAGAGTTGCTACTTCAGCTATTAAGGAAGGTGCTCTAAAACGATGAATGAGGATAGTCTCTGTGGAGGCAGAAGTTTTATAAATAGAGACTTCTCCCTCAATCAGAAAATGAAAATAGCGGCTTTCATCTCCTTCATAAAAGACAATCTCATTTAAACCGTAATGTCGTATGATACCGATCTGCGCAATTTGTGCACGCTGTTTTGCGCTAAGATGACTAAATATCTCGATTTTATCGAGTGAAAAAGATTCAGCGAGAGGTAGCGGGTTCAAAACCAAACTCTTTTGCACGAAGTAATTCAACAGGATAAATCACTTGAGAATTGATTATACGCATCGTATATTCCCTTGGTGTATTACCGAGTACGGAAACCAAATAATCAATCCCAACGCTGGTAGCATATTGAATCCAATCAAATGTAATATCATTATTCATCAATGCATTGGATTCATAAATAGTAGGAGGAAATTCAATGAGTGAATTGGCCAAAATCATGTTTTTACGATCTTGATATTGGGTCAGTGTCAGAAGAGTAGGGTCAATATTGATTTGGGTTGAAAGGATATTTTTTTCTTTAATACCTGTGAAAGTCATGTGTGCACTCAAGAGAGCACTTTTTACGACTGGAAGATGGATAATAATACTGGATTTATTAAAGGTGGATGGCTTAGAGAGATGCGAAATAATATTATCCCCCTTGAGATCTACCGGATAACTTGAAATTCTCTTTTTTTCGCTTTTGTGGGCCAAAAAAACCTCTTCGGTTGAAGCTTTGAGTTGAGATCCAACACTGGAACTATCATAAAATATAGCAATTGAATCAGCCATATAAGGGAGTAATGCTTCGATCTGAGCAACGTAATCAATCCCTCCAAAGGTAATATTTACTGGAGCTGATGATATATCACGCTTGTGGACAGTAGGGATAAATAACGGAAGTGCAACATTGAGTGTAAGCAAATTTTTAGCACCGCCGGTGGTAAGTGGAGCCAGTATCGCATCCATATGATCATGGCGTACTTCGTCTAAAGCTTTTGAAAGTGAGTCAGGTGATTCATCCGACATATCGTATCGTTTAATTTCATAATGGTCACTGCGAAGGCTCATGAGTGTGGCTAAGGAGACATTGTAAACGGATTGGGAATATTTACCGATAATATTAGGTGCTGAAATGACAGCAATATGATAAGTATGATCCGATGAAATAACATCGGAAGTAGGATTAGCGGCATTTGAAGATTTTTGGATCGTAATCGCATGTGCGTCACTAAAAAGGAATAAGAGTGATGAAAGAAAAAATATTCGGACAAAAATCATGACAATTGAGCCTTAATGGTTTGCAAATCCCGTAAAGCCTCTTTTTTTAGGGAGGGATTGCGTACAAGATAAAGTGGATGATACATCGGGATCAAAAATGCGTCTCCAAACGGAATAATTTCTCCGCGCACACGCTCAAAATCTCCATTGTCTCCACTAAGAATTTGATATGCATCGGGTCCAAGGGTAACAATAAAACGAGGTTTTATAAGTTCGAGTTGTTTGGATAGAAAAGGGGTACAACTGCTGCATTCACTGGTTGATGGGTTTTGAAAGCCGAATGGTTTACATTTAACCGTATGGGTAAAATAGACATTTTCAACTCGAAGCATTAATACTTTTTCGATCATGTCTCGCAGCATCACACCTGATCTGCCGACGTAATACTCCGCTGCTTCATCCTCCGCTGCAGAAACATACGCATCAATAAACATCAAATCGGCACGGGGATTTCCATACCCGCTCATACTTTGACGACGCGATTTACTCAGATCACACAGGTAACATTGTGAAATGTTTTGTCCCAATGTATTCAAAGAATCGGGTAAAGTATTTGGAGTGGTTTGGATATTTGGAGTAATTGGATCTACATAGGTGTAGCCTAGTGATTTTAAACGATAAAGGTTTTCTAACAAAGCAAGATTTTGAAAAGAGTCCACGGATTTCACTTACTACAGAATTTAAAAAGAGTATAAAGAAGAAGCGGTTAAAAGGAGATAAAGGGGATCTAAAAAGAGAAAGGTAACGCTTCTGGTTTACCGGTAAAGTATCCTTGCGAGTAGTCAACCCCAAGTTCTTTGACAGCTTCGTAGATCGCTTTAGAACTCACAAATTCGGCTATGGTTTTAGCCCCTATTTTATGCGCAAAATTGACAATAGTTTCAACAACAATATGGTGTCTGCTATTCTCTGTAATTCCCTGAATGAGTGAACCGTCAATTTTGATGTAATCAACATTCAGTTTTAGGATATTTTCAAAATTTGAATACCCTGTTCCAAAATCATCAATAGCGATTTTTGCACCTAGCAGTTTGACCGTATTAATAAACTGCACAACTTCTTCATAATTTTCTATACCCTCTGATTCAAGGATTTCAAAAACGATTTGAGAAGCGGTACCGGTTCTGGTAATTGTATTTATTATCTCTTTTACAATATACGGATCACGTATATCACTATCAGAAAGATTAATGGAAAATTCTTCATTTCGTGTTGAAAAAAGGGCACAAGCTTGATTCACGACTTCAATGGTAATTTGTGGATACAGTTTTGTTTTCTTCGCAATCGTTAAAAAAACGGATGGAGAAATAACAATACCCTCTTCATCAATCATACGGACTAGTGTTTCATATTTATCTATTTTTCCGCTATTTAGATCAATTATGGGTTGATAATGACAAATAATTCTTCGTTTCGATAAGGCTGAGCGTATCGCAGCACTCATTTTGATATTTGAACGATATGTTTCTTCGATATTTTCATCTTCATCATACAAAGCAATTGCAACTTTATCTTTCTTTGCTCTGTTTAGAGCTATATCAGCTCGTGTCAACAATTTATAATTTCCGAGTGCGGCACCTACCGTCATATGAATATTGATTGCTTCGTCATCGACATAAAAAACATGTTCCTCCAGCAATGACATTAACGCTATGATTCGGTTTCGCAGGTCATTCCATATAATATCTTCATACAATAAGACAGCAAATTCATCTCCGCTGATACGATAAGGTAAAAAATTCATTTTAAAAAACCATTGTCCCAACTGATTTAGGATATTATCACCGATTTCGATTCCAAAAAAGTCATTTATTTCTTTGAAATCATCAATATTAAAAACCACACAAACAGATGGATTTTTCTTTCCCAAGTCGGAAACTATTTTCTGACGATTGGGAAGTCCGGTCAATTGGTCATAATAGGCAAGTTTTAAAGACTTTTTTTGACTATCGCGTAACGCACTTAAGTCTGTAAAAATAGCCAGATAGTTTTGTATTTTATTATTATCGTCCATTATGGCAGTGATACTCACCCACGCAGGAAACAACTCACCGTTCCTGCGTTTATTCCAAATTTCGCTGTTCCAGTGCTTTTCTCTCAATAACGTATTCCACATCTGAGCGTAAAAAGAACTATTATGTTTAACCGAGGAGAGAATATTCGGATTTTTACCGATTACCTCTTTTTCTTCATATCCAAATGTTTTGATAAAAGCATTATTAACTTTTATGATTTTATTATTACGATCCATGACAATCATGCTATCTGAAGCATGTTTCATTGCCATCGCAAGTATTTCAAATTCACGTCGTTTTATATTATCCATATGTGATTCTCATTTTTGGAACGTAAAGTTGAAACACGATACTTTATTGTTTTTCGAAAATAATGCTATAAAACTAAAATAATATGACATAATCTAATTATCTTTAAGTGATTTCATTTCACATCCTGAGAATACTAATTTATTTATAACTTTGAATGTATTATGATAATTGTTGTATTTTAGAATAAAGTTATTACTTATTTAAAATTAATAATAACTTTAATTAAATAAATTTAAAGAATTAAAACTAAAATCTGTAACGTTTTATGACAAAGTATTAAACAAAAAGGTTATCCATGCTCAGTACATTGCTTTATTCTATTGAATCATTTCAGCCTCTGCCTGAATCAATCAATAAAATGAATGAAATTTGTCAAATTGATGATATTGATATCAAAGCTTTTATTCGTGTAATTGAATCCGATCCAATCTTGTACACTGATATTCTCCATTATGCAAATGCACCATATCACGGCTTTCGTTATCCGATAATTTCTATTTCACAGGCAGTCGCACTGTTTGGAACATCGGCTATACGCGGAATGTCACTTACTGCTGCATTAAAGGCTCATCCCTATACCGATATATCTCCTTATGGAATCAGTATGAATGAATGGTTTTCTGTAATGGAGAAGCAACAACGGTTTCTAGATCTTTGGCTAGGAAAAAAGCATCGCTCTATTCTTCAGTCATTAGGCGGACTAACATTTATCCTCGAAATAGGACGTTTAGTTTCTTCCTATGTACTCATGCTTACCAAAACATCCTATAATTTCGTAGAACATGATCCGATTAAACTAAGTGTAGAAGAAAATGAACTTTTAGGCAATTCTGGAGACCAACTGGCAGGAAGATTATTCGAGTTTTGGAATTTTGATGATCTATTTATCAACTCTTTATGTAATTCACTCAAACCGGATGGTGCGATTGAACCAAAAACCTGTGCAGCTTTGATGTGTGCCAGATCACTTTTTACTCTAAAAGATATACAACCGTTTGAAGAAATTGAACCTATTTTAGTGAAGTTTGGTTTTCATGTTAATGATGCAAGAGTAGCATATGAAATTTTACTTAGTGCAGAGGAAATAGACGATTAATCAAAGTTTTTAAAGCCTTAAAAAGGCTTCAAAATTTATTCAGCGACTTCTACTTCAACAGGAGTTGATTCCCAAACACCGTGTTTGGTGCAGTAACCGTGTGCCACAAGGGTCAATTTTTTACCCATAGGGACAATGTTGAATGTTACTTCCGCATGGTTTTTTTCATTTCCGAGTGTTCCTGGAACGAAATCGGCGCGAGCAAGCAATGTCTCACCGTTGTAAAGTGCGATATTAGCAATAAAGTGGTCGAAATCATCCGGATGAGAATATTCATTTCCCATTTTAACGGTTACTGCGAGCTTTTCACCTTTTTTAGCGGATGTTGGACAGTGGATAAACGGTGAGTGACGATCGATATAATCTTTTTTCGCTTCACGATCTACAGTGCTGATATCTACGTAACGATTTATTGTTGGCATGTTTGGTTCCTTATTGAATGTAATATGATACGGGTATTGTACACACCAAAACTTTTAACTATACCTAAATAAGATATTTTATCTCTGAATTAATTTTTTCCAAAGCAACAGCGATTTTTAACCATCGAAGCGGTAAAATCGGGACTTTAAAAATGATTGATGGATAAATAAATGTTAAAATCTCTTTTGATTGAAATCGGTGTCGAAGAACTTCCGGCAGTCCCACTGCTCAAAGAGCTTGCGGAAATAGAGAA
This sequence comes from Sulfuricurvum sp., assembly GCF_028713855.1. Lineage (GTDB taxonomy): Bacteria > Campylobacterota > Campylobacteria > Campylobacterales > Sulfurimonadaceae > Sulfuricurvum. Next base: position 22,170 of record NZ_JAQTNN010000007.1, read on the forward strand.
AAAATGGGTCGCCGTTTTGGAAAAAAATGCTCTAGTCGGAGAGTTTGAGTTCTACTACACACCGCGCCGTTTGGTACTATGGCATCGTGAATTCAAAACGCGCCAAGACGACCGTATCGAAGAGTTCTTCGGTGCACCGGTCGACATCGCGATCAAAGACGGAATTCCAACCCCTGCGGCTTTGGGCTTTGCCAAAAAATGCGGCGTTGAATTTGAGCAGATTAGTCGAGCCGAAAAGGGGGGCAAAGAGGTCCTCTATTTCAGTAAAACCATTGCGGGACAAGAGAGCACTGAGATTTTGGGTGAAATGATCGATACATGGATCAAAAGCTTGAGCTTTGGTAAATCGATGCGTTGGGGAAGCAGCCATGAGAGCTTTATCCGTCCGATCCGTTGGGTCAATGTGACCCTCGGCGAAGAGCTCGTCGATATGGAACTCTTCGGTGTACGTTCATCCTCCGAAACCTACGTCCACCGTATCAGCCATTTCGAAGCCAAAAAAGTAAACTCGATCCATCACTATTTCGATCTCCTCAAAGAGGGTTCCGTCGATCTCTATCCGCAAAGCCGCCGCGAATCAATCTTGGCAAACTTCGCTAAACTCGAAAATGAGCACGGCATTACGATCGAAGTGGACGAAGATTTGCTCGATGAAGTCGTTGCCATCACGGAACACCCGACACCGCTTTTGGGAAGTTTTGATGAGAGTTTCCTCGAACTTCCTCCCGAAGTCATCATTACCTCTATGAAAGAGCATCAACGCTACTTCCCCGTATTTAAAGAGGGGAAACTGATCAATGCATTCGTCGTGGTCTCCAACGCCCTTACCGATGATTTCAGCCACGTAATCGAAGGGAATCAACGGGTTCTCCGTCCACGCCTCTCCGATGCACTTTTCTTTTACCGTAACGACCTCAAAAAAGGTTTGAGTACGGCAGGATTAGAAAAAGTCGTCTTTATGAACGGTTTGGGGACGTTAGCGGAAAAAATCAAACGCGAAAAAGTGGTCGCATCCACTATCGCAAATCTCATATATGATAATATTAATCCATCCGATTTGGATCGTGCGATGGAGTTGGCGAAAGCCGACTTGATGTCTGAGATGGTATATGAATTTACTGAACTACAGGGACTTATGGGGTATTACTACGCCCTAGCACTCGGAGAATCTGCCGAAGTAGCCACGGCAATCAAAGAGCAGTATCTTCCAACAGGCGAAGATAGCGCATTGCCAAGCACAATGCTCAGTGCCATCGTCGCTATGTCGATGAAACTTGATACCCTCATGGGAATGTTCAGCATCGGTGAAATCCCAACTGGTTCACGCGATCCGTTCGCCCTTCGCCGCGCCGTCAACGGGATTATCAAAATCGCCGTAGCGCACCAAATCCCTCTCAATTTTTCTACCTTGATCGATCAACTCTCAAATCTCTATCCGCAAGGCAAAGAGTACAAAAAGAACATTGAGACTTTTATCATCGAACGTCTCGCAGGTGCCTATGTCGGCGTCAATCCTTCGATCATCCAATCGGTCGTTGCCAAAGATGCTAATGTCGAACTCGATGTCCTCGAAATCGACCGTAAAATCCGCGCCATTGCCACTATCGCATCATCCGAATCATTCCTCGAAGCATTCTCCACCTTTAAACGGGTCAGCAATATCCTCAAAGACGAATCGATGGATAAAGGTTTCAGTGTCAACGAATCACTGTTTGAAAACGATGCGGAACGCAACCTATACTCTGCCGCAACGTCAGCTATCTCTGCAAGTTACGAAACACTTGAAGAGCGTTTGGATGCACTCTTCGGCCTTAAAGCCCAATTAGACAACTTCTTCGACAATGTTATGGTCAATGCCGAGGATTTGAGTGTCCGTGCCAACCGTAAAGCGTTGGTTGGGATGATCTACGCCGAGATTTATTCGATTGCCGACATCAAAAATATTACCCTATGATGTCATCATCGTCGGTGCAGGGATAAACGGCTGTTGTAGCGCCTACACTCTCGCACAAGCAGGTCTAAACGTCGCGCTGATCGATCAGGACGGTATCGCTGCTGGCGGGAGTGGTGCGGCAGGGGCATTTATCTCGCCTAAAATCTCCAAAGCCGGTGAGCTCAAAGAGATTATGAGCCAAGCACACGCCGAAGCACTCGAATTTTACACGACCCATTTTCCCCAATTTACCCTCACAAAACCGCTTCTTCATATCGCAAACAGCCCGCAAGAAGCCGATAAACTCGAACATTTCAAACGTGAAACCACATTACAACACTCTAAAATAGACGATGAGCTTAAATCCCTCCTAACCTCAGAAGCCTCAGTGGATAGCTATATCTATTTCACTGAAGGTGCCGTCGTTGATGCGCAGGGTGTTTGTGAAGCAATGGTCCAAGAGATCGATTTTTATCCTCTCAAGGTTGAAAAGCTGATCCACAGTGATGGAGTTTGGCAAGTAGGCGAACTACGCGCGAAACATATCATCCTCTCGATCGGAGCCTATCCGAAGCTATTACCCATCGATTACGTCGGTTTACGAGGTATTTGGGGTCATCGGATCGATATAATTACCTCTACCCACATCCCCTGTATTCTCCATCATCATGTCTCTATTTCCCCTACGAGCAAGGAGGGGATCGTTGCTATCGGAGCAACCCATGATGTCCATTATTCGCCATTTACCGATGAACCGTATGATAGGGAGCAGGGGAGAGTACAACTGCTCGAAAAAGCCTCCAAAACATTAAAATTAAATAATATTAATATCATCAACGACTATACGGGACTCCGTTCGGGATCAAATGATTACCTCCCGATGTTGGGAAGTCTTGTAAATGCCGAGGCAACGCTTCTAAAGTACCCCCATCTGAAACACGGTGAGAGGGTTGATCCATCCGAATATACCTATTATCCGAATTTGACGATGATCAACGGTTCAGGAGGATATGGATTTGTCTTAGCGCCGTATTTGGCAAAGCGATTGAAAGAGTTTATTGTCGAGGGGAGAGCTATTGATCCGATATTGTCCCCCTCACGCTTTTTTCCGCGATGGGCAAAGCGTCAATCGTAAACGACCATTCCGTAGTTATCATCAATACGGTAGAAACGTGAATCAGCAGTAATAATCAGCTCATCGAGCCGCGCAAGATGAACATAGCTTTTTTTACCGATTTTGATCCCGTTTTCGAGAAAAAACCGCTTGAGATTAACAAATTTGATATCGTTTACAAATTTATACTCAAATTGATTGTAAAGACGCATTTTTTTATAGCCAAAAATATGGCTATCAATACCAAGCTGTGTCGCGGCATATTGGGTTGGAAGATATCCTGAAAGATCGGTAAGATCTTCTTCGATATGGGCATATTTTGAGGGGAGTGTCTGTTTTTCAAGAAATACGTAGCGGTTGAGTTTAATATGACGGGTATCGTTCCAGTATTGATACGCCGGAGACGAGATATCAAGCTTTGTATATACCTCTTTCCAAAGCCAGTGCTTGTCAAGAATGGAATATAAGGAAGACATACTTATTTTGCTTATTCGTCGTATTCAGGATTATTGAGAGCTAGACGTTTGGCGTACATAAAGCGCTCTTTATAATACCCTTTGTCAATAGAGTCAAATTGGACTTTTCGGCTGGAATAAGATGCGTGAATGATTTGCCCGTCTCCTGCATAAATTGCTACGTGTGATGGGTCAGATTTGTAGGTTCGGTAAAAAAGAAGATCACCGACTTGTAAATCTTTTGGATCAACATTGTCTCCAAGATGCGCTTGTTCGGTAGCACTGTGGGGAAGAGATATCCCGAATTGACTGTATACCTGCTGAGTAAACCCGGAACAATCGGTGCGATCACCCGATTTGTCACCAAACCCATACGGGGTCCCGAGAAAAGTTTTTGCACGGGAAAGTAGTTTGTCTTTCACTGTTTTAAAATTGGTTACGATTTTTTGAGAAGTATTTTTAGGTGATTCATCCGTAGTGGAATTATCTGGGCAAACGGTAGAAGAAGCAATCGGAGAAGGTTTGGTTACAACCAAATAGGGATTATTATCTTTACCAATTGTATCGTGGTCAAATGTAGTGTTTTTTAAAACGGTTTCATGGAGGACAACGGTTTTAACGGTTGGAGGTGTTGGTTTGGCTATAGTTAGAATTTGATTGTTTTTGTCAAAGGGATTATCATCATTTTTGGCCGAATCGTTCACTTTTTTCAGTTCACGTTCGTATTCTAAAAAGAGGGATGGCTCACGCCTCTGAGATTCAGCTTGAACCGTCAATGTCAGTAAAATCAGTGATAACACTGTTCGTTTTATCAGCATTAACCCTCCTTCTTTTTTCTGCGCTGTAGTCATTATAGATTAAAAAGCTTTAGTTTTTTTTATAATACTAAATTTTAACACTTCGTTATGGTACACTTTCTTCAAAAACAGATGGATAACAAGCATAAATGAAAGAAGCGATTGTACTCTTAAACATGGGTGGCCCTAACAATCTTAATGAAGTTGAGATGTTCTTGCATAACATGTTTAATGACCCTTATATTATTCGAACAAAAAGCACCTTATTACGTAAATTTATAGCCGGAATGATTACCTTGTTACGTGTGGAAAAATCACAGGATATTTATCGACAAATTGGTGGTAAATCTCCTATTGTAGAACTCACTCGAAGAGTGGTAGAACGATTAAAAGAGACGGTAGGAGATGGAATCGTTGTTGACTTCGTTATGCGTTATACGCCTCCTATGGCAGATGAAGTGTGCCAACGATTAAAAGATCAAGGAATTGATAAAGTCTATCTTCTTCCGCTGTATCCGCAATATTCGAGTACGACTAGTCAGTCGTCACTCGATGATTTCGAGCAGACTGCCCAAAGAATCGGTTGGGATGTTATTACGGTGGAAATCAAACATTTCTTTATGAATGAAACTTATAACCGATGTCTTGTTGAACGGATCAAAGAAACGTTGGGTACAGATAATGCCGGGACATTTGATATTGTTTTCTCTGCCCATGGATTGCCGCAAAAGATTGTTGATCAAGGTGACCCGTATCAGCGACACGTTATTGCCCATGTCTTATTAATTGAAGAGCTAATGAAAAAAAGTTGGCTGGATTTTAATGCCGTTCATCTGGCGTATCAATCCAAAGTAGGGCCAATGAAGTGGCTTGAACCTTCATTGGAAACCACGTTACGTACTTTAAGCAATAAACGAGTCATTATCGTACCTATCGCATTTACCATCGATAACTCTGAAACTGATTTTGAACTCTCTATTGAATATGCCGAAGTGGCTCACGAATTGGGATATCAAGAGTATCGTGTATGCCGCTGTCCAAACGATCATCCGTTATTTGTCCAAACACTCAAAGAACTCTACGAGAAAATGAAATAAATGCGCCGCATTGCACTTTTCGATATGGATGGAACGTTAATCGATTCCGGATTGGACATTACCCTTTCTATCAACCATGTACGTGAAGTGTGTTACAATTTAGAGCCTTTAAGCGTTCAGTCGGTTATCGATGCCATTAATGCTCCTGTACGGAATTTATCGAAGATTTTTTATGGGAAAAGAATTTACGAACAGCGTGCCAGCGAACTTTTTGAAGAACACTATTATGAGCAGTGTATTCAAAATGTTACGGCTTATGATGGAATACATAACCTATTAAACGTATTGCATAAAAATGATTTTGTCATGGGGGTGGCAACGAATGCCCCGAGTATTTTTGCCAAGAGGATGTTACAATATTTGGAACTGGACTCCTATTTTCAACTAATCGTTGGTGCTGATAACGTCGATTCCCCCAAACCTCACCCTCAAATGCTTCATAAACATCTCAATCACTACGAATTTCGTTCGGGTACGGATAATGCTTGGATGATAGGAGACAACTCCAAAGACATGGAAGCAGCTTCTCGTGCTGGGATAACAAGTATCTTTGCCGGATGGGGATTTAGCAATGAAGGGAAGGGAGATTATTTTGCACACTCACCCAAAGATTTATTGAGTATCATTTGTGAAAAGGATAAATTATGATTAGTATCGATTTACTTATTACTATTATTGTTATGTCTCTCTTTTTTTTGCGTCATACCGCTGTTTACAAAGATCCGAATAAAATCAATTATACCCCCGTTGTACTGGTATTGGGAATTATCGGAGGATTATTGCATTTTATCCTCAGCGGCAATATGGATGTTAATGTACTTAAAGAGTCACTTTTGTCCCTTGGTGTCGGGGTTATCCTCTCTGCCATTATGAGTGTTATGAGCCAGACTGTTTCGAGCATCAATACCCATGAAGATCGACTCCGTTTCAGTACACTAACCGATGAAATGACGTCCGTCGCGGCAGCACTCTCAACCTTACGAGAACGACTCGATATTGTTGCGCAAATGGAGAGTTCAACCCACGATCAGATTCGCCATGTTTTCAAAGAGGAACTGGATGCCCTAAACGTTATTCAAAGCAATCAAAAGCTCTTTGTTTCCAAAATTGAATCACTTTTGGCACAACAACAAAGCGCCATGGAAAAATTTGAAGAATTTACCTTAAGTGAGCTGCCGAGTCTGGATAATGTCGTACATCGCCATATCGATCTTCTTCGTGTGGCAGAGCAAGATCACTTCAATCAGCTAAAAAGTGTTGCCCGTCTTAGTTGTGATGATCAAAAAGAGGTACATGCACAGCTCAAAAATCTACATGATCTTTTAACTCAGATTAGTCATAACCAGCTTCCCGACCATACCATCAGTGTATTGCAAAGAGAGTTGGAACGTATCGTCAATGATTTCTCTCACCATATCCATGTATTGGGCACCAAAAGTGAATCGATTGTAACCACTCTGAGTGAAAATGATTCTTTACTGAAAAATTCGCGCGAGCAAAGTGAACTGATTATGCAGCAGATGGTTCTTTCCTCAAAACAGATGCGTGAAATGACAGTGCATTCTAAAGAACTTTCCGAATCACTCAAGCCCCTTTCACGTCTCTTTTCATCTTCAGAAACACTTTACGATGAGTTTATCAATGCCAAAGGGAAACTGAACGAATTGATCGTGACCCTCGAATCATATGAACGTCAGGAATTCCGTTCTATCCGTCAGAGTTTGGAACAAGTAGCCGCTGAAGCAACGGCACAAATGCAGCTTTGGTCTCAGAACCTCCAAAAAAGAGAAACTCTCCCGTCCATTGAGACAAAAAATGTCCAAGAACTGGCGAGTAAAGTGAAGCTACACAAAAGTTATTTGGGAGAAAACCAAGAATAAAGACCCTATAATGGCAAAAAAATAAGGTTTTGGCCATGGTAGAATTTTATCAGCTCCTCGATGATGAGAATATCCCGTATCGCTGTGATGTTGAGCTTGATCTCATCGATGAAGTTCCCCAAGAGGAACGTCCAATGCTTCTATGGCTTTTTGTTAAAGCTGAGAGCGTTACTGAGAGTTTAGAATTATTTACTGAAGATTTAAAATCAACAATTATGACTTCTTTAGATGCTGTATTCGCTGGAAGAGTGATGAAAGAAGGATGGGCAGAATTTTATTTCTATGCTCCTCAATCTAAACGTTTTGAAAATCTAAGCTCTGAGGTAATGAGTCGCCACGGCGGGTACGTGTATGAGCGCGGTTCATCGAGAGACAGTAAATGGGAAATGTACATTGACAACCTCTATCCCGATGCATATGGTCTTCTCAGTATCCAAAACCGTCATACTATGACCGCTCTTGTCGAAGCAGGTGATGATCTGAATAGTTCCAGAGAGGTTGAACACTATCTCTTTTTTCAAACCAAAAGTGCGATGGAACGTGCGGTGTCACAACTCGCTTCTCACGGTTTTGAGGCAAAAGAATACGTCACGGATGACGAGAGCGATTACGCTTACGGTGTCATACTGATAAAAAATGAACCGATCACTCCCGATGTGGTCGAAGAGACAACAACATCGTTATATGAGTCAGCGATGCAGGAACACGGACACTATGAAGGTTGGAGTACTGTTTTGGCGGAGGTTGAGCATGGCGCTGAATAAACCAAAATACACTCTCTTCAAAAATACTCGATACGCGCTAAACGGTCTTATGGAAGTTACCCGTAACGAAAAATCGTTTCGACTTCAAATCGCCCTTTTTACCGTAGGAATGATCGTGGCTTGGTCACTGCCGATCTCTTATGTATCCAGTGCGGTTTTGGCCGGATCTCTTTTTATCCCTCTCATCGCTGAAGTTATTAACAGTGCCGTTGAACGAACCGTTGATTTAGTCACATTTGATCACCATGAACTTGCAAAACGGGCAAAAGATGCGGGAGCCGCATTGGTATTTCTCTCTTTAGCGATGTTGGCATTCATTTGGGGATTGACCCTTTTCAACGCATTTTATCTGTAACATTTTCGTAAGAGATTTTAGCCTATAATTTCCATTATATTTTTTATCAGGGGTTTGCTATGGCAACTGCACTCATTATCGGCGCCGGCGGAGTAGGGCGCGTTGTAACACATAAATGTGTTATGAACAATACTGTATTTGATCGTATCATTTTAGCAAGCCGTAGTATTTGGCGTTGCGAAGAGATCCAGAGTGAACTTCCAGCAGGTGCTATTGAAATTACAACCGTTGATGCGGACAACACTCAAGAAGTGATCGATCTCATCAATAAATTCAATCCGGACATTTTAATCAATGTTGCATTGCCGTATCAAGATCTTACTATCATGGATGCGTGTATTGCGACCAAAACTCCTTATCTCGATACCGCTAACTACGAACACCCGGATGAAGCAAAATTTGAGTATAAACTCCAATGGGAACGCGATGCGGCGTTTAAAGAAGCAGGAATCATGGGATTACTCGGAAGCGGATTCGATCCGGGTGCGACCAATATTTTTTGTGCCTATGCTCAAAAACACTATTTTGACGAAATCCACACGATCGATATCCTCGACTGTAATGCGGGAGATCACGGCTATCCGTTCGCAACTAACTTCAATCCTGAGATCAACCTTCGAGAAGTAAGTGCTAAAGGGCGTTATTGGGAGAATGGAGAGTGGATCGAAACTGCTCCGATGGAGATTATGCAGGTGTGGGATTATCCTGAAGTAGGGCCAAAAGACAGCTATCTTCTCTATCATGAAGAGATGGAGTCGTTGGTAAAACATATCCATGGTCTTAAACGTATTCGTTTCTTTATGACCTTTGGTCAAAGCTACCTTACGCATATGAAATGCCTTGAAAATGTTGGAATGTTGGGAATCGAACCGGTTGAACACCAAGGGATGAAAATCGTTCCGATGGAATTTTTGAAAACCTTGCTTCCTGATCCTGCGTCACTTGGTCCTCGAACCAAAGGTAAAACGAATATCGGTATTGTTGCTGAAGGTCTAAAAGACGGCAAAAAACGAAAAATCTATATCTATCAAGTAAAAGATCATGAAGAGTGCTATGCCGAAGTAAAATCACAAGGTGTATCGTATACGACAGGTGTTCCAGCCGTGATCGGTGCAAAACTGATGGTTCAAGGTATTTGGAACGGGCAAGGTGTATTCAACATGGAACAGCTCGATCCGGATCCGTTTATGGACGAGATGAATACCCAAGGACTCCCTTGGAATGTTATCGAGATGGACGTTTAAGAAAATACTCCACTGACATAGCCGACAACACGAGAACTATCCCCGCTCGTGTCGGCGCTCGTTCGATAATCTAAGACCGTACTCTCCAACCCATTTCTTTTAGCCACATTCAACATCGCTTCTACTCCGATCATTCCACACGCTTCACACCCTTGATGTAACGTATGTGTGTTTTCATTTTGAATCGCTTCCAAGCAGATCGAATCGAGTTTTTTAGCTTCATCTAGAGGATAATAATGACTCAAATCGGTGCTGATAACGACGGCAGTATCCGCATGATCCAAACAATAGGTAATGATCGGTTCAATCAGAGAAGGTTGCGCATACGCATAAACCATCTCGATAATATTGGCTTCTGGAAAATAGCGCTTAATAAACGGCATCTGAACTTCAGTACTGTGCTCGTGATGTGCTTCAGGAAAACACGGAATGTTAAAGCGTTGCATTAAATCCTTCACAAGAGCACGATCTATGACTAAATCTCCCAATGGTGTCTGATACAATTCAGTATCGGCGATACTCACCCCCTCAAATCCGACACGATGCGACGGACCGATCACGACAATTGTTTTGGGTTGCGTATTGGAGAGTACTCTAAAAGCAATATTGGCGGTAAATCCTGAATAGATCCATCCCGCATGGGGAACGATAATGGCATATCCGCTCAGAGTGCTAAAATGCTTCATTACCTCAGGATGAGACTCTAAGATAGTATTAAAATGATCAATCATTTTGTTGATTTCATGTGAAGATGAAGGATAAAAACTTCCCGCTACACTCATAACTCTTTTAGTCATGTGAGCCTTCCTTATATTTTTTAACTTGATAGGTAAAAATATCGGGATGGTAGGAAAGAGGATCATTTCCAATCCCTGCTTTGAGCCCCAAATGGGTAAAAAATGAGTTGAAGTCAGGCAACTCTTCCCACACCTGAGGTAAAAAAGTTGCCTGACGATTTCCAAGACGCAAGATGACACCGTCAATATCAGGACGGATGATACGAGAGAGTTCATCCGTGTCACGATACGTTATGGGCTCGGGATGTGTTAAAAGTGATACTTCGATTTTTACCTCATCCAATTCACTTCGTGACAAGGGTGGGAATCGGGGATCACGAAAGGCGGCTGACACGGCATTGGAAATTAAATCATCAATGAGAATTTGGTGTGCAATGATCGATCCGATACAGCCGCGTAAATGACCGTTTATTGTAAGTGTCACAAAAGAGGCTCTTTGTGCAGACAGTTCAGGGTAAATGGCTAAAAGCGCATTCTTATCAATCTGGGTATGTTCAAAATGTGCTTTGATTGCATCTCTTGCAATCTTTAAATAAGTAAGGGGATTCATTTTTAACCTCCTAATATTACATATGGAGCTAAAATACTATTGGACATAATTGTATCACGTAAAGCGTAACAAAATAAGATAAATAAAAAATGAGACTGAGAGGTAAGAAGAATGAAGAAGTTATTTCCCAATAAAGGGAAATAGTTGTGATTATACGGCTCCGAATGAAGCTTTTCCACCGCGTTGCAACGCTTTGATATCTTCATATGTCTTATCATTGAGACGAAGATTGCTGCGTAGAATCTCTTTAGCTACCGCATCAATTTTCTCTTTGTCAGACATCTTTTTCAAATCACCTTTTGAAAGATCGGCGATATCAAGCAAGTCATTCCATACTGAACTTTCATCCAATGCAAAGGTATTGAATGTGATCCCTTCGTAAATAAATTTACCTTTACCGATAATATCGGATACGAATAGGAGGTATTTACCTTCCGGAGTTAAATACTCTTTATATTTAGCAACGAAACTTTCAAAAAGATCCAACGATTGTAGCTCTAGTGCCATGAAGTCGATGGTATCACTATTAGTAGCCAAGATCACTTGTTTAACAATATCTTTTGGTGGAAGACTTTTATCAGCAGTAATTACTTTACCTTCAGTAACGATGAGACATCCACGATACGCATACTTATATGAGTCAGTCGGCGCATTGTAAACGATCATCCATTCGAGTTTGTTTTCAGCGATGTAGTCTTTAATAGACATTGAGGTTCCTTCAGAGTTATATATAAACTATCAATACAATTCTTGTTCTATCATTTTTGTCAGTGTGGAAATAACTCTATGCTACAATCACGCCATTAAAACTCCCTCCCTAGGAATTTACATGAGCACTATCGATTTCTCCCAACTCACCCATACACCGTGTTACATTTGTGAAGAGTCTCTTTTAGAGAAAAACTTGCAGGTAATGGAGCGTGTTCAGAGAGAATCGGGGGCTAAAATAATCCTTGCCCTTAAAGGTTTTGCTATGTGGTCGACCTTTCCCCTTGTAGCAAAGTACCTTCGTGGATGTACTGCCAGCGGATTGCATGAAGCAAAACTAGCACGGGAAAAAATGAATAAAGAGGTTCATACCTATTCGCCTGCATTCAAAGATGAAGATATCGATGAAATCGCCCGTATCAGCGATGATATCGTTTTCAACTCTCCCGCACAATTTCACCGCTATTACGATCGGGTTAAAGCCCTTAACCCCAATATCTCCGTATCGCTTCGGGTCAATCCGGAATATTCTTCTTCTCCGGTTGATCTGTACAATCCATGCGGTCTTTACAGCCGTTTGGGGACGACACTTGCAAACTTCGATCCTGAGATTGTTTCAAAACTGAACGGACTTAATTTTCATGCGTTGTGCGAACAAAATGTTGATGCATTGGAGGGAGTGCTCGAAGCATTTGAAGAAAAATTCGGTGCCTACATAGACCAGATGACCTATATTAATTTCGGAGGGGGACATCATATCACACGCGTTGATTATGATGTTAACCGCCTTATCGAAGTAATACAGGCGTTTAAAGCTCGACATAACAATATTACTGTTTATCTTGAACCCGGTGAAGCGGTGGGATGGCAGACAGGACCTTTGGTCGCATCGGTGCTTGATATTGTCCATAACGGAATGGATATAGCCATCCTTGACACTTCTGCAGAAGCGCATATGCCCGATACCCTCGCGATGCCGTACCGAGCCATGATCCGTGGATCAGGTGAAGCAGGAGAGAAAGCCTATACCTATCGTTTAGGCGGTAATACGTGTCTAGCAGGGGATATTATGGGAGATTATTCGTTCGATGAGCCGCTAAAAGTAGGCGATTATATCATCTTTGAAGATCAGATTCATTATACGTTTGTTAAAAATACGACCTTCAACGGGATTAAACTTCCCTCTCTCGCCATCTGGACAAAAGAGGGAAAATTGAAAATGGTTCATGAGTTCGGGTATGAAGACTATCGAAACCGCTTATCCTAATGGTTAGCGTTTTGCCAGTGTAAGAGCTAATGCCTCTGAAACTATCTCATACATCTCTTTGACAGAGGCGGTTTGTTCTAAAATCGTCTGAAGTGACTTTTGTTCGTATGAAGCTTTCATATTTCGCTGTGCGAGCTCACTCATCTTGTTGGTCATCCGATTTTTGATCAATTCAAGCTGTACGGTAAGATTTTTTTTCTTTTTGTAGAGTTCAGTGTAGGTATCGTTTAGAGTACTGATCTCTTTCTTTAATGCTTTATTCTCTTCAGGCATTTGCGGTATTCTCTCTTTGAGTTGAATAATTTTTTCATCAACTTCAGAGAGTACCGTTTCGATTTCATCGAGTTCACTCTTTATTTCGCTTTTATGTTTCTTTTCACCTGCAATCTCATTTTGAGTATCGATAACCCGTCCTTGGGCATTTAATATTGCTTCTTGCTGTGCTGCAATTCTGATTTTGGTCTGCTTGTATTGCATCATTACCGATACGACGGAGCTGTAATTCCATTTTTGCTGCCGTTTGTCGGTAATAGCAAATTTTTGTATTTTGTTGCCGTTTGCGTCAATGATAACGTCATCGGTAAAATATTTGATAAAATTTTCGGCATTTTTATTTCGGTTTTCAACAAAATTTAAAAGATTTTTAGAAGTGTGTAAAAGAATTTTTTGAAAATATTGTCGTAGTATATATCCGGTTTGTCCTTCAATTTTTTCACGATCATTTTCGCTAAGGAGATCAAGTAAAAGAATTTCAATCATAGAACGGAAAACCGGTATAAACGTTTTGTTGAATGCTGCATTACTTATTACAGCAAAGTTCAGTCTGTCAGTAAGTACATCATCTAATACTTCTTCAATCATTTCCCATGCACCGTCTGGAAAATAATTTTGATACATTATTGTCATACTCTCAAGGGATTCTCCGGCAAACCGTTTATCAACACCTTCCGGTATTTTTTTAGGCAGTGTAAAATAGCGTATCGATATTTTTCCGCGTAAAAAAAAGATAATATCCCGTTCATCAAGTTTGAAAATAGTATCGATTTGCTGTCTTGTAATGTATCTTGCAGATTCCATGGATTGATGATTTTCAATATAGCCTTGCATAATCTGTATGTAAAATTCATTGGGAATAGAGACTAAAAAAGGCAATGGAAGGAATTGCGCTTTTCTACTTTCTAAATCACTGATCAAAGAGACATTCCGATGAATCATACGGTCAATCTGCTCAGAATTTGAATGTTCAAAAAAGTGTTTATGCATCGTAAAGGTTTTAAAAGAGATATTGATATCGATATGTTGATTGGATTGGGCAAAATAGTTAGTAATGGCTTTTTTAATGGCCTCTTTTTTATCATTGAAATACTCTTCTTTTTCGTAAAGCGATAATTTTTTGAGTAAAGTAAAATAGTATTCGAGTGTAAAATCAAGAGCATAAAGGTCTTTAGGAAGGATCGTATCCAATAAATCAATGACATCAGAAACTATCTTCGGATTGACAAAGTCTATATCAGAGGGTGGGGTATTATGTTCTTTCATCTTAAATAATCTCTTCACGAAGCTTTTTGATAAGCTCCTGCTCGCGCTTCGCAATGTATTTACCGAGCTCACCCTCTTGTTGAAGATTCGGTTCAATTTTAAAATGGTATTTGTATCCCCCCTCATAAGAAGACTTGTATACCAATTGCCCTTTTACTTCCGGTGACTGTCCAATAATTTCAGGCGGAAAGAGCAAAATGACCTCACTAAAGGGGGAAAGGGCATACGTATGTTTACTTGTCACCGCTATACCACCGATTGAAATGTCATACAAATAACAATGCAGTGTAAGGCTTATATGCTGAACCGTTAACCCAAACGCAGTTGGTGGCTGGACACGAATACTTTGTCGATGAAAGAGAGACGTCTCTAGTTCATCAAATCGTTTTAACTCTAAAACGCGTTCTCCTTGAATGAGTACCGGATTTACTGAGGCATAGACATCATGGATAAATTGATCATTTTTGAGGAGATAAATACCGTTTTGTAAGAGTGCGGCAGTCTCTTGAAGCGGATGTACCCGAAGAATAACGCTTTGGGTATCCGTGTGGAGAATTTGCGCAGGATATTGGATAGGAACACCGTGGTAAGTGTTAAGCACCGTAATATTTTCTGAACGTTGTCTCAGGGTCTCTAGCGCATTGATAAGTGCATCTTCGAAAAGGAAAAAAGACTCATCATCAAGTCGATTTGATACATAAGCGATGAAGCGTTCTATGGCCGTAGCAAATGGGATAATTTTATTCCACCCACCAATCGTTCCATAAAATGATTTGATATAGTGGTTAAGTACAATGTAAAATGTATCGGAAAAAAATCGCTCTACCGCCTCAGAGTTTTGAAAGAGATCGCGAATATCACTGAGAACGGTAGTGTTATTTCCTTTTTTCTCTAAAAAAAGCCAATCGAATAAGGGACCGATGAGTGTTTGAAAGCGGCTCTGTGTAATAGGTGAAGATTCAGCGTCAGTGTACGCTTTCCAAGCAGCCTTGATAAAAAAAACACGAAAAGCTTGCATATCTAATTGTGGATGAATCAGGGTTTTAAATACATTGATTGCTGCTTTTTTAGACATGGATTTACTCTTTACCCTCAAATGTAATGGCCGCATCAACAGCATTCAGATAACTTAACTGAGATGCTTTGTGCTGGTAGGCAATATCAAATGCCGTACCATGGTCAACAGAAGTACGGATGATCGGAAGTCCCAATGAAACATTGATACTTTCATCAAAATAAAGTGCTTTTAGCGGTGCCAGTCCCTGATCATGATACATTGCCGCTATCATTGAGAAATTTTGGCGAAAACGGGGAGTAAAAGCAATATCGGGGACGATAGGACCGATAAAAACTTCTTTACCGAGCTTTTCGTTGGCATAGTGGATTGCCGCTTCGATAAAGTGTTCTTCATTTCCCAGAACCCCATGATCTCCTGCATGAGGATTGAGTCCGAGTACGGCGATGGGCTCATGTTCGGTCGTATTATAAAGCTGAAGTAAAAATGCTGCAAGCTTATCGGTTTGAATATGTTCTGCTACTTCACGCAGTGGCATATGTTCCGTATAGAGTGCCACATAAAGCTTATTGCATCCGAGCATCATAATCGCATCGCTTTTCAAGATATCACGCATCGCATCGGTATGACCGACATATTTTATTCCCGCTAACATCCACGCTTCTTTGTGGATTGGCAAGGTTACGATGGCATCAACAGATTTGGATTTAGCGAGTTCCACGGCAGCAATAAAAGAATCATAGCTATAACGTCCGCTTGAAGCCGATATTTTACCTGCTTCGATGGTAAATTCTCCGGAGACTTTAAACATATGAAAATCATTGGGAATTTGCGTATGCAATAAACTTGCTGCTTGATGTGCCATTGTGTAGTTGATACAATACAGAGGGTTACAGTGTTGTTTGATCTGATTATGGGATTTTAGAATTATTTCAAATCCCACACCATTCAAATCACCGACGCTAATAGCGATAGTTTTTAACGCTGACATAATACTTTCATATCCGACACTGCCGTTGCCAACCCTGTAAATACCGATCGGGCGATGATACTTTGTCCGATGTTAAGCTCTTCAATCGTATCTATTTCCACAATCGGGGTAACATTGTGATAATTCAGACCGTGCCCTGCTGCCACTTTCAGACCCAATGAACGGGCATAATTAGCCGCATCGACGAGCGCTCCGTACGCTTGCTCTATTTTGTTGTCCAGTTCTTGTCGAGATAATTTCAATGATTCGATCGCATGATGAGAATGGGGAAGGGAACTGTGACGCATTGCATAGAGGTTAGCGTAGCTGCCGGTATGAAGCTCCACCCATTGTGCTCCGAGACGCTCGGATGTTTCTACCGCTTCTCGTGTCGGATCGATAAAGAGTGAAACTTCTATTTCATGATCTTTAAGTTCATTAATAGCATTTAATATTGATGAATAATTCCCGCTGACATCTAACCCCCCCTCGGTTGTCACTTCTTGACGTTTTTCGGGAACCAACGTCGCCCGATGCGGACGCAATCCACATACAATACCGATGATGGATGGCTCAATGGCACACTCTAAATTAACCGGAAGAGGGGACATAGCAATAATACGTCGTGCATCCTCATCGTGAATATGACGACGGTCTTCTCTTAAGTGAATCGTAATTTGATTGGCACCGCTTTGAGCGCAAATCGCAAGTGCCATAACAGGATCGGGATCGTTGATTTTACGGGCTTCGCGGAGTACGGCAATGTGGTCGATATTGACTCCAAGAGTCATTTTAGGCTTGGCGGCATGCATAAAAATCCTTTTTAAATTCAACAAATTTACCCGCTATGATCGCTTCACGAGCTTGTTTGACCAGCCACAGATAGTAGTGGAGATTATGCAGTGAAGCAAGACGAAAATAGGTAAGTTCTTTGGATCGGAATAAGTGGTGCAGATACGCACGGCTGTAACGGCGGCAAGTGTAGCACGTACATACAGGATCGATCGGTTCAGTATCATATTTATATCGAGCACCTTTGATATTAACTTTTCCAAACGTCGTAAAGAGGGTTCCGTTACGGGCATTACGGGTCGGCATAACGCAGTCGAACATATCGACCCCCCGTTCAATATTCTCGACCAAATCCTCAGGTGTTCCGACCCCCATCAGATATCGCGGTTTATCGGAAGGCATCAGCGGTGTTGTGTGTTCGACCGTGTCGTACATGAGATTGTTCGCTTCTCCGACACTAAGCCCTCCGATGGCGAATCCGTCATAATCCATCGCACACAGTTCTTCGGCCGATTGGGTACGGAAATTAAAATCGGTTCCCCCTTGGATAATGGCGAAGATATTTTGGTTGACACCGATCCCTTTAGTTTGGTTATTACGATGGTAATCGATCGATTGCTGTGCCCATTGGGTTGTTCTCTGAATCGAGGTTTTGATCCGCTCTTGCGTAGCGGGAAGAGCGACGAGATCATCGAGAATCATCATGATATCGCTGCCCAGATTGTTTTGAATATCAATCACTTTTTCGGGAGTAAAGAAGTGTTTGCTTCCGTCAATATGGCTTCTAAATTCAATCCCTGACTCGGTTGGTTTGGAAATATCGCTAAGACTAAATGCCTGAAAGCCGCCGCTGTCCGTCAAAAAGCTGTTTGGATAAGTGGTATAACCATGCAATCCACCCAGTCTTGCAACGGTCTCATCTCCGGGGCGCAGATACATGTGATAAGTATTCGCAAGGATGATTTGAGTGTCCAAAAGCTCCGTCATATCTCCCATATCAAGCCCTTTGACCGAACCTACCGTCCCCACTGGCATAAAAATTGGTGTTTGTATCGTTGAGTGCGCCGTGGTGATGGTACATGCTCGTGCTTTGCCGCAGGTGGCATCGACCTTAAATTCCATTCAAAACCTTGTTTTTTCACTATTTTACCGTACATTAGGTTTATAGGCAACTCCAAAGCTACAACACTCTATAATACCAAAAACAATTATGCAGGAAACTCCATGAGCATTGAGCACTCAGAAATAGCCTTTGAAAAAGCACAGCAACTTATCCCAGGCGGTGTAAATTCCCCTGTACGCGCATTTAAAAGCGTCGGCGGAATCCCCCGTTTTATAGCACGCGGAGAGGGTGGTTATTTGGTTGATATCGATGATAATCGCTACGTTGATTATGTTCAGAGCTGGGGGCCGTTGATTTTCGGTCATCGTGATGAGAGTATCGAAAAAGCGGTGATCGAAGCGGTTAAACACGGTCTCAGTTTTGGTGCCCCGACTGAAGCAGAATCAGAACTTGCAGAGCTGATTATCTCAATCTACGACTCTATCGAAAAAATCCGTTTTGTGAGCAGCGGAACCGAAGCGGTAATGAGTGCGATCCGTCTTGCGCGCGGCTTTACAGGACGTGATGACATCGTCAAGTTCACAGGATGCTATCACGGTCACAGTGATGCGCTTCTCGTTCAGGCAGGTTCTGGTGCCGTAACATTTGGGACACCAAGTTCTCCGGGAGTACCTGCCGATTTTACTAAGCATACATTGTTGGCAGAGTACAACAACATCGATAGTGTTCGCCAATGTTTCAAAGATAGCCCTGGGATCGCGTGTGTCATCATCGAGCCGATTGCCGGAAACATGGGATTAGTACCTGCTACCAAAGATTTCCTCGCTGAGCTTCGCGCCGTGTGCAATGAATACGGTGCATTACTGATTTTCGATGAAGTTATGAGCGGATTCCGTGCTTGTCTTCATGGTGCTGAGAGCATTACAGGGACAAAACCCGATTTGGTTACCTTGGGTAAAGTTATCGGCGGAGGAATGCCGGTGGGTGCCTTCGGCGGTCGTCGTGACATCATGGCTCACCTTTCACCGGAGGGCGGTGTTTATCAAGCAGGAACTCTTAGCGGAAATCCGGTAGCCATGGCGGCAGGTCTTGCATCAATTAACAAGCTCAAAACCAACGGACGTGTATTCGGAGTTCTCGAAGAGCGTGCTAAACGACTAATGAATGGGTTTGCAGAAGCGGCGCAAAAAAACAATATCGGACTTCAAACCGATGTACGAGGTTCGATGTTTGGATTTTTCTTTTGTGATACTCAAATCGGAAATTTTGCGGAAGCACTTAAAAGCGACACAGAGCGATTTGCCAAGTTTCATGCAGCTATGCTGGATGCCGGATTCTACTTTGCCTGTTCGCAGTTTGAGACTGGATTTATCTGTACGGCAACAACCGATGCAATGATCGAAGAGACCATCGCTGCCGCAAACAAAATTTTCGGAGAGCTATAATGGAAAACGAAGAACATAAACCACGTATTAAACCGATTATTGAAGGGGCGGAGAGCTTATCGCTCGGTATTTCGATAGTGGTTGCCGTATTGCTTGGTGTTGCAATCGGGTTAGGACTTAAAAAACTGACCGGTATTACATGGCTTCTTTGGATTGGTGTAGCGATCGGTATTGCAGCTGCGATTATGAATGTTTATAAAGCCTACAGTAAACAATACAAAGAATTCGAAAAGTTAGCCAAAGATCCACGCTACAACATGGGCAAACAAGTCGATGACGATGATGACGAGGACTAATAAATGATCAGTTTTTTCGTTGCGATGCTCTCATCAATGCTTATAGTGATGGGATCGCTCTATGCATACCGTAATATGATTCAAAGTCGTATCGGGGATGTGGATTTTGAGGATGTCAAAGACAGTATTGATATGTTGGATGACCCGTATGATTTATACGAAGAAGAGCGAGCGAATGAAGTAGCGGATATTAAACAGATGATTAAAGAGGAAAAAGCTCGTCAAAAGAGCAATATCATCGAGAATACGACCAAAAATGCGTCGGCAATGGTGTCAGTATATCGCTTAATACCGTATGCTTTTTTGATTTTAGGGTTTATCGCACTTAACAACAGCCACGCGTTATTGATACTTCCGTATTTGGTCGGATTGGCGGTAGGAATACCGCTGGGCTACTTGATCGGAAAGAAGATGTTTATTTAACGATCATCGGAACGTTGATCGTAATTTTCTGTTCTTTTAGATCGATGAAAAGATTGTTTTCTTCAGCTAAATGGGTAATCTCAGAAAGATATTTTCGAATGATCGTATCGGATGAGATCTCGATGGAGAAAAGGGAGTATTTCTCTCCCTCAAATTTGATATGTTCTCCGACACGGAAAAATAATCGGGTTAAAATCTTCTCATTTCCAACCATAGAAGTATATATTTTATTGAGCAATTTGATAAAAAGCTCAGTTTGCAAACGAATTTCCGGAATAGTCGGATCAAGTTCTTTAAGATAGCGCGTTTGGCTACCAATCGAATTTGAACTGATACACAGATCGATCAACGTATAGACATTGATGAGTTGCCCCTCCGGCTTGTGCGCTGTAAACTGAAAAGAGGGGAGTTGATAGAGACGGATGCCGATCTGTTCTTCATCTTCATAACCGACGGTAATACCGAAAAATTTGAATCGTCCGAATTCAAGCTCCAAGAAAGTCGTTTTAAATCCAAACGAAGAACTTGCATACGTCGTAGCAATCTTATATATAGCCGTTGCTTCGATGGCACCGAGGAGATACTGTGCCTCGGTATTGAGCGATACGATTTTGCCGCCGGAGTTAAAAAGGATAAACGGATTAAAATCATATTCAATCCATTGCTGATCGAATGTCATCAGTCCTCGATATAATTTTTAAGTTTACGACCCACTTTAGGGTGTTTAAGTTTTTTGATCGCACTGCTTTCGATCTGACGGACACGCTCACGGGTAACGTTAAGTTCTTTTCCGATCTCTTCGAGAGTACGGTCACTCTCATCGTCCATAATCCCAAAGCGCATTTTAATAACCGCTTTTTCACGCTCGTTGAGTTGCTCAAGAACGCTTTCGATTTGGACTTTCAAATCGTCTTTCAAAATAGCATCGCTCGGTGAAAGGGACATTTTGTCTTCGATGAAATCACCGAAACGACCGTCTTCTTCATTCCCGATAGGGGCTTCGAGAGAGATCGGCTCTTTGGTGATTTTGATAACGTTTTTAACTTTCTCAACCGACAAGCCCACTTCTTCCGCGATGGTTTCAACATCCGGCTCTTTTCCGTGTTCTTGGAGATGCTTACGCATGATCTTGTTGATACGATTGATCGTCTCGATCATATGGATCGGAATACGGATCGTACGTGCCTGATCGGCAATCGCACGGCTGATAGCCTGACGAATCCACCATGTGGCATACGTCGAAAATTTGTACCCTTTTTGGTATTCGAATTTATCGACCGCTTTCATAAGACCGATATTTCCTTCCTGAATCAAATCAAGGAATGGGAGACCGCGGTTAGTGTAACGTTTCGCGATGGATACAACCAGACGGAGGTTTGATTTTGCCATACGGGTTTTAGAGACTTCAGAGATATTTTTACCCCGCTTGATCTGTTCCAAAATATCCGCCAGTTTATCCGGCTCCATGTTGAAGCCCCCTTTGGAAGCTTCTTTGGTTTGAATCAGTTTTTTGATCTCCATATAGGTGCTGACCATCGTAGCTTCAGGAACTTTTGCCGCGATCTCTTCTTTGGTCAAATCGCAGATTTTATTCAAAATCAGCGTGTGATTCTTTTTGAGCTGATCATTGAAAAGTGGAAGCTTGTACTCAAGACGTTTCAATTCACGGTCAAACCCTTCATCGCTTCGAAGTGCTGTCTCCATTGAACGAACGAGTTCATTGATAAGTTTTGAGGTTGGCCCAAGATCCAACAAAGCTTCTTTAAGCATTTTTTTCTTGAAACTGACATTTAGAAAGAAAAGAACGTATTCGGCATCCATCTCATCGATAGAACACTCTTCTAACATTTTTTCAGTCGCTTTAACCCAGTCTTTTTTTGCTTTTTCAAGCGCTTTAAAGCTGGTAACGACTTTTTCTACCCGTTTTTTGTCTTTTACAGACGGGGCTTTTTCAGTTGTTTCTTCTTCATCGATCTCATCATCGCCATCATCGTTCTCTTCTTCATTCTCTTCTTCGAAGCTTTTAAAGAGTTCTTTAACGCGGCGCTCACGATTAATGAGTGGATCTTTGTAATCGAGGATAAAGTCGATTAGGTAAGGAACCGAGCAGATCGCATCGATAATAATCCCTTCACCCATCTCCATACGTTTGGAAATTTCAACTTCCTCTTCTTTAGTAAGAAGAGGGATTTGTCCCATTTCACGTAGATACATACGTACCGGAGAATCGGATCGAGACCATTCAAGAAGTTCATGTTGTTTGAGAATATCAAACTCATCACCGCTGGCTTCTTCGATGTATTTAAGCTGAGCAGCGCGTTTGGCTGCAGCTTCTTGCTGATTAAGCATTTTGGCATGCTCTGAAGAAGTGAAAAGACAGATTTTATGTTTCTGAGCTAACTTTAGGATTGATTTTGCTTGCGCAAGGGTCGGTTGTTTGTCAAAAGGATCGACAATTGTTTCATACGTGAGACAATTTTTGGATTTGTGTTCGGTAAATAGGGTTTCGAGATGTTTATTTAGATCTTTGACACTCATGCGAGGAAGACTCCCTTACGTTAAAAGAGGTGGATTATACCGAAATTTTTCTTAAAGAGCTTTAGATACTTTTTCTTGTCGCTGTTTTATAACTGTGGAACACTTGTTGCTATAACTGTCTCAATACTCCATAAGGATGATAAATGCAGACCGGATATTATGCGGCGACGGGGGGAATGGTAGCCCAATTCAACCGTATGGATACGATTGCCTCGAATCTTGCCAATGCTAACACGGCAGGGTATAAACAGGATCAATTAATTACAGGAGATTTTGTCCGTCTTTTTAAAGATAAACAAAGCATCCTCCCAATTGCCAATCAAACAGAGGAAGCAGCACAGTATTTTAACCGCTCACTTTCCCGTGTTCCTCAGATTACGGATGCATACACCGATTTTAGTTTGGGTTCGATGCAAAAAACGGAAAATACGTTTGACCTCGCACTTAGTAAAGTTGGGCAATTTTTTGCAGTAAAGACTCCACAGGGCGTCCGTTTGACCCGTGATGGAACGTTTACAACGAATGACGAAGGAAAACTGGTTACAAAACAAGGGTATGAAGTATTGTCAACGGATTACTTCCAAACCAAAACAGCGATAACCTTTAATCCGGATGACAGCATTATCACCATCGATAAAAACGGTCAAATTTCTACCAATGTTGCCGGCTCTACACAGATGGTAGCCAATAAAAAACTTATGGTCATTGAACCACAAAACATCCGAATGTTGAAAAAAGAGGGAGATGGTTTCTATGTTCCTGATCCTGCTGATCCTCTCAAACCGTTGACCGAAAGCGGATCGGTTATGCAAGGGTATACAGAAAAAAGCAACGTCAATGCCGTCCACGAGATGATTGCTTTGGTCGAGGCAAACCGGATGGTGGGAATGTATCAAAAAGCGATGGATTCGCAGATGAATGATCTCAACAAAGATGCGATCGAAAAATTAGCCGTAACACGACGATAAGATAAGGAGATAATACTATGATGCAATCACTCTATACCAGCTCTACCGGAATGCTGGCAATGCAAACACAAATCGATACGACGGCGAATAATATTGCCAACGTTAACACCATGGGATATAAAAAGTCCCGTGCTGAATTTGCCGATTTGATGTATAAAGTCATGACGTATGCCGGAACTTCTACCAGCGATACCACAAAATCTCCGACAGGTATCGAAGTGGGTCTCGGGGTTCGACCGACCGCCATCAATAAAATCTTTACCGAAGGCAGTCTCAAACAGACAGATAATACTCTCGATACCGCTATCACCGGTAAAGGTTTTTTTAAACTTCAACTTCCAAACGGCACCGAAGTGTATAGCCGTAACGGTTCTTTTAAAGTGGATGCCAATGGAACCTTGGTTAATTCAGACGGATATACCCTCGTCCCTGAAGTCGTTATTCCTGAAGATGCTATGGATATCAGTATCGGAACAGACGGAATCGTCAGTGTTACACAATCCGGTCAGGCGCAAGCAACACAGGTAGGGCAGATATCACTGACTAATTTTGTCAATCCGGCCGGTTTGCATGCGATGGGAGACAATCTTTTTATCGAAACCGACAGTTCCGGTCAGCCGATTGAGGGAACTCCGGGTGAAAATGGAATCGGAAACATTCGTCAAGGTTTTGTTGAGCTTTCTAACGTTCAACTCGTTGTCGAGCTCACCGATTTGATTACAGGTCAACGTGCCTACGATGCTAACTCAAAAGTTATTACGACAAGTGATGAAATGTTGGCAACCACAAACGGTCTTAAACGATAATATTAACAGATATTAAACTCCCTTTATGGGGGATTTAAAACTCTTTCAACTCTTCTTGGCTATAATCCCCTTAATTTTACATACGATAGGATTTTTGATGCAAAAGATTGAAGGGAAAGTTTGGAATTTCGGTAAAGATATCGATACAGACCTCATTATTGCCGCTCGTTATCTCAATACTTCGGATCCAAAAGAACTTGCTAAACATGTTATGGAAGATGCCGATCCAACTTTTGTAACGAAAATGGTTCCGGGTGATATCATCGTCGCTGATGAAAACTTCGGATGTGGTTCATCACGTGAACATGCTCCGATCGCACTTAAAGCTGCCGGTGTTGCAGCCGTTATCGCTCCGACGTTTGCCCGTATTTTTTACCGTAATGCGTTTAATATGGGATTGCCTATTTTTGAACTCACAGAAAGTTTAGAAATCAAAGAGGGTGAGTCCGTCAGCATCGATATGGATGCAGGGACTATTACCAACACAACAAATGGTAAAATTTATAACTTTATCCCGATCCCTCCATTTATGCAAGAACTGCTAAGTGCCGGAGGATTGATGAACTACGCAAATGCTGAAATAGCAGCACAGGAGAAATAATTTATGAAAAGTTACAATATTGCATTGATTAAAGGTGACGGTATCGGTCCTGAAATCGTCGATGAAGCGGTTAAGATTATGGATGCCGTTGCGGCATGTGAAAATATCGAATTTAATTACCAAGAAGCCCTCATGGGCGGATGCGCATACGATGTTACAGGGGATCCCCTTCCACAAGAGACAATTGATATCTCTTTAGCCAGCGATGCAGTGCTTTTTGGAGCTATCGGTGGAACAAAATGGGATACACTTCCGAGAGAAAAACGTCCTGAGAGCGGTTTGCTCCGTTTCCGTAAAGAGTTGGGTGTTTTCGCCAACCTTCGCCCTGCAAATGTATATGATGAACTCGTTAATGCCAGTTCATTGAAACCTGAAATCGTCAAGGGCGTCGATTTGATGGTTGTCCGTGAGCTTATCGGCGGCATCTATTTCGGTGAACCGAAAGGGCGTGATGAAAATCGCGGATGGAACACGATGGTATATACCCGTCCTGAGATTGAGCGAATCGCCCACGTTGCCTTTAAAATCGCGATGGATCGCAAGAAAAAAGTCTGTTCGGTTGATAAAGCAAACGTTTTGGATGTCAGCCAACTATGGCGTGAAGTTGTAGAAGAAGTGGCAAAAGAGTACCCTGAAGTAGAGCTTTCCCACATGTACGTCGATAATGCGGCAATGCAGTTGATCCGTGATCCAAAACAATTTGACGTTATTTTAACGGGGAATATTTTTGGCGATATTCTCAGCGATGAAGCGAGTATGCTTTCCGGTTCGATCGGGCTTCTCCCATCGGCATCTGTCGGTGCGGCTATCGGTGTCTATGAACCGATTCACGGCTCCGCTCCCGATATTGCAGGGCAGGGGATCGCCAATCCGATTGCAACGATCGCGAGTGCATCAATGATGCTCCGTTTTGCTCTGAATGAACATAGAGCGGCCGATCGTATCGATTACGGTATCAAGCAGGCATTGGCACAAGGATATCGTACCAAGGATATTGCAGGTTTTGATGCGAAAGAAGTTTGCTCTACCAGCGAGATGGGTTCTATCATCGCTAATTTTGCGGCCCAATGCAAACTCTAACTCTTGCCAATATTTATGAGCTTCAAGGGCTCAAAGAAGATGCTCTTGAAATTTACAAAGAGATTTTAAAAAAAGATCCCTCTAATGCGGATGCAAAAATTGCTATCCGCCGCCTCTCAGGAATGCGAAAGAAGTTTTTAGGGGTTAATAACGAAATGAAAGCTTTTTTTGTCCAAATGGATGAAGAGGCCGAATTTATTCAGTTTGAAAGGTGGTTGTTACGAGCATGGAACTAAAAGATGTTATTTTGTCCACATTGGCAGAAATCGAAGAGCTATCAACCTATTCTGAACCCACTAAAAAATTTGACGTTTTCAAAGAAGAGCCGACGGTTACAGAAGAACTGCCTCGCCAGCCTCTCTCAAAAGAAGTAGAGTCGATTCATACGATTCGTGATGATGAAGCACGCATGTTGGAAGGGATTCGAGAACGTTTATTGGTCCTCTTTGAAGGGTTCCAATCTCCAAACAATGTTCAAATAGAAGCTAAAGTCGATTTAACGCTCAACTTTCTCGAATATCTTTTGGGGACAATTGATAACCGTTTAGACATAATTAGGATTGAACAATGAATGAACAATATCGGGTATTGATCCATTGTAAAGATGAAAAAGGGCTTGTATATAAAGTATCGAGTATCTTTTTCCACCGCAATCTCAACATCATCTCTAATAACGAATTCGTAGATAAAGCACACAATAAATTTTTTATGCGCAGTGTTGTAGCCGGTGAAATTGCTCCTGATACCCTCAGAGCAGAACTTAAAGCTGTGTTGCCTACAAATGCCCATTTAGAAGTAATCGCTCCCCGTAAAAAGCAAGTCGTTTTAATGGCGACAAAAGAGTCACATGCATTAGGCGATATTCTTATACGCTATGAAGCAGGAGAACTCGATTGCCATATTATCGGAGTTGTCTCAAACTACGATTTGCTTAAACCGTTGGTTTCTAAATTTGATATTCCCTTCTATACCGTATCCCATGAAGGATGCGATCGGGATGAGCACGAGAAACGCGTTCTTAAACAACTCTCAGAACTAGGGGAAATAGACTATATTGTATTGGCCAAATATATGCGTATTCTAACTCCTCGTTTTGTAGAAGCGTATGAAGATAAGATTATCAACATTCATCACTCGTTTCTCCCCGCTTTTATAGGAGCCAACCCGTATAAGCAAGCCTATGAACGCGGAGTTAAAATTATCGGAGCAACTGCCCATTTCGTTAATAATCATCTGGATGAAGGACCGATTATCGCCCAAGATGTTATCCATGTTAACCATGCTTACGGATGGGAAGAGATGCAGCGTTTAGGTCGTGATGTCGAAAAGATCGTTCTTTCTAAAGCGTTGAAATTAGCATTGGAGGATCGTATTTTTGTTCATGCCAATAAAACGATCATTTTCTAAATGTTCAATATCGTATTAGTGACACCTCAAATTCCGAACAATACGGGTACGATCGGAAGACTCTGTGTCAATACAGGTTCAACACTGCACTTGATCAAACCTCTTGGGTTTGATATTGACGAAAAGGCGGTTCGTCGTGCGGGACTTGATTACTGGCATAAAATAGATCTGCATGTATGGGAAAACACTGAAGAGTTTTTGGAAGCGCACCCCAATAAAGAGCGCTTTTTCTTCGCGACAACCAAAACAGATCGCCCTTATTTTGAAGTCGAATTCCAAGAGGGGGATTACCTCTTTTTCGGAAGTGAAACCTCAGGAATTCCTGCGGAAATATTAGAAGCTTTTCCTAATCAGACCATGACAATCCCAATGACGAAAGAGGGACGGAGTCTTAATCTCGCCATCAGTAGCGGAATTATTCTGTACGAAGCGATCAAACAAAATTTTAATTCCTACCGAAAGATGATGTAATATGCTGCAAATCCTCGATACCTTAGTCATTGTGTTGTTTATCCTCTTTTTGGTCTATATCTTTCGAGGCTATCATCTTACACGATTGGAACGTGAAGAGAAAAAAGAGGAAAACGAAAAAAAAGATTAAAATAATTTTTCTGCCCAGACACCCATCTTCATCTCAAACTTATCCATCCAACCGTTTGCTTTACGAATTACCTTTGCCATTGTCAACTCCTTGAGTGATATTAGGCAAATTGTAGATATATTTTGAAATATACTATAAAAATATGTCATTTTGTCATATATACACTTTTTTTATGGCATAATTCATACAATACACTATCAAAATACTGCAAAAGGTTTTAATATGAAAACATTCAGCGATATTGTTGAGGCGATTAAAGATATTGTCTCTTCAGAATTCCCCGAAAAAAAAGTGTTTGATAAAGATGTGGCAGAACTATTGGACATTTCGCAAATGAATTTTGCCACTATGAAAAAGCGAAATAAAATTCCCTTTACCGAATTACTCGATTTTTGTGCAAAACGCTCTATCGCCATCAATTGGTTATTGTATAACCAATCTCCCGAAAGTTTGATAGAGCCGACAAATCGTTTCTATATGGTACGTTATTTCTCATCGGTAAATGCCTCAGCGGGAGGAGGGGCAGAAAATGATGAACTCTCCTATGAACCTTTGATGTTGGAAGAAAATTTTGTTCTCTCACTCGGGGGAGAAAAAGAGTTACGCAATATTGAAGCGATAAATGTATCGGGGGATTCCATGGAACCCTCTTTTAGCTATAACGATATCGTTTTTGTCAACCGTTCAAAGACGGACATCAGCCGAGGCGGGATTTTTACTATCCGTACCGAACACGGCCTTTTTATTAAACGTTTACAAGTAAGGATTGATGGGAAACTCGATATCATTTCAGATAACAAAGATTATCCAACCTATGTCGCCTGGAAAGATGAAGTTGATATTATCGGCAGAGTTGTAGGACGTTTTGGCGGGGTAGAATAAGCGGGACATATATGAAACATACGATCGGAATCATCAGTACATTAATTATCTTAGGCGGATGTACAACACATACGCCGCCTGCTGTGACTCCACTAGCTAGTGAACCACTTTATACTGCTGATATAGATACCAATCAAAGTGGCTTAAAAAGTCCCTTAAACCCTGATCCTTTTTGTTGTGCACTGCCTCAAGAACTCGATATTAAACTACCTGAATATGGTCCAAAAATTAATGATTTAGAGCGATTTGAACAGGCTATGACCCCTTATGTAGAAAAAAACGGTGTCGACCATGATAATTTGTATGAGATACAGAGTACTTTTGATATACGATATTATTCGCCTTGGAATTATAGTGCACCTCCGGAAAAAGCCCAAGAGGCTGCATGGCCTATCCGCGCTTTTAGGGGAGGGTATGGAAGCAATCTTCGCCCGGTGCTGCCGGCTTGGTTTGATGAAATCAGTATTCAAAGTAATTTTGAAGCTTACGGAACCATAAACCAAAAAGCAATCACCCTAAAGTGGATGGATATTCGTGCATTACCTACCGATAAACCGCTCTATAAAAATCCATCACAACCCGGGGAAGGGTATCCGTTTGATCTTCTTCAAAACAGCAGTGTTAATTTTAATGAGCCAATTTTTATCTCACATACGACCAAAGACGGAGCATGGAGTTATATATTTACCAATAATGCATCCGGATGGGTACAATCCGATGGTATTAGTGCCATTGATAATAAAACCGCATCAGCCATTCAAAAATCAGATAAAGTTTTTATCATTGAAGACAATATCCCTTTACAGGATACCAATAATCGATTTATAGCGTATTCTCGCATCGGTATGATTTTCCCATTGGATCATGAAGAGGGTGATACCTATTATGTCAAAACATATGATCGTGACAATACGCTCAAAATTGTATCACTGCCGAAACACTCAGCCCATATCGGTGTCAGTAAAATTAATAAAAATGATTTAATTACAATAGGGAGCCAACTCCTCAAAAATACTTATGGATGGGGAGGGATGTTTGGAGAACGGGATTGCTCTTCAATGATCCGTGATATGTATACTCCTTTTGGTATTTGGCTGCCGCGCAACTCTTCAGCCCAAGGGCATAAAGGTGAAGTTATTTCGTTTGCCGGAATTTCAGATGATGAAAAATTAGCCCTGATAAAAAATAAAGGGATTCCATTTGAAACCATCATTTATCTGAAAGGGCATGTGTTGCTCTATATCGGTACGTATCAAGAGAATGTTTTAGTCATGCACAATATCTGGGGCGTCCGAACGATTGATAAAAGCGGCAACAAAGGACGAACTATTATCGGCAAAGCAATTATCAGTTCATTGGAACTGGGTTCAGACCTAGAAGAATTTGATCCCGAAAAGAAACTACTTAGCCGTGCAGAGAGCATGAATATTTTTACCAGAACACCACTCACTTTGACAAACGGAAATAAAACCACGTCAAAGAAAAAAGCTCTTTAAGAACTCTAGCCTCGAATATCCAAAAGAGAACCTAGCATCTCATTTTGGGTTCGAATCGCTTGAATATTGGAAGTAGCTATTTTTTCAATCGCTATTTGATCGGTCATCTCTTTGGATAGATCGGTTTGAGATTTCTCGCTTCCGCTTGAAGTTGAGAGGGAGGTATTTGCTTTTGTTCCACCATTTTTGGTTTCACTTATAGTAGTATCTCGCGGAACATAGCCATCAGTATTAGCATTGGCTACATTACTGGCACTATTATTCATATACGTTTGATTGGAAAGAATTGAAGAGACATTTGAGCTTATCATCTAAAGCTCCTTGTATATCAGATGTGAAAAGTATAATCCCCTCTACCTTAAGAGATAGGGGGGCAAAAAAATTAGTGTAGATCAGCGTTTAGTTTCACTTCGCGAGTTGAACGGCGAATAAGTAATTGACCCGTTGTGGAGTCTTGGCGATAGTGAATACCGTTCAAGCCGATCAAATCTTTGCCTTTGAAACTGCTTCCGTTGAGAGTAGCAGTAGGATTGGCTTCTTGGATTTTAGCAAGTTCTTCAGGACTAACCGCAAATTTGGTTCCCGCCAATACAGCGATCCCTGCATCGACGATACATCCATCTCCCAGTGCGATACCCGTTACCGAGTTAGCACCCAAAAGGGTATTTTTACCGATTGTGACGGGGATCCCGTCTGTTC
This sequence comes from Sulfuricurvum sp., assembly GCF_028713855.1. Lineage (GTDB taxonomy): Bacteria > Campylobacterota > Campylobacteria > Campylobacterales > Sulfurimonadaceae > Sulfuricurvum. The sequence goes on from NZ_JAQTNN010000007.1 coordinate 53,752, forward strand.
CGCTGAGTACGCCAAGGATAGAAGCCCCTCCACCCACATCTGAACCGTCCCCGACAACCGCAGAGCTAGAAATACGTCCCTCTACCATACTGACACCGGTCGTACCGGCATTAAAGTTGACGTAGCTCGCACCCGGCATAATCGTTGTCCCTGCATGGAGCTGTGCCCCAAAACGTACTTTTGAATCATCCAATACACGAGTATTGTTGGCAGGAATGATGTGTTGGAGGTAGCGTGGAAATTTATCGACGAAATCGATTTTCGGATATTCGTTGGCAAATTTGAGTTCGATCTCATTCTCACGCAACCATTCGAGTTCGATCGGTTGTCCGTCTGACCATGCGACATTGTGCAATGCACCGAATGCCCCGTTTAGGTTGAGTGAACGAAGTGGTACTTTAGAAGTTGATAGGGCGTAGAGTTTGAGATAGGTTCCCTCAACGCTCGTGCAGGCAACGTCATTGAAAAGGATTACCAGACGGAACTCACTATCACGCATACCGCGTTCTTTGATTTGGTTGTAGAGAGATGAGATCACTTGAATATTTTTATGGGCATCGCCAAATGCTTCATCTGAATATGGGGTAAATGCGTTTAAACACCCTTCTAAAAATTTGAGTGTTACGGGGATGATTACTTCATCAGCATTGAAATCGATCTCACATCCTTGCTCTTGAGCACTTTTGATAAAAATAGCGGCACTACCGAAATTTTCATTCCAGTTGATATGCGGATAAGTAGCTTGGAGGATTTTATTGCTGTCAAGTTGACCGAAATCAACACGGCAAATACCGAATGCAAGGGGGTTTTTGTATCCCGTAGTATTTTGAATCTCTTGGACACACGCTTTAAATGCTGCTTCGGTCTCTAAAACTTCCATATTATCTCTCTTGTTATAAAATTAATACGGAATTTTACCATAAGAGCCTATGGATGGGTTGAATGTTGCGTGTTATACTACGACAAATTATTTATGGATAAACTATGGAACAGTGGATTGAATTATTAAAAGCAAACGATTATCTTGGGATAAAGAAGTACCTTAAAAATGGCGGAAGCCCTAATGAGGTAGAAGAAAATGGTGAATCGGTCATCTGTTTTGCGATGCGGTATCATTGTGATTCGGAGATAATTGATCTGTTGATTGAAAACGGTGCCGATATTCATCATGTAGATGATGAAGGGGTTAGTGTATTTGATGTTGCCGTCACCTATAATAATCTCACTCTCATTGAAAAACTGATCAGTGATGGTTTTGATATCAATCAACCGACACGAAGAAGCGGCTTTACTCCGCTAATGGGTGCCGTTTGTTACGGACGTGTTGAAGTCATCAAAAAACTATTGGAATTAAAGGTCGATATACATTCACGCGATGCATATGGATTAAGTGCTCTCGATTTTGCACGTAAAATGCATAAAAAATCAATTTTGGCTCTTTTAGAAGGGGAAAAGAATGGAACAGATTAAAACCTTTTTGTTATTAGGCTCTTTAAGTGTATTACTCGTCCTCATCGGCGGGTATTTCGGTGGAACCGGCGGTATGCTTATTGCCCTCTTGATCGCAGGAGGGATGAATTTTTATGCCTATTATTTTTCTGATACGATGATTTTGAAACATTACAATGCCCAAGAAGTTGATCCCAGAGAAGCACCGATGCTGTATCGTGTTGTCGAGCGCCTTGTTGAACGTGCCAATTTACCGATGCCAAAAATATATATTATCCACGACCACATTCCTAATGCATTTGCAACGGGACGTAATCCAGAGCACGCGGCAGTCGCTATTACGACCGGTTTGCTAGAACTTCTCACCGAAGAAGAGATAGAAGGGGTAATGGCACATGAACTCTCACATGTAGACCATCGTGACATATTGATTGCTACCATTGCAGCAACGATCGCGGGAGCGGTCGCCTTTGTTGCCAATATCCTACAATTCGGGGCAATGTTTGGACGGAACAATCGCCATAGCAATCCGATTATCATGATTGCCATGGCGATACTGCTGCCAATCGCGGCAAGCGTCATCCAAATGACTATCAGCCGTTCCCGTGAATTTATGGCGGATGAGGGAGCGGCACGTTTAAGCGGACATCCTGAATGGTTGCAAAGTGCATTGATTAAACTTTCAAATTATAACGCCAGAGGAGAAGTGCAGGGTTCAACTCCGGAAAATGCCCATATGTTTATTATTAGTCCGTTTGACGGTAAAAACTTTTCGTTTTCAAATCTCTTTCGTACCCATCCCACAACTGAACAGAGGTTGGAACGTTTGGAGGCATTAAAAGGGGTATTTAACTCTGCGAACGAGCAAAATAAACTCTATGATAGACATTACGTCTAATACGTTATTCTGTCTCTATTTTGAGTGTAAAATGGGGTTTATGGGATGCATCTTTTTTGGGATTTTTTAGAAAAGTTTGTCGATATATACCATATCCGACAATACTTATCCCAAGTCCGATCAGCATATAGCTCATTATGCTCATAGATTCTCCTCCTTGCTTAACTATAAGTAAATCGGCATTTGTGTTTAAATCTTTATTTTTAGTTATCTTTAATGATTTCATATCGAATTTTTTTTGCTTCCAGTGCATCAATAAAGAGCTTAAAGTTTACGATACATCGCTCTAAGCTTTCTGATGCAACAGATATTTCAACGATTGGATTTCCTCCGTTCATCATCGGCAACGAGGAAAAATCGGTTGACTCATCTACTTGCTTCATCACGTCTATAAGTGTATTTTCAGATGTTTGCGCGATTAATGTTTTGCGATACACAGGAATGGCACGTGGATAAAAACGATCCAGTGCTTCTTCCGCCATAGGATGTGACATCTCCGGAAATCCGGGCATAAAGAAATAACGATCATCCAGATAAAATCCTGACATATTGTTGATAACGTTATAAAGCAATCCGGCATTTTGTGGTAATTTTGCCATATTGATACGATGAGGGTAGGCTGCTTCTCCAAAGCGCTCGACAATAGCACGGGTAAATTGCTCTTGCGGCACCAGAATCCCATCGCTAAAAACATCCGAAGCAATTTGTCGTGTTAAATCATCGGGAGTCGAACCGATTCCTCCGAAACTGAACATCACGGCATCCGGATCGTTTTTGATCATAGCAAAGGTATTGTGGATTAAGACAGGGTCATCTTTGATAATACACGATGAGAAGAGTGTATGACCACGACGAATCAAGGCATCACGTAAAAAGATAAAATGTTTATCATCACGGCGTGCATTCAAAATTTCAGAACCGATAATAACGGCATAAAAGTGGGGAGTTTTCATGAGAGAGATTATAACATGGGAAATGATGGAATCCCGCCAGAGCGGGAAAAAAGTGATTATTTGAGTTTTGCTAAAATTTCTTTTTCAACAGCATCAATTTTTTGAGTTCCGTCGATAGTGATATATTTTACCGATGAATCCGAAGCAGCAACACCTTGGTAGTAGTTGACAAGAGGAGCCGTTTGATCATGATAGACGCGAAGACGATCAAGTACTACTTCCGCTTTGTCATCATCACGTTGCACTAAATCTTCTCCGGTATCATCGTCTTTTCCTTCCACTTTCGGAGGATTGAAAACAACATGGTAGGTACGACCAGATGCGAGATGAGCACGGCGTCCTGACATACGCTCAACGATAACGCTATCGGCAACATCGATCTCAATGACCGCATCGATCGCTACACCCGCTTCTTTGAGTGCGTCGGCTTGAGGAACAGTACGCGGAAAACCATCAAGTAGAAAACCATTTTTACAATCGTCTTCCATGATACGCTCTTTAACTAGACCGATGATAATTTCATCGGTAACCAGTTTGCCTGAATCCATAAACGATTTTGCCAATGTTCCCAGTTCGGTTCCTGCTTTGATCGCGGCACGAAGCATATCCCCCGTAGAGATTTGCGGAATGTCGAATGCTTTCGTCAAAAACTGAGCTTGTGTCCCTTTTCCGGCACCCGGAGCGCCCAAAAGAATGATTTTCATTTGATATTATCCTATATTAAATTTTTGATTCGATGAAAAGTTCCATCTCATCGACGATGTCGTCAATGGAGCGTTCACCGTCAATTTTTTTGAGAAGTTTTTTGGATTCATAAAAGCTTTGGATATCTGCTAATGGATCAGTATAAACATTCATGCGGTTATTAAAGACTTTTTCATTGTCATCGTCACCACGTGCACGTCCGAGAACACGATCACGTGCTACATCTTCACTAACAACCACTTCAATCACACTTACAAGTTCGATACTACTATCCGTTAAGAGAAATTTGTCTAATTCATTCATCTGTTCATGAGAACGCGGATAACCATCGAACAAAATCACATCAGATGGTGCAGATTTGATAGCACTTGTGATTGTCTCTATTGCGATCTCGATCGGAACAATCAATCCTTTGCTGATAAAACTGTTTATAAGTTTCCCTCGATCGCTTCCGCTGGCTACTTCCGCACGGAGCAAATCTCCGGTAGAGTAGTGGATGATATCATCACTATTACGTTCTGCGATGATCTCAGCATCAGTTGTTTTCCCTGAACCCGGCGCACCGATAATGAGAAAAAGTTTCTTCATTGGTTACTTCGCACTTTCACGCAGACGGATATGGAGTTCACGAAGCTGTGTTAATTCGACCGGACTTGGTGCTTGTGTCATAATACAAGACGCTTTTTGGGTTTTCGGGAATGCAATAACGTCACGAATGCTGTCTTTTTTAGACAATAGCATCATGAAACGGTCAAATCCGATTGCGAATCCGCCGTGTGGCGGCGCTCCGAATTTCAAAGCGTCGAGGAGGAAGCCAAATTTTTCTTGCGCCTCTTCTTCCCCGATACCGAGAAGGGTGAAAATTTGCTCTTGGAGCGCTTGCTTATGGATACGGATCGATCCGCCACCGAGCTCGGTTCCGTTGAGAACGATGTCATAGGCGATCGATTCGATATCTTCGAGGTGCTCGTGGTTCAAATCACGCGGCATTGTAAACGGGTGGTGAAGCGCTTTTACGCGACCCTCTTCGATTTCGAACATCGGGAAATCGACAACCCAGACAAATTCGAAGCGATCTTTGTCGATCAGGTTCATTTTTTCATGTTCGGCGATGAAGATACGGAAACGACCCATATAATCCCAAACGGTTTTTTTATCCCCGGCACCGAAGAAGACAACGTCGCCCACTTCCATTTCGGTACGATCAATAAGGAGTTGTAAATCTTCAGGAGCAAAGAATTTCTCCAACGGACCTTTGAGTCCGTCCTCTTTCATTTGGAAATAGCCAAGCCCTTTTGCACCGAATTTACGGACATAATCTTCAAAGCTTTTCATCTCACGCTTGGAGAATGCCAAATCGGCACCCGGAACACGAAGCGCTTTAATACGGTTCATTTTAGGGTTAGCGGCGATTCCTGTGAAAATTTCGTTGTCACAACGTGCGAAAATGTCGATGACATCAATCATTTTAAGGTCATATCTGAGATCCGGTTTGTCCGATCCGTACCACTCCATCGCATCAGAGTATTTGATTCGGTTAAACGGAGTATGAACTTCATGTCCAGCCGCAGCGAACATACCCGTAATCAGCTCTTCCGCGACACGAATAACATCTTCTTGGTTACAGAAGCTCATCTCGACATCGATTTGGGTAAATTCCGGCTGACGATCGGCACGCAAATCTTCATCGCGAAAACATTTTGCGATTTGGAAATAACGGTCAAATCCACCTACCATCAAAAGTTGTTTAAAGAGCTGCGGTGATTGAGGAAGGGCATAGAATTCACCTTCATGCACGCGGCTCGGTACGAGATAGTCACGCGCACCCTCAGGAGTTGATTTGGTCAGGATAGGGGTTTCAACTTCCAAGAATCCTAATGAATCGAGTACGTTACGTGCTGCGATTGCCGCTTTCGAGCGAAGTAAAAACGTGTTATACATTGAAGGATTACGCAAATCAAGATAACGGTATTTTAAACGGATTTCTTCACCGACATTGTTGTCACCGATACCAAACGGCACAGGCTCAGAGCGGTTTTCAATAATAAGTTCTTCAACTACCACTTCAATTGCGCCTGTTTTTAGGCGTGGGTTGACGAGACCTTCTCCACGGTTACGAACACGCCCGTGAGCGATCAGGACGAATTCGTCACGTACATCACTGGCAAGTTTGTGCGCATGAGCATTATCAGCAGGGTCACAAACAAGCTGAATCAAGCCGCTTTTGTCGCGTAAATCGATAAATACGATCCCGCCGTGGTCACGGTAGCTATTCGCCCAGCCGCACAATACAACGTTGTCTCCAACGTTCGCTTCACTTAAATCGGTACAAAAATGACTTCTCAAATCAAAGTCCTTGATCAAAATTTTTCGCAATTATAGCGCTATTAAACTTGTGGTTTGATAATAACGGAGTGTGCACGTAAAAGTGCACAAAGGCTCTTAGCTAGATGGAGTGTCTACAGCGGTAAAGAAGGTATTACTTTTTGTAGTTGCGCGAGGGATCGGTTGCGAAAGCGCAGAGAGGTCTTTTTCCCCGGTTCGGATACGTTCTACTTCGAGTACCGGTGTAACCCACATTTTACCTGCACCGTGACCTAAATCCTGCGTATGTGCACGGATGGCTTCCATTGCAATCTCTTTTGTTTTATCGCTGGATACTACGATGATAATCATAACTTTCGGATATAAATCGGGTGCATTATTTTTTTCGGCAATTCCCAAGGAACCTTTTCCGATTACTTCCGTAACCGTAACCCCTTCAATCTCGTTATCAAAAAGTTCACGAAGAACATCATTTAAGCAGTGACGGTTAAATACAGCAGTAATCTGGACCATTTTGGACCCCTTTAAGTGGTTTGTTGATGTGTTATTATAAATTGAATTTGAGTGACCATTCACTCTTTAATTGATTATTTTATAAGCAATTCTCAATTAATCGAATGCATAGTATGTTCTCAATGTGGTTTGCTACAAAATTGTAATAGTCTAACTAGAACGTCATTTGCAATGAAGGGATTAATATCATCCATCAAGGAGCAATCAATGGCACGAGACACATTAATCGGCGGAGCATTATGGGAAGAATATTCTCTTGAGGTACAACGACGTATGAACGATCCTATCAATATGGGTGAGATTACTCAAGAAGAGGCAGATGCGGCAGAGAAAAAATTGATTATTGCCGATTTCGGTGCCGAGAGCTGTGGAGATGCTGTACGACTGTACTGGATGATCGATCCTAAAAATGACGTTATCATTAAAAGCCGATTTAAAAGCTTTGGATGCGGTACAGCGATCGCGAGTTCAGATATGATGGCAGAATTATGTATGGAAAAAACAGTTGATGAGGCTCTAAAAATCACCAACATTGACGTGGAAAAAGCGCTTCGTGATGAGGAAGACATTCCTGCGGTTCCCGGGCAAAAAATGCACTGTTCGGTAATGGCGTATGATGTGATTAAAAAAGCGGCATCGATTTACAAAGGTGTCGATATGTCCGAGTTCGAAACTGAATACATCGTGTGCGAATGTGCCCGTGTCAGTCTCGATACGCTTAAAGAGGTAATTCGTCTCAATAAACTTGAATCTATTGAGCAAATTACCGACTACACCAAAGCGGGCGGTTTCTGCAAGTCATGTATCAAACCGGGCGGACATGAGAAAAAAGATGTTTATCTTGTTGATATGCTCGCAGAAATCACCGCAGAGCTTCAAAAAGAAGCAATCAGCAAAAAAATCAAAGAGGCAAAAGGCGACGGTAACTTCAACGCTATGAGTTTGGTACAAAAACTCCGCAGTATCGAATCGATTCTTGAAGAATACATCCGTCCTACGCTTAAAGCCGACCATGGTGATGTCGAAGTGATCGATCTCAAAGAGGTTGAAGACGGCCATGAACTCTATATTCAGTACAAAGGGGAATGTATGAGCTGTTCTATGAACACGACAACAACCCTCGCAGGAATGCAGGATATGTTGAATTTCAAACTCAAATCCAATTTGCGAGTGATGGTGGTTTAAGAATGTTATGTGCCACAAAAGAGGGAACTTTTTCATATCTCAAAAAATTCGGTAATTATTCCAAAGATTTTTACCGTTTTAACGGAGAACTCTTTTTCCCATCTCTCGGGATCGGAACCTATAAAGCCGAGCCGTATAAAGAAGACAATTACATTATCAACTACGCAGAAGCGATTAAAATAGCACTTCGACGTGGGATTAATATGATCGATACGGCGATCAACTACCGCTATCAAATGAGCGAACGAGAAATTGCCGAAGCATTAAATGAAATGTTCCAAGAGGGTGAGATAAAACGCGAAGAGGTGATAATCGCTTCGAAAGCGGGATTTATCCCTCTGGATTTCCCGTTTCCTGAAAATCCCTACGGTTGGATACAAGAGAACATACTCAATGTCGAATTAGCAACCAAAGACGAAATTGTTATCGATCAGCACTGCATGGCACCCGAATATCTGCGCTGGAGCTGTGAGCAATCCTTACGAAATTTGGAATTAGAAACGATTGATATTTTCTACCTCCACAATCCCGAAACACAACTCGGATATGTCGATCAAGAAACCTTTTACGTGCGTATCGAAGCGGCATTTAAAATGTTCGAAGAATTAAGAGGTGAGGGGAAAATCGTCTCTTACGGGATAGCGGCATGGAATGGATTTTTATACGAAGCGGATCATACCGAGTACATCGCTCTCTCAAAAGTTGTAGAGATTGCTCGTCGTGTAGGCGGAAAAGATCATGGATTTAAATACATCCAAAGCCCGTTTAATCTTGCGAAGCCGCATGCTTACGGTTATGCAAATCAGCAAACGGAAGATGGGATGTTTTATCCACTGATGCATGCGTGTGCAAGCTATGGCATAACCTATATCGGTTCATCTCCGTTGCTGCAAAAAAATCTCTTTAAAAGAGCGTTTGCACCAGAGGTTGCTGAACTTATGAATACGAATGAGTTGAGCGACATTGCCAGTGCGTTACAATTTGCGCGTAGTGCAGGGGGGATTTGTGCTGTATTTGGTGCCGTTGATCCTGCCCATGTGATAGATAATGCTGTTTTATGTTATCTCCCTGAAGCTTCCGCTAAGTCAGTAAATACGCTTATGAAAGGTGCTTATGCTGTATGATGTGATTGTTGTCGGCAGCGGTATCTCCGGATTATACGCCGCACTTAGTGCTAAACGTGCCGGACTCAAGGTTGCCTTAGTCTGCAAAAGCAATCCTCTGCGTTCCAATTCTGCCGTGGCATCGGGTGGCATTAATGCTGTTCTTAAAACTACGCGTCATGATTCATGCCGTGATCATATTGCTGATACGTTAAAGGGAGCCGACAAGCTCGGTCGTCTTGCTGTAGTAAGTGCTATGGTAACCGGCGCAGAAGAGATCATTAACGATCTTCAATCGATGGGAGTTGCATTTGATACCAATGAAGAGGGACACGTTGCTCAACGCCCCTTTGGCGGGACGAAAGCAAAAAGAACCTGTTATATAGCCGATAAAACGGGAGCTTCAATTACCCAGAACCTTCTCGTACAGTGCCGTAAAGAAGGGGTAAAAATATTCCCTAATCATCTTATGCTCTCGATTGCTACTTTTAAAGATCAACTTTCCGGGATTACTCTCCTTAGACGCCGCGATTCTCAAGTAATTGCCTTTGCGTGTAAATCACTTGTACTGGCGGGAGGAGGGTTCGCAGGAATATATCGTGGTCACTCTACTAATTCCCAAGAATCGAGCGGAGATGTCATCGCTATAGCACTCAGAGCCAAGATGCGTTTAGCCAATCTGGAATTTGTTCAGTTTCATCCAACAACACTTGCTAACAGCGGCACTTTAATCAGTGAAGCAGCACGGGGGGAAGGTGCTTATATCGTCGATGAGATGGGGGAACGCTTTACCGATGAACTACAAACACGTGACAAACTCTCTCGGGATATTGTTCTTCATCAGTTGAGTGGACATACCGTCTATCTCGATTTCCGCCATTTGGGTGAAGAGTTGATCGACAAAAAACTCCCATCCGCGCGTAAACATGCACTCAACGGCGCAGGAATTGATATCCTCACCGAACTTCTCCCTATCACGCCATCCGCTCACTATACCATGGGAGGCATTTGGAGCCGAAACGATACCTCTACCGATATTGCAAATGTTTTTGCCTGTGGTGAATGTGCCCATAGCGGTGTACACGGAGCAAATCGTTTGGGTGGAAACAGCCTGCTCGAAGCAGCTTATTTCGGTCGTGTTGCCGGTACAGAAGCTGCAAAAGCGGCTAAAAAAGGAGTGTTCCATCCTATCGATTATGCACAAGTCGCGCAGGAATTACGCTACATAGATAGTATCATCGAAGGCGAAAGTCGATTCAATATCAACACAATGCGCCGTAATCTCGGAAATAACCTCTATAAAAATGCAGGGGTTTTCCGAACCCATGATTCGCTCGCCAATGCGTTGGAGTACGTCCATTATCTAATGAAGATGTCATCAGGATTGTGTTGTGTTAACAAAGAGCGCAGTGATAATGTCGAATTAATGTCCATCATTGAGTTCAGAAATGCTCTTACGGTAGCGGAAGCAATGCTTATGAGTGCTTTAGCGCGTGAAGAGAGTAGGGGTGTTCATTATCGGGATGATTTTCCCCAACATGACGATAAAAATTATGAGGTCAATACGATTATTCGCCGCCTCGCAGCAACTTTTTTACGCATAACATTCGAAGGTCATCTCTCTTCGGATTGGTGGCATCGAATACGAAAGTTTTTTCACGCACAATAGTGCGATGAATTTGTAATATTATTAAATATAAAGGTTGATGTTATGGCAAAAGTTATGTTACGTTACGATTCTAAAGGTGCAATTTCTTTTTATGTTGCCAAAAAAGATATGGAAGAGACCATCCTCAGTTCTGAGTTTGATACCGATGAAAAATGGGGCGGTGAGGTAAAACTCAGCAATGGTGAAACATGGTTTATTGAGCCAAGTACTAAAAAATTTCCTGCTGAAGTAATGGCAGTTAGACGAGGCGAATAGTTTTATTTCTTCTTGCCTATTCATACTGATGAATAGGTTTTTTCACATCTACAGTTTAAATCAACAACATACCATTATAATTCTTTTTAATTGACGGAATTTTACAAGACATTTAATCCGCAGTACTTTATGATTACCGCTATCAAAAGGATTTAATTTAATGAATATTATTTGTCACGAAAACCCGTTTGTCGATTCTATATATCATGTTCAGACTCAATCGTACAAAAAAGATTTCGATTTCCATTTTTTTGGTGCACCATCGGTACATGAGCATATTATTTTAAATGACGATTGTGCTGCTATTACATTCGAACTTAATAAGAAGACATACACATTTAATGGTGATTTGGTATGCGGTAAATTTACCCATGCTCCAAAGATAAAAATTATGTTCAAAGACACCAGTAAAAACCTTACAATCATTCGACTTAAGGCATGTGGTCTTTTTAAACTTACAAATCTTCCTATCTCTTCTCTGGTCAATACTATTTTACCCCGATCTACTATCGATGTGGATCTCATCATGAATCAAAAAGATGAAAACTATATTCATATTGTTGATACCTTAGTAAATGAAGAAAGCCATAATAAAACGTATATAAAAACTCAAAAAATAATCCAATATATTAATGCAAATTTTTCCCATCTTCCGACAAATATAGCTGAAGTACTTGCAAAAGAATTCGATATTTCAGAGAGTACGTTACGTCGTTATTTTAAAAAATACATCGGAATCAATCTATCTACCTACATTATGACGGTTAAACGCAAAAAAATGATTCAATCCCTTTATGAAGATAATTACGATTCTATGAGTGTTCGAGAAAGTGGCTATTATGATCAATCCCATTTTTTGAATGACTTTAAACGACTCTACGGTATTCCCTTAAAACAATATTTTAGAGATATGAAAATATTACAAAAACAGTCCCCTGAATTTATGCGATTTTTATATCACTGCAATATTCAGAGCGATATTTAAAGGTAATGCATTGATTGCCAAGAAAATATCGGTTTCACACATGACACCCATAGGCCATATTTTTCCTAAAAACAATAGTGTACAAATTTTTGAAGAGCAGGTATTAATACAAGAAATTTTCAACTATTTTTCAACAATCTCAGCAGATGTAGTAATTATCACGAATGGAGCCAAACCTATTGGGATCATTACTCTCAAGGACTTGATTCGTTCCCTTAAAAATTGTGATAGCTTGACTCTACCTGTCAACAATATAATGAGTTCGCCGATTCAAACATTTTCAAATATTATGTCTATTGCTGATGTCCTAGACAATATGGCTCATATGGAATTTGACAAAATTGTTGTTACCGATGCAAAGAACGATGTTATCGGTGTAATGGATCGTCGTCATCTTTTATCGTTATGCTACACACAGTTAACACCTTTGATTAAACACGAATACAATATTATCCATTCTATGTTAGGTTTAGCTGGAGAAAATGAACGTGGATTATTAAAGTTAGCGACGACAGATGCTCTAACTGGCATTGGTAATCGCAGGCTGTTAGAAGAGATTTTTCAAGCCCATCAGAGTCTAAATAAACGGTATGATGTGCCCTTATTTTTGTTAATGTTTGATATCGATAATTTCAAAAGTATCAACGATACATTTGGTCATGTTGCCGGTGATTCAGTACTCAAAGAGTTGACAAATTTAGTAAGTCAGTCCATCCGAAAATCGGATATCTTTATTCGCTGGGGAGGAGAAGAATTTACCATACTTCTTCAATACCCTGACCCTTTGAGCGTTGTCAAAATTGCTGAACATATTCGCGATGTCATCGATAAACACAGCTTTACAACCCTTGTACATGTAACATGCAGTTTCGGTTTGACGGCTATTCATCCATCCGAAAGACTTGAAGCGGTAATTGAACGTGCGGATAAAGCACTATATCGAGCAAAATCTGACGGCAAAAATTCAGTCAGGATTGAGCTCTCTTAAGTTTCTATTCCATCCTGCTTTAACTATTTACTTCTTAAATGAATATCTGCTACAATGCATAAAAACTTATAATAACGTATTTATATATTTTTTGTTCAGTTAATTTAGAGGCAAAATGATTTCAGAAATAGTCGCTATTACGCATACAACACCTATCGGTAAAGTCTTCGATGAAAATCATATTTGTGGGGTTTTCGACAGTGATGTGATTTTACATAAAGTGTTGGAATTTTTTGTAACTTATAATGTCGATGCCGTTATCATTATGGAAAAATCATACCCTGTTGGGATTTTAACGCACAAAGAGATGTTACGGGCAATATACAATTACGATAATACCGGTTTGCCGGTTAAAGAGTTTATGACCGCTCCTCTTAAAACTTTTGATACATCGACAAGTATTGCCGATGTCATTGATGCGATGCAAGAACTTTCCTTTGACAAAATCGTTGTACATAATGAGAAAAATATCATTGGTATAATCGATAAACGGCATCTTCTTTCTCTGTGCTACACCCACATAACTCCGTTGATCAAACATGAATACAATATGGTTCAATCGTTAATGGGATTAGTAGGGCAGGATGAACACGATTTATTAAAGATGGCAACGACAGATACCCTGACAGGGATCGGAAATCGTCGCTTATTTGAAGAAATATTTCAGGCTCATCAATCACTCGGAGACCGATACGATGTAAATCTATTTTTACTTTTATTGGATATTGATAATTTTAAAAGTATTAATGATACGTTTGGGCACAATGTCGGAGATTCTGTTCTCAAAGAGTTGGCGCATTTAATAACTAAATCGATCCGTAAATCAGACATATTTGTCCGTTGGGGGGGCGAAGAATTCGCAATATTACTCCGCTATTCAGATCCAATAGCTGTGATGAAAATTGCAGATCAAATCCGTAAACGGATTGATCAAAATAGTTTTGAGACAATTGTGCATGTAACGTGCAGTTTCGGTTTAACATCGATTCTACCCAATGACCTGATGGAAGATGTATTTGAACGGGCAGACAAAGCACTTTATCGAGCAAAAGCGGATGGTAAGAATACAGTTAGGATGGAAATTCCTTAAATTTCAATTCCATATTGTTTGATTTTGTACCCAATCTGTCGAGCACTCATTCCCAATGCACGAGCTGCTTTGGTTTGAATGCCGTGCGAATCGATTAATGCCTGAATAATCGATTCTTTCTCCAATTCCTGAAGACTTTTACGCGTTACCGGCCCGCCGGAAGAAGGAACTGTCGGTTGTACCGGTGCCGATAGATATACAGGAGCAGTTTCCGTTCGTATCACCTGTGGTTCAGGTTGTTGCATGTAAAGTTTTTGATAATTAAACGGCAATACATGATTCAGCATTTCAGGCTGAATTTCACCATCCGGACAAATCAGTACGATCCGTTCCATAGTGTTTTGCAGTTCACGTATATTTCCAGGCCATGGATAATCCAGCAGTAACTCCATCGCTCCCTTAGTAAATTGCATCGTTTTACGATGCTCTTTCATGAAACGATGTAAATAATGCTCAATCAGCAGTTTTACGTCCTCATATCGTTCACGCAACGGCGGTAGGTTAATCGGGATTACATTGAGACGGTAAAAAAGATCTTCACGGAATTCTCCCTTACGTACCATATCCTCCAAATTACGATTGGTGGCAGCAACGAGTCGGACGTTTGTTTTGATTGTTTTGTTTCCACCGACACGTTCAAACTCCTGCTCTTGTAGAATACGAAGGAGTTTTACCTGCAATGATGGCGTGATGTCCCCGATCTCATCGAGGAACAGCGTACCGCCGTCTGCAAGTTCAAAACGTCCTTTACGCATCTCTCTTGCATCCGTAAATGCCCCTTTTTCATGTCCAAAAAGTTCTGATTCAAGCAATGTTTCACTGATGGCGGCACAGTTGAGTTTTATAAACGGACCGTTTTGTCGGCGGCTGAGATTATGAATAGCAGTGGCAATCAGCTCTTTACCTGTTCCGGTTTCACCACGAATCAAAATCGTTGCATCGGTCGGGGCCACGGTGTTGATCATCGAAAATACCTGTTGCATACGTGTAGAACGACCAACGATATTTTCAAATTTATAATCTTTTTGCATCTCTTCTTTGTAATAGGTTTTAAGTTCTGTAAGAGACTCTTTTTCTTTCGTGATCGATTGCTGAACTTTGAGAGATCCGACAAATAGAGATCCGACAATGGTGAGCATTCGGACAATCTCATCAAAATTAAGAGGACTTTTTTTCCCGATATTTGCGGAAATCACCCCAATCACCTCATCATCTTGAAGCAGTGGAACGGCGACATAGGAGACCATCTGTGTGGAAATGTTCCCCATTTTGTTTAGATAATTAATATTGTTATGGATATTTTCGATGACGATCGGCTCACGGCTTTTAGCAGCTAATCCCGTTGCCCCTTCGCCAAAACGATACGAGGCCATTTTTTTCTGATAGGGCTCAAGATCAATGGATGCCAATAATTCAAGTTCGTTGACATCTTCTTTTTTTCGAAACAGTGCGCAACGTTCCAAGTATCCATGCTGTTTGAGACGTCGCATAGCTTTTTCGATGTTCTCATTGATATCGATAGTACTGGTAAGGGTAACGGCTACTTCATAAAGAAGATTGATCTCTTTATAAGCAAAGGTCAACGCACACGTATTACACTCTTCACGATTAGGAATATTTGCATCAAAGGTCATCATTTTAAATTCTTTTCTATGTAAGGTATTTGGTAATTGTAATACAAATAGCGACAATGAATCTACATTCATGTGGACAAAAAATAGACAATTTGTAGAACTGTTTTTGCACTGGAATATCAAAATGATCCAATAAGGAGACAATATGCAAATTACCGTTCATGGAACACCCACCCTTTTAGAGGGAAAAGAGATGACAATCTGGCGGGAAGCTCCTGCTGCACGTGTGACCAACCTAGATGGAAGCCAAAATGTTATTGGTATGATTGCTCCGAGCGCACAATTGCTCATTGCTATCCCTTCACTAAAAACCGAAGTGTGCTCATTGGGTGCCAAGAAGTTCAATGACCTTATCAAACAGTTTAAAAAACTTAAAACAGTAATGATTACTACCGATGATGCCGAATTTGTCAACGATTTTGTCACACGAGAGGGTATTGACAGTGCCGATGTCGTAATCGATACAAACCGTGATTTTGCCAAAAAATTCGGAATTTTAATAACAGAAGGTAAACTCAAAGACCGTCTGGCACGTGCGGTATTTGTTATCGACCAAGAGGGTATGATCAGTTACAAAGAGGTAGTTACGGAAATTACCGACGAAGTGGATTACGATAAATGTATTGAAGCGGTTGATAAAGCAGCCAACTTCAAGAAAAAAGGACACGACCATGAAAACTGGATGGGTGTATAAAAAATTCTGCTAAGGAGTTTGTGATGGTAGAACAGTATATTACTTGGTTAAATGAACGAGGGTTTCACCCTGATGATCTTGAATTTCGGGGGTTTAACGGTAATACTTCGTTATTACTGGCCGCATTGGAAGGTAATGCGATGATGGTCTCTCGACTCATCGAAGCGGGTAGTGATTTGTACGCAATCAACAATGATTTTAATGGTGTTCTCTTCAATGCATGTTATTCAGCATCACCCGAAGTAATTCGTCTTTTAGTAGAAGCGGGAGCCGATATCAATGATACCAATGAAGAGGGAACCACTGCATTGATGTACGCTGCCTCCGCTTCACGTACTGAGTGTGTAAAAATACTTTTAGCTTTGGGTGCTGATATAACCCTTCATAATGAAGACGGTTTCAGTGCAATTGAACTGACCAGTAACCGCGACGTATTTAACCAACTGCGCAGTGCGTGAACAAACCATCCTGACCCGTGAGTGGGTTGCTAACAAACAATCTTTTTTGGATTGGGAATCGCAACCCACCTCTTTTAAACAGTATCCCCATTTTTCCTTTCGTGTTCCTCTGAGAGAGCATCCATCGCTCAAGTGGCTTGCACAGACACGATGTATTACCGATGAACAGACGGTTGCACAGAAGCCCTATCGCCGACTCAATGTCCCCTCCGCAGGCAATCTCCATCCGATCGAGATTTATGTTCAGATCCGTAATGTCACAGGGCTGCTCAGCGGTATTTATCATCTCGATGTTTTACATGAGGAGTTGGTCTTAATACGAGAGATTGCAGGAGAGGGGATAGAACCTTACGTTGGGATGGACAAACGCTTTAGCGGAGTGATCGTGATGATATCCTTGGTGCCGTTTCGATCCTCTTGGAAATACGCTCTTCGTGCGTGGCGTTATCTCTATCTCGATCTAGGACATCAAATCCATGCACTTGGTGCTTCGGTACGACATTTTGGGTTATCTTTGACAAAAATGTCAGTAAATGAACGACTGAATACGATATTGGGGATGGGAGAGGATGAGGTGATCGGGGCGGTTTATGGTGTGGGAGAGATGAATGAGCGGAGTGTTAAAGCGCTGAATCC
This sequence comes from Sulfuricurvum sp., assembly GCF_028713855.1. Taxonomy (GTDB): domain Bacteria; phylum Campylobacterota; class Campylobacteria; order Campylobacterales; family Sulfurimonadaceae; genus Sulfuricurvum. Next base: position 71,292 of record NZ_JAQTNN010000007.1, read on the forward strand.
GCCTCTTATGCGTGTACAGCCGACCGATTATACTGAGACGATAGACTCACTGACTGGCGCTGTGAAAACAACTGCTGTCTATAATAAAATCCCAGAAACTCTTTTCTATGAAGATTTTGACTCCATTAACCGATTACGCCGAAGCGCACGTGAGTTTTATCCAAATGGTATGAGTGATACGGTTATTCAAGAACTCATGTCGATACCCTCATCTCCTTCTTTAGAGAGTCTCTTTTTTGTCTTTCAGGCACACTCTATGCAATCGGGATTGTATCGTAACGGGGAATGTGCCGTGAGGGGAAATTTTAATTCTGAAATACTCCATCTGCTTTTAGATCAGCGTTTTATTTCAGGATCAAATATGGTAGTATTGATTTTTGCGGAAATTTTTTGTGCAGACTCTCACATCGAAGCGGGAATCTATGCGCAAGAACTCTATAGGACGTGTGAATATCACAATTCAGGATGCAGCGGAATCGGGGCTTTTTATGATAAGGAAGCCTCCCGTTGGTCCGATAAGCCACTGATTTATGCAGTAGCAATAGGGGGAAAAGTATGATTATCGGAGTACCAAAAGAGATTAAAACGGACGAGTTTCGTGTCGGTATGACTCCATCAGGGGTTATGGAGTTGATTAAGGCAGGCCATAGTGTAATGGTTGAACAGGGTGCGGGTTTAGGCAGCGGTTTTGAGGATACACAGTATCTCAATACGGGTGCCGTATTAGTAGAGAGTGCGGATGATCTCTATGCAGGTGTCGATATGATCCTCAAGGTTAAAGAGCCAATAGAGGTTGAATACAGCCGTTTAAAAGAGGGACAAATACTGTTTACCTATCTTCATCTTGCGGCGGATAAACGGCTTACCGAAGTGTTGTGTGCGAAAAAAATCACGGCATTAGCGTATGAGACCCTTCGAATAGGGCGACGGTTACCGCTGTTAGAGCCTATGAGTGAGATTGCAGGACGTATGGCGACACTTTTCGGAGCGGTTCATTTGGGACGTTACAACGGTGGAAGCGGACGACTTCTTGGCGGTGCCGTCGGGGTAGAGCGCAATCGTGTTTTGGTTCTGGGAGCAGGGGTCGCCGGCAAATCGGCAGCCGATGCCGCAGCGGGTTTGGGAGCTGAGGTGGTAATGATGGATATAAACACCGAAAGGCTCACCTATTTACGTGATGTGATGGCACCCAATGTAACGATGCTCTATTCTACACATGATTCGATCTTGGAGTATATTAAAACGGCTGATTTGATTATCGGTACGGTACTCTTACCAGGGGCGAAAGCGCCTAAACTCATAACTGGCGATATGCTCGGTATGATGAAAAAAGGGACAGTTTTAGTCGATGTTTCTATCGATCAGGGGGGCTGTTTTGAGACCTCACATGCGACAACCCATTCGCATCCGACTTACGAAGTGGAAGGTATCATCCACTATTGTGTCGCCAATATGCCGGGGATGTATCCGCGCACCTCGACGGTTGCTCTGACCAATGCGACATTGCCATACGCGATCAAAATCGCTTCGACACCGTTGGATGTATTGTTACGCGATGAAATCTACGCAGGTGCGTTAAATACCTATAATGGAAATGTTACCAATAAAGCGGTAGCCGACGCTCATACAATGCCTTACAAAGGAACACTATGAGTGAAATAGACAAAGCGCATGAGATATTGGGAATCTACCGTTTTTACAAAATGGACGGTAAACTATACCATTACGATGAGGATGACCGACTCGATGAGCTGTTTGATGCGGTGGTTTATGCGATCAACGATTGCGGAATGCTCAAACCGCTCTTGCCGCGTGAAGAGTTTGTGGTTCCGTGTCGGGGGATATTGAACCAAGAGAGGGCATGGCTTCAACGCTTCGAACATCAGGACACCCGCGCCTTTTTTCTGAGTGATATTTACGACTTTTTGAAGCTCTTTACGGGACGGACGAAGTTACGGGTGAATTAAAACAATTCAATATATGATATACTTCGGATATACAATTTTGGAGGCTGATGATGACGGCTATGATTTCAAAATGGGGAAATTCCCAAGGGTTGAGAGTATCCAAAGAGATTATGGAGAGTCTCCATTTATCGGTAGGTGATAAAGTGGACGTCCACGTGGAAGATGAAAAAATCATTATCAAGCCGATTCGAGACTCTAAAATCAAATACGATTTGAGTGCGTTGGTGAATCTAATACCGCAAAACTATACGAGCCAAGAAGAGTTTTCAACATCGATGGGTCGTGAAGAATGGTAGACAAATACATCCCTCAAAAAGGGGATTTAGTTATCCTCACTTTTGACCCCCAAGCCGGACATGAACAACAAGGGCGCAGACCTGCACTTATCATCAGTAATGATCTTTTTAATGAACGTGTTGGATTAGCTATCGCCTGTCCTATCACCAATACGGATCGAAATTTCCCATTTCATGTCGCGGTTAACAGTGAACATCTCAGCGGTTTTATTATGAGTGAGCAGGTCAAATCGATCGATTATAATGCACGCAAAGTGAAATTCGTCACCAAAGTTGATGATGAGGTATTAAACCACGTACTAGGGTTGGTTGAGAGCATCCTCTTGTGATCTCTTCAAATCACAAAAGCCCCATCTCTATAGACCACTTCATCTCCAAGCGAAAACGTATGGGTATCGGCAAATACATCGACGTGGTACAGTCCGTCTCTGCGTTTAAACCCCGGTTTGCCGTAAGTGCCGTGTTTCGCCCCTAACGATATATGAACTCCGCACATACGCTCATAGGTTCCCGTGTCGGCAACGGTGCGTGTTTTACTAAAGGCTCGGTTGAGACCGAAACCGAGTTCTCGTATCCAAACGACTCCCCCCTCATCTCGGCGTATATTAGATAATATCAGATCAAATGCGGGAGTCGAGTTTTCGCATGCGACGACTTGCCCCTCTTCGATGATGAGGGTGATAGGGGTTTGCGGAGTGTTGATTTTGTACGTTACATCCCCGAAACAATAGATTTTAACCCGTCCGTGAACGGCTCTGAGATCTTGCGCTTCGGTAAACACTTCCCCTAGAGGGAATTGTCCGCCCCAATTCGGTAATCCTGTGTAATCTCCGATATTGACTTTGGCAGACTCGAACGGTGAACCGTAGATCAACAACTCTCCGCCGCTGTCGAGAATCCCCATCGGTGCACTGTCTATTTTAGACTGGAGTGCGCGACCGAGATAGCGGTAATAACCCTTGTCATATTCCAACGAATCGATGAAGTACGATGCCTCATCATCCGACATACGGCTGAGATGTGGGTGCTCGATCACTTTAAGGCGGAGTTTAAACAGCTCGACACGCAAGCGAAACGCATCGAGACGAAAATTGGTCGATTGGATCAATACCACCAAATCCGAAGGATTCAGAGCCTCTAACTGTGCCCGAACCTCTTCGGGCTGATGTGCATCAAAATCGATCAGCTGCGCATGGGGCAGGGCGCGTTTATATCCCTCCATCAAAAGTGTCGCTATCAGACACCGTGTGTCATATACCACAACGGCATTCTCTGAATCAGTGTGATGAAATGCCTCTCTCAAAAGAGTACTGAGGTACTTTGTCGCTTTTACAATCAATTCTTCTGTCTGCAATGTTTCTTCCTCGGTTGCAAAGATTATTGTCTTTTATTATGCGAATTATAGCTTAGATTGCATTTTGAAAGATTCAAACAAACTCTCTTCTCGAACACTATATGCATTTCTATCCTAAAAGATTCCAGAAGGATGCGAATGCTTCCCCCTATCGTCGTCATTAAACCCGACGTCTACTTTACAGGCGCCTTTGACCCCAAAATCCGTACCTTTGACATCATTATGAAAACTGCAAACGGTAGTTCGTACAACAGCTATGTTGTTCGCGGAAGCGAAGGGGTAGCAGTCATGGATACGGTAAAAAAAGAGTTTAGTAATGATTTTTTTACACGATTGGAACGAGTATGTCGGTATGATGAGATCAGATACATCGTATTACACCATCTCGAACCTGATCATTCAGGTGCACTGATCGAGCTGATGCAACGTGCACCAGAAGCGAAACTGATCATCTCAGGACGCGCAGTCATGATGCTCAAGGGAATTATCAAGACCGATATCCCCTACGAGATTGCAACGGCAGGGAAAACCATCTCTCTAGGAGATAAAACGATCGAGTTTATTATGACCCCTTTCCTGCATTGGCCGGATACGATGAGCAGCTACCTGCACGAAGAGAACCTTCTCTTTAGCGGCGATGTGTTCGGTAGCCACTACTATGATGAGCGGTTGTTTGATGATCTTGTCGGAGATTTTTCATATGCGTTTCACTACTATTATGATCACATCATGCGCCCGTTTAAACAGTATGTTCTCCAAGCTCTCAAACTCTATGCCGCATTTGATATTGATCTGATTGCACCTTTACATGGACCTATATTACGGAGCAATCCACAAAGCTATATCGATAAGTATGCACAGTGGAGTTCAGAAGCTCGTTTTCGTAAAAATGAGTTTAATACCAAAATGCTCTCCGTCTTTTATATTTCCAGTTATGACAATACCCATAAAATGGCAGAAAAAATCACCGAAGGGGCAGACAGTGTAGTAGGAATTCGGGCCAGCATGTACGACCTCGCATCATTGGATGAATCCAATATGATCACGCTTCTCGAAGAATCAGATGCGATACTAATCGGTTCTCCCACCATTAACGGTGATGCGGTGAAACCGGCGTGGGATTTGCTCTCCTGTATGGCCTATCTGGAGCGTACAGGGAAAATCGGTGCGACGTTCGGATCGTACGGATGGACGGGAGAAGCACCTGAGATGCTGCATGAACGGCTAAAAGGACTGAAATTTCGCCTTCCACTAAAGCCGTTGAAAGTCAAATTGATCCCAAGTGAAGAAGAGCTCGACGCGTGTGTTGCATTCGGTCGTGAAGCCTCTGAGATCACGATGGGGAAAATGGTCGAAATGGACATTTAGTACTCGATAAAGGTAAGGGAAAGGAGATCATTTTTATAGTTATCTTGTATTTTGTATTCACGATATCCACGTGAAAGAGCAATGCCGACTAAATATCGTTTTCCCTGAAAATTTATAAACCGATGAACTGCACTGTCCAGATTAACACGGGAAAGTCCCTCATCCAATTCGATACGCCCCATCGGTCGTAACGATGGATTCGTTGTCGAAATGATTACCCCTTTACGATCGACAAAACATCCAAATCCATTTTTTGATGCCGGAAAACTATCATTTAATATCGCTTCAAATTGTGGTGTTGCATCGAAAACAATACCAATTCCACCTATAGGCTTTCCATTTGAACAAATCGTAGCATTGTAGATATAGGTTGCTTCATCATTATAAAAACTGCTTTGCTCAAAATGACTTACAAAATAGTTTTGCGAATTATGATTGTTAAGTGTTTTCGTTATGTATTCACCCGAAACTTTTCGACCTATTATCGATGGATTATTTGAAGAAGCAATGATAGTTGCATGCCGGTCATAAATGAATAGATTCGTATACACGGTGTAGAGACTGTTAATATACTGCAATACGTCGGTAATACGTTTGATATCCGGATTAGCGAGCCCAAGTTCTTCTTCAAAGATGGGTGTAATTGCCCACCATCGACAATCATTGGCCCGTTCATAAAGATTTCTATCCATAATATCGATAGCCAGTTTTGCAGATGTTTGCACATCGTAAATCAACCCTTCCATTATGGTATTTTCAAGATTCGTAACTGTCTCTTTAATCGTCCCCAATATCGAGGAACTGACATTACGTAAATTATCAAGTACCGGGGTTAATACATAAACACGTTCTTTTGATGCAATCAGCTCACCATTGATAATCACATCACTTAGATCTTCGATAACATCATCGGCTTTGCGTATGATTGCTTTGATATTTTCATCCAGAGCACATTTTTCACTGATAGAATCTTTGATAGGAGGATTCTGAGTCGATTTACGTACATCAATGTACGATATACTGTTCCAAGGTGCTCCAAAATATCCTTCATATCCTTTTGTCTTTGCCAATACAAAGATTTTCCCATCTCGGTCGTTATAATCAAATTCACCCGGTAACGAATTCAGGCTCACTTTTAATGTGTTTGAGTCATCCGAAGAAGCGAAAATAATCTCTTTTCCATCCGTAAAATAGATATGTTCATTTGGATTCAAAAGGGAGTTAAAAATACGTTTCATCTCATCTTCAAAACGAAAACATAAGACTAATACACCGATCGTAGTATTGTTTTCAACGATTTTCTGCGCAAACATAAGTGTTTTAGTCTGAGATGGAAACAAATCACTATACGAGTATTGTTCGATGTAACCATTTGTTTTGATAGCATTGGAAATAATGCCGTCGGATGTAACATGGATCGAATTGCTACTGTTAATATTCAGTTTTACATTGCCGTGAACATCCGTTATGATAATTTCATTGTACACGCTGTATTTCATAGTATATTCTATAAGACGTTTTTGAAGTCGTTCAGAGGATTCTTTCCCATTCAAAAAATCGATAATAACGTTATCAGTCGCTAAAAATCCTACGTCTGCCGTCCGTTCAAAAAGATTTCGGATAAGGATATCAATACTGATCTGCGCTTTAGAACGGAGCTCTTCAGTGAATTTTTTTAAATTTTCCCGAATTAAAAGGGGAATGAGTTCTTCTTTGAGTTCCGAGAAAGTCTCAATGGTTTTTTCAGTAAAAGAGAAAAGATTGGCTGCTTTTTCGAGAGCACATATTTTACCGGTGAGGATGATTTTTTTTAGGAATCGATTTTGATCGTCAAATAGCTTTACGCTTTGACTTATAAAAGGAAAAAGGTCTAAATAGTTACTATTTTTCATGACCCCTTTGACTCCTCTAATAATTTATCAATCGCAGTAAATAAATTATCACTAGCCGCTTCCATCTCCACAAAATTTGCAATCACTTTATCTTTATTCTCTGTGACACGGTCTTCATTTTGAATAAATTTCATATTTTCACTGATATTGTTATGAATAACAGCATGGGGTGTAAGTATTTGAGAGTAACTTGGCAAATGAGAAAAGCGCTCTTTCCCCAACCCTTTTTCATACCACATTCCGAGCCTGCAGGTGTGGTGATCGCCGAATTCTTGCGTTTGTTTTCCATGAAATATAGAACTATACGCATTTGCTTTGAAGATAATATGATCCATCTTTGCCAATGTGGTAAACGTCGAATTTTCAATCTCACTCGCATCTTTCGCTGTTTGCAACGCATCCGCATTGAATTTATGCACGGTATACTGAAAATTTTCGATTGCCCGGCTAGAACTGCTGGCGATAGTGCTCATCGATTCAGCATTATTTTGAAGATCACCGCTGTCTTTTTGTAAACTTTCTACGGCAATGCCGATCTCTCCGGTCGCTTGGTGAGTTCTCTCAGCCAATTTACGAACTTCATCCGCAACTACGGCAAAACCTCTTCCGTGCTCTCCTGCACGAGCTGCTTCAATAGCGGCATTCAATGCCAAAAGATTCGTTTGAGTGGCTATATCTTTAATTAACTCTACAACAGAATTGATTTCATTTGTTTTTTCATTAAGTGCTGTAATTGCTGATGCGGATGTTTGTACCAACTCAAGAAGAGATGCCAATTCTATAATGATTGTTTCAAGCTCTTTTACGGTTGCATTGGAGGTATAGGCTGTTTTTTGACTTGTTTCTACAATCTCCGTTAATCGTAATATATTTTGTTCCGTATCTTTTTGAATCATTAAAAAACCGTTAATCCCCTGTGCAATCTCACTAATCTGTGCATTTACCGTTGTACGTTGGATAAAATGATGACTTAATTCCATGGCATCGATTCCACGATTAACCAGATCACAGTTATAGGCGAAAGCCCCCGTTAACCCTTTTTTAAGCACTTTTCGATGGTATAGATTTTCACTGGCATGTTCAACGCCGGCTTTTATTTCCCGCATAAAAATTTCCAATTGATCAAGTAAATTATTGACATTCCAGGAGAGTTCATATATTTCCGCATGATCATCTATCTCGGTTATTCGTGACTCCAATTCACCCATTTTTGCATGTTTTACTATATTTGCAACTTTGTTAATACTCTGCTTTGCCCATCGAATATTGGCAAAAATCACCCATCCGAATGAAAAATTGATAATCCCCAATAAAAGAAACCATTGAAAGCCGTTAACAAACATCTCTATCATAAGAATAAGCGTCACCATTGCCAACGAGGCAATATTAAAGTATTGAACTTTAGAGAGAGAGGATAAACTGGTCATAACTTTTTCCTGATTGGGATAATTGTTCATCTAAAATAGATTGTGATACGTTGAGACCGCCACTGTTTTCTCCGTTTAAAAGCGATCTATAAAGGGGGATGATTACTGACAGTGCTTCAGTGGTAGGTTTTCGACGAACGGAGTGAAAGCCTATAATCTTTCCAAAATTGTCATAAGAGGGGGTTACATGAGCAAAAACCCAGTAATAGTTTTTATCTTTTGTCTGATTTTTTACGTATGCAAAAATCTCTTTGCCGTTTTGAACCCGTTCCCAAAGAAGTTTGAAAATAAGTTTTGGCATATCAGGATGTCGCAAAATATTGTGTGGAGAGTGTAAAAGCTCTTTTTCACTGTAGCCTGAAATTTGTATAAACAAATCGTTTCCATATGTGATGCGACCGGACGTATCGGTTTTGGAAACGATAAACTCATCATCCTGAAAAATCAACTCATTATTAGCCATTCATTAACCTTTATTGTGTGATGAAAATATAACCTTTTTTGAGAGCATTTATTAATATCAAATTGAGTAGCTCGTGATTATTATTTCATCATATTGATAAGCAGGTATCAGAATATCTCGTGAATAAAAAATGCATTCTATGCATATATTTTGGGAGGGATGCCATGAGTGAACACGATATGATGCAACATGAGATCGAAAGCTATCTAAAAAAATACGCTATAAATGATGAAGCCCGCTATGTTATAGCACCACTTATTGCTAAAAAATCGCTGGAAATGAATCATCTTTATCAAGATCTTGGTTTCAAAAACCGTATCCAGATGGGAGCTTATATGTCTCAGCATTTTCCGCAGCTAGCCCAGATGAAGCCCAAAGATAAACTATGGAAAAAATTCCTCTATGATGCAATCGGTAAAGTCGCTCCGGCATGTGAGAGCTGTAATGACCAAGAACACTGCTTTACCTGCCTTATCGCGGAGGCGAGTGCGTGAAGACCCCATCGATTACCACGACCGAACTCTATACCCATCTCGATACGCTCATCGGTGCCGATATACCCGTCTTTATCCACGGATCACCGGGAATTGGTAAATCATATATTGTTGCTGAAGTGGCAAAAAAACATGCCTTGGAACTCGTCGATGTCCGATTATCCCAAATGGATCCCGTCGATTTGCGTGGAGTACCCGCGATACGGGATGAACAGACGGTGTGGATGCCGCCGATCTTTTTCCCGCGTGACAAAGAATCAAGCGGGATATTGTTTCTCGATGAACTTAATTCCGCTCCGCCATCAGTGCAAGCGGCAATCTATCAACTGGTGCTGAACCGTAAAATGGGAGAGTATGAGTTACCGAGTGGATGGCGTATTATCTGTGCAGGGAACCGCATATCCGATCGGGGTGTCGTGTTTCGTCTCCCGACACCGCTGGCGAATCGGATGGTGCATTTGAGCGTCGAGGCACGGTTTGAGGATTTTAAACTCTTCGCGATTCGAGAGGGGTTGCACTCATTTGTGATAGGATTTTTGGGCTTCCGTCCCGATCTGCTCACCTCGGAGAGCGTGAGTGAAGATGACAGCAACCCTGCTTTTGCGACACCGCGCAGTTACCATATGCTCTCGAATGTGTTGAAAACCACTAATGATACCTCCCGCATCGCCCCCATCATCTACGGGTTGATCGGATACGGAGCGGGGATCGAGTTTCTTTCGTATGTCAAAGTCTACGAAAAACTCCCCGATGTCGGAGCGATTTATCGGGGCGAATACCCCGCTATCGATAAAAGCGAACCGGCATTGCTCTATGCACTTGTCTCAGCGATGGTGGAGCTGTATCGCGGTGGAGAAGATGCCTCGAAACATCTGTTCGGATTTGCACAGATTTTGCCAACCGAGTTTGGGGTAATGTTGATCAAAGATGCCATCGTCAAAGACGCGTCCATAGCCGAATGTACTGAATTTGACGGATGGATTGAGCGTTATGGCGACTATATCCTTTAACGAGAGACTGGAGAAGATACGGGTTCAGTTTCTCTTTGACCATCCGTTTTTAAGTGTCCTAGCCCTCTCGATCCCTCACAAATATCAAAACAATCCCCACATGCTTTTCGAGAGCGATGGGGTTAGTATCCGTGTCGATGAGAGCAAAACACTGGGCTATGATGATGCACGGCTCAAATATCTCTACGCTCATATACTGCTCCATATCCTTCTAAAACATCCTTTCAGAATGAAAGGACGTGAAAAGCCGACATGGAATCGCAGTTGTGATATCGTGATCGGATTGTTACTCAGTGATTTTCAGCGAGTCGGAAATGCGGATGAAGAGGCGATGGTGATCGAGTCATTTCGTGACAAAAGTGTAGAGGAGGTGTACCATGCCCTCTACCGTGAGAGCGATGATGGGGAAGGCGTACCGAGTGACAACAACCCAACTCAGCAAAAAATGGACATTATAGAGCATGAAGGGGATACTCAGGTCGCCGAGGAAGAGCTTGACGCACTGATTATCCAAGCGATGGGTGCGGCGCGGAAGCAGGGGAATATCCCTGCCTCACTTTTAGAGATGTTCGATGAGATCACCAAGCCCTCGATCGATCTGCACACGTTGTTACATGCCTATATGTCGGAGAGTTTTTTCGATAAAGAATCTGATTTCTCCCACCCCAATCGCCGCTTCATCCATCAGGGGCTTTATCTTCCCGGATACCGATATGATCGTAACCGTTTGAGCTTTTTTATCTTTCTGGATAGGTCTATGAGTATCACATCGGATGTCTTCGCGCGTTTTTTGGGAATTATAGACTCTATCGTTCGCATGAGTCACGATTTCGAGGTGAGTGTCATCCCATTCGATGAACGAGTCTACAGCGAAGATAAAAAGAGCTATGATGCACAATCGATATTACCTAATATTAGTTTTGCCAAAGGTAACGGTGGGACGCAATTTAGCCCCGTTTTGGAGTATCTGAATACCCATGCAGGGGAAAAGAATCTGGCGGTGATCCTGAGTGATGGATATTTTACGGTTGAAACAGCACCCGCAATGCAGACGCTGTTTTTACTGAGTGAGAAAAAAAATTTGAAAAGGTTTGAGCGTTATGGAGATGCCGTCTACTTTGACTTATCGTGAACATATCGAAACGCTAAAAGATGATTTGGATTTCGAAGAGCAGGGCGATGCTATCTATCTGCACCATGAGGAGGATGAAGCACGGCTGTTGTGGGCGTTTCACCGTCCCAGCGGTTCTCATCCCATCCAAGTCAGTGATCCTAATACCGATGTAGCCATTATGGCATTCAACCACTCCCGATTAGGAGCTTTGGAACGCTTTACTCGGCTTAATCCTGAGGTTATCGGCGATCCTGATCTTCGTCGTCATATACGCAATCGTAGCCGTATGCTCTTTCGTGCGCTTGTCGATAACGATTTTAGCGAACTTCTGGAAGTCTTGAACCTTTTTCCGGTCTTTATCGATCAGGCGTGCGATCAGATGATCAACGGTCGTATTTGGAACGAAAACTATGCTAACGCTTTACGTGCATCACACTTTTTAGCTCTTGCGGAAGAACATATCACTGACCGGCTGATAGAGGGCATTATTCGGCGTCTTCGACCGCTCAATAGCTACAATTTTGATGAGGCCAAAGAATTATTATCGGAGTTGAGCAATCAAGCACAAAAGTTGCATTCAGAAATCAAAATGCATTACTGTGCTGAATTTGAGAAGTGGATTGCCCGTGAAAAACTCCATCCACTCCAAACCATTGTTCTGCAAAAACAAATTACCTTCCTAAAGGAATCCCATGTCTGAGACAAAACTCAAAGTGATGAAAACCATCTTTAATCTCAGTGATGAGTGGGAATATAATATTTACGAATCGGATGATATCGCCGAATATGCCCAAATGGACAAAACTGAGGTTAAAAATATCATCTTAGAACTTTACGATGAGGGGTATTTAGGAGAGTGTATGAGTATCGGGGATGACGGCTATGAGACGTTTTATCTTAATCGTCGCGGGCGTGCGGTAATCGGGATAGAGTAATGGTAAAGTTAGTCGTATTTTATGAAAAACCTTTTTGTGCTGCTAATGCCAAGCAAAAGCAAATTCTACGTCAGAGCGGCTGTACGCTGATCGAACGCAATCTTCTTGAGCATGGATTGGACAAAGAAATGCTTAGGTCCTTTATGGGAGAAAAGAGGGTGGAAGAGTGGTTTAACCCTGCCGCTCCTGCGATCAAAAACGGTGAAATAATTCCAAATACGTTAGATGAAGGTGAAGCAATGGCCCTTCTACTATCTAATCCCATTTTGATTCGACGGCCGCTGATGATTATCGGAACTGAAAGGGTGTGCGGATTTGATGCAGATAAAGTCTCTGAGATGCTGGATCGCTATATTGAGCCTATGCCGAAAATAAACTGTATGGAAAAAGGGTGTTTGGAAAAAAAATCTGCTTTATAAATACATTATCGTAATCGTAGAGCATGGATGAATATACGATATTCCGTATTATGTTTATTTTAAATATAATATATATTATGTTAATCAAATACTATTTCAGTTTAGCTACGTTACACTTTTATCATGGAATCAACAAAAGAACAACTTATCACTGATATCGAAAATCTTCTCAACCGTTATGATGGTATCAAGCAGACGCATATCGATCCAACACTTCTGCAATTTTTAGATCGTCAAACGCTATTAAGTATTATTGACTCAATCCTTCGCCAACAAGAAAAAGTAAATGAATCAAATATAGAGTGGCTTGAACAATTTAAACAATATTAATTTCTCAAATACTAATCACAAATATCATTCACAAAAACCGTTCTTATGAAAATTATATCTAAAGTTGTTTTTTTAAGGTAATGCTAAAAAATATGATCTATAATAACAACAATTATCCACAGTGATATTTTTTAACATTGAAAATACAAAGGAGCATTCATGTCATCTAACGTCGATTTGATTCAACTCACCGAACAAACCAAAAAACTTACAGCAATGGTCGTCGAAGACGAAGTTGTTGCTAATGACCTTTTGAGCTCAACGTTCAAAAACTTCTTTGCTGAAGTGACTTCAGCTTACAACGGTGCGGAAGCATTGCGTATGTATGAAAAAGTAAATCCGGATATCGTTTTTGTTGATATCATCATGCCGGAAATCGACGGTATCGAGCTTGCTCGTCGTATCCGTTCTATCAACCCGTCACAAATCATTATCGTTATTTCTGCGAGCAACGATATCCAAAAAATTTCTGAATCAATCGAAGTTGGGGTTAACAGCTTCATCCAAAAACCGATTGATACGAAGAAAATCCTTGAGATGCTTCAAAACATTACAAGTCTTGTTTCTAAACGCAAAAAAATCGAAACAAAAACATTCTCGATCTCATTGCCGTTGGATGTTTATGAGTTGGTTGATGATAATGCAAAAGCAGAGAGTATCTCTAAAAATGCCGTTATTATCCGCGCACTTCGCTCATTTTATAACGACTAATCCACCCTCTTCCCGCATTTGCGGGAATATCCAGTACATTTAGCTTTTTTTCAGCAAATTCTCCGTATAATTTCGGCTCAGGTTTAACCTGTCTCATTGTCGGCCCCATCATCTAATGGTTAGGATTCCAGATTTTCATTCTGGCCATACGAGTTCGAATCTCGTTGGGGTCACCACTTCTAAACTTCCCCAAATATTTCGCCTTAGTTCCATTATTCGTTCTAGACCTCTGATCTTTTCACTATTCAACTCTTTTAATTTTTAATATTTCTACTTAAAGTAGCCCTTAAGCAACAGAAGCGTAGCATTTCGCGATTAAACTTATATTATTCTATTAAGGATCTCCCACGCATACTCGAGAAATCAAATTAATTTTATTTAGCTTTATCGCATTGATTTTTTTTGGAGCTGTTTTACTCTCCCTTCCGTTCGCTCATAATGGTGAACTAAGGTTTATGGATGCTTTGTTTACATCTACATCGGCGGTTTGTGTAACCGGACTGATTGTTAAAGACACCCCCGTTGATTTCACCTCTTTCGGACATATCGTTATTCTCCTTTTAATACAAATCGGCGGTTTAGGTTATATGACTGCAGTTACCTTTATGGCTGTTATGCGCCGTCAAAAGATTGCTCATCGTGACCGTCTGATCTTGCAAGAATCGCTTAATTATCCCGGGATGGACGGATTGGTACGGTTTTTGAAAATTGTATTTTCAACCATCTTCATAATCGAAGTCATCGGCATGGTAATATTGACACTGCGTTTTTGGGTAGATATGCCATTGGATCGTGCCGCATGGTTTGGAATCTTTCATGCCGTATCGGCTTTTAACAATGCGGGATTTTCACTCTTTAGCGATAATATGATGGGATATCGAAGTGATTTTGTTATTAACATTACCATACCGGTATTAATTATCCTCGGAGGGCTAGGATATCTGGTTCTTCTTGAACTCTATCATTACCATCGAGGGCGTGTATTACGACTTTCTACGCACACAAAATTAGTATTGACAATGACTGTCCTGCTAATAGTATTAGGAATGGCAATACTGCTTTCTATGGAGTGGAATAACCCAAAATCCTTTGGATCTATGACTACCTATCAAAAGATTTTAGCCGCCTGGTTTACTTCGGTAAATTACCGTACAGCCGGTTTTAATACGATCGATTTTTCCACTCTGACCGACTCTAATCTTTTCTTCGGAACGTTCTTTATGATGACCGGTGGTAGCCCCGGTGGTACGGCGGGAGGTATCAAAACCACAGCAGTGGCATTGGCACTTATCGGCGTATGGTATACATTACGCGGTGATACGCGTGCTCATATTTTTCGTCGCTCTCTTTCACCGTATCAGATCAATAAAGCATACGCAATTATCTTCGTTGCATCCATTTATGTTGTCGTTTCGACTATCATTTTAAGTGAAGTAGAGCGCCTACCTTTTTTACGAATTTTGTTTGAGACAACTTCGGCATTCGGTACCGTTGGAGTTTCGACGGGTAACGGCGGGGTGCTGAGTTACAGTGCTCTCTTCAGCGATTGGGGGAAACTCAATATTATTATTTTGATGCTGATGGGACGTGTCGGTGTATTCGCTTTCACCATGGTAATCGTCGGAAAAGCGGTGGAAAGCCGTATTAAATATGCAGAAGGAAAGGTAATTATATAACATGGATACATACGCTGTTGTAGGATTAGGAAAATTTGGTTTTCATGTTGCAAAAGGTTTGGCGCAACAAGGGGTGAGTGTAATTGCAGTAGATTTGGATGAAGAGCAAGTAAGAGATATCAATGAATTTGTCCAAGATGCCATTGTTCTTGATTCAACCGACATACGGGCATTACGTGAAGCCGGATTAGGAAATGTCGATGTTGCCGTAGTAAGTATCGGCGAAAACATCGAGGCAAGTATCCTCACGGTTATGGCACTTAAAGAATTAGGTGTCGAAACGGTTGTTGCCAAAGCGATCACAACGGTCCACGGGCAAATTCTCTCTAAGCTAGGCGCAGCAAAAGTAATCTATCCAGAGATGGAATCGGCTAAAAAGATTGTTAAAAAAATGGTTGCGAACATGCATTATGAAACCATCGATCTTTCCATCACAATGAAAATTGCTAAACTTACCGTCCCATCCTTTTGGGTTGGTATCTCCATCCTCTCTCCAATTTTTGAAAATGAATTTGAGGTAAAGCCGATCGCCTATAAACATCAAGGTGTCTGGTATACCTCGTTTGAAAACGATGATATTTTAGAAAAGGGTGATATTCTCCTCGTTTTAGGCAATAGTTCACATATCGAAGCCCTTAGTAAAAAGGTGTGAGTTAGCCTCTTTCTGCTAAAATACGAAAAATATTTTAGGAAAGAATACTTATGCTCCGTTTTGCCCCAAGTCCGACGGGAGATATGCACATTGGCAATCTCCGCGTCGCACTTTTTAACTATATTTCAGCCCTCCAACGCGATGAACCGCTATTGATCCGTATTGAAGATAGCGATCAGGAACGCAATATCCCAGGTAAAGAAAAAGAAATTTTCGAGATATTGGCTCTTTTTGGAATCAAACATCAAGAAGAACAGCTTCAAAGCAATAATCTTCGATTTCACCGCGCAATGGCCATCCAGCTGCTTCAAGACAAAAAAGCATTTAACTGTTTTTGTACTTCTGAAACTCTTGATGCCAAACGCGAAGCTTCCAAAGAAGGTAAAATTGCCTATCGCTATGACGGTACCTGTGAAAATCTCTCTGCCGAAGCGGTGATCGACAATACAAATCCCTTCACGATCCGACTCAAAAAACCGGATCACTCCATTACGGTCACTGATTTAATCAAGGGAGAAAGTACGTTTGCCCCCGATGATATCGACAGTTTTATCTTGATGCGTGCCGATAAATATCCAACCTATAATTTTGCCTGTGCGATAGATGATATGTTGGCCGATATTTCCCTGATTATTCGAGGAGAAGACTATCTGAGTGATACTCCAAAACAGATCGCTATCCATGAAGCACTGGGGTATACTAAAAAAGTCGAATACGCACATCTACCAATCATCCTCAATACTGAGGGAAAAAAGATGTCCAAGCGTGATGATGCTTCCAGTGTCAAATGGCTTCTTGAAGAAGGATTTTTACCCGAAGCAATTACCAACTATTTGATTATGATGGGGAATAAAACACCAACGGAAATTTTCAATCTTAAAGAGGCAATCAAATGGTTTGATTTACGTACCATTTCAAAAGCCCCCGCCCGTTTTGATATCGACAAACTCAAATTCATCAACCGTGAGCATCTTAAAGGATTAGATCCTAAAGAGCTCTCTCGCTATGTCGGATTTGCTGATGAAGAGATAGGTCAACTTGCCAAGGTATTCCTCGAAGAAGCCAGTACACTTAAAGAGCTTCGCAGTAAAATCAGTGCAGTTTTTGCTCCTAAAATTGTCCCTGATGAATATAAAGAGGGATTTGACATACTTCGTGAAATTACCCTTAAAGCACCTCATTTTGATGATTACGACTCATATAAAGCGTATTTGATGGAGCACAGCGGTTTGAAAGGCAAAAACCTGTTTCAGCCGCTTCGTATCCTTATCGGCGGTGCGGAACACGGACCCGAATTAAATGATTTGTATCAACATCTTAAAAATTATCTCAAAGAGGTGGTTAAATGATGACCGGTATTATTTCTGGATTGGGAGGAATCGTCCACTCTCTTATTACCGTCTATATCTGGGTTTTGATTATCGGTGCCCTCCTCTCATGGGTACGCCCAGATCCGTACAATCCGATCGTACAAATTATCTATCGCCTTACAGAACCGGCATATAGACTTGTTCGACGTATCATGCCGACTGTTTTCAACGGTATCGACCTCGCCCCTCTTATCTTGGTTATTTTGCTTCAAGTCTTAGATGTGCTATTGGTCAACATCATAAATGCTTTAGTCTTCTCCTAATGCGTTCGGTTATTTTATCAATGCTCCTCATTAGTGGAGCATGGGCCATCACTCTTAATGAAATCAATGATAAACCCGCTTCACGTCAAAAAAACTTTTTGATTTGGCAGTTTTTACATCAGGACATTAATGCATCAGAGGCTTCTGAAGCATTTTATCAAGTCGATAATGTCAACGAGCGTTTTTTATTTGACTATGCGGCAAAAACCGATGAAACGGAAATTAAATATACAGCATCGTGCATGCGTGAGCAAGCATGCAATCTCCCTTTAATCGAGCAAGACGACTGTTTAATGTTGGCACTTACACCGGCGAAAGCAACAGCGCTCAAGCCCGAAGAGCGAGAGGAAATAGCAAATCGACTCAATAACCGCTTCGGTAATACGCAATGGCTTAGAGCCATGAATCAAGAAAGTATGTACACGTCCGTTGACAATATTGCCAATGAAAACATTGTGTTTCGCCTAGCAGGCGCAACGTACCGTCATGAGCACTTCAACCATCCGCTTTCAAATGAAGTATTAGAAGCACTAACCCAAAGCAATGTGTTTGGACAGATTGTCTTCCTCACTGTTACCGATCCCGCAATGGAGCAGTTACAGCAATCGCTTTCCATGGTTTCCATAGGACATTTTGACCCTCAAACCCATTTTTTTCTTGCAATGAATGCCGTTAAATACGCTAAGCTTGATATTGCAGTGGAGCATTTAAAAGAAGCTAAGGGACGATTTTATAGTCCGATTGATCGTGATAAAGCCATTTTTTGGCTTTATGAGATTACCAAAGATCAAAATTATCTTACTGAACTCTCAAATAGCCTAGATATTAATATGTATGTTCTTTACGCACGTGAACTGCTTCAATTGCCAACTGAAAATTATTTCACAACGCTTCCTACTATCCAGCACACTAATAGTATCAACGGCGTTGATCCGTTCCAATGGCGGGTATTCGCCGAAGAGGTTAAAGCGTCAACACCTGATACCATCGTGAATCTGATTGACCGATGTGATGGAGAAGACTCGCTCGGTGTTCAAGGATATGTATTAGAGCGGACCTATGAACCGTACATCCATAACTTTACGATGCCCTACGATCAATATATGACGACGTTAAATGCTGATCAAAAAGCCCTTGTGTATGCTCTTATGCGTCAGGAAACACGATTTATCCCCGGACTTATTTCACGCTCGTTTGCGTTGGGACTGATGCAGATTATGCCGTTTAATGTCGATAGTATAAGCAAAGTTCATCCTCTTAAACCGACGACTTATTTCGATATGCTGCAGCCTGAACTGAGTATCGCTTATTCGATTGCCCATTTACAGCATTTAATCCACAATCTCCATAATCCTATATTGATTGCGTATGGTTACAATGGGGGACTCGGATCAACAAAACGCCTTCTCTTGGAGGGAGGACGATTTTTACCAGGTGAATATGAACCGTTTTTGAGTATGGAACTGATTGGAAATGATGAGAATCGGGAGTATGGCAAGCGTGTACTTGCCAACTATGTTATGTATAAAAAAATATTAGGCGAAGAGGTATCGATCAAAGCTATTTTTGATAATTTAACTCAACCGAGCCAGTCTGATTATTTTCGAGCCGAAGCGCTAAAGAGTCGCCAGGTACTGAGTCAAACCGAATAATATAGTATCGATACCAGCTGTTGTGTACCGGAATCAATGATCGGCGGACATCTTTTTCATCAAGAGATTCTACCGCCGTTGCCTTTTTACCGTTTAGCATCAGGGTATACCCATAGGTTTCCCAATCTCTATTTTTAATAATTGTGCTGTCTTTCTCGATATAAAGTGCAACAAGAAAGTTTTCCCCATCTTTGTATTTAACCGAATCGATTTTGTTGAGATACACTGAAGAAATAATCGCTTTTGTCTCCAATGAAAGAAGAATCGTTCCGCTACGAAGCTGCTCGACGGCACGTTCATGCGCTTCATCCATCTTAAAAAGATCAAATGCCCCTTTTTGTGCACATCCGCTAAAGGCCAATAAAGCTGATAAAGCTATCCAAGAAAATCGCATCCTAATCCTTTTGTCATCGAATAATCACCATTATACGTTAAATAGCCTTAGAATTTTTTAGAATCTTTTTCCTCAAAGTCTCTCCACAGCGGAAGTGTAAGTGTAAACATTGTACCGTTATCAACATTTTCAACCCCAATACTTCCACCCATTTTGGTCCGAATAATTGCATAAGACATATACAGACCGATACCGCTGCCTTTACCTTCTTCTTTAGTTGTAAAATAAGGCTCAAAAATTCGCTCAATGACATCAGGATGAATCCCCCCTCCATTATCTTGGAGAGTAATTGCACCATATGTATCATCTCCAAAAACACGGAGAGTAATCGTAGGATTAGGAGACTGATTCTCTATCAGTGCATCACGAGCATTATGAAGCAGGTTAATCATTACCTGTTTAAATTCACTGGCGGATCCGAATATATCCAATGGATTATCGCAATACTGTACATCGATGATGATCCGTTGAGATTCAAACATCCCTGCAAGCAGTTCAAGCGACTCAGCAACCGGCTGATTTAAATCAAATGAAGCATTTTTTTGATCCGGTTTGATGAAATTACGAAAATCCTCAATTGTCTGAGACATAAATACAATCTGTTCCATCGATTCGGAAGTCATGGTATCGATATAATTTTTATCCACTTTTCCGGATCCGTATGCATATTGGGTATCTTGCACAATCACACTGAGCATATTAAGAGGTTGACGCCATTGATGAGCGATGTTATCGATCATTTCTCCCATAGCAGCCAGTTTGGATTGCTGAAATAACATCGCTTTTTGGTACTCGATTTCATTTTCACTCCGATCAAGGGCACTTTTTAAACGAGATTTTTGTTCGGATGTACGTTGTATCTCATCGATAAATCTTTTTTTGTCACGATAATCGATAACAAACATTAACAAGGATAGGATAAACAGATATGACAACAACGGAATAATTAAATACCCAAGAGATAGATAAATATGCTGCTGCCAAGCCAGATAGGTAATAAGCATTGCCACACTCACTACCATTATGCTGAAGAAAAGGACGCTAAGGTATCGCTTACGAATCATTAATATCAACATGACCAAAGCAATCACAAATGAGCTTACAATATTAAGCGGTCGATAGAATGATGGCTGAACTTTCAAATCACCGTTGATTAGATTCTCAACCACCGTGGCGTGGGTAAATACTCCGGGACGGACGGAACCGTCACTTATCGTATGCCATGTATCCAGACCAAAAGCGGTAGCACCGACAAAAACAAATTTGCCCTGCAACCGCTTCGGATCATACGTATGAGTGAGTAGATCATAAGCAGAAACTCTCTCATACTGTTCGAACGGATAAAATTCAAGCAGAGCATTACTATGTTGATCTAGCGCAAAACGGCTTCCGGCAACGGTTAATTCCATATCCCCCATCAAAGCTGAGAGAGGATATATCCGAATAGTAGGTTCTATCGAAGTGACAGCCGCAATCCCAAGCGTTGGAATAAGAGTGTTATTGTGACGCATCAGCAGTGATAAACGTCGCAATGTACCATCACTATCTGCAACGGCATGAATGTGCCCAATCCCCTTTGCACGCTGCTGATACATTGGTAAGCTACATACTACATTCCCTATATTCTGAAATTGCTCTGTCGGTATTTCATCCTTTTGTATCACCGTAGAGGGCAATACGCATTCTTTTCCCTGCACACTGATGTCTGAGAATACGGGCAATACCGTTTTGGTTCGAGTGATTGCCTCGGACAAAATACGATCATTATCGTCTAATTCTTTTGGAAGCCCTTCCAATGAAATATTAATATCGAAAAAATCCCGATAAAAGGTGCGCAGAGTAACGGGTGATGATCTGTCTTTTTCAGAAAATACGATATCCAGCGCGACGGCTGAGGGATTGGCATCTGCTATCGAATTAACCAGTTCTGCAGTAATCATTCGAGGCCACGGCCATTGACCGAATGCTTTTAAGCTCTTATCGTCAATCTCTACGACAACCGTAGAGCCTGGAGTATGGTATGAGGGAAAAGTGTGCGTTAAAAGGTCATAACTTTTGTAATCCAGCTGTGAAAGTAATGGGCTTTGCCACCAGAACAGATAAAAGCATATCGTTAGGATCATTGACCCCACAGCAAGAAATACGGATTTCATTAATCAGCGTACAATGACTTCGACACGGCGATTTTTGGGTTCAGAGACACCGTCTTCTGTTTGAATTATCGGTTCACTTTCACCGTACGAGACAACAGAACAGCGTTCCAATTTCACGTTACGTTCAAGAAGAAATTTTTCTACCGCATGAGCACGATCCAATGCCAATTCATAGTTTTTATCGGCATCCCCGGCACGATCAGAGTGTCCGATGATATCAACTGTGGCAGGTTCACGTGCTTCGATCAGCGTAATCAATGCTTCAACCTGATCTTTTGACTCTTGCGCTATTTCTGCCGTCCCCGGCTCAAAATAAAATAACATTGAAACAGCTTTTTCAGGCAGCGCCTTTAAAACCGCTGCATATTTCTGACGAATAAAATCAGGATCCGCTTTTTCTACAACAGAAGGTTGTTTATCCGATGAAACCATCGTCGTGTAGTAGTAAGGCTGATCAATCACGACACTACCCGCTTGGGTCGTTACTTCAACCGCATTATGAACGGCATCATTTTCCAATAAAACGACCGTCGTTTTAGGTTCTGTAGTGAGAAACGGCAAGGATAAAAGAATGGCACTCCAAATTAAAAGCGGTTCCATTATTATTCTGCCTCTACTACGAATTTGGTTCCACGAATGCCGATAACACCTTGCGGAACTTTAAAATGTACTTTTTCAGGTGCGAGTTTACTGATTTTACCCGATTCAAAAACTGCTGTCCCCTTTTGGAGATTTAAATCAAAACGAAAATCCTTTTGGGAAGGGGCAAAAAGATAATTATCAATCACCAATATACTTTTTGAGCCTACCGCAATACGTGTTCCGTCATTAAACGAAACACCCATACTTCCACTAGCTCCCGTTTGCAGAATATCCTTAGTAAAAAGAGCTACCCCTTTTTGTGCAGGGATCACTGTATTTTCTCTCTTAACTACCGCATCACCCTGTGCACTTTTAATAAAAGCAACCGATTCCGACGCAATAGCAGAAAAAGTAAATATCATTACCAAAAACAACGATTTTAACATTTTTTTAACTCCAAACTCACACTGTATACTTCAGTAACTTTAGCGTATATCAACTTACAATTGATTTTTTCGGCCTCTTTAGAAAGATTAAAATGAACCTTGACTATAATACCTATAATTTAACAGAGGTTGATTTTTTTGAAAAAACGTTTAGCGGTAGCTTTTACCGGTCCTTCCAACAGCGGCAAAACAACACTGATTCTGAAAGTGGCTCGAAAATTGATCCATGAACATAATTTACAAGTTGCCATCGTAAAAAACGATCCCAAAGATAAAGCTCAATTCGACGTTCCGGGAAAAGACAGTTATAAATTCAGCGATACGGGAGCCGAGGTAATCGTCACCTCCCCTACCCGTACCACCTATTTTTCACAACGCCATAAAGAGCTCGATGAGCTTATCTCGCTTTTCGGCGAGTTTGACGTATTGCTGGTCGAGGGACTTAAAAATCTTCCCCTTCCGCGTATCAGCATTTTTCGGGGTTCAATCGATACTGACTATTTTCCCTATATGAATGCTCTCGCGATCGATGAAAGTATCGATACGGCTCATTATGTTATCCCAAAGGGGATTGATATACTCGATCTTAATAACCCCGATCAGGCGATCGAGTGGATTTTAGCTCATGCAAAGGTTATGGAATGAATGTTATTTTAGAAGCAATTCAAAATAGTGCTATACGGATCAAAAATGCGATTGATGTCAAAGACATAGGTTATTCACAAGAGCAAAACAGCTCAGGGGAAACCCAACTTCAGCTCGATATTCAAAGCGATTTGATTATCGAGGAAGAACTGAGCCGTGTAGATGGCGTACATACCATTGCCAGCGAAGAGAAAGAACACCCGATGGTGCTAAACGAAAACGGTCATTACTTCATTGCTTTTGATCCGCTTGATGGTTCATCACTCGTTGATGTCAATCTCAGTGTCGGTTCGATTTTCGGGATTTATGAAGGTGAATTTACCCCGAGTAAAATGGTTGCCAGCTGTTATGTCGTTTACGGACCGCGTGTTGAGCTGGTATTTGCCGATGAGGATAAAGTATCCCTCTACCTTCTCCAAAATGGTGAGTTCGAATACGTTAAAGAGATTCACTTGAACGAAAAAGGAAAAATAAATGCACCGGGTGGTACACAACAGTGCTGGGCACCATTCCATAAAGAGATGATAGATAGTTTCTTTGCACGCGGTTATCGCCTTCGCTATTCAGGAGGTATGGTCCCCGATTTGCACCAAATCCTTCTCAAAGGGGGCGGATTATTCAGTTATCCGGGTGCCAGTGATAAGCCGGAGGGAAAACTACGAATGTTGTTTGAAGTATTTCCTTTTGCCTTTATCTTCGAAAAAGCGGGTGGAAAAGCGGTTGATGGAAGTAAGCGTGTTTTGGAAAAAGAACCTAAACACGTTCATGATACCAGTCCGTGTTTCTTCGGTTCATGCGATGAAATCAATGAGGTTTTAAGTGTCTATGCCGGACAGCAATAATGAATACGAAGAGCGGCTGGATGAAGCAATCCAAACCCTCAAGGCATGTCAACAAGAGCATAACGTAAACAGCTGCTACGTCTGCGAACACTGTATCGGGTGTGAAATCCGAACCAAATACATTCGAATTGTGTATGAAAGTATGTCCAAGGGTGAAACCGGCGGATTTGATTTTTAATAAAACGATTGAATTTCTAAAGGATAAAAATTAGCATGAAAAATTACATTACAACTCCTATCTATTACGTCAACGGTGAAGCCCATATTGGTCACGCTTACACGACATTTATCGCCGATACTCTTGCTCGCCATTCACGCCTTATCGGAAATGAAACCTATTTTCTAACCGGAACCGATGAACACGGTCAAAAAATCGAAGAAGCAGCTAAAAAATTAGAGAAGCCAACCCAAGAATTTGCCGATGAAATCAGTGCAACATTCCGTAATCTCTGGGATGAATTTGATATTAGTTACGATCAATTTATCCGAACTACGGATGAAACCCATAAAAAAGGGGTTCAAGCCGCATTTTTAAAGATGCATGAGAACGGTGATATTTATAAAGATTTTTATGAGGGGAACTACTGCGTCAGCTGTGAGAGCTTCTTTCCCGAATCTCAGCTCATGGATGGCGGCGGCTGTCCCGACTGTGGCAGAGCAACCACTATCGTCAAGGAAGAGAGTTACTTTTTCCGTCTCTCCAAATACGAAAAACCTTTGTTGGAGTATTACGAAGCCCATCCCGAATTCATCCTCCCAAAATCACGCCGCAATGAAGTAATCAGCTTTGTTAAAGGGGGATTGAACGATCTCTCTGTCACCCGCACCAGTTTTAGTTGGGGGGTTCATCTTCCTGAATCACTTAATGAGCCTAAACACGTTATGTACGTGTGGCTTGATGCTCTGATGAACTATGTCACCGCACTCGGATACGGCTCGGATGAGGCGAAGATGGATTTCTGGCCGGCGAACGTTCAATTGGTCGGTAAAGATATCCTCCGTTTCCATGCGATCTACTGGCCGGCATTTTTGATGAGTCTCGGTTTGCCTTTGCCTAAACACATCGGTGCACACGGATGGTGGACGCGCGATGGTGAAAAAATGTCAAAATCAAAAGGAAATGTCGTCGATCCTCGTGAAGTTTCCAAACATTATGGTGTCGAAAATTTCCGCTATTTCATGATGCGTGAAGTTCCATTCGGACAAGACGGTGACTTCTCACAACGTGCCCTCATCGACCGTATGAACTCTGATCTCAGCAACGATTTGGGAAATCTTCTCAACCGTATCATCGGTATGTCTGAAAAATATTCTGACTTTGTCATCGACAGTATCAATGTTGAGAAATATCATTCTAAAGAGCTCGACGATGCTCACACTATTTTATCCTCACTTGAAAACTATCTAGGTGAGTTGCAGTTGCACCGTTATCTTGAAGAACTTTGGAAAGTATTTACTATTGGCAACAAAGCGATCGAAGAACACGCGCCATGGGTTAAAATCAAAGAAGGGCGTAATGATGAAGCTCTCGCCACGGTTGCATTGGTTGCCAATCTATTGGCAAAAGCGTCCGTGATGCTACACTCTATTATGCCAAGTACTACTGCAACCATTGCGGATGCACTCGGATTTGAAATCACTACTGAGAGCTATACTAAACTCATCCTTAATAAAGGTCTTCTTGATACCTTTACTATTAAAAAAATACCTCCGCTCTTCCCGCGTGTGGATGAGCCGTTGATGCAAGAGGCTCCCAAAGCAATGATCGAAGAAGCTCCAAAAGTTGAGCATCCGGTATTGGAAGATAAAAAAGAGTCTACCGTATCACTTGAAGGGCTTATTACCATCGACCAGTTTTTCCAAACATCGCTTAAAATCGGAACCGTCCTTAACGCTCAAGAAGTTCCGAAAAGTTCAAAACTTCTCAAACTCCAAGTTGATCTCGGGGAGGATTCACCTCGACAAATTATCGCCGGTATCCGTGAGTATTACAGTGCTGAATCACTGATCGGAACGCAAGTGTGTGTTGTCGCCAATCTAAAACCTGCTAAACTCATGGGGATGCTCTCCGAAGGTATGATTCTCGCAGCTAAAGATGCAGACGGACTATGCCTCATTCGCCCTGAAAAAACACGCCTTAGCGGAAGTTCGGTGGGATGAGACTTGAAAATATCCTCGCACTGACCAAGGGAATCCTCTTAGGAGAACCATCGGTCAGTCTCTTTGAAAGTGTCGTCTTTGATCCTTCCAAAGTGAAGAGAGGATCGTTTTTTGTTGCCTACACCCCTGATGATATCCCTGAAGCGCTTCAAAACGGTGCTTACGGCGTCATGTTTGATAAACCGACCCAAATCAGCGACAGTGAAGTTGCCTGGATTAAAGTCGATAATATCGATAATGCACTCAAGAAACTGCTGCGTTTTTATCTTCTCGAAAAAGAGCTTCAAGTCTACGCTTGCGATCCAATTACATTACATCTCTCTTCGATGATTTCAACACCGCCGACTTTTTGCAATATTGAAGGATCGATGAAGGATATATGGGAAAAACTGTGGCCGCTTGAGAAAAAATCAATCGTCCTTTTTTCCCCTGCCCTTACCGATGTTAATATTTTTATTGACCATGCTCAGCTGATACGTGCGCAGGAAAATACGATTACGATCATCGAACAAACGCTGTTTGAAACTTCCTTTATCCATAATGATACTTTTTATGAACGGCAGATGCTCTCACCCTTCTTTATTCCCTATCTAGAACATCTTCTCTTTTTTTATACCTTTTTACGCATTCCATTTCAAATACGCGGCTTTAGTAAAATGGGACATTTTATTCCCGTTTTTACTAACTCTCGTTTGGAGAGCAAAGAGTTCGGCAGCAGCGACCGCGTAGTCATTTTCGAACCACTGCTTGAACTTATCGATGAACAGATCGACTTTTTAGACGCGCAGGCGGCATGGGCTAAAATCATCTATCTGCTACCTGAAACGATGCGTTCTTCCCTCACTATCGGGGTAGAAAATATCTTTTTCTACCGTTACCCCGAAGAAATATTAACAATCTTACAATCTAAAATCTTCCATTTTGCTCTTGTTGCAGGAGTTGATAAAGGGATCTTAAATCCGTCTCGATCTTCTATGAAGCAGCTTGAACTCGATTTTTAGCCGATTCGTATCTGTTTTAATTCTCGGCGCAATGTTTTCTCATTGTCTAAAACAGTCCGCACCAATGCATGAAATTCTTTCGCGTGATTCATATAACGCAAATGAGCTAATTCATGAACAATGATATAGTCGATGTGGGTATACGAGAGTTGCATCATCATCGTGTTAAGTGTCACAATTCCCTCGCTGTTACAGCTTCCCCACCGTCGTCTCATTTTTTTAAATCGTATCTCTTTAGGGTGTAAATCCATCTTTCGTGCATAATGTGATACACGTGATGGCAACGTCAAAAGTGCCTCATTTTTGTAAAAATGATGGTAATATTTTTCAATATCAATGCTGTTTTTAGCTTTTTCGAGTGTTTTGGAAAGATGGGGAAATTGCGTTACTGCGACACACTCTCCTCGGAATCGGATGGATTCTCCGAGGGTATGCTCCATTTGTGATCGAGAAGCCATAGCAGTAAGTTTGGATCGTATCCACCCTTCTCGCTCTCGCAAAATTGTACGAATACGGCTCTCATCTTTAATCGGTGTCCGTACACATACCTCTGAGTTATGAGTTATCGTAATATAAGTATTACGATTGCGAGGACGGTAATGGATCGTTATGGGAGATATGAGGTGATTAAACATAATCTATAGGGTCTATCACTCCGGCACGTTCAAACCCGCGTAATCGCAGACGACAGCTGTCACACACACCGCATGCTTTATCTTCGCTCTGATAACAACTCCATGTCAAATGTAAAGGTGCACCGAGGATTAATGCTTCTTGGACAATCTGCGATTTTTGGAGACGTACGAGAGGCATCTCAATCGAGATATTCGTCGTCTCTTTGGTTCCCAAATTTGCCGCTTTAGTAAACGCATCGATAAAGGATTCTCGACAGTCGGGATAACCGCTGCTGTCCTCTTCGACCACTCCGATCGCGATAGAAGAACACCCCTCTTTTTCGGCTATAGCAGTGGCTATAGAGAGAAATATCCCGTTTCGAAACGGCACATATGTAATCGGAACCCCCACTTCGATCCCTCCCGTAGGGACATCGATACTGTGATCGGTCAATGCTGATGCACCGATGGTTTTAAAAAAATCGAGGTCAATCTCGTATTTTTCACTCACCTCTAAATCCTCACAGATAGCATGAAAACTGGAAAGCTCTTTTTCCACGGTTCGCTGACCGTAATTAAAATGAAGCGCGACAATCTCATAGCCGCGTGAGCGCATAATGTAGGCGACAAGAGTCGAATCCATCCCGCCGCTCATAATGCAAAGTGCTTTTTTACTCATATTGATCCCTTTTGTGAGATTTTACCAAGGGTAGCCTTATGCTACAATGTCATTAAGCGACCTAATATAGGCACTTACAGAGCCTATTTTTGATAGGGTTGCCAAAAGGTTGCCATGATCATATGGCAATATTGTTAACTTTTGTAGCATCTACTCTTAGTTTTCCAGTGTAGTGATTGCGATTAACACGATCATCTACGTGACCCATTATGTCTAAAATCCAGTCGGTAGGATAACCGTACTCTTTCAAAATTGTATTGAATGAGCGTCTTAAATCATGGACAGTTCCATGTCTTAAATTGTTATCGGACAACAGTTTTTTAAATCTAAAATTCATGGTTGGTGAACCGTAATAGTTGTTCCCAGATTGATTGATAAAAACGAATTCTTTTAGACCGCTATACATTCTTTGTTTTAGCAATGCTTCTTTGCACTGCTTAAACATTGGAACGAATCTAATCTTACGTGACTTCGTTTCATCTTCAACGCCTCTTACAATTCGAGAATCAACACGTATGACCTCTTTTTTAAAGTCAATATCATCCCATTTTAGACCAACAAGCTCCGATCCTCTCATACCTGTAAAAAAAGCAATTTGAATATAGTTTTTCAACTGCCCTTTTGCAGATTCAAGAATCTTCTTTATCTCATCTTCTGTATAGTACACGTGTTCTTTTACCGAATGTTTCTTCGGTAGTTTTACCAGTGTTACGGGGTTTTTCCTGATGATATCGTCATTCATAGCCGTTTGTAATACGATATTCAAATACGCACGATATGTGGAAACAGTTTGAGGCGAAAGCCCACTTTCCCGTTGCCACTTCATAACGTGCGTAGTTTTAATATCAGTTAATAGAAATTCTCCAAACTTCTTTGAATCGTTCATCTCAAAATCACAAATGAGCCTAAATGTCTTTTTAATACGTTCATGCACGTATTGCCTTCTATTCTCACTTGTAAGATCAAGAACCATCATCCCATACTCTCGTAATGTAAGATCGCTATAATCTTCTTTTTTGGGTTGGTATTTTTCCTCAAATAACTCACGGTATTCAGTATCAAAGTTTTTTTCATACCATTTTAAAAGACGTTTATCTGCTTTTTTTCCAGTAGAAATTCGCTTCCGAGTACCGAACATGTCGCTGTCTAACGTAATAATGCCGTGTTGGTTTGCGTAAACTCGACTTATCATTGATTTCTCCTTGATAAGCCAGTCACTGACGGAGAGAATTTTACAGCTAAAATGCTTTTATTTTGACTATTGGTAGTGATTTGATATTGATATACCATAGCTTGCCTCGTTTCACAAAATCCTCAGGATTAAGATTGTTGTAACACCATTTACGCAACCCGTCGATGGTTTTATATCCGCACTCAGTTGCAAATTCCCGTGTAATCGGATACCACTGAGGCAGTGATCGATGAAGTGTTAAAATAATGTCGAGCTTTTCATTAAGCTCTTGGAATTTTTCTTCAAGCATTTCATCTCCCTAAAACATATCGGGAATCAGCTTACGCCGTTGCATCTCATTCGTGAGTGCAATGTAGCGGTATGAGAGATCATCATACAAAGGCGAATCCATATCCAATCCGTCCATCTCAATAGAGAGCTTATTATCTAGATTCCATAACCCATCATCGCTGTATTGTTTGAGTTCCTCTTCAAATGTCGGTTGCTCCGTATGCTCCTCATGCAGGTTTTTAATGTTCTGTCTCAGATCGAATTCCGCTTTGGCTCTTTGAAGCACATCGAGGAAAAATAAAAGTGTTGGGTCATTACCGTGTACCAGTAACCGTGTAATGACCTTTTTGATCGATTTCTCTGCATCTTGCAGTGAGTATCGAAAGCTAATCCGCTCTATCTTCTCTAATGGGGTATCTACTTGCATAAATTCAATGATTGAGTAGTTCTCTTTGATATATTCCCAAATTGGTAATATGTCTGCACGCTTTCGATTAGGAGAGTTCAATTGCTTCTCACTGATACTTTCTGTGTCGATAAGCTTGATAAGGTCACATGAGCTTTTAAATAGACTCTCAGCACGTATCAATGCATCATCGATCGTATCGATTCCGAATGTCTTTAAATATTCCCTATGGAGTTCAAATTCGACATTGAAAATCGGTTCTTGCAAATTCATCCCGTTTACTCCGAAATGGTTGTGCATGATCTCCCGTTTGAATTGTGATGCAGTTGTCAGTTCTTTGTGCTTATTGTATATACGCAGTAAGAACGGTTTCTTTCCTACATAGTACGTTTCCAATTCATAACCGCTTGATCGTTCTCCGATGTTGGCAGAATGGCTTTGCTTCTTAGAGAGGATCATCTCTTTCCGTAGATAGCTGAAATCGTGTTGGATAAACATATTAAGATCGATCCGTGTCACGGGAAACACTCTCATAGTGAACTCACCCAAGAATTTTTTATTAATGTACTCTATAAGCGATTTTAAGCCCAAAGTATAGATTCCAACAGCATTGAGCTGTATTCGAATGTTATGAATGTTCATAGCCTTCTCAGGATCTTTAAATCCTGATCGAAAGAAGTCATGATTGAACCAATGAAATCCATCTCTACCCATACCGCTATAAACAACATCGATTCCGTTGATCTTTACGATAATGTCATTATCCGCGTACTGATAGTTGAGGGATTTATAATAGGCTTTCTTGTCTTCGATCTGATTAATGATGTCCTCATATAACCGATCATAGAAAGCACCGCTTTGTGCAAAGTAATAGAGGGCGTCGATACCGCTTGCAAAGGGTATATTTTTGACATGACTATCTTGCATAAGATTTTCCTTTCGACGATAAACGTCATTTTTTTTATTTATAAAATTAGAGAGGGAGAAATGTTTTATGACTTATGTCAGGGGGTGTTACTAGAACCCCCTGAGCTTTTAGTGCTTTGCTCAGAATACCCGCGACCCTCGCGGGGCCCTTCCGAATCAAAGCACTTTTATTTGCTTTTTGTGGTGTTTTAGTTACTTACCCATAGACATACATGGCGTTACTTACGTTATGCAGTATTGCCATATACGGTTAATCGAAATAGCTTCACTATTTCGCTTGCTTTGTTAGATACCAAAAAAGGTACATTGTCCGAAATAGGAAACGTCCACTTCAACTTGTTTGCCTTCCATGCCGAGATACTTTGTGAGTTTATCTTCGGGTATAGATAGATCTATCAGATCTTTTTTGACACCGCCGTTTTTCAACGGTTTTTCAACGAGCAACTGCAATTTATTGCGACCTTTAGTGATCACGCCAGTATTTTTATCTGTAAAGTCGCTAGACTTGTATGTGTTCAATAGAACGGCTTTTAGTTTTAACATTTTGAGTGTCTCCTCAAGTTTTAATTTTAGAGACTAGGCCTAGTCGATTTGATTTACTATAGTGAGAGCATTGTACTTTGTAGGGGTTGATCAAGCCTATGTTGAAAACAAGGAAGTTTTCCAGTGAATCAGTACAACTAGATGGGGTAGATAGGATTTATAAGAACTTTGCGCATCGTCTGATCAAATAAAGGATGATTCACAATTTCGTCATGTCCTTCATCTAAATACATTTTTTTTACAAATTTTAGAGCATCTGTAATGGAGCCTTTAATTAAAAATGTGTACTCATTCTTGTGATCATAAGCATAAATGATATTTTCTAATAGAGCCGTTTTTATATAGAGTTTATAGTTAAATGCTCTTGCACTTAATCCAATAGTGTATTGTCCAGTACCTTCTCTAGGATAAACTATATCAGGAAAAAACTTTTCAGCAATATGATGGGTGAACTTTGCCAATTTAGTTTTATTGACTTTATTTTTTCGATAATAAGGGAAATAGGTTTTTATCATGAAACTTTGAATTAATTCCCGTTTAGAAGTTTTCAGTCCATTTAAAAAAGAAAAAGATTGTTTGAATCCGACCTTCTCTCCATCCGTAAAATCAATTTTAAGATCATCTATATTATGCATAGCGTTACAAATTAACATCATATTTGTAATATCCAAATGATTACGGAAGGCTTTGATACAAAATAGATTTACCTGAACTTTTTTCTTCTCATTTTCAAAGACAAGGGGGAAATTTTTGTTTGGATCAAGTGAATCTCTTAACTCTTTAATAGGATGATCCAATCCTTTTCTATAGTCACTTGTTAAAAATGCTGTACCTTGTGAAAATCTGCTAGCTTGATCATAGGATTCTAAAGTTTCAAATGTTTCATATAGGTGCTTTAAAAATATATAAAATTCAACAGCAAAGATTCGTTTTTTGTAATTATAAAAACGGTTATACTCGAATAGTTCTAAAAAATTATCTTTCAGATCATCGAATGAAGTAATTGAGAAATATTGTTTTTGGTTTTCAATCCCTTTCTCAAGAAAAAATATTTCTAGCGTATCTTTGTATGCTTGATAAAAATATTGCTCTTTAGTGAGATTTCTTGAATTTAATATATCATCGAATGGTGTAAGACTCTCTGGATTATGAGCATGCAAAAATAACTGAAATTTACTTTTGTGCTCACTATTTTGTAAATCATCCAGACCAATAGGAAAAAGGGTGTTTATTAAAAAATCGTTTTCTTGTTTTGTCATATCTGAATTATAAAATGATAATAAAAAAATTGTTAACAATTTTCATTACCTCATAGCTCCTTTTTGCATATTAAAATATTTTGATATGAAATAGTTACAGCATAAAAAAATATTATTTATTTGACTTGGTAATATAACTCATTATCTTTAAACCAGTTCTTACAAATGGAATAGAATCAAGTACAACTTCTGAAAGTACTTCACTTAAAATTTCGTTAATAGCATGTTCTTTGACATCATCTTTCACTTCATTTTTTGTTTTTTCAACAATCTTATCTTTTTTATTCCATACAAAAAAATACAATAAGATGGCTTGTTCTTGGGTAATTGATTCATTCATTACAATTGTATTAATTATTTTTAAATGAGATTCTCTTTTCGCATCATCAAGCCATTCATTAATAGTTTCTTTGTCAAAATGCTTGATATACCTTTGAAAAATAGCATGTAATGCCATATCTGTATTTAATCCATTAAAAATACGTTTGATGTAATTAACATCATCAAAAAACATGAGATTATAAAATTTATCACATGCCTCTATATCTAAAATTTTGACAGGTTCCCATGCAATATCATTAAGGTACGTATTAGATATTACAAATGAATGAAGTTTTATATTATTGTTCCATTGCTTTTCAATGTCTTTTATTGCATACGGTGCATCACAAACTTTCCATTTTGTCTCGGGGTTTCTTATTCCTTTTGGGTCACAAAATATTATATGCTCTTGATTTGTATCATCTTTATACCAAACAATAAAATCAGGATAAAAGACACCATCATCTGAGATTAGACCTATGTTTCCATTTGATTTATTTCTTAAAATTGTTGCTTCGAGACTGTTACTGATAATATAAGATTGTATGTCACATACAAATTTTAGCTCATAAGGATCGAGCTTATCTGGAGATATCTTTATGGATTCAATGTTTTCAAAATATTTTTCATCGAACTCAATAATATTTTTCATATTTTCAGTAAAATTATTATCAATACATTTCTGAAATGTTTCATAAGTCTGTTGTGCATTTGCTACGGGGTCAATGACTAAAGGATTGTAATAGTGTTCTGTAACTTTATCGATAAATATTTTATAACTCTGATCTTTATCAAGTCTTTCTCTTATCTTTTGTGGATCACTACCTTGGTCTAAAATAAATTTAATATCATATTTCGAAATGTAATCGTCACTCGACACTGTTTGAGTAAATTTATAGCTTTGTTTGTTTTCATTGTAAAATATTTTATTTTTAACCTTGGAAATGAGTGTGTAAGCTATTTTTAAAAGTAGTTTATGAATTCCATTTGGTGAGTTTAACTCTCCATCATATTCTATTTTAATATTCTTGTTTTCTAATAGTACAAGTGCATAGTTAACTCCAAAGTTATCTATTAAGATATGGTTTTGTTGGAGTTTTTTTTCTATCAATTTCTCGAGATATGACTTGTCAATAAAATCCAAAAGCCATTTGAAACTATCAAATTCTAAAGTTTGCTGCTTTTCCAAACTAAGATTAAAAACAAGAGGTAGATTGATTTTTGTGTTTTTAGAGATTCCATCGATCTTATAATCTATGAGTAATTCATTATTTGTAATATATAAACTGCACTCTATATTATTCTCAACTGCTTGAAATGATTTATCCACATAAAAAATTGGCAATGACTTACCTTCATGTTCTATCCCGACTTCAACTGCTTTGGTTAAAGTGATATTCTTTTTATAAATATCTGTATCTTCTTCAACGAATTTTTTTAAATATGTACTTCTAAGACTGTAAATAAAAAGTGTTTCAAGATATTTTAGTAATTCATAATTGTGTTTACTACTTAGATTTGATTTATCCCATGATAAAAATTCACTCTTTGTTTCATCTTTTTCATTAACATAGTAATGTTCTTGTCTTTTCCCATCATTATTAAGTCCTTTTAGTCTTACTCCTCTACCAAACATTTGTATAATAGTAGGACCGCTACCTGTTCCAAAGTTAATAAGACAAATCTGTGAAGCTCTAAAACTATTCCATCCTGCACTAAACTTTCTGCTACCTATAAGAATATTTATAGGACTTGATTCAAAATCTATATTTTTAAATAGGTAATTTTCATTAGAAAATTTTAGAGTTTTGGAGATTATTTTATCTTCGCTTATAAGTTTTTGTATATTGGAGTTTTCTAAAAATTTCTTAACATCTCCAACTGTTATAAGGCCAAATGGGGATATGTCTTCACCAAAAGACAAAAGCACTTCTCCATCGCTTGAGCTATTTTGTAAAAGATGAAGCGTTCCATTTGTTTGATGGAAAATATTTTGATAATCTTCTTTTTCTCCTAAAGTTGCAAAGTATCCTATGATTTTTGCTATATCACTATTTTCTTCATTATTGGCTTGTTTCTCACTGCTTGCAGATACTGTATTTCCTGCCATAATTAGCAATGGTCTATTTGGAAATGGTTGAGTTCTGTATTTTGTATTAAAGGCATCAAAGGATTGCAGCTTTTCACTAAAAGCTTTAAGATTTGCATCAAGATTTCTTTTTATATCTTTGTCTTCATCTTGTGCTATCTCATCTTTTTTTACAACATCAAATTTAAAATCTTTTCCGTATTTGTCATTGTAAAATTTTCCATAGTCATACTCATAAACTATCTTTTCAGCATATTCTTTCACCTGCTCGTTGCTTGTAACATCGTAAAAAGTAGCACTATATTCAAACATAAAACTGTTGGCGAATTTCTGAGTAAGTTCATTTCGTATATTTACAAAAGCACCACTTCCCTTTTTATCTGTTCCTAGTCCAATATGTGCTTCATCGACTAGAAGTAGTCTAAAATGATTTTCACCCAATATCTCATGAGACTCGTTTTTGTAATTCTCTATAAGGGATTGTGTTGTTTCTATTTTATAGCTGAATTTAAAATCTTTAAAAAAAGATGTTGCAAAAAAATCACTCATTTCATTTTGCAATTGTCCTATTAGTTCTTTTAATGGTGAAGTAATAATGACTTCGACCTCAGTAGGATTTTTACTTTTAAGATATTCGAAATAATCTATGATATTGGCCTTCATGATGACAGTTTTACCACTTCCTGTCGCCATCCAATAAGTTAACTTATTGTTTTCATTACCTTTTATGAGATATTTTCTCTCAAAATAATATTTTGTAAAATAAAGAGCTAATCTCTGATAATACCTCAGTTTAATATCACATTTATCTTCTATATCCTCAAAATCGTATTCAAGCGCATTTTGCAAAAGTTTAAAGTAGTTTCCATTTTCTACTTCATTTTTGAAATCTTCATCGGGAGTTTGTAAGATATTATAGAGGTTGTGGTCTATACCATCACAAATATCTCTAAATAGAACTAAATCGCTACTTTTCATTACTTACCTTTAAATGTTTCGGCAATGATATGTTCAGCTCCATGTGTCAAAAAATTTGAATAAACTTTTGAGTAACCTTCACTTATGTCTTTAACTTTCTTTTTTGCTTTCTCTTCGTTATTTGACAACACTATCGCGCAGTATTTTTCGTACTTATCTTTACATTCTGCAAATAATATTTCATCTTCAAGAAAAATTTTTATAAGATCTAGCCCCTCATGAAAAAGAAGTGAACTAAATATATCAAATTTATTTTCACTAGATAATGGATTGTTTAGTTCATTGTTCATTCTAAAATTGATTTGATTTTTATCTGGTTCATAGATGTAGCCAGAATCTATTTTAGAGTAATCTATATCCTTTACCACCTGGAGCCGGTCTATGATGTCATCATATTGTTCAAGTTCAATATATTGAAATATACCACTGATCTTCTGGGAATCAATACCACCACTATTACCATACATTGTATATTTGAGTCTACGTAGCATTTTTGTTTCAAAATAGTCATTCATTTCTACGGATATGAACTTTTTGTTCAATTTATACCCTACAGCCGCAGTTGTGCCACTTCCACCAAAGAAGTCTAAAATGATTTCGCCACTTTTAATTCCAGATACTTGACATATTCTATCAATTAATTTTTCAGGTTTTTTCCCATTCTTAAGTTCAACAGCACCTTCTTTGGCTATACCATCCCATGATATATCGGCCCAAAAGTCAGTCAAAATTTCTGTAGAAGTATTTTTTCCATGCAATGTTTTAACTTTGTTAGAGTAAAAGGATAAAACTCCACCTTTAAAAATAAAACTTTTTTCTCCATTGTCTTTAAGATAAGTATATACTTTAGTTGTTTCATTTTTTGATTCTAGCAATAGGTTTTTTAGTTTTTCAGTTGGTTTTTGAGGATCTCTAATACTAACAATATTCTTTGCATTTTTTAAGCAATATTTCGCTTTTTCTTCTTCTCTTATTAACATCCAATAATTACCAAGCTTTTCTTTAGCATTATTATTAGACTGTTGTGGTGTCTTACCTACTTCAACACCCAAAGTAGTATAAATAACATCATTTAAAGGTTTTATAATCCATTTTTCAGATTCCTCCGCAGGATTACTAATAACTAAATTGTAATTGCTATCGTAACTACTGGGAATAAATACCTTAGAAAATTCAAATGCTTTTTTGTTTTTTGCATAAAAATAAATATATTCAGTGACATCAATAGGTCCAGGATTAAATGTTTTTATTCCTGCAGGAGAAGAAGTTTTTACAGATATAGATTGAACAAAATTTTCTTTTGTGAATTCAATATCTAATATTTTTTTTAATGAATCAAACTCTTTATAATCGATTTGACTAAATAGAGAACCATCTTCTGAAATCATTTTTTTAGCAATTTCAAGTCTATCAGTCATCATACTGAGCCATGAGGAGCTTTTAAAACTATCTTTGTAGATAAAACCATCATTGCCTGTATTATAAGGTGGATCGATATATACACATTTTATTTTACCATCACCTTTTATGTTGGTATATTTTGGCTCTAATAATTTCAAAGCTTGATAGTTCTCACTTTTAATAAGCAGGCCACTGAGCTCTTCCTCTATATTTTCAAACTGACTTAATACTCTGTATTTAAAAGTAATATCTTTTACATTAAAATATTTTGTATCTATTGGATAACTTTTTCTTTGAAGTTCTAGAAGATCTGGTTTTACATTGATTTTAGTAATGCCTAGTGTTTCCCATTCTTGAAGTTGATCTGTGTTATTAAGTACTTCATTAAGTAGGCTTATATCTTTGATCTGATTACTCGATATTACATAATGGCTTTCCTTTACCATCTTTCTTTTTTCCCAAAGGTACTTCTGAAACTCCTCTATTGAAGAGAGTAAATCGATAAATATTTTTGCTTGAGCCTTAAAAACTCTGGCAAATATAGCTATTCTTTTTGCTGATTCATCCATAAGTAAAATGGCATCAGTATCTGCAAATATGTAGTTTTTAATAAATTTATCAAGTTCAACACTCAAAAATCTTTTGAGATTTTTATGTATGAAGTAGTCACTATCAACTCCAGAGTAGAAGAGATTTATTCCTCTATCAAGGCGATAAAAAAATGATAAATCAGCATCTTTATCAAAAAGTTCTTCTAATTGTTTTTTGTCTTCAAAATCAAATTTATCAAAGCCAAAATTTTTAACTGAAGTTTTATTGTGAACTTTAGTAGCATACTCTTTTTTGGAAATCATAAGTTTAGAAGCTTTTATTTTTAGTTGGGTTTTATCCTCTTCACCACCTAATTCATACTTAAAAAGTGATGATACGACTTCTTTGCCATCTTTTTTGGATTTTATGAATAGGTACTCAAATAATTCTTGATCTTCCATAAGTGTTTTAAATTCTTCAGACGCTTTTAATTGGTTTACATCAAGAAGTGATGTCTGTATTTTTTCATCTTTAAAAGGGAGTTTTTCAAAATAAGCTTTTAATTTATTATCTTTAAAAACAGTATCATAGTCAAATGTATCCATATCAAGATTTATGACACTTAACATTAGTAAATAAATAGTATATTTTGGCGTTGCATGGTCTGAAATATTAAAGTTTAAAGTAATAGTATTATTGTCTTTTTTGATGGATATTAATCTATATTGTTTTACTTTTTTATCATCCTTGATGTCGTCATCTTTCTCTATGATATTGGTATTGATTGTGTAGTTTTTATCTTTGTAGCTTAAATTTAAAGAGACACTGTTTAAAAATTTGTTTGACTTAATGTAATAGCTATCTTTTGTTTTCCATGTAAAAAGGGTTTCTTCGCCTCTATAATCTACATCCTGTGAGCCTCCATCAGCTTTTTCATCCTTTGATTCAGATAAATATGCTTCATATTTGTAGGGGATAGTATAAGTTTTAAAACTTCTAGGCGTGTAGCCAAAATCGCCTTTTTCGTAGTAAAGATTAAAAAACTGGTATAGGTACTCATAAACTTTTGTAGAATCATATTTCTCTTCACTTTTACAAGCCTTTAATTCATCTAATAAATTTTGAGTATCTCCGTTTCCAAAATTATTAATAGCACTTTCTAAATCTTCGATTGTATCAAGCGGTAAATCTTTGGCTATTTTAGGCGGTATGTACTCCAATAGTCTTACTTTTAGCTTTTCTACATTATTTTCATTTGAATTTGACAACTCTTTTTCAATGTTAGTAACTATTGTGTCTAGATTTTGTTTGATAAATTCTTCTTTTTGTCTGAATATTTTATAAATACCAAAATTCAATTCACTCTTGTTAAACCAAAATATATCATCTAATATAAAATCTTTAAATTTTTGCTGGATATTGACCATTTTTGCTCCATTTTTTGTTTAGCGGCAATTATATCATTACCATCGATGGTTAATGCTTCTGTAATATCTTACACAAGTACAAATGTGCGGTTTAGTTAAAAATGGAACTGGATATACTTTTTGTGAGTACACAGGTTGGTAATATGAGTGTGCCATAGGAGTATAAAAAAGCATAATATTTCTGTCATACTATAGCGATAAATGCAGTAATTACGGGTTTTTTAGAATTCGGCTTAGGTTGTGTAGTATTTTATATAAAGAGAGTGATTCGTGGCAACCGTTGCCATATTGGTACGTTTTCGGTTTGTCAGTGACCGACTTTTTGCCTATTTTAAGTTAGTTGAAAGCCCTATTTTGGGCACTTTTATAAATATTCAGAGCTTATGCTACAATGTCATCA
Organism: Sulfuricurvum sp.; assembly: GCF_028713855.1. Lineage (GTDB taxonomy): Bacteria > Campylobacterota > Campylobacteria > Campylobacterales > Sulfurimonadaceae > Sulfuricurvum. The sequence continues at coordinate 111,945 of NZ_JAQTNN010000007.1, forward strand.
TGATAGAACTTGATAACCGAACTGACAAAAATTACAATTTTCCACTTCTGGAACAAATAGCCGAGGCGCTTACAACTCAAGAGATTGAGTTGATTTTGACCAACAACGGTGAAATCGCCGAGATTAATAAAGAGTTTCGCAACATCGATAAACCGACGGATGTCCTCAGTTTTCCGAGCGATCCATTTCCCGGAGCACCGCTTGGTAGTATCGTTATCAGTGTTGATAAGGTAGAGAGTGTCGCCTCAGAGTTAGGACACAGCGAAGATGATGAACTCGCCCTCCTCTTAATACACGGTATGCTCCATCTCCTCGGATATGACCACGAAATTGACACTGGAGAGATGCGTCAAAAAGAAGTTGAGTTAATCGAAAAATTCAATCTTCCCAAAAGCCTCATCGTTAGAACGTTAGAGGAATAGCTTATTTCTTGATATACCCAAGGTCATCGAGTTTATTGTAAATAGACGATACGATTCCCCCTGCTTCTTCACCGCCATGTCCACCGTGTTCTACCAATACTGTTACAACAAATTGCGGATTTTCGGCAGGACCGTACGTCGTAAACCACGCATGAGAACGTTTTAGGTATTCCATACTCTTCTCACTCTGACGGTTTTTAACGTTTTGGGCAATACCTGTTGTTTGTGCCGTACCCGTTTTACCTGCAATCGGAAAACGGGTAGTAACCTTTCCATGTGCCGTTCCGCCGGAATCGTTGCATACACCGCGCATCGCTCGCTGTATAATGGGAAGCTTCTCTTTTTGATTCGCAGTTAACACATCCAATGGAACAGGAATATACGGACTATCCCCAATCATTTTAGCCACATGCGGAATGGGGAGTTTTCCGGTTGCCATCAGAGCCGTATACTCAGCCATCTGCATCGGTGTAACCAGAAAATCTCCCTGACCAATAGAGGTATTGAGTGTCTCTCCCTGATACCACGGCTGATGAAACCGTTGTCGTTTCCATGCACGGCTGGGGACGGTGCCGATAAATTCATTCGGTAGATCAATACCTGTTTTTTTACCGAGTCCCATCTGTATGAGCCCTGTACTCATACGATCAATACCGACTTGAAGTGCACCTTGATAAAAATAATCATCGCAACTTTCTACAATCGCTTTTGAAATATTGGTTACACCGTGCCCTGTTTTTTTCCAGTCCCTAAAAGTTCGGTTGCCCAGACGAATCGATCCTGTACTCATAATGGTACTGTTCTCATTCATCATACCTGATGTAATGTAGATTAGTCCCATTCCAGTTTTAACCGTTGATCCCGGAGGATAGAGGCCATTGATTATTTTATTGGTAAAAGGGGCATCAAGGCTGTTCATTAATGCGTTCCACTCATCGGAACTAATCCCCGAGACAAAGGTGTTAAGATCATATTCCGGAAAACTCCCGGCAGCATAAATCGCTCCGTGTACATCCATAATGATGATTGCCCCCACCCTTTTTTCAAAAATCTGAGTGATAAAATTTTGAAGTCGCATATCGATATTCAGAATGAGGTTATGATTTTCCTGAGTAGCACTTCGTCCTATCTCTTCGATTTCAACGTTGTGGGCATTCACCTTAATTCGACGCTCCCCTGCAATACCTTGCAAATAACGGTTGTAATATTTTTCAATCCCGTTTTTACCGACATGTCCCAACAACTGTAACGATGGATCAGAATCAATCTCTTTTTGATTTGCTTTAGCAACATAACCGATAAGATGTGATCCTACCGGACCATACGGGTAAAGTCGTTTTGGTGAAGGGGAAATTTTAATCGTTTCACGTAAATTCATCAAAGAATAAAGAGGAATAATGGTTTCGTGAGGGATAAAATCAACCACATCGATAAAAGTATGGTTGTAATACGAATCTTGCATAATATAGGCTTTAGCTATTTTTTTAGCGTCTAAGGTAGGAATCATTGAAAGCAAATAGGCAATTTCTGTATCTAAGAGACGAGTATCTTTCCCGTGTGTTAAATGGGGAGCCAACGCGATTTTAAAACCCAACTCGTTAATGGCGATAGGGTCCAAAGTCCGATCAAGAATCTCACCACGAACCGGTGCTGAGAGTTCGGTTTTAATACTGTTATTTTCAGAAAGATTTTCATAATAATCATTTGATTGAACAGCAAGGTGAAATACCCTAACCACCAATCCGATCCAAACCACGGCAAAAAGGGAAAATATAATCCTGATTTTCATATCATTACCGCTAGAACTAAAAACTCAATGATCATGTATAATCCTACATGCCAATCGATCATCGGGGAACTAAGCAACAAAACTCCATCAGCAATCAATATAAATACCCAATATCCTAAATATCCTAACACAACAAAAATGGCTGCCATACATGTACGGCATTGTATCAACTGTTCAAACTTAGGAATGAGGTAGCGAGACAACAGTGTAAACAATATTATCGTACTTCCAAACCAGAACCCTTTTTCAGCTTCAAATACCAGTAGCATAAGCGCAATAGGTATCAATCTGAAAAGATCATGCTTACTCAGTGCATCGTGATACGCATAAAAAAGTATTGCAAGTAAGGGCGGCAAGAGAAGATAGACACTGCTCAGGCTAATATAAACAACGAATAAACCGACTAAAAGAAGTCGATTTATAACGTTTTGATAAGAGAAACTTCGTTGCATACCGGAAAATGTTTACATTTAATACAATCAGCCCAGATTTTGTGCTCAGGGATCGATTCTTTGGGGATTTCAACGAATCCCAACCGCTCAAAAAAACGCTGCTGATAGGTTAGTGCCAAAACCTCTTTTAGACCTAAACGGCGTCCTTCTTCACATGCATGTTCAACTAATGTGCTTCCGATATTGCAGCCGCGATACTCAGTATCAATAATCATTGAACGCAACTCTGCCAATAAAGGAGAATGGATATGAAGCGCAACGAATCCTACCAGCTTTTCTCCGTCCATCGCTAAAAAATAGGAGCGGATATTAGTAGCAATCTCATCATTACTGCGCGCCAGAATAACACCCGTTTCGATTTCCGGGGCTACAAGATTCTGCATTGCGGGGATATCGTGCAATGTTGGTTTTTTATAGGTGATTAGACTCATTCACCATCACTTTTAAGCAATCGGTAGAGATGTTCAACAATCGCATCTACCCCTCGTCGTTTTGAATTAGAAACCATTATCGCGCCTGGGAACCGTCTTTTAAGTTCAGAAAGCTCTTTTTGGTTCAATTTATCGATTTTTGTAAAAATAGTGACGATCGATTGATCGGGGGTACAAATCTCATGTAAATACGCATCAACCGAACGATCAATTTCCAAATCAGGGTGGCGACAATCGATAAGATGTACAAAAATACGAATTTGCTTCCGTTCCGATATAAAGCCGGTAAGATTACTCTCCCAATCCGTTTTAAGGGATTTTGCCACTTTCGCATACCCAAATCCCGGTAAATCGACGAATTTGGCACTCAGACGTTCACCTGTATCACGATCGGCAAAGATTACATCAAAATAGTTAATCAAACGGGTTTTCCCCGGTGTTGCCGATACTTTTGCCAATGATTTACGCTTTGTCAATGTGTTAAGCAATGAACTTTTCCCTGTATTGGAGCGTGCCATAAAAGCCACTTCATTTTGGTACTCATTTTCAGGCGTTAGTCTGATATTCGGAGCCGAGGTTACAAATAAAGAATCAATAATTTCGATCATTTGACAAGGCTTTTTGGTTTTGTATTTTTATCTTGAAGGTTAAAAATCATAATAACCGGTTCATCTTTAGTACTTTCGGCAGCTGCACTTCCTTGAACGGTATTGACAATGACTTTGTCCCCCTTAACTCGGCGATAATCATCCAAACGGAGTAAATCAACTTTAGTATAAAATTGGTATTCGCTCTCGTTAGGCATATAAACCGCACTTTGAGATTTCCCACGATATTTTTCATTTTGCTCGGTTACGATGTAAAAGGAGACATCTCCCTCTGCCAAATATTTGTACGGTTTTCGCTCTTTATCTGTGAAAATTGTCACTTTTGACGCGTTCAATTCATCTGAACCTTTGGTCACTTTGACATTTCCGGTAAAGACGGATACTCCTTTTTGCTGATCGGCTTTGAAATTATCCGAAATAACTTTGAGTTCTTCAGCGTTCATTGAAACAAATGTCAATAAAAGGATAAGTGTTCGTATCATCATATGTATTTCCTATTTTAAATTGTAGCTTCCACGTACACGATCAGCGGATACAGAATCCTTTTCAGTGTTATAGATTAGCTTGTCACCGTCAATACGGTTACCGTTTTGGGTTATCGTAAAAGCACCTGCGGTCTGAATGAGCGAGGCATTCATATCGTATCTTCCCTCATTCGAACGAAATTCCAATCCGTCTTCACGAACGTAATGGACATTTCCTTTCAACGTGATCGTATCATTCTGGTATTTGAGATCATCTGAGCGGATAGACTGAAATAAGTGTTTCGTATTATCGCTAAATTTTGCTGATGTTACCGAATATCGGTCATCAAATTTTTTCCCCTCTTTCCCTTCTAAAATATGATCGATCCCTTTGGGTGAGATTTCATACAAAGAGAACGAGATCAACTCTATTTTCGGAATTTCACGGCTATCTTGATGTGATGTATAGTTTGGGGTAAAATAACTGTACATCCCCAATAATAAGCCCAGTAATAAAGCAAAAAAAACGTTAATCGACATTTATATCCACAATGCTAAAAATTTTTCTTCTTCACCGTTACGACGAATCACTTTTTCTATCATTTCACGTACACACGCATCTCCGCCACATCGATCCAAAACTTCAGCAAAGGTTTTGAGATAATCCGAACCGTCTTTAGGCGTATAAGCTTGCCCCGCCCACTGTAAAAGGTTGTAATCGTTTAAATCATCCCCGATCACAGCCACCTCATGCGGCTCGATCCCGAGTTCTGAACACAGTGCAATCGCAACCGCACGTTTATCCTTCACCCCTTGATGCAAATGTTCTATATCAAGTTCTTTGGCTCTAAGCTCAACAATTGCAGAATCACGACCGGTGATGATTGCGGCCGTATGCCCCATCTTTACCCATGCTTTAATAGCAAACCCGTCTTTAACATTAAAGTTTTTAAGTTCCAAACCTTCAGCAGTATAGATAATTTTACCGTCACTCATGCATCCGTCAACGTCTAAAATCAATAATCGAATCACAAAACCCCTTTGGTGCTGGGAACTCCGGCTCGATCATTTCGCACTAGTGCGCGGCGAAGCGCAACAGCGAGTGATTTAAAGGCCGCCTCAATGATATGGTGTTTGTTTTTACCGCGTTGCATAATAATATGCGCCGTAATGCCGGCATTAAAGGTAACCGCACGGAAAAACTCTTCGGCAAGCTCTGTATCAAAAGCACCGATTTTTCCAGATACGGGGACATCATAAACTAAAAATGGACGATTGCTCAAGTCCAGATCACAGCTTACTGCCGCTTCATCCATCACGATCATGGCGCTCCCGAATCGTTCCACTTTCTCAATCGGATAAATAGCGTCTCGCAATGCCTGACCTAATACGATTCCGATATCTTCGACACTGTGATGATCATCAATTTGGATATCGCCGTCGCACGTTATGGATAAATCGATTTGCGCGTGTTTGGCAAAGCTCTCTAACATATGATCCAAAAAGCCTACTTTGGTCGAAATCGAACTTTTACCCTCTCCCGCAATGGTGAGTGATAAATCAATATCGGTCTCTTTGGTTTGACGTTTTTTATGGATCATACTATTCCCCTATGATAAATGAGCCCTGAAAATAGCCCTTTGAAATGAAATCCCGTGCTTCGGCTTCCGATTTAAATCCGCTTAGCCATACACGAAATAAACGTTTGTTATTATACTCTGTATCTTTAATGATTGCAGAGTAGCCGTTGAAAGAAGCGTATTTTTGTTTCGTGAGGGATGCCCCTTCAAACCGCTCAAATGAACCGATTTGGACAAAAAAGTTGTTTAGCACACTCTCTTTTGGCCCTTTGGCAATCGCTTGCATATCAATTCCGCGTGAGGATGAAGGTTCAAATCCTAATACTTCCAAGGTTACGTTTGCCGTCCCTTTTTGAGCCACACCGATTTGTTGAGCCGCCGCATACGACAAATCGATGATTCGGGTCTCTACAAAAGGGCCTCGATCATTGATACGAACGATTGCTTGACTGCCGTTGTCGGTATTGGTTACACGTACAACCGTGTTCATCGGCAAGGTTTTATGAGCGGCAGTCATTGAATACATATCATACCCCTCTCCATTGGAGGTCGATTTTCCATGAAAATCATTTCCATACCAACTTGCTCTTCCGCTAAAGGTATCACCTACTCGAACAACCGTAGGACAGTACTCTTTCCCCATTACCGTATACGGACGCATTGTTGCATGAAGTTCTCCGTTTGGTTTATAAACGCTTGAGGAGTTCATCGCCAATTGTTGGGAGGGGTATTTTTGTGAAGGTTTTAAGGATTGATACGAATACGATCCGCTTTTCGTCGTACATCCGCCAATCAGCAGTGTAAGACCTACTAAAATAACCTTAATCAGCAACCTTTATTACCTCCCCTTCTTTAAGTACATTTGATGCAAACGGATTTTTAATTTTTAATTGTTCAATCGGCATATTATACAATGCGGCGACTGAAGCGAGGGTTTCTCCTGATTTAGCAGTATAAATACGTGGATTTTTTAAAAATGGTTTAGTGATCGGAATTTTTACCCGTCGATCAAGATTACGATCCTCATTGTCACCAATCATATTTTCCATCATAATCGAGTTTTTAGAGACATGGTAACGTTTGGAGAGCTGATCCAACGTTTCACCCGATTTAACCCGATGCATAATAAAATAGCCTTGAATATCTTTGGGATGAAATTTTTCTTGAAAAGCTTCCAATTTATCTTTGGGAATATAGATAGGATAGGATTGTTCATTTGGCGGGGTTATCCCCTTTTTCAAATGGGTGTTCAGCCGGATAAGATTGGTTTTGGGCATCTCTAAGACGGCTGCAATACGGTCGATTTTTTCCCCTTTGGAAAGATAAACTGTCACAATCGGGTTTTCCACCGTTCCACTCATTGAAGAATATTGAGACATAAACGGATCTTCAGAACCTAAAAATGACAAGGCAACGATTTTACGAATATACTTTCGGCTCTCAGGAGGCAGGTAGGCACGCTTCGGATCGGCCAAAACAGCGAGTTCGCTCGATCCTGCCTTTTGAATCGCTCTGCTTAAACGACCATCACCACAATTGTAGGCGATTAACGCCAAATACCATTTGCCAAACTGTTTTTTTAAACTGCTCAAATACGCAATCGCCGCACGGGTCGATTTGACATGATCACGCCGCTCATCAACATACTGATTGATTTGAAGTCCCTGAAGTTTTCCCGTGCTCTCCATGAACTGCCATAATCCAGCCGCACCTCGAGAAGAGGTAGTTTCGCCCTGTAATTGTGATTCCGTCAAAACCACAAATAAAAATTCACTCGGTAAATCGGATTGTGCGATGAGTGACGAAAGCATAGGAAGGAGCAAGTTGGTATTTTCGGGTGAGTCTCCAAACCCTTGCAAAGCGTCTTCACGCTTCTTTTGTGAGTATATATCGTGTAAAAAAGGATCAGATAAAAAAGAGGCAGGAATATCAAAATGGCGTAAGATATCAATTTTATTACGGTCATTCAGATTAAATCCGACCCCGTTAAGCATTAGAGGAATGAGCATTAGTATCAGTAAAACCGTTCTCATCCCATACCTACTATCCAAACCCAAATAACTTTTTGGCATTACATGTTGTAATAGCCTCTATCTCTTCGGTAGTTAGAGTCAGCAATTCAGCCATTTTATCGGCGATAAATCGGGTGTAAGCGCTCTCATTGCGGCTCCCTCGATGCGGATGGGGCGTAAGATAAGGACCGTCTGTTTCAATCAGCAATTTGTCCTGAGGAATACGGTGGAGAATATTGACCAGTTTTTTAGCATTTTGAAACGTTACAACCCCACCGATTCCAAAATAAAAGTTTTCATTTGCAAGGCTAAGAAGTTCATCATCGGCATTATAGCAGTGTAGAACTCCCCCTATTTCTCCGGCATCCTCTTCCAAAAGGATCATTTTGGCATCGTGGCTCGCATCACGAATATGGACAATCAGCGGTTTTTTTACCTTTTTGGCAAACCGGATATGAGAGCGAAATACTTCGTCTTGACGCATTTTTTCGATGTGTTTTTCCGCATCACTCCCCTCTAGACGAAAATAATCCAAACCGCACTCTCCAATAGCCACACATTTTGGATGAGCGGCATACGCTTCAAAATCGACGGCTTCCATATGTTCCATATCATACGGGTGAACTCCTACGGCAAAATAAACGTCGCTATATTGTTCACAAATTTCTACCGCACGTTGCAGCGTTGCAGGGTGTGCTCCCGGAATAATAAAGGATTCAACACCCGCTTCGTGTGCACGTGTGATCATCGCATCAAAATCATCACGGTAGCGTTCGTCATCAAGATGGACATGGGTATCGATAATCATACGGTTCCTTTGGAGCGTTCAAATAAATCTCGGGCAAACCCCCGTGCTTCTTCGCTGATCGCATCCCCGCTGATAATACGGGCAATCTCTTCAATTCTCTCAGCCTCGTTCAACTCACGAACACGGCTTTCATCATCTTTATAAATCAAAAAGTGCTGTTGCCCCATCGAAGTAAGCTGCGGTTGATGCGATATTACGAAAATCTGATAGCGTGAGGAGAGGTGTCTGAGAACTCGGGCAACACTCATTGATTCCTCTCCGCTGAGATTAGCATCGATTTCATCAAGCATCAGGACGCCACCGCTGTTTTCCATACTCTCAACGCCCAAAGCCAAGAGAGCAAGTCGAAGTCGATTAAACTCACCGGAGCTGAGTTTATCCAATTTTGTCCCTGCCAACCCCAATACCGCTTTATCCGACCCGGATCCATTTAATTCACACGTTTCAAGTTCCAATGACGCTTCGCGAAGGTAAAGCATTCCCAAATAACTGTTAAGTTTATCCAGCGTTTCACCAAGAATGGCTCGACGTTTTAATGAAATCTCAGTTGAGCCCATATCGAGTGACGCTTTTAATGCGGAGATTTGTTTCGTTAAATCACTTTTTGAGTGTTCAATCGTCTGATAAGAGTCAAGTTCTAACGCTTTTTGATCACGATAGGCCAACGCTTCTTCAACACTGCCATAACGACGTTTGAGTTCAGATATCTGCTCGATTCGATCCAACACCGATTCGACTGAAATCTCTTCGAGTTCCTCCATACGCTCCAATGAGCTTTCCAAAACACTGCGAAGGTCATTCATGGTATCATCGAAAAATGCGCTATCAACTTCTAGCAGTCCCAATACCGAACTGACATGTGATTCGTAAGAAAAAATCCCTTGTGCCTGTACGATAGCGGTTTCAATTTTCTCTTTTTTAGAGAGCTGCTTTTTAATAAGATTTAACTCTTCATCTTCTCCGACACGCGGTTTAATCGCATCGATTTTTCCAATCTCATAAAGGGCGAATTCTTTTAGTTCTGCGAGATGCTTTTCTTTCTCTTCAATGCTCCGCAACTGATCAGTAAGCGTTTTGAATTCAGCAAATTTAGTACGATGATTTTCCAAGATTGAAGCATATTGAGGAGTTCGCATACTGATTCGTTCATCAATAATCTTTAAAATGGCCGACGGTTCAAAATCACTGTAATCTTTAAGACTCAAATGACGAAGGTAATCGGAGCTGATCGACTCCATCGAACTTTTAGAGGTGCTTTGATTGTTGATAAAATAACGGGTCTTCTCTTTTTTGACATGGCGAAAAATGTTAATCGGCTCATTTTGAAGACCGTAGCGTTCTTCATCGATATCCCAAGCAACGCTCGATTCACAGACCTGTGCTTCGACATTATCTAAACCTACTGAAGCCAAGATAGAACGCATCAGTATCGATTTACCACTTCCACTGGGTCCCGTAAACACTACAAGTCCGGGGTGAAACTCCAAATCTGCTTCTTTAAAAGTCAAAAACTCTTTAAGGTAAAATCGCTCAATCACCGATTAATTCCCCCATCCTAATTTCTCTTTAAGTACTTCAAAATAGTTGAATTCCTTACGATGTATCAGGTGTGCGGCTCCACTGGCAAGTTTAATATGAACCGTATCGTTCTCACTGATTTCAACCAAATCCTGACCGTCAACGATAACCAATGCCGAGGGATCAGGCGTTTTCATCTCGATCTCAAAATGCCCCGGTAAAACGACAGGACGCTGCGTGAGGGAATGGGGACAGATCGGAGTGAGGGCAAACACCCGCGTCAGAGGAAACAGTACCGGTCCACCTGCGGAGAGGTTATAGGCGGTCGAACCTGTCGGAGTCGAGACGACAACACCGTCACCGTAATAAGTATTAAAACTTCGACCATCGATAAACGTTTCCAAACGGATCATTTTAGCGATGGAGGGACGGGTGAGGACGATATCATTAAAGGCAAAAATCTCACTCTCGCCGTTTGGGGTAACAATCGTCGCTTGGAGGACGGCACGCTGATCAATACGATAGTCTCCCGCTAGCAGCTTATCAACAAATAATTCGAGTTCCGCAAAATCCAGATCAGCTAAAAATCCCAATTTTCCGGCATGAATACCCAGTACAGGCAGCTGATATCGATACGATCGTCGTACCGCAGAGATGAGTGTCCCGTCTCCGCCGATTGTGACGAGGAAATCGCTGTTTTGGCACATCATATCAAACGGCTGTCCCATGACATCGATCATACCGCCGCTAATATTGTCGATTATGACTTCAATACCACGCGATTCAAATATCCGCTTGGCTTCAAAAAACATCTCTTTGAGTTCCGGTGTTGAGGGGCGAAGGAGCATGCCGACACGTTTAATATTAGTTAATTTCAATATTTATTCCCCTCTTTGTTTGACTCTATTATAGCCAAAATGAAAAACAGGTCAAAAAATATGGCTATTTCCCTCAAAATATTCTAGAGCTATCCCCTCACGCAGTCCGTCATCAATGATAATGGCCTCGTGAGCATCCAATGCTTTGTAAATCGACGTTACCATCAATATTCCCGCTACTATAAGCTTTTCTCGCCCTACACCGACATAGCGTGCACGACTTCGTTCGTCCATATTCAGCAGTTCACTGTAGACACGATAACAATCTTCCAACCGTAGACGATACCCATTTATTTTTTCAGGATCATAACTATCATAATCCATTCCGTTCAGATACGCTGCAATCGTTGTCGGTGTTCCTGCAGTTAAAATCAACACTTTTATAAAACTATTATTTAAAGATTTACGTACTTTATCCGTAAACAATTGAATTTTTTTATCCAATTGATCCGAAGAACTAGCACTCTCCGATAATGTCACGATTCCCATATTTAAGCTTACCGACTGAACCGCTCCATTAGTAAATCGAATTAACTCCGTCGAACCTCCGCCAATATCGGCTAACACAAATGACGAGGGGGCAATCCCTAACTTATCCAGACGATTTTGAACAGCAAGAAGGGTTAAATCAGCCTCTTTTTGCGCATCGATAATCGTAAATCGTATACCAGTCTCAGTCTCTATTGCGTCAAGAATCTGATTCGCATTTAAAGCTATACGCATTGCGGCAGTCGTATAGCCTACGATATCGTGAGCTGTAAAGTCGATCTTCGTTTTCGCTTCACGGATAGCAGTAAGAATCCGTTCAAGCGCTTTGTCACCGATTTGCTGTGTATCTAAAAGCAATTCTGCCGTTTTAACGATTTTCTCAAAACTTTTGCCCCAATGCCGACCGTCATATTCGATAAAACGGATCGTATTGGAACCCAAATCAATAGCAATCATTTAGACACCGACGGTAATATCATCAATCTGAATCGCAGGCGTCCAAGAATCGTATGATCCTTGTTTCAACATATCGAAATCGAGTTTTGTCGGATACTTATTTTTAAAATAATCAAATACGCCCATGATCCCCTCATCGATGCCAAACAAACCGACGTATTGGCGGATTCCACGTTCAATCACATCCTGAGAAGCGTTAGTACGCAGCTTTTGTTCCAACTGAACACAGTACGCTTGCGCCATTACACTGGCAATAGCAGAAAATTTGGCATTTATCCCTCGATAAGGTTCAAAGGCATTGAACGTTTCCTGCGCAAGTCCTTTGGCTGCAAATTTCTGAGCTTGATCCACGATCGCATTCCAATGACGCTCCAAACCTTGTGCTTCCGGAGTCTCATACAATAATGGATACGAACTAAGATAGGCAAAAGCATTGGCAAGATTGTTTGAAGTAATCGAATCGTAAAAAAGATGTTTTACCCGGATAGTATCGGCCATTTCTTGTGCTTCTGCTGCATAATCAGGGAAAGCAAGCAAAATCTCGCACGCTTTTCTAGCTGTTGCATATTCCCCCTCAACATATCCTTTATGTGCCTGAATATAAAGTTTATCGGCATAATCCATAATGGTGCTGTATTCAGAAAACTCTTTCAAAAACGGATGTGCTTTAATCAAATCGAAAAATTTATAAAAATCTCGTTGAGCAATTACCCTTTTCATAAAGTCAAACATCCGACGCTCTTCGAAAAGTTGCTGGATTAACATAGTTTTATCGGATATCCCCCGAAACGGAGCTAACAACTGACGCGCCTGCTCTTCGCCGTTAGGTTTTGAAATCAACTCTTGCGCTTTTAAAAAAAGTTTTTTCCATTTCAATTCAATAGCACGAAACGGTTCTGAATCTTGAAATGCAGGATACTGTTTAGCCATTGAATACGCCAAGGTAAATCGCCCTTCATTAATAGCGGTTTGAAATTGGGGATATTTTTCATAATCATGGAGTATTTGGGTGATCATCCCATTTTTTTTAGGAATGCCGGCAAACATATTTAGAATTTCTTTGGCTTTCGAACGCTCCCCTTTTTCAAGATACGCACGCACTTTTTCAAGCACCTCGGACCAAATACGTTCTGCTGCTTCGTAAGGTTTGGAATAAAGTAGGATAGGATTTTCTTCTACGACATCGTAGAATGCTTTATACTGACGGTCACGAAGCATTTGTAAATACACCTCTTCCTTTCCGAAAAGCGAATAGATACGGACGTTTCCTTCGGTCGTACCTATTGCCAAGCGGAATGGATTCTCTAAAAAAGCCAACGAGGTAATTGACTCGGCCTCTTTAATATATCGTTGTTTAACCTGTTCAAATGTCTGTAAATCATACAATCCGACATACCCGAGCTTTGTTCCCACAAAAGCAAATCGTTTATCGCGGCTTATGGTCATCGTTGTAATATCATCGGTCATTTTACTCATACGTTTGATAATTTTACCGTTACGGATATCCCATACAATCAATGTTCCCTCTTTATCGGCTGAGAGAATTTTTGCCTCAGGTAAAAAGAGAATTTTCACGACTGCACTGGTATGACCACGCAGTTTTATCGGCTGTTTCATGGTTGCCGTATTGAGTATGTTTATCGTTTTATCATAACTTCCCGTAGCTATCCATTGTCCGTGATCATCAAATGTGACTGTACTGATAAAATCCATATGAGGTGGCATAGAAAATGCCAAACGGGAGGTTTCAAGCACCCATCCAAACGTTTTCCCATCTTGTCCGCACGTTACACAATAACGGCCGATCGGATCCAATACGACACTCTCGATATCACCTTGATGACGTCCCACTTTATAAAGCAGCTCTTTTTTAGGGATATTAAAAAGAGCTGCTTTTCCTGTACCCGGAATGATTGACATCGAATACTCACCGTCGGGTGTCATATCGACATGAGAACCGACAATGCGTTCATGCGTAATATTGCTTTTGAACCCGCCCACAATCGCATACGTATTCAGATCGATGATCCGAAGAGCATTTTGTGAATCGATAATACCCATTTGGCCGTGGCTGAGTGCTTTTAGCATCAGTATGGGTTGTTTAATATTTAATAATTTTAAAACGTCCATACTCCGCTTTTCCTTTAGTGCTCTTCGCTGCTGAGATAACGATGTTCTTTGAGTAAGTCACGAATCTGCGCTTGATGTTCTTGTCCTTTTGTCTCCAAATGGATCATTACGTTTGCATCTCCGTACGCCAACGTTGTAGAGGTGCGATCATAGTCTATGTGAACAATATTGGCATTTAGCCCTTGCAACATTTCGGTTAGCTTCATCAATGCACCCGGTTTATCAACAAGGGTTACCGTAAGCTTCATCTTACGACCTGATTTGATCAACCCTTTTTCGATGATGATTGACAAAAGCGTCACATCCATGTTCCCGCCGCTGAGGACGATTCCGACTTTTTTCCCTTTAAGATCATTCAGCTTATCGTGTAAAACTGCTGCAACTCCGACGGCACCTGCACCTTCAACAACCAGTTTTTGTCGTTCCAACAAAAATAAAATGGCGTTGGCAATCTCTTCATCATCAACGCTGACGATACGATCAACACAATCAAGAATATGCCCGAGAGTAATTTCTGATGTATCACGCACCGCAATACCGTCTGCAATGGTACGTACCGACATACTATCGATCGCTTTTTTGGCATCAAAAGACTCTTTCATTGCAGGTGCACCGACTGCGCTTACTCCGATCACTTCTGTTTTCGGTGACAACGCTTTAAAAGCTGAAGCCATTCCCGATATCAATCCGCCGCCGCCGACCGGAACGATAACTGCGTCGAGATCACTCATCGATTCAATCATTTCAAGTGCAATGGTCCCCTGCCCTGCCATAACCGCCATATCGGTAAAAGGGTGGACAAATACCATGGCGTGTTCGTCTCCATACGTCGAAGCATAGGCATACGCTTCATCGTAATTGCTCCCGGCCAAAATCACTTCAGCACCGTAATAACGTACCCCATTGATTTTGGTCAACGGTGTCGATTCTGGCATGACGATCAATGCATTGATGCCGAACATCTGTGCCGCCATAGCGACACCCTGTGCATGATTTCCGGCACTCGCGGCAATAACGCCGCATTTGCGTTCCGCATCGCTAAGTGTAGCAATTTTATTATATGCACCGCGAATTTTAAAAGCTCCGGTGACCTGAAGGTTCTCATTTTTGAGATAAATCTCAATTCCGCATTGTTCACTCAATCTGGGAGCATAAGCAAACGGCGTTTCAACAACCGTTCCTCGAATACGCTCATGCGCTTGATATATAGTTTCTAGATCAATCAAGGATTCCCTTTAAACGTTAATATTACGATGTTCTACCATCGTACAATGATTTTGTACTACCCGCATTCCTGCATTACGGGCACGCGCTGCCGCTTCGTTATTGACGATCCCTTTTTGAGCCCAAAACACTTTAATATCGCCTCGGGCTATACACGCATCGGTAATCGCATCCAGTGCATCAGGTTTTCGAAAGATATTGACCATATCGACCGCAAACGGAATTTCTTGGAGAGAGCGGTATACTTTTTCTCCTAAAATTGTCTCTTCTTTAGGATAAACCGGGATAATTGTATATCCGGCATTTTTAAGATATTCGGCAACACGGTAACTGTCTTTGGTAGTGTCCGGGGAAAGTCCCAGCACGGCTATGGTTTTTGTTTCTGCTAAAATTGATCGTATTTCATCATTTGATGCGTTAACGGTTGGAAATTCACATTCCATAAAAGCTCCTCGAGACAAATAAAAGTTTCCTATTATACCAAAATCCGCTACAGAGCTTTTTTCGGTTCACCAATATAACGTTGTCTTGGACGTGCAATCTTCATTTCGGGATCATTTTTGAGTTCAATCCATTGTGTGATCCATCCTACCGATCTGCCGATGACGAAGATTATTGTAAACATTGACTTGGGTATTTTTAGTGCGGTAAGTATGAGTCCCGAATAAAAATCGATATTAGGATAAAGTTTTCGTTGTATAAAATAATCATCTTTTAGTGCTATTTGCTCGATTTTTTCAGCGATTTTAAGTAACTCGCTGTTTACTGCGAGTTCATCTTTGAGTTGATCCAATAAATTTTTTAGAATTTTTGCACGGGGGTCGAAATTTTTATACACACGGTGTCCAAATCCCATAAGTTTGAATTCATCATTCGGATCTTTGGCACGGGCGATGAAATCATCCACATTATCAACACTTCCGATATATTCGAGTTGAGCAATCACCGATTCATTCGCTCCGCCGTGCGCCCTTCCCCATAGTGCGTTGATCCCTGCCGAGAGCGCTGCATAAGGGTGCGCTCCTGTCGAGGCGACAGCTCGTACCGTCGAAGTTGAGGCATTTTGTTCGTGGTCAGCATGGAGGGTAAAAATCGTATCAAGTGCTTTGACTTCGACATCACGTATTTCAAGATTTTCCCCCGGATAGGCTCGCATCATATAAAGGAAGTTTTCGGTAAAAGGGCGTTCGATATCAGGATAGACATAAGGGATTCCGAACATCCGACGATGTGTAAATGCTGCCAATGTCGGAATCTTGGCGATGATACGGCGGGCCATTATCTGTGCTTCTTCCGGAGAATTTACATTGAGGTGTTCAAAATAAAATGTTGAAAGGGCTGACACCGCTGAGGACATCATCGCCATCGGATGCGCTTTGTCCGGAAATGCATCAAACAGCCGTTTAAGACCTTCATGGATAAAAGAGCGCTTACGCAGTTCATTATCGAACTCGGCACGCTCTTTTTCGTTCGGAAGTTTCCCCGTCAGTAGTAAATATGCCACATCCAGATAGGTTTTTTTTGTCGCTAAATCACTGATATCATATCCCCGATACCGCAATTCCCCTTTTTCCCCGTCTATGTAGGTAATCGCCGAACTGCAGCTAGCCGTAGACGTGAACCCCGGATCATAGGTAAACATCCCTGTATTTTTATAGAGATTACGTACATCAATGACGTCAGGTCCTACGCTTGAATGCAAGATTGAGAATTCATAGCTTTTGCCGTTGCGATTATCGGTAAGGGTGATGGTATCCATAGGAATATCTCCTAAAAAAATATCCTATTACTATATCTAAATATCTAAAAATATTTTCACCCTTCTGCTATAATTTAATAATTATTTCTTATCTCATTTTCATCCTGATCACCTATGAGAGGTTACAATGCTTCATAAAACAGTTGAACACTTATCACAAACGGAACAATTGCAAAATTTGTTGAAGGCAAGTAAGCCGGCTATTATCACGAGTTTACTGTTAGGCTTGATATTGGTTTTTGCCGAGCATAACATATCCAATCCTAAGATGATTATAACGTGGTTCGTTATCTTGCTTGCAGTCTCACTTCTACGTATAGGTCTCCTTATCTCTTATCAATACAATACCGATATAACGTTACTAACGGTAAAGAGACGTCTGAGAAAGATTCGTATCGGTACATTTATATCCGGTATGATCTGGGGTTCAATAGGCGTTTTATTGTTTACGACCAATGACATACTCCATCTAATATTTTTGACTTTTATCTTAGCCGGATTAACAGCCGGTAACACGGTTTCAAATGCCTCTGACCTTCCTAGCAGTATCGGTTTTTCTATTTTGGCGTTGTCGCCTATTACCTTTTATCTATTCTTGGACGGAACCGACATATTTATATATATGGGTCTTGCACTTATACTCTATTTAGGGCTTCTGGTCATCATTAGCCGATATATCAATGCAAACATAACTCATAGTTCTCTTTTGCAACACAAAGCCGAAGCAAGTGAAAAAGAAGCGCGGATCAGCGAGGAACGTTATCGTTTTATTCTTCAATCTTCACCTGCCGGAATAGTCCATTACAACAAAGATCTCGTTATTACCTACTGCAACGACCGCTTTGCACAAGTGATGAAAGCGACTAAAGAGCAACTTATCGGACTTGATATAAAAACATTGAAGGATACAAGAATAATACCTCCATTACGAGAAGCCCTTGAAGGGAAAGAGGGAGTGTATGAAGGGGAATACCTCTCGACACTCAGTAGCACTCAACTTTGGATTATAATGTCCTATGTACCGCTTCTTGATGCTTATGGTCTTATTGAAGGCGGAATCGCAATCATCGAAGATATCACCGAGCGAAAAAAAGCTGACGAAGAAGAAACAAAGCTGCTTAACAACCTCAGACAAGCCGAAAAAATTGCTCAGCTTGGCAATTGGAATTTTAATCTATCCAGTAATGCGTTGGAATGGTCCGATGAAATTTTTAATATTTTTGAACTTGACAAAGAGACATTTACTCCTAGTTACGAAGCATTTTTAAATGTTATACATCCTGATGACCACATTAAAGTCGCAAATGCCTATGAACAATCCCTTATAACGAAACAAAAATACGAAATAACCCATAGACTTTTAATGAAGGATGGGAGAATAAAATATGTTAATGAACAATGTGAAACCAAATTTGATTCAGACGGACAGCCTCTTTACTCTTTAGGTACGGTTCAGGATATTACACAGCAGATGCACTACCAAATTCGTTTAGAAAATAGTGAAAATGCACTCAGGTATTTACTAAAAATGTCTCCGATTGCCGTCAGAATTGCAAAAAATGAAGGTCAAGAAGTTATTTTTGCCAATGAAGCGTATGCTCGTCTCATTCATGCGGATATATCTGATGTTTTAGGTAAAAATCCAAAAAATTATTATACCGATCAAGAAAAATATCATGGAATCGTATCTCAAATCAACAACGACGAAATCATTTATAATCAACTGGTTGAACTGTTTATCGACAATAAAACTATTTGGGTATTGGCTTCTTATATGCCTATTGAATTTGAAGGTGAGCCCTGCGTATTAGGATGGTTCTATGATATTACTGAAGAAAAAAATCTCCAGAAAGAGCTGGAACAACAAAGGGACGAGTTTAAAACTCTTTTCAATACGTCAAAGGACGGTATCGCAATCTTGGACAAGGAGTCCAATTTCTTAGATTTCAATGACGCTTATTTGGAAATGACCGGATTTACACGGGATGAACTACTGAAAATGTCTTCTATTTCTCTAAGTTCTCCGGAAGATATAGAAGGTGCGAACAAAGCATTGAAGAGTATTTTTGAATTCGGATATATTAAAGGTTTTGAAAAAACATGTATCGTCAAAGACGGGAAAAAAATTTATATTAATATGACAGCCACGCTTTTACCTGACAAACAGCGTATTTTGGTCACGACAAAAGATATTAGTGCGATGAAGGAACATGCACAACAACTTGAGCAATTGGCACATTATGATGCACTAACGGGTTTGCCAAATCGTCTTTTAGAATCAGACCGTCTCAAGCAAGGGATGATTCAGACCCAACGACGGGGAGATCATTTAGCAGTATTTTATCTTGATCTGGATGGTTTTAAACAGATAAATGATAGTTATGGGCATGATGTCGGAGATCAACTGCTTATACATCTTTCAGTGCGGATGAAACAGGCATTACGTGACGGAGATACACTTTCGAGATTAGGCGGAGACGAATTTGTTGCTATTCTCGTAGATTTGAATGATCCATCCGATGCAATACCGATTATTAACAGACTTCTAGATGCAGCCAGCCGCCCGATCCAGATCGATGATTTAATTATTCAAGTGTCTGCCAGTATAGGAGTCACTTTTTATCCGCAGGAGAAGGATGTAGATGGAGATCAGCTAGTCCGTCAGGCTGATCAAGCAATGTATGTAGCGAAGCAATCGGGTAAAAACCGTTACCATATTTTTGAGTCTCAACAAATACTTTGACGAAAAGAACCCTAATAATAAGGTTGAGCAAGTTTTAAAAAACCGTATTCAAATGTGAATGGTACCTGTCTAAGAGTGCTAAGATTGATATATGGTTTGACGCTTCTTCCGATGTAAATCGAAACGTCAGCCCCTTTTTGCAACAATCCGGGATCGAAACAAAAGGTCAATATTTTATTCTTGTGAGCATGTTCCAGTAGGAGGGGAAGCATACTTTCTTCCGGTTCCATAAGTAAAATAAAGCCATGTGAATTTTTGATCTCCAACGCTTCTTTTGGCGTAACAATTGTGAAGCTAAGAGAATAATTACTAAGTACTCCACTGTATTGGCGTTCAAACATCTTTGATAATCGTTGTGCAGTCTCTTTGTTTAGCGGTTCAGCAATAATGACAAAATTTACGCTCGATTGAATACGTTCTTTTGTCCCTTGTTCCATCAAAGCGACTTTGGGAAATATTTTTACCCCTATCTGCAATAGTGCCAAATCATAGTTTGTACCCCAGAGTACAAACGGCAGAAGCAAGAGAAGAAGGGATTTTTTCATTATCGTTTCAGAGCCATTGTCAATGTGAAAATAGCGCCTTCATCGGTATTATTTACGCTGAGAGTTCCTCCGAAATGTTGTTCGATAATGACTTTGGACATGTAAAGTCCGATACCCGTACCTTTGTTGTGCAGTTTAGTGGTAAAGTAAGGTTCAAAAATACGTTCGACAATCGAGGATGGAATTCCTCCCCCGGTATCGCTGATATCAATATAAAGATGATTTACATCGCAACGCAAGGTAACTTCTATTTTCCCTCCATTGTTATCTGGTTTGCTTTTTATGGCATCTTTGGCATTATTGACAATATTTAAAATGACTTGCTTGAATTCGTTGACGACACCAAAAATCTCTTCATCACATTTTATATCTACTAAATAGGTGATATTGGCATAGTGCAGTTGTTCACTTAATAGATTGAATATTTCGTGAATGGGTTGGACGGGATCGAAAGGAATTGACTCTTTATCCTTATTGAAAAAGTTCCGAAAATCATCGATAGTATTTGACATAAAAGCAAGATTGTTATTAATTAGGGCACTATTTTTCTCAATCTCTTCATCTTTGAGTAAGCCAAGTGCACATTTTACATTGACATCGGCTACGGCCAATCCAATGATATTTAAAGGCTGCCGCCATTGATGGGCAATACTTTCAATCATTTCACCCATTGCCGCAAGACGAGACTGGTGAATAAGAAGCTGTTCTTTTTCACGACGCTTGGTAATTTCACACTCAACACGATTTTCAAGCTCATTGTTAATTTGCTCCATTTGAGTACGATAGTTATCAATGGTTTCAACCATTTTATTCGCCGAAGAGGTGATGATTCGAATCTCGGTATTCGCATTATTGCTTTTGAACGGTTCGGAATACTTGTCAATTGTATAGTTTCCCATCCAGTTTGATAAAAGACGAAGAACAAAAAATTGCTTCTGAAAATACCAATAAGTGATGGAAAAAATAAACAGTGCGAACAGCGACAGAAGGATTAGCTGCATAAAAAGTTTATTTTGAAGATCGTGCACAAAATTGTTCGAATAACTAATAACAAGTGTGGCTTGCATCTGATGGGAAATGGAATCGATTACCGGGGTAGAGAAGGTAATAGTCTCTTGAGTTTTGGAATGGGGATAGCGTTGTTCAAAAATAACTTTTTTATCGGCATCGAGCAATAATACGTCCAAAACATTAGGATTTTGAAAAAAGGTACGCATAGTATCACTGAGCATCTCTTGCTGATCAAAGGTCAGATACGTAGAGATGATCGGTTTAAGTGTTTGGGTAACCAACTCAATTTTTGCCTTTTCACTTTCATTCAGAACCGAAGAGACATTAATTTGAATAAAGATAAAGATGGGGACGATAACTGCAATGTAAAGCAGCCAAAATACCCATGCAAATTTTCCGATAAGTGAACGCGTCATTATAATCCAATAAGTAGTAACATAAAATAATATTATATAAAAATTTGTTAATTTACTATTAATTTAGCTACAATCTGCACACTTTTTATGCGAGATTGCTGATGAAATTTTACCATATGTTGATGAGTGCGCTTCTCTTTGCCTACGCTGCTAACGCAGAAGATGATTTTACCTTGTTGTTGAATGAAGTAACGGATATCGCCACCAAAACCAAACTCAATATCGATTATCAGCCCTCCGTCGTTTCCGTTTTGCGAGCCGATAAACTTAAAAAACTCGGTATAAGCAATCTGCATGAAGCGATTGCTCTGCTTCCCGGGATCGAAACATCGATATTGCATACGGGATGGAAGCAAGTCATTATTCGTGGAGCGCACAATCCCGATACCTTTGTTTTTGATAAGTATAAGCTCTATATCGACGGTGTGGATGTCGGAAGCGATCTTTACAGCACCAGCTATTACTACCTCGATTTTCCGGTTGAACTGATCGACCGTGTTGAAGTGCTGCGTGGATCGGCATCGACAATTTACGGTCCAGGAGCATTCAGCGGAGCGATCAATGTCATTACAAAAAGTTCACAGATAGGGTCAAGTGATGCCGTTTTTGGTTCACTTGGTAGTTTTGATTATGCTAAAGGCGGATTTGTGAAGCATCTCAATGTCGGTCAATGGAATATCGGAATCGACAGCTATTATCAGCAAAACAACAAAACAATCAATGCCGGTAGTGCCTTCGTCTCACCCAAAGAGGCTTCCTATGAGCGTTCAGACTATAACAGTTTGGAAGATTTCGATGATTATTCAATCGGTATTACGGCTAAAAACAGTGATTACACCTTAATCGCACGCTACAAATCTGAGACAACAAGCAACTTTTACGGACTCAATGAAACGCTTGAACCTGTTTCCGGCGGGTATCAGTCCAATAAAAGTGCTATCGTCGAACTGCAAAATAGACACAATCTCAATAATGATTTGAGTCTGGAGACAAAAGTCGGAGTAAACTATTACGCCTTTACGTTTGACTCGACGGTGTATCAAAATTATTATGGAAGCGGTCAGAGTATACGGATGAACCCGACGTATGAGCAATTAAACTCCTATCTCAATATGAACCTCAAAGGGAAAAATATTGAAGATCACGAGTGGATGGCCGGGATTGGTGTGCAAAAGATCAATACCCTGAAAAATGTCTTTGGTGCCACCTATCGAAATTCAGCGGATGGAGGTCCCGTTGTTGTCTCCGATTCGTTGGTTTATCTGAATGGACAATACGGCTTGTTGAATGGTGACAATGATCAGTGGATCAAATCCGCCTACTTTCAGGATATTTATTCGATCAATGACGATTTGGACATTTCTGCCAATATCAGGTTGGATGATTATGCGTTATTCGGAAATATGGCCAGTTACCGTTTGGGTTCTGTCTACCGACTGAATGAGGACAATATTCTAAAAGCAGTTTTTGGGCGTTCGTACAGAGCTCCTTCTTACGTTGAGGCATTTCAATCAATGCAAGAAGGATTTAAAACCGGAAATCCGAATTTGAACCCGGAATTGATAGACACATACGAACTGGCGTATACCTATAAAAATCACAATACAATTGTACGAACCAACCTGTTTTACTCCATCATGCAGGATGTAATTGACAGTATCAATAATGAACCCGCTTCCTTCGTCGGTGATTATGCCAACCATAAACAGCGTAATGCCAAAGGTATCGAACTGGAGTTTACCCGTCATTTCGGCAACGGTTCAGAATTTATGGCAAATCTATCGTATGTCAGAACCGAGTTTTTCAGTCCCGATTATTACAATCCGGTGGAGTTCCAAAGCCCTGAAATTTCCGAAGTGCTGAGCAAAGGATATTTCCTCTTTCCATTAACTCCGACATTGAGTTTAAATTCGGCTTGGTATTACAGCGGCCCTAAAAAGGGTTATGATCGTGACAATACCGGTGATGCAAAAACATACGATTCCATGATGGTAATCGATGAAACCGTCGCGTATGATATTGATAGTTCCTCAACAGTGACACTAAGTGCAAAAAATATCTTTAATGACCCAGTAATTTATCCGTCCTATCAAGGAAAACATGATGGATTACGACGTGAAGGACGGAATTGGTTAGTAACGTACGAGAAAAGATTTTAATAAATGAACTTCCGCTGACATTGCCTACGCATTGCTTGAAAAAGGGAGTAATATTAAAAACATCAACCCGATGTTTTTAACTCCAAAGTACTCTATCCTCATGTTTTATCACAGAAAAATCATTTAGTTACGGTATGATAAAAGATATTCTAGAAGGTTTATCGATATGTCGAATAATGATAATAATATTTATCAAGCAATTTTTGAAAATGCACCAATTGGAATGGCACGAATAAGCCTAAATGGTAAAGTTATTGAAGTAAATAACGCTTTTGCCGCTATCCTCAATTATTCAAAAAATGAACTGGTTTCCAAAGCACTGTCTGATATTATCGATCCAGTGGATTACATTGACTACATGGCTGCACAAAAACGTATCCTTTCTAAATCTGATACGAGCAATGCGCTCATCCATCATAAATTTAGAAAAGACGGTACCCCCGTAATGATTTCATGCAATCTGTCTCTTATCAAAGATGAAGAGGGGCTGCCTCTTTACTTTATTCATGTTATCAAAGATTTTTCACAGCAGGAATATGAAAGCAACAAACTGAAAACGGTTTACGAAGAGAAAAGATTTATCAATTATATGCTTGATCATACGAACAATTTGATTTTTGTTGCTGATAAAGATAGTAAATTTGTATATACCAATGAAACTGTGATTGAACAATATGGATATTCAAAAGACGAGTTAATGAATATGTCGATTGGAGATATTGATATAAATTATAATCCATTCAATAGAGAAGAATTTTGGGAAATATTTTCGAAAGAAAAAGTACTTCAGATAAATAGTATCCATGCTGATAAAAACGGAACGCTACACCCTGTTTTTATACATGCCCATTATATTGAATACAAAGGTGAAGTATATAATTTTGGGGTTGTTGAAGATCAAAGCCGTTTGCAGGCTCTTTTTGACTTACAAGACGGGTTTATTCTTCTGACAGATGGCGAAGCGCTTCAAATGACCAATCGCCATTTATTAGAGTTTTTCAATTATTCTGACTTTACAGCATTCAAACATGAGCATAAATGTATCTGTGACTTTTTTATTAAAGAAGAAGGGTTTGTTTGTAATCATCCTGCATGGATAGAAGAAGTAAGAGATACAATTCATAATGATGCCAAAGTAAAGATGCTGCGTCCTAATAGCAATGAGTACCATATCTTTCTTGTACGTGCAGTCAAGTATGATGAATCTCGCTTTGTAGTTACTTTTATTGATATTTCGGAACTTGAAAACTACAAAGAAAAACTCAAACTTCTTGCAACAACCGATGAGTTGACAGGTCTTTATAATCGCCGTACTTTTAATAAAATATTGCCGCAGGAAATTAATAGAGCAAAACGCGATGGTAAATTGATCGTTATGATGATAATTGATGTCGATTTTTTTAAACAATATAATGATACCTATGGCCACATAGCAGGAGATCAGGCACTTACCAAGATTGGACATACCATCAAAAATTATTTACACAGAGCCAGTGATTTTGGTTTCCGATTAGGTGGAGAAGAATTTGGTGTTATCTGTACCGTTTCATCTTCAGAGGAAGCAGTGAGAATAGCTGATAATCTGCGTAAAACAATCGAAGATCTCGGTTTGGTGCATGAGAAAAATACGGCATCAATGTTTATTTCCGTCTCAATCGGAGTTGCTGTTCATAAAAACACTTCGACTCCAGAAGAACTTTACTTTACTGCAGATACTGAATTGTACAAAGCCAAAGATAGCGGAAGAAATCGTATTTCGATTGTATAGGCATCAAGAATAAATCGCTTTTATTTTTTGCTGAAGTGTTGAGAGTTGGAGTAGGTACAACGTAAGCCGAGTGCTTTTTTAGCCAGTGTTTACGGGCTTTCAAGGGGTATTGTGACAGAAATGCTATGCACATAGGCACAATACAGTAATGTATTATCTACAATTGATAACACAAAACGTTTAAATATTTTTCTCAATCTATTCTTTCTATAACAATCAATAACCTCATTTTTACTTATATTATGAACGAAATATTTGTAACTATATTAAATAATAAACTAATCTAAATATATCAGGTGGCACTTTTTTTCGATACAATTGGTTATATTGAATGAATATAAGGGAATTTATTATGAGTGTTGTAATCGATCTTAGCCAAACAGATACTAAAGCATTTGATGCAGACAATATGATTCAGTTAAGTGCAAAAGAAAATTTTTCAAAATTGATCAAAATATTTTTGGATGATATAAAAAAGTATGATTCTAATGAAAATAAAAAAGATCAATGCAATATTGATAGGGTTCACAATACAATTCTCATTAATGGCAAACGTGGGATGGGGAAAACTTCTTTTATTTTAAGTGTCCAACAAGACAAAAATATACTTGCAAATATATGTCCACTTTGTATTATTGATCCGACACTCATCGAAACTAAAGAACATATTCTTTTAAATATCATTACACTTATTAAAAATAAAGTTGATGACCTTGTCCGATGTAATGAATGTAATTATGGGAAAGACACGCAATATAAAAATTGGAAAGAAAGTCTTAAAAAACTTGCTGGTGGACTCAGTATGCTTGACGGCGTAGGCTCTGACCATTTAAAAGACAATACATTATGGGACTCGCCGGAATTAATATTAGAAAGAGGGCTTTCGAATGCAAAACAAGGAGCTGACTTAGAAAAAAATTTCCATAAATTTATAGATAAAAGTTTGATACTATTAAATAAAGATGCTTTTTTTCTAATTTTAGATGATATTGACACGTCACTTAATAATGGTATGGATGTACTTGAAATTTTGCGAAAATATTTAACTACACGAAAATTAATCATTGCAATGTTAGGAGACATAGATCTTTATTCTACACTGGTAAGACAACTTCAATGGGAAAAAATGGATCCAAATGGTACACTTGAAAAATATGAAGGAAAAGAAAAATATATTGGACAAATCGAGCATCTTGAGGAACAATATCTTACTAAAGTACTTAAACCTGAAAATCGTATTGATCTCAAAAATTTATGGACATTAAAAGAAAATATTTTTATAAATAAAGAAATGAAAACATTTACCTCTTTTGTGCAAGAGATGATCGAAAAAGTGTATTTGACTTCAAAGAGCGATTATTTAAAGTACTATGAACATATTATTTTAACACAACCAACAAGATCAGTTATGCAAATTCTTCAAGCATGGAATTATAAAGAAGAACTAGATGAAGATTTTGTTTTTAGAATTAAACACACCTTTTATTCAACTATAAAAAAGAAACTAGAATCATATAGTTTAGTTGATATACCGTTAAATCAACAGTTTTTAAATCTTTTATCAATATATATCTTGACAGAAAATATTAGTCGTGATAATCATTTGAACTTAGTTCCAGAATTTGCACATGTTGATGACAATATTGTTATGCTCTATCTTAATGCGATGGCAAATCACATTTTAACACCTAAAGATTACCTGTCATATTTTGTGAAAGTAGGCTATGTTTTAGAACGATTTAATGCTACTGTAAACAGTAGGGACAAATCTATGCTCTTGAAATTTATTGATGGTCTTGCATTAGATAGCAGTATTTCTACACATGAGCTTTCTAAAAAACTATTAAAATCTTTTACAATCGATACTAATACGCATTCAAGAAACCCTATATTCTTTGGTAACTTATCTATTTCGCAAGATAATTTAAAATCGATCAATCAAAAAACAAATTTATCACTTTTAATGAGTCAAGTTTACAATCAAGATATGCGAAGATACAATTTTCTATCCATATTTAATTTATTTGGTTTACTTGCAGATATATCATATAGTGAAAATATTGAAGATATTCTTGATAATCTCATACATAGTTATAATGAAAATGAAGATAAGTATTGGAGTAGCTTTGATATCTCAAAAGATTTGAAGGTAGCATTAGTCACATGGACAAAAAAATCCGAGAAAATAATTCAAAAGTTATCGATTGCAGATTTATCTAATATATGGATTAAATTTGTTTATAGTATGAATGATATTGAAGATAAATCTGAAAACAGAAAAAAAAGTTATTCAGAACTGTTGGATTTATATTTCACGGCATTTTTAAATAGAGTATTCATTCATTGCGAACAGAAAAAAGGAATAAAAGATCTTGATCTTAAAAATCCTTCAATAGATAGTAATCACTTTTATAATAAATTAATTGGTTATAAAAGCGATGAAAGTAACTATACTTTTTTTGATTATCTTTATGAATGTCCATTATTTGTAAAAGGAAATACATATTTTTCTGGTTTAGAAGAAATAAAACTTTCTGGTGAGATAATTAACACTAAGTCGAGTCATGACACAGTAACATCTTTACTTAAACAACAATTTGAGGATCAAACTTTACAGATAAAAATTGAAGCCGTCAAAGAAGCTTTAAGTCGAATTGAAAAGAATGCCGCACCGGAAACCAAGGAAGCTGCTTTAAGTAAAAACATTAACAGTCCTAAGTTGATTACATCTATTATTAATCAACTTCGTGGCGTTCAGTCATATCGTATAGGATCAAAAACAGGGCCTAGTCACGTCAAAAAATCCCTAATAGAAATTTGGAAAGATGAAAACTAATCTTTCCATAGTATTTCTTGATTCCCAAAGAATCCTAGAAAAATATTTATATGAGGGTTCCCTAAACGACAAAGAGTTACAAAACAATCTCTTTGTCGAAGCTCATAGTAGAGACCCGTATAAACCTGACTATGTTTTTAAAAATGCAATGGAAGATTTTACGAAAAAAAAATCTGAAGATATTGATGCATACTATCTAAATGACTCAAAAATTAGTAAATCAACTAATGATTTGTTATTTGACACACTTGAAGAACTCGCTAAGATGCTTGTTTTTCAAGGCGAAAAAATCTATGTCAATAATCACCAGTTTGAAAAATGGCAAAATACAATTTTGAGTATTTCACCGCTCATTATTATCTCCTATGCAATTTTCAAACAATCGAAAGAATCTTTTCATATCAAGCCCGAAAACTTAATTAAAAGTATTTTTTCAAAAACTGCATTACCCTCTATCTATGAACCGCAACTTGACTCTATTATTAACAATGGGCTTAATGAAATGCATATGCACCTTACCGGTACGACAGAAGTGGACATCGTTTGGCATGATGCTCTGCAACAACCACAAAAATTTTATTCGTATATTAAAAAATCACTTAAAGACTCAACAGTAACCGAACAGTATCTACAAATCGGTCATTTCAAGCAAGATGATTTTTACAGACTTTTGAAAATCGCTTCTCAAATTCGTGATCAAATGTTATCTATGATAGATAGTAACTGTGATGAAGAAAAAGCTAACTCTTACTTTACCAAAGAGACGTTTGATATTGGAAAAACACTCTGTTACGCTTCGACAAATCATCCTATAAGTTTAATCGAAAATGTTTGTCTCGATTCTAAAATGCAGTATGAATCACTTTTTATAATCCGAAGTCTGGAATATTTAGCAAGTTCAAAAAGTATATATTTCGGTCATCTTTTTCATTACTATATCCTTATTTATTCCTATTTCCAAAAACTTTTAGTTCAGCAGAAAACGCAGGTTGGTTTCGATCAATTTCAAAAAATAACACTTAATGAATTACGGGAGACGACTGAAAAAGTACATTACAACAATAGATATTATCAACTCCAAGGGATGTATGATAATTCATTATCCATTTTAGAGGGAAGATTTGCCCCAAAAGATAATTTGAAAGATATTCTTACTCTTTTAAAGGATATTCATGCCGGATATGACAAAAAACTACAAAAAAAATTCAAACTCAAATTAGTCCCTCATTTTACGAAACATTTAGAGAAACGAAACCCTGAAAAAATCATCACATTCCGAGATTTAGAACTGAGACTTAAAAATAAGAAAGCTCTCGATTTTTTACTAGAGAGTCTGAAATATCATAACGAAAAAGGTGAATTTATTTATAAAGAGTTGATTGTCGGTTTTGATTCGGCAGCAAACGAATTGCACGCATCACCAGAGGCCTTTTCCCCTATCTTTAGAAAACTAGCTTTTTTAGGGTATAAAAATTTTACCTACCATGCTGGAGAAGATTTTGTTCATATTCTTTCTGGCTTACGAATGGTGTACGAAGCAGTTGATTTTTTAGAGATGCAATCAGGAAATCGTATAGGACATGCGACAGCATTGGGGATAGAACCTAAATTATGGAATCAACGCTTGTATGATAGTAAATTGACGATAAAAACAGGAGAGTGGCTCGACAATCTAGTATTTGCTTATAATTTTTGTTCTGAAACTCAAACAATGTATAAATATCTCGCCAAATTGGAAGAATCGATTAGACGTTATTTTAATGAGATATACGGCAGTGGCAAGTATTATTCGATGTATCAAATCATTCAAGCATGGAAAAGTAGAAAATATGATCCATTCATTGTATTTGAGTGGAGAGAACCGAGTTTATTTGATGATTTTGAGTCAAAAGAACTAAAACAATACAATAAAATCGATGAAGATGTCCGTTCGCTTTATGAAGCTTACCATGAAGGGTGTAATATCGCAAAATACAACAAAATGATTCAGATCATTCCCTTGGAAATATTTGGTGTCGATGAACTAAGATTATTTCAGAATATGATGATTGAGTTTTTGAACAAAAAAAATATTGCGATAGAAACGCTTCCGACGAGTAACGTACGTATCAGCTACTATAAAGAATACAGTGAACATCACTTGATTAGATGGCTTGGACTTAAAAGTGTAGACGATCCAAAACCGAATGTCGTTGTAGGTAGTGATGATACGGGAATATTTATGACAAATTTGAGAAACGAGTACGCTCATGCATATCAAATGATTAACAAGAAATTGAGTACCGAGGAAACATTACAAAAAATTGAACTTTTAAATAAAAACAGTAAAGCTTTTACCTTTTCAAATTAGATACAAATTACGCAAAGTGACTATTACATTATGAATAATAAAAAATCCCCCCTTAAAGACAAACCTCTCCGTAATGCAGGGCAATCACTTGATGAAGAAATAACTCGTATTATCGATGAAGATGCGACACCCTATATCAGTGCTAGTTTAACTCTAATTTTATTTGCTGTATTTGAATGGTACCGATTGTATACCCATGTTTCCCCATCACCTTGGATATTTACAATCATGGCTTTATTGTTCACAGAATATTCTGCATACAAAATAATCAATATCCGATCACGATTAAAAAACCTAAGACTCGGGCGTGACGGTGAAAAAGCCGTAGGACAGTATTTAGAAAGCTTCCGATCAGCGAACGGTATAAAAGTATTCCATGATATAAAAGGTGAAAATTTCAATATCGATCATGTGGTCGTATCTACTAAAGGCATTTATATCATCGAGACAAAAACTCATTCAAAACCGATTAAGGGCAAAGCCGAAATCCTTTTCGATGGTAAAAAACTTTTATTTAACGGTGCTGACTACGGAGATCGTATTATGATTCAAGTCAAAGCTGAAAATAAATGGCTCTCTGAGTTAATCGAAGAGTTAACAGCTCGAAAGTTTCCGATTCAACCTGTAATTGCTTTCCCCGGTTGGTTCGTTAAAATGACCAACACTAATGATAGTGGTATCTGGGCTTTAAACCCTAGAGGTTTACCATCATTTCTAAACAATCAACAAGAAGTCATGTCACTCGAAGATGTTCAGTTAGTTTCAAACCATTTAAGCCGTTATATACGATCATTAGAGGCTTAATGCAACAAGAGCTTATCAAAAATTTAATATCGTATAGCCAGTGCTATCTTCAAGTTGATGATATACGTAAAAATGGATTTATTGATATTCTCAAAAAACATCAACATATTGAAAATACACTCACTTTTTTAGAAAAAGTTCATACCAATTTACATGAACTTCATAATTATTACGATGAGATTATAACCATCTTGCTTGATGGCTTTTACTCCATTATCGATCTTGAAGAAAAACAAAACGCTACGAGTGAGCATTGGGATCGAATAAAGCGATTCGAAAAACAGCGAAAGAATATTGTTCCCTACATCAATGGTTTGATCAGTTCTCAAGAAATATATCAAAGTATTGATGATTCACTGATGAAAAAGCGAATAGTTATTGCTCTAAAAGTATTTGAATCGTTTTTAAAAGATGATGACTTAATGCTCGAAAATCTTGCGCTTGCCAGTTATTATTCAAAAAAAATTAGATTCAATCAGAAGTATGATCGAGAAAATCAAATATTCATACCAATCCCTTATAATCCTGAAGATGTCATAAACGACTCTCTTTTGAAAAAAGATATAGAGCTTTATATGCCTGAACTAGTCCCCTTTGTTGTGAACATTGGCGATCTTATTTATCTGGCTTCTTTGTCAAATTTCTTTGAGGGTTATCGCCTAACACCACAGATGATTCTTAGATCAGTTGCCATCAAGCTTTATAATAATCTGTATATGGTTCCAATGTACTGTTATGACGAAGATGGAGAGGAATATATTAATCATGATGCAATTAATAAGTCTGCATTAAAGCGCAGTATTGAATCACTATTACTACCGTTTAGTCAATCCGAAAAGTTTACTGTTGATATCAAAAAGTTTCAACATTATTATGTAAAAACATATTTTCGAGGCTCATCTGTATTGGCTTTAGAAGGTAAAAATAATAAAAATAAATTTCGTAATTTCTTCAATCCAGATGAATATTATAAAGCTAGTTATCCTAATAGCATTTTGAGAAATCCAAAGATTCGATCACATCAATCCATGTTTATATAAATAAATTTTCCTGATTTTCAGGGAAAAAAAACCTATCCTTCTTACCGCCCTATCCCCTATAATTTTCCTCGTTATATAACTCGAAAACGGCAAAGCGCTTTGTCAAATCCAAAATTTATAAAAAGGATTTGATTATGATCAAATTATCTGGAACCCTTCTAAATGTCTATACTTCGAATGATTTCACCAATAAAGAAACGGGTGAAATAGTACGAGGTAAAAATAAAATACAGTTGCTCTTAGAGATACCTCTTAAAAACGGTGACTCACGCAAAGAGCTGATTGATCTCTCTATCCCCTCTTCCAAAGTAGCCCTCTACAAAGGCAAAGAAAACGAAATCGTTGAAGTAGACGTTGCCACCGTAGGCAAAGCCATCTTTTACGGTGTCTAATAGTGCGCATACGTAGGCTTTGAGCCTTTCCTGCGGCTATGCTGTAGATTTCACTCGAAGTTTCCAGCCGTTTCACAAACATGTTTCCACTTTTTCAACGGCGAATCAGGCTGTAAAATTGTAGCGTAAAGCTACACTTCGGTCTCTTCTTTTTTCTTCGATTTTAGT
>NZ_JAQTNN010000008.1 GCF_028713855.1 Sulfuricurvum sp.
AGGGGGCTAAGGAGAGAAGCGGCAATCTCCATAAAAAACCTTTTAGATTAATTGATGTTATTTTAAATTCGAAAACTATACCGAAATAATTATTAAACTAAAATGTTTTTTGTTGTTTTTTGGAAAAAACTACTACTCCAGTTTATTTTTATAAGTTGGCAAACTATTTTTTTACGTCATAGTTCGATTTTAAAGAAAGGGAAAACACTGTGGACAATACTAATCATTTCGATTCTATCGCTGACGTCTTTAACCGTATTTGGTATTTCTCTGACGATTACAAAGATTTTGTCATAAAGCATATCATAGGAGATATGTCCCTATCACACAATGATATCCTCGCCGATATCGGAGGGGGAACAGGAACATTTACAAGCCGATTGATGAATGAAGCGAATCTGCGAAAAGCGTACTGCATAGAACCCTCGTCTGCGATGTGCGATGAAGCCTCCAAACTGGAAAATATCACAGCACTTTGTTCAGATGCCCATACTTTTTTAACCTCCAAAACCCCATTTACCAAAATGCTTCTCAAAGAGGTAATCCATCATATCCCTGAGAGAGAAAGCTTTTGGCAAAAGGCGTACGCTATGCTCCCCAATGGAGGAAAACTCCTCATTATCACACGTCCGCAACACATCGCTTTTCCATTTTTTGCAGCAGCCAAAGAGGCATTTGTACGAAATCAGCCTCCGCATGAGCTTTTTGAAAATCAACTAAAAGCGTGCGGATTCGAGGTTATAACTACCCAGCGAAGCCACACTTTTACCCTCCCGAAAGAGAGTTGGTACGAGATGCTTAGACACCGTTTTATGTCTGATTTGGGAGTCTTTAGTGATCAAGAGATCGAAGAAGGGATTAAAGAAATCGAGCAAATCTATACCGAAGATACAATTGATATAATCGACAATCTGATTTTCATCACGGCTCAACGGCGATGAAAATCTTTAAAATATCTTTTTATTTTGATAGTGACTCATAATCAACAACCTGATTCCGCCCTTTATTCTTGGCAGTATAGAGAGCCTCATCGGCACGTTTAACCACCTCTTTATAACCATCATCATTGAGATCAAACACCGAAATACCGAAACTGCAAGTTTTTTGACCTATGGTATCAAATCGGTACGATTCAATCGAACTGCGAAGCTTTTCCGCCAATAAGCTAACCTCAATCTCTGTTGTGTGAGGACAGATAATTAAAAATTCTTCACCGCCCCAACGCCCCAAAATATCCGTTTCACGGATATGTTCCGATAATATTTTTGAAATAGCGACCAGAACATGATCCCCTACATCATGCCCATAGGTATCGTTTACCTCTTTAAAATGGTCAATATCGAGCATAATAACCGCAAAGGTGTGGCTGTAACGCTTTGAACGTTTAATCTCTTTATTAAAACTGTTTTCTAAATACATCCGATTATGCAGCTGGGTAAGCTGATCGGTTATAGAGAGCTCTTCAACCCGTTTTTTGTCGGTAATGTTTTGACTGATTGCGGTATAACCGACTTTTATTCCCAAATCATCAAACAAAGGATATATCATCGTATCCAACCAATAAAAAGATCCGTTTTTATTACGGTTTTTGATCTCTCCGCACCAAGTATCTCCCTTGGTAATAGTCTCCCATAGTTTTGCAAATACTGATGCTTTCATATCAGGATGTCTGACAATCCGATGTAATTTTCCGATCAATTGCTCTTTTTTGTATCCTGATACCTTACAAAATGCGTCGGATACCTCGGTAATATTTCCCTCTAAATCGGTGCTAGAGATAATGATATTTTTATCGATAAGCGCCATTTGTTTCTCAATCGTTTTTACGTATGATTGAGACTTTTCCAACGCACGGTTCAGCGTATTTCGAAGATTAAAGGTTTGTAACGTATTTTTAATACGAACTAATAATTCCTCTTTCTGAAAGGGTTTTAAGAGATAATCAACCGCTCCGAGCTCAAATCCTTTTACAATGCTATCATTATCGTGTTTAGCGGTCAAAAATATGATAGGAATATGACTGGTTTTATGATTATCCTTAATCCGTTTTGCCACTTCAAACCCGCTCATCCCCGGCATCATAATATCGAGTAATATTAAATCCGGCTTTGTGTCGGAGTATATGATTTGGAGGGCTTTTTCACCATTGGTTGCAACCAATAAATCGTACTTTTGGAATAGAATTTCAGCCACAACCGATATATTTAAAGGCTCATCATCCACCATTAAAATTTTTTGCTTGATATTCTCTTTCATTGTACGGAACCTGATATTTTTTGAAGTATTTCTAAAGCCTTATCGTATTGATACGTATGTAAATATTCGATCACTGTTTTACATGATTCTTCGCCATACGTAGTATATAACATCTTTTCAAGAGTTAGAACCCTTCCCTCCTGGATAATGGAGGAATGTCTCAAATCTTCCATAACCTTCCCTATAAACGATGCGGTCTCTTCAGCACTGAAAATCGTATCCGGCTTCAATGAACTCTCATTTTGATAAAACATCCGGATATTTCGGATCATTTCATTTACTAATATGACAAGTTCTGGTATCAATGACTGTATTTTTTTCGGATCATCGGAAAGATCTATAGTACTGGAGAGGCTATAGATTTTCTCCATAGAAAGATTCCCGCTGATCCCTTTCAGGGTGTGAATAAGATGTTTAAACGGTTCCGTTTCTACCTCATCAGCATTAAATTCAATCCCTTCATATTCATCACAAAAATACAGCAGATACCGTTTCATCCGTTCGCTATCGCTTCCGATTCTATCTGTTAATGATTGCATGTCAATCCCATCGATTACAACCTTCAAACTCTCTACCGGAGGAACCTCTTTTTTGACTTTTTCAACCTTTTTAAAAAAGATTTCTTTAGGTTTAATCCATCGTACTAGCGTCTCAAGCAAGGCATCGTTTTCGATAGGTTTACTCAAATGTTCATTCATCCCTACCGCAGACGTAAGCTCTTTGTCTTTTTGCATAACAGCGGCACTCAGGGCTATAATCGGCACCTCTTTATACTCGGAGATCATTCTGATTACCTTAGTTGCCTCAAATCCATCCATAATCGGCATTTGCAAATCCATCAAGATCAAATCATACAACATCGTTTGCGCAAGTTCTACCGCCTCTTTTCCGTTTGTCGCTATATCGACAATGACATCCAAAGATTCCAACATTCCCAATACAACAATCTGATTGATTTTATTGTCTTCTACGAGTAAAATACGCGAACCCTGAAGTGCATTCAAACGCTCTGGAGTGATCACGGTTTTTTCATGAATAGGTTGGTCTGAAAACAATTTCATTTTCCCGAACTTCACCGTAAAATTAAAGGTACTCCCGACACCTGCTTCACTCTCCACGCTTATATCACCATCCATCATCTGCACCAATTGTTTTGAAATGGCAAGCCCAAGCCCTGTCCCTCCGAATTGGCGTGTAATAGAAGTATCAGCTTGTGAAAACTCTTGGAAGAGTTTACTTTGAGCTTCCGTATTCATTCCGATTCCCGTATCTTTGATGCTAAACAATAGGTGATAGTAGTTATCATCTTCCTGTGTCACAATAACAGAAATCGTAATAGTCCCCGATTCGGTAAACTTCACCGCATTACCGACCAGATTCGTCAAAATCTGTGTCAAACGCAGAGGATCACCAATCATCATGCTCTCAATCAGATCAACTTCCAAGTTGATTGCTAACCCTTTTTGATGTGCTTGAAACTCAAAAAGACTCATAATATTACGAAGGACATTGTTCAGTTCAAATGGTTTGTATTCCAAATCAAACTTCCCTGCCTCAATTTTAGAGTAATCGAGAATATCGTTAATAACATCCAATAACGCGTGAGAAGATATATTTGATTTTTCGAGAAAATCGCGTTGCGTGGGTTCCAAATCGGTTTTAAGAACCAACTCTGTCAATCCGATAATGCCGTTTAACGGTGTCCGAATTTCATGAGACATGTTGGCTAAAAAGTCAGATTTTGCTTTCGCCGCCTGCTCGGCTGCTTCTTTAGCTTTTTCGAGTTCCCTCTGGCGCTCTTTTTGTTCTGTGATATCGATTCCGATGGTCGTGACATACTGCATTTGACCATCTTCATCGCTAACAAGAGCATTAGACCATTCAAATATCTTCTCTTCACCGTCTTTGGATATCCATGAGTTCTGAAAACTTTCAGTGATGTTCCCCTCTCGTGCATTTTCAATAATACCGACTACTTTGTCTCGCATTTGCATCGGTAAAAATCTCGCCCAAAAATAGGGTTCTGACGCAATCTCGTGTTGAGTGTATCCGGTAAAACGTTCCCCAAATGGGTTAAGGTTGATCATAACCCCCTGGCGATCAATAATCGCGATGATGGCATTGGCACTTTCAACCAGCGTTTTATTGATACTTTTCTCGTAAATCAGTTTGTTTTCGAGTTCATTCCGCTGAATAATATCTTCTCTGAGTCGTATGACCGCTTCATTTAATGTAGCATTGCGTTCAGCGATACGCTCCTGCATCAGATGCAGTGTCTCTGAGAGAACCGATATCTCATCTCCATCGGTTCCGATTTCCAAACTATCTGTCTGTTCATCCTGTGCTATGCGCTGTGCATAAAAGGTCAATTCATTTAAGGCATTGGTCAATTTACGGCCGATAATATACGCGATAAAAGAGCTGATACTAATCTCAATCACGATTAGAAAAAATGTCCAATTTCTATTTTTTTCGATCGCTTGTAAACTTTCGGTAATTTCAAAAAGAATTTTTGCATTTCCAAGTATCTCTCCATCAATGTCAATTGGGACGATTTTTACTCTAAAAGCTCTCTCTTTATGTAATATATCGCCGGATGATATGCTAAAATGATCGATATTGAGAGTCGTATCTGATCTAGCGTAAGAAAGCAACCGTTCTTGATTGTCGAAAACTTTCACCGCTACAATATTTTTTAGATGAACAAAACTTCTAGCCTGATTATCCAATGTCCCCAGATCATATACCGCTAGAGGTGTCTTTGCCATTTCTGCAAAAAGTGTGCCCCCCGTTTGAATTTTTTCATCAATAAGAGAGCGGGATAATTTTGCCTGAGAGGAGAAGTTAAAAAAAACGATCAGAGAAATAAACAGGATTTCAATACTCAAAAAAGAGAGGATAAATCGATATCGAAATGAGAGTTTCATCATTTATTCTTGCGTAGAAGGTAGTGCCACTGCAATATCGCGTACCGCGTCATACTCACTATCATCCGTTTGAATAAGATGCTTCATACTCAAAGAAGCAATCATAGGATCAGGAATCTCTAAAATAGCTTTTGTCATTTTTGCTTTGAGACTTTCAGGCATAGATGTTCTAAAAGCGAACGGATGACTGGGATATGCTTTGGTTTTATACGAAATGACAAGAGCATTTTTAGTCTCTTTATCTTCAAGATTATTGAATGTCCGCTCTATTCCTCCCCCGACGTCGCCTATCCCCCGAGCAACTCCCTTGTAGACGGAATCGTGCGAATTAACATAACGATAATTTTTATCTTTGTTAATATCATTTCCGTATTTTTTTAATAATTCGTATTTTGGCAGAAGCGTTGCGGCAAACGCATCGGGTGCAGCAAAAAGGAACGATTTCCCTTTGAGCATCGAAATATCCGAAAGATCGCTGTTCTTTCGGACAACCAAAATCCCGACAATATTTTTTTCATCCCGTACTTTCGCAATATATCCCTGGCGTTTATGTGCAACAACGTAATGATACGGATTCATATACGCTATATCATACCCTCCGCTATACAGTACTTTTTCAAATTCGGGAATGGAACGCTCGATCTTAAGAATAACTTTTGCTCCGGTAGCATTTTCCAAATAGCTCACAACCGGCTGCCAATCTCTAATCAGCTCAATCGGACTTTGTTGAGGCACAACCCCAAATATTAAGGGTTTTGCAAATAAGGGGGTAAACATGAAGGAGCTAAGCAATAAAACGGCAATTCGTCGCATCAGGTTCCTTTAAAAGGTGATTGATACGATTATAGCAGTGTTATCGTGATTTCAGAGAATTTTTTCGTTATTTTTTTATTCTATTCATCTCTAAAATTTTATACAAACAGAATCTGTGATATTATTATTCCATGATAACGTTACCCCCTGAAGCACGGCTGAACATCCTCCTTCCCAACATGAACAAAGCGCTCGGTGAAGCGATCAAAAATGCTACCCCCGAACAGCTCGAAACACTCAAAGAGGGAAAAGATCTCAAAGGGCTCCTCACATCCGTATTTCAGGATAAAATCACCTCTACCAAATCCGATACTGTTTTACTCGATATTTTAAAAAATTCTACCGTTTTTAAAAAGTTGGGGAGTCTCACCGATAATCTCCAATCCCTCCTAAAAGAGTTAAAAACATCTCCCGATCTCTCTCCTAAAACTGCTGTATTGGAAAAATTTCTCAAAAATATTGCTCTTATTGATACCCAAACGCTCAAAAATCAAGTGACCAACAGCGGGGTTTTCATGGAGTCCAAATTTGCCGCAGCGTTACAAAAACTCCCCGATCTCACACAAACCCTCGAACAGCTTAGCAATGTTCTGAGTAAAAGCCCTCAAAGCGAAGCCAAAGTCCTTCAAAGACAAATTTTAACTCTTTTAGAAAATCCTATTCTCTCGACATCATCCCAAAACTTCCAAAACGCCCTCACCCTCACCGATACATTGAAGAAAGTGACCGATAATCTCCACACTCTTCTCTCCAAAAGCGATCCTCTCTACTCCAAAGAGGTCTCTGCCCTCGCCCAAAAACTCGATCAGATCAGTGTCGTTCAAGAGCTAAAAACGACTCTCTCCCAACTCTACGGTACCCTTTTACGCAGCAGTGCCCCTGATACGAATGAGTTACTTGATTCCATCGAAAAACTGCTCAAAAATTTGAATAATGCCCCTACCGAAGCGTTAAAAACATTTACCCAACAGCTCAAAAGTGCCATAAATGAAGGTGATATCACCAAAGAGCTCTCCTCTCTTATCACCAAACTAAGCGAGTTTACCAACCCAAAAGAGCTGGTAAGCGAAACCTTCTTACAAGAATCGATGGCCGATGATCTGAAGTCCAATCTCCTCTCTCTGCACGAAGAACTCACCCGTTCAAGCGATCCCAATGCTCCTACGCTACTGGAACAAACCGATAAGCTTCTGACTCAGATCGACTATCATCAGCTGATCTCCTATCTGGGTGCTTCGAATTCCATTTACATCCCCTTCGCATGGGATCAACTCGAAGAGGGTTCAATGGCATTTAAAAAAACAGCGGGGGAAAAGTTTTATTGCGAAATCAATCTCCGTCTCAAAGAGTACGGCGAGCTGAATCTGATGATGGCATTGTATGAGGGAAATCAGCTCGAAATCCAAGCCCACACCGAAAAACCAGAGCTTAAAACTTTGATTCAAGAAAATATTTCGCAGCTGCGATCACTGCTGATCAATGCCGATCTCACTCCGAGGTCTATACGGGTTTTTGAGATGAAAGAGACACTATCACCGCTAAAAGAAACCTATACGACTGAGCGAAACGGAACGGATTTAGGATTTGAGGTAAAGGTATGAAAAAAGCGGTCGCAATGCGCTACGATAGCGAAAAGGAAAATGCCCCGCGCGTCATTGCTTCAGGCAAAGGGATAACGGCTGAAAATATTATCAAAATAGCCGAACTCCATAACCTCCCCATCCGTAAAGATGAAGATTTGGTAGAGCTTTTGAGCAAAGTGGAAATCGATAAAGAGATCCCCGAAAAGCTCTATGTAGCAGTTGCGGAAGTCTTTAAATTTATCTACAAAATTACGAATCCTCGATAAAATCATCCACAATATAATCTTCCAACTCAATATCGTCACTCTCCAAAACAGGCTCAAGAGCGTGCATTCCGAACGGGCGTACGGAGTGAGGGTCTTTTGTGATGAGCGGATGCCATGACGGAAGCGGTTTCCCCTGATGGCGTAAACGATAGGCACAGGTATCAGGAAGCCATGTATACTCTGCCGCCCGCTGGGGGGTAAGTCTCATACACCCCTCTACTCTCGCAAAACGGTTGGCATAATCGCTGCATTGTCCCGCTTTTATATCGTAGCAATGGCACGCAACACGGGTCAGATAGATAGGTGCCGTATCGTCATCTTCATCCTGAAGACGGTTCAAACAGCATAGTCCGCATCCGTCACACAGTGCTTCCCACTCGTGCGGTGTTAATTCGTCGAGGGTTTTTGTTTCCCAAAATTGGGCAGTTTCATCTTGTTTCATAGTCGAAAAATAGCATATTTGCGATTAAAACAATCTATTTCAACCCTTTAGATTGACGTACAAAAATACAAAATTCACAATAAATGATCACTTTTTCATCACATTTGTAGCAAAACAGTAATACAGATTGGTGTACAATGACGTTATGATATACAGAATGAAAATATTATTACCTGCAATTCATTCAATGATTTTACTGCTGTGTGCAGTTATCATGCAAGTACATGCATCCGAGGATACTCAAAAAGAAAAAATAGCATTAATACAACCCATCGAACAACATGCAATCATCTATGGAGAAGGTGAACGAAAAATATATGTATTTGTTGATCCTAAGTGTCCCCATTCGCGTGATTTTATCACTATGATTAATGAGAATGCAAAAATGCGGGGCATTTATCGATACTATATCTTTTTTTACGAGCTAAAACGTTTTCATTCACATAACCTAATAGCAACCCTATATGCGTCATCTTCGCCACTGCA
The DNA here is from genome assembly GCF_028713855.1 of Sulfuricurvum sp. Taxonomy (GTDB): domain Bacteria; phylum Campylobacterota; class Campylobacteria; order Campylobacterales; family Sulfurimonadaceae; genus Sulfuricurvum. The sequence continues at coordinate 8,774 of NZ_JAQTNN010000008.1, forward strand.
ACGAACACTCGAAGTGATGGTAGGGGGCAAAGAGATAGTGACAGATACCCGAATTGAACCAAAAATTGAAGCGAAAATAGATGATATCGCCCGTGTAGCTGATACCATTGGTATTTCAAAACGCCCTTATCTGATTATATTGAAAGAGAACAAGTAGCCATGTATTACCACACTCCCGACACATCACGCTACATCAGCCTTATTCGACGATTTCGAGTACTTATCCTAACGCTGTTTCTTCTCATTTCATCGTTTGCACTTAATCTTCTCAAACCCGAGTTAATCTCCTCAGATACGGTATTTTGGCTCAGTGAATCCAAACAACTTCAAAAAAATCAGGAGCAATTGTATTCTGCAACCTACGTAGGACGCCTAAGCATAGATATTCCCCTCTTTAATGATGCTTCAAAAAACACCCTGCAAGCCCTCCAAACGGAACTTGAGCATAAAAAGGGAATTGAGCAAGTAGAATCTCTTTTTTCATCGTATATGATTTTCAACGATCAAACTTCTGAAGAATCTGCTTTGGTCAAGGCCTTACCGATCACGCAAATGTCTTCGAACAAAATCATTACTTTTGTCAAAACTCTTCCTGAGCCTTACCGCCGGTTTGTGAGTAATGATTTCCACCGATTCCATTTTATTATTCATTCCAAAACGCCTATCCAACTCGATCAATTGAGCATTCCCTTTGAGTACGAATACTCCGAACCGCTTGTTGAAGCCAAATTATCTCATTATCTCTGGTATATAGGGATTATTTTATTGGTTGTGATGGCAATGTCGCAAATTGTTTTCAAAAACATCATTGCTGCATTCGGAGCAATCAGTGTCACTATCATCACCCTGATTTGGACTTTCTCATTAATCTATCTCTTAACCGGTAATAAGCAAATTCATATTGCCATGAGCCTCATGGTAGTAAGCATTGCTATCGGGCACTACCTCTATTTTTACTATCGCTGGCATGTTTCACAGTTTAAAAGTGATCCAAATCGAGCCCTCGAAAAAAGTATCAATCGAAATCTTCACCCGGCTGTTTGGACATTACCGGTTCTTCTCATCAGTTTAGGATCACTCCTTTTTGCCAACTCTCAGATTGTTACAATGATGAGCCTGAGTTTAATGATTTCCTCGATCGTAGCGTATGTCGTCAGTATCGTATTTTTACCTGCACTCCTCAGTTATTTTTCGGTTTCGCATCCCAGAATTTCTCTTGCCCGGGTATGCTATTGGTTTGCCAATCAAGAAGTTCACTACAATCCCAAACTGCTCCAAAAGTTCATGCTTCTCACGCTGCTGATCCTCATCTTCGTCGGGATTCGTCTATACATTTCCCCTAACCTTTTTGAGCGGGATGTTGCTGATGAAACGATGACCCTTAAAGTACCGTTTAAAGAGATCGATTTGGGAATGCTCCAAAAAATAGAGACATTTGAAAAAGATCTGCGCAGCAATACGTACGGGGTTGTCAAAGTCGATTCGGTTATCACAGTTCTTAGGCAGCTTGATCTGGCGAATACTCCGAAAAACCCGTTGGATGAGCAGCGCCTGTTACAAGCATTATTTTTTCTCGAACTGTATGATCTTGAAAAATCCTATATGGATCAAGACTCCCTCAACATCACCATCACGTTAAAAAATGCAGATCACTCTGCCGTCATACGCTTTTTGGAATCGTACAAAGCGTTACCGATTTACTTGACCGATACAGACAGCCTTTCCCAAAGCTCAAAAATGGAAAAAATGGTCCTGTTCGTTTCATCGTTAATCTCAGCACTGCTAATCATTGCTCTGGTAATGGGAATTATTTTTCGCTCTGTCGCAATCGGATGGGTCGGCTTTGCAGCCAATGCCATCCCTATTATTTGGTTCGTATTATTTATGATTCTATTTAAATTTGAGTTAACGATTGAAGCATTGATTGCCATGACTATATCGGTGGGATTAACCTCCGATACGATTATCCATTTCGGATACAAATATTTCAGAAGCCGTTATTTCGGACGTACCCGAAAACATGCTTTGGAAATTATGTTTTTCTATGCCGCTGTTCCCGCAATCATCAGTGCTACCGTCTTAATGATCGTATTTTCATTGTTGACCTTCACCCAGCTCCAATCTCTGCAGCTTATCGGTGCTTACGGAGCCGTTTTGATGTTCATTTCACTACTAAGTGATCTGTTTATTTTGCCTGTTTTGCTGTTGTCGGTGGACAAAGAGGAGAAAAAAGCAACCGCTCGTTAGGGTAAATTTGGATATGATGAGGATAAAGAAAAGGATATTTTATGACAACCGAACAATCATTGAGTGAATTACTACGTGAGTGTGCCGATTCCGTCGGAGGCAAAAACTTTTTCCTCACTCTCGCTGAGACGATCCGTACAACCCGTGAGGGGATTATCGTCGGAGAAAAAAAACAAATCAACTACTCCAACGGCGTGATGACATGGAATAAAACGCTTCATGCCGATAACTGGAGACTCCTCATCGAATCGGCAAAAGTACGCACTAAAGACGGCAATATCCTTCTTCCGGCAGAAGACAAACGTCATAAAAACATCCTCAATATGATTCGTACTCTCAAACCGCTTAGCTTTACCGTCACACCGGCCAATGCGGCCGATGGAGAAGGATTCACGTTTAATGCGTTGGAAGTAGTCGATGAGAAAACGACACGCGTATCACCTCTGTTTAAAGCACTGTTTGTAATGCCGATCGATGTATTAAAAAAGAATATGGGGTAATTGAGGCTATTTCCCTAGTATACAAATTTTATAAAACTTAATTTCTACGTTAAAACGCGCAAGCATTAAAAAAAGTTATACTCATTTAATTCATTATCTACTATATTGTAACAATAGTTCGAGAAGGAGGATTCAAATGAGTAAAAAAGTACTAATCGGCGTTACGGCATTGACTTTGACCATGAATGCTTTCGCAATTGAATATAGTTTAAAAGACAATATGCTCAAACTTAACAGTTACATGATACAAATGCAAGCCGCATTTATAGAAGGTGATAAAGACAAAGCGGTACGAACGGCTAATGCTCTGAATGGAGAGGCTAAAATGCTTTTCGGTGATGAAAAGCTTATGGCGGCTTTGCTTCCAAAAGGGAAAGAAAACAAAGTCCGCATCGCAATGATGTCCTCTCGAACAATCGACGATAACGTTATAATAATCAATGCGAGTATGAATACCGCACATTGGGAAACTGCTCAAAATGCATATTTAGATATTCAAAAAGCATGTATGCGGTGTCACACCCTAATACGTGACTGACATTAGCAGCCCCCTGTTTTAGCCAATATTTGATCCAAATAGTATTGTTAACGCTATTTGTGAGGGTTTAATGGGGATAAAGAATGTGATTGCAAAATAAAAGTAGATTGTTTAAAAAGAGAGGAGTGGAGCGGGAAACGAGACTCGAACTCGCGACATTCAGCTTGGAAGGCTGACGCTCTAGCCAACTGAGCTATTCCCGCATCACTGAGGGAATTATAAAACAAAATCCCTTAAAAGTTCATTTATTAGTGTGCAGGCACATAGGCATATCCGGCATTCTGCCATTTGACCAAGCCAACCATAGCCGATTTGATCGGTGTGACGAAAGGGTATAAATCTTCACTCAAAATCCCTTTTTTATGCATTCCAGACATACAGATATCCAAATGGATATGGTATTTCTTTTCGATCTCTTCGAGCCGTTTATGGATGGCTTCTTGGTGTTCGACGAGTGATTTATCCATTCCATACTGGGTGTTTTCGAGATTTTGGACAAAAAATTTATAGGCTTCGCCGTGTATGACGACGGCTACTTCGACCGTGTCTCCCTGAGCCGTAAAATAATCGATCGTTCCGGGAACCCCGATCAAAAGCTGATTGCTAAACGATTCCATATCACCGGTTTTCAAATCGATCATAAATTTTTTTGTATCCGCAAAGGCAAACGTAACTGCAAACAGTACGATAAAAAGAGCTAAACGCATGATGAATGTCCTATAGAAAGAATTAGTGAACGGTATCATGGCTAAAGTGTGTAAAAAATGTGTAAAAAAAACATTTCCTATTTTTAAATAAAACAATGCCATAATATATTTGTTTTTCTCTATCAAATTAATGTATTGGTTGTTGACATGAGGATAGAGTCGGTTTCGGACAATAAAACAGAGGGCAATGAATCTGCCCAACTTTTCTTCAGTACCGAAAGTGCCATTGTTGATTATTTCACTACAATCAATCATTCCCTTGAATCGTTTACCCAATACGAGAACGCACCGAACAGTATCGATTTTATAAAATTGCGCCGCTTTCTCCTCACAACCTATAATAATCTCGTCGACTTGGATCTGGATCTTAAAAATTCAAATGTAGCGGACATTCTGAAAGATTTGATGTCGTTAAGCGATATTTACGATGCATTCAAACAAAAATCCAAACAGATCAAAAAAGCGTTTTACGACCTTTTTCTCAGTCGAAACGATGAATTTGTACAAGCTCAGAAGAGAGTTGAATCCAATAAAAGCTCTATAGAGCACCATAATTCCAACATAACGGTTGCAGAGGCTGCAATCGCCAAACTGGAGTATCACATCAAAAAAACGCCTGAGTCATCGGACTACTATCTCATAATTCAGCAAAGAATGAAAAAGGCAAAACGGATTATCGTCGACGAAATCCATGCAAAAAGATCACAGGAAGAGGAAAATTTCAAACTTGTCCAGTTTATTGACATGATTATCACTGAAAATGAAGAGAGCTTTGCCAAGAAATACGCGGTTCAAGCCATTATTTTTGATCAAAAAATTACCGATTTATTAAATAAAGCCGCCTATGTCTTTGATATTTCATTATGGAAATATTCCCGGGATTCCAAACCGATTAAAATGCATTTTCAAAAATCCTATGTCAAAGGTCAGCTTTCGAGCTTAACGTACCTCAAATACTATCTGCAATCGCTAAACCATGAAAATTTTTCCGCAGAGCAGCAAGAGTTGGCCGCACTTGTCCCCTATCTTGAAAACCTGCACCGCCATAAAGTTCTTTATTTAACGACAGAGATCGACAATGCGATGCGGCTCAAATCGGTTATCACCTCGATTGACAAATACATCGATCTGGAAACAACAATGGATTATGATAAAATGGTCGAATCGCTCACGAAAGAAGTACCCCATTACATTTTCATCGATCACCAGATATCAGGTTTGAGCGCATTGATCAAAATGTTAAAATCACGCGGAATTATCCAAAATACCAATGTCGTTTTAGTCGTTGAAAATGCAAGTGAAAGTTTTATGGAACAAGTCAAAAAAAATCATATTCGTTATCTCCTCCCAACCAATGTCTCCTCACACGTTTTTGCCCAGACACTTACCCATATTCTCAATGAAGATTCAATCGTATGAAAACACAGAGAGTACCGTTCGGCCAAACAAACCCCGACAAAAAAAATGCCGTGTTTCTAGCCATCTATGTCGACGCGATCTCTCCGTGGAAATATTTTAAAGACGATATGCAGCATTTCAAATGTCCGGCAATTATTATGATCGACCGATGGGACGGCCGAATGGGGTTTCCGGGCGGAACGGTCAATGAGGGAGAGACTCTTTTAGAAGCACTGGTACGAGAGATAAAAGAGGAGATCGGTATCACTATCAAGCCGGATAAAGTCCATCCGATTGCCAGCCATGAGAACAAAATCATCACCCATTTTTATGGGCTCAAAGTTCTCGAAGTAGAGTTTTTACATATCTATTATCATATCCTGAACAACTTCTCACGCTCCATTTTGTTACACGCATATGAAGAGGGAGATGCTTCGCATTTTATGTCTGAAATTACCGGAATCAAAATCGTCCCTCTGATCCATCATGAAAACAAAGGGATCAAACGATTTATCGAAAATACGTTTGCCGGAGCGACCCGAGAAGACCTCATCGTGTTACTGCGCGAAGTGTTCGGTATGGAAGTTTAACGGACCCTCACCCCTACAACATCCCCAAAGAGGAGAACATCTTCAAGTACCGCTTTGTCACATAGCCCATCCGAACCCAAATTGATCAGCAGTTCACCGTTTGCACTGCTGAAAATTCGATCATTCAGAACCACTTTTAGGAATTCTCCATCCTCCCTATCCAGCTCTTTTTTCATCTCTTTCAAAACTTTGCTGTTTGGAAACACCACATCGATACGACCGTCTTTTCCACTGCCTCCGATGGCATGTAACACTCGATCTTGGCGTGTTTTCAAATAGGTATCGATATTAAAAAAGAGGGTCAAAATATCTTCGGCCGCATAAAAATCGTATGGTTCTTTATTGCGTTCATTCCCCTCTATCGTCTCTTTCCATACCACTTTGTTGACGTGGTCAAACGTATAGATTTTGGTCACTTTTTTGGAATTATTTTTACGGACTTTGCTATACATATCGGGTAGTAATTTACCGTTTCTCACCGTTCCGCGACTCTCATAAATCTCAATACGATTTCCGGAAAGAACCTTGGCGATTCCTGTCGTTTTGGCTTCGATGCGGATGGTATAGGTCTGATCATCTTTGATTTCAAACCGTGCATCGGCTACTCCCATCGTCTGAAAAATCCCGAAAGAAACTTCATACGTGGCACTCAGGACTTTTGCACTCAAAATTTGTGACAATATTGCCATCAATAAAACGATTTTTTTCATGATGTCATCCTTTTAAGCAAGCGTATTATGAAATCGTGAAGGATTTGTACATTACATGCTGAGCAATAACGATCCTGCCCCTTTTGAAACAACCCCCAACGGTACTTTAATCCCCTCTTCCATGTGATCGGCAAAGATACGGTTAAGCCAAACGCGATTGGTTTGTACTTTTTGGAGAACCAAATACTGCTCTTTATCGACCGTGAGAGTCATGTACGAGCCGATAACCACAGAGAGTTTTTGACTCTCTCCTTCGGGTAAAAGATTAAAACTAAGCGTTTTTTTCGTCGTATCGACCGTTACGTTTTCAACCTTGCCATATCCGCGTGCACTGAAATAAAGCGACACTGCCGATGTAAGTATTTTTGATCGGATCGAATCCATGGTAGAAAGCTCCGCCGAATTGGCAGTGCTAAAGAGTAAAAAACATATCAGTACTAAACGCTGAACCATAAATCATCCTCATTTTTTGGACGAAATTATAGCTCTATACCTCTAAAAGAGAGCTAACAGCGGCTATCTCATCGGGCTCAAGCTCAAACGTAAATATCTGCAAATCCTCGTCAATATGGTGTTTCGAGGTAGAACCGATAAGGGGGACGATACCTTTATGACAGAGATAGCGATAGAAAATCTGTGCTTGGGTTTTAGCGTATTTACGTCCTAACCCTAGGATCGTTTGGCTTTCTAAAATATGGGGATTGGCGGTTAGCGACCAAAAACTCTGATACGTAATATTCTCTCCATCGCACCATGCACGAAACTCAATGTCATACCCGCTATCAGCGTAAAAACGGTTTTGTACTACGGTTGGTTTTACCTCAGCATTGGCATAAACCCGTTTAAGTAACTCCAGATCATAACAGTTACTGATTCCGAGTCGGCGTGTTCCGCCGCAATGGTAAATCTCTTCCATCGCTCTCCACACTTTTTGGAGATCTGTATAGGGAAATAAGGGCGAATGAAGTACGAGCGAATCAACGTATTGGGTTCGCAGATTCTGCTTCGATACTTCAAATGACTGAGCAACCTGCATCTCTAATGGGGAAGCAGGATCATACGGAATACGTAAAGGATCTTGGCCGCTTAAGGGGGTAAATTTGGTTTGTAAAAATAACGATTCTCTCATTATCCCCCGTTTATTCAATCGCTCCAGCGCCTCGCCCACACCCGCTTCATGATAATGCTTCGGCTGACATGCCGTATCAATTCCCCGAAATCCGCTCATAATAGCCATCTCGACCAAATTCGCCGTCTCCTCTTTTTTCCATGCTGTTCCGTATATCAGAGATGGTATTTGAGTATTTGGCATCGTATCATCCTTCTATTTATCTCAATCGTATGATTATAGCCAACTGAACATTTGTACTGTTCCAGCTTGCTTTTCATTAGCGTTTTATGGGTACACTACCGCTTTATTTCATCGTAGGATTTTTCATGACTCAAATTTTTCTGTTGATCTTTGTCATCACCATCTTTTACTGGGTATACAGAGGGTATTCCCGTAACCAGATCGTGTATTCAAAAAAACAGTTTCAACATTTCGTACTCACCAAAGAACATCTCGCCAAAAGCGAACTCGGGCTTTTTGTTGCTCTCGTCGCCAAAGTTGCCAAAGCTGACGGACGAATCGATGAACTCGAAGCAGAACTCATCAGCAATATGTTCAACGATATCAGCGCCCTTTTTCCTGATCCGGATGCAACTAAAAATCTGCTCAAACAGATTTTCGATATCGAAAAACAAGTGCCCGACAATCTCGTTCAAGTAGCTCAGGCGCTCTATGGCGTTTTACATAATGATCCTCATAAACGCCAAAAGATGTTGGAATTTCTCGTCAATCTTTCCTATATCGATGGAGTTTTAAGCAGCTCAGAAGAGGCTATGCTCCATACCATCGCCATCCATTTGCACTTTAGTGCAGAGATGCTATCTTCCATGCTTCAGCAGTTTGGTTCTTACCATCGCCACAGCGTCAAAGAGAGTTCTATCTCTCAAGCCTATACCCTATTGGGACTTAGCACAGATGCGACGAACGATGCGGTCAAAAAAGCATACCGTGCATTGGTACGTGAATACCATCCCGACATCATCAAATCGCAAGGTGCATCGGATGAGTATCTCAAAGAAGCAACCGAAAAAGTACAAGAGATCAATGCCGCATATGAAATGATTAAAAAATCGCGGGGAATGTAAGATTCCCCCTTCGAGTGCTATAATATTCCCAATTCATTAAAGGTGACAGGTATGGATACATTTTCGCTTTTGTTTATTCTCCTGTGTCTGATGTTTATCATCGTTAAACTGGTCAGTCGTAAATCAAAAGAAGATAAAGAAGAGTGTGATGAGTAAATTTTCTAAAAAGCAGATATTAAACATCCTCTATTGGAGCGGATTTGTAGCGATAGCCGTCTATTTTGCTTATTCCAAAGGGTGGATCTTTACCAACTTTGACTCGATTACCCCTAAACAGGCCTACTTGCTTTTACAAAACGATAATAACGTTACCCTTTTGGATGTCCGAACTCCGGAAGAGTTTGCCCAAGAGCATATTGAAGGTGCAACCCTCATCCCCGTGCAAGTGTTGAGTGAAAGACTCGCGAAGCTTCAGGGGGTCAAAGAGAAACAAATTATCGTCTATTGCCATAGCGGAAACCGAAGTGCCGTTGCTTCACGTATTCTGGTTAAAAAGGGCTTTGTTCCTCTTAATGTCAAAGGGGGAATAACCCAATGGAAAGCGCAAGGATTGCAAGTCACGCATTAACGTGCAACCGATGCATTAACGATTAGTTTAATTTGTACCCGATTTTAGCGAGATTTTGTAATTGGCTGTCATCACCTATTTTTTTGCGAAGTCTAAGAATAAGATTTTTTAATGCACCATCTGACATCTCTTCATCCAATACCTGAGAAAACGTTTCATATTGAATTATTTGCCCGCGATGGGAAAGAAGCAATTCTATCGCATGAATCTCGTTTCTTGTCAAAGCCGTTTTTTCACCCCCCGAGCGAATAAATACTTTGGCAAAATAATCGTAGGATACGTTCTCATTGATTTTTGCTATTAGCAACCCGTGCGATTTGAGACGATCAACTGCCGAGTAAAGTACTTTAATCAGCGCATTAAACTCGATCGGCTTGTGTATATAATCGATCAGATTGAGTTTACACGCGGCCAATAAATCTTCCGTTGCAATCGATCCGGAAACGATAACTATAGGGACTTTATCGTTTTGTTCACGTATTTTTTTGGCGACCTCGATACCGCTGATGCTTCCCATATGGATATCAAGGATCACGATATCGATCGGATTGGTTGTATAAATTTTCAATGCTTCTTTACCGTCGGCTACCGAATGAACTTTGCCTACGACAAGCTGCAACGTTTTTTCAGTTATCTCACGCAATGTATTATCGTCTTCAGCGTATAAGACGGATAGATTTTTAAATTCGCTGAATTTAGCCATCTTTTCCCCTTAATCTTTAAATTTGTTTGCTATTTCGGTAAACTGGTCGATGTTTGCCATAAACATATCGACCAGTTTTGGATCGAAATGACGACCTCGTTCATTGATAATTAACTCGATGATCTTATCCATCGGCCATGCTTTTTTATAAACTCTGTCACAGCTCAAAGCATCAAATACATCTGCCAATGCGATAATCCGTCCATAAATATGGATATTTTCTCCATCAAGCGCATTCGGATAGCCTGAACCATCCCATTTTTCATGATGTTCGTGGGCAATAATCGCAGCAGCTTGCAATAATGGACGATTGGAGTTTTTAAGAATATCATATCCGATATTGCTGTGCGTTTTCATCACAGTATATTCATCTACATCCAGTTTGCCCGGTTTCAGCAAAATTGCATCCGGAATTCCGATTTTACCGATATCGTGCATCGGTGCAGCACTGTAGATTAACCGTATTTGTTCCTCTTCCAAGCCATAAAGTTCCCCCAGTAATTTGGAGTATTTAGCGACACGACGTACATGGTTTCCTGTCTCTTGGGATCGAGTCTCCCCAACCTCCCCCAACAATGAAAGCATTTCATGCTGCGTTTGCCATATTTCATCATTCAGATCAAAGAGTTCAGAGACATCGTGACTGATGCTGATAAAATCGATGATGTTGCCAAACTCATCCAAAATCGGTTTAATCGTCGTATCGGTGATGTAGCGTTCCCCGTTTTTTTTGAGATTTTTTATGCTCCCCGTCCAGGTTTGTTTGCTTAAAATAGTTTTCCAAAGATTTTCATAAAATTCCGATGACATATCCGGATGGCGAAGTATCCGGTGTCCTTTGGAAAGTATCTCATCAGAATCGTAGCCGCTGGTCTTGCAAAAAGCATCATTAGCGTATATGATATTCCCCTGAAGATCGGTTTTGGTGACGATCGTTGAGATATCGACAATCTCTTTGTATTGTTCTAACAGCGTCGTTTGATGAATCAAATCTTGTTTGAGCTGAGCGGTAAATTCATTGACCTTACGCTGATTGTAAATATTCGTGACCACTTCGTGAACAATTTTGATCATATTATCCGTCTGAATCGGTTTGAGAAGAAACTGAGCCACTCCCAGATTGATAAGTTCCAGCAAATAGCTGCTCTCTTCACACGCCGACGTGATAATAATAGGCTGCAACGGATTTAGCTCTTTGATTTTTTTTACCATGGTGACACCGTTCATTTCAGGCATTAAAATATCGGTTATGACAATTTCAAACACTCCGCTTTGGTACAGTTTGAATCCCTCTATGCCGTTGGAAGCCGTTTGAACATTAGAGAAAATCGTCTCTAACAACAACTTCGTATTTTCGCGTATCAACGGCTCATCTTCGACGTATAAGATTCTCATTCCATCGGCTAATAATGAGAATTCATGTACCATCTCTTTAAAGGTCATTTCGTTTCCTTTTCATACGGTAATTTAATTGTAAAGATAGTTTCATTTCCCTGACTATTCACACTTATCATGCCGTGGCAGTGGTCTTGAATAATCATTCGACTCATATACAGTCCCAAGCCGGTACCGTTGTTTTTTGTCTTCGTCGTAAAATACGGGATGAAGAGTTTATTGATGATCTCAGGAGCGATTCCTCCGGCATTGTCACGGATCGAGATAATCCCGTATTCATCATCTCCATCCAGAGTGATCCGGATATGACCGTCTAAAATTCGTTTCTCGACAAAGGCATCCAGCGAATTTTTCAATAATGCAATCAAAACCTGCAGCACTTCATTACGATACGTAAAGAGTTTCGGATCGTGCAAAGAGATTGTTTCCACCAAAATTCCATGATTTTTTAGCGTATGATCAACAAGGCTCAAAGCATTATGAATGAGTATCGAGATATTAAAATGCTCTTTAGGTTTATCGGGACGGAAAAAATCCCGATACGCTGAAATAGTTTGAGAGAGGTGGGTGCTTTGTTCCTCGATTTTTTTCAGATTATCGATCAGGTGAATGTTGTTCTCATCTTTCATTAACTCCTGTAAACGCATTTGAGAAGTTATGGCATTGATAATTGCCAATGGCTGTCGCCATTGGTGGGCAATCATCGAGATCATTTCCCCCATCTGAGCCTGGCGGGTATTCATTCTGAAAATTCTTTCCTCTTCGATATGCTCGGTAAGGTCTCTTGCGATCATGATAAGTTTATTTTCATCATTATCACTAAAGCCTGAAAGGGTAAATTCGATGATTTTGATTTCATCAGGGGCATTATAAAGTCGAAGCGAACACTCATCGGTTACGTATTGTCCCTGATACGCTAAATCAAGATAGTAGTGAAAACTCTCTTTTCGGCACTCTATGTCATAGGCCAAATCGAAAATATCTTTGCCGATCAAAGTTTCTTTATCCGTACCAAACAATGATAATGCCAGCCCATTGCAGTCCACGATCGTATACTGTTCTAAAACGATGATCGCCTCATGAACCGATGCAAAAATCGTCCGATAAAATTTTTCGCTCTCTTTAATCTGCAACTGTGTTCGACGAATCTCCGTGATATCGGTATAAGCACCGACCACACCGGAGATAGGGCCATCAACGTCTTCTCTCAAGGGTACTTTGGACGTCCTTAACCAACTGGTGTCCTCTACCCCTCTCTCCTGCGGTTCTTCGTAATTAATTCTCGATATACCGCTTTCAATCACTTGATGATCATCCAAACGGTATAATTCAGCCTGATCGTGCCAAATCAACTCATCATCACGCTTTCCGACTATTGATTCCGAATCATCCAACCCCGCATCTTGGGCAAACAAATTATTGCATCCCAAATAGACCGACTCTTTATCTTTCCAAAACAGCCTCACCGGAGCTGTATTGATAATAGTTTTCAAAAGCGTCCCCTCTTGGATAAGCCGTCGTTCTGCCTGACGCTGTGCCGTCATATCGATACAGATTTGTAAGGTTCCGCTAATCGTATCTTTTGTTTTGATAGGGCTAATCGTGTATTGTTTGTATTTATCCGCAAAGGCCACTTCAAACGTACGGTATTCCCCTTTCTCTATTGCCTGACATACTTCACATTCGGATTGGCTGATACCCGGTGGATGGAGTAAATCATGATTATTCTGTCCGACGAACTCATCGAAAACAGGGGTAGCACATTGTGCCGTTGCACGGTTGATCTGACGGATGATCCCCTCCGTATCAACAACGACCACAGGAACCGGAATCGCATCGTAAGCACTCGATGCTTTCGCCATCACCGAAAACGGTTCTTTAAGCGCCGTCACCACGATCCCTCTAAAAATCATCCAATAGGCAAAAAATTTCAGGATATGCCCAACTAAATTCATAAAGCCGTATACATCGATATAAAGGGTAAAACATCCCTCTGCAGCGATCCCGAGCAACAAAGACCAACAAATCGAACGATACATGAGCGGATGATAATTCTCTCGTTTGGAACGGTAGATCACCAGAGCGATCATGGATGCGAACATAATGGCATATTCGGATGCAATTTTTGTCGCCGTTAACCCTTCATTCGCCACATACATTGTCGGGAAAATCCCCATGAAGGTTCCGATATAGGCTCCCCCTGCCGCAACGGCGAACCAGCCAAATACTCTGCGCGGCGAGATCGTATCAAAACGGATAAAAGGGGCAATCAACAAGGTAGTAATCTGAAATATTCGGGCTGCAATCCATAAGGTTGTTGAAGGATTCTGAGTAGAAACGTCAGAATAAATATTCATCCCGTAGTAACTGAGCATATGAAACAAATCCAATATCGCTGTCCAGAAAAAACCGATTCCTAGAAAGAGTAAAAAATTGTTACGGGTGAATTTGTACATGTAATAGGCGATAATCGCGATAAGTACCCCTATGATCACCGCGAATAATTCAACGAGAACATGAAACAGTAGATACCCCTCGCCCAGCCGGATCCCCAATAAAAATACCATTAAAACAATCGGAGTGACCGTTTCAAACAAATCAAGTTTTTTAAACATTCTCTGCATCCTGATTTGTATGATTTTCGTATGGGAGTTTGATGGTAAACGTCGTTTCATTGCCTTCGCTCATCACCTCAAGCACTCCTGCACAGTGCTCTTCAATAATAATTTTACTCATGTACAGTCCCAACCCGGTACCGTATTTATGTTTGGTCGTAAAATAGGGGATAAACAGTTTATTCATGACATCCGGAGCAATTCCGCCGGCATTGTCATGAATAGTGACGATGCCATAGTGCTCATCCTGATCGATCGTAATAGAGATCGAACCTTGCGCACGACTCTCTTCAAATGCGTCGAGTGCATTTTTCAACAATGAAATCAATACCTGCAGCACTTCATTTCGATAGCTGATCAGTTGAGGGTCTTGTATCGATATTTTTTTGATCGTTATCCCATAATTTTTAAGGGTATGGTCAATCAGACGTAATGCATGATCGATGAGAGTCGAAATATTAAAGAGTTCTTTGGGCTTATCGGGACGGAAAAAATCTCTGTAATCCGTTATCGTTTGAGAAAGGTGGATACTTTGTTCCTCAATTTTGATCAGATTTTCGATCATGTGAGGATCATTCTCGTCTTTCATCAGCTCCTGTAAACGCATTTGAGAGGTTATAGCGTTGATTATGGCTAACGGCTGTCGCCATTGGTGGGCAATCATTGAGATCATTTCCCCCATCTGAGCCTGACGGGTATGCATTTTAAATAATTTTTCCTGCTCAATTTGGTCGGTAATATCACGGGCGATCAGAACCAGCTTGTTGCTGTTACTCCGGCCAAAACCTGAAAGGGTAATCTCAACGATCTTACTCTCATTATAATGGTTTAGCAATGTCAATGAGCACACTGTCGTTGTAGACTCACCTCGATAGGCAGCCTTCAGATAAAAAGCAAAGTCATTTTCCCGACACTCTATATGCGTAGCGGTATCAAAAATATTCATCCCCGTTAACTGTTGTTTCGTCATTTCAAACAGACGTACCGCTTCATCATTGCAATCGATGATAATGTCATCCGCTAAAATACAAACCGCCTCATTAATCGAGGCAAACATCGTTTGATAGAATTCTGCACTCTCTTTGAGTAACCGCTCTATTTTTTTTCGTTCGGTGATTTCCCGAGAGGAAGCATACAGATACTCTACCCCGTCTGCATCGACACGGCGTGCCGTGATTTCAACGTCGAACAAGGTTCTGTCTTTACGTCGGAACACCGTTTCAAATTTCATCGGAACAGCCGATACGGTATTCAATGCATGCACAATTTCTTCATCTGACAATTTTGCTTCCCAATCATATACTCTCAAACTCTGAGTATCATGTTCATCATATCCGAGCATCTGGAGAAACGACGGGCTGCATTCAATCAGATTTCCATCAGAATCGAGGATATGGATACCGTCAACGGAAGATTCTAACATACTTTGAAACCATGAACGGCTTAATTCAAGTTCAACCGTATTTCGCTGAAGCAGTTTTCGGCTTCGCAACAGCTCTACAATGGTATACATCAGGATAAAATAGAGTCCTAATCCCACCATCGCCGCAAAGATAGGATAAAAGTTATCCGTTGATCGGTCGAATTGCGGTGAACTGGAGTAATAAAGATGCCATGTTCTGCCGCCGATGGTCATGGTTGTATGGGAAGTATGTTCAGAACTATAACCGCTAAGCACAGAACGGTAAAGGAGATGCTCTTTGGTGCGCTGAGGAGTGTCATAAATCTCCACTCGAAGCGATTCGTCATGTTGACCGAGCGCCTCCATCAAATCGTTCATCCGAAACGGGCTGTACACAAATCCGATTAATGCATGACGGCGTTCTTCGATCGTGTCAAGACGTTCTCCTGTTTTATAAAATGGAAGGTACATCAAAAACCCTGCCTGTACCTTTTCATCGATTTCCTGAACCAATTTTACTTTTCCCGAAATCGAGAATTTGCCCGTATCTGCTGCCCGCTGCATCGCTTCGCGGCGGGTAGGTTCAGAGTACATATCGTATCCGATAGCAGCCTGATTCCGTTTGTCGAGGGGTTCGAGATAGAGAATGGCACTGTAGAATTCTCGTTGACCGGCAGGTCTGAGGGCAAACGAAGAGAAACCCTCACTCCTCATTTTTTCTTCTATCGGAGAAACCTGCTCAGGCGTCAGCATCATGGAATAACCAATCCCCTGCATTCCGGGGTAATAATTTTGGGGGTCAAGCGTCTGAACGAACTGATGCCACTCCTGTCGAGAGACATAACTGCTCCCTTGCATGAATCCGACGCCGCTTCGCAAGGCATTTTCATATCGGTGTATTCGTCTGTCTGTAGCATCACGGTTATCCTCCGCATAATGCTCAAATAGTTTTTGGGAACGCTCATATAACAATCGGTCCGTTCCATACCAAACGACGACAACGACAATCACCGATAAGACAAATCCCATGAGCGTAACAAACCGACTTTGTATAAAATCTGACGAGAGAGAAGTGCGAGAAATCATCCGTTTCAACATGGGCATCTCAAAAAAATTCGATATCGCCGGATTCGGCATCATCAGGATGAACCAAGGCGATAATCTGCTGGATACTGAGCGATGTCGGCTGATGAATATGGTGGATATTGCGCATAGCCATACTCTCTGTTGAAAAACGCTGAACATAGAGGCTTAAATCGATGCACACGGCGTCAAAAAGTCTTAATACCAAATCCGATTTATCCTTCAACAAAGCTATGAAATCATTTGCTTCGGCTATGAGACGGGCTAATTCTTTTAAATTTTCCGCCAATGGATCTAGAAAAGGGGAATAACGAAACAGGATATTGGATATTTTGGAAAGATCCTCATGGGTTTTGTGAATGTGGCGCATCTGCGCATTTTGAGTGTAAAGAGCAAGTTCATCGGGAATCTCATTTAACAGATCTCTCATCTCTTCGCTGTCATCGGCAATAAAAACTACTTTCTCTTCCCCTTGGTCTTCGTCTTTTGCAAAATACTCTTTTAAAAGTTCGGATCTCTCCTCCGGCTGAGTTTGTGAATAGAGTGTTCCAAGCTGCTCGTTTTTAACGTTAAGTGCATGCAAATGCGATGTAAGCAGTTTAACCACTTTTTTAAGCTTTTTTCGCTCCTCATGAAGGGTATCAAAGAGTTCAAGATTGACTTTTTGGGCATCAGCATCCCGACAAACCGGATAAAGCGCAGTGAGCATATCATTCAAATTTATCGGTTTTAGAATAAAACTGCTTATACCGTTGCGCATCAGATTGATAAGAATAGTGGATTCATCGTGCGCTGAAATCGCAATAATCTTTTGTTCGGGATTGATTTCCCGGATACGCTCAATCATATCGATCCCGTTCATCACCGGCATATTGATATCGGTAATAATGATGTCATAATGAGCGTCGTTGTATTGTGAAAGTCCCTCTTCACCATTTTGAGCAAGATCGACACGTGCGAAAAAAGGTTCAAAAACTTTTTTTGTCTCTTCTCTGAGTGCCTCGTTATCTTCGACATACAATACGTTCAATCGGAGAGAAAACTTTTGTAGATCTTTAAACGTAGCCATCTTTTACCCTTTACGCTCAACACTCTTATTGCTTCTCTTGAAGCATTCGATCCAATATCACAAAGACTTCGTCACTGGCATGTTCCATATCTTGGAAAACTCTAAAAAAATCTTCAGAACCGATACTTTTCG
Source organism: Sulfuricurvum sp. (assembly GCF_028713855.1). Classification (GTDB taxonomy): domain Bacteria; phylum Campylobacterota; class Campylobacteria; order Campylobacterales; family Sulfurimonadaceae; genus Sulfuricurvum. The sequence goes on from NZ_JAQTNN010000008.1 coordinate 26,627, forward strand.
TTTGGATCAAATCGAATACTTTATGGGTTGAGTTATGAACAATCGCATGCGGAGATTCAAGCTGTCCATAACTCGGCGTTTTATGGAAAAAGTCGGCACCTTCACCATTATGATACCATTTTCCCAATCGGCAATTATGATGATCAACAAATGAAAACTGCTCTTTTTTCGATACGGCGGAAAGATAGGTATTGACTTTCCATATAACATGGTCAAGCTTTGCCAAATTCATAAAAATCCGCTCAGCGGTATGGGCAGTACTGATAAATGTCTGATTCATCATAGATGCATTTTGTTCCATGTTTTCATTGAAACTTCTGATGGAATCATTGGATTCGGAAATATTCTCCTGAATCAACTCAAACTTGTCGCCTATAGTCGAGACATCCTGTTTCATTGATTGCAGCGAAATATTAATTTCGCTGATCGCTTTATTGGTGCGATCGGCTAATTTCCGCACTTCATCCGCTACAACGGCAAAGCCGCGTCCGTGTTCACCCGCACGTGCGGCTTCGATGGCGGCGTTAAGAGCCAACAGATTGGTTTGGTCGGAAATATCTTTGATCAACCCTAAGATACTCGCGACATCCTGTGCTCTAATAGAGAGTGCCTGCACCGTATCCATCGAATCAGCCGCCAGGTGATTTAGGTTTTCCAATGTTTCCGAAATATTAGAGGATTTACTCACTAATCCGACGATATTATCCAACAGTGTCGTTGACTGCGCGATATTCTCTTTTGAAGAGGCAACAGACTGAGCCATATTGCCCTGAATATCGATCAGATTTTTTTTAAGCTGTTCATTTTGATACGCCATGACATCCGAAGCGTCTTGACATTTGAATTGTTCAGTTTGTGCTTGCAGAGATCCGTTTTTTTCGTTGAGTTCCTCTTTGAGTCGGAGAATTTCATTTCGCAGAGAATCATTATCATTTTTTACATTATTCAGCTCACGGAGCAAATTAGTGTCATCGTTAAACCATCCCATAAAAACATTCCTTCCTCAATTCTGTTATAAACCCTATTATAAACGAATAAAGTCTTAAAACAATCACAACCGCTAGAGCATCTCAAGTATACCGTTTGCCACTTGTGAAAGCGGCAGCTGTTTCTCGACGCCTCCCAATTCATAGGCTACTTTCGGCATGCCGTACACAACGCAGCTCGCCTCATCCTGACCGATGGTTTTGGCTCCCGCATTACGCATCGAAAGAAGACCTCGGGCACCGTCACCCCCCATCCCTGTCAGAATAACACCGATTGCATTCGCTCCGGCAATTTTAGCCACCGAGTTAAACAGTACATCCACCGAAGGACGATGTCCCGAAACCTTTTCGCCACTGCCGATTTCAACATAATAGCGCGCACCCGAACGACGTACGACCATATGATAATCCCCCGGAGCGATTAATGCGACTCCCGGGGTAATCGAGTCGCCGTTGCGGGCTTCGCGTACTTCCATTGCACACAATCCATTTAATCTATCCGCAAACGGTGCCGTAAAGTTTGCCGGCATATGCTGAACAATAACGGTTCCCGGGGCATTTCTCGGTAATCCCATCAATACGTCTTTAAGCGCTTCGGTTCCGCCGGTCGATGCGCCGATAGCCAAAATTTTATGGGTTGTTTCTGCCAATGAGGTGGTATTGGCTTGCTGAGGATTCGTCAAAATCCGCTTTTGAACACGTACTTTTGAAGCGACTTTAATTTTGGAGAGAAGCTCGTCTCGCATCTCATCTTTACCGTCATAAATATGCGAATGGGGTTTTGGAACAAAATCGACCGCACCTGCTTCCAGTGCTTCAAGCGTTGTTTTGGCTCCGTTTTGCGTTAATGATGAAACCATAATGACGGGAATAGGCATATAGTGCATGAGACGTTTTAAAAAGGTAATCCCGTCCATACGAGGCATCTCCACATCCAGACAAACGACGTCAGGACGCAGTTCAACGATTTTATCCCGTGCTATATAGGCATCCGAAGCGGTCGCCACCACCTCTATCATAGGATCGGATTCCAAAATTTCTCTCAAAACCGCCCGTGCGGTTGCACTGTCATCGACAATCAATACCCGAATTGCCATTTATACTCCCCCCTTTACCATATCGCTACGCTGCGCGTATTTTAAGAGCACTTTTCCCCGTTCCAAATCAAACTGAATCTTCCGTCCGTTTTGTCCTCCGACATCTTCGGCAACTAAAACAATGTTGTACTCTCGTAAAATCTCTTTGGCTACCAATATATTTTTTTGTCCGATCATCATCGCATCCGAAATCCCCATATTCAAAGAGGCCCCTCCGAATATTTTTGCTTGCAGATTTTTGGGATTTGATCCCTTCATGATCATACTTTCGATCAATTTTGGGATCGCTATGTTTCCGAACTTCGGTGATTGCAATCCGTTCCCGTTCCAAAACGGAAGCAGATAATGGTTCATTCCGCCGATACCCAGCGCAGTATCATACAAACAGACGGCAACGCACGACCCTAAGACTGTCGAAATCGCATGCGGCGCACTGTCCACGTGTATCTGTCCCACATGGATGAACGTCGAGCTTCCCTGTATCATCAGAGTTCGATTGCATCATCGAACGATTCAAATAAAAATTCATTTGAACCGCACGCATCGGAATCGGCACATGCACTTTGAAGCGGCAACGTAATAATAAAGGTCACTGATGTTTCATCGGTGGTGTAATCAATCCCGCCATCCATACGTTCACATAGCTCTCTGGCTACACTCAAGCCTAATCCCAGACCGTGATTCCCCTCCGGTCCTTCGGCAAAACGGGTGAAAATCTGAGGTTTATACTCAACCTGTGGCGCTTTCCCCTGATTTTTTATCGCAATAATCATCTCACTCTTGTTCTCGAAAATATCCACATGAACTACTTCATCTACGAGTCCGTAATCACATGCATTTCCCAAAACATTTTTGATGATAAGATAGAGTTTTTTGGGATCTGAAACTATCTTTTTGTCTAATTTATTGGTCACAGTTATCGTGATATTTTTTTCATTAATACGGTATTTAAATGCTTCAATCGCTTCTTTAACCAGTACTTTCGGATCGACAAGGGCATAGGTGATATCGATTTTACCGCTCTCTATCTCAGAAGCAGCCACCAAATTTTGAATACGTGAATCCAATAAAAGAGCTTCTTCATGTACCAGTGCAAAAATTTCCTTGCGTAGATCGCCGCCCATGGGGGCTAAATGGGGAATCATCCCCAAAATAGCCGTCATCGGATTGTTAAGTTCGCTTGCAATCAACGATAAAAATCGTGATTTTGCTTTTTCGCTTTCAATGAGCTGCTTGTTAAGCTCTAAAATTTTTCGGCTTAAAAAAGCAATTTCATCATTTTTAATTTTTTCCATTGATTATTCTTCCATTTTCTTGATTGTACGCATCTCTTCTTTTAGATGATTCAGCTGAGTATCAATAGCTTTTGATTTTTCTATCCTATGGCGATTTTCATTGGAAAAATTCAGACCCATTTTTTGCATTAATTCAATCTCTTGAGTCGTCTCTTTCACCAAACTTTTAAGTTGCGAAAAAATCACTCCGAAACGTACCGATTCATCATGACTGCCTGCCGCTTCGATAATGCCGTAAATCTGGATATAGCCCAAATACATCATTTGCTGCTCCAGTTGATCCAAATACTTCAGTGCCTCTTGTATATGCTGATCAAGCTTACGTTGTAACACATTGGATTTATTTGAATATTCCATAACCAAAGCAAACAAATCACAAATATTTTCAATGAGTTCCTCAATCTTCAACTCATTATCATTATGTGATACTTCCTGAATAAAATAAGTCACCATCTCAATCTGTAAACGCATCCCTGCTACGGAGAAAACAATGGCATTAAGCGCGAGTGACAATTGTTGCACAACGGTATCGATCTCGGCAATCAACGTATCATTTTGTTTGGCATTTAACCGGATATCGCTCGCTAAAACACCGAATGTCTCTCCGCCGTTTGCGACTTTGTACGATGAAACCGAAGCGTTCAATGACAAGAAAACAACATCACGTGCCAATTCACGTAATTTCAACCCCTTCTCTTCAAACATCGATTTTACCTGAGTAAATAAATCGATTTTTTCAAACCATTCATCGTATTGATTCATCAATTCGGTACTGTAGCAATACACCGTTTTAAGTTTTTCAAGCGTAGGTGAGGGCGCATGATAATCTTCATTAATCAGAGCTTTGGAAACGTTTTGTTGTCTCTCTTTTAACTCTTGCAATAATGCATCGTTCATAAAATGGTCATAATCTTCATATCCGTGCATTTTTAAGAGTTCGGGTAATAGTTGACCGCTCTCTTCCATGCCGCCATTGCCCTCAGTTCTCAACAACGTTGCATACACTTCTTTAATCGCTGCAAAAAGTTTAGTGTTCGGTTTGATCCGAATCGATATATAACGCTCCCCCAGTGGAAATACTGCTGCTAATACCCAGTAGTATCCCCCATCTTTGCTTTTATTTTTTACATAGGCGACAATCGGTTTCTCTGCCTTCAAATAATCCCATAATGTCTTAAAAATAATACGGGGCATATCGGGATGGCGGATAATGTTGTGAAAATTCCCGATTAATTCTTCTTTCGAATAGCCGCTGATTCGGACAAACACATCGTTACCCGACAAGATTGTACTGGCATGATCGGTGATCGAGAAAAAGAGTTCATTGATATCGAATTTGGCCTCTTTAAGTGCCAGAGCATGTTCTGTTTTGTCCATAATGAACCCTTTATACGCGTTGATAAATCGACGAACCCAAAAGTTTTAAGGTTTCGCGATGAGTTGTCAGTGATTCTGAACTCCCCAAAAAGAGAGGAGCGCCTTTGGGCAAGAGCGTTGTAAAACGCCCGATCAGATCGTGACGGGTAACATCATCAAAATAGATCATGACATTACGGCAAAAAATCATATCAAACCGATTTTTGAAAAAAAACGGGTCGGTGACGAGATTGTACTTTCGAAACAACACTTTCTCTCGGAGATGCGGCGCTATTTGGTAACTGATCCCATTCTCGGAACGTATTTTGTCAAAAGCACGATGGACTATCTCTTTGGGAAGAGGCTCAACATTTTTAGCCTCATAATGTCCTTTAATCGCATGGGACAATACTTTGTGAGAAATATCGGTGGCCAGAATTTTGATATCCCAAGAGTCAAAATCGCTTAGGTGATGCTGCAAAAACATCAAAATCGTATAAGGTTCTTCTCCGCTTGAGCACCCTGCCGACCATATCCGAATTTTTTTCTCCCGTTTGGATGCTATCAGTGAGGGTAAATAACTCTCCAGCCATGTCCACTGTGCACTCTCACGGAAAAATGAGGTGACATTGGTCGATATCGCACTCACGAAAAAAGAGAGCTCTTCTCCGCTGGTGTCCTGAACTAAAAAATCATAATAATTTCTAAACGATTTCATACCCAACTGGTTCAGCCGTTTGTTTAGCCTCCCTTTGATCAGAGTACTCTTTTGGTCTGAGAGTGATATCCCCACAGTTTCGTAAATATACTTTCGAAACAGGGAAAATTCTTCAGGCTTTAACTCGATTTCAAACATTAGTGGCTTCCATAAGAGGACGTAATTCATCCACATTCAAAATCAATGCAATATCTCCGCTGCCTAAAATTGCTCCGCCGGAAATCTCTTTTAGTTTTGCCAGTGATTTACCCAGCGGTTTAATGACAACCTGCTGGCGACCGACGAGTTCATCAACCATGATAGCGATCCGACCCGATTCGGTTTCGACGCAGACCAAAATCCCTTCCCACGGCTCAATTCTCTGTGTCGAAAGTTCAAAGATGTCGCTGAGGCGGATAATAGGGAGATGTTGTCCGCGAAGCGATACAAATTCCCCTTTCTCTTTTAGCGCATGAACGATTTCCTGTTCAGGTCGGAACGATTCAACGACGCTAAGGGTCGGGATAATGTATATCTCACCGGCTGCTTGAACCAGCATACCGTCGATAATCGCCAATGTCAGAGGCAGAACCATCGAGAAGGTCGTCCCTTCCCCTTCTTTAGACTCAATCTCGATCTTGCCGCGCAGTTTTTCGATGGAAGTTTTTACTACATCCAGTCCGACACCGCGTCCGGATAGATCGCTGATCGCATCGGCAGTCGAGAAGCCCGGTTGCATAATCAGACCGAAGATTTGAGAATCGGTGAGATTTTCATCGCCGGAGATGATCCCCCGTTCGATCGCTTTACGATACACTTTATCTTTGTTGATCCCGCGACCGTCGTCACTGACACTGATGACGATACTGCCGCTTTTGTGGTAAGCTCGCAGAGTTATGTTCCCCTCTACTTTTTTACCCGCTGCCAGACGCTCAGTTGCATCTGCTTCCAGACCATGGTCGATAGCGTTACGGATAATATGGATCAACGGATCGGAAAGGCTGTCGATCATCGTTTTATCAATCTCCGTCTCTTCACCCTGCACGTTTAGATGAAGCTCTTTTCCGGTCTTTTTCGAGGTATCACGTACCACCCGTTTCATCTTATCGAAGGTATCGCGAATAGCAACCATCCGTAAACTCATAACCCGATCTTGAATCCGTTTGGTTATCTTCGAAAGTGTCTCGATGGTTCGGCTGATCGATTCATCCTCGATAGCACTGATTTTTTCATTTTGGGCAATAAAATTCTGAGCGATCACCAGTTCACCGACCGAGTCAAACAACTCATCAAGTTTGAACGTATCGATTCGAATGGTTGATTTCGAAGCGGTGACACTGCCGGTTTCTCTTCGGTCTGACGCTCTGCGATCTTCTCCGGCTCTCATCTCGATAAGCGGCTCTTCGACGAGAGGCGTTTGTACTTTCTCTGCTGCAGGGAGAGGGATTGTTTTAACCGCATACTCATGATCGAATAAAAATTCAAAATTTTCGCTTACCTCCTCAGCACTTTGAGGCGTTAAAAGGACGATACCCGCGTGGACAATCGCATTCTCATCCGAGTTAAACGATTCGAGCGGTTGAATATTTTCCAGATTGAAAAAGCTCTCCAACGACACCGCTTTCTCTTTTAACAACCCTAAAAACAGCAAATGATCGAATCCGCGTTTGTAGGCATCCCTGTCCAATGTCAAATCAATCCGGTAGAGGTTCAACCCTTCTTCCTGAGACATTTGGTGGATTTGAATGCTATTTGCCATATCCGATTCAAATTGATCATCGCAGTTCAAACCGAATTCTGATGCCAAATCGATCATCATCGGTTCTTGAGACTGCACCTCTACGACAAGCACACCTCCGTTACGTTTTGACGATATCAGATTTTTGATTTTGAATAAACACTCACCATAATCTGACGGCAAATCAGGAAGGGCATCGAGTTCACAGGTCATCACCTCTTTGATGATATCCACGCTTCCTACGAACAGTTCCAGATGATGTTCTTCCACCTCTTCTTTACTACTGCGGTAGTGATCGAGTACATCTTCAAAATGATGAACAAACTCGCCCAAGCGCGTAAATCCAAATGCATTGGCATTCCCTTTGAGAGTATGAACACCCCGAAAAATTTCATTCAATAGGTCAAAATCAGCTGAGTTCTCTTCAAATCGAAGAATATCAACATCGAGTTTTTCGATAATCTCACCCGCTTCTTCGATAAATATCGCTTTGACTTGCTCTTGTTTAGTCATCTCTTAAATCCTTCTTTGCACGATTTCATTACTCTTTGATTCCAACCATTTTAGCTAGGATGCGTACCGTTTCTATCATAGAAGCGGCCTGCATGTTGAGCTCTTCGGCTGCCGCTGCGGTCTCCTCAGAATTAGCCGCAACATGTTGAGTCACTTGATCGACTTTTCCCATTGCCTGATTGATTTGTACCATCCCCTCTGACTGTTCACGTCCGGCAATAGAGATTTCACCGATCAAATCAGAGACTTTTTTCGATTGCTCCGCAATTTCTTGAAATGAGGTATGGGTTGCATGCGCAATTTGGTTTCCCTCTTCAATCTGCCCGACAACCTCTTCAATGATTGCAGAGGTCTCTTTTGCCGCAGATGCCGCACGTTGAGCAAGATTCCGAACTTCATCGGCAACAACGGCAAACCCAAGACCGTGTTCTCCGGCACGCGCTGCTTCAACTGCCGCATTGAGCGCCAAAAGATTGGTTTGAAATGCAATCTGATCAATCGCTTTGATGATGCCGGAAATTTTAACTGCCGATTCGGTAATAGTCTGCATAGAATGCGCTAACTGTTCCCCTCTTCCGTATCCTGCACGGGCAGAATCGTTGGCATTTTTAGCCAAAATATCCGCTTGACGGGCATTATCGGTATTTTGTGCATTGATAGCAGTACTTTGCTCCAACGTTCCACTTACCTCTTCAACGCTTGCGGCTTGTTCGCTTGAGGCTTGCGCTAATATTGAGGACGAAGATGCTACTTGATCACTTGTAGCGGTAATTTGCATGGCACCTTCACGAATTGAGGCAACACTGGCGGTAATCGGAAGAGTGATAGAACGGATCATATAAGCTGCAACCATCAATGTCCCGAAAAAAATGATAGAAATAATCGCAATGAGCTCAGTTTCCAGTGCATGCTTTTGAGTTTCTATCTCCTCTTTCATTTGCTCTTGTTTAACTTTTACCTGTTCAACAATCGTATCGATGATATGTGATGCATCACGATCTTTACCTTTTACAGCGTGATCGGCAATCGTAAATGCAACTGAGGGGTCAGCTTTACGATACAGCTCAAGCGCCTGCATATAATCACTGTTCAACTTGTCATACGAAGTATAAAATTGATCCACATTGAGCAATATTTTATCCCCGTTCGAATCCACTTTAAGCTGTTCCTGAAGCTTCTTCATCGACTCCAAAGTCTTTTGCTGTGATGATTTAAACCCGTTCAAATATTTTTGATACGCTTTTTCGTCCGTCCCACGCAGTAGAATATTTTTCCATTCCTGTACTTGGGTTTTAAATTCAACTTGTGCGCTGCGAGAGTATTCTATCTGTGCTGCCGTGACCTCACCTGCTTGAATACTCATAGTAAGAATTTGGCTATATCTAACATAGCCAAATAAAAGTATCGCCATCATACTGCCTATGATTACGGTTAACAAAAGCAATATTTTTCCGCGTACAGTGAAATTGGACATCAAAACTCCCTCTCTGGTAAAACTCAAAAATATTAAATTATTTAGAACTCAAAACCGCTTTGGGCTCTACTTGATTTACTCATAACAAATCCAATGCAGTGTTCCGTACATACCCGTGGTACTCACCCCTCTCTCTAAAAAAGGAATTTTCAATTCCGGACGGGTCCGTTTAAGGCTCACCAAAAGAGCCAATAGCGCACTGTTTTTGAGAATCCCACCCTCATCTACCTCGATCGTCTCGATATAGTCGATACGGGGGCGAACGAATTGTTCAAACTCGCGCACCTCTTCCATCGACATATTCAGATCGATTGTTAACGCATCTCCATCGAATTGCATTTAAAACTCTTTCAAATCGTCTTCATGCAGAGGAAATATATCATCAGCTTTAGAAGAAGAAATCGCCTTACGTTGAGGCTTTACCGGTGAACGGTGGGCAATAACCGGATTTGGGTCTAAATGATGGAGATTTACTTTGCGCACAGCATGAGAGGGTGCATCATTTTCCATCCCGACCATTTTTGCAAGAATTCGAACCGTTTCCATCATCGAAGTAGCTTGTGCGTTAAGTTCTTCAGCAGCTGCAGCCGCTTCTTCGGAGTTAGCCGCTACTTGCTGAGTTACTTGATCGACTTGACCCATCGCCTGATTGATTTGCCCCATACCTTCTGCCTGTTCTTTACCGGCGATAGCGATTTCTCCAATCAAATCGGATACTTTTTTCGATTGTTCAACAATCTCCTGGAACGATGTATGCGTTGCAAGGGCAATTTGATTCCCCTCTTTGATCTGAGTAACAACCTCTTCGATGATAACGGAAGTCTCTTTCGCCGCAGACGCCGCGCGTTGTGCCAAATTACGTACCTCATCGGCAACAACCGCAAACCCTAAACCGTGTTCACCGGCACGCGCCGCTTCAACTGCTGCATTGAGCGCCAAAAGATTGGTTTGGAATGCAATTTGATCAATCGTTTTAATAATTCCGGAGATTTTAGCCGCCGATTCGGTAATCGCGTGCATGGAGTGAGAGAGTTGTTCACCTTTTTCATATCCTGCTTTTGCCGAATCGTTTGCATTTCTTGCCAAAATATCGGCTTGACGTGCATTGTCAGTATTTTGAGTGTTGATCGCAGTGGATTCTTCGAGCGTTGCGCTTACCTCTTCGACACTGCTTGCCTGCTCACTTGCCCCTTGGGCAAGCGATGAAGAGGATGCAGCAACTTGATCCGATGCGGAAGTAATCTGCATCGCGCCGTCACGGATTGATGTGACGCTTGCAGTAATCGAACGGGTGATCGAGCGGATCAATACCCATGCTAAAAGAATGGCAAAAAGGATCGAAATAAACGCAACAATTATAAACATTTGTTTGTAGCTACTCGATTTCTCTTTTGCTGCTGTACTACTATCTTTGATTTCTTTCTTATTGATATCATAAATATCTTGTAAACCGTTCATAAAGTTAGTACGATACGTGCGCATCTCTTCTATTTGATCTCCCATCTGAGTGAAAAGTGCATTGATCTCGGCTGTATCATTACTTTGTGATAAGGTATTCACAGTTTGTTTGAATTTATTGCTTTGCTCACGCCATTTTTTGTAGTCATCTTGAAGATCATCCCATATTTTACTTTCATTAGGCGCTTTTTTTATAGAATCGTACTCTTTGATCCCCTTATCTAAACGTTCAAACCCTTCATCAATTTTACTGTATGCATCGGCCATTTTAGACTGCATTTTAGGGTCTCCGTCTAATCCACGTGCACGGTTTTGTTGAATAGCGACTAATTGTGTTCCGTTACGGATTGTCCCAACACTGACAATACTTGGGACACTGACATCTGCCATTTCAGTTATATCAGACTGCCATCCATCGGTCGCTTTAAATCCCATAAAGCCCAAAAGGACCATTGCTATCACCATGACACCTGTAAGCAGCATCAGCTTTGTTTGCAATACCATATTTTCCAACCAATTCATATTATTCCCCTTCACTTGTTTGTATTTTTTGAATCTGTTCAAGACTTAAAAGTTCGTCCGCTTCAAAGAGCTTCAAAACATCCAAAATCATCACCACGTTCTCTTCCATTTGTGCCATTGAGCAGATAAAATCGGTATCGATCTGACCACCGAATTTTGGGGGTTCAGACATATTGGCTGCATCAATCGACGCCACCTCTTCGACACGGTCGACGATAAAACCGATATTGACTTTTTCCACTTCGACGATGATAATCGCCGTGTGCATGTCGGCTTCTCTCTCTTCCATTCCAAACCGCAGCCGTGTATCGACAACAGGGATAATCGACCCGCGCAGATTAATGACACCGCGCATGTACTCAGGTGTTTTGGGGACATTAGTCACCTTCATCATGGCGATAATCTCTTTAATTCTGCCGATGGCTATACCGTATTGCTCCCCTCCTAAAAAGAAAGTGAGATACCGTTCCCGTCTTGATTGAGCAGTGTTTTGTTCCATAACGTTATACTCCTAATACCATTTTAAGTGATTTCACCAGTTTGTCATCACTAAAAGGCTTCACCATCCACCCTGTTACTCCGATCTCTTTACCCGCCATTTTCATCTGTTCAGAACTCTCTGTGGTAAGGATGATAATCGGTTTCGTTTTGTACCGGTCATCCATTTTAATTGATCTGGCTAAATCCAAACCGTTCATCTGAGGCATATTGACGTCGCTAATCAAAAGGTCAAAGTTTTCACTGCCTGCCTGCAGCGCACTCAAAAGCTCCGCCGGATTCAAATACGATTTGAACTCAATAACACCGCTGCTGATCATCTGATCCAACGCCAACTCAGCCGTTGCGATAACCGCTCTTGAATCATCCACTATAATTACTCTCTTTGCCATTTACTTCCTCCTTGGTTGTGTTTTAAAAAAATTCCATGTCATTATCATCATCAACATCCAGCTCTTTGTTTCCGATAATCCCCTCTATCTGCATACAGGAACTGAAAAAAGAACTGTCCAGATAGTGAATATCCGCTGTATCTTGCAAGGCGAAAATATGTTCTCTCCATGAAACGAGATCCAATCCCAAATGTTCCAGCAACATCACAAGTGTTTTGATTTTTGCCCTATCCTGCGTCACCAAATCAGCGTGCTCTTTTAAAAAGGTACCGAGTGATGAAAGAGCATACGCCAGTGCGGTAAATTCAAAAAGGTTATTAATCCCCCGCACGTAGATTCCCAATACTCCATCGGCAAAATCCCGTAGATTTTCTACTGTCGGTTCGGAATCAAAAATACGGAGTTTTTCTCCCCATTCTTCATCCAAACTCTCCAAATCGCGGATCTCGTCAAGAACATCTCCTCCGATATCGCGAACGTAATCGATAGCCGCTGTTTTATGAACAAAACTTTGACGCAGCATCTCTTTTTCTTCGGTATCGATAACCCTTTTCTCTTTGATCACGTCAGGAGTGTTCTCTACCATCCCAGACTTGGGTATCTCATGTTGCATGAGGGATTGCAGCACAGCTTCTTCAGCAGGTTTTTGAACCGGCGCTACAGCAGCCTTTTGCACTTTTGTTTCATCAGAAATACGGATTCGAATACAAGCAATATTGTCCTGTACAATACTATTCTCCCCTAAATCCTCAAGAAGCATCGCTACTCTGGGATGAGAAGGTATCGCCTCTGCAAATTTCATGGTGACAAAAATCTCTTCAAAACTCTCTTCGATGATGATACTCATACTGCGATTATCACGTGTTCCCTGACGCATCAGCTCATATAACAGTTCTATGCTGGAATCGACACGGTAACACGATGCCACAATTTTATTTTCACACTGGGTCAATATCCACATCCCAAAATCCATCATCGCTTCTGCATCACCGATCTCAAAGATCGTTTTAAAATTCCGTACATCTGAGCAAAACGGATTCAGCGCTTTTTTGGGAGAAAGTTTTTTGTAATCGCCCCCTTTAGAGCGGATGAAATCACCGAAATTTTTGAGCTTAAAGCGTATCAGTTCTTTATCAATCGGTTTGTGAATATAAGCCCCGACGCCGATCTGTGCCATATTGGCTTCCATATGCGGATCCATTACAGCGGTCACGGCCATGATTACCGTTTCCGGATAACGTTTTTTTATGATTTTAGATGCTTCAAAACCGTCCAAACGAGGCATCATCACATCCATTAAAATAATATGGGGATGCCACTCTTCGACCGACTCAAGCGCCTCGATTCCATCACACGCTTCCCGTATCTCAAAACCCTCTATCTTTCGACAGATCGCTTTTAATATCAGACGATTGTCTTCGACATCGTCAACAATCAGTAGTTTTATATCATTCATAATCCACCATCATAGGGTTTCATGTCTCGAATATGTCATCAAAATATTTTTGTCTGAAATTTGAAACTGCAGAAATCTTAGTTATAAAAAATCTCAAAAAAGTCACAACAATAAATATTCCTTTTTTTAATAGTTGAAGGTTTCAGAATGGTTACAAAGACACGTTAATTCTAGAAGTGGAATGAATGAGATAGTTTTATGATTTTATCACTATATGATGACAAAACGTAACCGAAACCGTATAAATCAAAAAGCTATGAGACAAATAAAGTGAATGCAATCGTCAATGAATTAAAAGAATTAGGAAAAAGTGTAAAAGTTCTGTATGTTGAGGACAACAAAGGCTTAAGAGAGAGCATTTTAGGGCTGTTGACAAAATTTTTTCCTCATCTTGACTACGCTGAGAATGGTGAAACAGGCTATGAACATTATCGAAAACATACGCCTGAAATTATTTTGACAGATATTAAAATGCCTGGGATGAGCGGCTTTGATTTAGCAAAAGCCATTAAAAAAGAAAATAATGATGTCCGCATCATCTTTCTCTCAGCCTTTGATGAAAAAGAGTATCTGCATCATGCGATTAATATCGGAGTTTTTCGATATCTCTCCAAACCGACTAAAGTCCCTTTGCTGATTACCACTTTGCATCAAGCCGTCCTTTCGATCCACCATGAACATAATAAACGGATTTTCGAAAGACAGCTTAACGATATTTTCAACTATCAGAACAATCTCATTATGATGCTGAATGAAGGAAAGCCCGTCCTTGTTAATCGTCAGTTCCTGGATTTTTTCGGCGTCAAAAACCTCGATGAATTTATGCAGCAATATGAAGGACTTGATAGATTGCTGTTAGAACATCAGGGATTCTTGTATCCGACATCGGAATCCGGATGGTTTGAAAAAGCGCTCGAAAACCCCGGGAAACTGTTTCATACAAAAGTTTTGAATCAACATAAACAAGCGCGGCATTTGATTATGAAACTTAGAACAATCCCCGAAAAAGAGGGGTTTTCAATTCTGTCGTTTGACGACATCACCGATTTAAATTTGATGATGATTTTTGACGGCGATGCCGCTAAAAAGGATCAAAAACTTCATGATTGCAGCGCTGTTATGAAACTTATGAATGTTATAAAAGAGAACGCTTCGGAGGTTAAACTCCATAATTTTTATCGCGGTCTGACCATCATTAACAGTGCTGTTTTAATAAAAATGGATACTAAAAATGTTGTATTGAAAACAGCACATTCCCAATTAAAAGCGATCAAACTGGCAAAAAATATCACGATTACTTCCGAGTTATTTCCCTACAGCGTTTTGTGCAAAGCGGCAAATGCTATTGATTTTGATCAGCAGACGGTAACCTTTTCCGATATGCAATTCGTTAAAGAGAGCGCCGATCAAAGGGGTAAAATTCGCCTCGAACCTGACGAAGAACGCCATACCGTCACACTCTTTCGAAACGAAATAAAATTTTTCGGCAAAACCCGGATTGTCGATATTTCGATTTGTTCGGTTAAACTTGAAATAGATGCCCTTCCTGCCGGCCTTGGAACCGGCGAGAGTGCCAGAATAGTGATAGTGTTTGAAACTGATACCCAACCAATAAATCTTTCTATCAGCGGAACAGTCTATCGAATTGACAGCTTTGCCAAAACTTTTCACATTGTCTTTCTATTTGAACTTATACCACCCAATAGTGATAAATTACTCAAATATATCGCGAATCGACAAATGGAGCTGATACGTGAATTTAAAGCTATCTAATCGTTTAATGCATCGTGCACTCAATGTATTATCCCGATCCAATATGGCTGCATGGATAGGTTTTTTTCTTACCGTCGGAATCACATTCGTATTATGGATTAATGCACAAAACGATGCCATGCAAAAAGCTAAAATACATTTTGACACGTCTAACGCTGAAACCGTTCATGAAATCTATTCTCGGATGCACACCTATGAAAACACGTTAAAAAGCGGTGTTGCTCTTTTAAATACCGGTGAGCAAATGGATCGAAAAAAGTGGCACATTTATATATCAAGTATGGAACTAGCCAAATCTTACCCCGGATTTCAGGGAATCGGTTTTTCGAAAGTGATACCACACACAAAACTTGCCGAACATATTTCACAGATGCATGCCGAAGGATTCCCGGATTATACGATTAAACCTGCGGGTAAACGGGAGGAATATCACTCTATAATCTACCTTGAACCGCTGGATGAGAGAAACCGACGCGCTATCGGATATGACATGTTTACCAATCCGATTCGTCAACAGGCCATGATACAATCACGTGATACGGGACAAACCGCACTTTCGGGCAAAGTGACTTTGGTTCAAGAGCAGGCAAACAATAGACAAGCAGGTTTTTTGATGTATGTACCGTTTTATACTACACCAAAACCATTATCGACACAAATAGAAAGAAAAGAGCATCTGAGTGGGTTTGTATTTGCCCCTTTTCGTGCCGATGATCTAATGAAAGAAATTGTGTTCAATAAAAGTCCCACTATCTCGATCAAACTGTATGACGGTATATCCATTGACGATGCAGCTTTATTGTATGAAAATAGACATATTAAAAAAAATCAGCCGCTTTTTACAGCAACAATTCCTATCGTTATGTACGGACGGACGTGGACGGCAGTGTTTCAAACCCTTCCCACTTTTAATACAATGATAGACAAAGATCGCTCACGAATGATTTTATTGGCAGGTTTGCCGATCTCTTTTTTAGTATTGCTCACGATTCTCTCATTTTCCCAAACGGCTGAACAGGCACAAACGATGGCACGTAAAATGACAATAGAGATCAGAGCTCTGAACGATGAGCTTGAAAATATGATAAATACGGCTCCAAACCCTATTATTGTCCATACGCAAGACGGCAAAATAATAAAAATCAATCAGACATGGACAGATATTTGCGGCTATACTCATGATGAAACACCGACGACGGACAGTTGGGTTGACAAAGTATATAAAGAGCACCAAGATGAAGTTAAAGCACATATTCGCAATCTATTTAACATAACCAAAAAAGTCGATGAAGGAGAATTTTCATTCTACAGCAAATCCGGAACCAAGGTTACGTGGCAGTTCAGCTCAACGCCTTTCGGTATCATCGACGGGAAAAAAGCTCTTATCTCCTCCGCCATGGATATAACGGAACTCAAAAACAAAGATAATATGGTGATGATGCAATCACGGTATGCGGCAATGGGGGAAATGATCAGTATGATCGCGCATCAATGGCGACAACCGCTTGCGTCGATCTCGACTGTTTCAGGATTGCTGAGTCTTGAAGCGATCATGGATCAGTACCATAAAGAGCACTTTATTGAAAAGCTTGATCTAATCGGCGATCTCTCTTTGGAACTTTCAAATACCATCAATGATTTTAGAAATTTTTTCAAAGAAGATAAAACAAAAGAGCTGACAACGTGGAAAGACCTGATTGAAGGGTGTCTTATGATGATCAAACCGATTTTAATAACCAAAAATATTGAGGTTATTAAAACGTTTCATGAAAATCATCCATTGATGATGTATCCGCGTGAAATCAAGCAAGTGATCCTTAATCTGCTGAAAAATGCAGAAGACGTACTCATAGACAATGCGATTTTAGAGCCGAAAATATGGATTCGTACACTACAGGAAGGACAAATGAGCTGTTTAGAGATTGAAGATAACGGCGGCGGTATATCAGAAAATATCATCCATCAGATTTTTGATCCGTATTTCAGTACAAAAATAGAAAGAAATGGAACCGGCATCGGACTTTACATGTCAAAAACAATAGTCGAAAAACATGGTCTCGGACTATTGGAGGTTTATAATACCGCGCATGGAGCCTGTTTTAAAATTTCTCTCCCGTTGGACATTGAGACTGTCTAACGTTGTGTCGCTCACAGTTCGGCCGATTTTTGTGCGGTTATCGAAAAACAGCTCCCTTTGCCCTCATCTGAGCGAAGGTGCAACATCATCCCCATCGCTAGAGCGTATTCACGTGAGATGCTAAGCCCCAATCCGGTTCCAAACCCGTGATCGCGTACTTGCTGAAACGGTTCAAAAACAATATCTATTTTGTCTTTCGGGATTCCGATTCCGCTGTCTTCGATCTCGATCAAACACTGATTATCCATATCACTGATCCGCACTTCGACAAATCCGCTCGTCGTAAACTTTAGAGCATTCGAGATTAAATTGGTAATAATCTGTTTAAATTTCAAAGGATCACCCATGATTCCGATAAAGCTCTTTTCAGCCTTGAAACGATAATCGACGGAAAGATCTCGGGTGAGACTGTAACAATTTTCATACGCTTCTCGCGCCAATCCTACCGCGTTATGATTCCCCATCGAAATGTTGGCTTTTCCCGAAGTGATCTTCGCCATATCCAAAAGGGAGTTGATCAATTCCAAAAGATGCTCGGAATTTTTATACGCTCTTTGGAGATATTTTTTGACCAGTTCTCTGCTCACCTCATCCTCTGTAATCTCATCATAACTCTCAAGCGCCTGATCGGTAAAATTGAGAATAGCATTGAGCGGAGTGCGGAGCTCATGCGATACCTGATCGAAAAATTTTGTTTTAGCTTCGAGGGTTCGAATCGCCTCTTCTTTGGCTTTGACCATATCGGTGATCTCATGACGTATGGAAAGAATTTCTACGATTTGATCTTCGTGATTTTTAATCGGTATGATACTCGTTGCAAAATAGTGCAATTTCCCGTATTTACCGATATTTTTAAGTACACCCTTCCAAATTTCTCCGCCAAAAACCGCATCCATGGCCATTTTTTGACACATTGCCTCGTTATTTGATTCAAATAAAATCGAGACATGTTGTCCGACCAACTCCTCTTGCGTATACTCTAATGCTTGGCACAATGAATCGTTGACATAGGTAATAACACCGTTTAGATCACATCGGGCTACGAGATTAGAAATATCTATCGCTTGATTGTATTGACTCAGGATGTATTGTGTCAGAGCTTTTTCATGATTACTTGTTTTCAGCCCTTCTTCAAGGACGCACTTGTAGCTGATCATATCCGTCACATCTGAAAAAGTGATGACATAAACCTCATGGTTCGGATCTAACCGTGCTACAGCAACTGAAAACGTAAAAATCTTTTCCAAACCGCTGATTCCGACTCGGTAATGCTCTTTTTCTTCCGATAAAACCGTATCAATCCACCGATGATTTAAATATCCTTCATAAACATACCCGTATTTATCGATGGACAAAAACTGCTTTGAAAGACGAAATGAGGGATCAAAAACATCCCTGCCGATCGTTTCAAAAAAAGCGATAAAAGACCTATTGGCGTCAATAATCCGATCTCCGTCACTCAAGGCAATCATTCCGTCGGTGAGATGAAATATCGACTTGTAATAACGATACGTCGGATCATCCGCTTTTAAACTGAGTTTTAGCTGTTCTTTAGATGAAAGGCTATGGGGCTCACTTTGCATTATCATAACCTCTTTAACTCTATTTGGTTTGATATAATCTTAGCATAAATGGATTATTCTGCGAGTTCAGTGAAATCCTCTTTCCCGACATTGCATACCGGACATACCCAATCATCAGGGATATCTTCAAAAGCAGTACCGGGAGCAATACCCCCATCAGGATCTCCTACTGCCGGATCATAGATATATCCGCATACGTTACATTCATATTTTTTCATCTTCTACTCCCGTTTTAAATGTGTTTGTTTATCTCATCACCGAGTAAACGATAATCGATCTGATGCTGGTACAACGGTGCACCGTTCCTATTACTCTCTTCTCTGAGGATCGTTTCAAGGGTATCTTTATTCGGGCTTTTGTAAATCACTCCGATCGGGAACGGATGGCTCTCCAGCGATTTTTCAAACGCCTTGACCTTATCCGTCGGATCATAGTTGTCCGGTAATTCATACACATTCTCTTTGAACCATTTGAAGGTGTTGGTTTTATTAAACGTGACACACGGCTGGAAAATATCGATCAATACATACCCTTTGTGCTCTATCGCGATTTTAAGCATAGCTTTACAATGTTCTTTATTCCCTGAAAAGGTACGGATCACGAGCGATGCATCAAGCGATATCGCCGTGGCTATCGGATTAAAAGGCTCCACATGCACTCCCTCGGTCTGCACGGGTGTTTTAAACCCTCGCTGGGATGTCGGGGAGGCTTGTCCTTTGGTGAGGCCGTAAACCATATTGTTATGAACGATGTTGATGATGTCGGCGTTTCGGCGGATGGCACTCATAAAGTGGTTTCCCCCCTCGCCGTACATATCGCCATCACCCCCCTCGGCAATCACCGTGAGGGAGGGATTGGAGACTTTCACCCCCTGTGCGACGGGCAATGCTCTGCCGTGAAGTCCGTTAAACATATGAACAGACATATATTGCGGTGTTTTCGCCGCCTGCCCTATCCCCGATACGACAACGCATTGAAGCGGGTCAAGCCTCATCTCCTCCAGCGCCTCTTTCAGATGAGCCAGAATCGAAAAATTTCCGCATCCCGGACACCATGCGTTATCCTCTACGATTCTATCAAACCGTGTGTTCATCGGATCTCCTTTAGCAACACTGAGAGTTTTTCGGAAAGTTCATCAACAAAAAAGCTCAGCCCGTCAGATTTTAATATCTGTTCATGTACAGTAATTCCGTGCAGTCGTAAAAGTTTTGCAAACTGCCCCGTGGCATTGTTTTCGACGACAATAAGGTATTTGGCTTTTTGAAGCAGTGTAAGCTGAGATTCGCTCAACGGATAGACCCATGAGAAATGAATGCACGCTATCCTCTCATCCGCTAGCCTCTCAACTGCCTCTTTAATGATATGTTTCGTACTTCCCCATCCGACAACAGCAATCTCCCCTTCTTTATCGACTTCGGGTGTAATAACCTCATCATAAATCAATTCACGTTTGTTAAGCCGTTTGCCGTTTTGCTCGTTGCGCACAGACATACTCTCGGTGATTAGCCCCTCCTCGGTATGCTCATCCGAATCGACCAGTACCAGCCCCCCGCCGTATCCAGGAATCCCTCTGGGACTGATACCCTCTGGGGTAAGTGCATAGCGTTTGTAGTTCGCATCAGTTTTGACCACATGTGCAGTAGACTGTTTATCTTCGATTTCAAACTGCTCGACATTAAAATAACTGTCCGCCAGATACTGATCGCTCATGAGTATCACCGGAATCTGATACGCATCGGCGAGCTCAAATGCCTTACGGGCAAGCTCAAAACACTCTTTCGGATCACCGGGAGCCAGTACGATTCGCGGAAATTCTCCATGTCCGATATAGATGGCGAGTTCCAAATCCCCCTGCTCCGTCCGTGTCGGAAGACCGGTAGCGGGGCCGGGGCGTTGCGCCAGATAAACGACCATTGGATTCTCGGTCATCCCCGAGAGGCTTACCCCCTCACCCATCAGAGAAAACCCGCCGCCGCTCGTCGTCGTGATCGCCCGTCCTCCGCTGTACCAAACCCCTAAACCCATTTGAAAAGCCGCGATTTCATCTTCGGCCTGCTCGACACAGATGCCGAAGTTTCGGCTCTGCTTCGCCAAAAAAGTCAGTACTCCCGTAGAGGGGCTCATCGGATAGCTGGAGATAAAATTGCACCCCCCCGCAATCGCGCCGAATCCGATCCCCTCCGTGCCGCTTAAAAAGAGATCATTCTTTGGTCTCATTAAAGAGTTTGGTTTAATGCAGTAGCGGCAGTTCCCATTCTCACGTGCCAGTTCTGCACCAACCTCTAATGCTTTGAGATTCACCGCCAACAACTCATTGGTATAGAATTCCGAAATAATCTCCCTCAACACCGCACCATCGCACCCCAGCAGTCCAAACACCAGTGCTGCCGCAATCGTATTGGAGACGATGGGATTGCCTATGGCTTTGGCCAAACTCTCCAAATCATAATCGTACCGTACGCAATCGCACTCGTAATCCCCTTTTTTGGCGATCACGAACGTCTCATCTGTGATCCGTTCTTGTGCATGAAAAAAAGCGTTCGTATCAAGCGGTACGAAAATATCGACCTTAAAATCGGGGGCATTGACGGGCGTATCGGAGATCCGTATCAACGTCGTATTGCTCCCCCCACGGACTCTGGACATAAACTCTTTGGTCGAAAAGGTATAAAAACCGGAGCGCTTGAACCCTTTGGTCAAAAGAGTTTCGATACTCGCGATCCCCTGCCCGGCACTCCCCCCGATCAATACCGAAACCGAATTTCTCATTGTCTCGCCCCCCAGGTGATTTTTCCGCCGTAATACCCGACGATTGTGATCGAAATAACCGTGATAAATATAATGGTGTGATAGATTATCCCATCAAGCCCCGTGCTAAAAGGGACATCGGGATTCAGCAGTTTCTGAACCAGCGGAATAACACCGACTATCAGGGTGAACAATGCCCCGATGAGTTTGATAACAAACGGTTTTGAGGTTGAAAAATCGTAATTGATCCACCAGCTGAAAACTCCGGTGAGCAATGCGAAAAATCCCATGACGGTGGCAATCAGAAACGATAAAAAAACAGCCGCTTCGTACTCAGTGGAGGGGTTGGCTAAAAACAAACCATCTGCAAACGCACTGAAATAGTGCAGTGCAATCGGAAAATGAATCACCGCAGGATGCGGATGATATTTGACATACCATTGACGATACCGTTCTTTTTTATTGTCCGGAGCTAATGCGCTAGGGGAAACAAATTGTCCGACACAGGGATAATTTGCAAATACCTCATCACTGTGAGGCGCATGTGCCATTTCAGACGTCAGATCACACCCTGCAAAATGCTTTTTAAAGTGGGTGCCCTCTTTCCAAAATTCGGACAAAGTGACGTCGTACACCTCCCCTTTAAAAGCGATGTAGGCGGGCATACCGTCCCGACCGTTGTATTTTCGGAGCTCTTCTTCAGTAAATTGCTGCATAGTTTCCTGCTTACATTTCGGTATGCTTAACGATAATACCTAAAATAAATAATATTCTGAACCGTTGCTGAAATAGGATTGTAATTCATCTTGTTTTTGTAATATTTTATTATTATAAGTTAATATCGTAGCAGAGTATTACAATTCAGGAGGATGGATTTATGAAACATGTACTTATGGAATTGCCCTATGAGCAATCAGCGTTGGCACCTTACATTTCTGCCGAAACACTTTCCTATCATTATGGTAAGCACCATGCCGGATATGTCAACAAACTCAACACGCTGATCGAAGGGACAGAATTTGCGGACAAATCGCTGGACCACCTTATCAAATATGCGTATAACGCTATTTTTAACAATGCCGCTCAGGTCTACAATCATGATTTTTACTGGAAAGGGCTCATTAACACTGCCTCAAGCCCTTCCGTAGAGCTTTTAGAGTTAATCGAACGTGATTTTGGATCTATGAAGGCATTCGAAGAAGCTTTTCTAGCCGCCGCCACTGGATTTTTCGGGTCAGGATGGGTATGGCTCATCATTACGAAGCAAGGCAAACTGGAGATTAAAATGACCACGAATGCCGATACGCCGATACGGCATGGTGATACACCGTTGCTGACATGCGACGTATGGGAACATGCCTATTACATTGACTATCGAAACGTCCGTCCCGATTATCTTTCCAACTGGTGGAAACTTATCAATTGGAATTTTGTTTCAGAGAATCTTGCAAATTTTGAAGGTGACCCAATCGCCGGCTATAATCAATCGTGCAACGAACTCAATCAAGTATGCGAATACGTTGACTATATGCAAAAAAATGAGCATACGCCGTCTTGATCTTCAAGATATTCTAAGGAGACAAAAGAACTTCTCTTCCGTCTCCTCATAGGTATTTTTTATATTTCTTTCACCCATAAACAGCAAAAATCATACATATTTTGAATAAATAAATACCAATTTCATCGATCAATCCACAAATAAAACATTGTGATTATTTTATGATTATTCTATGTTATGGTGGTGGAATTAATTGAACAAGGATTCATAAAATATAAGGAAAAGTCATGAACACGATTAAAAAATCTTTCATTGAATGTTTTTCGCATAGACGGATACAATACACCCCTTATTATCTTATTTCTCTCCTCATCTGCAATATGCTTTGTATAGTAATATTCACAATATTTCTTTTGTACAATATAGGGTTTGAACGGCAAAAAAATCGGCTGGTTGAGCTGGCGGAAACCCAAGCCCTCATGATTCGTGTCATAGCACAGCAAGAGCTTATCCTTCATAAAGACATCTCTCCAAAAATGACCAAAAAGGTTGCCGAAAATATCATTTTAAACATTGCAAACGCCCATTATCAATACGGAGGATTTGAACAAACCGGTGAGTTTGCCCTAGGAAAACATGAAGGGGAGGACATCCAGTTTCTCATTAAACATCGCCATGCCAATACTAATAAGCTGAAATCTACCCCCTGGAAATCGAATCTTGCCGAACCGATGCGCCGTGCGTTACAAGGTAAAAAAGGGGTTGGTATTATGTATGATTATCGCGGAGCCGTTGTGCTTGCCGCATATCAACCCATCGAAGATTTAGGGTGGGGTATTGTTGCCAAAATCGATCTCTCAGAAGTTCGTGCTCCGTATATCGAAGCTGTTGAATATGCTCTGGGAGTAACTATCTTTTTGGCATTGATCGGAAGTATCTTTTTTTGGTATTTTCTGAAACCGTTGGTACAAGATATCGAAGAATCCCGCCGTTTCAACCGGATGCTGATCAACAATTCATCCACCGGTTTGGCATTATGCTCATTAGCAGGAAAAATAGTCGATGCCAATAACAGTTTTTTAGATATTGTCGCGCTTCATAAAGAGGATCTGGAGGGGCTAAACTATTTTGATCTTATTGCTGATGAGTATAAAGCGTTTGAAACAAGCCAGTTGCGATTTCTCAAACAAAATGACTCTGTCGGTCCCTATGAGAGTCTCTACATTGATAGAAACGGACAATCCATCCCTGTCAGAATCTCCGGCAAATTACTCTACATCCTCAAAGTTCCCTACGTATGGCTCAGTATCGATGACATCAAAGATGTTAAAGAGCGGGAAGCCAAACTGTTACTTTCAGATGCGGTATTTCATAACACATCCGAAGTGATTTTTATTACCGATGCCGATAAAAGAATCGTAAAAGTCAATGAAGCATTTACCACGGTCACAGGGTATACAGAGGAAGAAGTATTAGGAGAAAATCCGAAAATACTTAAATCCGGTAAACACGATGAACTTTTTTACGAAGAGATGTTCAGACTCATTAATACGACCGGAAATTGGCACGGAGAAATATGGAATAAACGAAAAAACGGCGAGGTTTATCCCTCTTTGCAAAGTATCTCCGCTATTTACGATAATTCCGGAAAGCTGATACGATATGTCTCAATACTCAGTGATATTACACTTCAAAAAGAGTATGAGCATCAACTGTTGATACATTCTCATCATGATTCTTTGACGGGATTGCCGAATCGTCTCTTTTTCAATCAAATCCTTCAACAAACACTCGCACGTTCACAACGCCCGCATAAAGTATTTGCCTTATTTTTCATTGATCTCAATCAGTTTAAAGAGGTCAACGATACCCATGGCCATGAAACCGGAGATATCCTGCTCACATCCGTTGCAACGCATTTACAGGAAAATATACGCTCTGAAGATTTTGCGGCTCGCTTAGGCGGGGATGAATTTGTCATCATTTTTGAATCCGTCAATATGAGAGATGAAGCTATCACTGTGGCACAAAACCTTATTGATAAAATAAAACAATCGCTTGTCATTAACGAAAATGAGATCACCCCTTCCATCAGTATTGGAATCGCTTTTTATCCGGAACATGGCAGTGACCCCTCTACCTTACTCAAAAGTGCCGATAAAGCGATGTATTATGCGAAACATCATACCGAGGAACATTATTATATCTATTCGGATACCTGCTTATAATGTATTTGGTATTAATATAATTCCAAACCGTTACGAGCGCGATCATAACATTGTTCCAAATGTTCAGTCACCACAGAAACAATAGTCGTGTCAATTTTATTTTCATATCCCATACTCTGTAATATTGCCAAAGCTTCCGCCGCAAGCATCCCGTTTCGATAGGGACGATCTTGAATAAGTGCCTGAAAAATATCGGCTACGGCCAATACTCTCGCTTCGATAGGAATCTCATTGGCAGAAAGATGGTACGGATATCCCGTAGCATCCATATGCTCATGATGCAAAGAAGCAATCTTGGCAATCTCATCGAAGCCTTTAATTTTACGTAAAATCATGTGCGAATCGAAACCATGCCGATTCATTTTTTGACGTTCATCGTCGTTCAGCGGTCCTTCTTTTTGCAATATGGCATCTGCCACCCGAAGTTTTCCCAAATCATGCAACAGTGCAGCCAATAAGACTATCTCTTGCTGTCGTTCACTCAATCCGTATAATCGTGCTATATACACACCAACTGATGCCACACCGTAAGAGTGTTCGGTTGTAAATGTACTTTTGGCATCGACAACACCGGCAAACATCATCGCAATATTTTTTAAAAGCTCAAAAGAGTACTCGTCGGAAAGTCCATTTTTCATCCAAACATCGAAATATCCGTTTAAGGCTTCTTGATCCATGTAAAACCAAAATGAATCGGCAGCGGAACATACCAAAAAGGCCTCCACCAATTCAGGTGAAAACATCGAACCGGTGTATTTTTCAATCATTGCGAAAATCGAATGACGCTCTTGTTCGGTCGTATCACCAAGCTGCACTCGTAAGGCATCTACACGATCGACCAGATAAATGAGATTTGCATTGCGCTTGGTATCATCATCTATCTCGTTTGGAAATTCATCCCAATGGGTATGATGGTATAAAATAGTTTGGGAATAATGGGAAAAGATTTGAACGTTTTCAAGCAATTTCGCACCGCGTTCACAATGTTTGTATGAATCATTCCAATCAAGTTCATTGACCAAATGCAAATGGACATCGGTTGATGATACACCGCAATCATGGAGCATGCCGATCATTATGATATCGTTGATTTCGCTATCACTCCACCCCAATTTCTTAGCAATTTCTGCGGCCATAAACGCGACCCGTTTCCCATGCATCGTATCATCGATTCCAACGTAATCCAGTGCTTCCGAAAGGGCATACGTAACTTCTCTCAAATTCAGCTGGTAGTTCATGTCAATTGCCTTCGTTTTTTTCTCGATATATTATGCCATGAGAAAGATATATCGGTTGTTTATCTTTGACTGAAACGACAACAATCTTCTTAATACGGATTATCTACGATCATGCCGATCGTCATCGTCATGCCGCTCATGTCTCCACCCGTGATGATCATCTCGTCGGTCTTCACGACGTTCATAACCTCTATAATAATCACGATCATAACGGCGATCATTCCATCCGTAATAAACCCGAGCCGGTTTAACATGGACGATACGCGGTTGCACACAAATAACTTTCCGAGGCGCCTCACGATATACACTATCGTTAGGGTGACTCTCGTGAGCCAAAAGCGCTGTTGAAGCTGTAATAGCCAACGCAATAATAATCTTTTTCATGGTTGTTTCCTCCGCCATTTATAATTTGTAGCAGTATAGGAGCGTTATGTGGAGCAATCGTGAACTGCAAGAAGAGTTTTTAAGTTCAGCGCTATTACACTATGACTATGTATAAAAGGGATTATTCCATGAGACTCGCTGTATCTTCCTGCCTTCTGGGCGAAAAAATCCGCTTTGACGGCGGACACAAACGTGACCGTTTCATCACCGATGAACTCTCTGCTTTTGCTGAGTTCATCCCCTTTTGTCCTGAACATTTAGCCTTCGGGACTCCACGCCCCTCTGTTCGTCTTGTCAGTGTAGAGGGAACTATACAGGTTCATTCGAACAAAAGCGGTAACAATCTGACAGACGCGCTGATCCAAACGAGTCGTGATGAGTTGAGTAGACTCGAATCCCAGTCACTTTGCGGAATCATCTTCAAATCCAAATCACCCAGCTGTGGGATGAAAAGTGCCAAACTCTATCTCGAAAACGGTTACTGCGAAGGGAAAGAAGACGGGGTGTTCATGCATCTGTGCCGCGAGCGATTTCCTTTGCTGCCGATGGAAGAGGAAGGACGGCTTGAAGATGCATGGCTAAGGGAAAACTTCGTGATGCAAATATTTGCGTATGATGCGTATGAGCAGTTCAAAGCAACCAATCCCTCGATAGGCGATTTGGTTCGTTTTCATACGATCAACAAATTCATGCTTCAATCCAAAGACGAAGCTCTTTACCGTGAATTGGGGAATATCGTCGCAAACCGAGAAAACCATACACTCCAGACACTGTTAGGGATCTACGAGTTGGGGTTTAAAACCGCGATCGCGCGAAAAAGCTCGATCAAAAAAACCCGTAACGTATTAGAACATTTAGCAGGATTTTTCAAAAGTGAACTGACCAAGAGTGAAAAAGAGATATTACACACCCAAATCGATGATTACGCCTCAAAAATCATCCCCCTCATCGTCCCCTCATCGACAATCCATCTTTATGCCAAAAAATACAACACCGACTATCTCCTCGACCAAACGTTTCTAACCCCCTACCCAAAAACGCTTTCCTTACGTTCTCATATCAGCAGCGGGAAATGAGTATGCGTCGTATTTTGTGGTTTCGGCGTGATCTAAGAGTAGAAGATAATCCGCTCCTATCTCAAGAGGGAAACGTCCTCCCCATCTTTATTTTCGATACCGATATACTCGAAAAACTCTCCGCTAACGATCGTCGGGTGAGCTTTATTTTTAATGCACTGATACGATTGAAAGAGAATCTAAAAATCCGTGGTCTCGATTTAGCCCTCTTTTATGGAAAACCGACCGAAGTTTTTCAATGGTTTTTAGCGCAAGAATCGCATTATGACATATGTGCATCGGGAGATTATGATCCCTATGCGCGTGAGCGGGATCGTGAAGTATCGCATATTCTCCCATTTACCTATCTACACGATACGTACATTTTCAAACCGGATGAAGTCCTCAAAAACGATGGCTCACCTTACCTCGTTTTCACCCCCTATTACAACCGTGCAAAAGCAGTGTTTCGGCCTGAACATATGGCGGAATCGATGGCTGTTCCTCAGAGCCTTATCCCCTTTGATTATAAGGATATCCACCGTATCAAGGGAGATACGCATACCAAAGTCCCCCTCTCCCTCACCTCGATCGGATTTTTTGAGCAATCGCTATCACCTCATCAGCTTCTCCTCCCTGAGGACAAATTAAAACAGTTTGCTTCGAAACTGGGTACTTATCCCCATGATCGCGACTTTATGGCACTGAATGCAACTTCCAGGTTGAGCACTGATCTGCGGTTTGGAACGATCTCGATCCGAGCAGTGATTCGATGGTTGGTGGAGCAAAAAAAGTTGGGAGTAGATACCGAACCATTTTTCCGTCAGCTCATTTTTCGTGAGTTTTATGCGATGCTTTTGGCTCAGTTCCCCCGTCTCGTGGATCAGAACTTCCGCTACCCGTTCAGAGGAGTCGACAATAACGACTATTTTGAGGCATTTTGCACAGCATGTACCGGAGTCCCCATCGTCGATGCAGGGATACGTGAGTTATTGGGTACTGGAGAGATGCACAACCGTGTGCGGATGATCTGTGCCTCGTTTTTCACGAAAAATCTGCTGCTGCCGTGGCAATGGGGAGAGCGATTTTTTGCAGAGCATCTAATGGATTACGATGCGGCTTCCAACATCCTCTCATGGCAATGGAGCGCGGGGACGGGAGTCGATCCACAACCGTATTTTCGAATTTTCAACCCCTACACCCAAAGTGCTAAATTTGATAAAGAGGGACTTTATATCAAAAAATATCTTCCTGACTCTGGGTGTGAGTATCCTAAACCCATTGTGGATCATAAACAAAGTTCCAAGAGGGCATTGGAATATTTTAAAAATACATTTTCAACCTAATCTTTTTACACTATAATGAATACAATTTTTACCCTATAGGAGTCTCCCCGTGAAACGTATTTTACTTACCGGAGCTAACGGTTATATAGGAAGACGCCTCAAATACGCTTTACTCTCTAAAGATGATATTGAGCTTAGATTAATGGTGCGCAATGCGAACAGTTTATCCTCTGCTGTTCAAGAACATGCCCAAATCGTGACCGCAGATGTTCTCAATCCCGCAACGCTCGATGATGCACTCCGAGGTATCGATGTCGCCTACTACCTCATCCACGGGCTCAATCACGGCAATTTTCGAGAAATTGATCGTCAAAGCGCTCAGAATTTCGTCGATGCCTGTGTGCGCCAAAATGTAAAAACCATTATCTATTTGGGAGGTTTGGGAGATAAAAAAACGGGAAGTGAACATCTCCTCAGCCGTATAGAGACAGGAGAAATTCTCAGTTCCCGTCCCGATAAAGTACGCTGTATCTGGTTTCGAGCCGGAGTTATTATCGGCTCAGGAAGTGCCAGCTTCGAAATCATTCGGCACTTAGTTCAAAAACTCCCCATTATGATCACCCCCAAATGGGTTCGGACACTCGTCACACCTATCGGTGTCGATGATGTTATCGATTTTCTCTTAGCTGCGCTTGAGCTCCCTGCAACCACAAACCTGATGATTGATTTAGGGGATGAGGCAATGAGTTACGGTGATTTGATGCTGCGTGTTTCAAAAGCTATGGGGTTAAAACGCTATCTCATCCCGGTCAATGTTTTAACTCCGAAGCTCTCCTCGTATTGGCTTGCCATCTTCACCCCTGTTCCCTACAGTGTCTCCAGTTCACTGATCGAAGGGCTGCGCAGTGAAGTGACGGTAAGTAATAATCTGCAACATGAATACTTTAAAATCCATCCCAAAACACTCGAAGAGACGGTAAAACAAGCTATCAGTGAGATCGAATCGAATCAAGTGCTCAGCCGATGGAGCGACAGCGGTTCAGAGGCATGGGAGATCGATCATTCCCATGATATTGCCGATGCACTGTTTATGGATCGCCGTGTTATCGAATTAAATACCCTTACACACGAAAAAGTTTTTCGGAGTTTTTGTTCGATCGGAGGAGAAAACGGATGGTTCGGATACGATTGGCTCTGGAGTCTGCGCGGTTTTATCGACAAACTTTTCAAAGGTGCTGGAACCAATCGCGGACGCCGTGATTCCACCACACTCCGTATCGGAGACAGTGTCGATTTCTGGAAAGTGGTGGATTTGGTTGAAAACGAACGGTTGCTTTTGTTCGCCCAAATGAAGCTTCCGGGAAAGGCGTGGCTGGAGTTTAAAATTCATGATGGCAAGCTAATCCAAAGTGCCTATTTTTACCCGTATGGGATCATCGGTCGACTCTACTGGTACATCCTGATCCCGTTACATTACCTGATCTTCACGAATATGGCTCATTCGATTCTAAATCGCTCGTAATGAAAACTATACTATTTTTTTGGAAGTGTAATACAACCCGCCGCAATCTCTTCCCGTGAAGCTTTTATCAAGGATTGTATTTTAGGATCATCACTCACAACCTTATCGAGCAATTTTAATGCTTCCTCCGATCTGTGAGATTGACATAAAACCATTGCCAAATTATTCAATGCAAGAGGATGCGAGGGATTCAGTGCTAACAGCTTGCGATAATTTTCCTCTGCTTCAATCAGATGTGATGCACTGTAATTAGCGTTGGCTAAAGCAAAAAGGATCTCCGTATTATCCGGCCAGCGCATCAGTGCACTTTGATATCCCCTAATAGCTCCCTCAACATCCCCTGTTTTCTCAAATTCATACACAGAACGGAGAAATGTTTTTGGTGAAACCGATGAAGGAAGCTCTCCCGGCGGTAGAAGAACAATTCCCCAATTACCGCTTCGTTTCCACAGTGCGGCAAAGGTTGCAAGGGATACTGCTTCGTTTGGCTGATCGGAAAAATGGACGAGGATGCTTCGTTTTTCTTCATCATATCCAATCACCGGCGCATAGTGCCAAAGCGGATGCCATGAAAAACTGCGATTTACCAACACAATCACCGGATGATGCGCAGAGAGTTCTGAAAACAGTGCTTCATAGGTCGGTTCCAACGGATAAGCAATCAGACCCTCAGAGCGTGCGGCGGTAACCAGTTCTATCTGTAAGGTACCCCCTTTTGCCGGAATCAGTGTACGACCATCCAGTTCTTGCATGGACAGTTTAGGGACAAAAGAGGTTGTAGATTGCCAATACGAAGAAACCATTTCAATGGATGTTGAACCGCACAACTCTGAACGGGGAGGGATAAAAGGGACATTGATGGCGGATGATGCGTAATGTTGCTCAGGAGGAAACGGATCTTTAGGAACGCAACCTGTTGCCATGATAGCGGCAACGATTGCATATAGTACTATGCGGTAGTAATACAGCATACTATTAACGAACTGAGCGGGTAAAACCAAATACTTTTGTTAATCCGAGGATATCGGTAATCAATAAAACGATAAAGACAAAAACAACCGCTCCTACGATACCTCCAAAATCACCGCCAGCCGGCAATGTATCGATTTGAGAAGAGATTTTTGATACCTCTTCATCACTCATCAGGGCAATTCTTTGTTCAACCATTTTAGGATCAACACCCATACTTTCAAACGTTTTTGCGACATCCTCACGCGCAACAAACTGACTCACTTTTTCGTGCGACGAAACCGACACAGGTTGTTCCAAAACTGCCTCAGTCGAAGCCATTTGAGCCCATGAAACTTGGGCAAACAGTGTGATACTTAATACGAACGATAAAATCACTTTTGACATCTTCATCTGTTTTCCTTTAATTTGTTTTCAATCGGCATTTTACTGCCTCATTGTTAACAGTGAATTTTTCTCTATTAATTATAAGTATGTTCATGTAAAACATACCTTAGTGTTTTATAAGAAAAAAATATACAAGTATTGTTAAATAAAACCTTACCTCAGAATAAAAAAATGCCTATATTTATCTGGAAATCAACAACCCGATTCCTAAACGATTTTGTTGATGATTGTAATCCATTAAACTGGCGCCATAACCACTAAAACCCTTTATATACCAAAAATTATTTTTAGAGTTGTTGATTGGATAGGACCATTCACCTTCGATTGAGCCGCGGTTATTCCTATTAAAATAAAGATTATCTCTCAACGTTAGTTCAAATTGATGTTGACCATAAAGATATTTAAACTTCATATGACCATATCCGAGATATGAAGTAATGTCTTTATTATCACGACTGGCGTGAACATACCATCCTCTTAGTTGGATCAGTAAATCATTATATTGAAAATCCAAATCTGAATATACTTGGTTCCAATCTCGAGATAATGGTTCTCCAAGACCGTTGGATTCATGTAAAAATCCGATACTGATATCTTTTAAACCGCTTTGGGAATCTAACGCACGTGTAGTAGGAATGGTTATCCAAAATTCAGGTTTGTAATTCGTTTCACGAAAAGGGGCTGAAGCTGAATACAACTGCCACCAGACTTTTTGCGTGTACCCAAACGAAAGAATTTCATTTAAATCCAGTAAATTATAACTAAACGTTTTTTTAAAACTTATCTGAAATTCTGTTTCAATATTGCTATTAAAAACATTGTATCCAGGGTAGTCTATACTGTTTCGTTTCTCGTAATCTACGGTAGTATATGAAAAGGGAAGTAAATAATTTTTTTCATGGGGAAGTATTCCGAAGTTACTAAACATTGTAGATACCAACGATTTACGTTCCTCGGAATTTTTTGGCATATCCAAATGCTCAATCCCAAATTTCTGCATTTCTTTGTCGGTAGCCGGATCGATCTGATAGACCTGTTTATCGACACTCATAGAAGTATTAGCTTCTATATTAACTATTGCGTTGTGTGCGGCTTGCTTATACCAGTAAAAAGCCTTTCTCATGTTTTGCTCAGTACCCGATCCGGTTTCATACATTACAGCCAATTGATATTGGGAATATCGATCCCCGCTACGAGCTGATTTTTCAATATCTTGAAAAGATCTTGCAGGCTGCTTCATGCTATCGGCTATCAATGCAATATTTAAGAATATTAGCCATAGCAATAGTTTCAATCGATTTTCCTTTTTTTGCTCTTTAGAGCGGTCGTCGTCCCTGAATCACTCGGATAAGAACAACTATGATAGCAATGACTAGCAATAGATGGATAAATCCACCCAATGTGTAACTGCTGACCAGTCCTAATGCCCATAGAACCAATAAGATTACTGCTATTGTCCACAACATATCTGACTCCTTTTATGTATTACTCAATGGTCATTTTTAAATATCGCTTGACGTAATTTCTCAAAACTTATTCTAATATACCTAATTATTTATTAACATTATAACCCAAATATTTATAAACAAAAGTATTTAAGTTATAATTTTATTTAATATACTTATCTATAATTTATCCTTGTCGATAGAGATTAAATTATTGATTAATAAATGGCGATATGATATTGTAAGATATATTGTTTTTAAAGGTCACTTGACAGACATGTTTGGCATAAAAAGAAGCTTCCATACTCAGAGCTTGGGGGATTTATCTACTATAATATTGACAAAAACAATTTCTTAGTAGAGCAATATTCAATTGAAAATACTATTAAATGCTTCAACAAAAGTATACTCAGTTAAAAATATCATTTGGATGCATATTGTGAAAATCTCGTGAAAGTACGTATTTATGAGGTTTGAAGGTGGTGGGTCAACCAGGACTTGAACCTGGGACAACCCCGTTATGAGCGGGGGGCTCTAACCACTGAACTATTGACCCGTTTTTGTGGAGCGGTATTATAAACGCTCTATCATTAGACGAAGCTTTTTTTACCCGTATCGCCGTAAAGATAACGAAATCGGTAGGCAACAAGGTTTTCCAAAATCGCTAACAGGACCATAAAGTTTACAAAACTGCTCCCACCGTAACTAAACATCGGAAGCGGGACACCGACGACGGGGGCAACTCCGATCGTCATAGCGATATTGACCGCCATATAGATGAAAAACAGCAGAGATATCCCTGCGGCAACCACCTTGATATAATAATCCTGCGCCCAGAATGCGGTAATCATCAGATGGATAATGAGAGCGGCATAGAGTGATATAAGTAAAAATGCCCCGAAAAATCCGAATCGTTCCACCACGTAGGCGAAGATAAAGTCACTTGATGCGATGGGCAAAAATTTCATCTGTGTTTGGGTTGCGTCTTCTTTGGCTTTACCGAAAAATCCTCCCGATCCGACAGCAATCATTGATTGTTCGACGTGGTAACTCGGTTTTTCACCGACGAAATCGGTCAAACGCTGCTTTTGATAATCATGCAGCTGCGTATAGATGAGCGGTAACGAAATGATGAACGTTGCAATCAAACCGACCCAAATTTTCCAGTGTACCCCAACGATAAACAAAATCCCGAATCCCAGCATCACCAACACCGTTGCTGTCCCCAAGTCAGGCTCTTTTGCGATCAGTAAAAAGGGAAAGAGGATGAAAAACGAGAGTTTTGCAAACGCCTTAAGTCCATAACCGTCTCTCGGCGGCGGGTTACGGCTGATGAGATAGGCGAGCATCAACACGAATGCAGGTTTCAGGAGCTCCGAGGGCTGAAGGGTAAAGTGTATAAACGGTATTTCAATCCACCGTTGTGCCCCGAGCCGCGCATGTCCGACGAATTCTACGGCGATAAGGAGCAAAATGCTCACCCAATAAAAAATAGGGATCATCCACACCATCCGTCTAATCGGGAGGAGAAAAAGGGTAATAAAGACACCGATTCCTACGGAAACATAGACTAAATGCTTTTGTCCCAAAACAGGATGTATCTCGTAAATGAGCCAACCTGAAGTAAATATGAGCGGAATCAGTAAGATAACCGTTATGAAATCAAAGTGTGCTAAAATTCGGCGATCAATATTAAGCACTACGGTCCTTATTTTTTTGCTAATTGTAGCATAGCGGGCTTATGATATTAATTTTTAACGCCAAAGGAATCAAATCCCTTTAGCTACGCTCGCCGCTATGGCACTAAAGCTTGCCTCTATCGAGGCAGAGGATTCTACACAAATTTATCCAAATAAAGGTCACATTTTTGACACAAGCAAAAGCTCACTTCACTACCGATACTGCAGTCCGCTTGGACGTTTTTTTAACGCAGCAGTTAGGACAGACCCGCAACCAAATCACCCAGCTCATCGATCAAGAATGCGTTAGCGTTGATGGTAAAGCCACCTCTAAAGCAGGACTAAAACTCAAAGAGGGTCAAACTGTCTATATCATCTTCCCTGAGCAAAAATCGACCCCTGCTCAGGAGATCGATTTTGACGTCGAGATTTTGTACGAGGACGATGACATCCTCGTAATCAATAAACCGAGTTCCCTTACCGTCCATCCCGCACCAAGCGTCAAAGAACCGACCCTAGTAGACTGGCTCAAACACAAAGGAATCGCCCTCTCAACCCTCAGCGGCGAAGAGCGCCACGGCATCGTCCATCGGCTCGACCGCGGAACCAGCGGAGCGATGGTTATCGCTAAAAACAATGAAGCCCACGAAGCCCTCTCTCTTCAGCTCCAAGACAAAACCATGGGACGTTTTTATCTGGCGGTCGTCAATCCTCCGATGAAAGATGAGATCACGATTATCGACCGTCCGATTGGACGAAGTGCCCATAACCGTCTCAAAATGGCGATCAGTGAAACGGGCAAAAATGCCAAAACCGAGTTTCGCAAACTCCTCCCAAGCCATGATGAAACGGAAGAGCTGATTGTCTGTAAACTCTACACCGGACGAACCCATCAGATACGGGTCCATTTGGAGTCAATCAGCCGCCATATCATCGGCGATCATCTCTATGGAAGCCACACGAAAAGCGACAAGATGGAACGTATCTTGCTTCATGCTTACATACTCTATTTTACCCATCCTACCTCCCATGAAAAGGTGACTTTCACCGCTTCTTTGGACCCGGTTGTGGAAGATTATTTAAATAAACATTTTGATCCAAAGGAATTACATGCACTCATCGATCCGATACGTATTGAGCACCTCTTTAGCTCTGATTCTCTTTAGTGGTTGTACGTCTCAGCCAACGCCTCAAAAAACAGTAACGATTGATTCGACGCTCCCTACTCCTTCTATGAACGGGTTTATCGCCGATATCACATCTGCCGCTTTTGAATGGAAGCCTATCGAAGACACACGGGTAAACGGGGTATACGTATATCGTAACACGCCGGGTGCCGAGGATCAAAAGCTGCAGCGTATCGCAACTATCGATAGCCGTTTTTCAACCCATTATGTGGACAACGATCTTGTGCCTGCTTCACAATACCAATACCGTTTCTCGACATTCACCAAAGCCGAAACCGAATCAGTGGGAAGTGAAACCATGATCGTTGCAACACAGCCGATGATCGCTCCGATCAGTTTTTTCCAATCGGTCGGCAATATGCCCCGCAGTGCAAAACTACTTTGGCGTCCGCATCCTAATGGAAAAATTAACGGCTATATCATCGAACGTCAAGATGCAACCGATCAAAAATGGAATACCGTTGCCACCATTACGGGACGTCTGAATGCTGAATTCATCGATCGAGACCTCAAAGACGGACAAGTCTATTTTTACCGTATCAAAGCGACGACGTTTGACAAACTGGCAACCGATCCGAGTGAAGTGACTAAAGTCGTTACCAAACCGCTCCCACCGGAAATCAAAAACATTACCTCTACCAACAATGTACCTCGTGCTATCACTTTAAGCTGGGAACCGAGTCCGTTAAGTGACTTCAGTCACTACAACATTTATCGTGCTTCCACTCCCAACGGAACGTTTGATTACCATGTCAAACTTGAAACAACCAGTTTCACCGATAAAATTACCGAAGACGGGAAGTTCTATTTTTACAAAATCACCGCCGTGGATAAAGACGGATTAGAAAGTCCTCTTTCACCGGTAGCGACTCAAGGTTCTACTCTCTCAAAACCGCAGACACCGATCGCGTATGAAGGAAAAATACTCAACAAAACTGTTGAACTGCAATGGACAAACAATGATCCGCGTACCGTCTCTTATACGGTTGTCAAAACGACAAAAACCAGCTGGATTAGCCGTGAGACTATCGATATCAACAATATTACCGGTACTAATTTCCGCGATACCGATATCAAACCGGATATCAGCTATACGTATGAAATCATGAGTGTCGACAAAGACGGTATCCGTTCTCTCCCGACGCAAGCGATTGAACTCAGTTTCGAGGCAAAATAAAGTATGCCGCATTTAAATCTCGAATCATTTAAACCGCTCGCATTACCTGTTCAGTGCGGTGATGTAGAGTTTCTTTTCCAAGCAGACTACAAAAACCTAGGCGGTGGAGCACTTATCGCTACCCGCTATAAAGGTAGAGAATTCTTTTTGGTTCATAAAAAAACTGAGAATAAAGAACTCCTCAAAAGCGATAAGGTTACCCGTCCCTCCCCTAATTTTTTAGTCAAACATGCTCTTTTGGCCTACGCTGAGTGTTCAGGTTCTCACATCCTCGATTCCAATGTCGATAATGCCCCTGAAAACACCCATCTCAAAACCCATGATGCCCTAAAATCGATCCCTTTTTTCGTCGAAAATTTCCCACGTGATCGTGAAGTGCGTATCGAGATCGGATTCGGTTCAGCCCGTCATTTACTCCATCAAGCTGCCGCCAATCCCGATGTCTTGTTTATCGGACTAGAAATTCACAAACCCTCCATCGAACAGGCACTTAAACAAATCGTCATCCAAAATCTTTCCAACATCATGGTACTCGATTACGATGCACGCCTCTTTTTAGAATTTGTCCCTTCCAATATCGTCGGTAAAATCTACGTCCATTTTCCAGTTCCGTGGGATAAGAAACCGCATCGACGTGTTATTTCGGAAGCGTTTTTACAAGAATCCGATCGTGTCTTAAAGGTCGGCGGAACACTCGAACTTCGTACCGACAGTGAAAACTATTACCGATTTGCCCTTGAGACGTTCAGTTCTCCGGCAATAAGCCGTTTTGATGTACGTAAAAATCAAGAGATCGCGATCGTGAGTAAATACGAAGACCGCTGGAAAAAGATGGAAAAAAATATCTACGATGTCACCTTTACCTGTGAATCCGAAAGCCCTGAACCTGATATGATCGGGGATTTTTCTTTCACTTCTACTCCAATCGATTATACGGTTACCGATCGCATCAATAAAGAGACCTACAAATGCGAATGGGGCTTTTTACATGTCGAACGTACCTTTACCATAGGCCAAGACGGCAGTATGCTCCGTCTTTCCATGGGAAGTTTTGACCGACCTGAGAGTACCTATGTCATTATCCAAAACGGCACGGCACGTTATTTCCCGACACCCCCCGTCCCATCAAGCGCAAACTTAAAAGCCCATATCTTATTAAACGAGTTGATCCATGGATAAAGTCATTATTGCGGAAAATCTCTCCCTCTCATACAAAGAGTTCGAAAGCATCATCAGCAAAGCGAACTTTTCAATCGATGCGGGGAGTTTTGTGTTTATTACCGGTGCCAGCGGAAGCGGCAAATCAACACTCCTAAAATCATTCTACGGAGCGATCACACCCAGAGCCGGATCGCTCATGGTAGGCGGGGTGAAGATGAATAAAATCAGCACCTCGAAACTCAACTTTCTCCGCCGTCACATCGGTGTGGTTTTTCAAGACTACAAACTGATCAAAGAGTGGACGATAGAAAAAAATGTGATGCTTCCCCTCATCATCTCAGGCTATACCAAAGATGTGAGCGGTGCACAGGTACAAAAACTCCTCGGACACGTCAAACTGATCCATCAAGCGGGTAAATATCCGCCGGAACTCAGCGGCGGTGAACAACAGCGTGTCGCTATGGCACGAGCATTGGCGCATAACCCGATTCTCATCTTGGCGGATGAACCTACCGGGAATTTGGATGAATACTCATCGCAAGTGATATGGAATTTGTTAGAGGGGGCGAATAGTCAGCTCAAAACAACCATCGTCGTTGTTACCCACCATATCCCATCCGAGATCACCGTACCGTACAAACATTTTCATATCGAATTAGGGAATATCCATGAAGTCTCTTAAAAATCATATTTCACTTATCGTCGCCCTCTTTACGGTTTTATTCGCGGTTCAGATTTACGTTGCGGTTGATCGTACCATTGCGGCATACGAAACACGTCTTAAAAATGATTATTCAATTATCGTAGTTTCCAATAAAACCTTCACCCCTGTTGAATTCAAAGCAATGGATAATTTGGTCGAGCGCAGTGAAGCCATTGCGACCGATCAGGTTTTAAACCGACTTCAGGGAGAGATGACCAAACAAAATCTTGATTTGCTCAAGCTAACCCTTCCGAAGTTCTACCGTCTCTATTTGAACCGCTTTCCGACACCCTCAGAGATTGGAAAACTTCAAAAACGACTTCAGAAAAACCCTGCAATAGTACGGGTAGAAGGATATGCACAAACACACGACACCGTTTATAAACTGATGTTGCTCTTTAAAGACGTTGTGCAGGTATTCTCCATCGCTATTGCTGCCGTCACCTCTTTGCTCATCCTAAAAGAGATGCGTTTATGGCAATTTCAGCATTCGGATCGGATGTCTATTATGGCCCTTTTCGGTGCACCGATGTGGCTGCGTTCCGCAGTACTCTTTCGTCTGGCCATTGTTGATGCGATCATCGCTACAATCGTGTTGTGTCTCGCTTTTTTTGTCATCGATCAATACGGATGGATGGATGTATTATTGCAAACCGTCGGGATTAAAATCCAGCTTTTCAATTTCCTCAATGATGGTGTCCGATCGCTGCTCATCGCACTAGGTGTTGCCATCGCTCTCACACTGACGATCGTTATCGGAAATGAAGAAGAGGAATAAATGAAATTCTCCTTCTCATTGCTTTTAGTCTCTTTACTGTCGATTTCAGCCCCTGCAGCGAAAATCGATGAAAAGATTCAAACAACATCAAAAAAATTGATTGAGACCAAACAAACATATACCAGTCTCAGCGCCAAACTCGAAGAAACCGCATCCAAAATCATGCAGCAAAAGCAAATCGTCGGGACGCAACAACAGCATCTCGACACCCTTGTCCAAGAACTGCAATCCAAAGAGACGGTATATCAATCCAACAAATCGACGCTCAAAGGGTTGGAGAGCCAACAAGTTCTCCTGACAAAAACCCAAAATGAGATTGAGCAGCGTCTCGTTTTCGCCATTGCGCGCAATACTTCTATCTCATTGCTGATTAACGATGACCGTGCAAAAGAAGCGGATGCACTTATCACCGAAGAAGCACTCAAACTGCACCTAAAACAGATTAATCAAGATATCAAAGCACTCAATACTATGTTCCTCGAAAACAACGAAAAGATTGCCGGTCTCTCGTCAAAAACAACCGTTCTTAAACAATCTATTGCCGTCATCGATCAACAAAAAAACAAAGTATTAGAGACCAAAAAAGAGAATGAAAAAGCGATCGTTCAACTCGAAAAAGAGAAGAGTGTCTATAAAAAATCATTGGATAAAGTCCTAAACCAACAACGTTCATTGCAAAACACATTAGCAAGTCTCAACATCATCAAACGCCAAGCCGTCGTTCAGCCTAAAAAAGCACTTCCACCGCTTATTGCTCCCAAACCGGGCAGTAAACCCATTCCCGCAGATGTTAAACAAGCCGTTGCGGATTATAATCCATCAAGCGTCGCAGGATATGTCGGCGAACATACCATTGCACCGCTGGATGGTTATGTCGTCACCAAACGCTTCGGTCCCTACACGGATCCGGTATATGGGATTAAAATCTTTAATGACTCCGTCTCATTGCGTCCTACCGAAGCCGATGCAAAAGTCAAAACGGTACTTAACGGAAAAATTATTTTTGCTAAACCGACCGCTATGCTTGAAAATGTTGTCATTATTGAGCACGACAATGGTCTTCATACCATTTATGCTCACTTGGATAAAATCGCCCCTACGGTCGAAGTAGGCAAACGTATCAAACAAGGTTCAATCATCGGACGTGTAGGAAGAGAACTCATGTTCCAGGTAACCCAGCGCAATGCACACATTGACCCTCTGCAAATGATCCGTTAAATACGGATTAAAAAATGAGCACTCTGCTGAAGAGAACTCAGCGTTAGCGTAGCGAATCGGGACTTAGTTCCGATCGCGTTTAAAGAATCAAAACGGCCAAACGGCATTGACAATCTTGCTTCCCCAGCCTTGATTCGTTGAGCGGTCGACATCTCCCTCATTCGCATAAAGGATTTTGGCATCCGAGATTTTAGATGAGTTGATTTGGTTATTCTGATCAATGTCATACGGTCGAATCACACCGCTAAGCTGCATAATCTGCTTTTGATCATCCACCATGATTTCCCGTCGACCGGTGATGAAATAGTTACCGTTTGCCATTACTTTAACAATCCGGGCTGAAACCGTTGTCGTAAAGGATGCATTTTTGGTTGCGCTTCCCGATCCGGAATACGACGATGTCGAGCCTCCGGTCAAACCGATATCAGCTAATCCGTTTAACTTGCTAGTTACCGCATTCACCGCAGAATTTCCACCACCAGAGGTCATAATGCCCCCTTTTAAGCCGATGGTATCCGCTTCCGAAAGTGCTTTTTTACCTACATTGGAACTGCTTGCGGTTTCTGAAATAACGACCGTTACAATGTCATTGACGTGCATCGCTTTATGGTCAGAAAAAAGCGGACTGTCCCCTTGTCCGAATAAACTTCCGCGTGCCACAAAACTGTTTTCTTCTTCGCGGGAGGGCATCTCTTCGACGTATTTAGGAGGAGTAAAAGCGATTTCAGGCTCAATCATCCGTGCAGTACAACCGCTTAGCAACAATGACGCTGATAGAATCGAATAATATAGTGGTATGCGCATAATTCCATCCAAGTCATATTTAGCTATAATAAAGCAAAAATAGTTCCAAGGGATCCCGATGAGTTTAAAAGAACAAATCAGTAATGATATTAAAACCGCTATGAAAGAAAAAAATGCTCCGTTACGCGATGCTTTGCGTCTTCTCAGCAGTGCAATGAAGCAAATCGAAGTCGATGAGCGTAAAGAACTCAGTGATGACGATATTATTAAAATCATCCAAAAACAGGTTAAACAGCGTAACGATG
Source organism: Sulfuricurvum sp. (assembly GCF_028713855.1). Classification (GTDB taxonomy): domain Bacteria; phylum Campylobacterota; class Campylobacteria; order Campylobacterales; family Sulfurimonadaceae; genus Sulfuricurvum. Next base: position 69,314 of record NZ_JAQTNN010000008.1, read on the forward strand.
CCATGACACAATACCGTGATGCCGGACGTGAAGATTTATACGAAAAAGAAGCTTCCGAAGCGGCTATTTTCGAAACTTATTTACCCAAACAGCTAAGTGATGATGAGCTTGAAAATGCACTTCGCACGATTATCGCAGAAACGGGTGCAACCTCAATGAAAGATATCGGCCGTATTATGGGAGCTGCTTCCAAAACCATTGGTACTCAAGCAGACGGCAAGCGGATCAACGAGTGTGCCAAAGCACTCTTGAGCTAATCTATGCTGAAATGGAAAGTCTATTTACCGGTTATTCGCTCAACATTAGAAAACTTTACCCAAGAAGTACAAACCAGTGAATGCTTTGCAAAGCAAGATTCCTCTTATGCGCAAACCATCAATGAACAAAAAGAGAAACTTCTAAGTGTATTTAATCTCTTTGATACTCAAGATGAAAGCGAAGCGATTGAAGATTACCTTGATTTTTGTATTCATAATGACCTTCCCTACCTTTTTGTTCACAGTGAACTCTCCAATGTTGCCAGAGAGATATTAGGCCTTTTAGCCTCTGAGGAGAAATGTTACTTCATTAACGATGCCAATGCCCATTTTACCGATTTGGAATCGCGCATAGCAGAAGAGTACTACCGCCATTTTTTACGTAAATTAGCTACAAAACACCACATACGTCTATCTCATCTCTCACATCTGATTGAAAAGCATCTGATGATCCATTATCAGCACCATTTGGAATGGATGCTGGTACTTATCGCACAATTGCAGGGAACGGCAAGGGAAGGGAGTCAATGCGAACTTGATCATACAAAGTGTTCTTTTGGCCAATGGCTGCATAATCCCTCTATACCCTACCTCTCCACGACAAGCCACTTCGCTGATATCCAACGGCTTCACATCAACTTACACGAGTTGGCATCCAATATTTTTTCTCAACATGCATCCAAGAAACTCGATCATAAAAGTATGATTCAGCTGTTACAACAACTCGATTACACTTCCCTCGAAATCGGCAATGAAATTGCGATTATTAATGATATGCTGATCATTGGAGAATATACCAAGGATCCTTTAACAGGACTTCTCGGACGACGACTCTTTGAAAAAATCGTTATGGGTCAAGTCGAAATAGCCAAAGCAACCGAAAGCGAATGTGCAATGATTATGTGTGATCTGGATCATTTCAAAGAGATAAATGACCGTTTCGGGCATCTTGCCGGAGATGAAGTGATCAAAAATTTTGCATCTATTTTACAGAAATCACTGCGTAAATCAGATTTTATTTTCAGATTCGGAGGAGAAGAGTTTTTAATTCTTCTCCCTTCGACCAATTACCAAGAAGCACACCAACTTGCAGAAACTATCTGTTGTAAAAGTGCAAGTCAGAAGATTAAGTATGAAAACATTGATATTTCTTATACCGTAAGCATCGGGGTATGCGACATCGATACTCATGATCTCTCTTTCGTCACCAAAGATACTATTCAAAAATACGTCCATACGGTCGATGCAAAACTCTATTTAGCCAAACAAAACGGCCGAAATCGGGTTGAGTAATCGCTCTTAAGCGATTACTCCAATAGCTGAGGTCGACCGTAATGGTAGCCTTGGGCGTAATCAACTCCGATCTCTTTGAGAATATCCAACGTCTCTTTATCTTCGACATATTCAGCAATAGTTTGCTTGCCGAATTCTTGGGCAATTTGGTTGATGTGCTTGACAAAAATACGGTCTTTTTCATTCACGGCAATATTTTTTACAAATTCACCGTCTATTTTGACAAAATCCGTATCAAAATATTTTAGATAAACAAAAGATGAAAATCCGGAACCAAAATCATCCAAAGCAAAAGTGATCCCGACTTTTTTCATCGCTTCTATTATCTCCATCAAGCCATTTACGTTATGGATGGCTTCACGTTCTAAAATTTCGATGGTGACACCCGTATTTTCGGAAGCTTCCGGATTACGCTCATAATGAGAACGAATCAGATCAATGTATTCTCCTCCGAAAAGACTGTTTGTTGAGAGGTTAAAGAAGAAGCGTTTATCCCACCACCCTTTTTCTTCCCGTATACGGAGTCCTTTGGTCAAAATAATCTGATCTATCTTAGGTGCTAATCCTAAGCGTTCAGCCACTTCGATAAACTGTCCTGCCGCCATAAAGCGCTTTCCGTCACGAATACGCGCCAAAACTTCATATCCGAACAGTTCTCCGCTTTTAACATGATATATTGACTGCACAAATGGCTCGATTCTATCTTCATCAATTGCACGGCGGAGGAATTCCCCTTTTTTTCTGAATCTCTGCCGCCATCTCCTGATCGCTTTGATCCGCTCTGGCAATCGTATTTTTCCCAGCACGTTTGGCTTTATACATCGCCAAATCCGATCCGGTAAGAAGCGATTCGATATTTTCTCCCTGATCCGGGTATTCCGCGATCCCGAAACTCGCCGTCAAAGTAATCTGATCAAACATTAGTGATATCGGTGTTGCTTCAAGACGTGATCGAAGTTTCTCAACCACGGCAAATCCATTCACATACGGAGTCTCAGGTAAAAGCACCGCAAATTCATCTCCACCCAAACGGGCTAATATGTCGGCATTACGGAGATTAGATCCGAATATTTGCGTCACCTCTTTCAGTACTAAATCTCCCGATGCATGCCCATACGTATCATTGATGTATTTAAAATTGTCCAAATCGATCATCAGAATGGTAAATTGATGGTGATGACGTAGTGAACGTTTAATTTCATATCCTAAAAATTCTTCGAACTTTCGACGGTTATAAAGTCCGGTCAAATAGTCCCGATCCGAAAGCTCTTGAAGTTTTTCGTAGTAATCTTGGATCGAATCGAGCATTTTGTTAAAATAATTTTCAATATTTTTAACTTCCAAGATTTTTGTTTTGAGGCTTACCCGTTTAGCCATATCATTCTTGTTGATAATCTCTTGGATCAAGGTAATAAATTGTTTTAACGGTTGAACGAGCAAGGCATTCAGTCGGAAGTAAAGAATTGCAAAAATAACAATGGTAAAAAAGACAAAAAAGATGATAAAAGAGTTAATCATAGTAGTGAGTGATATTTTTAGGTTAGCAACAGGGAAACGGACGTCGATAACACCGTTAATATCCCCGACATGGGCATTCGTATGACAGGCAATACACTCTTGTCTGACAACAATCGGATAAAGATAGCGAATCTCTTCATCCCCTGTTAAAATTTCATTCCCTTTCATTGCCGATGCAACCATCGGGTCATGAGCACGAATTTGTTCGTCTTGACTGCGATCACCAAAAAGTGCCGCAACAATAGGGCTGCGGTATGCATTGATCCGCATATTCGGCTCGACCTTGTTCAAACGGACAATAATCGCATCGAGTTCTTTCTTGCTCCACCCTTTTTCCATCGCAGAATACAGCGCTTCAAACGCCATCCGGCTCGTTTTGCGGGCATCGATGCGGGCGAGATCGTCAATTGCCCGCTTTTTAATGTAAATACCGTATAAAAATGCTATAGCTAAACTGCTTAGCAAAGAGAGAATGACTGTTTTTGCGATAAGCTGTTTATAGGTAGTATACGACTGCATTTAGATAACCCGCATTACAAAATTAAATGATTATATCATGGAACTTTTAAAACAACTAGATTAAAAAAACTAATTAGTTCAGAGATGCGATCCTAAATGCGATCGAATTTTGGAAAATCAGAGGATGGGAATATTGGCATGTTACGATTCCCCCTAAAGGTGCAATGATTTTTTCTAACTTCTTGCCGCTCAAGGCATCCGTAATCCGTCCAAGAGTATCCCCTTTTTCGATTGTATCTCCACAAGCAACTAACGAATCAAAAATACCGGCATGCGATGCTTTTAGAAGGGTTATATGTTCAGGTCCGATAACATTGCTTGAAAAGCCCTCAAATGACGATACATCCAATATTGTATGCTTCGCCATAAATCGCACCAATGCACTGTGAACCTCGCCGCTGCTGCGATGGTCGATCGAACCGTTTTTACCAAAAACCAGTGAAAGTGCCTTGCTTCCCCACAATTGCCAGTTATACTGCAGCATCACCGTCTCAATAGGGCTGTACTCACGGTAATGGATAAAACGCATCCCCATATCTTTCGCTGCTTCAAGGTCCTCATACCCGCTTTTGATCAGTTTAACGTACGGCAGACACATCCCCTGATCGCGACGCCCTTCCAAAATGATTCCGAAATCATATCCTTGAAGCGATTCAAAAAGTTTTGCGGCAATCCGCTGAGTCGTCTCACCCTGTGCATATCCGGGAAACATCATATTGATATCGGTTTTATCCAATGGCCAAAAAGGCTGTCCCATATTCAAAGCATAGGTATTCACAGCAGGAATCACCAAAATCTTTCCGCTGATTTTCCCCTCTTCCTCTTTATGAGTGAGATAATCAACCAGACGTGAAGCAACGTAAAGCTGGTTAATATGGTCTCCGCTCATAGCTCCGACAATAGCAACTGAGGGCCCTTTTGACTCCTCTCCGAATAAAAACCCCTCAACGATCAGTGGAGCACGATTAGGTGACTTAAAATTGAGTATCTCTATGCGTTTCATTCGTTCTCTCCGAAAATTCGACCGACTAACGACCCTTCATAGACAATCGGATAGGCTCTGAGGGTAAAAAGTATCCCTCCGATGGGGGCAATCACCTCATCCAGTACCTGACCGCTCAGAGGATCAACAATCTGCCCTACGACCGACCCTTTTTCAATCATTTGACAGTGCTCGATTGAGGGAACAAACAATCCGGGACCCGATGCATTGAGATAGGCCACCTCTCCGACATGCGATTGTATCGGCATCCTGACATCCAGCGGTTTAATGTCCAAAAACCCTTCACATGCCATAAGATTCAAAAGACCGTCCAACAGTTGATGACCGTAAGCTTTGCTCAAACGCATCCCTACTCCCATCTCGACAACCAATGTTTTTGTCCCAAGCGTATTCATTGCATGGGCAAACGTCGATTCCAAAACCGTTACCGCATCGTGTACCCAGACAAAATCGATATTGAGTTTATTCGCCAACGGGACAAGCGTTTGGGCTTGCGATTTGGCAATCCGAACCTGCGGAATTTCGCGTAAAAAAATGTTTGAAGAGTGGATGTCGATCGCGATTTCAGACCCTTTCATCGCACTTACTACCCCATCGGCAATTTGCGCAGGGAGAAAATCGTTTTTACTACCGGGGAAAATTCGGTTCAAATCGACCTCATAAAACGGAACCGAACGGGTAATACTGTCAATACCGAGGCTGTTAATCGCCGGATAGATATCGATCGTCGCCTTTATTTTTTCAGGATTCGCACGAAGCCACTCACCGAGGAGAAAACAGACATACTGCCCCTCTAATTCATCCCCGTGGATTCCGCTGACAATCGAAATACGTTTGGTCGTTTCACCGCTTGCAGGAGTATATCGGCATCTTTGAATCCTAAACTGCTCCCCTACCGGTAGATCGATCGAAAAGACCTCTTCTATCACACTCATGATTGTGCTTGCGATGATATCGATGCGCACGCATCTTTTTGGATCACTCGATCCACCACGCTGTTGAGAAACACTAAAAATTTCGAGATATCTGATGTCGTCACATTGATTGGGCGGTAATTACGATTCAACTGTCTGGCAATTGTGTTTATTACATCAATATCAGCCGTTACCATCTCAATTTCTCCATAGAGTCGTAAAATCAGATCAAACCGTTCGATCTGCTGTCCGAATCGGATCAGCTGATACGCACGGGTTCGATCAAGCTCTGTCGAGAATATCCCCAAAATCAAACTGCAGTTGTCAATAATCTCTTCAAGATTGCTCGGGCTCACGGCACAATCACGTCCGGAAACCAGTTGATTATGGATTTTATTGAGGGTGGCAAAACCTCTCTCATCGAGTAAATGACGGGTCTCTATCGCATTTTCACGTGCCCAGCTAATGATCTGTTCAATACTTCCGCCATACGTTCCGTATACCCCCTGCTTGAGAAAATCGAGGGCATTTTTATACTCAATCTCTACCCCTAGTTTGGTATAGAGTTTACGTCCGTCATCGAAATCGCGATCGATCACATAATCATAACTGTTGACCAACTCTTTGAGCATCGTCTCCGCACGCTGAACGTAGCGTCCGAACCAATACAGCCGCTGCGCCGTATTGACCGAAATAGCTATACTGTTAATAATCATAATTCCACCACCCACGTATCTTTAAATCCGCCCCCTTGAGACGAGTTGACCAAGTAATTCCCCTCTTCCATCGCGTATCGGGTCAATCCACCCATACTGACAGTGATATTTTCACCATGGATAACATAAGCACGCAAATCAGCTTTTCGAGGGACGATACCCTCTTCCATCATGCACGGTAAATCATAAAACTCGATAACTTCCTGAGCAATCCAACGGCGCGGTTCTGCCAAAATCATTTCGATAATCTCAGCACGTTTTTCGCTCGTTAACCGATTTCCGAACAATACTCCATATCCGCCTGCTTCCGCAACATCTTTAATAACGAGTTTATCGATATTATCAAGGACGTATTGTCGATCTTTCTCATAATATGGCAGATACGTCGGCGCGTTCGAAAGAATCGGCTCTTCATCCAAATAATATTTGACCATTTGAGGGACGAAATAGTAAATCCCTTTGTCATCGGCAACGCCGTTACCGATACTGTTCATAATGGCAACATTTCCGGCACGGTACGCTCTTGTAATCCCTTTTACGCCGATCAAACTATCGGCTTCGAACTCTTCAGGATCAAGGAAATCATCATCGAGACGCCGATAAATCGCTCCGACTCGAAGACGCTCCCCATCATACGAACATAAAAAGACTTCATCGTTGATAACCACTAAATCATCCCCTGAAGCGAGTGTCGCTCCGGTTATTTTTGCCAAATAGCTGTGTTCGTAATAAGCAGAGTTGTAGCGTCCGGGTGTAAGGACAACATTGAGTCCGCCGGTATTGACATAATCCATAGCAGCTTTGAGCTCATCTCCGTAATGTTTGATTTTTGAAATCTTCATCGATTCAAAAAACTCCGGGTAAGTGTGACGAAATGCACGTCGAATAGTAAGCGGATAACTCACACCACTTGGGACACGGAGATTATCTTCGAGGATAATCCATTTCCCGCTTACCGCATCTTTAACCAAATCGATTCCGCTGATATGGGTACGAACCCCTTTAGGAGGGTTAACCCCCATAAATTCCGGTAAAAATGCTTTTGCAGAGTCAACATACTCACGCGGTACTACACCATCATTCACGATTTTCTGATCGTTGTAAATATCATTTAAAAAGGCATTTAGTGCTTTAACGCGCTGGATGATTCCGGCTTCTAATTCGTCAAATTCTGCTTTAGGGATAATACGGGGGATCATGTCAAAAGGGAAAGAGCGTTCTATAAAATTTCCCTCTTTAAAGAGGTTGAAATTCACCGCATTGGCTTCTAAAAAGTCTTTAAATTCGGAGACTTTTGTCTGATCTACACTATCGAAGATATCATAAAACTTTTGTAATTCTGGACACACAGGTTCAAGCATCGGCACCCCTTGAGTATTAGGACTAAGTCAATCATATCCTAAAGTAATCTCAAGGGTTGCTTAAAAAACCACCAAATGCTCTATTTATCCATTTTTGAGCGTGCGGAGTGCACTTTCTACATCATCCTGACGCATCAGCGATTCACCGACCAAAAAGGCATCGACTCCCGCTTTGTTCAAATCTTCCAACTGACCGTGTTCGTAGATACCGCTCTCGGCAACGATGATTTTTCCGTTGGGGATAAGAGGGATGAGATCGTAGCTGAGATTCATATTCATATCAAACGTCTGAAGGTTGCGGTGATTAATCCCGATGATATCGGCACCCGCTGTGATCGCTTTGGTCAATTCCGATTTATCGTGAATCTCTACAAGGGCTTCCATCCCTAAATGACGGGTATAGTTCAACAGCTCTTTGAGTTCGCTTGTAGAGAGAGCCGCTGCGATGAGAAGAACAAAATCAGCTCCGTAGACAAGCGCTTCGAGAAGCTGATATTTGGAGATGATAAAATCTTTGCGCAGTAATGGAATACTCACATAACGGCGAATTTCAGCTAAATAGTCAAGATTTCCCTGAAAGAAGTGCGGCTCAGTAAGGATCGAAATAGCATTGGCACCGCCACGCTCATACGCCTGTGCGATAGCTACCGGATCGAAATCTTCGCGGATCACCCCTTTTGACGGGCTTGCTTTTTTCACTTCCGAAATAATACGGTACGGTTCATCGGGAGTCGATGTCAAAAATGGACGCACGTCACGCGGAGCACGGGCGTTAAATGCTAATGAACGTCCCAGCCAATCCATACTAAACTTGGCTTCGCGCTCTTTTAAATCTTCTTTGGTTTTTTTGATGATGTCGTCTAATATCACTGTTTCTCCTTAGTTTTACACTTTTCAATCGCTTTGAGATGTTCTTTAACCTCTTCCTCATCCGTTCCGATCATCGATTCAACCTGTTTCATCAAACGTAACGCTTCGGCACACTCGCCCAGTTTATAGTTTCCCCATGCCAGTGAATCGATGTAAAACGGCGAATCGGGCTGTTTTTCGAGAGCCTTGCGTACATATCCGATCCCCTCAGTAATATTCAAATCATGATCAATCAGCAAATAGCCCAAATAATTTAAATAAAGTGGATCATCCAAATCTTTGGTCGCTTTTTTCAGTCCATCCACTACTTTATCGAGCATGACAACATCTTTTTTATCGTTCGATGCTTCATACGTATATACGGAACTTTGCGCCAGATACAGAGGATTGTCTTCATGTTCATAGAGTTTAAATGCAAGTGCGGATGCCTTGTCAAATACTTTGCTTCTCACATATATGTCAAGCAATAAAGGATCATTAATATGGGATTTTTCGAGGATCACACTCATTTTGGATAGATCCTGCTGATACGCATAGATTTTAACCGCTTCTTCCGCAATCGTAGAATCAGCGTCGAGCTCATACGTTTGTTCATACATCTGCGCCGCTGCATTAAAATCACCGCTGTCTGCATACAAAGTTGCCAAACGTTTCCCCACGACTTTACTGTTGCCGTGCGTCCCGATGTGCTCTTTTAAAAACTTGATCGCTGCAGATTTTTCTCCCAGCTGCGTGTATTGGATAAGGGCAATCCGTTCGGCCGTTGCATCATCATACGTCAGATCGTATGCCTTTTTCAAACCGACCAATGTCCCGTCAAAATCACTCAATTTTAAGCGTGCATCTGCATAAAGGAGATAATCAGGGGCTTTTTTGGTTTTTTCACTAAGCAAAAGAGCTTTTTGGGATGCTTCGCCAAAATTCCCTCCTTTGAGCAATCCGATAATTTCAAATCGTTTCAGCGTCTCGTCTTCAGGAAATTTAACCAAAGCTTCCGCTGTCGTTTTGGAAAGCCCTTTCGTATCACCGGCTTGCTGAAGCATTTGCAACGACTGATAGAGATACTCTTTTTTAGACGTTTGTTTATAGAGTTCAGTAAAAAAACTTGAAGCATTATGATATTTTTGACGTACTTGTGCATCAAGGGCATAGAGAGTAAACGTATCTTCAAGCAGGTTTGGATTGGGCACCAATTTGGTAGAAGCCCCCGCGATACAAACCAACAGCGTTACAACAAATAAAATTTTAGTCATGAATTATCCCCGGACATTCAGCTTTAAGCTCATCGATTCGGTGACGAAAATAGTCCCAAAACGGAAATGTTCGGCACTGCAACGGACGAGCTGTGTAGATACTACACCCATTTAGTGAACGGTCAAAAAACACACAATCAAATGAGGCGTTGACCTTTTTTTCTTTGAGCGAAAAACGGAATCCCTCTTTACGCAAATAGGTACGGCGGAACTCCCCCTCCTCCATCTCAAGCAGTTTTGCGATAGCCGCTATCTCAGTGACGGAGACGAAGATATTGCCGCTCTCACCCGTACAGCAGTTTCCACCGCATTTGGCGCAGGCAGAGGGATCAAACGCATAACTGAAACCTTCTTGTGTCATATACTCGGACATTTAATACTGTGTACCTTTGCTTTATCGTAAATCGCCTGCACCGCAGGGGTATAATTCTCTCCCGAAAACGTGATTAACGGAGGGAGAACATTCAGCATTGCTTTGCTGTTTTTTTTCAGATGGAGCATCACCAGTGTACTGGGACGATCCTCTTTTGAATGGACGAATTGTACCTCAACGACTCTTAATCCTGCACGTTCACACGCACTGCAAAGCTGGACAAATTGACGCGCGTCGTAGCAGATTGCCGCTTCGCCATTGGATTTGAGGAGTTTGGAGATTTTCGTGACAAACGGCTCAATCGGCAAATGAACGTTATAACGTGCCTGATGGAGAATCGGATTTTCAGAGCGAGATACGTTCTCATGGTAAAACGGAGGATTGGAAACAATCCAGTCATAACTGCCGTGATTTCCGAGTTCTAAAAAATCCCCCTCATACAGGGTATATCCGATTTTGTTGATTTCAGCATTGCGACGGGCAAATTCAGCATACAACGGCTGTTTTTCAACGGATTCCAGGGTAATCTCAGGAAAATCACGCCCTATCAATAATCCTACAATTCCGCTCCCTGCACCGACGTCCAAAAGCTTCCCTTTTGGTGAAAATCGGGAGATAAACCCGTACAGCAGTATCGAATCACTATTGTAACAGTAGCCGCCATCGGGCTGATAAAGTAGCATTTAGATACCTTTTTTAGTAATGTGTAAATTTTGCCGTTTTTTTAACATAGGTTTAGACCTATAGGTAAATTTATAGATTTTTTACCCATAGCTTATATGCTATGCGTAAATTTTGCTATTTTTTACCTATATCCCTTTGCGTAATATCTCAAATAAGTCAACGTTTATAAAAAATTTACTGTTTTTGATTTGTATCGTTTTTAATATACCTAACGCTTCTAGTTCATTGAGATATTTTGAAGCCGTTTTTCTCGTGACATTTAATCTATCCACCAAAAATTCTATCTTCGTATACGGATGCATAAATAGCACCTCAACCAAATCTTTGCTGTAAATCTTCGGCAGTTCGGTAGATATTTTATCTTGCGTAGCAATCATCAAATCATTGATGCCATTTATAAGTTCAACCGTTTCGAGCGACGTTTGCTCAACACCATCGAGCATATATAAAATCCACTCTTCCCAATTATCTTTGGTTCTAACCTCTTGGAGAAGTCTATAATAATCCGCCTTATGAGTAATGATATAGCGGCTCAGATAGAGGATAGGAATATCGAGTAAATCTTTTAAAATCAGATACAAGATATTGATAATCCGCCCAGTTCTCCCATTTCCGTCATAAAACGGATGAATAGACTCAAACTGATAATGGATAATCGCCATATTGATGAGATCGTCTATCTCGTTGGGTTCATTGATATACGTTTCGAGATTATCCAAAAGTACCTGAATGACCTCATACTCTTGCGGTGGCGTAAAAACGACCTCTCCCGTTTGTATATTTTTCAAAATCGTACCGCTTTGACGGCGTACACCTGCATTGTTCTGTTCTAATACCTGCTGAATCTCTATGATGTATTTTTTGAGCAACAGACGATTATCTTGTACGAGAGAAAAACCTCTTAGCAGTGCTTCTCGATAGTTTTGTACCTCTTTAGCTTCATTGGTGACACTGGAAATATCCAAACCTGCACGGTAGAGTTCATCATGCGTTGTGATAATATTTTCGATCTCGGAGCTGTCTTTTGCCTCTTGGAGCACCAAAGAGTTGATGAGGATCGCACTATTCGGGATAATCTTCGCCACACCGTTCAGACGTGCCAAAGCACGATTGGCACTGATTGATTTTTTAAGGATTTTGGTGGTTTCTATCTCTTTTTGAAGGGGTAGAGTTTTTGGTATAACTGGGATTACTTTACTTTCCAAATTTTATGCCTTTCACTCATTTTCTTTTAAAATAGTATTTTTTAGACTAAATATAAACTCATTGCCATGATAAATTGTAACTTCTATATTAAATTTATTTTCAGTTTTCGTTGTAAACAATAGCTCCGATTTTGATAAAGGTTCTATTGTTTTAGATGCGCTATTCAGCTCCATTGAACTACATCCATTCTGAGAGGATAAAAATTTCAATTTTTTTTCATTTTTAATGTCTATATTAATTGGTATAGCACTCTTATTAATAGCTTCAAATTTTAAAACCGTATAATTATTTTCGTCTGATTGGCTTATGTATCTAATCGGAAATTCTTCAGAACTATAACTTTTTGATAAATCTGATCCAATGTAATAATGTAAATTATTCCAACCTTCTTTATATAAACTGCCATATTTGTATTTTCCATATAACTCAATCAATTCAGATCTATTCATTAGTAGAAATACATACAAGGACAGTCCAACAATTATAGAAGCAATAACAGTGGCAACACTTCCATAATTTGGTGAAATAGATCCCTTACTTCCGACATGAGTATCAGAAGATATTTCTACAATTTCTTCATTAGTAAGTGCTCCATTTTCAACTAACAGCTGTAATGAAATATGAGATCTAGCATGTAATCTAGTAATGTGAAATACATTGTTATTTATTAAATTAATATCATCACTTGATGATGCAAGAATATCTATTTTTAGTTCTGGTGAAAGTTTTAATTTTATATTTTCTTCTACTCCGTTGCCTTGATTATAAATTATAATTTCAGCAATAGTGCCTTTATCGGATAAAAATGATGTATTGTATAGTTGAGTTGCCACTACATAAAGTTGTTTTGCTTTGTAGAAATACATAACTATTGATGTAAGTACAAATAAAAATAATCCACCAATAATTGTTTCAATCATCTAATCACCTCACCTTGCAATTCCAAACCACCCAATCTTTCACCCTTTGGGATATAATTCAACAATTATATCACTTCATATCAGGTTTAACTATGATTATCATCCCTGCCCGTCTCGCCTCCACCCGCTTCCCCGAAAAAGTTTTAGCCGACATCGGCGGTTTGCCGATGGTGATCCGCACCGCCAAACGGGTCGCATCCATTGACCGTGTCGTCGTCGCGTGTGACGATGAAAAAATCCTCGACATCTGCGCCGCTCACGGCGTCGAAGCGCGTCTCACCTCCACGACGCATAAAAGCGGTACCGACCGTATCAACGAGTGCGCCCAGATCATCGATGTTCCTGATGATGAACTCATCATCAACGTCCAAGCGGATGAGCCGTTTATCGAAACGGAAGTGCTTGAACTCCTGATCGAACGTCTCAACGCTCTCAAAGCCCAAAATGCCCCATTTATCATGGGAAGCTGTTACAACGCGATCAATACCGAATCGGCACAAGACCCTAATTTGGTCAAAGTCATCACCGACGTGGAGCATAACGCGATCTATTTCTCCCGTTCACCGATCCCGTTTAACCGCAGCGGGGAAGCCAACTATTTCGGACATATCGGGATTTACGGGTTTACCAAAAAGAGCCTCCACGATTTCTGCGCCCTCGGTGAGGCACCACTGGAAGACATCGAAAAACTCGAACAGCTCCGCGCCCTCTACCACGGCAAAAAAATCTCGATGGTTAAAGTGGCAAGTGCAGGATTCGGGATCGATACGGTGGAAGATCTGGAGCGGGCGAAAAAGATTTTCGGGGTTTGATATAAAGGTTTTTCACTGCTATACTGTTGCTATACTTAAAGCGTAAAATTATCAAAACGAATAAAGGTGTAGAAATGTCACTTATAGAACTGTTTACCGATTATGTCCTAAACCGTAAAAACTTAAAAGAATATGTTGAACTGCGCAAAACGATCAATGAACGCGGCGAGTTTAACGATGCCAAACTGATCCAAGCGGAAGAGAACCTTCAACGTCTTAAACAAGAAGAACCGGAGATTTACGAGGGAATGTACGAAACATTAAAAAAGATTTATGCGCGTAATGCGGGTCTATCTATCGAATATCCACTTGATTTCATTCGCCAAATTCTAAAAATGTATAAAAATTCACAAACACCTACGCAGGTGTATGAAGAATATAAGCGGATACTAGAACACTATCATCATGATGTGTGATTACATTTCTCCCTTATAATACACTGATCGGGAGATAAAACTCCAGATCAAACTCACCCGTTTCATTTAAAAAATGATTTTTTCGATAAATCGCATAGGGCGGCAGTGTTTTAGCCTCAAAACCGCTGTTTGGAAGCCATATCTGATACACATACTGCATGAAGCGTAAAACATCTCCGTATTTTCCGCTAATACTAAACACAGCACACAAGGATGCAGGTATTTCAAAATAAGCAACCGTACCGTGCGGCTGAATATCCTTATCGATTTCGAGAGCGGCGATATAGGCACACTGACTGAGTGGTGTAATCGTCGGGTTGTCATGGTGTAATCCGATTTGGCGTGCCGTTTCCGATATGGCGTTTTCGAGACTCCACGCATAAAGCCGGTTCCAGCTGTTTTTGATCGAAATATCGTACCCGCTATGGCGTATATAGGCGGCTCGTATCGGAGATGTTTTTATGATTTTCGGTATGGTCCCTGCAAAATCACGGGTGGATGCGCTGGCACTTTTGGAACTCTCGATATTTTTTTCGGAGTATATGAGATACGCACCGTTTTTCCATACTTTCGGAGTCGTATTGAAGCGCTCTTTAAACGCTTTTATAAAAGAAGTTTGAGAGCTGTATCCACACATACGCGCAATCTGAGATATTGTTGCATATTTATTCGTCAGAAGTAAACTCGCCGCTTTTTGCAAGCGTATCGATTTGATCGTTTCAAATAAATTTTTTCCCGTCTCTTCTTTAAAAATACGGTGAAGATGGTGAGGACTCAGTTCATTCATTTGTGCCAGTTCGGCAACATTTAAATCGGTATCGATATGGAGATAGATATAGGAAAGTACCCCGTTAACAGTATCCGCTCTTTGGTTTTTTGTTTCACGCTTCATACGAGAATAATATCACATACAAATTATAAAAATGCATATTTTGGATAATTTTTATGACTATTTGGATAAAGAATATTTTTTTGTTTTTCTCTAAACTGTCATCAAAAAAAGGAAGATCCGTGAAACGCTCATTTATCCGAGAAATTCTAGAAGTTATCGATACCGACACTATATCGTTTGCGGGTGGATTGCCCAACGAAAATTTATTTCCGATGGAAGCCATTGCGGTTTCTGCTCAAAAGGCATTGTCCGATCCTAAATCGCTGCAATACTCATTCAGTGCCGGTATCCCGGCGCTACGTGATAAACTGGCAGCTTATTACACCGCAATGGGATTGGAAACGTCAAGAGATAATATCCTTATTACTACCGGAGCTCAACAGGCACTTGATCTCATCAGTCGTGTCTATTTTAAAGAGGGGACAGTTGTTGAAGCGCCCGCCTATTTGGGAGCGTTGAATGCATTTAATGCAAACGGATGTCCATTGTACCCCTATGAGCTTCGAAAGACGGAGGAGTTTGAAGCTCTTTTTGAAAAAACGAAGCGGGCCTATATCATGTGTGATTTCCAAAACCCGACAGGATACTGTTACAGTATAGATGATCGGAAAAGAATTGCCCAAGCGGCCATCCGTGAAAACGGTATTATCGTAGAGGACGGAGCTTATATGGAACTCTATTTCGAGGAGAGATTACCGATACTTTCGTTGTTTGCACCGAATCATTCACTGCATGTAGGGTCGTTTTCAAAGATTTTAGCTCCGGGATTGCGGCTGGGATGGATACGAGGGGATGCGGCGTTGCTTCAGCCGATTTTAGCACTCAAAGAGCGCTCTGATTTACACACATCAACATTATCGCAAATGATTGCCGATATTTTTTGGGAATCCGGTAAATTTGAATATCATCTACCTAATATAAGAGCCGTATACGATGCCAAATGCAATTATCTCGCCGATAAACTCACAACGCTTCTTCCCGAATTTGTTTTTGAAAAGCCTAAAGGGGGTATGTTTATTTACGGTACATTTAAAGGCGAGATTGATGCTCATGCTCTGGCAATGGCATCCTTAAAAGCCGGAGCCGTTTTTGTTCCGGGAGGAGAGTTTTATACTGCCACACCTCAGTGTTCAGAAGCCAGATTCAATTTTACGCACTCGACGTTTGATGAGATGAACCGGGGAATATCGATCATTGCGCAGACATATAAAAATAGTCTAACAAAACGTTAAAATGCAACAGATAAAAGGATTACTATGGACGATATAAAATTTCCGTTTTTAGAACATATTGGCGGCAGGCTGGTTCAAAGTGAAAAAGGGATGGCTGAAGTCGAACTGCGTGTGGAATCGTATCATTTACAGCACATGGGTTTTGTTCACGGCGGAGTCATTTCCACCTTGATGGACAATACCGGATGGTATGCTGCCGTCTCAAATCTCGGAGACGGGTATACTTCCGTGACTATGGAGATTAAAATCAATTATTTGAAACCGGTAGTGGGGAGCTATTTACGCGCCGTCGGAAATGTGATACGTCAGGGAAGAACAACGTCATTCGTCAAAATAGAACTGTTTGATGACATGAATCTTGTGGCCTTTGCGACAGGAACCTATGCGGTCTTGCAAGAAAAATAAGTCAAATATGAAAAAAATATGGAAGGAAATTAAAGAAAGGAGGAAGAACCGAACAGAGCTATCGCTCTTATCGGTAAATTAAATCAGTTAAGATTTAGATGTTGTCGCGGATTCCGAGATCAGCAACTAATTTGTTGTAGCTTTCGCGGTTTGTACGTTTCAAATAACGCATCAAACGACGACGTTGACCAACAAGTTTCAAAAGACCAAGACGTGATGAGTGGTCTTTTTTGAATGTTTTAAGGTGATCTGTAAGACCTGCAATACGAGTTGAAAGAAGTGCGATTTGTACTTCACTTGAACCGGTATCACCTTCAGTTCTTTGGTATTGTTTGATAATTTGTGCTTTGTTAGCCGTATCTAAAGCCATAATAGCCTCCTGATGGGTATAAATTTTACTCGAAAAACATTTTTTTCAAGCAGGGTCGGAATTATAGCCAAAAAATTCTGATTTAGTGCTAAATTCTTCCGCAAGTCACCTCTAATAATTTTTAGCTATAATAACCTTTTAAATCGGAGGAGTGTAGCAGATGCTAATGACTAAAGCGAGTGAATACGCACTGTTGTCGCTGATCGTTTTAGCCAAAGCGGGTCGTCCCCTTGATGTGGATACCCTTTCTCGCGAACTCGATATCTCCAAAAGTTTTTTAGCAAAAATCCTCCAATCTCTTGCACGTCACGGGATACTTAACTCATATAAAGGGGTTAACGGCGGATTTGAACTGGCACGCAAAAGCAGTGAAATCACAGTACTCGAAGTGATGGAAGCGGCAGAGGGAAAAAGCCCCGCCGTGTTCAGCTGTTCCCCGTCTCAAGAAGACTGCCCTTCCAATAAAGCGATGAGTTGCGGGCTTTGGCCGTTTTTAAACCGATTGCAGGGAAAAGTGGATGCTTTTTTAGGGATCCTTACCCTCGAAGCCATTTTAGAAGAGTGATGCTTGGCAAAAGCAAAAAATAAAACACCCGACGTAAAATCGGTATTATCGGCTATTTTCGCCTCACGCGACCTTAGTGTCGTCTTTTTTGTTATGGCGATTTTGGCCATCATTATCGTCCCGTTGCCCAGTGCTCTGCTCGACCTGCTTCTCGCGGTCGTCATCGCCCTTGCGGTACTGATATTATTAATCTCTCTTTATATCCCGAAGCCGACCGATTTAACGACATTTCCGACACTGTTGCTGGTCATCACCCTCTTTAGGCTCTCGCTGTCCATTGCTACGACACGTATGATTCTCAGCCATGGGCACGAGGGGCCGCAGGCAGTGAGTGACATCATCACCAGTTTCGGAAATTTCGTCGTCGGCGGGAACTACGTCATCGGGGTGATCGTCTTTAGTATCTTGGTTTTGATCAATTTTATGGTCGTAACCAAAGGGTCGAATCGCGTCGCCGAAGTAGCGGCACGGTTTACGCTCGATGCGATGCCCGGAAAACAGATGGCTATCGATGCCGACCTCAATAGCGGTCTAATCGATGAAAAACAGGCCAAAACACGACGTGCCGAGATTCTGCAGGATGCCAATTTCTACGGAGCGATGGACGGGTCGGGAAAATTTATCAAAGGGGACGCGATAGCCAGTATCATCATTACGATGATCAATATTATCGGCGGATTTTTGATCGGGATTTTTCAATTTAATCTCGATGTTTCCGCCAGTGCCCAAACCTACACTATTCTAACCATCGGAGACGGGCTTGTAATGCAAATTCCTGCCCTCATCATCTCAACTGCAACCGGTATTATGATTACCCGTGCGTCCAATGACGAAGGGAACTTCGCCGAAGGAAGTATCAAGCAACTGATGGGAAATGCCCGTATCATGATTATCGTCGGATTTATCATGATTATGTTCGCGGCAGTTCCCGGTCTTCCAACCATTTCGATGGGCTTTGTAGGGCTCGTATTCGCCGGATTGGGATATGCTCTTTACAAATACGAGAAAGGGGATCTCATCCTCACCTCTGCCCCTCTCATCAACAAAAAAGGGGGAACATCCGCCGGGACATCGGAATCGACGGATGGAGACACGCCAACCACATCACGTAAAAAGACTAACGAAGAGATCGCCAAAGAAGAAGAAGCCGCCCTCGAAGATATTCTCAAAATCGAGATGCTCGAACTCACGCTGGGGTATCAGCTTATCCGTTTGGCTGACAGTGCGCAAGGAGGAGATTTACTCGAGCGTATCCGTAGTATGCGCCGTAAAATCGCCTCTGATTTCGGCTTTTTAATGCCGCAGGTACGTATTCGTGACAATCTCCACCTCAAGCCAACCCAATACGAAATCCTTCTCAAAGGGGTCAATATCGGTGACGGTCTGATACAGCCCGACCGATTTTTGGCGATGGACAGCGGGATGGCTATCAGCGAGATTGAGGGAGAACCAACAAAAGAACCGGCCTTTGGACTGGATGCATTTTGGATTGCCCCGGAACTTAAAGAAGATGCAATTATCAACGGCTATACCGTCGTTGATCCTGCTACCGTTATCTCAACCCACATGAGCGAACTGGTGAAAAAATACGCCGAAGAACTTCTCACCCGTCAAGAGACACAATCGCTTATCGAGAAGATCAAAAACGATTATCCCGTCGTGGTCGATGATCTTCTTAAAGTGGCTAATATCGGTCTTATTCAAAGAGTCTTTAAAGCGCTGTTGCATGAGCGGATACCGCTGAAAGATATGATTACTATCCTTGAAACCATGGCCGATGTAGCTGAATATACCAAAAGCGTCGACACCATTACCGAACATGTCCGTGCAAAAATGTCCCGTGTCATAACTCAGCTCTATACCGGGCAGGATGGCGTTATCCGTTTACTGACATTTGATACAACCAGCGAACAAAAAATGTTGGAAAAATCGCAAGAACGAGACGGGGTACGCCAGCTTCTGTTGAATGTCGGAGAGATCAACGGTCTCATTCAAGCGACCAGTCAAAAAGCGACCGAACTGCTCCAAAAAGGGATTTCACCGATCATCGTTATCGTCGATCCAAAACTCCGCCGACCGTTGGCAGAGATTTATGAACGATTCAGTCTTGAAATCGTTACCCTCTCCCATGCCGAAATCGATTCGAATGCCAAATTCGAAGTGCTCGGCTCCATTACCTTAGACACCAAATAGGATACTTATGAAAAAAACCATATATCATCTCTCACACATCGACCTCGACGGATACAGCTGTCAACTCGTCATGGCACAAACGCCGCATACTATGATCAGTCACAACGCCAACTACGGTGCCGAAGTAATGGATCGCCTCGAAGAGATTATCGACACGATCAAAAAAAGCAAACAAACCGCTACGATTCTTATCACCGATCTCAACCTTTATCCCGATGAAGCGCGTTGGCTTAACACGGAAGTCAATCGCCTCAATGAGGGCGGATGGACGATCACTATCACCCTCCTCGATCACCATGGCAGCGGCAAAGATACAGCGGCTCAATATCCATGGTACTTTTTGGATACCGAGCGTTGTGCCACCAAAATTGTTTATGAATATGCGATGGAACATTATGGGTTACAAGGTGGCGGATGGCTTGAATCGTTTGTAAAAGTGGTCAACGCCGTCGATCTCTGGCACCAAGACGAAAAGGATGATTTTGAATACGGTAAAGTGTGTATGCGTCTTATCAGTGATGCAAAAGAGCTTAGCCGCGTCATGTTCGGAAATGAAGATCGCCAATACAAACTCGCCATGCTCGAACATGCCGCAACCATGCGATATCTTCCGAATGCCAATATCGTCCTCGATGAAGCACTCCATAAGATGAAAAAAGAGTTCTTTAAAGACGATGTGGATAATACCCTCGATAACCTCTCGACCAAATACATCGTTGCACTGCTGGGAACCAAACGTTCAACTATGACTGTCTATTACAAAGGATGGAGAGGATTTTTAAGCTACGGATTGGGAAATACCTCGATCATCGGAAACGGCTTTTTGACCGAATTTCCGGACTTTGATTTCATCGTCGATGTCGGAACACGCGGAACAATGAGTCTACGCGGGCATGACAAGGTGGATGTGGCAATGATGGCGGGAGAATGGGTCGGCGGCGGCGGACATCCCAACGCGGCAGGTGGGCGAATCCAAGGCTTCAAAGAACAATTCCGATATGACAAAGTAAAGCGTCAAATGGAAGATATGCTCGCTAATAAAGAGGCTATGCCCGGTAAACTACCTGCAAAAGTTGAAGAGTAACACTACCGTATGATTCAAATCAATAACCTCACCAAAAGCTATGGCACACGGGTCCTGTTTCAGGATCTCTCCCTCAAACTGAACGCCGGAAACAAAGTCGGATTCGTCGGACGCAACGGGAGCGGAAAATCGACCCTCTTTAAGATCATTCTTGATGAAGAGCCTTATGATAGCGGCGAAATCATCATCCCGAAAAACTACCGTATCGGTACGCTCCGTCAGCATCTCCATTTCACTCATAAAACGGTGCGTGAAGAGTGCGCTTCCGTCCTTACGGGGGATATGGAACATGAAGTCTACCGTGTCGAAAAGATCCTCTTCGGTCTCGGATTTACACAGGACGATTTGGAAAAAGATCCCCTTAGTTTTTCGGGGGGATATCAGATCCGTCTTAACCTCGTTAAACTCCTCGTCACCGAGCCTAATCTCCTCTTACTCGATGAGCCGACCAACTACCTCGACATCGTCTCTCTCCGCTGGTTAGCAAGCTTTATCCGCGCGTTTGAGGGGGAAGTGATCCTTATCACCCACGATCGTGATTTTATGGATTCAGTCAGCACCCATACGATGGGATTACGCCGTAGAGGTGTCTCTATTATCAAAGGCAATAGTCATAAATATTATGAGATGATGGAGAGCGAAGATGAACTTTACGTCAAAACTAAAATAAATCACGACAAAAAGCGTGAAGAACTTATCGATTTTGTCGCCCGCAACAAAGCCCGTGCTTCTACGGCGGTGATGGCACAATCCAAACAAAAAGAGCTGGATAAAATGGGGATAATGGAGTCGCTGGAAGGGGAAAAAGATTTAAGTTTTTCCTTCTCCTACCGCCCTACCCCCTCCAAAATCACGATGGAAGTCAAAAATCTATCGTTTGGCTATCGTCCTAATGAACCGCTGTTTGAAAAGCTTTCCTTTGTTTTGGAAAAAAACAAATGCCTTGCCATCATCGGGAAAAACGGTAAAGGAAAATCAACCCTCCTAAACACTCTCGCAGGCTTACTAACGCCCGATGGTGAAATACTTACCCACCCTGCCACCGCCATTGCCCATTTCGGTCAAACCAACATCGATCGTCTTGATAAAAATCGCACGATCACCGAAGAGATACAAAGTGCCGACAATACGCTTCAAAATGTTCGTATTCGAGGCATTTGCGGAACGATGATGTTCAGCGGCGACGATGCCGATAAAAAAATCTCTATCCTCTCAGGGGGAGAACGCAGCCGCGTTATGCTGGGGAAGATTATCGCTACCCCTGCCAACCTCCTCTTCCTCGATGAGCCGACCAACCACCTCGATATGCAATCCATCGATTCATTGTCTGACGCCGTCAAACGATTTGAAGGTTCTGTCGTCATCGTCACCCACTCCGAAATGCTATTGCGTGAGTTAGCCGATCAACTCATCATCTTTCGTGAGGGAAATGCGGAATTTTTCGACGGGGGATACGATGACTTTTTAGAAAAAATCGGATGGGATGAAGAGATATCCGATGCACCTAAAGCTGTCAAAGTGACCGCGAATGTGAACAAAAAAGAGCAAAAACAGCAGCGTGCCGAACTGATCCAAGAGCGTTCCCGCCTCCTGAATCCACTCAAAAAAGAGATCGATTATTGTGAAAACACGATTATGACTCTGGAGGCTAAAGTGAAAACGGCGCATGAGCAGCTCATCGTTTACTCCAACCAAGGGGAAAGCGGCAAACTGATGGACGTATCAAAACAAGTTGCAAGCGATGAGAAAATGATCGAAGAGCTGTTCGAGCGGCTCGAAATCGCTACGAATGAATTTGAGCGGATTACCAAAGAGACCGATGAAAAACTCGAAGCCCTCTAAAGTCCGCCTCGACAAACTGCTCGCCAATCTCGGCTATTGCGTACGCAAAGAAGTTGCCGCTCTTCTACGAGACGGGATCATTACCCACAGCGAGGGATTGAGCCTCAAAACCGATACCAAAGTCTCTCACGACGAAATCCTCTTTGAGAATGAACCTCTCGATCCCCCCTCTGGAATCGTAATATTGATGCACAAGCCGCTCGGTCTCGTCTGCTCTCATGATGATGGTGAGGGGAAACTCGTCTACGATCTTCTCCCGCTGCGTTGGAGAATGCGCGATCCCAAAATTTCCACCATCGGGCGGCTCGACAAAGAGACAAGCGGATTGCTCCTCCTCACCGATGATGGGCAACTCCTCCACCGCCTCACCTCCCCACGCCATCATGTTGCCAAACTCTACGAAGCGACCCTTGATCGACCGCTTAGAGGGGATGAAGCAGAGATTTTCGCCTCGGGAACGTTAATGTTAAACGGTGAAAAATTTCCGTGCCTCCCTGCGAAGCTTACTGTTATAGACGATACACATGTAACACTGGAAATTACCGAAGGGCGATACCATCAGGTACGTCGTATGTTCGCGGCGGTGGGGAACCATGTCACGGCGCTTCATCGCTCTAGCTTCGGGGATTTGACGTTGGGGGATTTAGAGGTGGGGGAATACCGTTTGATCGATCCGAATAAAATCACCGAATAATTTTATAGCTTCTCCCCTCGTAACCTCAACGCATTCGTAATCACCGACACCGAACTGAAACTCATAGCCGCCGCCGCAATCATCGGTGATAGCAAAAGACCGAAGAACGGATACAATACCCCCGCCGCAATCGGTATCCCGGCACTGTTATAAATAAAGGCAAAAAAGAGATTCTGTCGGATATTGCGCATCGTGGCGCGGCTGAGACGGCGTGCGCGGACAATCCCGCGTAAATCCCCTTTGATGAGGGTGATTCCCGCACTCTCCATCGCGACATCGGTTCCGCTCCCCATGGCAATTCCCACCTGCGCCTGAGCCAATGCGGGGGCATCGTTGATCCCATCCCCTGCCATCGCGACGATATGCCCCTCACTTTGGAGCCGTTTTATCGTTTCGGCTTTTTGCTGCGGCAGAACTTCGGCTTCAAAGTGATCGATCCCCAATCGGGCGGCGACCGCTTCGACGGTAATGCGGCTGTCTCCGCTGAGCATCACGACCGTTATCCCCTCCTCATGCAAATCACGGATTGCTTGCGCGGTGGTCTCTTTGATCGGGTCGGCAACCCCGAGTAGCCCTGCTAGCGTATTATCGATGGCAAGAAACATCACACTATCCCCTTCGCGGCGTAAATTATCTGCTACAGCCGAAAGCCCTGCCGTTTCGATCCCAAGTTCTTCCATCAGTTTGCTGTTTCCCAAGGCGATTTCTAATCCCTCGACTTTTCCGACAACCCCTTTTCCCGTTACCGATCGGAACTGATCCGTTTCACTCAGGGGCACGCCTCTCTCCTGCGCGGCAGTCACTACCGCCGACGCGAGAGGATGTTCGCTGGAACGCTCCAATGAGGCCGCCAAAGAAACAATCCTGTTTTCATCCCACCCCTCTTGAGCGATGACGGAGACCAGTTTCGGTTTTCCCTCCGTAAGTGTTCCCGTTTTATCGACGACGAGGGTATCGATTTTTTCCATCATCTCCAGTGCTTCGGCATTTTTGATTAACACACCCTCCATTGCCCCTTTGCCGGTACCGACCATAATCGATATGGGTGTGGCCAATCCCAGCGCACACGGACAAGCGATAATCAACACCGCGACGGCATTGACGAGAGCATAACCTAACGAGGGTTCGGGGCCGTAAAAATACCAAATAATAAACGTCACCACGGCGATAAAAATCACCACAGGGACAAAATAACCCGACACCCGATCAGCACTCTTCTGAATCGGTGCACGGGAACGCTGTGCCTGCGAAACCATAGAGACGATCTGAGAGAGGAGCGTATCGGCTCCCACTTTCTGCGCCAGCATAATGAGACTTCCCGTCGTATTGATGGTTGCACCGATCAGAGGCTCTCCGTTTTTTTTGGAAACTGGAATCGGTTCTCCGGTCACCATCGACTCATCCACATGACTCTCCCCTTCGACAACGATGCCATCTACCGGAATTTTCTCACCCGGACGGATACGGAGCCGATCCCCCGGCTGAACGAGCTTGAGGGATATCTCCTCTTCACTTCCGTTCGGGCGGATAATACGCGCATTCTTCGGTGAAAGCCCCATCAACAATCGGATCGCATCGTTAGTTCGGCTGCGGGCACGAAGCTCCAATACCTGCCCCAGCAAGACGAGGGCGGTGATAACCGATGCCGCTTCAAAATAGACCGGAACAACCCCCATCTGCATCGATAGATTTTCCGGAAAAATATGTGGAAACAAAACGGCAACGGCACTGTAGGTCCATGCGGTCGCGGTACCCAGTGCGATGAGGGTAAACATATTGAGACTGCGGTTGCGAACCGATTCCCATGCACGCACATAAAAAATAAATCCGCCCCACCACACGACCGGAATCGAGAGAATCATCTCCATCCACTGACGCGATTTGGGATCGATCATCGCAGCAAATTGTCCGGGAAAAAACTCCGCACCCATCGCGCTGATCAATACCACTACTGAGAACAGTACGCTGATCCAAAAATGGCGTTTCATCGTATCATATTCGCTGGTATCGTCTTCGAATTGCACTGTTTTTGGTTCGAGCGCCATACCGCATTTGGGACAGCTTCCCGGCCCTTTTTGCTCCACTTCAGGATGCATGGGACACGTGTAGAGAACACTCTTGGCTGTATCGATTGAACAGTTATAATTGTGACACGATGAGAGTGAGGGTTCAGAGAGGAGAAAGTTTTCAGGGTGCTCTAAAAATCTATGCTGACAATGTGCAGAGCAAAAAAGGTAATGTTGATCTTTATAATCGCTTTGATACGGGGTAGAAGGGGACACCTCCATGCCGCAGACAATATCTTTTGCCATCGGATTTCCTTTGTACGAGATTACTTCAAATATTTTCGCTGCATTAGCATTTGATATAAAATCGGAATCAATATGAGACTGACTACAGCAGAGGTGACGATACCGCCGATCATCGGTGCAGCAATCCGTTGCATTACTTCGCTGCCGACACCGTGGTTGATCATAATCGGCAGTAACCCTGCAAGAATCGCGAATACCGTCATCAGTTTCGGACGTACCCGTTTGACCGCACCCTCATAAATCGCCTCTTTGAGAAGCGCCGCATTCATCACGACACCTGATTTGATACGGGTCTCTATGCTCTCTTGCAAATATACGATCATCACAATCGCCGTCTCTGCCGCTACCCCAAGCAGTGCCAAAAACCCGACAATAACGGCAACGCTGATATTAAACTGCAACCAGTCGAGATACAGAACTCCTCCTAAAAGGGCAAAAGGGAGCATCAAGAGGACGATCAAAGTCGGTATCCATTCGCGCAAAGCCAAATAAATAAGTAATATAATCAAAGCAATTACCGCAGGAACGATCCATAGGAGTGTTTTGAGTGCCGATTCGAGATATTCGCTCTGCCCTGCCCACTCGTAGGTATAACCCTCGGGCAGTTTGATCGAAGTGAGCTGTTTTTGCGCCTCTGCTTTGTACGCCGTGGCACTCACCCCCTCTTTTGGGGTAATATAGACATAGGCTACGGGACGCGCTTTTTCGCTTTTAATCATCGCGGCACTCTCACGGTATTGAACTCGTGCAAAGGTCGAAAGAGGGGTAAATCCGAGCGGCGTTTTGATCAGAATCGAGCGGATGTCATCAAGAGAAGTGCGCTCATCGTCTTCAAGGCGAAGGTTGACACTGTACCGCTCACGAGCCTTGTACATCGTTGAGAGTCCCATCCCTCCGATCGCAGCAGAAGTGTAATCAAGCAGCACCTCTTTGCGGAGGTTATAGCGTGCCAATGCCGCTTCGTCGATGTCGATATCGATATAGTACCCACTGTCGCTGCGGTCAGCAAAGACGCTCTGGGTATCGGGAATCTGCTGAAGAGCGCTTTCGATTTCACGAGCTGTTTTTTGTAGCGTCGAGAGGTCATCCCCGTAGATTTTGATTCCCAAAGGGGTACGGATACCGCTGAGAAGCATATCGATCCGCCCACGGATCGGATAGGTCCAGGAGTTCACCAACCCCGGAACCTGCAATGCACCGTCAAGTTCCTGCTGTAGTTTTTCGGTCGTCATCCCCTCCCGCCACTGATCTTTGGGTTTGAGGGTAATAATCGTCTCGATCATCCCCAGTGGAGCGGGATCGGTTGCACTCTCAGCCCGTCCCCCTTTACCAAATACGCTCTCCACTTCCGGGAAGCTTTTGATCACCGAATCGGTATACTGGGTCAGCGCTTTGCTCTGATCGATACTCACGCCGCTTTGGGTGACCGGCATATACATCAGCGTCTGCTCGTCCATCATCGGCATAAATTCCCACCCTAAAGAGCGATAGACATGCACCGTATATCCTAATGTCGCAATAACCAAAATAAGGAGTACATACCGAAATTTCATTGAGACCAAAAGGATCGGATGATAAAGCCAAATAAAAAAACGGCTGATAGGATTGGCCTGTTCCGAGAGGATACGTCCGCGAACGATCATATAGATTAATACCGGAACAAGCGTCACCGAGAGTAGCGCTCCCACCCCCATCGCAAAACTTTTAGTAAACGCCAGCGGAGTAAATAATAACCCTTCCTGCCCCTGCAAGGCAAAAATAGGCAAAAACGATACGACGACGAGAGCCAACGCGAAAAAGATAGGACGCCCCACCATCTTCGAAGAGTACAATACGGCGTCTAATCGCTGTGCGCTGGTAAGGGTTCCCAACTCGCTTTCACGCTGTACCAGTACTTTGTGGGCATTTTCAATCATGATAATCGACGCATCCACCATCGTCCCTACCGCGATAGCAATCCCACCAAGCGACATAATATTTGATCCGATACCGAAAAGTTTCATCAGTAAAAACGTGATAGCAATCGTCAACGGCAATATAATCAGAACGATCAGTGCGCTACGCAAATGGAGTAAAAAGAGGGCGATCACCGCGATAACGATCAGGCTTTCGTGCTCAAGGGTTGTGGTGAGGGTAGCAATGGCGGCTTGGATCAGGTCGGAGCGGTCATACACGGGAACCACCTCTACCCCTTCGACATGGATTGAATCAAGTTTTTCCTGTATCCGCTGGATAACACGATAAACATCTTCGCCGTATCGGACAACAACGATTCCCCCGACCGCTTCCCCCTGCCCGTTTAGATCGGCATAGCCGCGACGATTCTCAGGAACTTTTTCGATACGGGCGATCTGGGAAAAAAGGATAGGAACACCGCCGCGCGTCGTAATGACGATGCTTTCGATCGAATCGATGTTTTGAAGATACCCTTTGGCTTGTACCATCCACTCATACCCGTTTTGGACGACAATCCGCCCTCCGACATCATTATTGTTCCCTTTGATCGCAGCGGCAACTTCGCCGACACTGAGGTTATAGCGCACCAATGCGTCATTGTTCAGTGTTACCTGATAGGTCGGTACGAATCCGCCTACCGAAGCAACCTCGCTGACCCCGGATACCCCCTGCAACGCATAGCGATAGGTATAGTCCTGCAATGTCCGCAGTTCGGCAAGATTTTTAGTTTTGGAAACAAGCGCGTACTCGTATACCCATCCAACTCCGGATGCATCGGGTCCGAGCGAGACTTCAAGCGATTTTGGAAGCTGCGATTGGAGGGTTGAGAGCTGCTCGAGTACCCGAGATCTTGCCCAATAAAGATCGACATTGTCATTGAAGATGATGTAGATCAGAGCGTTTTCATACCCAGAAAATCCCCGAACTGTTTTAATAGCGGGAAGAGAAAGAAGCTGCCGTACAATCGGATAGGTTGCCTGAGCTTCAATGATCTCTGGGCTTTGCCCTTTCCATTTGAGCTGCAAGATCACCTGTGGAGGGGAAAGATCGGGAATAGCGTCGAGCGGAGTATGCCGAATTGCCCAAATTGATAACAAGCCCAAAACGATAGCTGCCGCAATGACCCAGTAACGAAACCGTAAACTCCACTCTATCAGACGCTCTACCATGACATATCCTAAAAGTTCCCGTTAATCTGGGCATCCGAATCGATCATAAAGAGGGCATTCGCAACCACTTCATCCCCTTCGACCAATCCCGAGCGGATCTCATAACGGTCATTTCCGACCGGAACCACATTCACCTCTACCGGTTCATATTCCCCCTCGTATTCCCCTTTTTTGAAACAGAACCATTTCCCTTTTTTACGAATCACGGCAGTGCGCGGCACGATCAAAGCAGCTTTAGACTGCACGATCGGTGTGATGGCCGCATACATCCCCGGAAACAGTTTCCCGCTCGTGTTGGAAAGATTGAGACGCATTGTCAATGTCGATTCGGAAGGGTTGGTATTCGGATAGATTTTCCCCCGCTTAGCGTACAAAGGGCGCTCGAATCCCGTTACACGGATTTCGTAAGAGTCCACTTTTTGCAGTGCTTCGAGCTGTTCGGGAGGGAATCGCATCTCCAGCCAGATCGGGTCAAGTTTGACAATCCGAAACAGAGGCTGCATCGCACTAAAGGCTGAGCCTTTATCGATCTTTTTCTCGAAAATATACCCGGATACGGGAGAGCGGACAGTCGTAGTGGAGCCCACTGTCCCTGTTTTTTCAATAGCCGTTATCTCGGACATTGGGACATTGAGATAGATCAGTCGCTCTTTTGTACTCTGAACCATACCTGGGTTGGGACGGATGGCATTGTATTTGAGTGAACTGAGATATTCATCCTTGGCCTGCAGCACTTCGGGACTGTAAACTTCGGCGATCACTTCCCCTTTGGAAATATGCTGATAGGTCTCGGTGGCTCGGAGCTTTTCAACATACCCGCCGAAACGGAGCGCTATGATCGATTCCTGAGATTCATCCGCTCTGATATAGCCGAAGTTTTTTCCCATATTTGCCGTGGCATCGGCACGTTTAACTTTTATTGTCGTCACATTGAACTGCTGGATAATCGGGGCTGGTTTACCCCATAAAACCGCTCCTGCCATCACTAAGCCTAAAAAATATCTCATGACTCTTTCCCCACCAATAGATCAAGTTCCGCCTGTGCGCGGTAGAATGCTGCAACCGAACGCGAGAGCTGCAGTTCAAGCTGCAGTTTTTGCTTAAGCAGTTCGGTAAAACGGAACAAATCCTCGCCGTTACGGATTGAAGCTTCGGAGAGTTCGAACATGTGGTTGAGCTGCGGTAAGCTCTCATCATGGATCACTTCCCATACCTCGGATGCCTTGCGCATCTCCGCATATTTTTGACGCAAAGTGGATTCCAGCTGCAAATACGTCGCCTCTTTGTCACGGCTTCGCTCCAGCACTTTTTCCCGACTGATCTGCTCTTTCACCGACTCTGTACCGTACACGGGGAGGGGTATATTGAGACCGACATTCCAGAAATCATTAAACGCTTCACGGCGGCTGTATCCCGCCTGCACCGTCACGTCGGGATAAACATCGAGCTGTGATTGGCGCAGCTGTACTCCTGCCGATTTTAGCTGAGCATCTTTGGCACGGTAGCCGAAATTATTTTCCAGAGATTTTTCATACGACTCGATCGGCTCAATCTGTCCCATACTCAAATCCACATCTACTTTCTCGATCCGTTTTGCACACAGCTGTGAAAGATTCGCATACGAGCGCTCTTTTTCCTGAGCCAGATCGGCCTGGATGATTTTGATCTGGGAAAGATCCATCTGAGAGGACATGATCCCCATATGCCGCCCTGCAGCGGCAGAGGAAAGCGCTGTGTAAAGTTCACTGTTTTGACGGACTATTATCTCAAAATCATGGTATATCCGCTCCTCTTCACCAATCTGCCAGAGACGGTAGGCCTCTTTTTTAATCTCACTAGAGAGCAGTGCCCTAGATTGGCTCAGAAATAATCCCGCATACGCTTCCTGAGCCTGCGCATCCTCATACCGCAGATCCCTTTTCCCGGCGAACGGAAGTTTTTGCTGCAAAGAGAGTGTCGTAAACTGCATCGGCTCTAAGGAGCGGTTGGTGATGTCCCGCGTCTGGATATCATTTACCTGCAGCTGCAACGAGGGATTGTCGAAATTTTTCGATATCTCTTTTTGGTATCGGCTTTGATCGACCCGCGATTGCGCGCTGATAAGGGTGGGATTGTTGTGCAATGCCTGCTGTATTAAGACTTCTACACTCTCAGCGTAGCTTAGTGCCGCGATAACCGACAATGCAAATGCAACTCTTATCATCGCACTGGTCCTAGAGACTCAACGATGTTTTAAGACGGTATTTTTTTCCCTCTTTCGTGGTTACGAAAATATGAAACTGCCATGTTCCGCCCATGTCCAAATTAACCGATGTTTTATACACACCGTGCCCCTGAGCAACCGCTTTTGCTTTGGATTCCATCGCAGGCATCCCCGGCATGGACGGCATAAATGCTTTAACCTCTACACCTGCATTATCGAGCGGCAAATTTTGCTGATTCAAAGTAATCATAACGGCGTTGCTTCCGACGATCAGAGGCTTGTCAGAACTGACAACTGCTTTGATGTTTTGCATTGAAGTACTTTGTTCCCACGCCGCACCGAATGCTAACGAGGCAAACAAGACAGTGAGAAGGATAAATTTGAATTTCATAATAGACTCCTTGGATAACATTTTATTATTGTAGCGGTATTCTTGAGCGATATGTGTAAACGCTATATTAATACTCGGTACAATTATGATCCTAATTTTTACTGAAAGAGTCTGCTTGGAATCTATTCGCATTGTGTTTGAAAACCCTGCCTTTTTAATTGCCGCCAAAGAAGCAGGGGTCAATTTTCATTCCGAAAAAGAAGCGGGATTTGTCGTACAGGTCAGTTCCCAACTCGGCATTCCCCTCTTCCCCGTCCACCGACTCGATAAAATGACCTCAGGCCTCGTGATCCTCGCCAAAAATGCCGAAACCGCCGCACAATTTGGAAAGATGTTTGAAAAGCGTGAAATCGAAAAATACTATCTCGCGATCTCAATGCGCAAACCGAAGAAAAAAATGGGATGGGTTAAGGGGGACATGACAAGTGCGCGACGGGGGGACTACAAACTCCTCACTACGACGGAAAATCCCGCCATTACCCAGTTCGTCAGCTGTGCTTTACGTACCCATGAGCGGTTTTTTCTCATCAAACCCCATACGGGGAGAACGCATCAGATCCGCGTCGCTCTAAAAAGTCTCGGTTCCCCTATCGCGGGAGATGAGCGCTATGCGCAAGCCGATGAGGCACGCAAAGAAGAACGGGGGTATCTGCATGCCTATGCGCTGCGGTTTCGTCTCAATGATGAAGAGTTTAGTTTTGTCTCACCGCCCGATGGGGGAGAGCGATTCGTAAGCGAGGAATGCAAAGAACAGCTGGAAAACTGGGCAACACCGTGGGAACAGTTTTGAAATATTTTACCTCCGAACCCATGAACACTATCCTCGCATGGGCGCATGAAACCCTAAAAGAGTCCGATCACCTAACCTTTGAAGTCCTCAATCCCGATATCGGACGTGGAAGTTATGCCGGAGAATCGGTAATTATTGACGATGCTACCTATGTGTACCGCAGTTATAAAGCATGGAGCGATCTTGGGGAACTCCTCTTTTGCCGGATGCTGACTCCAAAACCCGCATCAGAACACACCATTATCCTCACCTATGAAAAACTCGACCTCAGCGACTCGTTTCACCGCTCACAGGAGAAAGAAGAAAAATACGGAACCGCGTCCCGTTTTGCCGCCATCCGCAAAAACGAAGAGCCCGCTTTTCTATCTGCCTATCTGCGTGCATTGCGAAGTGTTAAAGTCGGGGAGAAAAAACGGATTCTCAATCTGGGAATCAATACGGGAGATGAATTCGACCTCATCCGTCAAATCCTCTCTCACGAAGAGTACATGAATCTCTCCCTCGTCGGGATCGACCACTCTGAGAGTGCCATTTCCGTCGCACGAGAACGATTCAACGAAGGAAATGCCACCTTTTATGTCTACGACATCAACGACCTCGCCTCTTTGAATCTAGGACGCTTCGACCTCATCATCACCATCGGAACACTGCAAAGCAGTACGCTGGAGTTCAAATCTCTCTTTGCCTCGCTAGTACAAGAGTATTTGAGTAAAGAGGGGGCGATGATTTTAGGATTTCCGAATTGCCGTTGGATAGGGGGCGAGATGATCTACGGAGCCAAAGCACCGAACTACCCTTATTCGGAGATGTCGATACTCGTAAAAGATATTTATTATTGT
Organism: Sulfuricurvum sp.; assembly: GCF_028713855.1. Lineage (GTDB taxonomy): Bacteria > Campylobacterota > Campylobacteria > Campylobacterales > Sulfurimonadaceae > Sulfuricurvum. The sequence continues at coordinate 102,366 of NZ_JAQTNN010000008.1, forward strand.
AAAAAATATTTGCAGCAAAAAAAGTTTCGGGCTACGGTAACGGGAAAAGATTATCTGTTTTTAACGGGAACAAAAATAGTATAAATTATTTGCTTCCGTTCCAAACATCTTTTTTCGGATGATGTGTATGGACTTCCTCCATAATATTTTCCTGCTTCAAATGGTACACCTGTGAATCTTTTGTAACGCAATAAATTTCATAGATTTCAAGATTCGGGTTATGTTTGACAACAACTTCCAAAATATTTAAACTGCGCGCATATCGTTGAATCTCTACCGCCGCTTTTAAATCTTTGGTTACGATTTTAGCAATCAAATCACCTTTATAGCCGGAATAGGTATTGATATCCTCAATCTCATAATCCAAGGCATATCGAATTATTTTCTTTCTTTCCGCTTGCATTATTTCACCCTTTTTAACATATACATCTGAGTACTATTATAGCGAATCTTCATTCAAATAAATATTATATTTCGTTTGTGCTATACTCCATAAATACCCTATATAAAGAAATTGAATAATGCCTCTCAAAACCCGCTTGGCGCAATTTGAATCATCTATCTCTTTTATTATGCCGTTACCGTTATCTAAACTGGGAATCGTTACGGCTGAACATGAAATCTTTCTTTATAATACGCTCACCGATACCAAAGAAAAGCTATTACATCTTAACGTACCGAAAGATTCCGAGTTCCTCTACGCCTTTGATCCACATCATATGCGATTGGTATTTGGATCGAAAGAAAACAATATTCTTCACATTGTTGACCTCAACCAAAAAAAGCTCCTAAACCGGTTTGAACTGGATCAGCAATCACCGACAGCAATCGCTTTTTCTCCTGATGGTTCCCATTTCGTATGCGGTACGAATCAAGGTCGTGTTCTTCTATGGCGGCACGATACTAATACTATGATCTCGAGATTGCATTCATTTCCTGAATATACCTCGTTGTACACCAAACCGAAAATAAATTTTGTCTCCGCCCTAGCATTTGAGGAAAATATGCTGGCTTCTTCCGGATACGGCGGAAATATTGTTGTAACGAATTATCGAAGCCAAACAAACACTCAACGGTTTCATCCGGGTCCAATGAGAAATCAAGCCATTCTTTTTTACCAAGATTTCCTTATTGCCGGAAATCACGATGGAGTTTTGTTAAAAATATCTCGAAATAAAAAATTTCCCAACCAAAGACTAGCTACGGCATTAGGTCCTATTGTCCACCTTTTGCAAGTCGGTTCTACCCCTTTTGTTCTGGCAGCTTCGCAACAACGATCCTTGACACTGGTCAATATAGAAACCATGAAAATATTAAAAGAGCGCTACATTGAACTTGAGCATCCTATTACATGGATAGGCAAGGATAACAATGAGCTTCTCTTCATCGGTACACAAAACGGTGAACTCTACCAGTTTGATTTACAGCCAACCAACCAGTTGAAAACACTTATCGATTCAAATGCCTATACGGAAGCCTATCGCCTTTGTGAAGAGGAACCATTGCTACAAGAGAGTGAATCGTATGTGTTACTGGAATCCATCTTTGTTAATGCAATGAAAAAAGCCGCAATTGCTTTAGAAAAAGGCTCCATCGATCACGTAAAAGAGTTACTTGAACCTTTCAAAAGTGCTAAATCAAAAGAAATCATCCCCATATTAAATACATTATCCTACGTGGAACGACTCAAGTTTCTTTATGAAAGCCGAAAATTTTCCCCTTTTTACGGATTAGTTGAGCAGTTTCCCTTACTGCAAACAACCGCCCTTTACAAACAAGCGGAAAAAATGTGGGCCGAGCACTTTACCAAAGCGCAAAAACTCATTCTACTCGGTAAAACAAAAGAGGCTCAAAAGGAGCTTGAAGCGTTTGCTACCGTTAACGCTAAGCGTCCCTTGATTCAACTGCTGATTCATCATTCCGATGTATTGAAAACGTATTCCAAAGCGATATATGAACATGACTATCACATACTCAACCAGCTAACGCAACAGCACCCAATTCTTCGCAAACTCCCCTCATACTCACAACTGATTGGTGAAGCGGGCGAGCTCATCAATGCTGTTATGGAAGCCCTAAAAAACAAAGCTTTCGATCACGCTTCATTATTGATTCATGAACTAAGCGGCATTATTCAATACGAAGATGCCTATTCTCAGCTTAAAATATTTTTTTCTCTAACTTCCAACCTCCATCACGCCATTATGAATCAGCTTTGGCGTTCCGCCTATCATATGCTCGATTCGCATCCGGATCTAATGATTCTCCCTTGGGCGCAGGAACTCGAAAAACAATGGCAAGAAAAATTACTGCTGTGCGAAAACTATGCTATTCACGGCAATATAGCATCCATAAAAACAACCCTTGAAAATCTCATGAACCTTCCGGCGCGCTACGAACGTATCGGAGATATTCTGCGAATGGGATACCAAGTACAGCTCAAAATCCTCCAATCCAAAAATCCATTACATTTTTCATTGGGTGTAACAAATTATTGCAAACTGTTCGGCATCGATACGGAAATACGCCACTTGATAAAAAAGGCGAGACGGCAGAAATTAGCGATAGAAATCGATTCCTCGCAACTGCATCTTCAAAAACGGGATGAATGGCTTCATAATCTGCGAAGTCTTCCCGATTATATTGTCTGAATTAATCCGAATGACAGAAACGTCGTTCTCTTTTTTTAGCTATTATAAATATTTCATATACATCAGAGGGATAGAAGGATGAAGAAACGCATTGCAATCATGTTCTTATTGTTATCTCTATCCGGATTTGCCCAAAATACTGCCGAATCGATCGATCTGTCTCTCCAATCGTTAGAAAGCGACGAGTCCATCCTCGAAACCACAGTATTAAACACTATGTTGGATAAATACCGAGGAACCATTCCCCCGCTTTATAGACGCTACCAAGCAACGCAAAATGATTTAGCACTTATTGAAGCCAAATTTACCGAAGCAGGCATTCCCCTCTACTTTGCATTGATCCCCTATTGTGAATCCAAATTCAACCCTTCAGCCCGGGGGTACAATACCGCAGGACTATGGCAATTCAGTAAACAAAGTGCCAAAAATTTCGGTCTTTCCGTCAAAAAAGGAAATGACGGACGACTTGATGTCAACCGCTCCACCGAAGCGGTGATACGTTATCTTAAAAGTCTCAAAAAAGAGTTTGGAAGCTGGTATTTGGCCGATTTTGCGTATGGAATGGGAGAGGGAACACTTCAAAGACTTATTGATAAAAACAGAAGTAAAAAAATATCCGTTTTACTGAAAGATCCCCATTTTCCCTCAGGGACAAAGGCTCATTTTGCGAAAACGCTTCTATTAGATGCAAAAATTCATTATTTAAAAGCCGAAGAAAAAGAAGATGTTTCCGTTCGTGGCGAGCATGTCGAACCATGAACAGCACCCTTCGACGAGCTCAGGGTGAACGATTATAATTAGCCGATATTCGTATAAACTGCTTGGACGTCATCGTCCTCTTCGAGTTTATCGATAAGTTTTTCGATATCCTCCATCTGCTCTTCACTAAACTCTACCGGAGAGTTTGCGATACGCTCTAATGCAGCACTATCTGGGGTAATCCCCATTTTTTCTAACTCTGTGGACAACGCTCCGAATGCGGTATATTCACCGTAAACACTCACTTCACCCTCTTCTTCTTCGATGCTATCCAATCCTGCATCGATAAGGGCAAATTCAAGCTCTTCCAAATCCATAGCCGGCGTTGGAAAGCGAAATACCGCTTTACGACTGAACATAAATTCAAGTGAACCATTGTTAAGCGTTTCCCCTTTGGCACGGCCAAAAATCGTACGAACATTGGAAATCGTTCGTGCATTGTTATCGGTAGCACACTCTACAAAAAACAAAACACCGTGAGGGCCTTTTCCCTCGATATTCATTTCAGCCAATGAAATAGCATCTTTACCGCTGGCACGTTTGATTGCCGCATCGATATTGTCTTTTGGCATATTTTGCGCTTTTGCCGTCAAAATAGCACTGCGGAGTTTCGGGTTCATGTCGGGATCTTCCCCACCCTCTTTAGCCGCCATTGTAATGATTTTGCCCAATTTTGGAAATATTCTCGACATATTTCCCCAGCGCTTCATTTTTGCCGCTTTGCGATATTCAAACGCTCTTCCCATACGGTACGCTCCTAAAATCAACTTTAAAAAATTGTGAAATTATAGCCGTTTTAAGGGATTTAGACAACCATTGTTTTACTATCTGAGCAACACATTTATTCAAAAAATAGACAATTATGCTATCATCTTTGAAATGTAGGTATATCTTTAAAAAAAGGGGCTGTATGACCTCTTCAAAATATTTTGCTTCTCCTCTTGCACGAAACTTTTGGCAGAGTGTTGCGGTATTGATACTCTTTGGTATTTCGTTTGTCGTTTACGTCTATTCTGAGAAACAAATTGACCGTGCCAATGAGATGCGATTGCACTCATTCCTCCTTGCCGATGAGTTGCGCCACTCTTCGGATGATTTGACTCGGATGGTTCGAACCTATATCGCCACCGGAAATCCCATTTATAAAGCACACTATCAAGAGATCCTTGATATCCGCAACGGACTAAAACCTCGTCCTCTGAAATATCAGAATATTTATTGGGATTTAGTCGGCTTGGACGACAAACGTCCTAGAGGATACAGCACACAAGCCATTCCTCTGATCGAGATGATGCGTCAGTCCGGATTTACTCAAACCGAATTTGCCAAACTTACCGAGGCTAAAAACAATTCCGATACCCTGACAGAAACCGAATATGCCGCCATGAAACTGATAGAGTCAAAGGCATCCTCACCTGCAGAAAAAGATATTCAGCAACACAAAGCAATGGAACTCTTGCATGATGAGTTCTATCATCAGGCCAAAGCTTCCATTATGCGTCCGATTGACGAATTTTATCTTTTGATGCAACAAAGGACAGATACAGCTGTCCATAATGCTCAGATAATGGCATTTATCCTGCGGATCGTTTTTATTTTCATCGGCATTATATTCATGTTCATGCTTCGGCGTCTTAACCAAACACTGAACACAATACTGGGAAGCTCAGTGGATGAGGTTCATGCTCATATAACCCGTATCGGACGAGGAGATTTTTCCCATCTGATCCGTGTAGATAACGACAATAAAAACAGTGTATTAGGGTGGCTCAGTGAAACACAAGAGAGACTCAAACAACTCATATCAAACAACGAACGTCTCAAACAACTCTATTCAGCACTCAGTCAGTGTAATCAAGCGATCGTCCGTTCGAAAAACGAAGAGGAATTATTTCCGATCATTTGTCGGGATGCCGTCAATTTCGGTGGTATGAAAATGGCGTGGATAGGAATACACGATGAATCAACGCAAGAGCTAAAAGTGGTCAGTTATTATGGAAGCGGAACCGATTACCTTAAAGAACTGATAATATCAACCGATCCTGACAATCCAACCGCATGTGGGCCGACTGGACGCTCACTCCATGAAAACCGACCGATTTGGTGCCAAGATTTTCAAAATGATCCATCAACAGCTCAATGGCATGAGAAAGGTAGGCAATACGGGTGGGGATCATCTGCTGCTTTGCCGCTTCACCGCAGCGGCAAAGGCGTAGGGGTGTTTACCCTATATGCAAAAGAAGCAGGTGCTTTTGATGAACCGGTTCAAAAACTGCTTGAAGAGATGGTGATGGATATCAGCTATGCCTTGGAGACTTTTGATCGCGATATTGCCCGTAAACAAGCAGAAGAGGCCTTGCAGAAAAAACAAAATCATCTAATGGCCATTATCGACAATGAACCCGAATGTGTCAAACTGGTCGATACACACGGAAACCTCTTGGAAATGAACCCTGCCGGACTCGCGATGTTAGAAGCAGATACGCTGGAAGAGGCGCAAAAATGCAACCTGATCGATTATCTTTTACCCGAATGGCGAGCTTCGTTCATTGCCTTGCATAAACAGGTGATGAAGGGAGAAAATGCCCTTTTGGAATTTGAGATAAAAGGGCTGAGGGGGACACGACGCTGGCTTGAAACCCATGCAACTCCGTTACGCGATACCGACGGAAATGTCTCAATGCTACTGGGCATCACACGCGATACTACGGAACGAAAACAACAAGAAGAACAGATTCGTTATTTGGCAAATTTCGACCATTTAACCGGACTTCCCAATCGTACACAGCTCGATAACCGAATCAAAGACCTGCTCAGTTTTGCAAAACGCCACAAGAACCATATCACCGTTATGTTTCTCGATCTTGATCGATTTAAAGAGATCAATGACTCATTAGGTCACAATATCGGAGATATACTTCTGATCGAATCATCTGCACGAATCACATCACTTTTACGCGAAGAGGATACCGTTGCTCGTCTCGGCGGCGATGAATTTATTCTTCTTCTCCCCAATACCAAAATGGAAGGGGCCGCTCAGGTAGCTCAAAAACTTTTGGACGCATTTAAAGCTCCATTCCATATTGAATATCATGAACTCACGATTAGTATCTCTATCGGTATTGCTCTTTATCCGGATGACGGAACCGATTTCGAAACACTTTACAAAAATGCCGATACTGCAATGTATCGGGCGAAGCATAACGGACGAGATACTTTTTCCTTTTTTACCGATGAGATGCAGCGTTATTCAATACGTAATCTTGAACTGAGCAATGCACTCCGACATGCCTTGAATCGCAACGAACTGCAACTTCACTATCAACCCCAATTCTCATCTCAAAACGGAACAATTATCGGAGCAGAAGCACTATTGCGATGGACTCACCCAGATTTTGGGATGGTGTCACCCGCTGAATTTATCCCGATTGCCGAGGAAAACGGGACAATCCTCTCTATTGGAGAATGGGTATTGCGTACAGCAGCCAAGCAAGCTAAAATGTGGCTAGAACAAGGATATCCGGCGATCATTATGGCTGTGAACCTCTCAGCCGTACAGTTTCGCTCATCCAATCTTCCTTTGCTTGTTACCACCATACTCGAAGAGGTGGGATTGCCTCCGGAGTATTTGGAGCTGGAGCTTACCGAAAGCGTCGCAATGCACGATCCTCAAAGAGCTATCAATGTTATGAATGATCTAAACGAACGAGGGGTACGAATGTCGATCGATGATTTCGGAACCGGATACTCCTCACTGAATTATCTCAAAAAGTTTAATATCTATAAACTCAAAATCGATCAATCCTTTGTCCGTGAGATTGATATCAATCCTGAAGATAAAGCGATTGTCGCCGCTATCATCATCATGGCAAAAAGTCTGGGACTGCAAACGATAGCGGAAGGAGTTGAGACAATCGAACAGTTTGAATATCTAAGAGAACAGGGGTGTAACGAAATACAGGGATACTATTTTTCCAAACCGCTCCCACAAGAAATCTTTGAAGCGTTCAGAGAGAGCCATTAACTCTCTCCTATCAGGATTTAAATAGTTAGGCGTCGATAAAGACAACATCGCTTTGGATGTTGTTAAAGAGGAGTGAACGGTTATCGACGCGGTGTTGATACAAAAAGGTATTCGGCTCCATCGAACGAAGAACCGTCGTGTTGTAATAAAAAGCATTCGTACAACGACCGACAAAGAGGAATGAAAACAGAAGTTTAATACGTGGGTTCTCAAACATCTCGTGCGGTTGTGCCAAAAAGGTAAGACCGAATTTTTTAAGATTGACGAGGTCGAAGATATAGAACATGAAATCTTCAAACTTGGTATAGAACCCTTCCAAACTGGCGATTTCCTGCATAATGTAGTAATAATTATCCAAAAGTTCACGCTTTTGCATCATTTGAGAAAGCTTGCTTTTGATGTCTCGTTTACTCGCGAAAAAGCTAGGACTGACTGCCATATAAATATTTTTACGCTCGGCAATCGCTTTATCTAAAGCGGCATTAAATTCATCACTCTCATCAAAACACATGTAGTGGAAATCACTGCTTGTTTTGAATTTCTCCTCAACCTGATCCGGGGTCGGATTCGAAAAATCAAGATAAAGGGTCGGGATACCGCTGTCGATAACAAATGCCCGAATCTTATTTGCAAGATGTGTTTTACCCGAACCCGGTTCTGCCAGAATAAGGGTGTTCTCGCGTAATACGCGGTCTTGGAGTTCGAGTGTCGCGATAGAGCTTTTAAATTTTCCGATTTTTCGTTTCATGAGTTTATCCGTAAAGGGAGATAATATTGTGGATAAGTATAGCTAAAGGTAACAGATTTAGAGATAAAGGGCGAGCCGGTGTAGAGAATAGTGACGTATTATTGCCACTGTTCTTGCATAATCGTAACATCTCCCCGTTCACTGTGAAAACTGAGTTCTCCGTCACTGATATTGCATTGAAGACGCATTGAACGCTCGCACAGCTTCTCTATCCCCTCCGCATCCAAATGGATCACACGGAGATTTTTAAAACGCGCAAACGTCGCACCGTATTGTCTCCACCACGCCGTAGCGCTTTTGAGGTTATAGGTGTAGACAATCACATTCTCAGCTCTACCGCACGCTTTACGAAGACGCTTCTCATCCATCTGTCCCAAATCAATCCAAAGAAGAATATCACTACTATAGTCTTTTTCCCACAGTTCTGGCTCGTCATCTCCGCCGATCCCTTTGGTTATTACCATACGATCACTTGCGTTGAGAGCGAAGGCTACGAGACGGATCATTAGGCGTTGATCGGTCTCTGAAGGATGCTGTGCAATCGTAATCTCATGGGTCTCGTAGTAGTTTCGATCCATATCGGCTATGCTAAGTTGTGCTTTGTAGATTGTCGAACCTGCGGCCATGAGAACTCCCTTATAAGTATGAGATTATGGCATAAGGGGGCTTATAATGGAGCTATTAGCGGATAAATGGTAAAATTCGAAATGATACAAACCATACCGATTGAAACCTTTTTAGAATCCCAAAATATCTATGACCTCATCATCGATGCGCGAAGTCCGCACGAGTACGGTGAATCCCATATCCCCTTTGCTCAAAATTTTTATGCGTTAAATGACGAAGAACACCACGAAATTGGTACGATATACAAACAAATTTCCCCCTTTGAAGCACGGGTAAAGGGAGCTTCCTATGTCTGCCTCAACGCGGCGCGTCATATACACGATATCTATCCTGCATTTACACCCAACTCCAGAATCGCCATTTATTGCGCACGCGGCGGTATGCGGTCCTCTTCGCTGGGAACGATTTTGTCCAACATCGGCTACCGGATCGACCGTATCACGGGCGGATATAAAGCCTATCGGACATTTGTAACCGAGTATCTTGACAATCTCCCCGCGGTAAATTTTATAACCCTTGCCGGAAATACGGGGTGCGGTAAAAGCGACCTCCTAAATGAACTCGACAATGTGATCGATCTCGAAAAAATGGCCAATCACTACGGTTCGGTCTTCGGCGATGTCAACGGCGCACAACCCACTCAAAAAGAGTTTCAAAATCGGCTAGCGAATGCACTTCTCATATTAGCGACCGGGAAAAGAGCTTTTGTCGAAGCCGAAAGTAAACGTATCGGAAAGATCATGCTCCCGCCTACTCTTTACAAGCAAATGGAGTCAGGATTCCGTATTGAGATTACGGCTCCGCTGGAGCAGCGGGTGGAGCGGATCATGCGGATGTACGACTCTATGGACGAGAGCTTTTTCATGGAGCGGATGGAGCGGATTTCCCCCTATATCAGCCGTGACGACAAATCCTCCTCTATTGCCGCTTTCGGCAATGGTGATCTCGTCAGAGTTTCCGAGATATTATTGACACAGTATTACGACAAAGTTTATAAAGTAACGATCAAACCTGATATGATTATCCACAACGATGACCCACTTAAAACGCTCGAAATTCTCAGAGGAATTCAAGATGAACAACAGCGCTAAGCTTACAAAATTCGTCCGTGCTTCGGGATGTGCCGCCAAACTCTCCCCCGGATCACTCGAAAACGTCACCTGTCATCTGAAATCGTTTCATAAAGATTTGCTCGTCGGATTTGAGGGGAATGAGGATGCGGGAGTTTATCGGATACATGAGAGCCTCGCGATGGTGCAGACGGTCGATTTTATCACTCCCGTAGTCGATGATCCCTTTATCTACGGCCAAATCGCGGCGGCCAATTCTCTGAGCGACGTGTTCGCAATGGGGGGCGATGCCAAAACAGCCCTCAACCTCGTCGGCTTTGACGGCAAGAACCACCGCACCGAAGTGCTAACCGAGATTCTACGAGGCGGGCAGAGCAAAGCGCAAGAGTGCGGAGCGGTGATCGTCGGCGGCCACACGATCGAAACCCCTGAGATGCTTTACGGTCTCTCCTGCACCGGATTTGTCCATCCCGACAAAATCCTCCGCAACAACACGGTACAGGAGGGGGATTTAATCGTCCTCACCAAACCGCTGGGGCTGGGAATTCTGATCACCGCGATCAAAGCTGACCTTTTGAATGAGCCAACCGTGCTAAAAGTCGCAGAGACGATGCGCACCCTCAACTATAAAGCCTCTCTCATCGCGCGGGAGTTTGACGCCCATGCGTGTACCGACGTAACGGGGTTTGGCTTTTTAGGCCATTTGGCGGAGATGAGCGGAGGCACAAAATCGATCGAAGTAGAGTGTTCCTCCGTCCCGTTTTTCGCCGAAGCGTTGCCGATGGCATCGATGGGAATCATCCCAGCAGGAAGCTATGCCAACAAAGAGTATCTCGAATCCAAAGTACGCTTCAAACGTGACGTCGGAGCCGATATGGAGATGATCCTTTTTGATGCACAGACATCAGGAGGACTTTTAATCGCCGCTACCCCTGAAAATGCACGCCGTATAGTAGAACGTTCTCTTAACGAGGGGATACCCTCAGCGATTGTCGCACAGGTCGTTGCCAAAACCGATACTGATATTATTGTAGGATAACACGATGCACAGACGCGAATTTATGAAAATTACCGCTATTTCAGGGGCGATCTGCCTTACCCCCTCTTTTCTAACCGCCGCCTCAACTTCAAAGTTCAATGAAGGGCTTGCCCTCTATGACATCCGTTGGAGCTTTGATCTCTCCCTCCATAAGGATAAAGAGTGCGCCCTTTGGGTTCCACTCCCCTCTGATATCAGCGGATTTCAGAGGATTATTGAACGGGGAGACTCATGCGATGGAGATACCCACTACGAAAGCGATCATAACCGTTACACCGCCCGTACCTTTTATGCCCGTTGGGACAAAAATGCCGTGAGTAAAAAATGTGAACTGTCGATGAGTGTCGCGTTAAGAGATCGTCAATGCGATTTCCGATCCAAACGTATTTCTCCTGATGAAATAAAGAGTGCCAAAGTATTTTTAGCCCCCTCAGAGCATATCCCCATCGACGGAGCCGTTGCGAAAACGGCCAAAAGTATCGTAGGTTCTGAAAAAGACCCTCTCAAAAAAGCCCGTAAAATTTACGACTGGATTATTGCCAACGGTTATCGCGATGAGAGTGTTCACGGATGCGGCGTAGGGAGTCCTAACGCTATGTTGGCACAGCTTGAACGGGATGGTCGTATGGGAGGCAAATGCCTCGATATGTCGGCTCTCTGTGTCGCGCTGATGCGGGCATCCCATATCCCTGCACGGGAAGTGTTAGGAATCCGTGTCGGCGCTTCACGTCTCTCTCCTGCCTTCGGAGCGGGTGAGGATATTACCAAAGCGCAACACTGCAAAGTGGAATTTTTTATCCCGAGCATGGGGTGGATACCGTGTGATCCTGCCGATATCACGAAACTGGTACTGAAAGAGAATATCGAGAAAAACTCCCCGCGCGCGATTGAACTGGCAAACAAGTTCTTCGGATTTTGGGAAAACAACTGGATGGCGTTCAACCACGCCCGCGACTTTGATCTCTACCCCGCCAATACCCAAGGCTCGCTCGACTCGTTCGGCTACCCTTACGCCGAAGTGGACGGCGAATACCTCGACCCCTTTGAGCCGAAAAGCTATCGTTATACGATCCGCTCCACAAAAGAGGCTTAATGATTCTCGATTGCCGTGATATGGATTGCCCGCGTCCCGTACTGGAGACGAAAAAGGCTCTCGATGCCCTCCCTGAAGATGCAACCCTCACCGTAGAGGTCAACACCCTCAGCGGACGGGAAAACTGCAAACGCTTCGCCCTCTCACAGCACTGTACCTATACCGAAGAGACTCTAGATGATGGAGCGACACGCCTCGTCATACTCAAAGGGAGAGGATACGTTGAGAACGACGAGGAGAACCCCGTCGATGTAATGATGCAGCAGGAGAGACGCAGTGCGGTACTGGTGCTGTTCGGCGCACTCATCACGGCACTTCTATCCGCCTCATGCTGTTTGGTTCCTACCCTTTTTATGGTGTTCGGGATCTCCTTCGCCGGGATTATCAATGTTCCTGAACTCAACAGTTATCGGTGGCTATTTACCGCCTTTGCCGTCTTGATGCTAAGTATCGGATTTTACCAAATGGTGATCAAAAAACAGATCGAATGCGACTGTGAGCCAAGTCTCACCTCCAAAATTCTGTTGATCCTTTTTTGGGGATTGTTTCTCTTTAGCCTTGCCGCCCTCTTCTATCCCTATTATGAGGTATTGATATGGGGAGAATAGTCTTAGGATTACTTCTGTTAGCGTCTCTAGCGCATGCAAAAGAGTGGAAACTCCATATCAACGGAATGCACTGCATCGCGTGTACGCTAGCGGTTAAAAAAGCGTTGATGGGTGTCTCTGGAGTTCAAGAGGCGAAAGTGAATTTCAAAAATGAGAGCGCGATAGTCATAAGCGATGAGAAGGTTATGCTTCAAATGATGCAGGATGCCGTTGCACAAACAGGGTATAGTGCCACGCCAAATTCGCGATTCTAAGTTACCTCGAACCTTCCGACATGAGAATTCCTTCTGATCATAAAATACAATATAAATACATTAAGACCTATTCAATATTAATCTAAGTAGAATTCACATTCAAAATATGACAATCAATTGGATATAAATGCTTTTAAAGAAAATTTTATTCTTCATTATCTTAGTGTGCCTAATGGCTGTAATTATATTTTTCAATTTAGGCAGATTTGTAGATGTTACACAACCGCCGGTAAAATCAGATATCATTGTTTCATTGGGGGGAGACGAAAGCGGTTGCCGTATCACAAAAGCCTTAAGCCTATACAAAGAAGGGTTTTCCACCTCAGGCAAATTTATTTATACCGATGTAGATTATATAAACTCATCTTTTTCACCTATTAACAGTCGAATAGATTACCTTGAAACCAATGGCATACCCCGACAAAAGATTATTCATATCGATGAAACAATGATTTATAATACTATGGAAGAAGTTTTTTTCATTAAACAGTATATGCAAAAACACCATTATAAAACAGTGACTTTTGTAAGCCATCCGCAGCACTCCCGACGAATCGATTTTATGGCACGCCATATTGCCGATTATGGCAAAGCCGGTTTAGAGTTAAGGATAGTCAGCTGTAACCCGTACTGGTGGGATAGAGAGCATTATTACAATACCGAAGTAGGGTATAAAGTGGCAATCTATGAAACGATAAAACTCTTATACAATACCTTCAAATACAATCCATTACTGATCAGTGATACCGCATATGGTCAAAAATTAAAAACCAACGAATGGGAAAAAGCGATCAATCAACTCGATTCCATAAGCGAAGATACAAATCGATCATCTGTATTGTCTGCAAATTAATCTATTATAGAGCTATAGTTTTTTGCTCTCCGACACATACCCTTGTATTATCAGGTATGTCTTGCGTTACCACAGCATTAGGGCCTATGATGACATGGTTACCGATTTTTACGTTTCCAATGATTTTTGCACCCGGATATATATAACAGTCATCTCCGATAACAGGAGATCCAAAAAATTTTGAATTTTCCAAATATTCTTCCTGAATAGCTACTTGTTGGAAAATAACACAATTTTTGCCGATTTTTACATCTTTGGTAATCACAATTTGCTTGGTTCCATGAGGCAAAATAGGAGTTCCTGCAAACTCTGCATCAAAAGAGATGGCACTGCCATGTTCATATTGATAATAGTGATATAGAAAATGGTGGATTCTACTCTTTAAGCCTGCACTATTCCCCTTTTTACACAGTTCTTTCAGTTTCCAAATATCACCGAATGGTTTAATCAATAATCTTGCAATCAAAAGAGTCCTTATATACTTCAATATTTAATAAATTTTAATTTTTTTAAACTCATTGAAAGTTTGATACTAGTAGCATAATATAATATATATTAAATATATTTGATGAAAGGTATAGAAATGACATTTGAAGAGAGTTTACATCAATATAAAAATGTTTATTATCATTTTCCACAATCTCTAAAAACATTCCTAGGTACTATTTACAGCGGTATTCCATTAACGCTCCGATTCGGTAAACACTTTTCACTTCACTCAAAAATATTGCAGCGATTCGAATCCTCAGACGAACAATTCAAATTAGATTATATGTATAATAAAACGTTGGAAACATTGATTTTTTCCGAAGAAAATATACCTTACTACAAAAATATTTTTCATCAATATGGTGTTTCGTCGAAAGACTACAAATCATTAGATGATCTTAAACATTTCCCTCCACTTTCTAAAAGTGACATTAAAACTCATCTCGAAAAAATACACACCGATACAATCGAAAAGCCTGTTGCTTATTACTCAGGAGGATCACTTTCAACACCGACGAAATATTTTTTACCTTCGTCAAGCAGAGCGAAAGAAAAAGTCTACAATAATTATATTTTTTCCAAAATCGGGTATCGCTACCGAGACAAAACCATCTTATTAAAAGGGAGAGAAGTTTCTAACCCGGATAAAAATATTTATTGGGAATACGAACCTGTTGATAACTATTTTTTAATCTCCAATAACTATATGAATTCAGATGTTTTTCCATTGATGTATCAACAAGCATTAGACTTTCATCCAAAATTCTTTTTTGGATATCCGAGTGCTGTTTTAAGTTTCATAAAACAATCTCAAAAATATGGTTATGACAAAATAAATATTCAAGGAGTCATACTCGCATCTGAAACCGTTTATCCGGATGAGTTGCAGTATATACATGATTATTTTGGGGTAGATGTCCTAACTCATTATGGACATACTGAACGCAATGCTATCGGTTATAGAATTAATCAAGGCCCCTATTCTTTTCTCAATTCTTACGGGGCAGTACGTATCGTCAATGAAGAAATAGTGACCACAACCTTTGATAATTTTGTCATGCCTTTTATTAATTACAAAACTGGGGACCATGCAACGGGTAAAATAGAGTATTATAAAAACTGCGATATTGCCAAAAGTGTTGAAAACATTGAAGGCAGAACACAAGATTATCTTGTTACAAAAGATAAAAGACTCATTTCCATTACAACTATGTGCGGAGGGCAGTATCTACCACTGGAAAGTATTAACACTATTCAATATATACAAAATGATGTTGGCAAGGTTACGGTACTCGTGGAAGGTGATAAAAACATTGACATCAATAAAGTCAATCAAGGTATGAATAAATTAGTTCGGGAAGGGATCGATTTTGAGACTAGAATTGTCGACAAAATCGAAAAAAGTTCAAGAGGAAAACGGGTCATCTGCAAACAAGTACTTGATATCGAAAAAATTAGACTTAATCATCAATAATAGTAGCAAAGAAGGAGCTTGCTAGCGTGCTCTCGCACACTGGCAAGCCAAGAGTTATTTACCCTTTAACTTTCGTTTCAATCGTCGCAACGATAGACGGATCTTCGAGAGTCGAAATATCCTGAGTGATCGCTTCGCCTTTCGCGATAGAGCGAAGAATACGACGCATGATCTTTCCAGAACGAGTTTTCGGCAAGCCCGGTACGAAAACGATATCATCACAGATAGCGATGTTACCGATCTCTTTCATGATTACTTTGTTGATCTCTTTGACCATCTCCATCTCTTCACCGACGGTGTCATCGCTTTTGAGGACGATGTAGGCGAAGATTCCCTCACCTTTGATGTCGTGCGGTTTACCGACAACGGCTACTTCGGCAACGTTAGGGTGTTTTTTACATGCCGCTTCAACTTCGGCGGTTCCCATACGGTGACCTGAAACGTTGATAACGTCATCGGTACGACCTGTGATCGTAATGTATCCGTCTTCGTCGTAGATCGCGCCGTCACCCGTGAAGTATACCGGTTGTCCGTCTTTTTTGACATCACCGAAATACGATTTCACGAAACGCTCAGGATCACCCCAGATACCGCGAATCATAGACGGCCAAGGACGGGTTACACACATATAACCGCCCTCTCCTGCTGCAACTTTCACCCCTGTTTGAGGATCAAGGATCTCAGCGATGATTCCCGGAAGAGGGAATGTCGCACATGCCGGTTTGATCGGAGTCGCACCTGGCAACGGAGAGACGATGTGTCCCCCCGTCTCAGTTTGCCAGTAGGTATCGACGATCGCACATTTGCTTCCGCCGACGGCTTCGTAGTACCATTTCCATGCCGGAGGGTCGATCGGCTCACCGACGGTTCCGAGAACTTTTAGGCTGCTGAGATCGTATTTAGCCGGCTCATCTTCACCCATTTTGTGCAATACGCGGATTGCTGTCGGAGCGGTATAGAATTGGTTGATTTTGTACTCTTCAACCATTTTCCACGGACGTCCCGCATCAGGGTACGTAGGTACCCCTTCAAACATAACAGTAGTTGCACCCATCGCTAACGGACCGTAAACGATATAGGTATGTCCGGTAATCCAGCCGACGTCTGCCGTACACCAGTAGGTGTCGTTTTCTTTGACGTCGAATACCCATTCCATCGTCATTTGCGCCCAAAGGATATAGCCCGCAGAGTTGTGCTGAACTCCTTTCGGTTTTCCGGTAGAGCCTGACGTGTAGAGGAGGAAAAGTGGATCTTCTGCATCCATCTCTTCAGCTTCACAAATGCTCGATTGGCTTTTGATGAGTTCATTGTACGAATAGTCGCGTCCCGCTACCCAAGTGATGTCTTCGTTGTTGCGCTCAACCACGAGAACCTTCTCAACCGGAGATTTTTCATCGATTGCTTGGTCAACAACCGGTTTGAGCATGTACGGTTTGTCTTTACGAAATGCGCCATCAGCAGTGATGACGACTTTCGCCTCTGCATCTTCGATACGGTCTTTCAACGCTTCCGATGAGAATCCGCCGAATACGATCGAGTGGATCGCACCGATACGGGCACATGCGAGCATCGCGTACGCCGCTTCCGGGATCATCGGCATATAAATAACGACACGATCCCCTTTTTTGACGTGAAACTCGTTTTTAAGGAGATTTGCAAATTTATTGACGTTGTAATAAAGCTCAAGATAGGTAATGATTTGTTTATCACCGCGATCCCCTTCGAAAATGATCGCCGCTTTATTTTTACGTGATGAGAGGTGACGGTCGATACATTGGTGAGCAACGTTAAGTTTGCCGTTCACGAACCATTTGTAAAACGGTGCATTGCTCTCATCGAGAACTTGGGTATACGGTGAAAACCAGTCGATTTTCTCACTCGCAAAATGCCCCCAGAAGCCTTCGTAATCTTCATTTGCCCATGTTTGAAGGTCATGGTACTCACACATATTTTTGATGCGGGCTTGTTTAGCGAACTCGCGGTTCGGTTGAAAAGTTGGTTTTACGATATCACTCATAGTTAAGGCTCCTTAGTGTAGTTTGGTTGTATGTTTTAGTTTTATATAGACCATTGCGGTCATAATCGCATCGTTCAATGCATTGTGCTGTCCCATCCTCGGAATCTTTAAATCCCGAAGAATGGTATCAAAGCGTAAATCAACATTTCCTTGAGGAATCAACTCTATTTTTTTATCAAAATAGAGCCCCGAAATCTCAATTTGTTTGTGGGGAAGTTCACATCCCAACCATGGTTTGATCAAACGATTCATCATCGCCATATCAAACTCCAAATAATACCCTACCAATGGTCTATTTCCGATGAATTTTAAGAATTTTTCCACCCCTTCTAAGGGTTCAATTGCATTATCCAAATCACACGGTCGAATATGGTGAATTTTAATGCTTTCAGCACTGATTTCACGGGAAGGTTTTAAGAAAATCTCAAAACTTTCCGACGTAAGAATACGGTCCCCTTTGACCTTGACCGCACCGATGCTGAGCACTGCATCTTTTTTCGTATTTAAACCCGTTGTTTCAGTATCAAATACCACCACTTCATCCCCAACATAGGGTTCAAACATCCATGCATAATTTTCATCATTCAATCCTCTACGGTTCCATGCACGTTTGAGAGAATCGAACATTACACCACCATTCCCAAATTAAAATGGTAGGTAAGAAATTTCTTAAAGGTATTCACGATTTTAAAGGCATCTTTGAGTAAATCTCTATCCGCTTTTGCCAGTAGTTTCGGATTAACGTAATTTTGTTCATCGCTCCCCTGCTTTTGCGAGAGGATAAAACGCAAACGAATACTTAGAAGCGTGTCATACGCTTCGATCAACTCACTCGCAAACCGTTTGTCGAATAAACCAAGATTATTAAGTTCTTTGATTCGTTCCGTCGTATTGGTCGATACAATTTTATGCTCTAAAGAGAGGATACGAATTCCATGGACAATCGCGAAAATCCCCCCTTTTTTAATATCAAGTTCGCTTTCGTGTTCAGCTCTGCCCAACACGAATCCCGAAAACAGGCTAAGCGGCGTTTCAAAAGCCAAAACAGCCTTAGCCGCATGAGCCAATACATCACTTCGCCCTTCAAAACATTCATAAAGATAATCGCGGCATTCACGCAGCAGCACCTCATCCCCTGCTACACACTGTGCATCCAGAAAAATTGACAATGATCTCAGTGCGTCTTCGTTAAGAGTATCGGTCCAACTGGCAATCATTTTTTTGTATCCGCTGACACTGCGACGCCAATAAGGGTTAGAAACCATTACATTGCCGTTGCATTTTGGGAATCCCAAATAGAGCAGGTACTCATTCATCTTCATCATATAGGGTTCAAAGAGGCTTTCATCCTCTCCGTCTCGGATAATAAGAGCATTGTCCTGATCGGTACGAAGCACCTGCTCTCCTCGTCCTTCAGAACCCATCACAATCAATGCGCATTTATTCTGCAACGATGAGGGGACAACCATCTCGAAAAGTTTACGGTACACTTTTGCATTAAGCTCGCTTACGAGTTTAGAAACATACCGTACCCGAACCCCTTTGGTCGTTAAAGATCGGACCAGGTGAGTCAATGAACGCTGGGTGCTTTGAAGTTCATCAATACTGTTTGCACGTTCAATGGAAGCGGCGATCAAATGAGTATGATTAGCAAAATGGCTCAATAAATCAAGCTGTTCCAGAATCCCGACAATCTGTTCGCCATCCCGTACAACGAGCCGTTTTACCCCATGTTTGGTAAACAATAACAGTGCATTGAATAAAAAATCGCTTCGCTCGATTGTAAACAGACCGTAGGTTGCAATCTCCCCTATCGGATCATTCGTACTTTTATCGCACAAAAGAACTTTTTCGCGTAAATTGGTATCCGTTACAATACCAATTTCTTCGTCTTTAAGAACCAAAATCACCTCTGCATCCTGATCGCTCATCATACGCAACGCTTCTTTTATGCTCAACGAAGCATCCACGAAACACGGTGAATGCAAATAGATTTCATCCACTCGAGATACCATAAAAGGGGTCAGATCATTTTGATGCTGTCGTTCTTTTAGGTTTTGATGTTTGGTGATGAAATCTTGCATGAAGTAATTTTGAAACGGTTCGACATCTTGAAGGAGATTGAGAAAAGATTCTTTGGGAAGTTCGTAGCAGATAAGATCTTCGGCGACACTAAAGGTGCTTTGGGTATTTCCGTATATCAGGGAGTTGGCGTCAAAGCTGTCGCGCTCCCCGTATACATTTTGGAGTTCACCCTCGATGGTTTCGTTGACAATACCTTTGATAATGATGTAGAGTGATTCCGCTCTCACCCTCGGAGCGATCAATACCGTCTCTTTGGGATAATAAGCAATATCCATCTGGGTCATCAATTTTTCGATCATCCTCTCCCCTAACAGGTCAAAAGGATGAATCGACATCAATAGTGCTTTTTGGTCAAATAGACTCAAAGCTAACTCCTAAAATTCAATAAGAACCCGCCCCGAAGGACAGATTAAAAATTAATGCTCAACAGCACCCTCTGCTCCGATACCGGTTTGGCTTCGGATAAATTGCGCTTCGTATCCCTCTTTTTCTTTTCGTGAGTTTTCACTACGATCGGTAATCGAGAAGAACCAGATACTTACAAATGCCGCTGTTACTGAGAACAATGCAGGATATTTGTATGGGAAAATCGGATCAGCATGTTTGAGGAAATCCACCCAAACGGTTGGCCCAAGAACCACTAACACTGCCGCTGTCAACAATCCGATTGATCCGCCGATCAAGGCACCGCGAGTTGTCAATTTTGACCAGTACATTGAAAGGAACAAAATCGGGAAGTTTGCACTTGCCGCGATAGCAAATGCCAATCCGACCATGAACGCAATGTTTTGTTCTTCAAACGCAATACCTAAATAGATAGCAACGATACCCAAGATAACCGTAGCAACTTTAGAGACTTTCATCTCCATCAAACCGTCAGTTTTACCTTTTTTGATAACACTGGCATAAAGGTCATGAGAAATCGCTGAAGCACCCGCCAATGTAAGACCCGAAACAACCGCAAGGATCGTTGCAAACGCTACCGCAGAGATAAATCCGAGGAAGAAGTCTCCACCAACTGCGTGTGACAAGTGAATCGCCGCCATGTTGTCGCCGCCGAGGATCGGATAACCGCCATCAACCGCTTGTTTAGCAAGGTCAAGATATTGTGGATTTTGGAATACCATAACGATCGCACCGAAACCGATAATAAACGTCAAAATATAGAAATAACCGATAAATCCTGTCGCATAGAATACTGATTTACGCGCTTCTTTCGCATCACTGACGGTGAAGAAACGCATAAGGATATGCGGAAGACCTGCCGTACCAAACATAAGTGCAATACCGAGTGAGATTGCCGAGATCGGATCGCTGACCAGTTTACCCGGAGCCATAATAGAAACATCTTTCATCTGTACCGCAGTAGCAAACAACGATTCGAAATTGAAGTTATAGTGAGCCATAACCGCAATCGCCATAAAGGTTGCACCTGAGAGCAACAAGAACGCTTTAATGATTTGAACCCATGTAGTCGCCAACATCCCACCGAATGTTACGTAAAGGATCATCAATACACCGACCAAAATTACCGCGATTTCATAATCCAAACCGAAAAGCAATTGGATCAATTTTCCAGCCCCTACCATTTGAGCGATAAGATACAAAATAACCGTTACGATTGAACCAAACGCCGCCAATGTACGGATAGGCGTTTGTTGAAGACGATACGATGCAACGTCTGCAAACGTATATTTACCAAGATTACGGAGCTGTTCAGCCACCATAAACAAAATAATCGGCCAACCGACCAAGAATCCGATAGAGTAGATCAAACCATCATACCCTTTACCGTAAACGAGCGCCGAAATACCCAAAAATGATGCCGCAGACATATAGTCCCCTGCGATCGCCATACCGTTTTGGAATCCGGTGATTCCACCGCCGGCAGTATAGAAATCTTTTGCCGTTTTGGTACGTTTAGCAGCCCAATAGGTGATCCCTAATGTTGCTCCTACGAAAATCAAGAACATAATAATTGCCGACATATTAAGCGGTTGTTTTTCAACAGCGCCGGTCAGCGCCTCACCGGCAAATGCAGCGACAGAAAAAAGTGCTAATAATAACGCTTTCATCATTCTCCCTTTGCTTTGGATTTAATTTTTGCAGTCAATTCGT
Organism: Sulfuricurvum sp.; assembly: GCF_028713855.1. Classification (GTDB taxonomy): domain Bacteria; phylum Campylobacterota; class Campylobacteria; order Campylobacterales; family Sulfurimonadaceae; genus Sulfuricurvum. Next base: position 124,275 of record NZ_JAQTNN010000008.1, read on the forward strand.
CAAACTCGACGTTTGCACGACGGACATAGATCCCTGTCAACACGAATGCACTGATGATGACACCGACCCCTACCGGAATCCCGACTGTCGTAACCGAACCCGCTGATAACGGCGCTCCCAAAATAGACGGATCAAAAGCGATCGTCAAGACAAAGCCAAAGTAAATGACCAACATCACAATTGTCAACGTCCATGCAAATTTACTGCGTGTTTTGACAAGGTGTAAAAAATCAGGATCGTTTTTAATACGATCAACCATCTCTTGTTTCATAATTCAAGCTCCTTTAAAAGTTATAGTTTGCGATAAAGCGGTATTCATCCCAATCGGTTGGAACACCAGAGCCTGTTTGTGCAAAATCACGTGTATAGTTTGCACGGACACGCAATTGAAGATTTTTGATTGTTTGAGGATTAAAAATCACATCAAAGCCGGATTCAGTTGTCGTACAAGCACGTGCAGAATATCCATTCAAAGCATCCAGATCAAATGACGCATAATAAACACCTGTGTTTAAATTGACACCGAAGTTTTTCCAGTCATAGCTTCCAGCTACTTTCCATGCATCCGTCCCTGCCATAAATTGGTGACGTGTTACCATCCCCTGTGTATAAGCCGGCATTCCGCCCCATGGAGAAATGGTACCGCCGTTGGTTGCTGCCGCACTTGCATCTTTGCTATTATGAGAAACTGCCCCATAAAGATCAAAATTAGCAACTTTCACACCCGCTTTTGCACCGACAAAATCACTATTTACGTTTCCGGCATAGTCGTTTCCGATGTTATCTTCTTTGATATATTGTGCCGCTACATACGGTGCTACACCGCCAGCATACGACCATCCGTAATTCGCTTCTGCATAAATCGCATTAAGAATATCATGCGCATAATAATCCCAGAGTTGAAGTTTCAATCCCGGAATACCGGAATACACTGCTGCAGCTACACTTACACCGTCAGTATTGTGATTAACCGCATATTTACCCATGTTCTCAAAACTGCCGGTTTGATTACGAGAATCCCAATAAGAGTAACCAGACGTCGCGCTTAAAATAGCATTTGCGTGATTTGCAGACGCATTGTAAACACGTCCAAATGTCCCTTGTGCGAACTTTGTAACGTGTGCTGCGATCAATGTCGTGTCTTTTACATCCGTATTACTAAGAACATACGCTTCAAAAAGATTCGGAAGCATACGTGCGTCATCACTTCCTGCCATTGGAGTGTCTAGTTTTTGGCGGCCGCCTTTAAAGGTTGTATTACCGTTTTTGTATTGAAGATACGCTTCCCCAAGATAAACATCATTGCTATTGTTCTTGCTCAAAAGCGTTGGATCTACATCATTCACGTCATTGCGGTTCCCCAAGGCAACACCGACTGTTCCATAAGCAGCCGCACCCAGACTCAACCCGTTCCATGCACCGGTTTCATATTTAACATATCCACCGATTGTATTTGCCATACGGGTGTAATTAACTGCACCGTTATAATCGCGTGTAATTGAAAACTCACGGAATTGCCCGCTTACTTTCCCATCTTTAAACATTCCGGCTAAATCATCAGCTGCCATAGCATTAACAACTAAAGCTGACGCCAAAAGCGATAGAGATACTGTACCTCTCATTCTCACTCCTTCATAAGTTTTTCACACTGCTATTATGAAAACGAAACGTAGCAAAAACGTAGCAATTGTAAAATTAGAAAAATTTATCCTGTCTAATTGTCTGAAAAAAGAGAATGTGTGTAAAAAAGTAACCTAATAGTTACGGGGAATATCGATCATGTAACCTAACGCACGAATATTTTGGATGAAATCTTCTTTTAGGCTTTTCTTCAAACGGCTTACTTCAGCTCGAATCGTTGCATTATCTACATATTCTTCATCCCATACATAGGCGCGAAACTGGTCAAATTCGACCACTCTGCCGCGATTGCGTGCTAAAAGGTCAATAATCTGAAGCTGCCGTTTGGTAAGAGTCTGTGTTACGTTATCACACACCAATGTCGAGGTAGAAGCGTCATACCCGTAACTCTTGGAAAGCCGCATATGATTTTGAGGAGTCGCACAGCTTTGCATCACTTTATCGATCCGCAGGGCAAGCTCTTTTAGGTGAAACGGTTTTTTGAGATAGTCATAGCATCCCAAATCATACGCTCGACTGATCCCTTCTATATCCACTAATGCACTAATATAGATAGCAGGGGGACGGATTTTGAGTGCGTGAAGCTGTTCGAGAAGATCCAATCCATCAATTCCGGGAACATTGATATCCAAAATGAGCAGATCAAACGTCTCTTTTTTGAGGGCATCAAGAGCTTCCGTCCCATCAAAAAATAGCGTGACACGATGCCCCAATGAAAGCAGATATTCATGTATCGCTTCACTGAGCATTTGTTCATCTTCAAGTAGAAGTATTTTCACCATTACCCTTTTTAAAGTGATACTCGAAACGGGTGAGCTCATTATCGGATGTTATTTTGATCTCCACTGCATCCTCGTCACAGATCGATTTGACTAAACTCAGCCCCAATCCAAAACCGTCTGTTTTTTTCCGTTCCCTATAGTATGCCTCAAAAATCTTTTGGGGGTCATGAATTTTTTGTGACTTGCTCTCCACCCAGAAAAGACATTCGCCCACACTGCACTCCACCCCGACACGAATCTCTTCCCCGTGTTTGGTGTATTTGATCGCATTGGTGAGATTATTATCGATAACTCGCTGAAGCTTGGTTTCGTTAAACTGAATCCATGCAGGAAAATCCGGCTGATAATAATGGAATGTGAGATTCGAAAAATGGGCAACCTCATCGAAAAATTCAAGCCGTTTCTCGACGTATTCCCCCAAATCGATCGGACGCTTGGGATAATCAATCTGATCTTTTTTAACCAAATAACTCAAATCATCATAAATACTGAAAATATTTTTGACCGCCGCTTCAATCTTTGCTAAATAGCGGTTACGTCCCTCATTCATCGTAAACAATTCGATATTCGCCATAATAACGGATAGCGGCGTATGCGTCTCATGGATAGCATAACGAATAAACTGTTTATGCGATTCGAGAAGCCCTTGTGAAAATCTTTGCTCTTCTTCAAGGGCACTGTTTTTGAGCTGAAGCGCTTGTGTTTTATTCCGCACCCGTTCTTCCAAACTTGTGTTGAGCTGCTGCAGCGATTCTTTTTGTTCTTCGATGGTCATTGCCATTTCGTTGGCATAGCCCGCCATTTTTTTAAACTCACTAAAATAGAGGTCATTGGGCAGAATAGGTTCAGCTTTTTGATGTACTGATTCAAAAAATTCCATAAATCGTTCCATATCTCTTGAAATCATACTGTTGACGATTTTAGAAAGACCGACAATAAATCCGAATAAAATGAGGGCCAGCGTCGCGATCTCGACCATTACTTTAATAAGGCGTGTTTTCGGGAGATCCTGATAGGAAAGCGAACTGCTTAAGGGAACTCCCTTGGCAATTTCAATCCCGTTTTGAGCTGTTTTTAAAAAATCTTTGTATTCATCGTAGATAAGAAGTGAAGCAAAAATAACGGAGATCAATAAAATAAAAACAATCGTATAAAAATTGACTTGATTTAGACTGATTTGTGACCATTTACGACTAAACCAATCTCCCATACTCACCCTACTTTTATTAAATTAATAGAGTGCATTATAACAAGTTCATCTGAGCCTCTTAAGTTAAATCCACTATAATTTCAAAAAATTCCCTCAAGGATCCTATTCATGTTCGGACGCAAAGAACTTAAAACCTACACACCAACAGCCGAAGAATTGGCAAGTTACCAATGGGCAAAAATGACCACTGCCAAAGGGGTTATGTGGATTAAACTCTACAACGACGAAACGCCTAACACGGTTGCAAACTTCGCGGCACTTGTCAACGACGGTTACTACAACGGTCTTAACTTTCACCGTGTAATCCCTGGATTCATGGCTCAGGGCGGATGTCCTCACGGCACAGGTACAGGCGGTCCGGGTTGGGCTATCCCGTGTGAAACATCACTCAACAAACACAAGCACGTCAAAGGGACTCTTTCTATGGCACACGCGGGACCAAACACCGGAGGAAGCCAGTTCTTCATCTGTTTCGTAAGCACTCCGCATCTTGACGGTGTTCACACAGTTTTCGGCGGTATCGAAGCGGATGACAAAGAATCAATGGCGGTTCTTGACAGCATCCAAATGCGCGACACTATCGAAAAAGTCGAAATTTTGGCAGAAAAGAACTAAATCATGCTCGTTCACATCTGCTGCAGCGTCGATTCCCATTTCTTTATGGAGAAACTACAGCAGGAATTCCCCGACGAAAAACTCGTCGGGTTCTTCTATGACCCCAATATCCACCCTTACAGCGAATACCAACTCCGACTTCTAGACGTAGAACGCAGCTGTAAAAAACTGGGCATTGAGCTGATAGAAGGTGAATATGATTTTGAGAACTGGATGGACGCGGTTCGCGGTTTGGAAAAAGAACCCGAAAAGGGAGCGCGCTGTGAAGTGTGCTTTGACAAGCGATTCGAGGTAAGTGCCCACAAAGCACTCGAACTCGGCGAAACTTCCATGACCACTACCCTTCTCGTCAGCCCCCTAAAATCGCAAGAGCAGCTCAAAAAAAGCGGTGATGCGTTTCACGCTTCCCACGGTGTCGAGTTTATCGCGTTTGATTACCGTAAAAACGGCGGAACCAACGATCAGGGCAGAGTTAGCCGTGAGCAACAGCTCTACCGCCAGGACTATTGCGGCTGTATCTACGGCCTCACCATGCAGCGCGATCAACAGCACCGTCTGATGGATGAAATGTTCTCTCCGATTTCACGCCAGATTCTCCCTGCTTCGATCGAAGAAAGGCTGGAACTCTATAAAAAGCGCATGGAACTTGAAGATCAAGGAACCCCTTATCGCATCATCAAAGAACGGTTTTTAAACTACCGCCTGATTCGCTCTTCGGTAAAAGTCGGCACAGAGATCGTCCCCTCTTATCCCCTTTTTTATTCAACCATTAACCGTTCATCTGCAGAAGGGAAAATCGATTTCGAAATCGACGGACAATTCTTTCTGAACCGCGAAGAGGTACGATTTATCACTCTCGACACCTTCAACACACTCACCGCATCCGCGTATAAAAATACAAAAGAGTTGATGTTCAATGCACCGTCTGTTGAAATCGAGATGGCTTTACGCACACAACTCACCAATAGTCCGTTTAACACCTCAGCGATCATCGTGGTCGATACGATCCCAACTGAAAAAACATCTCTTTTGCTAGAGACGAAAACGTACGACGATACGAGGGAAAAACTTATTCGTCTTTAAACGCCCACTTTTTAACCACCCTTGGCACAGGCTTTGCACTATAATATCTCTATGGAAACATTACTATTAAGCATTTTTTTAACCGTTGCCATCTCAACGGTACTCAACATCATCCTCAAGCGGTTCGGTGTTTCCCATATCATCGGCTACATCGCGACAGGGACGATCATCAGCTACCTCTTCGGCTTCAATGGTGACGGGATTGATTCGCTCAATCTCATCGGCGAGTTCGGGATCGTCTTTTTGATGTTTACCATCGGACTGGAACTGAGTCTGGATAAAATCAAAAAAATGAAAGAGATCCTCCTGACTAACGGTCTCCTGCAGGTCGTCTTTAGCGTCGTAGTCATCTTTTTACTCTCTTTTTACCTATTTCATCTCAATTTCAATACCTCGCTCATCATCTCGTTGGCATTTTCGCTCTCATCTACAGCTATCGTCCTTACCTACCTCAAAGAGTCAAAGGATATTCATACACCGTACGGACAAAAATCGATGGGGATTTTGATCTTTCAAGATTTGGCAGTCATCCCTATCTTGCTCCTCATTACCTTTTTGTCCAACGATGGCGCATCGATCGGTGAAATCCTTTTAAAAACCGTTATATCTGCCATCTTTGTTGTGGTATTTATGTTTACGATCGGAGACAAAATCGTCAATGCCTTGTTGCAGTTTTCTGCAAAAACTGAGCTTGAAGAACTTTTTTTGGGTTCGGTATTCTCTATCCTCATTGGAGTATCACTGCTTGCCCATTCGATGGGATTTACCTATTCGCTGGGAGCATTTATCGCAGGGATGATCATCGCCGATACCCGCTACAACGTTAAAGTCGAATCCGATATCGCCAGCTACAAAGACCTCCTTCTCGGAACCTTTTTCTTCGGGGTCGGAACGAAAATCGATATGGTCTACTTTTTATCCAATATCCATATCATCATTTTCGTTTTCATCTTTGCGATGCTCTTCAAAGCGCTCGTCATTTACGTAATCATCCGACGCAATTCGGATAAAAACACCTCGGCAAAAACAGCTCTCTCCTTGGCACAGATCGGGGAATTTTCATTTGCCGTTTTTGCTTTGGCAGGGTCACAAAAACTAATCAGCGAAGAGATGGCGAGTTTTCTGATCTTAGTCAGCGTTATTTCGATGATTCTCACCCCCTTTATTATCGGGAATATCTATAAACTTTCTTCTTATTTTGAAAAAGAATTCTACGAATCAGACGTCATCACCCCTATCGGGCGCAAAGATCATGTCATCGTAGCAGGTTTTGGCGTGCTGGGTAAAATAGTTGCGTCAAATCTAAAAGCACAAGATGGCAATTTTGTCATTATTTCCGACAATCTCAAGCATGTATTACATGCTAGAAAATTAGGATATATGGCTTATTTCGGTCACCTAGACAAACTTCCTGTTCTCGAATCACTGGTGGTAAAGGAAGCAAAAGCGATCATCATCACAATGATAAGCGAACAAAAACGCCGTCTTATCAGCGAAGCGGTACTTAGATACAATCCAAAAGCCAAAGTAATTCTTAAAATCGACAGTGCCGAAGAGCGCAAAAGTTTAAGAGATTTAAATGAGCTCGAATTTGTCGATGCCAGCTTCGAAGTAGCCCATCTGCTCGTGAATCGGGCCCTTAAACATTAGCGTCTTAGTGGGGATAAAAATTAATTATCAAATATTAACAGTTTTTGCGGTAAAATTGGGCGATTTTTTACCCAAGGTGTTTACTATTATGATGGATGTTGTTCAAATTCAAAAAATTTTGCCCCACCGTTTTCCTTTTCTTCTTGTTGATCGTGTCACTGCTATTACTCCAAATGAGTCGCTAATCGGTTTTAAAAACGTCACTATCGGTGAACAAATTTTCGAAGGCCATTTTCCAGGTCATCCGATCTATCCGGGTGTTATGATTTTAGAGGGTATGGCACAAGCTGGCGGTATTTTAGCGTTTCAAAGTATGGATATGACCGAAGAAGAAGCGGCCAAAAAAGTTGTCTATTTCATGAGTATCGACGGTGCCAAATTCCGTGCTCCCGTACGTCCGGGGGATCGCCTCGAATACCGTATGAAAGTGGTAAAACACAAAGGTTCTATCTGGGTTTTAGAAGGAAAAGCGTATGTCGATGACACCCTCGTTTCCGAAGCAGAACTTAAAGCTATGATCGTCGATAAGTAAGCGAGAGAGGATGAGCAATATATCTCCATTAGCTGTTATCGAAGCAGGGGCAGTGATCGGCGAAGATGTCGAAATCGGACCGTTTTGCTTTATCTCCGGTAAAGCAAAAATTGGGCGCGGGACAAAAATTGCCGCGAGTACGTGCGTTTACGGAAATACTACAATCGGAGAGTATAATGACATCTTTTCGCATGCCGTGTTGGGTTCTATTCCGCAAGATTTAAAATATGCCGGCGAAGAGGTTGAACTCATCATCGGTGATTACAACAAAATTCGCGAGTTTACCCTCTTTAATCCGGGTACTGCCGGCGGAGGCGGAAAAACCGTCGTTGGATCATACAACCTCTTTATGGGGTATGTCCATTTAGGGCATGACGTCATTATCGGAGACCATTGTATCCTCGCCAATGCCGCAACGTTGGCAGGTCATGTTGAAATGGGTAATTACGCCGTCATCGGCGGAATGACACCGATACATCAATTCGTCAAAATCGGCGAGTATGCCATGATCGCGGGAGCATCCGCTCTTTCCCAAGACGTTCCTCCGTATTGTCTTGCCGAAGGGAATCGTGCGGTACTGCGCGGATTAAACCTTAATGGTTTACGCCGTCATGTAGAGCGTAACGATATCGATGCGCTCCGATCAGCTTATCGAGAGCTATTCGAAACAGGAAAACCGCTGCAAGAGCAAGCAGTCGCTATCCTTGAAGAGACAACGAGTGAATTCGTTAAAAATTTATGTACCTTTATCGTCAATACCAAACGGGGTATCCCCTACGAAAGGAATCAATCATGATTCACCGCCACTGCAGTTTCTGTGACGCTCAAGAGAGCGATCACAACCCTCTTATCGCCGGAACCAATGTTTATATCTGTAAAAACTGTGTCTTTTCTGCTTATAAAATAATGTTCGGTGATGCCGATGGTGAAAATGCTTCAGCTCATGAGCACATCAATGCCGAGCTCTTAACTCCGAAAGAGCTCAATGCCTTTTTAGGTCAATACATTATTGGTCAGCAACGTGCACGCAAACTCCTCTCAGTAGCTGTGTATAACCACTACAAACGAATTTTCAAACACACACATATTGAAGATGAGACTGAAATCGCCAAATCGAACGTTTTGCTAATCGGGCCTACCGGCAGCGGTAAAACATTAATGGCACAAACTATTGCGCGTGTACTGAATGTCCCTATCGCTATCGCCGATGCGACCAGTCTTACAGAAGCAGGATATGTGGGTGAAGATGTCGAGAATATCCTTACCAAACTGCTCCAAGCGGCTGATGGCGATGTTGAACGGGCACAGCAGGGAATCGTCTTTATCGATGAGATCGATAAAATTTCCCGTATGTCTGAAAACCGCTCCATCACCCGTGACGTATCGGGAGAAGGGGTTCAGCAGGCACTTCTAAAAATCATCGAAGGCGCTGTCGTCAACATCCCTCCCAAGGGGGGACGCAAGCACCCTAATCAGGACTTCATCCAGATCGATACCTCCGGTATCCTCTTCATTTGCGGCGGTGCATTTGACGGACTGGGACAAATCCTAGAACGTAAAAAAGGGAAAAATATCATGGGCTTCGGACATGAAAAACGAAGCGCATCCGAAAATGATGACAGTTTTGAAAACGTCGAGCCTGATGATTTGGTCAGCTACGGACTGATTCCTGAGTTAATCGGCCGTCTTCCTATTATTGCATCATTGAATAAAATCACCGAAGAAGAGATGGTTCGTATTTTAACTGAACCGAAAAATTCTTTGGTCAAGCAATATACAAAACTCTTTGCGATCGATGATGTTGAACTCTCGTTTGACAAAGAAGCCCTAAATGCGATTGCCGCTAAAGCACTGGCTCGTAAAACAGGAGCACGGGGACTTCGTGCGATCATGGAAGAGACTATGGGTGATACCATGTATGAACTTCCCGAATACAGCGGATATGAAGTGCTCATCACCAAAGAAGTAGTCGAAGAAAACACACAACCTGTTTACATCAAAAAACCAAATCAAAAAAGCGCATAGGAGAGACAATGCTATTTAATAAACTTATCGGAATGTTCTCAAACGATCTCTCTATCGATTTAGGGACGGCTAATACCATTGTGATCGCCAAGGGGAAAGGGATCATTATCAATGAACCTTCCGTTGTCGCCGTGAAAATGGAAAAATACGGCCAGCAAAGAGTTCTTGCCGTAGGACGCGAAGCCAAAGAGATGGTCGGAAAAACTCCGGGGAATATCAAAGCGATCCGCCCTATGCGTGACGGCGTTATTGCCGATTTCGATATGACCGAAAAAATGATCCGCAAATTTATCGAAAAAGCACATGGCCGCAGCAGCCTTATCAGCCCCCGTATCATCATCTGTATCCCTTACGGATTGACCCAAGTTGAGCGTAAAGCAGTCCGCGAATCGGCAATGAGCGCAGGTGCACGTGAAGTGTATCTGATCGATGAACCGATGGCGGCGGCTATCGGTGCTGGTATTGATATCCGCGAACCGAAAGGAAATATTGTCGTTGACATCGGCGGTGGAACAACTGAAATCGGCGTTATCTCGTTAGGCGGTTTAGTATTGTGCCGCTCTATCCGTGTTGCCGGCGATAAAATTGACCGTGCTATCATGGATTATGTCAAACGCAAATACAATCTTTTGATTGGTGAACGTATCTCTGAAGATATCAAAATCAACATCGGTACCGCAATGCCGCTTGCTCAAGAGCTAAAAATGATCATTAACGGCCGTGACCAAGTAGAAGGGTTATTGACCTCCATTGAACTTTCCAGCGAAGATGCACGTGAAGCAATGCGTGATCCTCTCAAAGAAATTCTTGAAGCGATTCGTGACGTACTCGAAAATATGCCGCCGGATTTGGCAGGCGATATCGTCAACAATGGAGTTATTCTTACCGGCGGCGGTGCATTGATTCGTCAGTTAGATAAATATATTTCTGAAATTATTAAAATTCCGGTTTATGTAGCCGATGAACCTCTTTTGTGTGTTGCTCGCGGAACAGGCCGTGCGCTAGAAGAGATCGATCAACTCCACGAACTGTTTGATAATGAATAAACAAACGTTGAGTATTGCACTTTTACTCGCCCTCACGGTGAGTGGAGCGCTTTATTTTACCAATATTCTTCAATCCCCGATTGTCCGTTTGACCCTCATGATTAAATCCACCTATCACGACGGAATCGAAAATGTTCAAAACACCATCGATGAGCATTTCAATCAGCAAGCTACTATCATTGATCTTCGTCAAAAAAATCACTATTACGAGCAACAGCTTCTAAGCCTTCACCAAATTGCCGATGAATATCAAAAATTGGTACAGGAAGAGAACAGCACCTTTCAAACCAATGCAAAAGTGGGCTTGGTACGAACACTCTCGTATGTCCGCTTCGGCGATCCTCACAGGGTATGGATTGAGATGGATCATTTTGACTCAAAAAAAGTGTATGGACTCCTTTACCGCGGTTATACCGCAGGCATTGTTGTCTCCAATAATAACAGAGCTATGGCACTGCTTAACGGTGATGTCAAAAGCTCTTATGCCGTTAATGTCGGTACATCCTTGGCTCCTGGGATTGTTCGTGGAAGCAACGAACGCCGCTTAATTGTCGAATTCATTCCGACATGGATTCCGATTTCGGTAGGAGATGAAGTGGTAACATCGGGGCTGGATAGGATCTTTTTAGCCGGGCTGAAAGTGGGAAGAGTCGTCTCTATTACCAGGGCAAGCGGCTATCAAAGTGCTGTTATTGAACCCTATTTTTACGGTAAAAACCCCGCTTATTTTCACGTTATAACCCAAGTGCGGTAGAGGCTGTAATCGGATTTTAAGTGCTTCTCGTCTATAATAATAAAATTTTTATGACGAGGGGTCTCAATGCCAAAACGCGACGACATCAAAACGATATTACTCATCGGATCAGGCCCGATCGTCATCGGTCAAGCCTGTGAATTTGACTATTC
>NZ_JAQTNN010000009.1 GCF_028713855.1 Sulfuricurvum sp.
GAAGCCCATAAAGAGTGGCTAGCCGCTTTGGATGTGGTGGGCGATCCGATCTTCATGTACGATAAAGAGTATCGAATCCTCCGGTGTAATCGAGCCTATCAGAAGCTTGCGGAACTCCCGTTTCACCGAATTATCGGACAACCTTACTTTGATATTTTTCCAAAAACTAATACTCCGCTACAAACAATAGAACACTCTGATAGCACAGGAACTGAAAAAGAGATACAAGTAGGCGAGACACGTTTTCGTTCACGCCTCTACTCATTAAAAGATGAAAACGGCCAATATCTTCATTCCGTGCATATTTTAGAAGACATAACAGAGTATATAAACACAAAACAAGTCTTGAATGACAATGAAGAAAAATTCCGCAGTATTACCTCTTCCGCACAGGATGCTATCCTCATTATGGATGATCAAGGAAATATATCATATTGGAACGAAGCAGCTGAAAAGATATTCGGCTATACAGCTCAAGAGGCGCTCGGGCAATCACTTCATGGACTGCTCACACCCGAACGCTTTCTTGCTGCTCATCGCATCGGTTTCAGCCATTTCATTAAAACGGGCGAAGGTCCGGCAGTTGGCAAAACGCTTGAACTCGCTGCATTAAAAAAAGACGGCACGGAGTTCCCGATCGAGCTTTCCCTCTCAGCTGTTAGAATTTCAGGTCGTTTAAATGCGATAGGTATCATCCGCGATATTTCAGAACGGAAAAAAAGCCAGGAACAGTTGCGTCAAAGCGAAGAAAAATTTCGTTCCCTCGTCGAATCTACCATCGACTGGATATGGGAAATTGACCAAAACGGACACTATACTTATGCCAGTCCCAGAGTAGAAACCCTTCTAGGCTACACCCCTGAAGAAGTCGTTGGAAAATCCCCTTTTGATTTTATGCTACCAGATGAAGTAGATCGTTTAAGCGAGGAATATAAAAAAATTCTTATTGAACAAGCACCGATACAGACATTGGAAAATACCAATATCTGTAAAGACGGAACAATCAAAATCCTAGAAACGAGCGGACTTCCTTTTTTTGATGAGCAAGGTGAGTTTGCCGGATATCGCGGTATTGATAGGGATATAACCGAACGCAAGCAATCTGAAATATCCATAAAACGCGCCAACCGAGCCCTCAAAACACTTTCTGCAGGAAATATGGCATTAGTACGGACAAAAAATGAGGGTGAATTACTTCAGAATGTTACCGATATTATCGTTAAACAGGCTGGATATAACCTCGCGGTTGTTGTCTATGCCGATGAAAATACGCGAAAAAGTCTTACACCTGTAGCTGCTGCAGGAATGAAGGCAGATAATCATAATTGGGCGAACGATGTTACATGGGATGATACGCCAAACGGTCAATTGCCGGTATCCCTTGCGATTCGCAGCGGAACAACACAAGTCTGCCGTAATATTGCGTGTTCGATTGGGTTGCAATTCTGGAAAGATACGGCACTTTCCCAAGGCTATGTTTCCAATATAGCACTACCGCTCACAAATGGAGAAAAGACATTCGGAGCTCTATGTATCTATTCCAGTGAAGAAAATGCATTTGACGATGAAGAAATCAAGCTGCTTGAAGAGTTGGCAAATGACCTTGCATACGGCATTATCAATCTGCGCGCCCGCGTCGAACACGAACAGCATACAACGCTGCTTCGAGAAAGTCTGGAACAATCCATTCAAACGATTGCCGCCACGGTAGAAGCACGAGACCCCTACACTGCCGGGCATCAGAACCGCGTAAGTGAGCTCGCAATAGCCATTGCACAGGAAATGAATCTGGACGAAGAACAGATACATGGGATCCAACTTGCCGCTATCATCCATGACCTAGGGAAAATCCATATCCCGGCAGAAATTCTTTCCAAACCGGGCAGACTCAATAATATCGAGTTTATGTTGATTCAAACCCATCCGCAAGAGGGATACAACATCCTCAAAGATGTCAAATTTCCATGGCCTATCGCCGATATCATTTTACAGCACCATGAAAAACTCGACGGCACCGGTTATCCGCAAGGATTAAAAGACGAAGAGATACTTATCGAGGCAAAGATCATCTGTGTCGCCGACGTAGTCGAAGCCATGTCTTCGCACCGACCTTATCGTGCATCTCTAGGGATCGAACCGGCGCTGGATGAGATACGACGCGGGCGAGGAACATGGTACGATGGAACAATTGTGGATACCTGTCTAAAACTCTTTGAAGAAAAAGGATTTGCTTTTAGTACAGACAAATGATAAGCTTAGAAAAATAGTATTACAAACTATTATGTGATATTATTGTTACAGATGGTGTAGAATAACTTATTGATTTAGTATGAAGATCTAATCCAGGATAGAAATAATGGGCGTCAAAGAAGTCGAAAAAGCACTTAACGAATGGGTAGACGCATTAGATGCCATTGAGTATCCTATTTTCATGCATGACAGAGAATTTCGCATTTTACGCTGTAATCGTGCGTATCAACTACATGCAGAATTGCCGTTTCAAGAGATCATAGGTCGTCCCTACTACGAACTCTTCCCAAAAAATGACGGCCCCATGCATCACTGTTTAGAAGCATTAGAGTGTTCTGACGATGAAGGAAGCGAAGAAGAGATACAGGTGGATGAGCGCTTTTTCTTTTCTCGCGGAGTTATTATCAAAGATGATAATGGCAATTACCTTTATTCCTTGCATATTCTCAAAGATGTCACCGAACAACGAAAAATCGAGCAGGCACTCCGTGAGAGTGAGGGAAAATTTCGTGCATTGGTCGAATCAACCAGTGACTGGATATGGGAAATCAATGCTAAAGGCCTTTATACCTATATCAGTCCAAGGGTCGAAGAGCTTCTTGGATACACTCCGGAGGAAGTATTAGGGAAATCTCCTTTTGATTTCATGACACCTGAAGAAGTAGAGCGAATCGGCGACGAATTTCAAAAAATCATCGCTGACTGCGCCCCTTTAAATACACTTCAGAACGTCAATCGCTGCAAAGACGGCACACTCAAAATCTTGGAAACCAGCGGTCTCCCTTTTTTTAACGAACAAGGAGATTTTTTAGGCTATCGTGGAATAGACAGAGATGTTACCGCACGCATACATGCAGAAGAACATCTACGCGAAAGTGAAATACGATACCGTACCCTTTTTGAGGCAATGCTTAACGGTTTTGCCTATTGCCAAATGATTTATGATGAAGGACGCCCCGCAGACTTTATCTATCTTGAGGTCAACAAAGCATTTGAGCAGCAGACCGGCCTCAAAAATGTCATTGGCAAACGTCTAAGCGAAGTGGTCCCAGGAATCCGACAATCTGATCCGGAGCTTTTCGAACGATATGTACGAGTTGCTTCCGGAGGTAAGTCGGAGCAATTTGAAACTTATGTAAAATCGCTCAACATGTGGTTTTTTATCTCTCTGTACTGTCCGATGACAGGATATTTTGTTGCTGTCTTTGACGTCATTACTGAACGAAAGCTTGCGGAAGAAACCCTCAAAAACGAAGTCACTCGCCGTCGTATTATGATGGAAAGTTCCCATGACGGTATCGCTGTCATTGACAAAGATTTCAAAATAGTAGAAGCCAACGCCTGTTTTGAAAATATGATCGGGTATACACCTGAAGAAATACTTGATTTGCATATATGGGATTTTGAAGCCTTAATGAATGAACATGAGATCCGAAACAAATTTCTCGATATAGGAAGTGTAAATACCACGATCGAAACCCGTCATCGCCGAAAAAACGGTACCCTCTACGATGCTGAAGTGAGTATCAGCGGGGTAATAATCAATGGTGAGCCGATGACTTTTACCATTACTAGAGATATCACCGAACGAAAAAAAGAACAAAATGCTTTAATGCATGCAAACCGTGCTCTAAAAACGCTTTCTGCCGGAAATATGGCTCTCGTACGGGCAAACGATGAACAGGAACTCCTCCAGCAAGTTACAGATATCATCAAAATACAGGCCGGATACAACCTCGCTGTTGTCGTATATGCTAATAATGATGCTACAAAAAGTATTACGATGATGGCAAGTTCCGGAATGGAAGACGATGATTATGAATGGCTGAATCGAGTCACATGGGATGATACGTCAAACGGCCAATTTCCTGTTTCTCATGCGATACGCAGCGGAATGACACAAGTTTACAGAAATAACCAATGTATAATCGGGTGTGAGACATGGAGAGAAAGTATACAGATAAAAGACTACACCTCTAACATCGCATTACCTCTCTTTGATGGGAAGAAAGTATTTGGTGCTTTGTGTATCTATTCTTCTAAAGAGAACTCTTTTGAAGACAATGAAATCCGACTCTTAGAAGAGCTTTCCGGTGACCTCGCATTTGGAGTAATTACCTTGCGTACCCGTATTGCACACGACCAACAGGCAAAAGCCCTACGCCAAAGTCTCGAGCAATCGATTCAGATTATTGCTGCTACCGTCGAAGCAAGAGATCCCTACACTGCCGGTCATCAGCGCCGTGTTTCAGAACTTGCATCCGCCATCGCACAGGAAATCGGTTTAAGTGAAGAGGAAGTCCAAGGAATCCATTTTGCCGCTCTTATCCACGATCTGGGGAAAATTCATATCCCTGCCGAAATTCTAGTCAAGCCCGGCAGACTCAGTGAAATCGAATTTATGCTTATCAAGACCCATCCGCAGGAAGGATATAATATTCTCAAAGATGTCAAATTTCCATGGCCCATAGCCGATACAATTTTGCAGCATCATGAAAAAATTGATGGGTCCGGTTATCCGCAAGGGCTGAAAGGGGAAGATATTCTTATAGGGGCAAAAATTATCTGTGTTGCTGACGTAGTCGAAGCCATGTCGTCTCATCGCCCGTATCGTGCATCCTTAGGGATCGAACCGTCACTGGATGAGATTCGACGCGGACGGGGAACTTGGTACGATTCTACAGTGGTTGATGCTTGTTTGACACTTTTTGAAAAAAAAGGGTTTATGTTTACGTCCTATTCAGGGTAGATTTTTACTCTTTTTCACCTAATATGACTCGATTTCTCCCATTCTCTTTTGCTCGATAGAGTTGCATATCCGCCTCTTTATAGAGCTCATCACACGACATGACACTATCAGGATAATAGAGTGCAATTCCGATCGATACGGTTACACATGAAGCAGGATCGTTTTTTTCATGTAATATTGCCAACTTTTCAACTGAAGTACGAATGTGTTCAGCCAAAGCTCCGTATTTTTCTTCATTCATATCGCTGACGATAATCCCGAATTCTTCCCCACCCAATCGAAATGCATACTCACCGAATCTTGATGTATAAAATTTGAGTACATTGGCAATTTTACTGAGTACAGTATCTCCTGCGTGATGTCCATAGGTGTCGTTGTAAAGTTTAAAATTATCAACATCCAGCATCATCAATGCCAGAGTGGAGTGATGCTGTTTGACACGGTTGAGCTCATCATCAATTATTTTCGCATAAAAACGGCGATTATACAGACCGGTCATCGCATCGGTAATGGCCATCTCTTCAATCAGTTTTTGATCCGTGATATCATGTCGTACAGCTGTATAGCCCGTAATTACACCCTCTTCTATATTCGGTGTAATGGTTGTATCCACCCAATACTCACCACCATCGGATTTACGATTTTTCATCTCGCCATGCCATATTTTCCCCGAGCTGATAGTAGCCCATAACTCTTCAAATAATGTTGCAGGCATGTCGGGATGTCGAATAATACGGTGATTCTCTCCGATGAGGTCCTCTTTCGTATAGCCGCTGATCCGGCAAAATGCCTCTGATGCATACGTAATCGTGCCGTTTATATCGGTTTGAGAAGTGATAACATAATTATCGATTATGTCGAGATAACCTTGAAGCTGTTTTGATTTGATTTTAATCTTTTTAGCGAGACGTTGATTGAGTTCTTCAATCTGTTCTTTATAGATAAACAAGACTTCATTCTGATTATTAAGCTGCTCAATCTTGCGCCGCGTTTCTACGGACATTTGGTTAAATATGCTCATCAATAGCTTCCATTCAACATCATAGTCTTCAATGTTAAAATGGACATTATAATCACCATCCGCTATTTTCAAAGCGTTTTCGGTCAATTCCGTAATCGGTTTTGAAAACGATCTGAATACCTTTATAATCAATCCGATAACAATAGAAACACCGATAAAGTACAAAATTATTAAGCTTAGAGAGGGATCATACCCTTCCTGAACCGATTGTTTTAATGCCCATATAATAGAAAGCAGTAAAAGAAAAAAAAACATAGCTATTGCGATCAACCAGACGACTGTTCGTTGCAATAGAGTCATTTTTTTCATCTGAAACACAATCAAACCTTTAATTGATTTCACATTCCATCATAAAACTTTATGACATGAATCATGATATTTTTTGACTGAAACTTACAAAAGATTTCGACACTGTGTATAAATGAAACAAATACTTAAACATGTAAGCTCCCTCTTTAATATATCTAATGTATGGATGACATTGCATTCATTGTACTTCGCACTAACACTTCACTAATGCTACTACGTAATACTTTCAGCATCTAAAACACAGGAGCATCCCATGAAAAAGTTAGGTCTAATCGCATTATTAAGTGTTGCAGCGTTTGCAACAGACTACAGTGCTATGAATATGGAAGAGATGAAAGCAATGCGTGGATCAGTACCGATCGAAGAACGCGCAGCCTACCAAGCCCAAATGCAAACCCGTATGCAATCTATGAACCAAGAAGAGCGACAGATCATGCAAAGAGATATGACTCAAAATAGATTTAATCACCAAAATGGTGCTAGATCACAAATGGGTCAAGGCGGAGGCATGCAGCACCAAAGAATGCGATGAGTTTAGAAGAACTCTGCGTCAAAAACCATCTCGCAGCGTTTAATAAACAACTCTGATATAATTATTAATACACTTAAAAGGAGTTTCATTGACTATCCTCTTGTTGGAAGACGATACAGTTCTAGGTGAAACTCTGCACGAAATGCTCACTGAAGCAGGATATGCGACAGACTGGGTTTCCGATGGCGAAGCAGCGGCGGAAGCCGCCTTCAACACTCACTATGATCTCTATATTTTTGATATCAATGTCCCTGAGATCAACGGTTTCGATCTTGTAGAAAGTCTCCGCAGTGCCGATGATCAAACCCCTACAATTTTTATCAGTGCAATGAGCGATATTGCTTCCATCACAAAAGGATTTGGTGTGGGTGCAAACGATTATCTAAAAAAACCCTTTTATCCAGAAGAGCTTTTAGTTCGTATCGAGGCCCGATTCGGTCAGATCAAACAAGATGTACAATATGGAGAGGTCACCTATAATCCTATTAATGATGAAGTAAAACGAAACGGAAAATTCTTGTCACTCGGTGATGTACAGCTGCCATTCTTACGCCTTTTTATAACCAATATCGGCCGCACTATCAGCAAAGAAAGTTTATTCGATCTAATGGAACACCCTAGTCAGAGTGCATTACGAGTCGCAATCAACAAACTCAAACATACTACCGGATGGAACATCGAAAATGTTCGGGGGATAGGATATCGCATTGAGAAGAGCTGAACGTGAATCGTTTCTAAAAAGTTTCGGAGTCTTTTTTCTCTCTCTCGCCTTTTTGAGCGGAGTACTGGAGTATTATGAATATTTCAAACTCAAACACGAAATCCATGAAAAAGTATACAATGAAATGCGTTTATGCAGTTACGATCTCAAATGTACCCAATACGACTTTGATTTTGTCCCGCTGGAATCGAAAAAACTCTACCAGCTCAGTGAATCACACCAAGAGCTGTATGCGCTGTTTTCAATACCGAAAAACGATACCTATGCCCTGAAACTTAGCTTGTCGCAAAGTCATTATCAAAAACTGCTGCGACAATCACAAAATCAAGTGATAGGTCATTATCTCTGGGCACTTGCAGTCATATTAGTCATCTCAGCCCTCTTTTCTCTCTATGCTCTCAATCCATTGCGTCGGGCTCTGCGTTTGACCGAAGAGTTCAGTCGTGATATTTTGCATGATCTAAATACTCCTCTATCAACCCTTCGTCTGAATGTCAGCCGATTAAGCGTCGAACAAAAGGATGAAAAAAAGATAGCACGAATCACACAAAGCATCGATACAATCGTCTCATTAGGGGATAATTTACGCGGATATCTCGAAGAACATGATGTCAAGCGTGAACGTTTCGACCTCCATGGTCTATTGGAAGAGAGGTTGATAGCGTTTCAAAAGCTTTATCCTGAAATCACGTTTACCCTCAATCAAGAAACGCTCTTGATCGATACAAATCGAGATGCTTTTGTCCGTATTATCGACAATCTGCTTAGCAATGCCGCTAAATACAACATTCGAAGCGGCTCAGTTAACATCAATGTTGATAGCCGCAAAGCATCTCTTTTTATACAAGATACAGGCAAAGGGATTGCCCATCCTGAAAAGATTTTTGAGCGTTTTTACAAAGAACATGAACGTGGAATGGGAATCGGACTGCATATCGTAAAAAAATTCTGCGATATGCTAAAAATATCCATAGAGGTAGAAAGTTCACCCGGCAAAGGGAGTCTATTCACACTACAGCTTGCTTCGCTAACGGTTCGCTAATGGTTTTATACCATACTTACACTATTTAAAAAAAAGGATACATATGAATACTAAACTCTCTTTACTATTCGTCCTCGTAACTGCTATATCACTGGATGCCGCTCAATCACTGAACGAACAGATTGAAGCGATCAAACATGCCAATCCTCAGGAAAGAGTAGAATTAATGAATGCTCTTAAAATGAAAATCGCCGCAATGAATGAAGAAGAACGCTCCAATGCGTTAGAAACACTCAAAAGCAGTATGGGAGGAAGTGGGAAATTTCAAAACGGTTTCACACAAGGAAGCGGTGTAGGCGGTTCAGGAGTGATACCGTTATATAATAAAAATATCAATTCCGCTCCAAAACAGCAAGGACATCCATGAAACGGAGCTATCTTGTTGCACTTTTAATTAGTACTTCACTATTTGGATACACCGACAGCGATATGGACGGTGTAGAAGACGCGTATGACAAATGTCCGCAAACACTGTTTAGTGATTTGGTCGATCTAAACGGTTGTACGATACAAAGCACACAAAACTCACTTCATTTTGATCTGATTTTTGCCGAAGAATATTCAAAAATAAACTACGCTTCACAAGAATACAGCGATACGTGGACAACATCATTTGAGGCTGATATCTATCTAAAAAACTGGATATTTCAAGGATTCACATCCTACTACCGTTCCGATCTATCCGATGCAATGGCAAACGGCTGGAATGACACACTGATAAATGTTTTATATCGAATCACACCAACTGAAAAACTTACACTCTATCCCGGCATAGGTATCGTTCTTCCGACGTATAAAAGCAGTTATAGCAATGAGGCTGTTGACTATACAGCATTATTAAATTTACAGTATGAAATCGATTCTACAAAATATTTGTTCGGTGGATACAGCCATACATGGGTAAATGATAAGGATGTGGCAAAAGCAACGTATCAAAATACGCAAATGTTTCAAGCAGGCTTTGGATATCAGTTAACACCCAAATCAACACTCAGTATCTCATATAACCAAAACGATACGATCTATCAAGATATTGAAAGTGTTAAGAGTATTCATGCCGGATATATGCAAAATATCGGCTCACACTGGTCAATCGGGGGTGATTACGGGTATGGTCTGAGTGATTCGGCGAGCGACCATTCATTGATTATCGGACTGAAATATCATTATTAAAAAGCAATACACCGTACTGGTGTATTTTAGGAGAGTGGAGTAGTTTGGACGACGAAATAAAGTTCATCTTTTAGAGTATTGAGACTTTTAATGACATTGCTTCGTCGAGTCTCATCAAGGTCGAAATGTTGTTCGATTGAATCATAAATACGATCGATACTCGCATAGATTTCGACCATTAATTCTGCTTTTAATTTATCTTGTACACCGGCCATAAATCATCCTATTTGTTTGACTAAGTCTTTCGAAAAAAACTCAACCAAAAAAATCCCCATAAGGGGAAAATGACGAGAAACAATGAAGTTTTGTCCCGCAAGGGGACAAAGATTTAGCGAATGAGGTCGAAGAAGTAGTCCGTTGTAGCGATACCTTTGGTATCTTCATCCAATTGGTCAAGAACTTTGTTCGTGATCCAAGTAAGAAGGTTCAACGCTCCATCGTATCCGCTGATAGAGTAACGGTGTAGGTGATGACGGTCGAAGATTGGGAATCCGATGTAGATCAACGGAGTACCAGTATCACGCATCAACTCTTTACCATAGCTGTTACCGATCATGAAATCGACAGGCTCAGTGAACAAGAGTGAACGCATTGCCCACAAGTCTTTTCCTGCCCAAACATTTAGGCTATCTTTCGCCGGAGATGTATCAAGCAATGCTCTCATTTCATCTTCCCAACCGTTCGGTGCATTGTGGCATAGAACGTGAGTCGGCTCTGCACCCATCTCTAACAAGAATGAAACAACACCTAGAAGGAAGTCAGGATCACCCCAGATAGCGAATTTTTTACCGTGCATGTACGGATAGCTGTCTTGCATAGCATCAACTAAACGGCCGCGCTCGATTTTTAGTTTTGCAGGAACTTCTTTACCTGTCAATTCTGCAAGTTTCATAACAAACTCATCAGTCCCTTTAAGACCGATTGGGTTGCTTGTTCCACCAGCATGTTTCCAACGTTTTTCTACCATTTTCATAGTTTTAGACGTTGCATATTTTTGAAGACTGATAGTAGCAGAAGAGTTGATACAATCTTTTGCGTCTTCGATTTTTGTTCCGCCTTGGAACATTTCGTATTGACCAGCAGGCATATCCCATTGATCAGAGTGGTCACCCAACATGATATAGTCAGTGTCGAATGCTTCTACGATGCTTTTTACTGAACGAAGGCTTCCGATATACGTTTCAAAACCAGGGATGATATTGATACGTTGTTTTGTTTCGCCTTTGTTACCTTCAGTAAGTTGAGACATGATACCGTGCATCATGTTGTCATATCCAGTGATATGGCTTCCTACGAATGAAGGAGTGTGTGCAAACGGAATCGGATATTCAGCAGGTAAAAACTCACCTTTATCTTCTTCTTTTGCAGCGATGATGAATGCCATCAAGTCGTCACCGATAACTTCTGCCATACAAGTAGTAGAAACAGCGATCATTTTAGGTTTGTAAACTGCAGCACAGTTTTTAAGACCCTCTTTCATATTTACCAATCCACCGAATACCGCAGCATCTTCAGTCATAGAGTCAGATACACATGGTGTAGGCTCTTTGAAGTGACGAGTAAAGTATGAACGGAAATACGCAACACATCCATGTGAACCATGAACGTAAGGCATAGTACCTTCAAACCCGAGTGCAACCATAACCGCACCAAGAGGTTGGCATGCTTTCGCAGGGTTAACAGTAATTGCTTCACGAGCAAGGTTTTTCTCACGGTAATCCCATGATTTAGTCCACTCAGCAATCTCTTCAACTTTCGCAGGGTTGATTGCGAGCATGGACGACTCAAATTGTTTTTTGTTTTTGAGTACATCTTGGTACTCAGGTCGTTTAAACAGGTCTTTCCCGTTTACGATTTTTTCTACTTCTTGCATTGTGTTTTCCTTGGTATAGACAATTTTCTGCCTCATACGAGGCAAGGAATTTTCAAAGCGCCAAAAGCGCAAGGGCCTGCTGCGAGAGCCAACTCAGTGTGTATAATTAAAGCAGCTGAGCCGGACTAAGCTCGCTCAGTGCAGGGAAGAAGGCTTCAGCCTTCTTGTTCCCATGGTGCTTTTGAATGTGCCCATACAGGAGAATTGATCGCAAGATCCATATCCTGGGCGAAAATAGCGAATCCATCGTACCCGTGGTAAGGTCCGCTGTAATCCCATGAGTGCATTTGACGGTATGGAAGACCCATTTTTTGGAATACATACTTCTCTTTGATCCCAGAAGCTACTAGGTCAGGTTGAAGTTTTTTAACGAACGCTTCAAGCTCATACTCGTTGACATCATCATAGATTACAGTCGAACGGAAAATCTCTTCTTTTGTACGTTTGTAGTCGTCATCATGAGCGAACTCATAACCGGTTCCGATTACTTCCATACCCAAATCTTCGTAAGCACCGATAACGTGACGAGGGCGGAGACCACCGACGAACAACATTACAGTTTTACCATTAAGACGTGGTTTATATTTCGCGATAACCGCATCGATCATCGGTTGATATTTAGCGATAACTTCTTCACATTTTGCTTGGATGCTCTCATCAAAGAACGCCGCGATTTTGCGGAGAGATTTGATAGTTTGTGACGGTCCGAAGAAGTTATATTCAATCCAAGGTATCCCGTACTCTTTTTCCATGTGTCGGCTGATGTAGTTCATTGAACGGTAGCAGTGAAGCAAGTTCAATTTAACTTTTGGAGTCAATGCCATCTCTTTAAGAGTCGCATCTCCAGACCATTGTGCAACAACACGAAGACCCATTTCTTCCAAAAGAATACGGCTTGACCAAGCGTCACCACCGATGTTATAGTCACCGATGATTGCTACGTCATACTCAGTCGTTTCTACATCGCTTGTATTAACATTTACTTTTGCATCAAAAACATAGTCACGAACCGTGTCATTTGCGATGTGGTGACCCAATGATTGAGAAACCCCACGGAAACCTTCACAGTTAACAGGAACGATTGTTTTATCAAGCTCTTTTGCTTTTACTTTCGCAACAGCACCGATATCATCCCCGATCAAACCGATCGGACATTCTGATTGTACAGTGATACCGTTATTCAAAGGGAAAAGGTTATTGATTTCATCAATAGCGATACCCAATTTTTTGTCTCCGCCGAAAACGATGTTGTTTTCTTGGAAATCCGTACTAAAGTTCATAGTAACGAATGTATCAACACCGGTTACACCGATATAATAGTTACGACGACCAGCACGGCTGTATTGACCGCATCCGATAGGACCGTGAGAGATATGAATCATATCTTTAACTGGACCCCATACAACCCCTTTAGAACCTGCATAAGCACAACCACGTTGACTCATAACACCAGGGACGGTTTTTTTGTTAGAACGGACATCACCGCACGTTTTTTGATTTTCGTCATTTGGAGAACCAACGCCTAAGTGTTTTTCACGGTTTTTTGCCGCTTTCTCAGGATACGCTTTTAAGATCTCTTCAATGGCCGCTTTTTGTTTAGCTTCTAGTGTTTCTGGACCCATAATACACCCCTTCCTTACGCGACTTCGATACGGAATTGTTCCATCGAATCTAAGTTATGACACAATTTCATTGTTTCATCATCCGCTGCATCAACTCTTTTAGAGATTGCAGACATTTGGTAACGGTTCATGTAGATCATGTATTTTTGTGCTTTATCAGGGTTCTCTTCTTTGAAGTAATGAACCATTGCACGGAACAAGAAAGTATCTTTGTTTGTGTAGCTGATCCACTCTTTATCTTTATCTTTAGTACCCATCAAAAGTTTGATCTCTTTAACGTCACTGATATCAACATCGGCAATTTTTTCTGCAACTAATTCGTCTGGAATTTGATTCCCCATTGAAGCTGGGAAGTGAAAACCTAATACAAACATCTAATCTCCTTTTTCTGTTGTTTTCTTTTCATTATTAACAAGATGTTAAACGTCATAGAACTTCTATGACAGCCATTGAAGATTCCTCAAAAGAGGAATCGTTCGGTACCTTACGCTTCGTGCGCAGCTTTACCAACTTGAGACTCATCAACTTCGTCTTCGAGACCGAATGCAAGGAGCAAGTCTTCAAGCTCATCCATACTGATTGGAGTAGGAATGATTTTCATATCGTTATAAACGATTTTACGAGCAAGCTCTTTGTATTCGCGAGCTTGGTCAGAATATGGGCTGTATTCAACAACCGTCATACGGCGTAGTTCAGCATGTTGAACGATGTTGTTACGTGGTACGAAGTGGATCAATTGAGTTCCAAGGCGTTGAGCAAGCTCAAGTGCCAAATCGTACTCTTTGTCTGTCATACGAGCGTTACATACTAGACCGGCAAGACGAACTCCACCAGTGTTTGCATATTTCAAAATCCCTTTAGAGATGTTGTTAGCTGCGTACATCGCCATCATTTCACCAGACATAACGATGTAAATTTCTTGTGCTTTACCTTCACGAATAGGCATTGCAAATCCGCCGCAAACAACGTCACCAAGAACGTCGTAAGAAACGAAGTCAAGACCTTCTTCATCGTAAGCGCCTTCTTCTTCGAGGAAGTTAATCGCAGTAATAACACCACGACCTGCACAACCTACTCCTGGCTCTGGTCCGCCTGACTCTGTACAGTTGATCCAACCGCCCGGAGTTTCTTTATCAAATAAACCTTTACCCCAAAGACGAGCTTGTTCCATCTCAACGTCTTCGATGGTGCCGTATTCTGCTGCAAGAGAAAGAATAGTATCTTGTGCTTTCTCGTGAAGAATCAAACGAGTTGAATCCGCTTTTGGATCACATCCAACGATCATAATATTTTTATCGAAATAGTGTGACATTGCTGCCAATGTATTTTGAGATGTAGTAGATTTACCGATCCCACCTTTTCCGTAGAACGCGATTTGTCGCAAGCTAGCTGCTCCAGCCATGTTATCCCCTTATTTTTGAACTTCACTTAGGTTGATGCATGCGTCGTTCTATGGTTTTTTACGACATTTTCTAAAACGTTACGACAAAACAGCACTTTGTGTACAAATTTGTAGGAATAGGTTTTGCAGGGGTATGACAAACACCTTTTTGGCTCTTTTGATTAAAAAATAAGCGATCATTCTGAGTAAAAATTATTTCAAGCCGTTACACTTCTACTAAAAAGGGGCGGCTATGTCCAATAAAGAAAAATCCATCCACAATCTCCATCAAGCCCGTACAGCTCATATTCGCTGGGTCAACACGATAAAACTGCTCGTGTCCGGTATAGATGTTCCCTCTGATTCGATTCAACTCAGTTCTACCGATTCACTCTTTGGAAAATGGTTTTATGATGAAGCGATGCTCTTTAGTCTAGGGACTTCTCGAATGGTTATCGAAGAGATAGAAGAATTACTACTTACATTGCATGATAAATACATGAAGATATATCCTATCTATTTTGGACAAAAGAAGAAAAATATTTTAGGTGGTCTATTAGGAAGCAAGAGTAAAGCAAGCGAACATGAAATCGAGCTCTCAGTTCGCTATTATGAAGAGATCATCACTTTATCGGATAAACTCAAACACAAGCTTCGTATTTTAGAGAGTCAACTCCTCAGTTTAGGAGAAGATAAATTTGATGTCATTGCCGGGTTTACAAACGTAGAAATTTCAGCGCCCTTAGAACTCAAAATTCCTGAATCGGTCAATAATGAAGAAGAAGTGTATTATTATGGAACGCGAGGGAGAGGCTAATTATTCTCTCTTTAGCACTCCCCGTCCACTTTCATACCATATAAGCCATAACCCTCAAAGTTCTCCTCTGCTATAATTGCATAAGAATACCTAATCATACTTTCACTAAATGAGAATTCATGCTCCATTTCATTGACTATATCTACTTTATCTACGGCCTTGCATTTTTCATGTTTGGCTTTAGTATCCTCCACTACCCGATGGAAAATTCTATTTTCAAATTTACCCGTGAGTTAAAATATTTGGGTGCATTTGGAATTATCCACGGTATATCCGAATGGCTCGTCATGTTCAAATCATTGGGCGCTGAAGAGACTAAAGAGGTCTTTGAGCTAGCCAGTTTGATAATGATGAGCCTCTCGTATGCTATCCTTTTCTATTTTTCTTTACGAGTTGTTTCGAATAAAACATTTTCGATGATTACTCTTCTCTTTATTATTTTAGGTTCGGCTGTATTTTTGATAGGTTTTCATCATATTTCTTCTGTAAATGTCAATATTCTGATTCGCTACTTCCTCGGTGCTCCGGGAATTTTCATGACCGCATACATATTTTTTCACCCCTTTTACCTTGTCCAAGGATCGGTATATGATTCTATGAAACGATGCGCTTATCTCCTTGCAAGCACTTTTTTTCTCTATGGAATCTTTGCAGGACTCATTGTCCCCACTGGATCGTTTTTCCCCTCATCCGTAGTGAACAAAGACTCTTTTGAAGCACTCACCACTTTACCGATCGAGCTGTTCCGCGCTTTGTGCGCAATTGTGGCAAGCTATGCGATCACACAGATACTGCGTGTCTTTAAACACCAAACCGACTTTCATCTTCTCAGACTCTCAAAAGCACTCGAAGAGAGCGGAGATACCGTAGTCATTACCGATCTGGAGGGAAAAATAGAATATGTCAACCGTACTTTTGAGCAGCAATCGGGATATTTAGCGCATGAAGTCATCGGCAATACACCCAATATCCTCCGATCCGGAGAACACCAAACCTCCTTTTATCAGCATCTATGGGATACGATCCTTTCAGGGGAAACTTATCGCGGAGTCCTGACAAATAAACGAAAAGATGCAACCCTTTATCATGAATTCAAAACCATCGTCCCGTTAAAAAACAAGCGTCAGGAACTCACCAATTTTATCTCAACCGGTAAAGACATCACATCACGAGTCATCTTTGAACATGAGCTTGAAAAAGCTGCATCTACCGATCCGCTGACCAATGCGGCAAACCGATTGCAGTGTAATCGATGGCTCACATTAGCAACTGAACATGCCCAAGACTCCACTATTTCAGTTTCCTTGATCCTTTTTGATATCGATGATTTTAAAAAAGTAAATGATACCTTCGGACACAATGCGGGGGATGATGTCCTGATCCAAATTGCCGAAGTCGTCCGTACCATAGTAAGGAGCAATGAGATGTTCGCGCGCTGGGGCGGTGAAGAGTTTGTCATTCTGCAAATAGATACACCTTTTGAGGGAACTATAGCCCTTGCCGAACGGCTCAAAAAAGAGATCGAGCACTCTACGTTTAAAGAGGTCGGTCATATAACCGTTAGCATCGGTGTAGCTCAATACAATGGTGCTGAGAGCATCGAATCGTTTGTCAAAAAAGCAGATGATGCCATGTATCAGGCAAAAGAGGAAGGAAAAAATAAGGTTGTCGTGAGCAAAAGATAATCAATCCTTCACGCTATCCGATACATCAATCCCATGTTACTGGTTTCAAAACCATATTTTTGATAAAAAGCAATCGCTTTGGTATTCCGTAAATCGACACCGAGTGCCAATCGTCCCCATTCTCTACGCTCCGCTTCATCGATTGCCGTTTCTAACAGTTTAGTTCCGATGCCGTACCCTCGATGAAATTCACTTACAACGACATCTTCGATGATGCCGACATATTCACCTATTGCTGTGGAAATCATCCTCTGAAGTGAAAGCATCCCAACCACACCGTTTTGCATTTCAGCTACTAGAATAACACTTTGAGGAGATTGGAGGAGTAATTCCAAACCATGGGATTGTTTCTCCCCATCAATCGTAAAATCATCTTCAATGGCAAAAAGTTCGCTTAACAGCTTTGCCATAGCAGGAACATCATCACTATAGGCCAAACGAATTATCAGATTATCGTCCATTTTTCATCCGTTCCAATAGTTCTCCCAATTTATCGTGGCGCAATTGAATCAGCCGTTCAATCTCATCATAATCAAATTTACCGAAATACGTCATATCAAAAAGTCTGAGAAGGGCTGCACGGCAGCAGCTCTTGTCACACTCTGTGACGAGTTTTTTCGCTTTTTTATACGGTAAATCGGTCTCTTGAAAAAGCTTGATTGCATCGGCTACACTCTTACAGCCGCATTCACAAATCTCCAAAGCAAGGATTTCTTCTTTCGTAGCCATAACCCACCCCTTAAAGGGAGTGTTCTACCTTATAGCTGTTAGCTTTTTCGACTGCATCATACAATTTTGCAGCCAATTCGGGCATTTTGACATGATTCGTCCAAACCGTATCTTCGACGATATCGTGAATCTCTGATGCTACTTCAACCGCCAAACGTTTGAGCTTCGCCAACTCTTTTTTATGATCTTGTTCAGTCATTTCCGACATAATGAATCCTTTTGTTTATTTAATGTTACACACCAAAACGAGCAAAGCCCGTTTAAGTGGCAAGGACAAATTTGTCCTTTGCAATCCCCTAAAGTTAGGCAACACGTATCTCGATATGACGTGCCTGTTCTTTTCCCAGCGCAACAACGCGTTCACCGATCTGAACCTGCACACTGCTTTTAAAAAGCCCGTACCGCTTCACACACAACGTTGCATTCGGACAAATCCCCATAGCGCAGAGATGACCTTTTAACGTTTCATCCAGTGCTATGGATAAGACTCTGCATTTTTCATTCACACAGGTTTCAAGAAGATTCATCGTTTATTCCTCACAATGAAAATGCGTAAATGTTTTCAAACTTAACATTAC
This sequence comes from Sulfuricurvum sp., assembly GCF_028713855.1. Classification (GTDB taxonomy): domain Bacteria; phylum Campylobacterota; class Campylobacteria; order Campylobacterales; family Sulfurimonadaceae; genus Sulfuricurvum. The sequence continues at coordinate 18,483 of NZ_JAQTNN010000009.1, forward strand.
GCGGTTCACCGTAACACATATGGACAAATGTCCCTTTTTGCTGAAAATGGTATTTCTCAAACAATGCAACCGCATTCGCATTCCCCAGAGGAACATCGGCTAAGACTTTTTTTAGCCCTCTGAAATACAAGACTCCCTGCATCATTTTTTCCGCTTCGTCTTCAAATCCCGGTCTGCATTGCCATGGCCCTAAATATACTCCGCGTGCATTGATGACACTGGAGTGCTGAAACGAGTTTGGTAAGGCAAATTTGAGTGAACTGTTGCGCTCCATCTCGTCAAGCATAAACGCCATTCGATCTTCACCGAAGGTTTCAAAATCGATTTTACGAATAGTCGCATCGAAATTTCCGCCGTCGAGTTCTTTGGCCTGAGCATTGGTAAAACTAAACGGCGGTACTTTTCCGACATTGAGAAAGCGCCCTACTTCCATAACAGCCTTAAAGCCGCTTTGCTCAAAAAAGCTTTTGAGCTGAGGATTCGCATGCAGATAGAGAGAGGGGTGTTCATCTTTAAGGACACCGAATAGGGTATTGAACAGCCGTCGTCCGATCCCCTGTTTTTGGTGACTCGGTTTCACCATAAAGTATTTGATCATCGCCGAGGTCTCGAACTCTATTGCCATCACTGCTCCGACAAGAACACCCTCTTCATAAGCACCGTAACATAAATGGGGTGCATGCATCATTATAAGTTTGACGTGATACCCATCCAGCAACCAGCCCGTCTCTTCGGCTATTTTAATGAGTTCGGGAACATCGACAAATTTAAGCCACCCTATATACATGCTGCTTCCTGATAGAGGGATTTAAGTTCACTGATATCAAGCACCCGTTTACGTGAGGTGACGATTTCACGGATTTTGGGAAGCATATCCCGAAGAATACTATTCTCAGCACTAATTCCCATACGCGCCAAATGATAACGGATGGTTGCACTGCCTGAATGTTTTCCGATCGGAAAAGAACTCTGCAATCCTACCTCTTCGGCTTCGTATGGTTCATACGCATGGGAATCTTTCATCATCCCATCGGCATGTATGCCGCTCTCGTGGGCAAATATCCGTTCACCCACGACAGGTGCATTGGTGGCAAGCGACATATTTGCCGCGCTTGCCACGGTATGAACCAAATTTCGAATCAGGAGAGGGTCGATGGAGCGTGCCTCACCGTAGAGATGTTTGAGTGTCATGAGAATCTGTTCAAACGAAGCATTACCCGCTCGCTCACCCAATCCGATGACGGTTGTATTCATACTGATAGCACCCGCGTCAATACCGCTGAGGGCATTCGCATTCGCCAGACCAAAATCATTGTGTGTGTGCATTTCAATCGGGAGGAGGTTAAGATCACACAATGATTTAATCGTTTGATATGTTTGTGTCGGTGTCATAATACCGATTGTATCGCAATAGCGAAAACGTCCTGCTCCGCACTCACGGGCTAACCCCATCACGTCGCGGATGAATTCATGACTTCCACGTGAGCTGTCTTCACCGCCGATGCAGACAAATAAACCCTCTTTGGTTGCTGCCGTAACGACACGTTCAAGCTCCGATAAGACTTTGGCTTTACTGCCTCCGAATTTAACATCGATAAGAATATCTGAAATAGGGATAGAGAGATCGACCGCTTTAATACCGCACGAGAGTGAAGCATCGAGATCTTCCATCTTCATCCGGTTCCACGTCATCATTCGAGCTTTTAGCCCGAGAGCCAAAAGTTCTTTAATATCTTCGCGTTCTTTGACACCCATTGCCGCTATACCGATTTCAAGTTCATCCGCACCGCAGGCATCTAACAATGTAGCAATACGGAGTTTTTCTTCGGTATTGAACGCGACATAAGGAGCCTGCTCCCCGTCGCGTAAAGTGGTATCGTTGATGAGTGCCATGATAGGCTCCTTAATTCACTTCCGCGTTTTCATCCATACCGAAGTATTTACGGGATGCTTTGAGTACCGAAATCTCGATCGGCTCATACGCGTAGCTTTGATCGGCGATGATACCGGCCGCTTTTAGATCATCCTGCGGACATCCGCCGATTTTTGCGGTAAGGATCAGCTGTACATCTTTAAGTTTTTCTAGAATCGGAGCGAGAGGGTTAGTACCGTCCGGTCCTGCGCAATATTCTGCGTCCACTTTACGGTGATGGATAAATCGGATACCTTTATCACCTGCTTCGTAAATTAAGAATTCTTTAACGCTTCCGAAGTGTTGGTTAATCATCCCCTCACCCGCAGTCGTAACGGCTACAAGGATAGTGACACCCATTGAACTAAGTTCTTCTTTCTCTTTACGGACACGATCATTAGCCTGATCGAGGAAGAATCTAAACTCTTCGATTTTCGCTTGGGCTGCTTGACGTGCTTCAAGATCATATTTGATTTGAAGTTCATCGAAACTGAGTCCTGCAAAGGTATCTTTGGTGAACTCCGCTCCACGGTCTTCACCGATGAGTCCTACTGCATCCGCGCGGCATTGGCGACAGTGCTGCATGAGTTTCATATCCATACCGCACGCTTCCTGGACTGCCATTTGTTCTTGATCGGTAGCACTCGGTACTCCTGCAAGGGCAAACGCTGTACCGAATTCCGGCTCAGATAGGATCGGCATAATGTTGTGGAGGAACACGCCGATCTCTTTTAGTTTTTTAGAAACTTCCGGAAGATGTTTGTCATTGATACCCGGGATAAGAACCGAGTTAGCTTTGATCAAAATCCCCTTTTCGACACATTTCTTCATCCCTTCGAGTTGGTTTTCGAGGAGGATTTGTGCCGCTTCTTTTCCATAGATACGTTTGTTGTTATGGAAAATCCACGGATAGATTTGACTTCCGATCTCACCGGTTTCATCAACACTATTAATCGTAACGGTGATGTGATCGATGTTGTATTCCACCATCTCATCGATAAAGTTCGGCAATTCCAAACCGTTAGTCGAGAGACAAAGTTTCAAATCCGGTGCAAATTGGCGAACCATTCCGAATGTCTCAAATGTTTTCTTCGGATTTGCGAGAGCATCTCCCGGACCTGCGATCCCGAGTACACTCATACGTTGGACTTCACCGCCGACGAGAAGTACTTTTTTCGCTGCTTCTTCCGGACTTAAACGCTCAGAGGTTACCCCCGGTCGAGATTCATTGGAACAGTCATATTTACGGTTACAGTAATTGCACTGGATATTACATGCCGGTGCTACCGCGACGTGAATACGTGCATAGTGATGGTGTGCACCCTCTGAATAACATGGATGATTGTGTATCTTCGCTTGAATATCTTCGGGCATAAAAGATTCATTTCCGCTTGAGGAACAACTCATAATAACTCCTTTTAAGTGTCATTCAATGATTCTCAACCTCATCCGGCGGCAACCATTTTCTAAAAAGAGTTAATGCAATGAATGTTCTATGGGTTTAAAAAGGAGAGTTCAACAAAATGTGACGTTTTTGTAGGAGGTACAACCGAAGCGTACAGAGATTATGTTTCGATTGTCGGTTGTGGAGTGGAGAAGAGGTAACCTTGAGAGTAGTCAATCCCCAATTCTAAAACTTTATTAAAGATAGATTCATCTTCGACAAATTCAGCAATCGTCTCAATCCCTTTCTTGTTAGCAAAAAAGAGGATACTCTCGACAGTGTAGAGGTGGTCGTTGTCAAGGTTAATATTTTTAATCAGCGATCCATCAATTTTGATGTAATCAACATCGAGTTTGCTCAAATAGCTAAAATTCGAATATCCCGTACCGAAATCGTCTATCGCGATTTTGCAACCGAATTGTTTGACCGCTTTAATAAAATCAATCACTTCCTGATAATTAACAATCCCCTCAGACTCAACAATCTCAAAAACCACCCGCTTTGCTGCAGACGAGTGTTCGAGTATCTTATATATATACGGACGTGTTTCATCCGATACGATATCGTTCATTGTTAAATTCAAAGAGAACTCATAGTCTAGATTTTCGAAAACGGCAAATGTTTTAGCAATCATAATTCGGGTCAATTTATCGTAGAGTTTTGATTTTTTGGCATGTTCCAAAAACCAATACGGACTTAGTACTGTCCCATTTGGTTCGATTAGACGGATTAAAGACTCATATTTTACAATTTTTCGGGTTTTATTATCGACAATCCCTTGAAAATAGGGGACGATCCGATCCTCTTCGATCGCCGATTTAATTTTATCGAACATCCAAATATTATTCCGTGTTTTTTCAGTCAACGCTGTATTATCGTTGAAAAAAATCAATTTTGCCCGTTGTTCTTTTGCCTCTTTAAGTGCCATATGGGCGAGATTGTACACATCCGAATACGGGGCATGTGCAATTCCGCCGGAAACATTTATAGAAAGTTCATGCCCTGATATCTGATATTTAAAATTTTCAAGCTTATTGATATACTCGATAACTTGATCCCTTAATGTATCGTCAAATTTATGGTCTATACAGATGATGGCAAATTCATCTCCGCTAATCCGGTAAAAATATCCGTGTCCCATCGTTGTTTCGAGCCGAGCTGCAAAGGCTTTGAGTAATTGATCTCCAATTTCGTAGCCGAAATAGTCGTTAATCGTTGAAAACCTGTCAATATTCAATAAGATCAATACAACATCATCGTCTTCGTTTTCCAAATCACTAAGCAATGCCGTACGATTTTTTAACCCGCTGAGCGTATCGATCAATTGTCGGCGGATAATTTGATCTTTGACGATCAGCTCTGTCACATCAGCCCGGGCAGCAATAAACTCGACAACGTCACCCCGATCGTCAAATATAGGAGCAATGACTGTTTTTACGTAATATTCTTCTCCGTTTTTAGAGAGATTTTTAAATGTATCTTTCCAAATCCTACCCTCTTTGATCGTTTTCCAAAGGTTTTTGAAAAGTTCCGCATCATTATCCGGATGACGGATAATATTATGTTTTTGTCCGATCAGTTCGTCACGCGTATAGCCCGAAATTTTACAGAAAGCATCATTAACGTAGGTGATAACTCCTTCCACGTCTGTTTTTGATACGATTGAACTCTCATCCAGCACCATTTTGTATTGATCGAGAATTTTGATGCTGTCATCAAGTTCACTTTGTGTTTCATTGACCAAGTTGGTGAGGGATTTAAGCATCGTATGACGGTTATGATGCTTCAGTACACTAGTTTTAGGGATATTACTCTCATGTGATTCACTCAGAGAGAGGGTCGTTGTCGTAATATTAAGTAACTGATTGCCGGAAGGGGAATGAAAAAATTCACCGTACGTAAAAAATCCTGCCGTAGGAGCAACTTCTTCAATCAATCCAAACTCATAATTAAGCTGCTCTTTTAAAAATAGCTTTCGAACCGAACAGGAGTAAATATACGTTGCTTCAACAGAATACGTAGCAACCGCTTCGCGTATATCAACAGCATTATCCATGATCTCTTCAACATTTCCTATCGCAAAACGTACTTTTTCCCCGTTATGAAAATGTCCGGCATAAACAAACCCTCCATCGCCAGTTTGCGCAATCATGGAGCGAGCAATTTCTACCCCATCCTCGACTTTTACCAGCGGAAATTCGACCGCACTGGCTGGAATCTGCTCAATGGTCTCTTCTCCTAAATAGTGGGTATACAGTTCCCTAACTCCTCTGCCGTCAATCTCGTAAACGATATTATTTTCAGCACGAGTTATCGTCATCTCTTTGCCGATCATCGTCCAATTAAGCGAATAGGTAGGATGCACCTCTAATACATCGCTCTCTAACACGGCAATAACAACACCTTCGTCATAAATAGTGTTTTCTTTTATAATATACGTGCGGGTAAATGTCAAATCATCCCCTGCATTTCCTCCTGCAACTACCACGTCATTACGTATCGACGTAAACCCGTTCAAAAATGATTCCGAATCACTTTTAAGCCCTTCGCTTAAAACAATACATACCTTGGTACGATCACTCAAAATCTCTTGCGCGGCACGTACTCCGTGAGAGAAATCCGATTTCGGGAAATAATAAGTTTTAATGACGGTAGAATCAAAAAGAGAAACAGAGACAATAATCTCCCCTGACGTCATAGTCCCATTGATAATCTCTCCGGCGGTTGTTGCACCGATCAATACGGCAGAGGGAAGTTTTGATGTTAAACTATCAAGAATCGGTTGAATCCGCGTTTTATCCATGACTCCGCTAAAGAGTTGAATAAACATAGCACCTTTGTGTAAGAGGATAGTGTCCACAAAAAGTTCGAGCTTCTCAACAGTTTCATATTGATGATTAAACAACTGCATTCAAACTCCAGCATCCTCAAAATAATTGCCCCTATTTTATAAGATATTAACTGAATATACATGAATAAATTTTTATTCCTTATTCAAATCATTAAGAACAGAACTTGCATTTTAATAATTAATATAAGGAGTTTTATAATGATGGTAGCCATTCCGATGGACGCGATGAAACGTGTTTATCACCAAAATCCCTGCAGTGCAACTATGTTTGCCGTTTATGAGGTTTTGGGTGAACGCAAAGACATACGTTACCGCCATCATGCAACACGCCTCAATCCGTGGGAAAAATACGAAGGACAGATGGTACGAGACCCGAAGATGAAAGCGTGTGAGTGCGAATGTGATATCGCTCAAGATCCTCACCATATCAGTGAGCATTATGCTCTGCTTGAAGTGATCGGAAAGTGTGATTATTTACTGGTAGATCAATACTGTCTCAATACCCTCTTCGCTATGAAAAATGTCGGGATCAAAATCCACAAGTTACCCCCATTTGTAAAAACAGCCGAAGAAGCCATCAATCACTTTCTCATCGGTACCGAAATCACCAATAGTCTTCAATATATTCACCCTGTAGCCTAAGTTTTTAGTCTATAAGAACGCTAAATGCATTTTTATCATTATAATAGTGTTCAAAAGGGTTCATCGTGCAAATCAATCATAATAATTCCATCCTCACTCTCGAAGATATGCCTCTCGACGTCGGTTACGCGTCGGAAAAAGTCGATCTGAAAAACCGTGCGGGAGAAATTTTTTCTATCGGCGGACAAAACGGTGCGACACAGCTCCTCATTAGCGCCCCCTTTGTCGATGATACACTCATTTCACAACTACAAGATATTGACACCCTCCTCTCGCTCAACGCATTGGGCGGAATCACTAAAGCGCTTATTCTCGCAAATGACAAACATGAAATACCCTCTCTTGAAGAGTGGCTGAGCGGCTATGATTATGATGAAGCGTACGGAGATTATTACGGTGTCCGTCTTTCAAACAAAGAACTTGCAAAATCGCTCTTTATCATTTCAAAAGACGGTGCAGTGTTCTATCACGAAATTCTAAATGATCTAAATAATCCATTTAATATCGATAAAACTCTTGCAAAAATTGTAGCGGCCAACAGCTGTTATACGGGAAAAGGGTGTCACGGGTAAATTGAGGTGACATTTTTGTCCCTCTTTTTTCTTCTCAAACCAAAAACCTACAAATAAGATAATTTTACTCCTATTTAGAACAAGAACACTAAATGCAATCGTTTATCAAAAGCTCCAAAAGGGATTACGATGGATACACTATTTGAAACGATTAAAAAAGAGTTACGGAACCAGACTACCATCCCCTACTTCGGTTTAGGGGTATTTGAGGGGATGACTACCAAAGAGGGAGAGATCGTACCCTTCGATAGTGATTCACTCATTTTGGCAATGAACAATGGACGAGCGATGACACCGCGTCTGATGTTCGAATATTCCCGTGCTGCGATGCACCTCGAACAACGTCGCGGTGTTGAGTACATGACTCAGCTTATCAACCACATCTATACCAAACCATACGAGCCGACACCATTACACAAAGCGACAGTCGATATGTTGCCTCGCTATATCGTCGATACAAACCGCGACACCAAGTTCCAAGAACTTTTGGCATTCACACCGCATTGTCTTATCATCGGAAAATCACGTATCATGGGTGATTTAAACCGCTATGAAGTATACGAATACGATGTCGAAAACCAAAAATATTTTCTCGTAGACGATGAAGTTCTCGACAATGCTGAAAAAATCCTCTTTAAACCGATGGGTTCACCGCTGCCAAATCCGACCTTTGTCATTTCCGATGCCGATTACGTCGATTGGCTCACCGAAGCGATGGGAGGGTTTGCGGTTCCAAAAGTATTAAAAACCTACCGTAAAACGAAAAAATACCTCTTTTTAGGGACATCCTTCGACCGAGATACCGATCGCATGGTTGCCAATGAGTTGACTCTGGATTTGGAAGGCGGTTACGTCATCACCGACAAAGAGTTAGGTAAAAAAGAGAAAAAGTTCATCGACAAACATAACCTCGAAGTGATTCCTATGTCACTTCCTGAATTCATTAAAGCATTTATTTAAGGAGCTAAATATGCCTATGATACCTACGGTTAAAGATATTTCGCCTCGCGGAGAGCGTTATTTCGATCTGTTTTCCAAACTTTTAGGGGATCGGGTGATCGTTATCACCGAAGCGATCGATGATCATATGATGGGAGTTATCGTCTCCCAGTTGCTCTATCTGGAGGCGATGGACTCCGAAGAGCCGATACACATGTACATCAGCTCACCGGGCGGATCAGTGATGTCAGGATTAGCCATATTAGATACTATGAATCTTATCAACGCTCCGGTTTATACTTATGCCATGGGGATGGTTGCTTCGATGGCAGCCGTACTCTTTACCTGCGGTGACAAGGGTCATCGATACATGCTCCCAAATGCTGAAGTGATGATTCATCAACCTCTCGGAGGTTATTCAGGGCAAGCGAGCGATATCGAGATTCATACCAAACATATCCTCAACCTCAAACGCCGTTTGTATGTCATCCTCGCTGAAGCAACAGGGAAAAGTGCCAAAGTGATCGAAAAAGAATCCGACCGTGACAACTATATGGAAGCCAAAGAAGCGATCGAATTCGGTCTTGCGGATGAAATTCTCACAAAATTCAGTGCAAAGGATGTGTGATGAGTACACCAGAAAAAACCTGCTCATTTTGCGGTCGTAAACAAAGTGAAGTGAAAAAAATGTTCTCTTCGGAGACAACTCATATCTGTAATGAGTGTATCACTACCTGCTCCAGTATTTTGCAAAAAGAGGTCCGTTTTGAACAGCGCTCCGCAATGCAGCAACAGCTTCCGACACCGGAAAAGATTGTTGAGTTTTTGGACAAGTATATTATCGGACAATTAGACGCAAAAAAAGTCCTTGCCGTTGCCCTCTACAACCATTACAAACGGATCGAAAATCCGGTCTATAACAACGTAGAATTGGAAAAAAGCAATATCCTCCTCGTGGGTCCTACGGGAAGCGGTAAAACCTTGCTCGCCAAATCACTCTCCAAGATCATGCAGGTGCCGTTTGCCGTCGCCGATGCGACAGCATTGACCGAAGCCGGATATGTGGGTGAAGACGTCGAGAGCATCCTCTCACGCCTTCTCGCTGCGGCAAACTACGATATCGAGTTGGCACAACGGGGAATCATCTACATCGATGAGATCGATAAAATCGCCCGTAAAGGTGAGAGTTCGACGATGGGACGTGACGTTTCCGGTGAAGGGGTACAACAAGGTTTGCTCAAAATCCTCGAAGGTGCCGAAGTCTATGTCCCAGTCAAAGGTAGCCGCAAAAATTCTACGACCGAAACCGTCCTCTTTAACACCTCTCATGTTCTCTTCGTCTGCGGAGGTGCTTTCGTCGGTCTCGTTCCCGATTCCCATACGAAAAAGTCGAACAAAGTAGGATTCAGCAAAACCGCTGAAAAAGGCGAAGTCAAAGAGAAAAAAATAGATGCGAAAGCATTGGTTCATTATGGAATTATCCCGGAGTTTATCGGACGTATCCCCGTAGTCGCCCAACTGCGTGAACTTACTAAAGAACAAATGGTTCAAATCCTCCAAGAGCCGGACAATGCCCTCATCAAACAGTTCCAAGCGTTGTTTGATATGGACGGTATCGAGCTGAATTTCGAGCCGAAAGCCCTCGATGCGGTCGCTCAAAAAGCGATCGATCGCGGTGTCGGTGCACGCGGGTTACGCAGTATCATCGAAGAAGCGATGTTGCCATTGCAATTTAGCTGCCCGTCAAAAAAGAATCTGCAAAGTCTTACGATTACCGAAGCAGTGATCGAAGACCCAACAAATGAACCAATCTACGTCTATAAAACAAAAGAAGATCACGCGGAAGCGTGAACTTCTTCCTACTTTATTGTAACTTCTGCGCCACCAGATCATTGACGACCTGAGGATTTGCTTTTCCTCCCGTCGCTTTAAGCACCTGCCCGACAAAGAACCCGAACAGTTTCGTATTGCCCGCTTTGTACTTTTCGACATTATCGGGATTTTTCGCCATCACGTCATCGATGATCGGCACAATCACCGCCGGATCACTGATCTGTACCAATCCCTGCGCTTCGACGATTTTGGATGGATTCTCACCGCTTTGCGCCATCTCTTCAAAGACTTGTTTGGCAATTTTGTTCGAGATGATCTCATCATCAATCATTTTGACCAGCTCGGCGATCTGCGCGGCGGTGAATTTCAGCTCACTTGCGTCTTTCTCTTTTAGCTCTCTGGCGACCTCATTAGCCACAATGTTGGCAATGGTTATTGGGCTGTTATGGACTGAAAGAGCCGCTTCGAAGAATACGGCGAGTTTCTCATCACGCGCAAGGATATTCGACACTTCACTGTTAAGCTTGAACTCGTTTGTATACTTCGCATAACACGCCTGCTCGGCTTCACTCATCGGTGCTACTTCACCGTCGATCTGTACCTTTTTCTCAGGCGCTTTGCGCTCTAGCTTGGCTGTGCTCTCGTCCGCTTTGTTCTTTTTGTTCCACGAGTCTTTCAGCCCTACGATTCTGTTGAATACCGGTGCTTCGTCGGTATAGTCGATCGGATCGGCATAAAAATACCCCTGACGTTCGAACTGGAAGCGGACATCCGGTTTTTCGGTGATGAGAGCGGGTTCGACCAGAGCGTTTTTGATGATTTTGAGCGAATCGGGATTGAGATCTTCGACCCCCTCCGGTGCTTCGCAGGTGTAGAGACGATCATAGAGTCGCACCTCGACCGTTTTAGCCGTACTCGCTTCGACCCATTGGATTGCACTTTTGACCTTGATACCGCTCGTATCGGAACCGCTTTTGGAGTCGGGATGATATGTTGCGATGATCTCCGTGATGTTGCCTGAGGCGTCTTTTATTACCTCTTTGCAGGTGATGATGTAGGCGTGTTTGAGGCGCACGGGTTGTTCAGGTGTGAGACGATAAAAGCCCGAAGGGGGATTCTCACTGAAATCCTCACGTTCGATGTATATCTCGCGGGAGAACGGCAGTTTTCGATTCCCCTCTTTCGGTACATCCTCAGGGTAATACGAGGCATCAAGCTCTTCGCTCCCTTCGTAATTTTCGATCGTCACTTTGAGCGGGTCTAGGACACACATCACGCGGGGTACTTTGGTATTGAGATCATCTCGGATACAGAACTCGAGCTGTGCCACATCGACCATCGAGTTGGCTTTTGCGATACCGATCTGATGACAGAAGTTCAAGATTGACTCAGGGGTATACCCGCGTCTGCGAAGTCCTGCGATGGTCGACATGCGCGGATCGTCCCAACCGTTCACATACCCTTCGTTGACCAGTTCAAGGAGCTTTCGTTTGCTCATGACGGTGTAGTTGATCCCCAGACGTGCGAACTCGTGCTGATACGGACGCGGTGATGTCAGCCCCAGCGTATCGAGTACCCAATCATAGATGTCGCGGTTGTTTTCAAACTCCAGCGTACAGATAGAGTGGGTAACCCCTTCGAGATAATCCGAGAGGCAGTGACCGTAATCGTACATCGGGTAGATATTCCACGCATCGCCTGTGCGGTAGTGGTGGGCGTGTCGGATACGGTACAGCAGCGGATCGCGCATCTTCATATTCGCCGCGCTCATGTCGATCTTGGCACGGAGGACGTGTTCACCGTCTTTGAACTCACCGTTTTTCATCCGCTCCAAGAGATCGAGATTCTCTTCGACACTGCGCTCAGAGTACTTGCTGCGGCGTCCCGCTTCGGTCACCGTCCCGCGATACTCTCGGATCTCCTCTTCAGTGAGGCTGTCGACGTAGGCTTTTCCCATTTTGACAAGCTCAATAGCGTATTGATAGAGTTCAGGGAAATAATCCGACGTATAGCGGACATTCCCTTCCCACTGGAATCCGAGCCACTCTACGGCATCTTTGAGCGCTTCAACGTAGCGGGTGTCTTCCGTCGTCGGGTTGGTATCGTCCATCCGAAGATTACAATGCCCTTTATAGTCCCGCGCGATTCCGAAATTGATCGCGATCGATTTGGCGTGTCCGATGTGGGGAAAGCCGTTTGGCTCAGGGGGGAAACGGGTTACAACTTCGCTGTATTTGCCCGCGTGTAAATCCTCTTCGACGATGGTTCGTAAAAAATCTTTGCTCTCGTTCATATAAAAAACCTTCTCAATCGTAATGCTGTACTAAATAAAACCCGTATTTTATCGAATAAGTTCAATTATAACGATATTCAAGGATTAATTCTCCCGATAATATGGCTAAAATCTCATCAAAACCATACAAAAGAAAGGCTAATTGAAATACGCCCTACAGATAGGTTATAATCATTGCATGAAACGACAAGAAGCACTCAAAGTATTAGAATCGTACAAACAGCATCATGCTGATGAGTTCGGAATACTCCGAATCGGAGTATTCGGCTCTGTCGCACGCGATGAAGCGACCGATGAGAGCGATGTCGATGTTGTCATCGAAACCAAACAACCGAACCTTTTTAAACTCTCCCGTATCCGTCTTGATCTTGAAGAACTGATGCACACCCATGTCGACCTCATCAGCTACCGTGAGAGCATGAACACGTTTTTAAAAGAACGTATCCAAAAAGAAGCGATCTATGCCTGAAAAGGCTCTGCTGATCGAAACCCTCACTCAGATTCACGGCGCGACCGAGCGCATCATCAAACGCTTTGAACCGATCCAATCCCCCGATGATTTTTTAGAAAATGAAGCAGGTCATGAAAAACTCGATGCCATCTGTATGCAGTTGATCGCCATCGGTGAAAGTCTCAAAAATATCGACAAAATCACCGACAAAAAACTGCTACCCAATTATCCTGCGGTGGATTGGAAATCGGTCAAAGGGATGCGCGACATCATCAGCCATCACTATTTCGATCTCAATGCCGAAGCGGTCTATGATGTATGCAAAAACGATATTCATACGTTAAAAGAGACTGTCGAGCAGATGATTAACGACAATAAGTAGTTAAAGGTTTTCTATTGAACATAACCATTACAGATACAATAAATGGATATTTGACAAACTCTGATCTACTAAAATCAGAAGCTACTATTAAATTTGAAACGAATAGTCAAGCATTAAATACTGGTGGAATCATTTTCTCTGTGTTAGATGAAAATTATAATCTCTCACTAGAAATCAATAATATGCATATTTATTTGAGTAGAAATAGCAATGTTTGTGTATTTGATGTTGACAGATTTGATTTTGACACCTATGGAGATAATTTAGTAGTCTTTTGTAGTTGGAGTCCAACAAAACTTCAAATATTTTTGAGAGAACTAACTGGAAGCCCTAAGGCTTATTTACTAGAAGAATCATTAGATATTGATTATTTTACAACACCATACAATACAATAAAAGAGGCCTATATACAAAGCTTAATTCCAAGACAAGAATATGAAACCGTTGAATTATTTAGACAACAATGTTATGAAGTCCTTCAAAAAATTCAAGCAAAAATCAGCCAACATCCCTCCAAAGATATTTTTTGGAATGTAATAAAAAAAGGTAAAAAAATAATTGATAAAAAACCAAAAGATGAGACAGATTTACATGCAGCAATACATTATATTGTTTACGATGCGGCAATTACAGCAAATATAGAAGTTGTTCCAGAATACACTACTGGTGTTGGAAATGTAGATTTCGTATTTATAGGGCAGTTAAAAAATCACAAAAATGTGAAAATGTGTATAGAATTTAAACGTGCACATGCGTCTGATTTAGAACATGGACTTAAAGTACAATTACCTGCTTATATGGAAAATCTTAATGCTGAATATGGGGCTTTTGGTATTTTTAGTTTTAAAGGTAACCTCTTTAATGAACCAAAAGAAACTTTACATGAATTAGAGTTAAAACTTAGAAAGTGGCAAAATCCTATTTCCGATAAAATTAGAATATTCACCTATGATCTTTCACATCCAATAACTGCAAGTAAAATATAACATTTGTTTCCATCTCGAACAAATCTTGCAATCTCTCCTCATATTAACCGACATTATGAGGACTATCTATGAAACGCGTCTATTTAGATAACAATGCCACCACCAAGCTCGATCCTATCGTAAAAGTAAAAATGCAGCCATTTTTCGAGGATCTCTACGGGAATCCGAACTCGTTGCACCAATACGGTATCGAAGTTCGTCCGTATCTCAACGAAGCGATGGGCTATATGTACGATGCGCTTAACGCGCCCGATGCCGATGACATCCTCATCACTTCCTGCGCAACTGAGAGCAATAATGCCGTCCTTAAAGGGATCTTTTTCAAACATATCCTCCGTGATCCGTCTAAAAATCATATTATCGCTTCAGCAGTGGAACATCCTTCCGTCCTCGAAACTCTCCACTTCCTCGAAGAAAATGGTGCTGAGATCACATTTGTAGACGTTGATGCCTACGGTTATGTAAGCGCTGAGCGTGTTGCGGCGGCGATAACGGACAAAACGATATTAATTAGTATGATGTGGGCGAACAACGAAACCGGGATGATTTTCCCTGTTGAAAAAGTTGCTGCTATCGCAAAAGAGCGTGGAATTTTATTCCACACCGATGCGGTTCAGGCCATTGGAAAAGTCAAAGTCGATCTCACCAAAACGCCGATCGATTATCTCACCTTTTCCGCCCATAAATTCCACGGGCCTAAAGGGATCGGGGGGTTGTATGTTAAAAAAGGCTCAGAGCTCCCTAATCTCCTCCACGGTGGGGAACAAATGGGTGGCAAACGTGCCGGAACACTGAATGTCGCTTACATCATCGGTATGGGATTGGCAATGAAGCAATCAGTCGGTCACTTGGACAAAATGAACAGTGATGTACGCGCATTGCGTGACCGTCTCGAAGACGCCATTTCTCAGCTTCCCGATACCATCGTGGTGGGTGATCGCGCTCGCCGTACACCGAATACCATTCTCATCTCTCTTCGCGGTATCGAAGGTGAATCAATGCTCTGGGATCTCAACCGTGCCGGCATCGCAGCATCCACCGGAAGTGCGTGCGCCTCTGAATCCCTCGAAGCCAACCCCGTTATGAACGCTATCGGAGAAGATCCGGAACTTGCTCATACAGCAATCCGTCTCAGCCTCAGCCGATTTACAACGGCAGATGAAATCGACTATACTATCGACGTATTTATGAAAGCAGCGGAACGTCTGCGCTCTATCTCCTCAACCTACTCTTACACAAACGAGAAAGTGGTCAATTAAGACCATTTTTCTCACAAATATTCCCCATTTACCCTTTCTATATGTTATTATTAGCTCAAATAAGGCGAAGGTAGATGTATGGAAATTTCTCAAGATGAAGTATATATGATAGAGGAAGATCACGTTTGCAGTCACCTTTTTCTCTCAGCCATTAACACCCAAAAAAATCTTATTGTCTTAATGCGTGATAGTATTCCCATTCTTTTTAATAAAGCTTTTCTTGATTTTTCCAATGTTTCATGTGCAAAAGGGTTTTTGCGAGAATTTGGTTCACTTCTGAACCGTTTTGTCCCTCATGACAGTTATTTCCATGCCGGTAAAAGCGATAATCCTGAGGATTGGACAACAGCCCTTATGCAACTCCCTAAACATGATCGAATCATCAGTATGCTCAGCTATCGTATCGAACCTCATGCGTTTTCCGTATCCGTTGAATCACCTGTACCTAACTACAGTATTGTCACCTTTACCGATATTTCCCAAGACCTAATAAAGCGGATTATGATCGAAAATGACGTCAGTATCGACAAAGAGAGCGGCGCCTACGATAAAGAGTATTTTAATCACACATCAAAAAGTTTTTTTGAAGCGGCAATCTTTAATAAAAAACTGATCGGTATCACCATGATCGAGCTCATGTCCTCTGATAATGAAGCCGTACACTATTTGCATGATTTTTGTTTTAGTATCAAATCCAATATACGTCAAAGTGATATGCTTGTACGTTGGGGTAAACAAGTATTTTTATTAGCCTATCTCATTGATTCTTCCGATAATGCTATGAAATTCAGCCGTAAATTACTTACGGTAATGCGTGAAGAACCTTTTCAAACTCTTACAAATATCAGTATGCGTATTGGTACCAGTGTACAAAGCGAAAATGATGATATATCCAGCATCATCTCACGTGCGCATAAAGCTCTTCAACAAAGCAATGATTCGTGTATAACCGTTTTATAAATTTCATGAATTAAATATGCATATCAGTTCCTAAAAGCTATTGGGAGTCATTATGCGTCCTTATCGCAATATCAGCGATTCAGAACTAGAGGCATTAGGTGCAACCCGCGAATGGGATTGTGAACATGTCCGTTCCCTTTGTGTACCAGCACCTATTTTATGGGTTCACTCCACGCGCGAAAAGTATCACCGTCTCGATCCTATGGATTCATGTCTTGTTAAAGCAATCACGATAGAGAGAATCCAAGGTGACGTTATCAAAACCAATTTCGGAAGCTATTCACTCGAAACGGGCAAAAATATCTATTACTCTTGTGGATGTAAAAAGTTTTGTGATTGTTACGGACAGCTTTATCTAATCAATCCCTGATCAGACCATCTTCTTTAGTAAGATTGGTACGCATCGTTTCACGGACATAATCCATCCCGTTGTAAAACTCGCGCATCATGACGGAAAAGAGATGGATTCCCCTCTCATTCAAATGTTCTTGATTGTACATCCCGCATATTCTCAGTAAAGTACTTTCAATCCATAAATGCTCATTCGATGAACGCAATCCGAAAAGTTCTACCATCATCCGATATTGGCGTATTGCACGCTCTGGAAAAGTCGTTGCATGGGTGATAGGCAATTGCCCTTTAGATATCCGTTTGGCATAGATTGGAAGTGAAAAGGTATTGGCATAAAGAGTATCGTCGATAAAGCTAAATGCCCCGCTCCCAATACCGACATATTCGCTCCGTTCAATTACATACTCATCGATAATTCCCTCACGTTCCAAAGACCATGCCCATGCAGAGCGTTGTGTATATACCTCTCTCATCCGCTCCATAATGATACGGTAGAGTTTCACTTCTTTAGCATCACTGAGGGCTCCCCAACGTTTGCTAAGATTATCCCGTATCCCCGGAGCATACATTAAAGGATAGAAAGTCACTTGCGGCGGACGAAGTTTCAATATCGTATCGATTTCACGATGTAGCTCTTCTTCGCTCTGGTCGGGATAATTGTAGATCATATCGATATTGACGATCGGGAAATCTCCCATTACGGCCGATACCTTCTCATACTGTTCATCACCGGAACCGAATTTTTTGTAGCGTCCGATCTTTTGAAGGTGGCGGTCATTAAAACTTTGTATCCCTATCGACAGACGGTCAATCTTTCCGTGCAAATCGGCATTTTCCAAATCGTTCAGATGCGCGGGATCGCTCTCGCACGAAACCTCACGAATTGCAAAAAGCGATTTTGCCAAATCGATCGTCTCTCCCAGCTGATGGGGGAGTATCGTTGTCGTTCCCCCGCCGAAATAGATCGAATCAAACCGATATCCCAAAGCATGAACCATACGCATCTCTTGATGCAGCAATTCAAAGTAGCGCTTGGCACTCGATTCGTCAAAGCGAAATTTATGAAAGGAACAATACGGACACAATGTTAGACAAAAAGGGATATGAATATAAAGTAGCAATGCTCTTTCGTTGGGTGCAGTAGGCAATGATTTTTGGGTAGGTTTTAGATGAAGATACTTTTTCACCGCTCGTTTCATGAGAGTAGAAGCGGTTTTTTCAATAATACCCATGATTATTGCAGCCCTTTTAGAAGTACTCCTATGCTGTACTCATAAATCGCTTCCATATTATCACTCATAATCAAATGTCCGTCGATCAACAGCGATGCGAGGCCGTGAATCGATGCCCACACCATAGCCGCCTGAACCATAGGATTGACCTGAGCGATGATTCCCTCTTCCTGGGCTTCAGTAAGCAAACCGATCAGAGCATACAACCCTGTTGCCTGATTCTCATCTTTATAATCGCATATCTCTTCGCGTTCTTGACGAAAATTTTCTCCGAACAATAATCGATAAAGATTCGGATGTTCTATTGCAAAATCGAGATAGGCTCTCCCCATCGCTTCAAACCGCACTGCAACACTATGTGTACGATCTTGAAATATAGGGGTAAAGAGCAAATTAAGGTGCTCATACCCTTTTTCGATTACTCCGAGTATTAACGCTTCTTTGCTTGCAAAATGACGATACACTGCTGTTCGAGAGGTGCCCAATCGCTGAGTCAATTCTCGGAGTGTAATCGTATCAAGCCCCTCCTTGTCAATCATCTCCAAAGCCGTCTGTAAGAGCTCTTCTTTGAGGTTTCCATGATGGTAGGGGGAGGTCTTTTTCTCTTTCATAACGACATTGTAACATGCATAATACAAATAGTGCACATTTTATGTTGACATTGTCCACATTTAATGTTAACATTGTCAACATATATTTTACCAAGGATAATCATGAGACATTTTGTTCTCCTTTCCTTCACCCTTTTGCCATTGATAGCCTCTGACCTCACATCTTTGCTCCCGAGTGCCAAAACAAATTTACGCGTTGAATCCGCACGTCTGGAGATCAAGAAATCTCAAGAACAGCTTGATGAGGCTAAAACAGCCTATTTCCCAACGGTTACTGCAACGGCACTCTATAAGAAAAAAGATAAAGCACCCGCCTTCGAACCCAATAAAATCCAAGGTGCAGAACTAGGCGCTCAAATCAGCATCTTTGATGGATTTCGCCGTGAGGCGCTTCTCGATGCACTTCATGCATCAATGGCTTCAGCAACCCATTCGATGGCACAAGAAGAGCAAAATGTCCTTATGGAAACCATTGCGGCCTATTATGACTATCTCGATACCCAAGACCGCTTGAGCGTTAATCAAGATAAAAAAAAGGAACTTCTCTCCGAAGTGCAACGGTACAAGATACTCGTACAAAATGATCTTGCCACGACCGATATTCTCAAATCGCTGATCGCATCGAAACTGGAAGCCGATTATGACGAACAAAATCTCAAAATGCTGCTTGAAAAACATCGTAAACATCTCGAACTCCTCAGTGCAACACCGATCCATGAGCCGCTTCAGTACCAAGAGCTTGCCATGCCAACATTGACGACGTTAGAGCGCCATGATCTGCAAAGTGATCAAGCAAATATCGATATTTTACGTAATACCGAAGATCGTTATACCTATCTTCCCTCAATCACTCTTGAAGCAAAACACAAATACATGGAATACAGCGGCTACGATACTATGGGGGGGACCAATCTCCAACCCCTCAACCAAAACGAAATAACCGCCTCCCTTACCATGACCCTGTTCGATATGGGACGAATCGCAAAAGAGCGTGAACAAGCCCGTATCGATACCCTAAAAGCCAAAAATCTACTCGATTACAAAACCCAAAGTCTGAACAATGATGCCGATATCGCCCTCATGTCGATTCAAACTTCTCAACATGCCTATGAAGCGGCCATTGCCGAAGAAGAAGCGCGCAGTGAAGCATTCGGTTTTATCAAGAAACGTTTTGAAGCGGGATTGGTCAATACAACGACCTATCTCAGTGAACTCACCAACCTTACCTATTCGCGTGCAAAAGTGCATAATGCACTCAATACCCTCCAAGTAGCAAAAGCCAGTGCCGCGTATGCCTATGGAATTGACCTTATAACACTAATCAAGGAGAAAAAATGAAAATTATTTTGATATCAACACTAACCGCACTCTCTCTATGGGGCGATGTTTACGCCACATTTGAGGCCCAAGCCTATCGTGAAGCGTCACTGGGGATGAACGCGTCGGGGATTGTTAAAAATCTCTCCGTTCAAACAGGTGATCACGTCAAAAAAGGCTCATTCCTTCTTGAACTTGACAGCACCGAAGAACAGCTCTCGCTGAAAATGGCTAAAGCTGATTTAGAATCACTCACCAAAGAGTGTAAATTTTTGAGTGATCAATACGTACGATATGAAAAAAGTGCACAAGTATTCGATAAAAATACCCTCGATAAACTCAAATCCGAATTGGACGCAAAACTTTCACAAAAAGAACGAACCCGATTATCGGTCGCTTATGCCGAACAAAAACTCTCCAAAATGCGCCTTACCGCTCCGTTTGCAGGAAGTATTTCTGAAAAAAATATAGAGATAGGGGATATGGTCTCTTCCATGGGAGGAACGCCGCTGTTTAAACTCATCAGCGATCAAACCAAACTCCTTATCCAGTACGATTCCAAATTCGGCTCACAAGTGAAGGTAGGGGATCATTTTTGCAGTTCTATCGATGGTAAATCAACGGGTAAATGTTCAAAAATCGTAAAAATTTATCCCACAATTAATACTAAAAACCGTCAAATGACTGCTGAAGCTGATGCGTTGGGTCTCCGTCCCGGTACGTTCGGCGACGGCATAATCATGGCGAAATAGGGATCATTATGCATAAAATCGCCATTACCCGCCCTATCACAACCATCATGTTCGCCCTCACCCTGATCTTTTTCGGGCTGGTCGAACGTGGTGATATGCCATCCGCGCTCTACCCCAACGTCGATTTTCCGATTGTCATCGTCACCACTACCTACAAAGGGGCAAATGCCGATATCGTAGAGAGTAAGGTAAGTGACAAGATCGAAGAAGCAGTGAGCGGTATATCAGGACTCGATACCCTCAGCTCCGACAGTTCTAAAGGTATCAGTGTCGTCGTCGCCCAGTTTAAACTTTCCAAAGACCTCGATGAAGCGGTCAATGACGTCCGCGATAAAGTCTCCAGTATTCAACTGCCCAATGAAGTCGATAAACCCTCCGTCGATAAATATTCGATCACCTCTTCTCCTGTTATTACCCTATTTTTAGCAGGTAGCGACACCCAGAAGGTGATGAAACACGCTGATGAGATTCTCAAACCCCGCTTACAGCGCATCGAAGGCGTAGGAGGTGTAACGGTCGCCGGTTTACGCAAAAAGCAGATCCGAATCACACCTGATCCGGCACTTCTTGCCAAATATTCTCTCACAATGAGCGATCTAACCAACCTTATCCGTACACAAAACATCCGTATGGATGGAGGAAAAACGGTTGATCCCAAGCACGAGTTCCAAATTCTAATCGATAACGACAGCAAAACAGTAGAAGCTTTATCTGGACTTCGGATACGCGAAGGATTGAATTTAGGCGATGTGGCTACGGTCAGTGATACGCTAGCCGAAGAGCGTAGTTTTGCGTCATTGGATGGAAAATCGGGCGTTTTACTGATGGTCAAAAAGATGACCGGTGCCAATGATATCGCCATCGCCGATGCCGTACGTTCTGGGCTCCCTGCCCTCTCAGCGTTAGAGCCGACGATGACACTTACTCCCTTGCAAGATACGACAGGATATATCCGTGATACCCTCGATGGTGTTCAGTTCGACCTTATATTAGGTTCCATTCTCGCCTCACTCGTCATCTTTTTGTTCTTACGCAACTTCACCCTCACTCTAATTGCCGCTGTTTCGCTTCCAGTATCCATTTTCGGGGTATTCGCAATCATGGGATGGAGCGGTCAAACCTTCAACCTCCTCACCCTCACCGCCCTCACCCTCGCCATCGGAATCATCATTGATGATGCTATCGTCGTGATCGAAAACATCTTCAAACGGCTCGAAGCGGGACGCGATCGTATTAATGCCGCCATCGAAGGGGTAAATGAGATCATATTCTCCATCGTCGCGATCTCCTCCATGCTCCTCGCTGTTTTCGTACCCGTCGCTAAAATGAGTGGGATAGTAGGACGTTTCTTTACCAGTTTCGGGGTAACAATCATCGCCGCTATTGGAGTATCATTCGTCATCGCCGTGACTCTCATCCCGATGATCGCTTCCCAAATCGCCAAAGGAGAACACAGCCGCTTTTATCACAGAACAGAGTTTTTCTTTGTCCGCATGGAAGAGATCTACCGTTCTCTCATCCTGAGCGTTTTGAAACACAAAAAGACCACTCTCTTTAGTGCATTAGGTATTTTCATCGTCTCCATCATCCTATCAGGAACACTAGGGATGGTATTCATGCCTAAAGAGGACAAAAGCCAGTTCGACATCACCCTAAAAGCTCCTGTCGGAACCAGCATCGGCGGTATGAAACAGCTCTCTCTCGACGTTCAGCACCGTATCGCAAAAATTGCCGAAGTGGAATACTGTACCCTCTACGTCGGACGGGGAAATGATCAAAAAGCGAACGAATCGGCACTTTACGTCCGTCTCAAACCACTTCATCAGCGTGAACGGAGCCAAAGCGACGTGATGAAAGAGATCCGCTCGATGTTGAATAGTTTAAAAGGATTCACGATGACCAGTGTTACTGAAGTAAACGACATCGGAGGCTATGAGATCAACACTCCGTATCAAGTGATCCTCAAAGCCCAAAATATGGACGATGCGGAAGCATCAGCTCAAAAACTGATGAAACTGCTCAAAAGTATTGAGGGGACAACGGATGTTCAAAGCAACATTCAGCCTAAAGCACCACAGCTAAGCATCACCGTCCTCACCCAAAACGCCACACGTCTGGGAGTCAACGTCGATGATATCGCCCGTATCGTTGCCAGCGCCTATTCTGGGGATGGAACCATCACCTTTATCCGTGAACGGGGTAAAGAGTACGATGTGGTAATGCGTCTAGATGATACCAAACGCGAAAATATCGAAGCACTTAACACTTTGAATGTCCGTACCTCTTCAGGGATTACCGTGCCGCTCTCGGCAGTGGTATCAATCACCCAGAGTTACGCACCAACCACGATCAAACGGTTCGACCGTCTCAAAAAAGTGATCGTCGGTTCCGATATTACCAAAGCCCTCCCGCTCGATAAACTCGTCAAAATCGTCAATGAGCGTCAAAACGAGTGGTTAGGCAAAGGAGTAGCCTATGAACTCGACGGCGATGCCAAACATATGCAAGAGAGTAACGAAGCGTTCGGCGTGGCTATCGGTGCAGCCCTCGTGATGATCTATCTCATCCTCGCCGCATTGTACGAATCACCTCTTCAGCCGCTCATCATCATGAGTGCATTGCCACTGAGCTTTACAGGGGCATTTATCGGTCTGTGGGCGGCAGGGATGAATATGTCGCTCTTTAGTATGATGGGATTGATGCTCCTGCTCGGACTGGTAGGGAAAAACTCCACCCTCGTCGTCGATGCCGCAAACCGCCTCTTGGAGTCAGGGAAACCTCTCGATGAAGCGATCGTGGAAGCAGGACTCTCACGTCTACGCCCTATTTTGATGACGACGACGGCCATGTGTTTCGGGATGCTCCCCCTAGCCCTCTCCGTCGGTGAAGGCTCAGGAGTCAAAGGGCCGATGGGGGTTGCCGTCATCTGTGGACTATTGCTATCAACACTGACCAGTCTCCTCGTTGTACCGGCACTCTACAAAGCCCTTGCACCGTTGGATGCGAAAATTCGTAAGCTTTATACGATTAAAAAATAGTTCTCTCGTCATTCCCGCGAAGGCGGGAATCCAGCTTCTATACATTATTTTCAAAATTATTCCCATTTTGGGAAATATACGTTATACTTCTTCCCATGAGAGTCATCACAAAACGGACATTACTCGATTTCTGGGAAAAACACCCTGACGCACTGAGTCCACTCAGCGCATGGTACGCCGAAGCGGTAAAAGCACAGTGGTCAATACCGCAGGATATAAAAGCCCAGTATAAAACGGCGAGTTTTTTAGGGGATAACCGTGTCGTTTTTAACATCGGCGGAAATAAATATCGTTTGATCGTAAAGATTAACTATCCCTATGGAACCGTCTATATCCGTTTTATCGGTACGCATGCCGAATATGACAAAATTAAAGCAGAGGAGATTTAAGATGAATATTTTTCCAATCCGAACTGAAGCCGATTATGAAAAAGCACTGTCGCGTATCGAAATGCTGATGGATGCTGAGTTCAACACACCCGAAGGGGATGAACTCGATATTTTGACAACACTTGTCGAGAATTACGAAGCCAAACATTTCCCAATTCCCCAATGTGACCCTATAGAGGCAATTCGCTTTCGAATGGAGCAGATGGGATTAGAGGCTAAAGATTTGACCCCGATTATCGGTTCACGTTCCAAAGTTTCTGAAGTACTAAACCATAAACGTCAACTCTCTATCTCGATGATTCGTAATTTACACGCTCGGTTGAATCTCCCTTATGAATCTTTGATCGGCGCGTAACAAATTTACATGACCTTAGACGATTTACACCGCCTCTTACGTACCAATGCTAGTACTGTAACCGAAGAATACACCCGTCTGTTTCACGGACGGGGAAATACCTATAGTGGATACCGTTTTCTCACCGTGGACAGCGTAGATAAAGTTCTCTTTGCCGTCTTGTTTGACACAAACGATGAGGAAGAAGCAATGATGTCAATGCTACGTGATTTCTATGCCTCTGAGGGCAAATGGAAAGCTCTCGCTGTACAACAGCGTTATCTTCCCTCATCTCCAACAACCGTTATAGAGGGTGAATTACCCTTAGAGACTTATGCCATCGAAAACGGACTCAAATATCACGTCAATTTTCAAAGTGCCCAAAACATCGGATTTTTCCCTGATATGAAAATCGGACGGGACTTCATTCGAATACATGCAAAAGAGAAAAAAGTTTTAAACCTCTTCTCCTACACCTGCTCGTTCTCGGTTGTCGCAATCGAAGCGGGAGCGCACTCGGTTGTTAACGTCGATATGAACAAAAATGTTCTCACTATTGGTCGGGAAAACCACCGCCTTAATGGACTCGATACGAAAAAAGCAGCATTCATGCCCTACAATATCCTCAAATCATGGAGCCGAATCCGAAAAGCGGGACCGTATGATCTGATCATCATCGATCCCCCTAGCTTCCAAAAAGGCTCATTCGCCGCCACAAGTGATTATGAGAAGATTATCCGCAGACTCCATGAGTTCGCCGCGCAGGAGTGTATCGTTTTGTCAGCGCTCAACGCTCCCGAGTTAGAGAGTGAGTTTATCAAGGCTCTTTTCCGTGAAAATGCCCCTGATTTTCAATACATCGAACGATTACAAAATAGGGAGAGCTTTCCCGAAATAGAGGAAGAACGAAGTCTGAAAAATCTAATTTTTAGAAAAAGTCTCTAAGATTGATCTTCAATCGCATTGCAAAGCAGGATAATCCAAATACCCTTTTTCATCCTGCGTATAAAAACTGGCCGGGTCAGGGGTATTTAATTCAGAATTGCTTTTAAACCGTTCCGGAAGATCCGGATTAGCTAAAAAGAGTACGGCAAAAGCAACTGCATCGGCTAGGCCGTTTTGAATTGACATATTACCCCTCTCCAGAGTGTAACCGCCATTCGCAATCAAAATACCGTTATATGCCTCTCTAAGAACACTCAGTTCAACAACATTTGCACCGTGTCGGATGTCACCTTCGAGTGCATCAATAATATGCAGATACGCTAAATTAAACGAATTGAGTTTTTCACAGATGTAAGAAAAATGACTCTGAGGATCGGAATCTTTCATATCGTTAAATGTGCCGCTGGGAGAGAGTCGCACACCTGTTTTGTCTGAACCGATAGCGGCACAAATCCCTTCTACAATTTCAAAAAGGAACCGAGCTCTGTTTTCGACACAACCCCCATAGGCATCTTCTCTATCATTGGTTCCGTCACGCAAAAACTGATCGATCAGATAACCGTTAGCCCCATGGATTTCCACACCGTCGAATCCTGCTTCTATCGCATTTTTCGCACCTGTTACATAGTCTTGTACAACACTTTTAATCTCATCAATGCTAAGAGCATGCGGTGTAACAAACTCTTTCATCCCATCATAGGTATAGATACTGCCGGCAGGTTTAATGGCAGATGGAGCAACGGGGAGTTCACCGTTATGAAATGCAGGATGAGAGATTCGCCCGACATGCCAAAGCTGCAAGAATATTATCCCCCCTTTCTCATGTACCGCCTTGGTTACTTGTTTCCATCCTTCTATTTGCTCAGAGGTATGAATACCGGGCGTATAAGGATATCCGATACCCTTTGTCGAAATCTGAGTCGCTTCGGTGATGATGAGTCCGGCTGATGCTCTTTGGGCATAATAGCGAGCCATCATATCGTTTGGAACATTGTTATAAACACTTCGGCACCGTGTCATCGGTGCCATAAATATTCGATTTCGCAAATGGTAATTACCGATTTTTATAGGTGCAAGTAAATTCATAACCAACTCCTCATAAGATATGAAGGTCATTATTTCACAATAGGATTTAAACAATAATGAATAATATTTAGTAATTTTACTATGAAATGAAATAATACTCTTTTAAGGCTTCGCCGCAATCTTCATCGCCAATTTACGGGCAAATGGAAATACGAGTAGAATCGTCGGAAACGCGATAGCATAGGCAACTAGCCAAGCATGAATCCATATTCCGACAAACCCGTGAACAAATCCTAGATTGATGAATGTGATCGCCCCCGACATGATAAAACTCATAAAACCAGAGAGCAATGCCGCTTGTACTTGATGAAGATATTTAACTGAAACCATATTTTTCCCTTTATTTACTGCTGCACGCGATTGTAATATTGTTATCATGCGCATAAATAACACCCCACTCGATCATCATGTCGAGAATCGGACGTAGTGCTTCACCGTGCGGGGTAAGACTGTACTCAACTTTCGGCGGTATCTGTTCATAGATCACACGACTAACTAGTCCATTGTCTTCCATCTCACGAAGCTGCTGAGTGAGCATCTTTTGGGTTATACGTGGCATTAGACGGAGCATTTCGCCGTTACGAAGTACCTTTTGTTCAAGTAAGTGCCATAGGATCAGCCCCTTCCATTTCCCGCCGATAAGCTCGATAGTAAGTTCAAATGGGCAATTAAAACGTATTTCGTCTTTCTTCACTAGTTACCTTTTAGTATGTACAGTACTTTTTAGTACGTTCTTGACTTAAAATACTGTATTATATAAAATCTCACCTGATATAACTTTGAAGGGTTAGCTATGAAACGCGTATTGTTATTAAATCTGCATCAAAAATATGAAGGAATTGCCAATGGCAATTTAACAAAAGATCTTCTAAATGAGGCAAAAACTTTCTTTCTAGAAAACGGTTATGAAGTCAAGGAAACTAATATTGATAGTGGATATAATGTAACTGAAGAGGTGGAAAAATTCAAATGGGCTGATCTCTTTTTTGTACAATCCCCTGTCTATTGGATGGGATTACCGTGGCTGGGTAAAAAGTACATTGATGAGATTTTCTCAGCTGGGGTAAATACGGTCACCTATATCAATGACGGTCGAAGCCAAAGTGATCCATCCAAAACCTATGGAAGCGGCGGTTTAATGAGTGAAAAACGATACATGCTCAGTTTTACCTATAACTGCCCGAAAAGTGAATTTGATAATCCGCAAGGTTTTTTTAATGGATTGAGTTTGGATGAAGCTAATGTAGGGCTTCATAAAACTTTCCAATTTTGCGGCGTTAAACCGTATGCAAGTTTCTCCGTGCATGATGTCTATAAATCAGAATTTGATATAAACAGTGTCCTACACGGATTAAATCACCATTTAAACCAAACAATACAATAAGGATTTTCCATGAGAAACGATTTTGAAAATGCGATGCACTTCCGTCATGCGTGCAAACTGTTTGATAACACTAAAACAATGAGTAGTGAGGATCTAACCTTTATCCTCGAAGCGGGACGCCTCAGCCCCAGCTCGTTCGGGATGGAGCAATGGCAGTTTTTCGTTATCCGCGACAGCGCGATGCGTGAAGAAATTCAAGCTGCATCATGGAATCAGCCTCAAATCACGACAGCCTCTGAACTGATCGCGATTGCCTATAAAAAGAATGTCCGTAGTACCGATGCCTATATCCAAGACGAATTTGCAAAATTCCACTATCCTGATGGACTGCTCGGAATGTACGCAGGATTCGTCGATCCTCGCAGTGATGAAGTGTTGGAGTGCTGGTCGTCGCGCCAAGTGTATATCGCGGCGGCAAACATGATGACAGCCGCTGCATCGATCGGGATCGATTCGTGTCCGATGGAGGGATTTGATCGTGATGCGGTAGAGAAAATCATGGGGATTGATACGGAGGTTTATGGAGTTCCCTTACTCATTCCATTTGGATACCGTGTCAATGAACAGCCCCCTATACACAGATCTGAATTAAGTGAACTCGTAACGTATATTTAACAAGGAAACTAATGAACGCATTTACCTACTACAACCCTACCCGAATCGAATTCGGACGCGGAAAAGAAAACAACATCGGAGAAATGATCGCCGAGCAGGGGATCAAACGTCTCCTCCTCGTCTACGGAACGGGTTCGATCAAAAAAAACGGCTTATACGACAGAATTGTTCAGAGTCTCACAACAGCAGGAATCACATTTGAAGAACTTGATGGAGTCGTAAGCAATCCCCTGCTCTCCCGCGTTCATGATGGAATCGAAATAGTAAAATCACATAATCTACAAGCCGTTCTCGGAGTCGGCGGAGGCTCAGTCGTCGATTCGGCTAAAGCGATCGCTGCAGGAGCAGTATACGATGGAGACGTATGGGATTTTTTCATCCAAAAAGCATCTATCACGGCTGCTCTTCCTGTCTATGCAGTCATGACCCTTGCAGCAACTGCCAGTGAAATGAACGGCAACTCAGTCGTAATGAACGATACGACCAAACAAAAATACTCCATTGCGTCCGTATTCGTTAACCCTAAAATTTCGATTATCAATCCCGAACTGATGATGAGCGTTACACCGGAATATCTGGCTTATTCGGCAACCGATATTATTGCACATACCATTGAAGTCTATTTTACCGCCGACGATCATCCCCACTTTCAGTCCAGACTCGTCGAATCAATTGTCAAAACAGTTATTGAAACAACTGAAATCCTTCTCAAAGATCCGCAAAATTACAATGCGCGTTCCGAGTTTGCGTGGGCTTCTACACAAGCACTCAACGGTTTGACAAACTCAGGAACTGGCGGTGGAAGTTTTCCAAATCACATGATCGAACACGCCCTCTCTGCCCTCTTTAATATCGCTCACGGTGCAGGTTTAGCCATTGTAATACCGGCATGGATGAAATGGTACAAAGGGCAAAATCCGGCTCAGTTTGAACGCTTTGCCAAAGAGGTTTTCGGACTCGAAACAGCAGATGAAGGAATCAGTGCATTGGAAAATTGGTTTAACTCTATCGGTGCACCGGTTACCCTCTCAGCTGCAAATATTCCGCAAGAGCGTATTGGTGAAATTGCAGAAAATGCTCATGGGTTAGCACTATTGTGGGGTATGGGAGAAGAATATTCTTCCCAGACAATCGCCACTATCCTTCAAAATGCTTAAATTCACACAAGACGTGTAACGTATTATTTAACAGACAATAATCTTCTCTCCGTAGCGCTTTTTACGCTCGGTGGTATAAGCCCACCATACACGAGCCTCTCCTCCGTTCATAAAATCGGTGATCGACATCAGCACATCGAGCATGCACGGGTCTTGTTTCTCCCCAAACGCTTTGCAAAATCGAACATACAAATCATACGGGTCCTCTCCGCGAAGCTGATTTGGGTGAGTAATACCGATTCGGGTAAAATCAGCGGCAACCGTTTTACCGACATTGGGAAGATCAGTCAGTTTTTCGACTTTTTCACGAATGACTTTCGCAGGGTTCATGAGTATAACCTTTACGTTTTAGGATGTATCGAATAACGTCCATATCTTTTATCTACTTCTAGCGACGTGTTGAATATAGTTGATAGGTTGTCACTGTTTAACACCTCTTCTTTCTTTCCTGCTGCATAGATTACTCCCTCTTTTAACAATACCGCTTTAGTGATCTCTTCAAATACCTCTTCGATATGATGTGTCACCAAAATAACCGTCGTACCGCTATTAGCCAAAGAGCGCATCATCTCTATAAAATCAAGCTGCGATTTAATATCCAGTCCTACCGTCGGTTCGTCAAGCAAAATCGCTTTTACCGGATGAACAAGCGCACGAGCTACGATACATTTTCGAAGCTCTCCCGTCGACATCTCACTCAAATGTTTTTCTCTCAGGTGTTCGATTCCCAACCGCATCATGGCGCGTTCAGCCGCTTCGATCTGCTCACTAGTCACCTCTAAATGATCAAACAACCCTATCGTTCCGTTAAAACCGCTCAGTACCGTCTCAAACCCGCTGAGATAGCCGCTCTCAAATGCGAAACGGGTATGCAGATCGTTCGTAACAACCCCTAAATGCTTACGTAATTCAGTGATAACCCATCGTTCATTACCCAATATCTCTCTTCTAAACGGCTCATCGATATAAGACGGATACAGTTCGCAATTAATCAGTTTGATAAGGCTCGATTTCCCAGAACCGTTTGCCCCAAGGATAACACAGTGCTCCCCTTGATCGATTTGAAGCGAAATATTTTTTAGGACCGGAGATTGGGTGTACGTGAGTTGGACATTGTCGAATAATACTATCGAATTCATTTAAAATCATTTCCTTATTTGTTTGCACATACAGCTATTTTCATGATCGTCGATCATCCCACATGCTTGCATAAACGCGTACATGGTAGTCGTTCCGATAAATTTAAATCCCCGTGTTTTGAGCTCTTTTGTAATAGTATCGGAAATATCTGAGGTACACGCCGCTTCTTTGTAATCAGAAACATCATTAATAATTGCTCTTCCGCCCACTTTTCCCCAAAAATACGTATCCAAGGAACCGTACTCTTTTTGAATCTCTAAAAACCCTCGTGCATTCGTGATAATCGCTTCAATTTTGGGACGGCTTTTTACCACAAGTCCGCTGTTGAGTATGCAATCTATGTCTGCCTCCCCATAGTGTGCCACCTTATTCAGATCAAATTCCTCAAATGCTTCGCGATACCCTTCACGTTTTTTGAGGATCGTCAGCCAGCTCAAACCTGCCGATTGGGTCTCTAAACTAAAGAGTTCAAAAAGGGTTCGATCATCGTGTAAAGGCTTCCCCCACTCTTCATCATGATAAGCGACATAGACAGGATCACTCAGTTTGACCCATCCGCAGCGTGAAACCGGCATAATACCCTCCGCTTTTTATATCATAAATATAATAGCATAAGTCATTCAACAGAGAAATTTAATTGCTTCATGCCATATTTTGTTCTATAATGAGCCAATTTTTCCAAAGGAATACGATGGCACTCGATCTCTCCGATACGCTCGTCGTCGGTATCACCGCTACGGCGCTGTTTGACCTATCCGAATCCGACCGCGTCTTTAAAGAACAGTATCAAAACGATCCCGATAGTGCGATCGAAGTGTACCGTCAATATATGTCCGAACGGGAAAACGATATCCTCGACCAAGGAACCGGTTTTCCACTCGTCAAAGCACTTCTCGAACTAAACCGATATCAAAAAGAGGGAGAGACTCCTCTCGTCGAAGTGGTCATCATGTCGCGAAATAGTCCAGAAACGGGTCTGCGTGTCCTTAATACAATCCGTAAAATGGGACTGCCGATTTCACGTTCAGCCTTTACCGCCGGAGAGACGGTCGTCGATTATCTGGATGCTTTTGACGTCGATCTCTTCCTCACAACCGATATTCCCGATGCACAGCAGGTAATAGACAGCCGTATCTGTGCCGCCGCCGTCGTCAAAGCACCTCCGAAGGAGATAGGTTCAACTCCTGAAGGACAGGTTCGGATCGCCTTCGACGGTGATGCAGTACTTTTTGATGACAGCAGTGAGCTCCTCTACAAACAACACGGGCTAAAAGCGTTCCATGCCGCCGAAGATGCCGCTCAGGACACCCCTTTGGGTGAAGGGCCTTACGCGACTCTGCTAAAAAAACTCTCCCGACTCCAAGACCGTCTGCCGATTCGCGTCGAATACTCCCCTATTCGCATCGCCATCGTCACCGCACGCAGTTCACCGGCTGAAATGAGAGTCATTAAAACACTTCGAGAGTGGGGAGTTTATGTGGATGAAGCATTTTTTCTGGGAGGGGTTGAAAAGAGCCGCGTTCTAAAGGCCTTCAAACCCCACATCTTTTTCGACGATCAGGATGTCCATCTCGATACTGCCGCGCATGCCGTCCCTTCCGGAAAAGTCCCCTATCACAGCGATTCGCCACTCCACACATCTAACTCGTGATACGCTACATCAATACCCCGCTTGGCACTATGATCGCAGTAACCGACGGCGAAGCAATTATCTCGCTTGATTTTACCGATGAGGTATCTATGAACGATCATAGCGATCATCCGCTGTTGCTACAACTGGAAAAGGAACTGGGAGAATATTTCGTTGGCAAAAGAGCCTCTTTTAGCCTCCCCTTAAATCCGACAGGAACACCGTTTCAAAAGAGCGTTTGGAATACACTGATCACAATCGCTTACGGCCAAACGATCACCTACGCTGAGGAGGCAAAACGGTTCGGAAATCCCAAAGCAACCCGTGCCGTCGCTAATGCCAACGGTCGTAACCCCATAGCAATCCTCATCCCCTGCCATCGTGTCATTGCTACAGGCGGCGGACTGGGAGGATACAGCGGAGGGATAGAGAAAAAAGAGTTTTTATTACGGCTGGAGAGCGAAAAAAGCTCGCACTAGGACTATTGCCCCAGAGCGAAGACGTTGGACAGGGTATTAATATAGTTAAAATAGCCGGTGATCGCGACCGCTTCTACGATCTGAACATCCGTGTATCCTAACACTTTTAGAGCATCGATCTCTTCTTTGAGAATTTTATAGTTCTCTTTTTTAGACGCTTTGATACAGAAATTAAGCAGTGCTTTTTCGGCATCACTAGTCGAGATAGCATCTACACCCTCTAACACCTCTTCGATCCGCTGTTCCGAGAGTCCCAACATCTTTGCAATCGATTTATGGACATCGACACACATCTTACAGCCGTTCTCTTTTGAGATCAAAAGGGCAATAGACTCTTTAATATCATAAGAGAGTGTCGTCTCATCAAGTAAAAAGCGTTGAATCATCCCATCCGTTGCAAAATAGATCTTTTCATCCAATGCCAACAGTTTGAATATCTCCCCCAGTTTTCCCGTTTTTTCTAAAATCGGGCGGGCTTTCTCCTGGACAGCAGGGCTCATCTCTTCAAATTCGGGTAATGCTATATGTGCCATTGTTTTCCTTTTTATGCGATTTAAATACTTCAGAGTTACGGCGCAACCCAGAAAAATACACCGAGACCGACGAGCAGAAGCTGTGTTGCCATAATCGCGGTCGTGCCGATAATATTGCCTATCTGGCAGCTCGTACATTGTTTATAAAGTCGGGACTCATACAAAGCATAGAAAAAGTATGCGATCATCAATACCGGTACGGCGAGGAGAAGATAGGTATCGATCCGATAAATCAGCTCACGCACTCCGGCAGAAGTGAAAAATGGGATGATGAAGCTCAGAGCAATAAGGGCCATCACATATTTTGCTCCCCGTTTGAAATAATCGCGGACGAATACCATCGGACAGGAACTGCCGTTTGCTACAAGTCCGAATTCAAGATGATTATTAATTCGTTGTTTCATCTCCCGATCAACCCGATCAACAAAGGTACTTCCAAAACAATAATCAAGCTGATGTTGGAAAATACGTGCCGAATCACCGGAAAGATCCTGATGATGCGGTTCCCCTTTTTCATCTTCATAAATGACGGTTACATTTTCAAAGCGCTCAACGTCTACACTAAAACCCTCATAATAGGTACTTCGCTCCGTTTGTATCACGTTTCCGATACATTTGATCACACGTGCGTTAACATACGGAAGATATGTATCAGCATTTTTAATAACAATAACGTTGTACTGGATACCGATCATAATCGCACTCAGCGCATCCAAATCGTTTTCCTTCATCGTATCGACCATATCGGTGATCCATTGAAGCAATTCATCATTAAAAAAGCGGACGTTAGCCGAGATAAGACGAATTCTTGAATCCGGATATTTGAGCAGCGGTTGAACCATTAGAAAAACCTCGATAGTTACAGATAAATATTAAAGCAAATAAACAAAAAGCGTTGAGTAACACTTGACGTTTTGAATTATAGGGTATAATTCTTATATACGTATTAATCAAGGGAAATCATGGATTATAAAATATCAGAACTCGTAGAACTCACCCATGTTCCGAAATCGACTATTTTATACTACATCAAAGAAGGGTTGCTTCCAGAAGCCCAAAAGCTCAAATCCAATGTCCACCGCTATAGTGAAGAGCACGTTGAACTCATTAAATACATCAAATACATGCAGCAAGAGATGGGAAGTTCCATCGAACAGATCAAAGGAATTTTGCAGCATAAAAATCAATCGATGGCGAGTTCTTTTTCGATGCTTGCACCTCTCATGGAGACGCTAAGCGGTATTCCGGCCACGGCAAAACATTACACTAAACAAGAGTTTATCGATTATTTCGATGTTGAGGCTGTCTTATTGGAACAACTTCTGGAAGACAATATCCTGGTTCCGACCAATACAGATGACTTTACCGATAAAGAGGCATCGATCATACGTCTCATTGAAGACTACATCGAAATAGGCCTTGATTACACGCTGCTCAAAACATATGTCAACCAAGCAAAAGCAATGGCTGATTTAGAGTGCCAATTACAAAAACAGCTGTGCAAAAGACGCACCGATGAGAATTTTTCGACCCTTTGGAAAATTATGTTTGAAACTCTTTTTAATGCCAAATCGTATCTTTTCAGCCGCTATACCCACAAAGAGCTAATGGAAGTTCTGCAAGAAGAAATCAGAGAAAAAAAGGACTGATACTCCTCAAAATATTGCTTGAAAAGAAGTAAACAGATAATCATCATGTGAGGCTGACATATGTCAAGCGACACATAATCCTACGTATAGATTAATTGTGAAAAACATATTGATTTTTACCGCTTTCTTTTGCCACATACATAGCCTGATCCGCATGTCGAAGCAATGTATCGGAAGCGGCATTATCATGCGGATACAACGTTACACCGATACTTGCGGATACATTGACAGCTTCTTTATTTGGGACAATAAATGGTTCAATAATGCTATCCAAAATTTTGGTGATGGTCGTCTCGCATTCTTCTACTGTATTTAGATTTAAAAGCAATATAGCGAACTCATCTCCCCCCATTCTGGCAACCGTGTCACTTTCTCTGACACACTTTTGCATCCGACTCGCCATTTCTACCAACAATGTATCGCCGACACTGTGCCCGAAATCGTCGTTAACAGGTTTAAATTCATCCAAATCCAGAAAACAGACTGCCATCATGCTGTTAAGACGTTTTGAAATCATCATGGCTTGATTGATTCTCTCAGCAAATAACAAGCGATTCGGCAATCCTGTCAAAGAGTCGTAAAATGCCATCCTCTCCAACGTCGATTCATAATCTTTTCCTGTCGTTATATCCGTCAACAATCCAACATAACTTGACGTTTTCCCTTCTGAATCGCTAATGGCAGAAATGGTCAGTCTCTCTACAAAAATTTCTCCGCTTTTTCTCCGATTCCAAATTTCACCAATCCAATACTTATTGCGGATGAGTTCATTCCACATATTTTTGTAAAATGCATTATCGTGTTTATCGGATTTTAGAAATCCCGCATTTTGCCCTACAACCTCATCGTTTGAATATCCTGTGATAAGACTATACGCCTCATTAGCTTCGACAATGGTTCCTTTTGTATCGGTAATAACAATCCCCTCTTTTGCACTCGTAAAGACGCTTGCAAGAAGTTTTAATTTCTCTTCGGTTTTTTTCCGATCGGTGATATTTTTGACAATATGTAAGCCGTATTGACCATCATTGTATGGATAGGTGGTGACTTCTACATCAAATACAAAGCC
Source organism: Sulfuricurvum sp. (assembly GCF_028713855.1). Taxonomy (GTDB): domain Bacteria; phylum Campylobacterota; class Campylobacteria; order Campylobacterales; family Sulfurimonadaceae; genus Sulfuricurvum. The sequence continues at coordinate 54,718 of NZ_JAQTNN010000009.1, forward strand.
GTCGTGTCGCTTATGTTTAGTTTCAAAATGGATTACTTTTTTAAGACGAATCGTCTTTCTAATGTTTTTTAACTCATTTATAGTAATAACCGGATCAATATCAAAAGGTGTTTTACCGATCATTTCCTCTTTAGTATATCCCAGTGAATCGCAAGCGGCTTGATTAACATAGATGATTTCACTTTTTTCATTGAACAAATAAACAGCATCGGTGATCATATTTAACGCTAAATCCGCTAGCTGAAGCTGATTTTCAATATTCCGCCGTTCCGATATATCAAGATTAAAGCAGGTTAGAGCGATCACTTTTTTATGGGCATCATCGTAGATCGGTGAATAAAAAGTTTGCCAAAATTTTCGAGACAATACTTCATCACCGTATTCCGTCTCATCGACAAATGATTCACCTCTAAGTGCTCTGTCAAAAAGAGCTTTAGCCTTTCGGATATCATCTTCACGAACTATAATCTCCAGCATATTTAAACCCAGTTCAATCTCTTTGCCCCAAATGGTCTGCATGACCTCTTTGTGCCCATGGTTGAATGCTATATACTTATATTCTCTGTCTAAAGCAAAGATCATAATGTTTGGTGAACTTTCTAAAATAGTTTGGAGCAAATTAATATTGGTCGTATTACTGACAGAGTGGATTTCGTGAAGATCATTTTGAAGAATATGTTTATCTTTAGCCATTCTCCTAATCCTTGAATACTTTCGTATTACTTTAGAGATAACACGTAATAATATAAAATAAAAATATTGATGTAAAAATATTTTATCAAAAAAAATAAATTCTATGTATAAATATGTCTATTGTATGTTTTTTTTGTAACTTCAAGTTACAATTTAAGTATAAATCTTTTTATTTCATCGCCATCATCAAAAATCCGGTAAATCCGGCATTATCTTCGCCGATTAATGGACTCACGTGCGACTTCATCTCTTCGAGTATCTTTGTATACTTCGAGTAAAACTCGTACGTCGGACGGGGTTTGTATACCAATCCCTGAAGATCAAAAAATTTGATAATATCTTTCGTCGTAGTCGGTTTGATAAAAAATTCTTTGTCCCTTGCATAATAATAGGAAATCAGCGTCACGATCGACCATTTCGCAAGCTTATAGGTCGACAAGACATCAACCAAGATTTCAAAACCTTTCTCTGGATTAGCGTGTAAAAGCTCAAACAGTCCGATGGCAAGCATATCCTGCTGCTCCATACTCATCTGCTTAACCATATCTCTGACTTTGGGTTTTTCGAAGAGCGATACCAGTGAGGATTTGGAGACGACTTTTGCAAAATTCTCACAGATTTCTTCGGTGCGGGCGAAACGATCAGGTGCAAACATTTCCCGTACACTTTGACCTATTTTTGCCGTATTGTGCCGTTTGATGATCAGTTGGAGTGCTTCGTCTTCGAATCCTTTGGGATAAAATGCGAAGAAATTTTCCTCAGCTTCTTTTAGTTTTTTTAGATTCATTGATGATCCTTGCGTATTTAACACTCCATCTTATACTCTATCATGGATATAACCGCTCCTTGCGGATCTTGGATGATAGCGAAATCACCGACTTTCGGTATCGGCGTAATCTCGACAATAACATTTGCCCCTAATTCTTTTGCCTTCTCTAACGTGGCTTTTATGTCTGTGACGGTTATGTAATTGCCCCAATGCGGCGGTACTTTTTCATCATCACAATGTTTTAGATCCATAATACCTGCCATCTCTTGACCGTTTAATGTTACTAACTGATAGTCAAAATCGACGTTATCGGCTTTTTTAAACTCCCAACCAAAGACGTCGCCGTAAAACTTTTTTGCCCCTTCAACATCACCTGTTAACAGTTCAAACCAACTAAATGCACCGTGCGTTGTAAATGGATTCATTTTATAGTCCTCCTGGATATTTTCGATTATCGTAGCATCATTTTATAAACGTTTCAACTATTATGTCGTTTTGAAAAGATCCAGTCCAAAATACTCTTTGAGTGCACTCGTGTACTCCACTTCGAGTTTTTCGAGTTTCCCCTCTTCGATCAGTTTTAGCTCATTATCCACAAGGATCTTACGTCCGTTGGGTGTCTGCATAATCGCGAGTTTTTTCTGCGTGAAAATGGTATCAGGATGAGTGGCATTAAAGTAGTTCGCGAGGCTAAACTCGATCCACTCTTGCGGTTGTAATGCAAAGCCGTATTGACGTTGCCATTCATCTTGCACGAGAGAACTCACAACGTATTCACCATCGATCAGCTCCATACGGAAACGATCACCGTCCTGCACCGCTTCCCCCTCTTCTATCATCATCGGAGCGCGTAAAGCATATCCGCCAAATCCCGTATCGCAAAGATAATCTCTCCCCTCGACACGTACGATCACCACCATATGGGTTTTGGGTCGTCTCATCGGATAAAACATCGGTCGCGCCCCCGCGAAATACCACTCGAATCCGATTGCGGTGAGTGCCATGGCAAACACGCCGTTGATCTCGTAGCAGTACCCGCCACGTTGATGCACTAGCACCTTATCGACGATCTCTTCGGGAACCATCGAGGGGATTCGTCCCGCCTGCACTTCGGTATTTTCAAACGGAATGCTTCGCAGTTGCTTTTGTACTAACTGAGTGAGTGTTGCGACATCGGGATGCACTTCCCCATCAAAGCCGATACGGGAGAGGTAGTCTGTGAGATTAAAATTTTCGGCTGTCATCGGGGTTCCAATTATCTTATGATTTGGGAATTTTGCTCTTTTTTCGCTTTGCCTGCCGTTAAAGCGTTTGCGGAAATTCTTTTAAGAAAAACGATGTAAAATATTTGAAATATATCGATATAACTAAGAGAAATTTCATGAAATATACTGTTGCTATCGTGCTTGTTTTATTCATTATCTCTAGCCGTGCGTACCCGCATGATTTTGATGGACGAAATGGCTATATCTTCGATCAAAGTTACGTTACTCGTATATCAGAGTCCAACGCTTCAGCTTTGTTAAAAATCAAAAATGCTGGTGATGTATTCTTAAAGAAAAGCAAAACGACAATATTGCCAAACGGCGTTAAGAAGTCCTCAGATAAACTTATTTTTAAAGCTGCTGGAAAGCCTGACTTAAGCTTAAAAAGTTACGTTTACAAAGGCAAAGACGATGGCGATTCGCAAAGGTTTTCGTATGTCAGTGAATTGGGTAAGTATCATTTGGTAGTCGTAGAGTTTGATCACGATCGACCCTGCTTTATATTGGTGCATAAGAACACATTGAAGATTTACTTTGTGGATTACGATTCAAAAATTGACTAATCTATTATGAGTACTCTCTCGTTCCAACTTAGCAAAAATAGAAAAATAAGGGTCAGGTGATACCTATAACTAAATTTAAAAATAGAGATCAGGTTGTTGACCCGATCTTGACCTAGATTTCAGAATCTTTGTCATCTTTGATCGTAAAGTTCGCAAATGCACCTTCGACGCTCATCGTATTTTTATACTTTGTTGCCGTTAATCTCACCGCTTTTGTTTCCAAATTACAAACCGCGATACGAAAATTCGATCCCATAAAAGGTTCCACAATACAGACAATATTCCCCTCTACTTCGCGTGTTGCATGTATGATCCCTTGTAAATTATGAAAAAAATACTTAGGATAGCTCAAAGGAGTGATTTCGACGACATCAGAATATCTTTTCTTATCCAATGTACTCGCAATGGTGGCAGCATCCTCAAAATTATCAAACTGTACGCACCAATCATCAAAAACTTTATTAAAATGATTCAGATCTTCATCCAAAAACCCGCCTGCCGGAGATTGCAAAGCATAAATACTCACATAGCTCCTTTCGCTTTTCTCATATTAAACAGCATCACCGCCGCAAATGCCATCAAACACCCGATAAGAGTAGAAACCGCCAACGTCTCGCCGTACACAACCCAGCTCGACACGATAGCCCCCACAGGGACGATAAACATAAATACTCCCGTACGGTGCGCCCCCACCTTTCCCGCCGAGACGAAATAAAGCGCCGTGCTAAACGTCCCCGGAATCACCCCGATAAAGAGGATCGTCCACCAAAATACCGCGTCATACGCCACAAAATCGAACGGTCGGTGCGGCAGGGCAAAGAGCATATTGATAAACGTCGTGATACCGAAAACGACGAGTGTGTAAAACATCAAATCTGCACGTACCGCCGCTTTTTGGGAGACTACCGTCACTAATGCCCACACAACAGCACAACCGAGGAAATAGGCACTATCGACATTCAAGAACGCAAATCCCTCGAACGGGACACGAAGCAGTATCAGCGCTCCGAATATACCGATGGAGAGGGCACCGATTTGACGGGATGAGACTTTGGTTCCCAAAAACGATATCGAGAGGACATAGGTAATGATGGGAGCGAGCGACGTGACCATCGTCCCGCCATAACCCGCATCGCCGTGTGAGAGTCCCGCGAAAAAGAGATAGTTAAACAGCGAGGTCAACACCCCCGCAATCACCATATAGATTAACCCAGCTCTATCGGTAATGAGAGGTATTTTCATGTACCAAATCACGGGGATAATACTGATAAATGAGATCGCATAACGCCAAAAAGCGGCAACTTGGGCATTGGAGTGCTCCGCCGCGACTTTCCCCGCCGTCCACGCAAACCCCCAAAAGAGCATCGCGATAATCATTAAAATAATGTACTTGTTCGTATTCTTTGTATTATCCATGTTTGTAACTCTCAATGTAACTGATCAACATCTCCACCGAATCAAAATAATCCCGCGAATCTCCCGAAGCCTTTGCCGAGAGAATCGCCCCCTCCAGTAATGCTACCGAAAAAAGGGCGAGTTGACGTGTATCGCACTCACGCATCTCCCCTGCTCTCACCGCCTCATCATAAATCGATTTGAACACTTTGCGAAATTGGGCATAGATCACTTTGAGGGTACGATCAAAATCCTCATCGATATTGGACATCTCTTGGACGAGATTGGCGAGAGGACAACCCCGTTTAAAGTCTCGGATATTGCCGTCTCGAAGCATCACAAACAACTGCTTTAGATAATCTCCGTCACTCTCTTTGATTGCTTGATAACGGGTTGCAAATCGCTGTGCTATTTTCTCTTTTATCGCGGAGAGTGCCATCTCTTTTTTGTTGGGGAAAAAGTGGTACATAGAGCCTTTATGTACCCCCGCATTAGCGAGTATATCGGCTAATGCCGCACCTTGATAGCCGTGCGAATAAACCTCTTCATAGGTAGCGTCGATTAATCTCTGTCGTGTATTTTCTTTCATGACAAAATTATAGCATACCCTCTTGACTATTTGGTCAAATCGTATTACAATGACACTTGACCAAACAGTCAACACCATCCAAAAAGGATCTCACATGCCACTCATTCAAACCATAGCACCCGAAGAAGCAACCGGTGAGGTTGCCAAACTCTATAAAGTTATCGAAGCGATGGGAAGAACCGTCGGCAACAATGCACAGCTACTTAGCATCAGCCCCGAGTTGCTACGCCAGCAGATGGATTTTATAAAATTCTATATGAAGCACCCAACTCTCTCGATGCCCCTGCTCGCCGCAATCCGAATCATGGTTTCCAGTGGGGAAGAATGCCAATTTTGTATCGATTATAATACGGGGATGTTAATAAATCTAGCGGGATGGACATTCGATCAGGTGGCAGAAATGCGTAAAGATCCAAAGTCAGCAAACCTTCCCCAACGCGAAATAGCCATGCTCTTACTGGCGATCAAAGCAGTCCGCATTGCACACTCGGTTAACCCAGATGATTTGGATACCTTGCGAGAAATGGGATGGAGTGATAGCGATATTCTCGATGCAGTGAGTCATGCGACACGGATGTTGGCAACTGATATTATTTTTAATACGTTCAAAATTGAGCTTGCATAATCTACTATGCTACAATCTTATTATGATTTTCACCCATGCCACCCACAACGACATCCCTGCCCTAACCTCCCTCATAAACCGCTCCTATCGCGGTGATAGCTCCCGCGCGGGATGGACGACCGAGGCTGATCTGTTAAATGGGAAACGGATCGATGAGGCGGGGTTGATCCAACTGCTGAATAATCCTGATTCACTGATTCTTATTGCCCGATCTGACGAAACGATCCTTGCCACCATTCATGCCCATCGCGAAACCGATACCGTCCATTTCGGATTATTTGCGGTTGAGCCTTCACTTCAAGGTGGGGGAATCGGTAAAGAGCTGTTAGCCTACGCCGAATCCGAAGCCATGCAACAATGGGGAGTTAGTACAGCGATCATGGAGGTAATCACTCACCGCGCGGAATTGATCGAGTATTATGAGAGAAGAGGCTATATTCGTACAGGTGAGATGATCGCATTTCCTGAGTCTGATTTATGGGATCAAAAAATCGATTCTCTGGAATTGGCTGTTTTTCATAAAAAATTAGCTGTAATTTAGTTAAGCCTCATTCTCTTTTTTATCCGTTTCAATACACACAGTATTAATCATCAATTCCAAAAGATCAACCGTCTTTTCATTAGACGATTTAACCTCACTCTCTTTAATACTGTCAAAAATATCCGCTGTTGAAAGAGTTTGCGATTCTAATGGATTGGTATTCTGCTCAGCTTTTTGCTTCTCGTGTTCTGCCTTTTGCGCTTCCATCATCTCTTTAAGCAAAAGTTTTCGATAGTCGCTGACCATCTTGTTAATATCCATCGGATTTTCAGGATTTGCCTCTTTCTCTTTCAACAATTTTTGGCGATATTCTTCGACAAGTGTTTTGATTTTTTCTTCATTCAGATCACTTAAAAACTGAGCCGCCCCTTTTGTAGATATATCTTTTTTAAATTGTTCCAATGCCGCATCATTGCTATTGATCTCATCGCGTGTCTGATAGGGGACAACCGGATGAAGTTTGTTAATTACATCAATATAGTCTTGGGAAACGCTTGTATCTTTCAAGATGACAGAGGAAATGGTATTTACCGAATTTAATGCAGCGGTTATATTCATCACGAACTCCTGATATAAAGTACAAACTTTGACAAGCAAAAATCGTTCTCTAATGTGATAAATTAAACTAACCATACATTTCATAATGCTACAATATAGTCATAATACTCAAAGGAGTCACGTATGCATCTTATATCTTTGATAACAAGTATCTTTTTGGCGACTACAACCTCGCTTTTAGCGGGAGAGTTTACCCTTCATAGCAACGATCTCTCCGGTCAACTCACCAAAACTCAAGAGTTTTCAGGATTCGGGTGTGAGGGGAAGAATATCTCTCCGGAACTGCATTGGAGCGATGCCCCTAAAGGGACAAAAAGTTTCGCGGTAACGGTCTATGACCCCGATGCTCCTACGGGAAGCGGCTGGTGGCATTGGGTTGTTTTTAACCTCCCCTCAACGGTTACGTCGTTACCGGCTGATTTTGGAAATATCACCAAACATACCGCTATCAAATCGATTCAAGGTGTTACCGATTTCGGATCAGCCGGATTTGGCGGAGCGTGTCCACCCAAAGGGGACAAACCTCATCGTTATATGTTCACCGTCCATGCACTCAATGTCGATCACCTCGATTTGGATTCTAAAGCTTCACCGGCATTGGCTGGGTATATGATTAATGCCCATTCCATAGGTAAAGCGACAATGATATCGTACTACGGGAGATAAGCGATACTAAGGGAAGTCGATTACACCTCTAGCGCTCGTGAGCATTTCGGGTTAATCTGCTTTGATTGATAAGCGTTTTTAGACGTCGTACTCCGCACCCAATTCGGCACGTGTCATTCGAAGCCGCTCAGCTAATACACTGGCAAGGCTTTGCATAAAATGAAAGGCCGCTTTTTTATGATGTACGGAAAACATATCGAACGCTTCACGCGAAATGCAGTATAAATCGGTATCGGCACCTGCAATAGTATCAGTGTAATGCGGCGCCCCTTCCAAAAAGGAAAATTCTCCGAAAAAATTGTTCTTCCCGAGGGTACTAAGGTGAACATTTTTGCGATCGGGATAAGGGAGCATAAGGCGAACCAATCCGCGTCGGATCAAGTATATTTCACCATTTCCTTCCCCCTCTGAATAGATCACTTCCCCTTTTTTATACGACCTGCTCTCCACCAAACTCCGTATCTCATCGAGCGTTTCAGCTTTTCTCCCTTTGAAAAGATCAAAATCCTCCAACTCCAGTATTTTCTCTGAATCCGATCCGATAACACTCTCTTTGATTATTCTATTTTCTGCCCATTCGACCGCATCATCCAAATCATCAAAAACCATAATCGGACTCAAGTGTTTGAGAAGTCCGACATGATTGAAATAATTTTCCACATCTTCCCCCGTCGGTAACTTATGAGGTAATCGGCATAAAATGAGATATCCGCCTTTATCGTGAAGAATATCTTTAATCTGCAGGAGAATATGTGCAGCGGTCAAATCGACCGTCTGTACCCGCTTCATATCGATAATAATGTATTTTTTTGTCTGCAAATCTTCACGAAGCATCGTATAAAGTTGATTCGCCGTTCCGAAAAAGAGGCTGCCGTGCAGTTCATACACCGAAAATTCAGCCCCTTTTTGACGTAAGACAGCATCTTCAGCTTTACTACGGACAATTTTACTCCGCGCCTCCGTACCGTCTTGATGACGGTAGACAACCGATGATCCTATCTGCTGAACGATATACAAAACAATTGCCAGGAATAAACCGACTCCCGCAGCGGCGATCAGGCTGATCGAGAGAGCACTGATGGCAACAGAAACGATAATAAAAAAATCAAGTGCCGTTTGGCGTGATCTGAGAAGTTTGATGCTGTGTCGATCAATCATCCGAAAACCGATGACGATCAAAATCCCTGCCAAAGCAGCAACCGGAATCCATGCGATAAAACTCCCCAACAAGAGAAAAGCGATAACCGCCATGATCCCCTCAATAAAACCCGATAGACGTGTTGTCGCACCGCTGGAGATGTTTACCATTGTTGCGCCCATCATCCCAGATCCGGGCATTCCTCCGACCAAAGAAGAGAGGATGTTTCCACTCCCCTGAGCAATGAGCTCGCGGTTAGAATTATGGAAAGAATGGGTCATTGAATCCAAAATAATACAGGTTTTAAGGGTATCAATCGATAACAATGCCGCAAGGGTCAAAGCAGGAAAAAAGAGAATCTTCATCTCATCCAATGAAATATTTCCCAACACTTCAAACCGTTTTACCAACATTTGAACCATATCGATCCCACCGGATCCGCCCAGTTCTCCAATCACCAGAGGATTATTCGCTTGAAATAAAATAGGGTCCATCGTCCCCAATGCGCCATACGTCAGGATTCCCGCTATCAATGCCACGATAACTGCCGGAATAACGCGTAAAAACCTAGTCGCATAAAGCATAATAGCGATGGTTACCGATCCAACCACTATACTTTCCCATTGCCATGCGGCTGAAAGTTGCAGGGACCCCCAAAAATCTGCCCCTTGGGGAAACCCTAGAAATTTTGGCGTCTGAGAAGCGATAATATACAGCCCTACCCCGCTGAGATAGCCGCTTACAACGGGAAAAGGCATGTATTTGATCAACCGACCCAGCCCGACCACCCCAAAAAGCACTTGAAATACCCCTGAAAGAAGTGCGACGATCATAAGCATCACAAAGACCAAATCAGGTCCGTAATCGAGATTAATATATTCGAGAGCAAAAGCAGATAATACTGCCGCTGCCGGAGCACTTGGAGCAGAAATCAAACGGTGGGTACCGCCTGCCAAAGAAGCCGTAATTCCGATTAATGCAACCCCTAAAATACCTGCTATCGCACCATAAGCAGCGTAGTGTCCGCCAATCGTTCCGTAAATCGTCACACCAAAAGCAATTGCGGCGGGCATAGCCACCAACATAGCTGCTGTTCCGCCCCAAAAATCACCTGAAAAATTAGCTGTTTTAAACATTACAATAATTCCATAGTTTCTAAAATTATAAAAGAAATCTATTGTATCCAAAAACCGATATCATGGTACAATCCCGTCCATGAAATCACACCTGACTGACACCCGCAGAGGCATAGGGTATATGCTTATCGCTTCCTTTTTGTTTGCCCTCACCATGGTATTTGCCAAACTCCTCTCCGGCTCTATGGGCTCAGTCGAAGTGACCTTTTGGCGTAACGGTATCGGATTGATTGTGATCGCGGCACTGGTTATGCTTAAGCCTATTCGTAATGTAGGCGGAAAACCCTTAACTCTCATTTTTCGCGGAATTATCGGAACCATTGCACTTTTGACCTTCTTTTACACCATCAGTGCGACTACCCTTTCAAATGCGATTGTTTTTGCCAAAACAGAGCCTATTTTTACCGCTTTGCTTGCTTTTTTTCTACTGGGTGAGAAGCTATCATCACGAGCTGTTTTAGCCGTTTTGATCGGATTTGTAGGGGTTGCAATACTCAGCGGGTTGCAGTTTGGTTATCTTCACGTCATGGGAATATTGACCGGATTGCTCTCGGCGTTGGCTTATACCAGTGTCCGAAGTCTCAAAGCGTTTTATGATGAGCGAACCGTTGTCCTCTCATTTATGATTTCCGGTGTCCTCATTCCGATTATGCTAATGATTGCGGCTGAATACGTAACCTCGGAACTGTTTGCCTTTGCCCTCTCGCCCTTCACAATGCCGCAGCGGATGGATTGGGTATGGATTGCACTGATAGGGATTACTGCCGCATATGGACAGGTTTATATGACCCGTGCCTATTTTTACGCCAAAGCAGGAATAATCAGCACGGTGAGCTACTCTGTTATCCTGTTTGCAACGCTGTTTGGAATAATGTTAGGGGATATCCTCCCGACACCGATGGTGATTATGGGAGGAGTTTTAATCGTCATGAGCGGAGTGATTCTTTCACGTCAAAAATAAACTATTTTATAATTTATTTTCAAGCTTTTTAGCTATTGAATCTCCCAATCGATCTAAAGGAGTATCATTCATTTTTTCTTCGAAACTTTTTGTTGAATGCTTAACACTAATATTATTCTCCGATTTCGCCATCGAAGCCGGCTCATCCGGGACTGCTTCAACGGAAGTATTATTTTCTTTTGCCCTATTTTCTAAATACTCATCTAAAAAAAATGCTTTGAACAACAGTAATACAACCGCTAAAATAATTAAATAGACAAATCTCTGCATCCAATCCCTTCCTCTACCTTCCAAGTCGTTAATTATAGAAGACATATTACCCAATATTGTTAAATATACTAAAAAAAATAGTTTGAAACAGAATAATTCAACCTCTCTCTTAGAAAGAGAATATAATTACCTAGATAATAGTTATTATAATAACTATTTAAGCTCCGCTGCTCTACAATCCCGAAAATTATTCAAAAAGGATCATCTATGAGTTTTGAATCCGATAAATCGATAGGCTTTCTTATCGCCAAAGCGCGCAATGTACTCAAAAATGAATTCGATAAAGAGCTCAAACCGTACGCTCTGTCGTATGCTCATCGGGTTATTCTGATCCGATTGTCCGAAAAAGAGGGACTGACTCAAAAAGAGCTGGCACAAGACACCTATTTCGAACAATCCAATCTCACTCTCATGCTCGATAAACTGGAGTTAAAAGGGCTGGTCAAACGTTCCGCCAAAGAGAATGATCGAAGGGCTTACATCATCACGATTACCCCTGAGGGAAAAAAGCTTCGCGATTTGCTCGTTAAAATGGGTGAAGAGGTAATGGATAAAGCGTTACAGGGTTTATCCACCGAACAAAAAGATGAGCTCTCTCACATGCTCCAATTGATATACGAGAATCTCAAAAGTACAAAATAATGGACTACCGAAGCCTTCTGCTTACGTTTCTACCGGCTTTCCTTTTACTGGGATGCGTCCCCGCAATCCAAAAAGCGTCCCCGTTGCAAGATACGGTTATTACAAATGATCTGGAAAAAAGTCTCGATCTTTTCAATCATAACGATAGCCTCCTCGTACGTGAATGGTGGAAAAATTTCGGTGATAAGCAACTCGATTCTCTGATAGAGGAAGCGTTATCGTCTGCACCGAGTCTACAAAGCCTCGAAGCGCGATATACTCAGGCCAACACGGTTATCGAATCCGTCCAATCTCGTAATCTCCCCCATCTATCCGCTGATGCGAGCGTCATCCGGGAACGTTTCAGTGAAAATCATATTTTCCCCGCACCGCTGGGGGGAAGTACCAATAATCAATACCAGCCGCAATTATCTCTCGATTACGATTTTGACTTTTGGAATGCACGCAGTTCCCGTATCCTTGCTGCCCAAAACACGGCACTAGCACAGCGAGCCGCCATCGAAGCGACTAAAATCGCTCTTAGTAGTGCCATGTGTGAAACCTATCTCTCTTGGAACTATGATGAGCAAAAGTTGATTGTGTTAAACAGCATAGACCAAACGACCAAAGAAGAGATAAAGATACTGGAAAAACAACATAAACTGGGGCTGATTGATGGCATAGCTATCAATGATAAAAAAAGTGCCCTTTCGAGAATCAAACAGGATCGAGAAAAACTGCAGCGCTCCATCGAAGGGAAAAAAGAGGCATTGTGCGTGTTGGGCGGATTTCTCCCCTCACGTGCCGAAACCTTACAGGTTCCCCATATCCATGATGGATTTAATCTTCCCATTCCTAAAGAGGTTATGCTGAACTTCGTAGCTCACCGTCCTGACGTTGCCATCGCAAAATACACGGCTCTAAGCAAAAGCCACACCATAGAAGAGACCAAAGCACAGTTTTATCCAAACATAAGCCTCTCCGGGCTTATCGGATTTACCTCATTTAGCTGGGCGAAATTATTCGATCACTCGTCGTATACTCCATCAGCCGGGGTTGCATTCTCCCTCCCCCTGCTCGATTGGGGGATGCGAAAAGCAAATTTACAAAACAGCGTTAGTGATTACAATGCTTCAGTGTATGACTATAACGGGGTTGTTATCAAAGCGGCGAATGAGGTTGTTTTGCTCCTCAAACAATCCAAATACTTAGAGTTACAACGACAATTCCATGAAGAAGAAATGGCGGCTAAAAAAGCAAATTCGGAAATCGCGTATAAAAAGCGACTGCTTGGGTTGAGTAATAAGCTCCCCTATCTAGGCGCCAAAAAAATCATAGAGGAAGCACAAATCGAAACCCTCTCTCTCAATGAAGCCAAAACAGAACTTCAGATCAATCTGATCAAAGCGATGGGGGGCGGATACCGTGAGGATACCAATGCGAGCCGTTAACCTCTCTATGAACGTAGTGTTTGCCCTCCCGTGGCGACGAGCACTCAACGAATGGCTGAGTATCGATGCTCCGATTTTGATCTACATGGTCAAAGCGACGATTGCGGGATTGATCGCATTATGGATCTCGATGAAACTCAATCTTCCCGATCCTAGAACCGCGATTTTTACCGTTTTTATCGTGATGCAGCCGCAAAGCGGGTTGGTGTTTTCGAAAAGCTATTATCGTGTTGTCGGAACCATCGTCGGGGTGGGGATGTCCTTGTTAATGATGGGATTTTTTGCGCAGGACCCTATCTGGTTTATCGGTTTTTTTGCCCTCTGGATTGGTCTTTGTACGGCGGCAGGATTTAAATATCGCAATTTCCAATCGTATGGATTTGTCTTGGCGGGATATACCCTCTGTATTGTAGCTCTCCCCGTGATCGAGACTCCGTTGGAGGTATTTGACATCGCAGTCTCACGTTTTTCGGAAGTGGTGGTGGGGATCATGTGTGCTACGATTATCAGCGACATCATTTTTCCGCGCCATCTCTCCGAGTCGCTTCTCACGGCTGAGCGGGAACGTTTCGGTAATATCCTCTCCACCCTCGCTGAACCGGAAGCGGTGTTTTCGGCATTTGATGAAACCAACCCTTCGGTATCACGTTTTTCGAGCGGTGTCGTCGGGCTGAACGCTGTGCGAATCAACAGCGCGTATGAGAGCGGAAGCGATCAAAAAGAGCGTCAGCATTACAGCCATCTCAATCATGAGTACATGAATCTCTCTACGACATTTCATTCTCTCAAAAGTATTATTGCGGCGATCAAAGAGGAAGAACAACCGTTATTGCAGGCTTTGGAACATCTGTATGCGCCGATCGCGTCAGCCTTGCAAACACGTCCGAATACCGTTGTTGATCCTGAGGATTTGAATCGTGTCATCGGGGAACTTATAGAAGCTAAAACCTGCGTTCAGGAGCGTTATGAGGCAGAGCAAAAGCGATATGGCGATGATGATACTTATACATCGGCAGCTTATCTGATTATCCGTCTTTTAAACGAACTTAACAACCACTGTGTAACGTATCTTTCACTACTGAAACATCGTCAATCCGGTGCCGCAAGCAAAGAGTTGAGCCGATTTGTCCGCTTCTCCACCCATACGGATAATGTTTTGGTTGCTTTGGCGGCATTGCGCGGGAGCGGGGTATTGCTTTTGAGCATGATGTTTTGGATATGGACGGCATGGCCTTATGCCACCCTGACGATCACTATGGCGGTGGTTATCGGATTATTGCTCGGGACACTTCCCAGTCCCATCGATGGGGTCAAAGATTTTTTTAAAGGCTCTGTATTAGCCCTCGGCTTCGCCGGAGTGTATGACTTTTTTATCATTCCGGCGTATACGTCGGATATTCTCACTTTGGGGATTCTAATTGCTCCGGTCTTAGCCTTTGTCGGATGGATGACAACACGGCCGAAACTTGCGATTTTTTCATTCGGGTTTGTCTTTATGTTTATGAGCCAATGCGCACTTGATCCTATGTATAAAATTGACCCTACCAAATATTTAGAGAGCTCTTTGGCAGCATTGATCGGTGTAATCTTTGGCGGGATGGCCTATTTGCTCGTCAATTTTTGGTCTTGCTCTCTCACTCAAAAGCGGGTAGCAAAAATACTTCGTCGTCAGATTGTGCGGGTGTGTGAGGGGGAATTAACGATAGAGAGAAGCGCACTGGAAAGCACCGGACGCGATTTGGTTCAACAGTTTTCGACACAAGGGAGGCTAAACATGCGTTCCAGCCGTTTGGTTTTCGAATGGCTTCTTGCGACACTAGAGATCGGGCGTTCTATTTTAACTATTCGGCGAAGTCTCAAGCGGATATCGCCGCAGTTTCATTCTCACTCTCTGGCTATGGCATTAGAGTCAATAAAAGACTTTTTTGAAGAACCTTCTGATTCAGGTCGGGCAGGATTACTAGAGGAATTAAATGAAACGATCAACTCTCTTCGAAGCGGCTCTTATCCAACTGAGAGAGGACAACTAAAACGTTATGAAATACTTATCGTTGAATTCGCACTTATACGCACGATAGTATTAAATTCGACTACATTCCCTCTTATCAAGGAGGACACATGCCATTAGATATTACCTTGTTCGGTATCCAGATGCCGACACTGCTCCCTATTTTCGCATTTAGTGCCGTAGTGCAGATTTTGGTTGATCGAGTTATGTCTGATACCGGCTTTTATACGTATGTTTGGCATCCAGGGCTGTTTCGCACAGCCGTATTTGTCTGCATTTTTACCATCCCGTGCTTACTCATTTATCGTTAAAGGAACACTATGAACAAGAACACCAAATTAGCCAAACTTTTTCGCTTTGCTATCACTTTTGCAGTCGTTTCACTCGCCGTATTTTTAGGGGTGATGTTGTGGGACAACTACATGAACAGCGCATGGACCCGAGACGGTCGTGTCCGTGCCGATGTCGTGATGATCGCACCGGATGTCGGGGGATTAGTGAGCCGTGTCGCCGTCGTGGATAATCAGTTCGTCCATAAAGGAGATCTGCTGTATCAAATTGACGAGGTTCGTTTCCACCATGCGCTCACTGCGGCAGAAGCGATCGCACAAACGCGTAAAGCCGAATATGAGATGAAAAAACATCAATCCTCGCGCCGGAGTGCCGCGGATGATGAAGTCGTATCCGCCGAAAATCGCGATGACGCTCTCTACGATACCCAAATCGCCCGCGCCAAATACGAAGAGGCGATGGCACAGGTCGAGACCGAAAAACTTAATATCGAACGTTCCGCTGTTCGCGCTTCAACTGATGGGTGGGTATCGAATCTACTGCTTCGCAAAGGGGACTATGTTCAAGCGGGTGAGAAGCGCATTGCCCTCATTACCGGCGGATCGTTTTGGGTGTACGGCTATTTTGAGGAGCACAAACTCCCTCTCATTCATATCGGAGACAAAGCACAAATGAAGATGTTGGGGACTAAATACGTACTAAAAGGACATGTGGAAAGCATTGCCCGTGGGATTGCTGACCGTGATAACACAACCGACGGACGGCTAGTGGCAAACGTCAATCCGATCTTTACCTGGGTGCGTTTGGCTCAGCGTATCCCCGTACGTATCCATATCGATGATATTCCAAAAGGGATGAATCTCACCGCAGGAATGACCTGCTCTGTGACTATTCTCCCGAATAAATCCGATCAAAGGAGTGCCCATAAACAATAATGGTCATACGGGTCATAGTTAGTCTAAAAAAATCGAAAATAAGGAAATTGAATTATGAAAAAGAGTGTGGGATTAATGATAGTAGGAGTTGCAACGGCGTGTTTCGCTGATGCGTTATCTGAGGGCAAAGCGGCATTAGATCAAAAGCGTTATACCGATGCAATCAGTGCATTTACCCAATCATGTGAAAACGGTAACGGCACGGGATGTCTGAACCTAGGAAATATGTATGAAAATGGAGTGGGAGTAGCTCAGAATAAATACAAAGCCTCAACCCTATACGCGCAAGCGTGTCGTGCTAAAGAAACACGCGGGTGCAGCAATATGGCACTCTCTTACGATACTCCTTGAGGGGAAGGGAAAGAAAAATGAAACGATATTATGCCGCGTTGAGCATGGGCATCTTGTTGCTTATGGGATATAGTTTATCGGCGGCTGTATTGGTAACGGTTAATGGTGATGACATCACATCTGAGGAAGTGAATAAAGTAATGATGGAAGGGACTCAGGGGCGTTTTGATTCTCTGAGTACTGATAAACAAAACGAATTACGCCATCGGATTATCGAGGGGATGATTACCCAAGAGTTGGTTTATGATGATGCACAAAAAACAGGGGTGCTTGAATCCAAAGAGTATAAGCAAGAGCTCGAAACCCTCATCAATAAATTAAAGGTACAACTCGCAGCAAAACTGTGGGAACAAGAGCAATTTGAAACGATAAAAATAGACCCGAAAGAGGTTAAGAGCTATTTTGATACTAATCCTGACGAATTTATCGATAAAGAAAAAATTCATGCACGTCACATTTTATTGAAAACAAAACTTGAAGCCGAAGCAGTTATTAAGAGTCTGAAAACACTTAGCGGTGAAAAACTAAAAAATGAATTTATTGCTCAGGCCAAATCAAAATCAGTCGGACCGAGTGCGGCTAGAGGCGGAGATTTAGGATATTTTCCGAGAGGACAGATGGTTCCGTCATTTAATGATGCCGCTTTCGCAATGAAAACGGGAACACTTTCATCGTATCCTGTACAAAGTCAGTTCGGCTACCATGTCATCTACATCGAAGATAGAAAAGCCGCAAAAAAATTGGGATTTGATACCGTCAAAAATTTCATTGAAGAACGATTAAAAATGGATAAATTCAAAGCAATTATGGATAAAAAAATGGCTTCATTGCATGAAAAAGCCAAAATAACTTATTCAAAATAAACTTTTATATTTTTAAATTATTTGCTCGTAAGCTCAGCAATCAATAAAGAAGCCCGAACAGAGGATTTGAAGGATTTCATTTTCTCTTGCGTGATTATGGCCATGGCCATTTCGCGCTCTTTTTTAATACGTGCGAATAAAGAAGCACTCGGAAGATCACGCGCTTGGCGAATCAAAACATACACTTCCTCATCAAACATTTCACTGGTATAAGGCGGCAATGCATCATACAAAGCCATAAAAATAGCCCGCTGTTCATCATCCATCTTACACGAATCATCGGTAATTTTTAGAGCAACCGTAACCGCACAATCACGTGCGAACGTATCGAGATCGTTAGCCACTTTCTCGATCGGTTTCACTCTCACCCTACTTCTTCGAGATTCTCAGGCTCTTCTTGAACGAAATGACCGACACCGCGCATCTCATTCGGAATGTCTTTGCGATATTTTTTCTCTCTAAATGCCGGAGATTTAGGAACACCGTTTTTCTCGCCAAGTTTATACATCTCACCATTGAGGAAATGGGCATCGAATTCTTTGGTATACGGCATATCCCACGTGATACATCCGATACTCGGACAAATCGCCGCGCATTGCGGATCATCATACACACCGACACACTCGATACACTTCTCAGGAGCCACGTAATAACGTTTATTCCCCGTCGGATTGTTCATATCATCTACGATCGCATTGACCGGACATTGTTGTAAACACGCATCACAGGTGATGCAGGTATCATCAATAATTACAGACATTAGAGTAGTTCCTTATCTTTAGTGGTGTGAACAATGCGCTGCAACCACGGCGGCGGATTGCCCAATAACAGCTCTTGGAGTTTCACAATCGTCTCATCGATTCGATCGTTCTCTCCTGAGCGCATCGGATATATTTTGGATGCCAATACCATTTTTGAGGCGGTAGGACCGATTTGAGAACAGTACATAATGTCTGCTTCTTTAACCGTACTGATTTTGTAGGCAAGCTTTTCGTGTTCATCTTCGATCGCATCATGTGAACTGTCCAGTGTTTTGACATATTCGGCACTTTGTTCAGTGATTCGATAAAGCTCAAAACTCTTCGACCATCCAAAATGCTGATTGACCGTTACACCATCAGATGAAGCAAACGCGATTAGCATAACCTATCCTTTAAACCGCTACTGCTTCACGCGCTTCGCGAGCTGCAATAGAGATATCATCACGGAATGTTTGCGGAGAAACTTCAGGAGATAACAATCCGCGTTTTTTACTAGAACCGATAACATACTCAGAGCTGTTAACATAATAGTCATTGTAATCAGCAGTATATGGCATATCCCATACAATACATCCTTCTGTAGGACAAGCAGCTGCACACGCAGGTGTTTCAGCATGACCGACACACTCAATACATTTTTCAGGTTTTACATACGTATATTCCCAATCTTCACGTGGTGAATCACCCTCACTTGCAATCGCTGCAACAGGACACTCGTCGATACAGGCGTCACAGTTGATACATAAGTCAGTTATTAATACAGCCATAATTTACTCCTTAGTTGGCTTGATATAATTTATCTTTGCAATTTTCGTACGAGGTTGAATCTAAAAGCGGCATAAGCTTAATATCCACTGCTTTAAGTAGCAATGTAACATTGCACCCCTCACAAAGTTCCATCCGCTCGAAGGCATCGGTTGTAATAAGCGAATTGAGTTTTCCGCAAGGAGTATTTACGCTCACTTCACTAAGAACCAAACCCTTACGAAAATGTTGCAGTTCACCGGAAAGATGGTTTTCGATAGAGACACTCCCCTCTTTAGCTCCCTTGCAGATAGCGATGGCCGCTTCTTGGACACGGCATTCCACCTCATCACCGATATGGAGCCATTTAGGTACTTCGGTTTTAAGAAGTTTTAATTCCATATCATTAGCACGTACGGTGATACAGCTGAAAAACTCATCACTTTTAATCTCTTCAACCGTCGCAGAAAATGAGTTCATAATAGACTCCTTACCAAAGATAAATAACAATCTTTTTATCAATAACGTTTTCAAACTGCTCTAAAATCATCCCCGCTGTCGAGGTAGGTCCGAGATGGCATCCTGAGCACGCGCCCAAATAACGGAGCCAAATTTCAGGTGTATCACCACCGATATAGTTCACAAGCTCGACTCCACCGCCGTCACTCGCGAGTGTCGGAGCGAGGTTCTCAGCGATAACCATCTCGACTTTCGCACGTTGGGACGATTCATCCATCATTCGAAATGCGACATTTATGTCGGTCGCTTGTGACATATTACTGACATAAGTGAGTAACGAATGCGCTTGAGCTTCCCCTGCATGAGCAGCACGAATCATCCATTTCATCGAAGTTAGAACATCCTCATCACGAAACAATAAGGCGAGTTTGAGTTGAGCGGTCGGCATGTTGGCTTCAGCTGCGGTGGTGTAATAACGGATAGCTTCAGCTTTATCCTCAGTGACACCGATGCCGTTTTCATACATCCCCCCCATATAAAACGAAGCGGTCTCATGTCCATACGCAGCTGCACGTTCGAATAATGTAAATGCGATAGAGATGCTTTTTGGAACGCCGAATCCTTTAACATACATGGTTCCCAAATTGACCATTGCATCCGTATTGGTAGCACTCAAACCTTCCCAAATCGATTTGGCTGTCATATATTCTTTTTTATCATAGGCCGCTATAGCTGTCTCCATCAATGATTGTGCTTCCATACTCTTCTCCTTATGTCGTTTTAAATTTCTACGTAAATCGTTCATCGCTTCATCATAGGTATCGCCATACCCTTTGAGCTCTGGAACATCACAGCTGTATACTTCATAACCGTCGCCCTCTTCATTACTAAAGTAGTGATAATGAGTTCGAAGTTCTTCCATGTGCAGCTCTTTTTAGAAAGTTACATTGCAATTGCCATTCTAAATAGAAGAATAGAAAATGCATATTGCTATTAAAATTTAGACAGAAGGAGCAAATATGATTGCTATTCCCGTCGAAACTGATGCGCCGGATACGATGAGTACAAAACTATTCGGTAATGCCAAATTTTTTGCATTAGTCGATCCGCTCACGAAAAAAAGCACTATCATCACCAATGAAGGGTGCGGCAACGGAATCAAAACCGCTTCGTTCCTCGCTGAATCTGGTGCCAAATCGGCACTGTACGGTTTTTTAGGCGACGGTCCGTTTCATGTAATGGTACGTGAAGGAATCGAAGTTTATTGGCTAGGAAAAGAGACGATGAGCTTAAAATGCGCGATCGATGTTGCTTTGTCCGAAAGTTTAATACGCGTCACTCCAGACAATGCTTCGACCTATCTCGATCCCGGGACCAGTGCAGGTGCGTGTGAATGTGGGTGCACTCATGAATGAAATCATCACCTCAGAGATGGAAGAGATACGCCGTTTAATCGTCGCAACTGTTGCTAAACGCAATGCACTTAAAACGGAAATGGCACAATGGTATGAAGCCCACAGCAAACGCTTCGAACGTACAAATGAGCTTATCACGGTCGATTCAACGCTATCAGAGCTGGACAGCCATTATAAACGGTTGTGGGATTATCATAACGGTACGTCACGAGCCTCATGAGCAGTTTTTCATCCTCTGCACGTCTTTTGACCGATATCAGCGAAATCGACCAATATCGCCGAATTTTGGATAAAGACAGTGTTAAGAGCGGTGAACCTCACTGGGCGAGTATGGGGAAAAATACGATTACCCTTTTTCAGGTTTTAATCGATCAGGATTTGACCCATCTGGTAATGGTATTACGCCACTATCCCAAATACATTGAAGCGGTATGTGAACATTTTCGTTACGCCTACAGCTACAGTGAAAACAGTGCTGATATCGATGCGGCATCTGAACTTTTAGAGATGGGGGAACCCTACTTTACAAGGCAGTTTGTACGGAACGTGATGCGTAAGCTGCCGCGTTTAGAGGTGAATGATCGTGATGCATTGCAGGAATTGATCGAACGTATCAATACAAATCAGCACACATGGCATCCGATCATCACCATGCATTATCGCGCAACAATCAAATCGCTGATCAATCAAGCGGCTCTCCATCCTTTGCAAAGAATCGTACTGGAGAAAAAAATTGCCTCTATACGTGAAGCAATAACCTATGATTACGAAGCAAATGATCGTGATTCGAATCTTGATATACCTTATATGAATTAATATTAAAGGAGTTGATAATGATAAATGAAAACCTAAAAAGTGAAATCTTGAAACATGCACGCAATGCATTTGAACGTGCCTGCACCTTACATGATAATGAGCGTATCGAAGTATATGTTTACGATGATGCCGTAAAAACATCGGATGTTTTGGGTGAAGATGAGAAAATCGTTTACAGCACCAATCGTGTGTTGTGTTATCAAGTGTGGGGACATGATTATCTCGAAGAGGAGATCCGCGCATGGATTGATCACGCACGATTGGAAATCAATCCTAAACCGCTCGAAGAAAGTATCATCGAGACGCTCAATAAGCTTGCCGCATCCAAAGGGATTAGCAAAGAAGAGGTTAGTTCGTATGAAGTATTCGCCAATCTCCGAATGGAGCAAATCGAACAGATTGAACATGCCATCATTGAATACTGGTGGGATAACAAAGAGATCGAAAATGCCAAATCGCTGGCAGTAGAGCAGATTGACGAAGCGTTGCGGAGCATGGAAGGATGATCCTCACCCTCCGATCTCTTAGCGGTACCGTTCATATCGATATCACGGCAGATCAGTTCAAACGTCTGCGTGATCCCTCTATCCATGCAGATGAGCTTGATGAAATCGCCGCCGCATGTGGTTGTGATGCTGTATTATTGTTCGCTTATGCGGAAGATTTGAAACGTGCTATACAAGAGACAATGGAGATTGATGGATCGTGTGACTACTCCGATCATCTTTAAATATACAATCTTATCCTTATGATTAATGATATAATTCAAACTTAATCGTATTATAAGGAGTGTTTTTATGTTGTCTAATCTTGCACTTAACATGATCAAAATTGTGTTACTCGTATTCATACTCGGAGGTTGTACAGCAAAAACACCTCATGAATCTCTAAAAAATGCGCTCAATAAAACATTTGATGCTACCGGATATAACTACACATCATCAACACGTATTACTAAAATAGTCTTTCCCAAAAAAGATGACGATACCCTCAATGATGAAAACATCTCTCTAAATTCGCTTTACCTCCAAAAAGGGATCGATGTGATCCGTGGCGGTTCCCTTCGAATGAACGGTGCTGTTGACTATTCAGATACCATTAAATCGGAAGCGACGTATGATTTTCATTACAACCGTGACAATGTAGAAGCATCTATCAAACTTCCATTTTTATTTGATTATTCAACGAAAACTCTCTATATGGGCAAAACGTTTCTAAACACAATATTTCCTATGAAAGAAGAAGATGAAGGAAAACTGATACGCTTTGATCTCAACGACTCGCTTATTAGTACCCTATTGGGCGAAGAGTCTATGAAACAGTTTGATGAAACAAAAGTGCGTAGTCTTAACAGTGCTACGCAACAGGGGATGATTAAAGCATTCAGCGATATTAACGGATCATATTTCCAGTATGCACCTCTGACACCTAATGAGAAACTCTCGGGAAGTCTCCAAAAAGTACATCTTTCTCTTGATCGGAATCAATCGATTACCTTAATATTAACCATCACCGATACCTTAATTCAAAAAATGTATTCCGAATCGATGCTTACCAAAGAGATGTACGGTTCCTATATGCTCCTAAGTGATCCAAAACAACTGGCACCTCTTCTGGAAAATGTGAATATTCAATTAGATTTCGATTTTGGTATCAATTCCGACGGTCAACTTGCACTCATCCAAGCCCTTGTCAACGCATCGGATAAAGAAGAAAAATTTGCACTCGGAATTGAAAATATAACCTTATTGAATAACTTCAATACTCCGCAATTTTCACTCGATCCAAAAAGCTCCGGAAGTATTGATTACATGGAAATATTTCGTAATTGGAAAGAACTTTTCCCGGATAAATCTGCAACCGACGTATTGCCGGAAGAAGAACAACAGCTCAGTGAGCCTGATCAAAATATAACCATCTGAAAATCACTTTTACAGCCATCCTCATCCGCATAATTGACGAAGGATGAGGAGCCCTTAACTTCATATTATGCGAAACACTTCTTCCATTAGGAAATTCTAGATACAATTCCCATCATTGCGCACTAAGGTGCCTTATCTAAATACTTTTTGAGACCATGAAGCGAACCCAGTCTTTTTCTCTTTACGCACTAATAATTGCTTTATTGGTTCATCTTATTGTCATTTTACTGCTTATTTTATTGGATCAATTTAAACCCGTTCCCCCTCCTGAGATGAAACCTTCCAACCCCGAAGAAGAGCGCTTTAAAATCTCGATCAAAGAACGCCCGGGAATCGAAAAAGAGGCTATTATCAAAAGTGAAGTCCCAAAACCCCCTACCAAACGTCCAATCCCACACGGCGAGCAGTTAGTTAAACAGGCTCAATTTTCACCTAAACCTGTGACACCGAAGGCAAAACCAACACAACCGGTCATAACCCCTGCCCCACCGGTCAGTATCCCAGTTATTGAACCTAAAAAAGCGTTCGAGCGTCATGTTGCTCAGAGTGTTGCCACAATCGAACATCAAACGGTTTCAAAAAAAGAGTTCAGTCTTCATGACACTCTTTCCAGACCTGACGGTTCGGCAGCCAATATCAAAAGTACTGCCAAAATCAATGACAGTATTCAACAGCTCTATGGTGATAAATTCAATGAACTCTCCGAGGGAGAGCAAAAATACATTCTTGATAACCAAGAGATCATGCGCCGTATTACACAAGAGGTTTTGGATAACTTCGGACGTTCCAAAATCCCTGATAACCTCCGTATTAACGATATCAATATGGTTGAATTTTATCTCTATCCCAATGGAAGTATCTCTGATTTGCGTCTTTTAAAAAATTCACAAGTATCGATACTGGATGACACCACGATTATGACCATTAATTCTGCCTATCACAAGTACCCGCGACCTTCACAAAAAACGCTGATCCGGTATCGTGTTTGGTATAACCTCACAGGATACTAAATCCTATTATGCAATCTTCCAAGCCTTTTTTATTCCCTTCATTGCTTCTTGCCATTGCTATTCATATCCTTCTTCTTGCTATTATTTTCTTTTCACTGCGGCATACACCGCCGGTTCCGCCTATCCATCCCATCCATGAAAAGCGAATCGCCATTTCATTTTCTAACCCATTGCTCTCACAGCCGATTATAACCGCATTGATCCACCCAAAAAACCATACCCTCCCTGTGGCATCAAAACCTTCAAATGTTTTGATCTCATCTTCCACCCCTACCGAAACAAATAGCTCCATATCTCTGCCAACGGATGAAGATACAAAAAAATTAACCCGCGAGGATGTAAACCTGCTGCCCAGATCAATCCTCCATCACTACGGAGACGAGTTTTTTGAGTTATCGGCTACTGAGCAACACTACCTGCTCAATAATCTCCAAAAAATTCGAAAAATCAACGATATCGTCGGAAATAGACTACTCCAAAGTAAATACGATGAAGAAATAGATACAAAAGAGAACAATATCGTTGAGTTTTATCTCCACCCTGACGGTTCGATATCGGGGCTTTCTTTGTACAACGAGAGAGAAGGATCATTATTGGATGAGTTGACAGTAGAGACGATCGAACTGGCGCATTCGCAATATCCGCGACCGAAACAGACGACTTTGATTCGGATACGGGTATGGATTCTCGTAAAATAAACTAACGCGGATTTAAAACTGCCAACGCCCCTTTATAAATCGGCTCATCGATAAAGCCGTACCGTTCATCCACAAATCCGCTAATCCCTCTGGATAGATGTTCTTCAAAAAGAGAGACAATCTCACGTGCACGCTCTATCTCCCCTTCACTGTAGCCGAAAATTTCATGGATCAATTCCACTTGGGCAGGGGCAATACACCCTTTGGCATCAAATCCCATCAGTTTTTCCATATCCAGCCAGTTTCGTAATCCCTCACTGTTTTTGTAATCCTGATAGACAAAAGAGACCGGTTTGACACCGCAAGCACGTGAGATAATCAAAAAATGCGCAAGGATATACTGCGCTGTCGGATTCTCAGGGGTTAACAGCGCTTGGGAAAGCCCCAGATCGGCAAAAAGGTCGAGAACTCCCAGATAATACGCCTTAATCCTTGGGTCGAATGCGAGCTGTGAAAGCGCCTGCCATGCCTCTTTGGTCTCAATGGAGAGATGGATTTCAATCCCCTCATCCACCAACGTCAGGATTCTATGTACCTCTTGCACCGAACGTATTTTCGGAACACGGATAGCATCAGGCATAAAGGGGTTGAGATACAATATCTCTTCTGCCCCACCCTCGTCGAGCGGATTGACACGAACAACCAGTTTTTTATCACATACCGGATTGGAGGACAAAACGATCGCGCATAAAGCAAGCGCGTACGGTTTTTGTTCAGCACTGACTCCGTCTTCGAGATTAAGCATCAAGCACTCGGCACTAAGGGTAGGGATTTTGGTCAGATGTTTGAGGTTATGGGGTGAGAGCATCATGGCAGAACGAAATGATTGCGTGTGATTTTGATGTCTAAATTGAGGAATAGCTAAATCTCGAAGTGCTTCGAGATTGCCTGAAGTGATGAGATCAGTGAGCTTTTCGATGTTTTTGAGCGGCACGTTGGAACTCCTCACGATGGAGATAATAATAGAGAATTTGAATTTCGCTGTCAGTCAGATAGTAGCGAGGCATCCCTACAATACGACTGTTAACCTTTTCATCAAACTCTTTAAACGACAGCTTGTTAATCGGCTTCCCGGCAAAGGTTTTCATTACCCCCTCATCCCGATAACGGGCAATCAGTTTCCCTTCGCCTTTCTCACCGTGACACAACTGACACCCTACTCCACGGGGATTATGATACAACCCGCTCGCATACTCTTCTTTCGTAATAAACGACTCTGCATGCGATATACTCAAGGCTAAAAATAGAACAAAAAACCCGCGCACTTGATCCCTTTAACCGTTTATTAGTCTTTACTCGGTATCATACCCAAAAACAATTTGACGGTGATTAAATGCAAATACTTGACGGTAAAGCGCTCGCACAAAAAATCGAAATAAAAGTCTCCACAGGAGCCAAAGAACTCAAATCTCTGACCGGAAGAGTCCCCGGTTTGGCAGTGATTTTGGTCGGCCACGACCCCGCGAGTCAAGCCTATGTCGGGATGAAAAAAAAGGCGTGTGACCGTGCCGGATTTTACTCCGTCACCCATGAAATGCCCGATGACATCTCCCAAGATGCAATCGTCAAAACCATCGAAATGATGAATACAAATCCCAATATTGACGGTATTTTGATTCAACTTCCCCTCCCTTCCCACATTGATACAACGAAAATCCTCGAAGTGGTTGCCCCGACAAAAGATGTTGACGGGTTCCATCCGTATAATGTCGGACGCCTTGCAACAGGATTGGACGGCTTCGTCCCTTGTACGCCGCTGGGTGTTATGGAGCTGTTGGCAGAGTACAACATCGACCCAAAAGGGAAGAACTGCTGCATCGTCGGAGCCTCTAATATTGTCGGTAAACCCATGGCAGCACTCTTACTGAACGCCAATGCTACGATCGAAATCTGTCATATCTTCACCGACGACTTGAAAAAACACACCCTTGCAGCCGACATCGTCCTCGTCGGTGCCGGAGTTATTAATCTGATCAAAGAAGATATGGTAAAACAAGAGGCCATCGTCATTGATATCGGAATCAACCGTGCCCCTGACGGTCGTCTCGTCGGAGACGTCGATTACGACGCCGTTGCCCCTAAAACTTCGTATATTACCCCTGTACCGGGCGGTGTCGGACCGATGACCATCGCCATGTTGCTCAGCAATACCCTCAAAGCTGCCCAAATTCATGCCAAAGAAGAGAGTAAATAACCCACCTTATGAAGAAAAAAATATTCACTGCCGCTCATCGCGCCTACCGCTTTTCCAACACATGGACTGGGACGATTATCATCGTTTTGTTCGTTATTTTCTTTGTCGCGCAAGCGTTTCGTATCCCCAGCGGATCGATGAAAGACTCCCTTCTGATAGGGGATCATCTGTTCGCGAAAAAATTTGCCTACGGTATATCAACACCCCATATTCCCTTTCTCGAAATCCCCCTTATCCCTGGCACAGACGGACATATCCTCGATGGGGATGAGCCTAAACGAGGAGATATCATTATCTTCCGCTACCCGAACAACCAACAGCTCCATTACGTCAAACGATGTGTTGCCCTTTCGGGAGATGAACTCTTTTTAAAAGATAAAGTCCTCTATCTTCACCCGCGTGAAGGGGATGAATACGCCAAAAAAGCCTTTTCAAACTACGAGCTTATTGAACAAGACGGGAAATTGTGGGTAAAAGACCCATATACCAAAGAACATCCGGGGATTCACCACGATGATCGTATCACCAAAGACGACCCAAACATCGCGTTCATTCAAAACGGTGATTTCATTTTTGACTTCCCCCCTACTCTTGTCCCGGATGGACAATATTTTATGATGGGAGACAATCGTGACCACTCAAATGACAGCCGATTCTGGGGTGCTGTTCCCTATGGTCTAATCGAGGGAACCCCATGGTTCGTCTATTTTAGTTTGGATGCCGATTATAAAGTACGTTGGGACCGTATCGGAAAAACACCTGCCGATTTGGAACAAAAAGTACCATTAAGCCGTGCTGTAGCGGAGCGAATACGCGAAGATGCCAACGACCATGAACTCTATTAATCTGCTCGAAGTCCCTGCTGCGATTATCGCACTGCTCATCGCCATTATCGGCCATGAGATCATGCACGGATGGGTAGCTCATAAATACGGTGACAATACCGCAAAAAACAGCGGAAGACTCAGCATCAATCCTCTCATCCATATTGATCCGTTCGGATCAATCCTCGTCCCTTTAATGACCTATTTTGTCCCTTTACTTCTGGGTGCTTCCAGCGGTTTTTTATTCGGATGGGCCAAACCGGTTCCCGTCAATATCCATACTGTTATCCGTAACGGAGGATACAATGCGGCAATGCAGGTAAGCCTGGCAGGAATCGTTTACAATCTGTTTTTAGCAACCTTCTCTTCAATCATGCTGCTCTCTCTTGCGCAACCAACAGAAGCGGATGGAATCGGATATCTTTTCTTCTATTTGTTTGTTATGAAACTGATGCTGATCAACGTCGTTTTAGCCGTCTTCAATCTTCTCCCTATTCCCGGTTTTGACGGGTCTCATTTTATAAGTTATCTGGCATTAAAATATAAAGTTCGTGCCGTTGCTGAATTTTTCGCCAAAGCCGAACCTTATGGAATGATTGTTATCATCATCATATTGGTTACTCCACTGAAGATACCGTTGGTAATATGGCCGATTGAAGCTGTATTACATTTATTATTAAACTAAGGAAATCTATGAGATTTTATATTGCAACCGATCATGCCGGAATCGATTTAAAAGATTTTACAGTTGAACTTCTTCGTACCAAAGGTCATGAGGTCATCGATTTAGGGCCTTTTTCCAAAGAAAGAGTTGATTATCCCGATTATGCGGTAAAAGTATGTGAGAGCGTTCTTGCCGATTCTACGTCACATGGGATTTTAATCTGTGGTTCAGGAATCGGAATGTCCATAGCGGCAAATCGACATCATGGTATTCGCGCGGCGTTATGCCATGATGCCTATACGGCAACGGTTGCCCGAGGACATAATGATGCAAATGTCTTGTGTTACGGTGAACGTATTGTCGGACAAGGGGTTGCCGAATCGATACTTGATGCATGGATTGCCGGAAAATTCGAAGGCGGGCGCCATTGCGGCCGAGTCGATAAATTAGAGGCTATCAAAGGATAAGGTATGTTTTTAGAGTGGTCATTGCTCACGGTTGTTACACTGGGTGCCCTTTTCTTTTTGGTCAAGATGTTCTATTTTCGCAGTATCACCGTTAAAGAACAACGCACCAGCGAGATGATGAAATTGACCCTCAAAGAGGCTGAAGTATTAATCCGAAAATATCAAATTCAGCTTCAACGTGCACTGGGGAATGTGGATATTCTCAGCGAAGAGCTCAACAATCTGCGCAACGAGCTTAAATCACTCAAACAGCGCAATTCAAAACATCGTTCCGAAACCGATCGTCTCCAAAGTAAAATTAAAGAGCTCGAAGGGCGTATCGACGCGCTAATTTAACCAATTTTCAAGGAACCACTATGAATCTCAGCATGAGTGACAGAGCCGTTTTGATCAACGCAATCCGCGATATCCCTGATTTTCCAAAACCGGGAATTGTGTTCAAAGACATTACGACCCTCCTTTCCGATAAGGAAGCGTATGGTTTGTTAATGCGACATTTAACAGAGCGTTACGCTTCGTATGATCTCACCCATGTCGCCGGGATCGATGCACGCGGATTTATTTTTGGTGCAGCACTTGCTCAAATGTTAGGTGTAGGATTTGTCCCGATCCGTAAAAAAGGGAAACTCCCCTACACTACCGTATCCGAAAAATATTCACTTGAATACGGCGTTGATGAAGTAGAAATCCACATCGATGCCTTTTCACAGGTTTCAAAACCTCGCGTTTTACTAATCGATGATTTAATCGCTACCGGCGGAACGGCGTATGCGGCAGCCAATCTTATCAACAAAGTAGGAGCCGAGTGTGTCGAAGCGTGTTTTGTGATGGGTCTTGATTTTTTAAGCGGACAATCCAAACTACGCGAACTTGTTGAAGTCTATACTGTAATTGGAGTTGATTAATGTACATCCCAAAACCCTCAAAATTTGATCCCGTTGACGGCCATTTCGGTATTTTTGGAGGACGTTATGTCCCTGAAACGTTAATGCCTGCCCTTCTGGAACTCGAAGAAGCCTATAACGAAATTCGTTTTGACGAAACGTTTTGGAAAGAAGTTGACGGATATCTTACCGATTACGTTGGCCGTCCAAGCCCCCTATACTATGCCGCCAACCTCTCTGAAGAACTTGGTGCTACCATCTATCTCAAACGGGAAGATTTGAACCATACCGGTGCGCACAAAGTTAACAACGTTATCGCGCAAGGATTGATGGCTAAACGTTTGGGTAAAAAGAAGGTCATCGCCGAAACGGGTGCAGGACAGCACGGTGTTGCGACAGCTACCATTGCTGCGCTGCTTGGTTTGGAATGTGAGATTTTCATGGGAGCCAAAGACGTAGCACGTCAAGAACTCAATGTCTTTCGCATGAAACTTCTCGGAGCAAAAGTTCATGCAGTCGAGAGTGGGTCTAAAACCCTAAAAGATGCTATGAATGACGCAATCCGTCATTGGGTTACCCATGCACGTGATACGTTCTACATTATCGGCACCGTGGCAGGACCTCATCCGTATCCGATGATGGTACGCGATTTTCAGGCAATTATCGGGTGTGAAGCGCGCGCTCAGATTTTGGAAAAAGAAAACCGCCTCCCCGATTACGTTATCGCCTGCATCGGTGGCGGTTCCAATGCCATCGGAACGTTCCAACACTTTTTGGAAGACAAAGAGGTTCGCTGTATCGGAATCGAAGCGGGAGGCTTGGGAGTCGATACAGACAAACACGGCTGTTCACTCCTAAAAGGTCGTCCGGGAGTTCTTCACGGCCAAATGAGCTACCTCCTCCAAGACGACGACGGTCAGATACTCGAAGCCCACTCCATCTCAGCAGGACTCGATTATCCGGGAATCGGACCGGAACACTCATTCCATAAAGATAACGATAATGTCAGTTATGACAATATTACCGATGCCGAAGCACTCGATGCATTTGTATGGCTTAGCCGCGCCGAGGGGATCATTCCTGCCTTTGAAACTGCCCATGCCGTCGCTTATTTGAAAAAAATGACCGATATCAAAGATAAACTCATCATCGTCAACCTCTCCGGTCGAGGAGACAAGGATATGATGCAGGCAAAACAAATTTTAAATTTTGATAAATAAGGCTATCCGTGGAAGAACTGTTAATTGGGTGGCTTAGAGAATACGGCTACATCGTCCTCTTTTTTTGGAGTATCTTAGAAGGGGAAATGGGGCTTATTATGGCCGGAATCTTTTCTCATATGGGGGATATGTCTTTGCCAATCTCAATAGCGGTCGGTGGATTTGGCGGATTTATCGGAGATCAAATCTATTTCTACATCGGGCGATTCAACAAACGATATATCCATAACAAACTCCGTTCCCAACGTCGTAAATTTGCTATTGCCCATCTGTTACTCAAAAAATACGGCTGGCCGGTAATCTTTGTCCAGCGCTATATGTACGGGATGCGTACCGTTATCCCGATGGCGATCGGTCTAACACAATACTCAAGCCGCCAATTTGCCATTATCAACTTTATCAGTGCTATTTTTTGGGCCAGTATTACCATAATTCCCGCTTATTATTACGGTGCAGAAATTTTGAATATCCTCAGATGGGTCAAAGGGCACTGGTTTTTTGCCATCCCAATGATCGGACTCCTTGTTTGGGGAATCATCTACAATATGAACCGACTTGAAAAAAATCTTTTGGAGAAACGCCGTGAACGTCAAACTATATAATCAACCACTTGAAAAAATCGGAGCCGAACTTACGTTGGAATTTGTCGATGCCAAAACGTTTGAAACCCACCCTCACCACGCCCTTTTAACCCAAGCAGGATTCAAAGCGGAGCAAGAACAACTCTGTGCTTTGCATGAGCACCGTTTGCTCGTATGCGGTATCGACAAAGAGATGAGCGATGAGCTTTATCGATCCGCAATGGCAACGGCGGTCAAAAGTGCAATGAGCTATGCGTACACTTCTCTCAAATGTTCGCAATACACCCCTGAACGCTTCCGTGCGTTAATCGAAGGGGTCGTTTTGGGAAGCTATAAATTTGAAAGCTACAAATCAGAACCGAAACCCTCTAAACTGACCGAAGTAATCTTTTCAAATGAAAACAATGATGGATCATCCAATGCGATCGATACATTAGAAACTATTTTAACTCAAACCCTCGTCATTGCTAAAGCAACCAATTTTGTCCGCAGTTTGGTTAATCAAACTCCCGATGATATGACACCGAAGCAAATGGCTATTACCGCCGATATTCTGGCTCAAAGCAATAACCTCGAATGTACTATCCTCGATGTAAACGGTCTTGAAGACGAAAAAATGTTTGCTATGCTCTCCGTCGGACGCGGTTCAGCCCACCCTCCCCGCCTGATTCATCTCGCTTACAAACCCGAAAATCCGAAACGGGTAATCACTCTCGTAGGCAAAGGGCTCACGTATGACAGCGGCGGGCTTAGTCTCAAAGCAGCAACATCGATGGTAACAATGAAAATGGATAAAGCCGGTGGATGTGCCGTTATGGGAATTATCAAAGCGGTCAGCGAGCTGAAACTTGATATCGAAGTGCACGCATTTATCGGAGCAGTCGAAAACATGATCAGCGGCAATGCCTACAAACCTGATGATGTTCTCCGTGCTAAAAACGGAAAAACGATTGAAGTGCGCAACACCGATGCCGAAGGACGTCTCGTCCTCGCCGATGTACTCGGATATGCGCAAGAGAATGTCAAAGCAGACTTCCTTTTCGACTATGCTACCCTCACCGGTGCATGTATGGTTGCACTTGGACCCTATACCACAGGCGTTATGGGACACAATGAAGCCCTCAAACAGGAGTGGATTGAAGCAGGAGCCGCTTCAGGAGAATACTGCGGTATGCTCCCGTTCAACCGCCATCTTAAAAAACTGATTAAAAGCGACCTCGCCGATGTGTGTAATGTCTCTAGCAAACCTTACGGGGGTGCAATTACAGCCGCCCTCTTCCTCGATAATTTCATCGATGAAGATATGAAAGAAAAATGGGTCCATTTTGATATCGCAGGCTCAGCCTATACCGAAAGCGCGTGGGATGTCCACACTTACGGCGGTACAGGTGCAGGTGTTCGAATGACGCTTAACTGGCTCATGGAGCATTGCAAATAAATCCCCCGTTCGTGGTGAGCCAGTCGAACCATGAACGTTTCACCCTTCGACTCGCGCAGGGCGAACGGAGACAAAACATCTTCCCTCTCCCCTCAGTCCCCACTCAACAACCCTACTGTATAATTGTGCCAATACTTTACGCATCGAAACACTATTAAGGAAACACTCAATGGGCTTATCAATCGGACTCGTAGGACTACCAAACGTCGGCAAATCGACCACCTTTAATGCACTCACCAAAGCACAAAACGCCGAAGCGGCGAACTATCCGTTCTGTACGATCGAACCGAACAAAGCAACCGTTCCGGTTCCTGACATCCGTTTGAATGAACTCGCTAAAATCGTTAATCCTGAGCGTATCCAATACTCAACCCTCGATTTCGTCGACATCGCCGGTCTCGTCAAGGGAGCAAGTAAAGGTGAAGGGTTGGGGAATAAATTCCTCTCGAATATCCGTGAAACCGAAGTAATCTTGCAAATCGTCCGTTGTTTTGAAGATGATAATATCGTTCACACCGAGGGACGTATCGATCCGTTACTTGACGTCGAGATCATCGAAAACGAACTGATCTTTGCTGATATCGAAGTGTTGACTAACCGTATCGAACGACTTAAAAAACAGGCGAAAAACGATAAAGATTCTGCTGTTATGGCAGAATTTGCCGAAGAGTTGGCAGAATTTTTGGCGGAGGGGAACCTCGCTCGTAACTTTCCGAAAGCTAATAGCGAAATGTATGAAAAACTAATGAGCGAAACTCGACTTCTTAGTGCCAAAGAGATCATGTACGGAGCGAACGTCGACGAAGATAGTCTGACCGAAGACAACGAGTTTGTTCAACGTCTCCGTGAACATGCTGCAAAACACGGCTGTGAAGTGATCAAACTTTGTGCAAAAATCGAAGAAGAACTTGTCGGTATGGAAGATGATGAGCGTGATGAATTCCTACGTGATATGGGTGTCGAAGAATCAGGGCTAGAGCAAATAATCCGCAAAGGATTCGATAAACTCGGGCTCATGAGCTATTTCACCGCCGGAGTCAAAGAAGTTCGCGCTTGGACGATTCACAAAAACACTACAGCACCTAAAGCGGCAGCCGTTATCCATAACGACTTCGAAAAAGGGTTTATCCGCGCCGAAGTTATCGGTTATGAGGACTTCGTCGCCTGCGGCGGCGAAGCCAAATCCAAAGAAGCCGGAAAAATGCGTTTGGAAGGTAAAGAATATATTGTGGCTGATGGTGATATCATGCACTTCAGATTTAATGTATAATAATTAAAATTGATGCCTCATATTTTGAGGCATAATGCGCCAAGGAGTAATTTATGCCTCTTCAATACGCCGGTCCAAAACCTCTCATCTCTGCACACGGTATTACGTTCGATCTCAACAAAGAAGATAAATTTGCCTATCTCAGTGTCGTTGCAGAACTGATTCAAGCACTTGACCATAACTATCAATCAGATGAGCGATATACCTATCTTACTATGGCCGATCCGTTAAAAACGGATACGATATTCGATCTTATTAAGAGTAAAGATTCTACCCTCCTCTCTCAGATCGAAGAACGACGATTAATCACTGAGAATGAGATTGCCGATGAATTAAGCAGGGCTCATGAGAACAAAGTTCTGTGCGAAGAAGAGCGTGATGTTCTAGTGCGTAATATTGAATTGCTACGCAATTATCAAATTAGCCGTTCTATCAATAAAACGGTCTATTACTCCGGAATCAATGTCATAGCTAATGAAATCAAACAAGGACATATCGATTATGTCACAGCTCCAATGTTTCCAAAATTTTTCCACGTTTTTCATTCTGTACAAGGTGCTTTGAGTAAACTGCATCCACCCGTCGATAGTACTATTGAAATACGTGAGCACGAGGGGCATTTGCAAGTACGTTTGGATATTATTTCGAAGCATTAATCCTTGCAATTGTCTGTGCAAAGCGGACATTATGCCCAGTCGAGATTCCAAGTTCCAGCATCTCTTTTTCACACAACATTACAATAGTCGATCCCATACGGAAACATCCAAAATCATCGCCTTTGCTCAAATAAAGGTCTTTATAACTGTATTGGCTCGGAGTGAGGACACCGTTAGTTCGTATACGGGGTTCAAAACTCACTTCCATCTCGCCCACATTGAGCGCTCCTACGAGAATCAGGAAAAATCGTTTTCCATCACTGCTTAAACACTCTAACACCACCCTCTCATTTTCGATAAAAAGATTGACCTGTTTTTTAAGCGATGGGATATTAACCGGATAAAGTTTTCCGGGGATATGAACCGTACGAAGAACCTGCATATCGATCGGAGCATGATAACGGTGATAATCACGCGGAGAGAGATAGAAATTGACAAAAGTTCCGTTGTAAACACTTTTTTTTGACTCGGGCGAAATCCAATCACCTAACACGCCATCAATACTGTATCGCATCCCTTTGATTTGCAATGCCAAATCATCTTCGATAGTTCCGCATTCGGTGATAAGCGAATCGCAAGGACTGATCATATCAAGCGGATCATGTGAGAAAGAACGTTTATGCCGAAATTTTCGGGTAAAAAGGGCATTAAGGCTAGGATAGGTTTCGGGTAACTCAAAATCAGACATATCCAGTCCCATCGCTTTGACATAAGCATGGTTGATAGCTGTCTGGAACCTTTTCCTATGCTCTTTGGACGCGAAACGTCCAAACGTTTGGGACAATGCCGAGGTAAAATGTTGCTTCATGATTACTCCTGAGTTTCATCGGTTTGGATTGGGCGTTTGGCGATCTCTTCGATCAATACGGTGGCATAGCACCCTTTTGGAAGGGTAAAATGGAGTTCGAACCAGGCTTCGTTCTCTTTGTACTCCCCCTCGATCTCTTCAGGAAAAATCCATCCGTAACGGCGTGCTCCATCGATACCGCTGGTAATCGTGTCGTACTCTTTTTCGACGCTCTCTGCTAAACCGACGGCACGTGTTGCACGTTTACCGCTGAGAAGTCCGCTGACCGAGATATCACGTTTAGCAAATCGTTCTACTTCCTCGCTGCTCTCATAATGAAACAGTTTTCCGTAAGGATAATGCATCATTACATCACCGTGTAACAACTTAAACGGATGTTTTTGAGCTTTCATAGCTTCAAGTTCTTCTTTGGGAAAAGGCAAAATTCTAGTCAACTCATCAATTCCAAATCCCTCAACGAGTTTGGATATCTCGATACGGCGGCTCAACCAGTCGTTAAATAGATAGCTCTGATACGCATTAATGTAAAATTGAGACAATTTTTTATTGCGTTCTTTAAGCGTACCTGCCAAAATCGCCTCTCCTTTTTTATAATTCTCCCCGTCCAATCCGAAACGCTGAAACCCGAAATAGTTAGGCATCCCCTGCTTTTTAATCATTTTAAGGGCTTCTTGAATTTTCATTGCCGCTGTCGGATTAACTTTTTTAAGACGGATAAAAAAGCGGTTCCCTTTGAGATGACCGATCCGAATTTTGTTGTTATGGTAGGTTTTTTCGAGGATTTTGATCCCTTCGTGCTCAAAACTTTCCAACACCCCCTCAAATTTGCGCGGAAGTGAAATATACTGCTTCGTTTGAGCATTTTTATCTTTTAAACCTGCGTATCCGATATCACGCCCTTTGATTCCCAAATGGTTACTGAAAATATCGATCATTTGCCAGGTAGAAAGATTTTTTTTACGGACGTGGAGAACCAAATGTTCCCCCTCTCCGCTAAAAGGATAAAGAGGTATCTCATCTACGACGAAATCACGCGGTGATTGACGAAAATGAAATTCGATGACGCTGTGAGGCAGATAGTATTGACGTTCCATGAAACTCCTAAAAATGATGTGCTTTACAGCGATTGATATAACTTCCGCGTACAGCGCAAGCCACTGGGGTAATAGCCGTTCGAGTACGCGCCGCAACACGGCGTAACGTTTGCAGTCTGCGAGGAGAAAAAGCGATCAGCATCTCATATTCTTCCCCGCTGCATCCTATTTTTTTAGGAACTTTTTTTGTAAATCGAATTCCCATCCGATTGGCACTGCAAAGTTTCCCGATATCGCTGAACAGACCGTCTGAAATATCCATTCCGCATCGTAAATAGCGACGTGATTGTGAAACAAAAGTTTGACGTAGCACAGGAGCTGCAAAACGGCTTTTGGTATGTGTTTTGCCCCCCGAAAGCAAATACTTCAGCTCTTTTGCCGATTTCCCTATCGTCCCGGTATGGGCAATTATGTCACCTTTCTTTAACCCACGGCGCAAAAGCGGATTGCTTGTTTGGGAAATAACCGTAATCGACAAATCCAGCTTGCTGTTACCGATCGTATCCCCTCCGATGATTTCAATACCGTATTCTGAAGCAGCAGCTTGCAACCCACATGAAAGCTCATCCATCTGATGTAGGCTCATCGAACGCGGCATCGCTACTCCGAGTAAAGCATATTTAGGAGTCGCATTCATCGCAATAGCATCGGAAATATTCACGATCATTGCCTTATATCCGATCTGATACGGTGTCAACCATCGACGTTTAAAATGAACATTTTCAAAAAAAACATCTTTACTGTAAACCCACTCACCGATGCATGCCCCATCATCTCCTATGTGCTTGCGAGAAGAACGAAAGGTAGAAATAAAATAGTTTTCAACATTCACGCCGGCGGATCCACCTGTTTAAATAAAATGTTCTTATTATAAACGAAATCAGATTATGAAACCGTTAAACACTATTATATTGACACCGATATGGTAAAATGTATTTAATTGATTTATATAAAAGGGAGGGGAGATTATCATGATTTCAATTCGAAAAGTTTTTTTTAATCTCAAAGTTGTCTTGATGATCCTAGGTATTGGTGTTGCGGTACTGGGTGTACAACTCTTCCATATTTCACAATACAGCGAACGCTTGGGCGCGTTAAAAAATCAGCATCTATTAATCGATAAAATTATCAACACGGATTTAAGTGATCAAAAAATGGCCGCTATTTTGATCAACGGTGCGGTATCAGAGATCAACCTCTCAGTGAAACTCTCCGGACAGGAAGCCCTTCTGGATGTGTTCGTTAGATCAAACGAAGAACAAGCTTCTCTACTTCGTTCACTAGAAATATCCTCAGCAGCATTTCGTGACACTGCCTTAATATGGGGTGAATCTCTTAGCACTTCACGAGCCTCTGAAAACACTCGCATGATGAATGCACGAGGAGCATTTTTAGCTGATATCGACCGCATGATGGATTACCAGATTCATGTTATTAATGAATCTATAGCCACTGCAAAAATGACCGCTATCATATTATTTTTTTCCACTTTAGTCATATTCTTTCTTTACCGCTATCGTCTCAATCAGATTTATCGAGATATTGATCAAGCATGCTCAATCGATACAGACGGTTCAAAAAAAGAGGCTGCAACGCAAGAAGTTGACTTTATCCTTAAACGGCTATTACGACGATCTTTCCAAAATTCACTTAACCCAACACTGATTCATCCATTGAGCGGGCTTAACAATGCAAAAGGACTTACCGCCCTTTTTAACGCAAAAAAAGCAGGAAAGGGAGGGAATATGGTTTTTCTAGCCCTTTTTGAAATTGACCAGTACGAATTAATTATCAGTACCTTTGCTAAAGAGGATATAGAAAACCTATTTAAAAAGCTCGGAGATATGATTTCTCTTTATGAACAACCACTTGACGTTATTGCGCACATGGAAGATGACCGAATCGCTTTCCTCCTCTCCCGAAACAGCAAACAACTTGCTTTGCAAGAGTGTGAAACAATCGTTCAATCTGTCCAAGAATCCAGTTTTAATGCGGAACTGGGACCGATTAAAATCACGCTAAGTGCCGGTTTTTTACTCAAACCTCCTTCAAAATCTATCGATGAAACAGTGGAAGATGCTGCTAAATTGATTGAAAAAGCCAAAGAAAATGGTGGTAATCGCGTCGCTCAAATACGATGATGTTCTAATTCTATTCGCTATGTCCTACCTTAAAGTGTAACTTTTCCACTCATTATGTGTGGAATAAATCTCCATATTGTTACTATTTTGGACAACAAACCACACTTTCATCCCCTATCCTGTTCTATAATCCTTTTTAATCTTGGACAAGGAGCGGCACGCTATAATCATCCACAGATTTTATGAACAAGGAAGGCGTATGAGTATTCCCATTTATACTTATGATGCGGTTATTGTCGGAGCTGGTTTAGCCGGATGTGCCGCAGCTCGCGAGTTGCAAAAAGCCGGTAAGAGAGTTGCCGTCGTCACAAAACTACACCCATTGCGCAGTCACTCAGGTGCTGCTCAAGGTGGAATTAATGCTGCGTTCAGTGACGCAGACAGCGTTGAGCTTCATGAGTTCGATACCGTAAAAGGTTCAGACTACCTTGCCGACCAAGACGTAGTACAGTTTATGTGTGAAAAAGCACCGGA
Source organism: Sulfuricurvum sp. (assembly GCF_028713855.1). Lineage (GTDB taxonomy): Bacteria > Campylobacterota > Campylobacteria > Campylobacterales > Sulfurimonadaceae > Sulfuricurvum. Next base: position 94,947 of record NZ_JAQTNN010000009.1, read on the forward strand.
AACGATCCGTTGGGTTGAGCGTATGGGTGCGGCATTCAGCCGTAACGAAGACGGAACCATTGCCCAACGCCCATTCGGCGGACAATCTTCACCACGTGCTTGTTTTGCAAAAGACCGTACAGGGCTTACCCTCCTTCAAACCATCTATGAACAAGCATTCCGTGAGGGCGTTGAGTTTTGGGATGAGTGGTATGTTGCCGATTTGTTATATAACGACGGAAAAGTGTACGGTGTCAGTGCCTATAACATCCGTAACAGCGAAAAAGCGATTTTCAATGCGAAAGCGGTTATGTTCGCAACCGGCGGATATGCTCGTGCCTTTAAAATCAATTCCAATGCTCACGCAAACACCGGTGACGGTCTTTCACTCGTAGCGCGTCACGGTCTTCCTCTCGAAGATATGGAATTCGTACAATTTCATCCGTCAGGACTTTCCGGAAACGGTGTTTTGATCTCTGAAGCGGCTCGCGGTGAGGGTGGTAAACTCCTTAACTCACTGGGTGAGCGTTTTATGGAAAAATACGCACCCAACGCAATGGAACTCGCATCTCGCGACGTTGTTGCCCGTGCAATCATCCAAGAGATTCGTGAAGGACGCGGTGTCGGTCCACGTAAAGACGCCGTATTCATCGATCTTGTCCATTTGGGCAAAGAGAAAATCATGGAACGTCTGCCGGAACTTCGCGATCTTGCGATCACCTTCCTCGGTCTTGACATGATTAAAGAGCCGATTTTGATCTCGGCAACCGCTCACTACTCGATGGGCGGTATTCCGATGGATAAACACGGTCACGTTCGTAAAAACAACTCTGAATTCGTCGAAGGGTTCTACGCAGCCGGCGAGTGTTCATGTTCATCCGTTCACGGTGCAAACCGCCTCGGTGCAAACTCAGTACTTGAAGCATTGTTATTCGGACGATTTGTCGGTAAAACAATGGTAGATGAAGTGGATGGCATTGCATTGCATCCTGCTACTGAAGCGGACGCCGAACGTATGATCAATGAAATGAATTGGGTTCTGACCAACAATGGCCAAGAATCAGTCTCTGTACTTCGTAACGAGCTTCAGCAGTCAATGACTGACAATGCGGGTGTTTTCCGCAGCGCTGAAACATTGATTGCTCAAATGGAAATTCTAAAAGATTTACGTAACCGCTACCAACATATCCGTATTGCCGATAAATCAAAAATCTTCAATACCGAGCTTCAAGAAGCGATCGAATTCGGTCATATGCTTGATTACTCACTATTTATCGTTGCAAGTGCATTGGATCGTAAAGAGAGCCGTGGAGCTCATTTCCGTGAGGATTTCCCGACACGTGATGATGAGCAGTTCTTGAAACACACGATGGCATACATGGATGAAACCGGTAATGTCACGCTTGATTACATGGATGTAACCCTCGGTCGCCATGAACTCAAAGCACGATCATATTAAGGGAGACTCACATGGATACGATAAAATCGCAACAAGTAACATTTAAAGTTTTCCGTTTCAACGAAGAGACCGATTACCTTCCTTACTATAACACCTACGTTTTGGATGTAACCCACGAAGAGGTGGTTCTAGACATCCTAAACCGCATCAAATGGGATCACGACGGAAGCCTTTCCTATCGTCGCAGCTGCCGTCACGGTATCTGCGGTGTGTGCTCGATCAAAGTAAACGGTAAAGGTATTTTGGCCTGTAAATCACGTCTTTTTGATTTGATTAACGTTTTCGGCAGTGAACTGGTTATTGAACCGCTTAGTACGAAAAGGGTTGTTAAAGACCTCATTATTGATAAAAAAGACTTCTGGGATAAACACGCATCGATTAAACCATATCTCGTCAGCGATATCGAAGAACACCCTGCGTCGGAGCATCTCGTCAGTCCACATGATGCTGAAAAACTTCTCGAAGCCGACTACTGCATCCAATGCGGTGCATGTCACTACTCATGTCCGGCATTGGCGATCAATGAAGAGTTTATCGGACCGGCTGCTTTTGCAGCGGCATACCGTTTCAGCGCCGATGTTCGTGATGAGGCTTCGTTAGAGCGCTTGCACATTGTCAATGAAGAAACTCAAGGGGTTTGGGATTGTGTCAAATGTATGGAGTGTGCGCAAGTATGTCCGAAAGAAGTCAACCCGATCGAAAAAATTACCAAACTTCATAATATGGTATTTGAAGCCAACATTGCTAAAAACAATGTCGCTACCCGCCATGCCGTCGGTTTTGCCCACTCGATCGAAAAACACGGTTTGCTCGATGAGGGTGAACTGGTACGTTACTCTGAAGGCAATTTCGGCGTAATGAAACATATCCCTGAAGCGATCGCCATGTTTAAAAACGGCAAAATCGTTATGCCGTGGAATATGCCGAAATCAAAAAATCTGGATGAAATCAAAAAATTGATTAAATCTTCATCCACTGTGAAATTTTAGGAGCTGATTATGGAAAAACTAAAATACGCCCTCTACACCGGATGTACGGCGCGTGAAAGTACGCCGGAGCTTCTAAAATCGACAATGGCAATTGCCGACAAGCTCGGAATCGAGTTGGTATTATTAGACGAAGCAAGCTGCTGCGGTGCATCTCACCTCCAAGATTACGATGATTTTTTATCCCTCGTACTCAATGCACGTAACATCTGCTATGCGGAAAAACTGGGTCTTACAATGGTTACCATCTGTAATACCTGCCAGCTCAACACAGCAATGACCAAACACCGTCTCGATACCAATCCGGAGTTAAAAGTGAAAGTAAACGCTAAACTCGCAGAAGTTGGCTTGGAGTATAAAGGGACATCCGAAGTGACCCACTTCCTATATGCCCTTATCCAAGATTACGGTTTGGAAAAATTGGCGGCTAACGTGAAAGTACCACTCAGCCAATTCAATATCGCTCCGTTCTACGGATGCCACAACATTCGCCCTTCAGAGCTTCAAAATCTCAGTAACGGCGGAGAAAACCCTTACAATCCGACTTCACTCGATGATCTTATCATTGCGTGCGGCGGTGTCAATGTTAATTACGAAGAGAAAAACAAATGCTGCGGCTTCCATGCCGAACTTCAGTCACCGCGTACCGCAGCGATCTTAACCGGTAATGCAATTGCAGGGGCTATGGATGCCAATGCGGACTGGATGGTTACACCGTGTCCGTTGTGTCATCTCAAACTCGACGTTCAAAATCACGGTGCTTCTAAAGCACTCGGTCGTGAAGTACACCTTCCTGTATTGCACATGCCTCAAATGGTCGGTCTTGCACTCGGATGCACTCCTGTAGAGCTAGGACTTAACCACCACGTTACCAAAGTCAATTTCGTTTAATATTCTTTCCCCTTGGGGAAAGGACCACTTTCCTTCTTTTCTTTATATTTCCGCTTCCTCTGTACTCGTTTTAATACGTTTTTCACTGTATCTTAGCTAAAATTTTATCACCTGATAAGCGGATCAAAGGCAGATATATGATCGACTCAGTATGTAGTATTTCTTGCAACACCATACAACCAACCTCTTTAGTCACAGTGGACTTTCAAATAAAAGATAAGACATTTAACATTTATTTTAAAAATGATGAGAGCAATCTTCTTTCCGGTAATACAGAAGCTTTTATAGCTTGCGCACTTTTACCCAGCATGAAAATGGGTGGAGGGAAAATATCTACCAATGGCAAAATCACTACCAAATTTATCTCAGGATTATCCACGATTCAAGATATTTACTGCGTTTGGGAGCCTTCTTTTAAGAACATTGAAGTCGTAGGTTCAACATATCAAACAACTGTTTCTTTCACACAAAAGAGAGTTGGTGCCTTTTTCACCGGAGGCGTCGATTCTTTTTATACTTTTTTAAAGCATCAAGAGGAGATAACCGACTTGATCTTTGTACATGGCTTGGATATTCAGCTCGAGGATACCGTACTAAGAAATAAAACATCAGAGATGATCCGTAAAGTCGCTAATGAATTTGGTAAAAATGTTATTGAAATTGAAACGAATATCCGTGAACTCCTTAATTTCTATGTAGATTGGGGAAAGCTCGGACATGGACCTGCCCTTGCAGCAATAGGGCATCTTCTATCTCCAACGTTACACCGAATTTATATACCCTCAAGCTTCACCTATAAAAATTTATTTCCTTGGGGATCACATCCTATTTTAGACCCGTTATGGAGTTCGGATAGTCTTGAATTTATCCACGATGGTTGTGAAGCGACACGAGTGAAGAAAGTTGCACTTATTGCAAAATATGACATTGCTATGAACAGCCTACGGGTATGCTGGAGCAATCCTGAAAGCAGCTTTAACTGCGGGCGATGCGAAAAATGTATCCGGACAATGATCAATCTTAAAATAAATAATGCACTAAGTCGATGTACTACATTTACTGAAGCGTTAGATATTAAACAAATTGTAAAAATAGTTGCGCATGATGTGGGTACACGTGCTTTTATACAAGAAAATCTGGATGAGCTCGAAAAAAATCAAACTGATAATGAACTAAAAAAAGCTTTGATTTATGTTCTAAACAAACCAGAAATGCCCTATCTAAAACGTTTTAGACGGAGGATAAGGGGTGCTGTCAAAGAATGGATTGCCTCTTTATTTCAAAAAAACTTACAGAAGGTCTGTTTGTGAAAGCCAAAACACTTGCCAATATTTTTTATCAATGGGAAGGAGATATTTTAGTGCTCAATATTTTGGGAACTCCAAGTGCCAAACGAGATGCTATAGGAAAAGTTAAAGGGAATCAGCTCAAAGTAAGCGTGACCGCAGCACCCGTAGCGGGAAAAGCAACCGATCATATGGTCCGCTTTTTAGCAAAAGAGTTCGGCGTATCCCCCTCGGATTTTGAAGTGGTATACGGACGGATGAATATCAACAAACAGCTTCGGATTAAAGCCCCTAAACAACTTCCGTCATCGATAGAGTTTTTATCTTAACTCTGTTTATTTACACATTAATACCAAGTTACTGTTTTGGTCGAAATGCCTTGATAATCTCTTCATTACACTCTAAATACGGTCCCTCAATCAGATCAATGCAATACGGTACAGCCGGAAACACCGCATCCAGACACTCACGGATCGATTTAGGTTTACCGGGAAGATTAATAATAAGACTTTTACCACGAATACCGGCAGTTTGACGAGATAGAATCGCGGTAGGGACGTATTTAAGGCTAACCTGACGCATTAATTCACCGAATCCCGGCATCATCTTCTCACACACATTTTCGGTTGCTTCAGGGGTAACATCACGCTTTGCAGGACCTGTCCCACCGGTAGTGACCACAAGACAGCACCCCTCAACATCGCACAACTCCATCATCGTCTCTTCTATCGTGTATTGATCATCGGGGATACAGCGATACACAATCTCATGTTCCGATTTTAGATAGTCTTTCATAGTGTCTTGAATGGCAACACCAGAGATATCTTCATAAATTCCTGCACTGGCACGGTCTGAAGCGGTAATAACACCTATTTTGATCATTGTTTTTCTCCTGTTTTTATTTCATCTAAGTTAGTGTGGAAATTTTGGTTTAGGCAGTAATAGTCATTCAAAAACTCCATAAAATCTTGGAAATGAATATTTAATCTCGCCTATACTATTTTCCGATACTAAAGTGTTAGTCCCATTCGGAAGTGAGGCTTTAGCCTCGCTATTGTTTATCTCATCTATTTTCAACGGATTATTTTTAATATATTCATACACCACTGAAAAATGTTTTTCATCTCTGATTGCCTTATCGTAATAATCATCAGCCCAGAATCTACCATTTTTACCTAAAATCTCATTAATTTTTTTAGCACTTGTACCTTTAATCTTCTGCATAACCTTACTCAAATTTTCCAATGGTTTAAAAAGAATATGCACATGATTATTCATAATACAAAATGCAACAAGCTCATACAGCCTTTTATCATTACTGATTAGAAAGTCAAATAAATATTTCAAAACATCATCTTTAAGGTAAGCTCCTTTGATAGATATATCCAAATATTCATCGATCTTTTGTTGTTTTTCTTTATTGCTCATAGCGGGACTAAAGTCCCACTTCCGCACAAATTCATCAACACTCTCAAATGTTCTAAATGTCACAAACTGATAATACCCTTTCAAATCAATATGTGGCAAATGAGTAAATTTTCTCGGAAGTGGGGTTTTAACCCCGCCTACTACATGACTTTCCGACATTGAAGTGTCAGTTCCAATTGTATGTGAGACTTCAGTCCCGCCTATATTGTTGTCACTTCGGAGGTGGAACTTTAGTCCCGCATAAGCTTCCTCTTGCATCTCTTTTTGCGAGGCTAAAGCCTCACTTCCGTTTTTCATCATTGCCTATTTTCTCGTATCTTTTCTAACTGCTGTCAAAAATTGATAATATAAATATCCTAAAGACACCTTATTTAATACCATAATTATGTATGAATTATTAAAATCATTGATACTTGATAAAATATTAATGTATTTAAAAATGCACTCAAATTGAATTTTATTGAGAATTATTAAATCATTTCCAAGAGATAAATTCGTACAAATACTAATTATGAAGATCCAAAATAATGATAAAAACCAATTAGTTGAATAATTAGAACTGAGCCAATGAAAAAATGACACAATACCGTCAAGTAACGAGTGTTTCCAAATATCATTTCTATATCTTGCTAGTTCTAATGTATGATAATAATTTGCTTCTATTTTATTACCAATCTTTTCGAAATTATATTTGATAATACGATATGTTTCCCGTGATGTATTTTTTCTGGATTCTTTACTTTCAAGCCCATTTATTCCAAAAAAATTAATCTCTTTATCGCCGCTCGTATAATCTAAATTCAATCCTTTATTAAATATTGAGCCTCTAAATGAGACAAACTTTTCAAATATAATGTATTCAAATTTAGCTTTTGTATTAAAAATACACTTGTCAAATAATGCAAAGCCTTTATAGGTTATTTCACTTAAATCAAACTCTTCTTGAAAAGTAACCTCATTAAATTCTGACAATACTTCAAAATCAACATTTTTGATTGCTATGATATTTATTTTAGTCTTATAAATTGTAAAGTCTCTTTTAAAGGTAGAGTCTATAATCGTCATTTCATTAATTTCACAATTATTTAGCTCAATTTTATTAATTTCGTTATCCAAAATTTCTGTTTTTACCAACTGTAACATCTTTATGGAAGTTAAATTTAAATCAATATGGATAATTGTAATATCATTTAACAAACTAATTTGTTCAAATTCACAATTTTGAAAATTTCTAGCTAACAAATGAATATGATAGATCTTTGAATTTTCTATATAAACGTTTAGCTTACACTCATTAAAGAGTATATGCCAATCTAAGTTAACATTTTCATTCCAAAACTTTATATGACATTTGTCAAAGATAAAGCTTACGAAATATGTACTGTTTATTTTCTCTATTTCAGAATATATATTTTTAATTTCATCATTGATAGAAATAAAAGAATCAAAATTAGTATTTGAACAAATAATATCAATTTTTTTGAAAGTAGAATCTATAGTTGGAAACTGATGAGCATTTAGCGGTACTTGATCAAATATATTTATATCAAAATTCAATTTTGAACAATTAGATTGTTTTTGAATTATTTCAATGACTTCATTTTTCAGATTTTCATCCATTTCACAGCCCCTCCTGTAAAAAATGGTTGGCTCTTTTAATCGAGGTAACCGTGGCATACGGAAGGAAAAAGTCCCGTGCCCCTGAAACATCGATCACCTCATCATTAACTCCCAAATAAACTTCTATTGCTGTCCCTTTGGCACATATCCTATCCATCAGATCGTGAGTCCACTCAAAATAGAGCAGCTCTCTCAACGATTCGGCATCATTATCACCCAAGTTCATCGGCGCTATAGGATACGGTGCAAAACATCTGGTTACAAAATTTTCCAGATAGTGTTCGGGATCTTTGAGGTATCCCCCCATCTGAAGCCGTTTGAACGACTCTTTTTTGGTTTGGAAAAAAGCGGGAGAAAAAAGTTGTAGCGTATCGATCCGCTCGTAAGCTTCTGCTGCATACTGCGCGGCCTTAATTGCTCCATAGCTGAATCCGGCTACCGTATACTCACTGTGTTTCAGATAGTTTTCGAAAAAACTCTGATCATTTGTGAGGGCAAATCCGCTATAAAATCTCATTCATCGTTGCTTTCGCAAGAGCTTTGGATATATGCTCATACTCATCTAAAATTGTTTCAAATTTTGAAACTACTTTTTCATGCCGCTCTAACAAAGCACTCATCTCATTATAAAGACGCTCAGTAAGATTTGCTTCATCCTCATGAGTAGGTTGGATAGTACTTCCCATCCCGTAGTCATATACCATCGCATGTATCAATTCTTTTGCCACACCAAGGTCGTGAGAAGCATTACTCGCATGTTCCCCAAAGCGTAAATGCGATGCTGCAATCCCTGCAAGATGTACTCGTACATGTGCCTCGATCTCATGACGCAACTGCGGCTCAGCGGTAGGAGGGGTGATCGCATCATTAGTGAGCGTAATTTTCTCGTATGGAAGATCAAACCATGTCGCGGCAAAAACTTTTCCGGCCTGATAACGGACTTGATAGCGTCGTTGTTCATCACTCAGCATTGCGATTTTCTTTTTCCCGAACATCACTTTGTCTTTCACCGCTAAAAAGTGTTCCTGCTTCACCTGAATCTCGTTTTGTCGCATACACAACAATGCCGCTTCATTCACCAATGCCGCAAGTGAAGCCCCGTTAAATCCGACGGTCATTTTCGCAACATCACTAATAGAGAGTTCATGAGGGATCGTACGGAGATATTTGTTCAAAATCGCTTCACGCTCTGATGCGGTGGGAAGTTCTACAAAAATACGGCGATCAAACCGTCCGGCGCGGAGCAACGCGGCATCCATAACATCGATGTTATTGGTTGCTGCGATTACGACAATCCCGCTCGTATCTTCAAACCCGTCCATCTCGGTAAGGAGTTGATTGAGTGTCCCTTCGCGTTCGTCGTTACGATCACCGCCCCGCTTTTTACCGACAGCATCGATTTCATCGATAAAAATGATGGATGGAGCATTTTTCTTGGCGGCGTTAAAAAGCTCACTCACCCGTTTAGCTCCCATACCAACATAAATCTGTACAAATGAGGCACCGCTTTGATAGAAAAACGGCACATCCGCTTCGGCAGCAACCGCTTTGGCGATCATCGTTTTACCCACGCCAGGAGGTCCTACAAGTAAAACTCCACGCGGCATACGTGCACCGAAACTGTAATAGCGTTTCGGATTGCGTAAAAAGTCGATAATTTCTTCGAGTTCCTCTTTAACATCGCCTATACCTCCGATATCGCTGAATCGTACGGTTGATTTAACCGGAGTGACATTGGAAGATGTCGCTTCAGGCTCAGATACCGCTTTTACAACGGTCGTCTCTGTCGGTACATCATCCTCAAATCCGAGTTTGCTTTTCCAAGCCCAATACCCTGCTCCACCGATTAGAACGAAAAAGGCGAAAAACCAACCCCATCCGCTCCCCCCTTTGGGTTCAATGATGAGATGAGATGTCAGCTCACGGGGCAACTGCGATGAAGCAATTTTTACGACCCCATTATCTTTTGTTGCAAAATAGGTATATTCTCCCTCACTAAACGCTTTTTCGATTTGGTTATTTTCAATTAGTTTGCTAGCTTGATCAAGGGTGACTACATCTGCGCTATCACGCAATAATGCAAAAAGAAGCAGGACGATAACAATCCCGCCGGATGCCGCGAGAATAAGTTGATTACGATTAAAATTTGGCCATGTTACATTCATCGTCTACCTCATATGTATCCAGTGTGATCCAGTCACCGCTGAGATCTTCACTGCTTTTAATTATGACTTTGTTGTAAAATTGATCATATCCGACATTTCTGCCCGCTTCACTCGACTCAACCAATACTTCCAAAGGTACAGAACTCATCTTATCACGAAAAGCACGATTATTCGTTTCGATAATGCCCGTTAGCTCGCTCATTCTTTTGGCCGAAACCGTTCCGTTTACTTCAGGTTTCATGGTTGCACTCGGGGTTCCATCACGCTTGGAATAGGTGAATGGGTGAATATGGGTAAGATGAAGTTCTCTAACATTTTTCATCGCTTCTTCCCAAATCGTATCACTCTCTCCGGGATGACCGACAATAAAATCAGTTCCGAGGGCAAAGCCTTTAGCATTGAGTATACCGAATAATTCTACATCGTTGGCAAATCGGTTACGACGGTTCATAATGCGAAGCATTGCATCCGAGCTGTGTTGAATTGCAATGTGTAAATGACGTTCCAACCACGGCTCATCCAGAATCTCCCGAAACGACTCATTGATTTGTATCGGTTCCAATGATCCGACCCGTATTCGTCGAACCCCTCGGATCAATGACATTTTTTTCATGAGTTCTGCAATATTACGTCCCTCACCCTGTCCGTAACTGCCGACATTGGTTCCGGTCAGGACGAACTCACCGAATCCGTTGGAGGCAAGTCGTGATACTTGCTCAAGTATTTTAGCTTCATCCATGCTTCGGGCATCACCACGCACAAAGGGAATAATGCAGTAACTGCATCGGAAGTTACACCCCTCTTGGATTTTGATAAACGCCCGTGATTTTCCGACAAATTCATCAACAATCGCATCATCGATGTAGTTCAAATCCCCTATCTCATAAAACCGGCTCTCTTGTGAAAGGAGTGTATTGATTTTCATCTTTTCGGATGGTCCGAAAACCCCCTGCACTTTTCCGGTATTAAAAAGACTCTCCCCTTTGGTATGAGCGCCGCACCCGGTCAAAAAGAGTTTTTTACCCTGCTTCTCGATTTGGTTAATGTAGCCGCGTACACTGACATCGGCTCCATTGGTCACGGTACAGGAGTTAACGACAACGATATCGGCCTGAGTTTCATCTTCTGTCACTTCATAATCACTCAAAGCACTCATCATTACTTGCGAATCAAACAGATTGGTTCGACAACCAAAGGTTTTAAAATAGACTTTTTGTTTCATTATTCTTCAATCGGCATAGGAGATTTAGGGGAAGCTTGCGAGGTATAAATCATTTGTGTCGGATAAGCGATGGTAATATCCGACTCGGCATTAAAGGCATCAATAATTTCCCCCGAAATAGTACTTCGAAGCGTTAATGTCGCATAGGCATTGGTTAGATACCATGCACTCACTTTCATTCCGTTTGGCTCGATAAAGGTGAATACCCGAGGTTCAACATTGCTGTTCTTAAGACTGTAGCGATCGCGAAGTTTATTGATCTGCTTACGGGTAATATCGGTGTAGCCTTTGGAGTATTTTCGGCAGATCTCTTTGACAAGATGTGCCGCTTTTTTGTGGTTGGAATCAAAGGTAATGATGATGTCGATCCCGTCCCACACCGTCTTGAGCGAACCGTGGGTATAGTTGGCAATCATCGAGGTAAAAATGTAGTTGTTCGGAACAAAAATAATCCTACCTGCACGGCGATTCGTTTCAAGCGTCGTGAACGTAACATCTTCCATGAGAGTAATACGCTGCAATGAGACGTCTAATACATCCCCCAAATAAATCATTCCGTCTTTCTCGAAACGGACACGATCACCGACATGTATCGTTCCGCCGACGACAATAACCAGCCATCCTAAAATGGACATAAACCAGTCGCGCATCGCGATAGCAAGACCTGCAGAAGCAAATCCGAGTACTGTAGCCAAATAACCAACGTTTTCAATGTAACTGAACATCAAAATTAAGACGATGAGAGTAACATTGACAAAGGTCAGTATCTTATTCGCCGTATAAAACCGTTCATTATCAACGATATAGCGTTTGATAACCCGTTTGAGTAAAAACGATAGTACAAACAAGATAAGGATGATCAATCCGATATTGAGCAGTTTGTAGATTTGGTCTTTGATCTCTTTGTTGATTTTTGCTTCGGTTGATTCAATCCGTTTTTCGTACACATCGGCGGTGGAAATCAACGTATCAAGAGCAAGTTTGAATTTCTCTACCTGAAGCAGCGTTGCTTCCAACTCCACTTCGTAATCCCCGGCTGTGTTCAGACGGATCATATCTTTGTACAAAGCAACTTGGCGTTCTAAAAGGGAAATAAGCTCTTGCAGTTCCTCTTCGCGTAAGACATAATCATGGTACTGACTGTTCAGCCGTTTGATATACGAAAGGCCGGTAACAATTTGAAAAGGGTTTGTAATCGAGGGGAGTGTACCTGCTTCATCAGGTTTAAGCAAGGAGACGAAAGGTGATGTTCCCTGTGCTTTGAGAAGTTCCACCTGATCGGTTAAAATCTTTTGTTTAGCCTGAAGCGCTTCCGTCTCTAATTTGCGCTCGACACTCGGGGCACGGTCTTGAAGCTGTTCAATGCGAAATTTAACGTCGCGAAGACTTTTACGTGTCTCTTGATACGCCATATACGAGTTGTAGCTTTTTATCCAGATACTGCTGTCACGTGCAAGTTCTTTCTGGATTTTTTTAAGTTCGTCCTGCGTATTTTGTAACTCAGCCTTTTTTGCCGAAGCGTCGAGCTCAGCCTGGAGTGCTTTTTCCTCTTTTTGTTTCAATTGTTCTTGTTTTGTCACAGCATGTAACGCTGTCGTAAAGGTAAAAAATATGAGCAGGAAGGATAATGCTAATTTCATGCGTTCTGGTTCACACGATGATAAGTTGAAAGAACTTTTTTTACTATTTCAGGTTTAACAGCATCCGTAATCTCAACATCGCCGATTCCACACGGGAGGATGAACGTGATAACAGTGTCCGCACTTTTTTTGTCCAAGAAAAAGGCTTGATAAAATTTTTCGACATCTGCAATGTCATACGAAAGCGGCAAGCCGTATTTCATAAGAAGCTCTTTTACTCGTGTCGCTTCATTTTGACTCATCAGTCCTGCTTCACAGGCTAGATCATTGGCCATTACCATACCGATTGCAACGCTCTCACCGTGTAAATACGTTTCGTATTTTGTTTCGTTTTCAATCACATGACCAAAGGTATGCCCGTAATTGAGTGCGGCACGAAGGCCTTGTTCTTTTTCATCCTCTTCAACAACACCAGCTTTGGTCTCGACTGCTTTGGTAATAGCATATTGAAGATTATCCCCTTCACGCAAATCGTTCTTCTCCAGCCACTCGAAAAACGATGCATTGAAGGTTACCGCCATTTTGACGATCTCCGCAACACCCGCTCCGAATTCACGTGCAGGAAGAGTAGTTAAGAAACTCGGATCAATATAGACGGCACGCGGTTGATGGAACGCACCGATCAGGTTTTTACCAAATCGATTATTTACTCCGGTTTTCCCTCCGACACTCGCATCCACTTGAGAAAGAAGTGTCGTAGGGACTTGGATAAAATCGATTCCGCGATTGTACAAACTCGATGCAAAACCGCCCATATCTCCGATAACACCGCCGCCGAATGCAATCAGAAGCGATTTACGGTTGAGTCGGTGATCGAACATACGGTCTAAAATAAACTCAATTGTCTCAAGCGTTTTGTACTGTTCACCATCGGGAATCGTAATAATATAAATCTCTTTTGCCTGTAACCGTGAAAGGAGTGTTTGCAGATGCAGACCTGCAACTTTAGGATTGGTGAGGATAGCGACCTTCCCCTCATGGGATATAGTTGGCAAAGAGCCAATATATATAGAATATGAATCGTCAATTACACGTTTGAGATTGATAGAGAGCATCATGAAAAAACCTGCTGAATAAAGTTATACGTAATGGCTAAATGATACAAAAATGTGACTTAAAAGCCTCTGTAAGCTTTAAATTTGTGTAGGAATAAAAAGCTGATGGTAGCGGCCTAATTTTCGATAAAGGACCTCGGGATCAGTCGAAAAAAAGGCACTGACAGGGTTCATAAACATTTTGGAGGTGAACGGCAAAACATGGAGAAAATTTTCTCGATCACGCAATTCCCGAATAGGATTTGTCTCTTGTTTCGATACGTGAATTGATTTTGAAAAAATTGCCGAAAGGTTATTAAAATGCTCTATTACTTCACTCTTATGGGCGCCTTCTTCATTCGTATAATCTATCAATTCCAAATTAAATCCAAACTGCGAAGAAACGTCAAAAATGGTTGTTGAAATGTTTTCAATATGTCCTTCATCACTCAAAATAACGACACTTTCACTCAACGATGAGAAAGAACGTTCAGCGAGTTTCAGTACCGGCACATTTCCGGCAAAGAGTTTTTTACGGATGGAAAGTGATCCGAAAGCTCTATGAGAAACCAAAAACAGACCAATATGGTATTTTTTAATATCGCTAAGAATCATCCCCTCATCCGGCTTTCCGTCATAACATATTTCAATCGTTACATTACCCTGAACGGAGGCTTTAATCATCCGTAAAACATCAATATCGCCCGGATTGATTACCTTAATAATAAGAGGCTGACGGAGCTTTTTTTGGATGTAGACACTGCGTCGAACCAACGCCATAATCGAAGATGCTTTTTCAATACTCATATCAATATAAAGATAAAGTTTAGATCCAAAAGGAGCCGGAAACTGCCCAAGCTCACGCTTAATCGCTCGATAAATCGATCGTAGCACCGTAGGATCTCCAACTAATACCAACGTATCGTTCGGCTGAATCATTTTATTGTCACTGGGAATGATTAACTGTCTATTACGATAAATAGCGGCGATTTTCCAATTTTTTTGTTCAATCGAACCGATATGACGATAGACAAACGAACTCCCGAAGGGAACCAGGACTTCCATAATTTCCCCGGAGCCTAAACCGATATTTTTGGCCAAAACGGGGATATTTGGGAGATAATCGATCAAGTTTGCGGCAATGAGTTCTTGCATATTAACCCACTCAATATCATCATCGGGACTGGTTGCATTCCACAGATCCAATGCAATAATTCGAATAGAGGGTTTATACGTTCGGATATTTTTAATCGTATGTTCCAAATCGTTTATGTTTTCCATCACCAAAACAACTTGCCAGAAATCCATTTTTAAAAGATTAGAAATTTTATAGAAACTGGTCGTATCAAATTGAAAAAACTTGAATCGTGCAGGATTAAATCCTTGAAAATCATTCTCTTGTGTTTGGACAATGTAATAAAGATTTTCACTGGTATAAGTACCGATAACGCGTTCAATATAATGGTGACCGATAGCTCCGTCACTGATGATTAATATTTTTTTCATTACCGTGCAAACTTCTTATATTGCTTAATTTTAGGATGAGATTGTACCACATTTACATACTGCGTAAAAAAAAAATTTAATATGTGCCCTATTATTTTTTTTGATTTAAATATGATACACTTCTTTGTTATGAAGTAGGAGTTTAAATGCAACTTGATGCTAAAAAGTTTTTTTTCGCATTTTTCTTTTTTATTGCAACCTTGATCGCATTAGGTTATTATCATTTTGATCATGAGCAAAAACTGATTAACCAAAATATAAATTCTACTCTTGAAAAAGCTGTTATATCAGCGAATGTTGTCATCGGGGATCATTACCACGATAGAGTACTAACAACATCTCCCTCTGCCGTTGAAGATGCGGATACCATCAAAGCTCTCACCGCTTTAGCCCATGCCCAGGGGGTTGAGTATATTTATTCATTGGTTTTAGATAATACCGGAAAACTTCGATTTACCTCCAGCAGTGCCCGAAATCACGAACTCGTCAGCGGTCAAAATTTAACCCGATTTTTTGATATCTATCCGGCCAATTCCGATATGATCAAAGCCCTTAAAACCAATCAGATTGTCTGGGATATGAAAGAAAAATCGGATCAATGGGGGAAGTTTCGCAGTCTATTTATCCCTTACACCACCCCTTCAGGCTATCGCTACATCATCGGTGCTGATATCGAAGTAGGCTCTATTCAAAAACTATCTAACGCGGCGGCCTTTAAAGCAATCGCGACTTCACTCATTATTTTTTTAGGAGCATTACCGTTTTTGCTCATCTATCGCAACACATTGGAAGGTACTGCAACATTTTTACGAGCTAAAGTCCGTTCCGCCACCGATGAACTCCGTGAAGTAAATGAAATACTCGAGACCAAAGTAGAAGAAAAGACCAAACAACTGATCTCTCAAAGTTTCGAAGATCCTCTCACTGAACTCCCGAACCGTCATCGTCTCCAATACGATATGGATCGCTATACCTACAATGCCTTAATTATTATCAACCTCCATAATTTTCGAGAAATCAACGACTTTTTCGGCTTTTCGATCGGGGATGATCTCCTTCGGCAAATGGGGCATTGGCTTAAAACAGTTGATCTTAATCCGTACCGCCTGAGCGGGGATGAATTTGCCATCCTTATCGACGAAGAATTGACCCAAGAAGCACTTATAGAACTATCTCATCGTCTGCTCAACCGTCTAATTGATCACCCATTTAGTGTCGGTGAAGAGACCGTCTCCCTTAGTATCACTATAGGAATTGATGCCGAACCGGAAATTTCTCTCGCTCATGCCGATATCGCATTGCATCAAGCCAAAGAGAAGAGTAACCATATCGCATTCTACAGCAGTGAAAATCATGTTGAAGAGCAATATCAAGCTAATATCGCGCTCACGGCAACCATTCACAAAGCACTCAATTCGGGACGAATTACCTGTTTTTACCAGCCTATTGTCTCGACCCAAACCGGACGAATCGAAAAGTATGAGACCCTGGTCCGGATGATTGATGAAGCTGCCAATATTATTCCTCCACTTGATTTTCTTAAAACCGCACAAAAAACCCGTCTTTATCCCCAAATTACTCGCACGGTCATAGAGCATGCCTGTAATACGTTTAAAGATAGAAATGAAGAATTCTCGGTTAATCTCTCAATCCGTGATATAGAGGACCACAATACCGTCCGTTTTATCGAAGAGATGATAGTAAAGACTGATACCGCACATCGTATTGTCTTTGAAATATTAGAATCTGAGGGGATTGATAATTTTGATGCGGTGATCCATTTTATCCATCGTATGAAAAGATTGGGAGCCAAAATTGCTATTGATGATTACGGTACAGGCTATTCCAGTCTTGAAAATATTCTCCGCCTTGATATTGATTACATTAAAATTGACGGTTCACTGATACAAAATATCAATAACAATCCAAAACACGCAATAGTCCTTGAATCAATCGCTGATTTTGCTTCTAAACTCGGGATTAAAACGATTGCTGAATTTGTCAGTTCCGAAGAGTTATTTCAACATGTCAAAACCATCGGTATTACCTATTCTCAAGGATACTATACCGGTAAGCCTGCTGCTTTAAGCCTTTAACCTAATTTTTCCTGCCCGATACGATAAAGAGCAAAATCGTATTTGAGGGGATCAGAGGGATCGAATCGCTTGAGCGTCTCTGTGAGTTCGAGTGCGGCTCTCATATCGCACTGTTTACGATTTAAAAGCCCCAATCGATGAGACACATTAAACGTATGGGTATCCAAAGGCATAATCAAATCACTTTTTTTCACGCCGCTCCATAATCCCATATCTAAACTGTCATGGCGTACCATCCAGCGTAAATACATCATCCAACGTTTCATCGCTGAAGCTTTGGCAATGCTTACGATCGGTTTGCCAATCAAAAATTCATATCCCCTGGAACGGTACGGATTTAGTTCATAAAGAGCTACTATCAAGGTATTTATCCCTTCTAATAGAGAATTTTCACCGTATCCTCGCATAAAGACCTTTTCAGCCCCCCCAACCGCTTTGAGTTTTTGTAACGTACAAAACCATTGAATAATATCTTCGGTATTTTGGAAACGATAATATTTGCCTTCCAGCCTTTTGCGTAAAAAAGTTTCTTCCAAATCATATAAATCATCGTTAAAAGAAGCTAAAAGAGCAACGATAGCCTTGGCACTGCCATAGGCGAATAAAGCACATGTGAGGGCGTGATGCTGATCCATTGTTCTACGCGCAATCATCAGAGGGTCTGGTCGTTCTTCGCACAATTCGTCCACACAGTTACGAGCTTCTACCTCAGCATCCAAATACGCTTGTATCTCTTTCACTATCGACCTAAAAGATAGAGTTGCTTACGCTCGCTTGAACCGGCGATATTGAGTTGTTTGCGATACTTGGCAATGGTACGTCGAACCATAGTGATTTTAAATTTATCCTGGATCATTTCCAAAAGCTTCATATCGCTCAGCGGTTTTTTATGGGATTCATTTTTGACCAATTCTCCGACATATTCTTTGATCGCAGCATTAGAAACATCCTCATCGATAGCCGTGGTAAAGAAATCTTTCATCGGATAGATACCGCGATCGCACGCGATGTATTTGTTCGCAATTGCACGGGAAATAGTGGAAGGGTTATGACCGAATTCATCAGCTAATGTTTTAAGCGTCAGCGGTTTGATGGCACCTCCGGTAAAAAAGTCATACTGATATTCGACAATCATCAATCCTACTTTATACAATGTCGCTTTACGCATCTCCAATGCATCAATAAGGCTTTTTGCCTCTTTGAGCTTATCACGGACAAACGGATGATCGACCCCATAGGCCGCGTCGATAGTTATATCAGGATAGTAACGATCATTCAACCGTACCTCAATCCCCTCTTCAGGATCGTTATGAATCATTAGGTCGGGTATTACCTGCATTGAATCTTCCAGATAGTCGATTGCAGGAGGGTTCTTGAAACTTCCGATAATCCTCATCGCTTCCTCAAATGCAGACTCTTTACGGTAACGCCCGAGTTCTTCTAAATGGGTAATAATTTCTCGTGCAAGGGTATATCCTTCATCACTGATTACTGCGGATTCAAGTTGAAATAAAAATGACTCGCTGACATTTCGTGCACCGATACCAACGGGTTCCATATGGATGAATCGAAGACGAATTTTTTCAAATTGATCGAGAGTAATCCCTTTTTCGGCACAAAAGAGATCACAGTCTCCCTCATAATAGCCCCCCTCATCCAGATTCTCGATAATATGAGTCGCCACTACACGCGATATCGGCGTCGGAAACAATGAAGTATCCATCTGTTCTTCAAGTACTTCATACAAACTTTTGTGCTGAATGGTTAGGGCTTCAATCGCCTCGCTGTGCGAATTTTGGACATAGCCGTATTGGATTTTTTTCGGGATTCTTAACTCAAAAGACTCTTCGTATCCCGATTTGACATCGATGAGAGGATTTCCCTCAACAAACGGAGCCATCGCTTCACCCAAGTCGCTGAGGCTGGATTGCAAAATCGGCAACCAGTTACGGAGGGTATTGGAAAGCTTATTTTTTAGCTCGACGCTTGTTTTAACCCGTAACATGGACGCTAAAACTTGAACGATTCACCGAGGTAATGTTGACGAACATCGGCATTATTGGCGATCTCATCACTCGTCCCCGAAGCCAGCAGCTCACCGCTTTTAATAACATACGCCCGATCACATACCGCTAACGTCTCACGAACGTTATGATCGGTAATCAACACACCGATTCCATACTCCACCAACTGCGAAATTACACCTTGAATATCCATCACTGCGATCGGGTCTACTCCGGCAAACGGTTCATCCAAAAGTAAAAAACGAGGTTTATTTACCAGTGCACGAGCAATTTCGGCTCGACGACGCTCTCCACCGCTAAGATTGATCCCACGACGGTTACGGATCGGCTCAATGTTAAACATCTCTAATAGCTCTTCAATCCGTTTATCCGCCATCTCTTTGCTCAGTTTTCCTGCTTGAGCCGCAATAATAAGATTTTCCTCGACCGTAAGGTCTTTAAAGATTGAAGCCTCTTGCGGGAGATAACCAATCCCCATTCGTGAACGCTGATGAAGCGGTAGGTTGGAAACATCTTCACCGTCGATATAAACTTTACCGCCTGTCGCTTCGATCAATCCACAAATCATATAAAACGTCGTTGTTTTACCCGCGCCGTTGGGTCCGAGCAACCCTACTACTTCTCCGGTACGCAGTTCCATACTGATACCGCGAACGATTTCATGATTTTTAATTGTTTTGACCAAATGATCGACTTTTAACTCATGCACGCTGCACCTCATAATATCGCGATTGCTCATCGCATTTGGTAATTTTTAAAATAAGACAATCGATTCCGCATCGTTTAATTAAATCAATAAGAGCACCATCGCCCCACTCGACCAAGTGATAACCATCCCTCTCCAACTCTTCCATCATCCCCAGACTTAAAAATTTCTCGAATCCGTAGTTATAGAGATCATAATGATAGAGCTTCTCGCCGTAACGCTGTTGCAGAGAAAAAGTCGGAGAAGTGACTGAATCTTTCATCCCAAGATAGTGGGCAAAAGCCTGCGTTAAGGTCGTTTTACCACTGGCCAAATCTCCTTGGAGAATAATAACACCCCCATTGGGAAGTAATTCGGTAATGTCAGAACAAAGTTGCGGCAACTCTTCTAAAGTAAGCTTATTCATAGTTTAGATGATACCGACACGATTTGATCCAATTTTTTAGCCGCTTTCCCGCTTAGAAGGGTCTCTTTGGCTATTTCAAGCCCCTCTTGAACATCACGTGCCATCCCCTCTGCTACAAGGGCGTAAGCCGCATTAATCAAAACCATATCCCGTTGAGGATCGGTAGCGCGGTTATTCAAGATATTGGTGAGAATCTGAGCATTTTGTTCCGCTTCTCCTCCGAGAATCGCTTCAAAAGGAGCTTTTTTGATCCCAACCATTTGCGGATCGATCTCGAAATAATCGATTACACCGTTTTTCAAATGTCCCGCATAGGTGATGTCGCTAATGCTGATTTCATCCATCTTTTCGCGCGAACTCACCACAATCGCCGAGTGCATCCCCAACGTTCGCGCCGCTTCCGCCATTTTAGGAACGAATACCTCATCAAATACTCCCAAGAGGATTTTAGAGAGTCCGACAGGGTTGGTGAGCGGTCCAAGGATATTAAAGATCGTTTTTTCAGGGATCGAGCGGCGTATCGGCATAATAAACTTCATCGCCGGATGGTGGTATTGAGCGAATAAAAAGGTAAATCCGCACTCTTGGAGAAGTGCCGAACTCTGCTCTAAACTCAGATCCAGTTTCACCCCCAAATATTCGAGCACATCCGCACTCCCCGATTTGGAAGTAATAGAACGATTACCGTGTTTTGCGACATATGCGCCCGATGCGGCGAGGACGAGGGCGACGGTAGAGCTTACATTAAAACTCCCACTCTTGTCTCCCCCTGTTCCGACCACATCGATGAGTTTTGGTTTGAGTTCAGCAGGGACTTCGAGGATGATCGAGTGGGTACGCATCACCTCTGCCGCCGTTGCAATCATCTCCGAAGAGGT
Source organism: Sulfuricurvum sp. (assembly GCF_028713855.1). Lineage (GTDB taxonomy): Bacteria > Campylobacterota > Campylobacteria > Campylobacterales > Sulfurimonadaceae > Sulfuricurvum. The sequence goes on from NZ_JAQTNN010000009.1 coordinate 116,273, forward strand.
CTCTTCATTGAGACTAAGAGAGAGTAAAAACTCCCGCATCTCATTATCATCCATTCTATGTTCAAAGAGTGCTTCAAAATCGGATTTCGTAGCGATCATGAGAGTTCCTTGACATAGAGATGTTGCTGTGATTTCGGGGTCGATTTGATCGTTGGGATCGCCAGCACTTCATAACGCATCTGTTTTTCGAGATACACGAGAGTGATAATGTCCCCTACCGCAACGTTTTTAGCGGGTTTTACCGCTTTATCGTTGATGTAGACGACACCCTCGCCAATCATATCCTGAGCTACGGCACGGCGTTTGGTCAGATTGACCGCATTTAAAAATTTATCGATTCGCAAAGAGGTTCCGTAGTATTGAGTTTGAAGTGGTTATTGTAGGTAATGAAAGCTAAAAGAGAGGTAAGAGCGCAAAAATTGTTCCACTATTTTTACGCTCACTATTTAACTCGCGAAACCGCTTTTAAAAGAGTCTTTGGCAACAACGATCTGTTTTTGTTTCTCTTTGCGCGCGGTATCTTTTTCAACAAAGATTTTTTTACGCGTTTGCGGATCCATCTCGGTGTAGTACATCACCGCCGAATAGGTTCCAGGAGTCGGAGTAAAGACCTGTGCCTGTTCGGGATTCATCTTGAGTTCATCGGTCGTAAAGCGCTTCAAATCGTGCATATCTTTCTCGGTGCATCCCGGATGGGCGGCGATAAGATAGTAGGTCAAGAACTGCTTTTTACCTTCTTCTTTATTCAATTTATCATAGAGCTTTTTAAAATCGACGAGGGTTTGTTTGCCGGGTTTGTTCATCAGATGCAAAACATGATCCGAGGTATGCTCAGGGGCAACTTTCATCTGTCCTGAGATGTGATGCTTCACCATCTCTTTGAGATACTCATACCCTTGGCGTTTATCCTCATTTATCAGATCGTAGCGAACCCCCGAAGCGACAAACGCTTTTTTAATCCCCCGCACTTCCCGAAGTCGGCGCAGGAGGTTAATAACACGGGTGTGATCCACTTTCATCGATTTGCACAGATGGGTATCATCGACACACCTCTGATGATCGCACGTACCGTGTTTGAGCTTTTTGTTGCACTCATAACCATACATGTTGGCGGTAGGACCACCTACATCACTGATGATCCCTTTGAAATCTTTGTACTCGGTAAACTGGGTTGCCTCTTTTACAATCGACTCTTCACTACGGGTGCGGATAGTACGCCCCTGATGAACACCGATCGCACAAAAATTACACTCCCCCCAGCACCCCTGATGGGTCATGATAGAGAATTTGATTGTTTCCAAACACTTTACTGTCCCCTTCGGTCGATGATAAGGGTGAAGTTCACGGGTAAAAGGCAACGCACTAACCGCGTCCATCTCGTTCTCATCCAGATAATCAGCGGGAGGATTTTGGATACTGTAACGCCCATCCACTTCCTGACATAATCCCTTTGCAGAGATAGGATCGTTATGGTTGTAAAACATATCAAAGAGATCAATATAACGCTCTTTGTTTTCCAAACACTCTGCATGGGATGGCAACGTCAGATACCCCTCACGAGGCTCTTTGGCGATATAACACACCCCTCGAATGTTATGAGGGGATTCACCGGAAGCTAACGCTTTAGGAAGAGCGACAATCGCCCCCTCCCCCATCCCATAAATGAGATAATCGGCTTTAGAATCGAATAAAATAGGCTTACGGAGTTTGTTCGTCCAGTAGTCATAATGGCTCACGCGACGCAAACTCGCTTCAATTCCCCCCAGTACGATAGGGACGGTGTTTTTGAAATGTTTGCGGATAAGATTGGTGTATACGAGCGTCGCGCGGTCAGGTCGTGCGTTATTGACACCACCCGGAGTGTAGTCGTCGCTGTTGCGAAATTTTTTGGTTGCAGTATAGTTGGAGACCATCGAATCAACGCTCCCGCCACTCACCCCCCAAAAAAGTTTCGGCTCCCCCAAGCGCATCACATCATCCATAGTGATATCGGGCTGTCCGATAATTCCGACGCGGTACCCTTCTCGCTCCAATATCCGTCCCACAACGGCTACGCCGATAAACGGAGAATCGATGTAGGCATCACCGGAGATGAGGATAATGTCGCATTCATCCCAGCCGCGTGCATCCATTTCGGCACGGGTAGTGGGTAAATAGCGAAGATGTTCAGGGGTAATTGTTTTCATAACGCGATTGTACCACAACGTCGTCATCCTCGGACTTGATCCGGGGATCCATCTTTTGTGCTTAAGATGAACTTTTTTTTAGCTGGATTCCCGCTTTCGCGGGAATGACGAAAACCTGCGTTATAATAATCAAATGGAAAATAATCTAAATCAAGAGATCATCGAGCATCTCATGCATCCGCGCAACTATGGCCCGCTGAAAGCTCCCACAGGTATAGGGGTTGGACACAGTGAACGAAGCGGTGAATTTGTCATGTTTTATATCAAAACAGAGGGCGAAATACTTCAAGAAGTCGGTTATGCTACCAACGGTTGTCAGGATACCGTTGTATTAGGATCAATGTTTACCGAAATGATTAAGGGAGAATCGCTTGAGTATGCCCAAAAGGCGGCAATAAAACTTCGTGATAAAGTATCATTTGGACCCGCAAAACAACAAGCGTGTGCGGATATGGTCCTTACGGCGTTTGAAGCGGCTTTAATTCATGAACGCAACTGCATCGAAGGTTCAACAGAAGAACTTTATGCCATTGAAATCGATATGGAATGTGAGGTAGAAGAATGATTGATGCGACACTCTTTCGACGCAAACACCAACTTTGGCTGCGTATGGCCTTTATCTCCTTTTCGGTAAAGGATCCGTGGGTTAAAAATCGTCTTTACGAATTTTCCCAAATCGAATTTCGCCATCTCAAATGGCTTGCTCAGTCACTGTATGAAAACAATTCCGCATATGACTATGAGCGTGATTCAAAATTTAGTATTGAGGGTGAATCATTTTTTACTCTTCTTCGGACGACGATCAATGAAATTAAAACGCTTCATCTGTTGTACAGTGGAACACCCTTATCTGAGCGGATGCGCCATGATGAAGAGTATATCCTTATTACGCTAACTGCTTATCTAAACAAATTCTCATTGGATGAACCGCTTAGTGCATTTAACCGTTCCCGTCATTGGCCGGATGCACTGCTGAGTGCTTCTGAAATCGATTCGTTAACCCTCTTTTTGTTTGAAGAGCTGTATAAAGAGTACGAACTTATCATGGTCTATTTTTACCGACAAATCCGTGCCACAACTCCACTCCAAGTAAGCCATTTTCAAGATCTCATTGATGAATCACACTTTCATTTACGCTCATTTGGAGAGATGATGGCAAAAATGGGCATTTTGGCACTTCCTCGAACACTCCATCCACGAACCTATGAAATCACCGATATGGGGAAATTTCTCCGTTCCGGGATACTCGAAGAGGAGAGTGCCAAAGAAGAATGTCGTAAACTCTCATCGTCAATCACAGACGAAAAACTCTCTGCATTTTTTGAGTTTATCAATTACCAAGAGAGTTACCACATAGAAATTATGAAAAAACTATTAGGAGAAAAGTATGATTGAACAGGGAAATATTTATATTTTATTGGCTGTTATAGCTGTTTTTGCGTTTGTTCTCACCCGTAAAAAGGGGTGAGTTATTGTAATAAAGAGACAGGAGCAATATAAGTTCCTTGGAAGCAATCGATACCGAGAGCTTTTAAGCGTTCAACATCCTGAGCTTCTTCGATGTTAATCGCAATAATCGAAATACCGAGGCTTCGGGTAATATTATTAAAACTCTCTCTGCTTTTACCGGTATCTTTATCAAACATCATATCTTGCAAATAAGCACCGTTAGCTTTTACATAATCAGGACGAATTGCCTGAAGATAATATGCCCCTGCTTCGGGGATCGTGAAATGGTCAATTCCAAAACGGTAGCCGAACTGTTTTATCATGGTACTGACCGCAGATACCGCTTCGAGCTCATGCAAAGCCGTCGTATTACTCACTTCAAACCAAAGTATCAGACTGCTTTGACGATGAAATATCTCTAATTGAGTTCGTAACCACTGAATATTGACGTATTTTTTCACAAAATCACCGCTGAGATTCAAGGCCAACGGAGTAACAGGATTTTGCTCTTTGATGTGTTTAAACACTTTTTCAACCATATAGCGATCCAATACATCGATAAGCCCCAAACTCGTAGCAACAGGGATAAAATATCCCGCCGAATGGATAACTCCGTCACGATCCAATAAACGTAAAAATATCTCTTCATGCATTACGTTCAAGTGGTCACTACGCTGTTCTACTACACTTTGAAATGCCAAAAGCATACGTGATTCATCCAAACTTTTCAGCAATTCAGAACGCCATTCTTCACGACCCAATACTAAAGTTTCATCTCCCTCTAGATTGAAATCGACTGTGAAATTCCCTTGCAGTTTCGCTTGTGTTACCGCATGATCCGCACGCGATAAAAGTGATTTAAGGGTATCATTTTCACTGTAAATACCTACTCCACAGCCAATTGTTAAATATTCTACAAGATGATTATCTATCGATTCTATGAGCGTCCGCATCCGTGCCATTAGACTTTCAATACAAAGCTGAACAGATATAATTCCTGAAGCTGGAATAGTTGCAAAAAAATCACTCTCATTGAGGCGTACAATCAATGACGATGGAAAGGGACTCAACCCTGTATTTAGTCCATCAGCTAATGTATTGATAAGATGGTTATAGTGTTCATATCCACACTCACGTTTGAAACGGTCAATCTCATCTATGCTCACAAGGAGATAAACTCCCGAAGATAATGAAACATCTGATTGAAGATACTCGGGAAGTTTGGCAGTGAGATAACGGCGATTATAAAGACCTGTTTCCGTATCTTTATAAAGAAGTTCATGATAACGGCGTAAGGTCTCATTTTCCCGATCAAAAATATCTTTTACTTTTTCAACCATTGCATTCATCGCGATTGTAACAGAACGGAATTCGGTGGTAAAAGGGATCTTTTTCTCGATAATAAATTCATTGTCAATAATCGCTTTGGCCTGCTCACGTATCCGTTTAAGAGATTTGAGACTAAGAGAAAGAAGTACATAGAGAAATACAAAAACAACAGTCCCTATCATTAAAAATGTTTTTACCAAATCGATCATTGTATCGTAAAGCTGTCGATACGCATTTCCTGTATGACCGCTCACTTCAAGGGTACCGAAACGGTTCCACCCTATCATAATATCACTTTTTGCAATAGCATTATGTATCGGAACCATCTTGATAAACCATTGAGGTACATTACTAACACGCATATCACTCTCGCGGTTGTAAACCTCTTTACCATCAATGTCAACCAAACGAATACGCTGATAATATCCGCTATCATAAATCGCGTTGATCATCGTTTCCATAGTAGATGTATCGGAAGGATCAGCAACTTTCGAAAGCGAAAGCCCCAATGAATGTGCTGTATTTTTCGCATCGGTATAGAGCTGATTTTGGACAAATTCAGTTGCTGTTTTAAAATTTAGCATCATTACCGAGACCAAAATAACTCCTAAAAAGAGTCCGAGCATCAGCACCAGTTGTTTAAATAAGCTCATCGTTATTCCTTATGTTGAGAGATAATAAGTTCGTCCCACGGACGTTTTTGATGGGTTGCGGCAGGAACCAACTTCCCGATTTGGGCTTGCTTAGCATTAAAAAGTTCATCTCCTCTAAAACTATAAATCGGAATCAAATCGTCACGTTGCGATGCTGGAAGAATTTTGTAGTTGTAATTATCCAGTACCAAAGGTACCGATTTTGGCGTTGCATAGTAGGTAAGTACCATGTGCGCACTTTTATATCGGATCGATTTGGCATAAGTCATATAGAGTTTTGAAGTGGGAACCCCTAATTCTTTAAGGGTAAAATATTTGGCAATAACAAAGTCTTCACAATCGGCTTTATCCTTGCCGATAAACTCCAATCGGGTCGCCCAGTAATCGCTTACACCCCATGTCTCTTTATCCGATGCATAGGGGGTTTGATTGAAAAAATCGTTCACTTTTTCCATTTTTTCCATTTCATCCGCATCCTTAACGTCGTTCATCATGGAAACCAATGCGTAAGCCCGCCGCTTAGCGAATACACCATACTCTTTTTCAATCTTATCTAAAAATACTTTGGCAATAGAAAATTCTGGTGAACTGAGGAGAATGGCGGCAATTGCCGCCATAATGAAGAAAAGGGTGAATATATTTTGCATCCCTTATAATAACGTAATTTTAAATAACTGTATCAGTTATGACAGTTTCTACTTTTACCGTTACGGTCGGATCCGTGGCATTGACGCCATTGGATGTATACACATCAAAGGTGTGACCGGATTCGGTTACTGTCCCGCTATTAGACCAACCATCAGCCTGTGTTAACTGCACTTTATCGTTTGCACTGTCACCAAGAATTGTTAGTGTATGGCTACTGTCTGTCATATCAATAACATCAGAATAAGAGAGATTTGTTAGAGTGTGATTTCCATTTTGACTTAGATTGATCACTTCCATATTACTAATCTTACTACTGTCCAATGCACTAAAGTCGATACTCGTACCACTCAATAAAATCAACGTATCTCTACCTGCACCACCATCGATGACGATATCCAATGCATCGTACACGATAGTGTCATTACCGACCCCTCCATACAATGAATCACTACCCGCTTGACCGTCAAGTGTATCATTTCCAGCTCCACCGAAGATCATGTCATTACCGTTACCGCCATTGATCGTATCATCTCCGGCATATCCGCGAATTAAATCATTTTGAGTCGTTCCATTCAACGTTTGAGATGCTTCCGAACCAGTTGTCACAGTTGATGTTGTTTCACTCACCGTAATATTGAAATTTTCACTTGTACTTGCCGTATCGCCGTTACTTATTTCTGTTGCAGTAGCAGTCAGAGTAAGATTCATCGTACCTGTATAATTATCCGGCGGCAAAATGTATAAATTAGATAACTGATCCGGTGTCAATGTCCAACTACCATCAACGTTATGTGTTCCATTCGTTAGAATTGCACCGCTTGGTATTCCGGAAATCGTAACACTTAATGTTTCTGATCCGTCTGTATCATTAAGAGAAGCAGCTAAAGCCAACGCCGTTAATGCAATTGGTGCACTATACGCAATTCCACCAACAGTAAAATTAGCATTCGAAAGGGATAAAGAAGAGTCTTTATAGGTATCACCACTATTGAGAACTAACCAATCAAACGTATATTTTCCATCCATTGTTGCAGTATAACTATAGGTATCACTAATCGTTAAATTAGGGAATTTATTTTCTGATGAATCAACCATTACATAGGATTTTACCCCATTCGGATCTGTTACAACAAGAATTACCTGGTCATTATAACCGTTTGCTACTTCCGATTGCAGGTTTTCTCCGTTTTTGAATGTGTAATCCCAACTTACCGTCATGCCCGAATTCATATCGTAGCTAGCTTCCGTTGTTTTTCCGTCAATAATATTAACATATCCCGGGTCATTTACATTTGCACCCGTTGGATCAAAACGATTATCCAAAGAACCCGCTGCCAAACCTAATTCAGATTCTAGATTAGCTTGAGTTACCCCACCACCCATATCGTATTGTGTCACAACAATATCGCTATTCCCAGTCGAAATAACCGTAGCACCTTCATTTAGTGCATTAATGCCAGCTATAGGGCTTAGAGTAGGAATATCAGCAACAGCTGTGGTTGCCGGTACGGCTTCACTGTCGGTTCCGGTCGCATTGGAAGGATCGGTGACCGTCACGTTGACGCTTGGCAAGTTACCGCCGCCGTTGATCAGGTCGGCTCCCGCTTGGGTCAAGCTCACCGCTCCGGTTGCCGGATCGATCGCATAGACGTTACCCACATTGGTGGTGAGGCTGTAAACGAGGGTATCTCCGTCCGCATCCGATCCTGCGCTGGTCGCGATCACGTCGCCCGCTGCCGCGGTGTTTTCTACCGGGGTAGCGTTGATGGTTACGACGACCGTCGGTGCGT
>NZ_JAQTNN010000010.1 GCF_028713855.1 Sulfuricurvum sp.
CGGATAACGATGTTACCTGCTCTTACGAATTCACCACCGTATTTTTTGACACCGAGTCTACGTCCCGCTGAGTCGCGGTTATTCTGTGTACTACCCTGACCTTTCTTATGAGCCATGCTGTCCTCCTGCTTTTATTATGCGTTGATCGCAGTGATACGAACACGCGTGTGATCTCTACGGAAACCACGTTTCAATTTACTGTCTTTACGACGACGTTTTTTGTAGATCACGACTTTACGGTCACGACCTTCATTGATTACTTCAGCCATAACAACAGCACCCTCTACGAATGGAGTACCTGTGCGAAGTTCACCGTTATTAACGGCAAGAACTTCTTTGATTTCGATGGCAGTTTTAGGATCGAGTCCCATTTTATCGAACAAAAGGATATCACCCTCTTGAACTTTGTACTGTTTACCACCATTTTTAATGATTGCGTACATTAGCATTCCTTACCTATAAGTCTACAAAAAGTGGCGAATTATAGCCAACGTTTATTTAAGCTTAAATTAAAGCGATCGCATCAATCTCAACAAATGCATTTTTCGGTAACGTTTTAACGGCTACCGTAGAGCGTACTGGCTTATGATTTCCGAATGCTTCGCCATAAATAGCATTAACCGCAGCAAAATCATCCATATCCGCTAAAAAAATCGTTGTTTTGATCACTTTATCAAAAGAGCTTCCCGCTGCTTCCAAAACCGCCTTTAGATTTGAGATAACCTGAACGCATTGCGCACTCACATCACCATCTACCATTTCACCTGCAGGGGTAAGGGCAATCTGACCAGAAGTAAATACCATACCGTTTGCAATCATCGCTTGAGAATACGGTCCGATTGCTGCCGGAGCATTTGGGGTTTGTACAATTGTCATTCTTTTTTCCTTTATTTTTTATATTTTAACAGGGCATCATCGAGAATCGATTGATAATCTTCACTCGGCCAATATCCCGGCATCGAATAGATTACTTTACCGTTAGCATCTAAAAAATAGTTCATCGGTACCATTTTTGCACTCAAATTTTTCGGATAAATACTTTTGTCACGCGTCACGTGAACCGTCACAAATTTTGAATTCAATTTTGAAATAACATCTTCATCCTGAAGGGTTGTCGCTTCAAATTTGCGACACCACCGGCACTGCTCACTCGTGATCAGAACCATCAATGGCTTGGACTCTTTTTTTGCTTTGGCTTGCGCTTGCTCGTAAGTATCATTCCACGCAATTTCCGAACCAAAGAGATTTGCCAACAAAAATGCCAATAAAACTATTTTTTTCATTCTTAACCTTTTAGAAAACGAAATATTATCGAAAATTATCAATCAATTTTGTAAAAACAGCGTAAAGATTCTCTACTTCATCAATCGACGTTCGCTCATTCGGTGCATGGATCGTATCATTAATGACACCGAATTCGATTACATCAATTCCATATCCGGCAATAAAACGGGCATCCGATGTTCCCCCCGCTGTCGAGTTTTTCGGAGTAATACCACATATCGCTTCAATCGAATCGCTCAATGCTCTAACGATAGGAGTTGCCGTATCAGTTACAAATGGATAAGCCGATTGATCCAATGTCAACGTATAGTCCAACCCTTCCAGATGTGATGCAATAAATGCCGTGATTTTATCTTTATCCGTTTGGGTTGAATTACGGATATTGAACATCATTTTGAGTTTTCCGGGAGAGACGTTCGTCGTCTCGATTCCGGCGCGGATATCGGTAATTACAAGCTGACTGGGTGCAAAATACGCATCCCCTTCATCCAAAAAAGCACCTGCAATGTTTGATAATACAGGGGCAATTTGATGTACCGGATTGATCGCTTTCTCTGGGTAAGCGGCGTGTCCTTGTTTCCCTGTGATTTCAACAACTCCGTTAATCGAACCTCTACGACCCACTTTGATCGCATCTCCGAATATAGTCTCACATGTCGGTTCGGCAACGACAACAGCATCGGGAAGCAAACCGTGCTCTTTGAGATACGCCAAGACCTCAACTGTACCAAACTTGGCAGGTCCTTCTTCATCTGAGGTCAGGAGAATCGAAAGAGTACCGTCGAAATTTTCAGCTTTTTTCAATGCTTGGACAAATGCCGCAACACCACTTTTCATATCCTGAGCACCGCGGGCATAGATATACCCATCTACTTCAGTTGCTACAAAAGGGTCTGTATTCCATCCATCTCCGGCAGGAACGACATCGACATGTCCAGCGAAACAAAGATGTTGACCCTCGCCGAAACGGCGATAGGCAAAAAGGTTTTTAACCCCTTCCCGATCGATGCGTATCGTGGTAAATCCTTCCAAATAATGCTCTAAAAAATTAAAAATTCCGCCCTCTTCGGGAGTAACGCTTGGAGCCTCCAAAAGCTGTTTAAATAGTTCAATAACGTTCAATACAAATCCTCTTTTAATTGCGTCTCATATTCCAGACGTAAACCTTGTGGCGTCATTATAAAACCTTGCAGTTTGATTTTGCCTTGTGAAATCTCTCGAGAATGGGTTTCACATAAAGGTATAAGATGGTGATGTTCTTTCGAACCTGGGTTTTTTTGGAGGTTTCGTACCAGTGCACCGCAAATGACACATTCACATGCAACCACTTCGCGGTACCGTTTAATGTACTCTTTTTGATTTCCTAATTCCAACACATCGTACTCTTTTGCCAAATTTTCCCGTAACCGCTTCGCATTTTTCAAAAAACTCAGGTTCATATGAAGCGATTCGGCAAACTCCAGACCGTATACGCTGCTCCCACGTCCCGGTTTCAAAATCCTGTCATAGATCAAGCGGTCACTCAAATCATCATAACGTACACTTAAATGCAAATGGACGACTTCCCGTAAGCGGCTCAGTTCACTGATCATAGAGAGTTGATGCAAATGGGTCGTCATTAAAAAAAGTGCCCCTTTTTTGGAAAGTTCCATAATGGTACTCGCAACAATGGCAACAGCCGAAAGGGTCTCTGTCCCATGACTGATCTCATCACCTAAAATAAGGGATCGCTCTGTTGCATGACTAAAGATCGTGTTAAGTTCCAACATCTCTACTCCGAAGGTAGAAAGTGATTTGGCAACATTATCTCGTGATTGGATACGGGTATAAACCCCATCAAAAAGTGAAAACTTCATCGCTTTCGCCGGTACGAAAAACCCTGCTTGTGCTAATGTCACTGCAATCCCGATACTTTTCATCAATGATGACTTCCCGCTGGAGTTAATCCCATACAAAAGTACGCCTCGAATATTTGCTCCATCATGCACTTTCGAATCCAACATTACGGTATCAGGATAAGGCAAATCAACATGATCCCGATTTCCCATGACAATATCATTCGGGACATAGGCAATCCCTTGTGCCTCTACCAACAAATGACGCAATCCACTCATCTGTAAAAAGTTTTCTTTTTCCGATTCAACGATTACAGGACGTGTAAGAGCATATTTCTGAGCATTTACAGCAGATGCTACAGCGACATCCATTCGAGCGATCCAGTCGATTATACGATGGATAAAAGGAATTTGAGACTCTATCCATTGCCGCTCATTAGCATGATTTTTAAGTTCTATCTCCCATCCATCGCAAAGCACGTCCGTAGGCAGTAACCGGATTAGTTTATGTTTTATGCAATAGCGCTGAATCTCAATAACAATCTTTAGAGCACTAAAGAAATGCTCTATTTGCTCATCATGGCGATTTTGAAGCTGCCACCATAAGAGTTCAATATCTCCGACCAAATGTAAATGTTCTTCCAGCCACAGAGCGTGTGGATTTACCGCTTCAATCCAATCCAGCCGGAGGTTAAGTTCAACAGAATCTTTGATCGGTAGTAAAAGACGAAATCGACCCAACCGTTTTCCCATAGGGGTGGACATCGTTAAAAAGAGTTTGGTGATACTAGAAAGTCTCGCGTCAATCGTTGTCATTTCCATCTGTTCCAACGCATTGTTTCCCAATTCCATTAGCTCTTTAGTTTCTAAAACAGTAGGCAGCGCATAGAACATTGTATTGCAATGGCTCAAATCATCCGCGAATAAGGCAAGGGCTTGTGCGCATAAAGGCCTCGTCTCCAAATTCAAATGTTCTATCGGTGTCAGGAGAGAATAAACATTAAAGGCTTTTTTAAAAAGGGTGTTTTGCTCAATTTCATTGAAAATACGATCATCATAGCGATATTCATACATTGCGAAATTACTAGCAACTTCGTCAAATAATTGCCGGGAAGAGGCTCCAACAATAAGACGGCGGCTGTTGGTAACGAAAAGAAGATGAAGAACCCGATCAATAGCACCATATGGGTGAGATGATTCACCTTCAATTTCGCAAAGCCACCCTCTCACGCCCAAAGGTTCAAACATCGCGAGACCAATTGAATACCCATTACTATTATGATTAAAAAATAAGGCCGCTTCATATTTTTGCATTATTAGAATCACCCCAATTGTATAATTTATCAGGATAATTATACTCATTCGTTCAAAAAATAAATACTATTTAACTTTAATTTTAGTAACAATCAAGTTATAATCACATTCTTACATTCTAATCTAAGTTTAGGACATATTTATTATGAAACGCCCAACACCGGTCAACGAAGAAGTTTTATTTGATGGACGAAGTTTGATCTCCGAAACCGATACCAAAGGTATTATTACCTACGTTAACCGCAAATTTACGGAGATGACACTCTACACTGCAGCTGAAGCGGTGGGACAACCCCATAGTATCCTACGTCATCCTGATATGCCAAAAGCAGGATTTGAAGGGATGTGGAAGGTGATCCAGAGCGGCAAAATTTGGGAAGGGTATGTTAAAAATCTTCGTAAAGATGGTAAATTTTACTGGGTTGTTGTCCACATCGTTCCAAAACTCAATGAAGAGGGAGAAATCATCGGATATATTGCTTCACGTAAAATGCCTGACCGAAATCGTCTAAAACTTGTTGAACAACAATATGCAGAGTTGATAGAAGCAGAAAAAGGGGCTTAAACCTTATGGTTTAGCCACTCCTTTTTCCGGTACACTTTCCAGAACCACCATCCTTTAATCAGTGTTTCAAAGCTCATTGCACTGTAAATTCCTATAATCCCCCACCCAAGTTTCAGTGCGATATACGATGGAATCAATCGGAAAATCCATAATGATAAAATCGTTATTTGCATACTGAGCCGTGTCGCTCCTGCTCCTCTAAGTGCACCGCTCAAGACAAAAGTCAGCGCTAATGGGAGTTGAACGATCCCGACAAAACGGAGATACAACGACGCTTGTTCTATCGTTGTAGAATCGGTTGTAAACCATGAAACCAAAAATTCAGGGAATGCGAACAATACGACACCGACGCTTCCCATAAATATCATTGCAATTTTAGCACTCAGGATACCCGAGTCATATGCATATTCATAGTTTTTGGCACCAATATACTGCCCGGCTAAAGCCATTGCGGCAACTGAAAATCCAAATCCCGGCATAAAGGCTAACGCTTCTACTCGTAGTCCTATCTGATAGCCGGCCAACGTATGTGTACCGCATGATGCGATCATCCCTACAAACAGTAAAAATGAACCGCTTCCGGCAAAGCGTTCAAACGCTGCAGGCATCCCAATATGCAGCATCCTTTTAAGTTCACGAAGCGACCCAAGCGGCACAAACTTCATCACTCCGTTTGAACGGAGCAATACCCATCCATAAGCAAGCAGATTAAACGTATAGGAACATAATGTCGCATACGCGGCTCCTTCTACACCCATAGCCGGGAATCCGCCGTGTCCAAAAATAAACAAATAGTTCAAACCGATATGAATCACTGCCGAAACAATTTTAATAACCAATGAACTTCGAGTGTCTCCTGCGGATGAGAGGGCATTGTAAGCCAAAGCATCCAAAAAAATGAGCCCCATCCCTAAACAGAGAATTTTGAAGTAAGCTGACCCTAACTTTATGACGTCATCGCCTGATCCCATCCAACGAAAAAAATCGTCTGCAAAAAGCCATCCTATGCTTCCAACAATAAATGCTCCAGCCAACGCAAACAATATTGCCATATTCAATACAACAGCCGCTCGATTCCTGCGCCCGCTCCCGATGTATCGTGCGATCAATACTCCAGAACCGACAACATAGAGACTCATTAGTGCTTGTATCACCATAATAAACTGCATTGAAAGACCTACCGCTGCTAATGCGCTCACACCAAGCGCACCGACCATGATCATATCGATGAGAATTTGAATAATATCGAGAAGATGTTTTAACGCCGCAGGAATAGCTAGACGTAAAACAGTTTGCTTCATTGTCATTGAATTGGGTTTTGCAACCGATGAGAAATATCTTGCATAATCTGAAATAACTCATCTTTAGTAGAATAACGTAGTTCGATTCGGTTTACCGGAACCTCTCCAATCGGATCAAAATCGCAAATAAGCACATACGCTTCAATCGTTATAACATCCGCTTTTTGCTCTGCCCACTCCAATGAAACCGATGCCCGCTCACCTGCAGCATGAATCAGAACAGCAGGATAAAGGCGGGTCACTTTAGACAAATCAATCTGCTGACCGTCAGTTTCAAATATAATCTCTCGTTTCATCCCATCTCCTTAAGTGTGTATGTTTGTTGTATCCATCGATAATAAAATGCAGCTAAGGCAAAGACACTGCCTAAAATGAGGGTTATTCCTCCCAAAGAGAGTCCTCTTTCCGCCAAATATCCAATCATCAAGGAAACAGAAGCCCCAACACCTAAAAAAATCATATCGTTATACGCTATTACTCTGCCATAAAAATCGCTATGCGTATGATGCTGCAACAACGTATAGGTGTATGACCACAAAGTTGTCGTCACAAACCCAACCCCGATGGAAGCAATCACCGAAAAATAAAAGTGCTCGATTGACAACGCCCATAATGTAATGCTAACTGCTTCTGCGACCAACAACCATCCAAGCCGAGAATTATTAATCCAATGTCCAAGCACCATCGGACCGATTACAA
Organism: Sulfuricurvum sp.; assembly: GCF_028713855.1. Classification (GTDB taxonomy): domain Bacteria; phylum Campylobacterota; class Campylobacteria; order Campylobacterales; family Sulfurimonadaceae; genus Sulfuricurvum. Next base: position 6,999 of record NZ_JAQTNN010000010.1, read on the forward strand.
GTCCCACTGCCCGCGCCGCATTAATCAACCCTATTCCCAGTGAAACCGCAATAATTTGAGCATAAAAATGTTTTGCAGCCAACGCTATAAGTGCATCAAATGCGGTAAATCCAACCACAGCATGTAAAATCATCAGATGCAAAACAATAGGATTACGACGAATGTATCCGAATGCTTCTCGCATCATCTTAACAAAATGCTCTTGATTCATCGATAATTCAATATTCATCCGAAGAGTAAATACTAATATCAGCACGAGGACAAACAATCCCGCATCAAGAGCAAAAGCAACTGTTGTTCCCACCCAATAAACTACCAAACCGCTTAATGCCATCCCAAATGTATACGACAAAGACCATATAATCGAGTGAATTTCATTAGCAGTCTGAAGTGATTTCCCCTCCAAAATTCGTGGTAACAGTGACATTTCAACAGTAAAATGGAAACTCGAGGCTCCCATACGAATAAAGACTAAAAGATACAAGAACCCCAACATCCCGATATTATCAATACTAATCAACGACAAAGTACAAACAATTTCAATAAGGGTGAGAATAATCATCAACCGCTTCGGATGAATCCGATCAAGTATTACTCCACTCAAAGGAGCTTGAAAAACACCCGGTAAAAAATGAAGTGCCGCTACCAAGGCAATAATAGAAGCACTTGTATTCATCTGAATCAAAAGTGTGTATATTGCTACATTGCTAAACCACGCGCCGAAATAGGCTATCAGCTGAATTACAGAGAGGCGACGGACTAACGGTTCATTACGTAAAAGGGTCAGATAGCGTTTCATAACCCGAAGGTTATCATAGTTAGTTAAAGTTTTTATTTTCATTGACGATTTAGCAGGTACAAAATGTCTCATATTTATCTACAAGGAGAAGTAAAATGGAAATCTTGCAAACTACAGCCAAGATGCAACACAGCCAAACGACTGCACCAAAAACAAGTGCAGAATTGCAACCGACGCAAAGCGTACAGCAAATTCAAAAAGCTCAAATCAATCAGGATAAAGTAGCACAGATTAGTAGTGATCAAAAAACGTCTAAAATCGATTCACAAGAACAGATGAATAAATTGATCGATCAGCTGAATCAGTCGCTGAACCCATTTAATACTTCTCTACGTTTTGGTTTTGATAACTCATCCGAAGATTTTTACGTTTCCGTTATCGAGACAAAAAGCAACCGCATGCTCAGACGTTTCCCTGTCGAACAAGCCCAACAGCTTTTACCTAAGATGCAAGAGGTAAATGGTTTGTTGTTTGATCAAAAAGGGTAATTTCTTAGATTACTCTATCAACTAACAAAAATAATACTCGGACAAAGATTAAGAAGGATTTTCTATGAACAATAATTTGGCATACAATACATATAATCAAAATAATATCGGTGTCGAATCACCTGAGAAGCTAATCCAAATGATGTATGAGGGAGTCTTACGTTTTAACATGCAAGCTAAACGCTCGATTGCCGACAGTAATATTGAAAGACGTACCTATTGGATCAACCGCTCTAATGCTGTTTTAATGGAATTAATCAATATTTTGGATTACAGACAAGGGGACATCGCCCATTACCTTACAGGACTTTATACGTATCAGCTCCGTCTCCTCGTTGAGGCCAATCTCTACAACGATGCAACTAAATTAGATGAAGTCAGCCAAGTATTCAAAGGGCTTTTAGAAGCATGGAAAGAGAGTACTGATGTGGCTTACCAGGCTTAAAACAGCCCTCGTATTAGAAGAGATTGACCGTATCTCATCACTTATTGATGAGATGCCAAAGTTTGATTCAATTGCAGAAATGGAAGAAGCCGCTTATCTTCTTTCACAAAGCAAAATACTTATAGAACAGCATCAACTTGAAGCAGCACAAGCGTTGCAACAGCTTAAAAACACTATTGATTTTCTGAAATCAACCGAAATAAAACCACCCTCTTCACTAAATCTAAAATTTTAACGCTACTCTCACCCATTTTTTGATAAAATCGCGGCATTCACTCCATTATTACTATGGAGTAAGGGTATCAACGATAAGGATGCAGTTATGAAAAAAGAGGTTAAAAAAGTTGTTCTCGCCTATTCCGGCGGTTTAGATACAAGTGTCATTTTAAAATGGCTTCAGGATGAATACAAATGTGAAGTCGTCACGTTTACCGCCGATATCGGACAAGGCGAAGAGGTGGAACCCGCACGGGCAAAAGCAGTCAGTCTTGGAATCAAACCTGAAAATATTTATATCGAAGACCTTCGTGAAGAATTCGTACGCGACTATGTTTTCCCGATGTTTCGAGCAAATGCAATTTATGAGGGAGAATATCTTCTAGGAACTTCTATTGCCCGACCGCTTATCGCAAAACGCCAAGCAGAAATTGCTCGTATTACAGGGGCTGATGCCGTTAGTCACGGTGCAACCGGTAAAGGAAATGACCAAGTCCGTTTTGAAATGGGTTATTTAGGACAGAACAGCGCACTCACCATCATTGCACCATGGCGTGAATGGGACCTGAATTCCCGTGAAAAACTTCTCGCATATGCTGCTGAACATGGTATTAAAATCGAAATGAGCGGTAAAAAATCTCCGTATTCTATGGATGCTAACCTTCTACACATCTCGTATGAGGGAGGAATCCTTGAAGATCCTGCTGCTGAACCTGAAGAGAGCATGTGGCGCTGGACGGTATCACCTCAAAATGCACCTGATGAGGCTGAATATATCGAAATCGGCTATGAAAAAGGGGATCCGGTAAGCCTGAACGGGAAAATCTTATCACCTGCTGTAATGCTAGAACAGCTTAATATTATCGCAGGACGCCATGGTATCGGGCGTGCCGATATCGTCGAAAACCGCTTTGTCGGGATGAAAAGCCGCGGATGTTATGAAACTCCAGGTGGTACCATTATGATTAAAGCACACCGCGCAATCGAATCCTTGACACTGGACCGTGAAGAAGCTCATCTTAAAGATGAATTGATGCCACGCTATGCGAAACTGATTTATAACGGGTTTTGGTTCGCACCTGAGCGTGAAATGCTTCAAGCGGCTATCGATAAAACCCAACAAAATGTCCGAGGCACCGTTCGATTAAAACTTTATAAAGGAAACGTGATGGTAGTCGGACGCAGTTCTGATCTTTCACTTTTCAATCCTGAGTACTGTACGTTTGAAGAAGACTCTGTATATGATCAAAAAGACGCAGGCGGGTTTATTAAACTCAATGCTCTTCGCTTCATCATTGCCGGTAAAGCACGAAAAAATAAATAATTTCAAGGAAGCATTATGAGCATTATTAAAATAGATATGAATTCAGATGAATTCCAAGCTGAATTAGAAAAAACCATCAAATTTACCGATAAAGTTGTAGCTCAATTCAATTGGGTTTATAATCCTGAACAAGAGATTAATGAAGGTGTTCAGCTCGGGCTTGCCCGCAACAAAATGATGTACAGTAAACGTTTTTGCCCTTGTTATATGGTCGAAGAAGTTGACGGAAAATATCAAAGTACTGATAATAGACTCTGTCCGTGTACCCCTGCTATCGAAAAAGAGATACCCGAAGAGGGAGTATGTCACTGTCAAATTTTTTGCACACCGGAATTTGCAGCAGCAAAACGAATGGAGATGGGGATCGAAGAAGCTACCCATCAGCACTCTCGTGGTCTAAGCAAAGAAGAGTGCCAAATGCTATTGACTAAAAGCGATATCGACAGTGATGAACTGACTGCCCTTTTCGAAGCACGCGAGCTCGGTATGGTTAACTTTAAAGTAGTAGACGTTCGTGAATGGATGGAGTGGAAAATGGGACGTATTGACGGTGCTGACATATTAGTACCAACCAGCAGTTTTTTCCAAACACTCAATGAATCAAAATTAAATAAAGACGAAAATATTATTGTCTATTGTCATGTCGGAAGCCGCAGTGCACATTGCCAACGAATTTTGTCAGATATGGGATACACTAAAGTTTCTAATCTCGCACACGGTATCGTCTCTTACAGCGGTAAGATTGTACGAGGCTAATAAAGGAATTAAATGAAAGTTTTATTGACCAAAGATGTCAAAGGTGTCGGTAAAACCGGCGAGATCAAAGACGTAGCAGACGGTTACGGTAAAAACTTTTTAATCGGTAAAGGCTTAGCCTTGGCCGCAACCCATGAGGTACTTAAAAAGTATGAATCTGACCAACGCAAAAAAGCTGCCAACGATGCTGCAGAAATTGAACGGCTTAATACTATCAAAGCTGGGCTTGCTGATATCAAAGTAGTTATTATAAAAAAACTTGGTAATACGGGCCATCTTTTTGGATCTGTTACTAAAGAAGAAATTGCCGATGCGTTACAAGTTCAACATGGGATTGAAATCGACAAAAAAGAGCTCGATGCCAAACACGGTATCAAAACAACCGGTTTACATGACTTGGATCTTAAACTCGGTCATGGTATTCATGCAACTCTTCATTTAGAGATCAAAGGTGAATAAAGCAGGATTTGTCGCTCTTGTCGGGCGGCCCAATGCCGGTAAAAGTACACTGATGAACTGGATTTTGGGTGAAAAAATTGCCCTTGTCAGCCAAAAGGCTAACGCTACACGCAGACGTTCCAATGCAATCGTGATGCACAACGATGACCAAATCATTTTTGTCGATACACCGGGCTTGCACCATGCCGAAAAACTCCTCAACCAATACATGTTAGAAGAGGCCTTAAAGGCGATCGGAGATTGCGATATCGTTGTCTATCTTGCGCCTGCTTCCGATAAAACCATCCATTACGAAAAATTTTTGGAACTCAATTCCGATAAACGTAAACATATCATTGTACTAAGTAAAATCGATCAAATTTCCCAAGCCGATCTCTTAAAAAAAATCGGGGAATATAACCGTTTTAGCGACCATTTCTTAGCGCTTATCCCAATGTCTGTTACCAAAAATGTCGGTAAAAGTGATTTATTGAATACCCTAACAAAATATTTGGATGAATCACCTTATCTGTATGATCCCGAAGATATGACGACCGAAAAAATGCGTGATATCTATAAAGAATTCATCCGCGAAGCAATTTTTGATAATATCAGCGATGAAATCCCATACGAATCAGATGTTATTATTGATAAAATCGATGAAGATGCCCCTGTGGAGCACATTCGTGCCACCATCATTGTCGAAAAAGATTCCCAAAAAGGGATCATCATTGGCAAAGGCGGATCGGCAATCAAACGCATTGGAAAAAATGCTCGCGAAAAAATCGAGCGCCTAGCTTCCAAACCTGTTTATCTGGAACTTTTCGTATCGGTTAAAAAAGGTTGGACCAGTGATAAAAAATTCTTAAGTGATTTAGGATACGAGTGGTAAAACCAACTGTTTTTTTCATCATTCTTATTGGTAGTTTATTATCTGCCGATATCCTCACTCTTTACAAAAGTGGCGGAAAAAAGTTGATGGAACAGCAGATGAATATTCCCTCATACTGGACAGGAGCACTTGTTAATAAAGATATCCGCTTCGGTTATTTCGAACGTGCGTTTTCACTGTTGACATGCAATAAAGAAAAAGGGGCTTTAGAACTTTATATCCCTGACAGACAACAACGATTTTCACTGAAAAAAAGGTACGGCGCCTTTACCGGAAAAAATCCAGGAGACAAGCTCAGTGAAGGGGATCTTCGAACTCCTGTTGGAATTTATACTCTGACCGAAAAGAAAAAAAATGTTGATCCATTTTATGGACCGATGGCATTTGTTACTTCATATCCCAATTTATATGATCGCATACGCGGCAAAAACGGTGACGGTATTTGGGTACATGGGGTACCGATTAGCGGGACACGAGATCCTTTCACTCATGGATGTATTGCCATCAACAACAATGATCTCGTACAGTTAGATCAAACCATTAATCCCTCCAATACACTTTTGATTATTGACTCTTCATTGAAGCAATGGACTAATCCTGCGGCATACTCAGCCATTTTAGCCGCTTTGTATCAATGGAAATATACCTGGTCTTATAATGATATTGAGGGATATCTCTCTTACTATGATCCTGCATTTAAACGGTTTGACGGAATGAATTACGAACAGTTCAAACGCTATAAAGAACGTGTATTTGCCAAAAATGAGGCAAAAAGCATTACCTTCCATGACCTCAATATCATCCCTTATCCAGGTGAAAAACGAAATCTTTTCTGGGTAACATTTAATCAGAATTATGTGAGTGAAAGCTATCAATATAAAGGTGAAAAATCACTTTTAATTCGATTAAACAACGATCAATCTATTTCTATCTTAACGGAAGAATAGTGCGTATCGCACCAATACTGATTGCCTCTCTTATCAATATCCTCTATGCTGATCCATTTACCCTTATTAAAAAAGAAACAAATACATCATCAACACCGACACTACTTGTTATCGGTGGAATTCACGGCAATGAACCCGGCAGTTACTTTGCAACCGCCATATTAGCCCAATACTATCAGATCACCAAAGGGAACCTTTGGATTATTCCTGATCTTAACCGACTCAGCATACAGAGAGATAATCGAGGAGTAAATGGTGATTTGAATCGTAAATTTGCTGATATCGACCCCAATGACCCCGATATTGATATTGTCCAAAAAATACAACAAGTTATTACAGAACCGCAAGTAGGAGTTGTGTTAAACCTTCACGACGGACATGGTTTTTATCGAAAAAAATATCAAAATACTATATTTAATCCTAACGCATGGGGACAAACATGTGTTATCGATCAAGACGCACTTGATAGGGAACGTCCCTTTGGGAATCTCAATCAAATCGCTTCAAATATAAGTAATGAGCTCAATGCTAATTTGATTGAAACACATCACTTATTTGACGTGCGTAACACAAATACAAAATTAGATGATGAAGTAATGAAACATTCACTAACCTATTTTGCTGTTACGCATAATAAGCCTGCATTTGCTATCGAGACCAGTAAAAACCTTTCGACACTACATGAAAAGGTGTTTTACCAGCTTCAGGCAATTGAAGGTTACATGAAATATATGGGGATTGAATTTGAACGTCCTTTTGAACTAACCCCCAAGACATTAGAAAAAATAGTTACATTGAAAGGCAATGTAACGATAAACAATAATTTATATCTAAGTCTGGATGATTTAAAAAACAGTTTAAGTTTGATTCCGCTACAATCGGAACGTAATGACTTTAAATTTTCCCATCCATTGGGAAGTGTACGACACAATAAGCAAAGTTATGATCTTTATATCGGTAACAAAAAAATAGGTTCTCTTATTCCAAGCTATTATCCTACAGATAATTGTAAGGGGTTGTTAGCCATTGAAATGGACGGGAAAGTGAAAAATTTTACGTTCGCTACAGATTTTTTTGTAACTGCCGATTTTAAGGTTATCAATGATAATTCAAAGATGCGAGTTAATATCATCGGTTTTACCAAAAGAGGGGTAAAAGATGAAAGTAATTTTCCAGTAGCATTAAAAGATTTCGATACAAACTATTCTATCGATACTTTAAATAAAAGTTATCGAATAGAGTTTTATGAACAAAGCCGCTTCTGCGGAATGGTTCTTGCATATTTTAAATAGGATAGAGGATGAGTAAAAGTAAACAGCAAACCTATTCAACCATCGTATCAGCCAACCCATATAAAGGGGATTATTATATTGGTACATTCGATGCGATATCTGAAATCACTTCTCCTTCATTTAGAAAAGAGCAGTATGCGGTATCTTTTTTAAATACTAAAGGATTTATCTCTACTCTCATTGGAATCAGTAAAAACATTCCCGATGATGATGTGTACGATGCATTAGAAAACAAAGTTTATGAAGAACTCGCATTGGATATGGCTGTCGAATACCATATCAAATATGTTGAAGCAATTCAGCGCAGTACCGAAGGTGACCGATTTTTTCACGTGTTCGTTGTTGACCCTTTAACATTAGATCAAGATTATGCTCAAGTTATTAACGCAATTAAGTATCTTGATCAAATTGTTCCTGTTCCTTTACTGATCAAGTCCCTTTATGTTAAAGAACTTATTGACTCTTCCGATGTTCACTGCTTTATTTATTTTCAAGAAAATGACGCATTCTTCTGTATCTATAATGAACAAGAATTTATTTATGCAAAATCATTGAAATTTTCACTTAAGCAGATGCATGAACGCTTCTGTGAGCTTCTTGGTGAACAAATTGATCTTCTGACGTTTGAAACAATGATCGCCAATGAGGGGTTAAACACATCAAACTCTAACTACCAAAAAAATCTTATTAAACTGTTTGGCGAAATTTTTCTCCATATTAGTGATGTTATGACCTATGCGAAAAGAGCATATGACATCAAAAAATTTGATGAAATATTTATTGGAACAGGGGCGGGAAGCGTTACAGGCTTAGATGAATATGCACAGACTTATTTGGGCATAAAAACAACTCCGTTCGATTTTAACTATGGATTTAATACCAATGGTATCAAAGTAGATCAAATACATCAGTTAATGCATCTCTACGGAAGATTAGAAGCCGAAGAACGTTACGATTGCAACTTTACAATATTCCATCGTCCCCCTCCATTTGCAAAACGTGACAGCGGAAAACTTATTTTAGTCACAGCTGCCGCATTAGCTACAGCTCTTCTTTATCCAGGAGTGTATTGGGGACTTTCCTATGTTGAAGAGTTTCATCATGCTGTTTTAACCAAAGAATATGAACAAGTTCATATTGAAAAGATGACTCGTGAAGCTACTGTTAATTTAAAATTAGCCAATAAAAATGCAGCTCAGGCCCTTTTGGATGAACAAAAAACAGCCTATAAACAAAAACAAGATACGTTGATACAGGTTCACGAGAAAAAAGTTAATTATCCGATGAAATCAAAAATAATGGCTGATTTCACCCGTAGCTTTAACCAATACCGTGTACAACTCAAAAGTATCTCTTATGGTGAAGATGTAAATGATACAAAAACATTTACATTTGGGCTAACATCATCAAATACACAAGATATTACAGCTCTGTTGAAACATTTAACAGACATTAAGCGCGATAAATATGATTTTAATCTAGAGCTCATCTCTTACAATGAAGAAGAGAAATCTTATTTAAGTGAATTAAAGGCGGTAATCAAATGAAATTACAAATTGAAGACTACCTTTACTCGTTAGATCAGTCCTTATCACAAAAGAGTGATCGTGATAAAATGATGCTTTATGTCATGATTTTCGCTTCATTATTTGCTTTTTCCTATTTGTTATTTTGGGAAAGCTCCGAAGCAGGTTTCAAAATCTCACATGAAAAAGCTCTAAAAGCTGAAAATGATCTAAACATAGACAAGCAATATTTAGCAGCCAATCCTCCTGAACGAATCACACAAATAGAGCAGGAAACGGTTGAGATTGAGAAACAGCACGTCCTTTATGTGCAATATAATACTTATATTAAAGAACAGTTGGAACAAATCTCCTCTTTGTATTACGATGAAAAGGTATGGGGATCTTATCTTGACTCTGTATCACGTTATGCCCGTGCGACTAATGTTAAATTGGTACAATTCGGCAATAGACTCCAAACTGATAACAGTTCATTTGGACATGTTTTAGATATTACAATATCTTCAGAAGGCCAATACAAAAATACCCTTAAATTTATCAACGCACTTGAACAAAGTCAGTTAGTCGTTGATCTTCATGATTTCAACATAACTGCTGAGGAAAAACTTAAAGGGGATCTTAATATCTCAGTATGGGGGATTGTAAGACAATGAAAACATATCTACTCTTAGGCTTTATCAGTGTCGCATCATTCTCTGTGGCTACGGCTTCTCCAGTAATTCCAGTTGGAACAGTAAGTATAGTTCAACCTCAAGGGGACAAAGAACTAACTTGGGTTGATGAACAAATTCAAGCTATTTTACCTGCACGTGTCGGTATCCCGGAAGGATTTATCAATTCATTACGTGACCCGATGAAAATGAAGAAACCCGTACCTGTAGCAACGATTGGTTCTAAATTACTTGCCCCTCCAAAGCTAGGTAGTTTGGGTATCATAGCCCCACCAAAAATTGTTGAAGAACCATTGCGTCTTTTAGCCATTATAAATAAATCGGTTTTGATCAGTGGGAAATGGTACAAAGTCGGTGATAGCGTCCGGAATTTTTCCCTTCTTGAAGTCAAACCGAATTCCGTTGTTTTAGCGGATAAAAAAGATCAAAAACTTATTTTGTTTTTAACCAAACAAAATAGTAATATTAAAATCATCACAAAATAGGAAAGTATCATGACATCTGTAATTAAACACCATGCACGAGCGTTTATGTTATCCGTTGCCACGGCTGCCCTTCTCACACCTACACTACAGGCAGATTGTACGTATGAGCTTTTCAACATCTCTTCAGTCAAAGGGACAAGTGTAGGAGAGTTTATCGATCAACTGAGCGATGAATGTGGAATGAGCCTAATTGTAACCGATGAACAAGCGGAAGGTGTCCTCAAAAAACCTATGAATAAAACCTTCTTGAAAAATTTAACGATCAATGAAGTGTTAGATTTAATTATAAAAGAAAACAATCTCCAATATACATTGCAAAACAATGTGCTTAAAATCTCTTACTTAACAACAAAAACGTACAATATTGATTATATTGCCAGTGGACGTAAAGGAACCGGAAGTACCAATATTAGATTAAGTTCTAATTCGGGTACAGCAGCAGGAGCCAGCAGTACAACCGGGACAAGTGGAACAACCGGAAACACTGCAAATTCAAATTCAAATGCCGCCTCATCAGAATCAGGAACAAATATTTCTACGGTTGATGAAGTAAAATTTTGGGATAACTTAGAACAAGAGGTAAAAAACATCTTAAGTCGTCCAGAAGATGATTACAGACAAAAGAAACCTGAAATTGCTTCAGATACAAAAGATACAGCTCCATTAAGTAAAGAAGATGAAATACACAATATTTTCATCAATAAAAGTGCCGGTTTAGTTACGGTTACCGGAACCGGGAAACAGATTCAGCGCCTTGATGCGTATATTGATGATTTACAAAAGAAAATGCAAACTCAAGTATTAATCGATGTTAAAATGTACAGTGTCATCTTTAATGACGGTTCAACAACAGGTATCGATTGGTCTCAAATTTATAGTCTGCAAAATTTCAATGTCGGATTTAATAAAATTAATTTTCAAAATGTAGATACATTCACTGATAATAAAATCACAAAGGCAACAACAGGTGACGGTGTACAAGTATTGGCTCAAAATGGGGGAACTACTGATGCTACGACTGGTCTAATGTTACCAACATATGGGATGATTGATGTTGCAGGTGCCAGAGCTGCAGTTACAACGACATCAAAACTATTCAATCTCAGTAATAGTATCAGTATCAATAATTTGATTATGTTTTTAAAATCTCAAGGCGATGTTTATGCTATCTCAAATCCTAAAATTTTAACACTTAACAATCAACCTGCGCTGATCACTGCGGGAACAGAACTGTTTTACAAAACAATTAATACTTCAACATTAGCAGGTGGGACAACAGGGACACAAGCACAAACAGAAATTATCAGTTCTGTTTTCTCTGGTGTTTTACTTGATATTACCCCTGAGATTTCAAAAGATGGGACAATTACTCTTCGGATTAATCCTTCCGTTTCGGAAACAGCCAGTACAATATCAGCAGACAATTCGACACGTACTATGCCACCAGACTTAAGCCGTCGTCAAATTTCTACCGTTGTTACCGTTAAAGACGGTAATCGTATTGTTTTGGGTGGTTTGATTAATCGTAAATCATCTAACACTTCCACTAAACTTCCGTTGCTTGGAGATATCCCTTTCTTAGGATATCTATTTAAACAAGATGGAATGAGTGAAAAAGTAGAAGAGCTTGTAATCATTATTGAGCCTCATATCGTTAAAAAAGAAAATGATACGCTTAGTCTTTCAGACCTTGGCTATTCACGAGTAGATAAAGCAATGGCTAACGGAACTTCAACAGTCTCTCAAGAGGACAAAAAGTAACGGATGGAGAATTCCCTTTTCTCTAAGCCGCGCGATCTCTTCTTAGACGTAGTTAACCCGCGTGACTACGTACAGATCGATAGCGTGTCCCATATGTACCAATCTCTGAAAAATTCGGTACAAAAACCCCTTAAAATGATTTTACTTTACGGCAGACCTGGAACTGGTAAAAGTATGCTGTTGCACAAGCTGCATCATGATCTTTCCAAACACCAAAAAGTATTAATGGTCTCGACTCCTATTGTGGATGAGGACGATTTTTTACGAGTATTGGCACAAAATATTTTTGGTCATGCACCGCGGGAAGTAATGACACTAAACCGCTTTTTAGAAATTGCTTCCGCTCTATCCTTATCGGATATTCCAATTGTCTTACTGGATGAAGCACAGCTTTACACCACCTCACTAATGGAAAAAATACGACTTATCTCAGATGCCAGAGCAATTAAATTTGTTATTACTCTGCACAAAACGGATAAAGAAGATATTATCGCGAAAGAGCATTTTCAAACCCGTATATGGGAAAGTATAGAGCTCCGGAATGCCTCTTGCGAAGAACTAAAAATATATGTACAGAAAAAACTTCTCAAAGCCAATTGTTTCGATGTTGCCAATATGTTTAATGATAAGAATATGAAGTTGGTTACTGGCCTAACGAGAGGTAACTATCGTGAAACCAATAAACTGCTCTATTCTCTATTTAGCCTATATTGTTGGTATGAAGAGAATAATCCATCGGCTATAAAGTATAATTCTATCAAACCAAAATGGATCGAAATGGCCGCCATTCATACCGGGTTAATTCATGCTTAATATTAAAAACTTAGAGCGCCGCTGGCTCAAATACAAGATACTTTCCTATTTACCTTATATTGCTACATTCTTTCTATCTTTATCAATCCTTGTTGGAATTTCAATGTGGATGCATTCGAATAAATCTGTTATTAAACAAGATAACAACACCACATATACCACTACTGTATTATCAAAACCTACAAGACCTACCGCTATTGAAGAAAATACAACTTTTATTGAACCTTCAATGGAGTTTGTTCAATCCTTTCAAAATACTCCGTCAACTCCTGAAGTAACACCACCACATACTACGACTATGAAAAAACTGATTCAACAGCCAATTAATACTGTACTAACCGCCCCAAAAACAATCACTATGCCAGAATACTCACCTCCACCTGCAACTGTTGCAACACCATCCAAAACAAGCAGTAACAATCAATCTCTTTCCATCAATCGTGATGAGTCAAAACTTGATATTGATAGTTTAATACAGCGATTTAAAGAGACGTCCAATGCTAATCTTGGTCTTTTTATTGCACGTTATTATTATGATCATGGAAATTACAATGAAGCTTATAACTATGCTTTAAAAACGAATAATTCTAATAATCGAATCGATGAAAGCTGGATTATTTTTGCAAAAACCCTTGTCAAACTTGGTAAACCCGATCAAGCAAAAAAAACGCTTCAGTTCTACATATCACAATCCAATTCAGAAAATGCAAAAGGGTTATTAGATGCAATCGAAAATGGTAGTTTCAAATGAAATTATTATTATCTTTCTTTCTTTTTTTAACTCACAGTTTATACGCAGATGTAAGTCAAAAGCTTTTTGAACTATATCAGAAAGGGATGTATAACGAAGCATGTCATTATGGATACAGTTTTTTTTCACAAAATGAGAATAATGAACCTTTTGTATCATTAGTTGGATTTTCATGTCTTAAATCAGATCAAATCGATCGCCTCTCTCCTGTCATCTCAACATTATCAGAAACTCCTGATGCAAGAGCAAACAGTGCCTATTTTAGTCTTATTCTTATGCAAAAGAAACTTTTAATGCGTGCTTTATATGATAATCAACCCATACAAAATCTAAAATTTCCAACCAGCAGCTATATTCTTTCTAAAGTATTTGATCTCTATGTTAAAAATCCAAAAAAAAGTGATATCATTAAAGAGTATATAGACCCTATCAATTCAAGACAAGGTTATAAACTTTATACAACTCAAGTTAATGGACAAAAGTCCATAGTTGTAGATGAATATTATGATAAAATATTAACCTTTCATCACATATATTAAAAAAGGGATAAGATATGGATCGCATTACCCATGATTTACTTGAAAAACGCCATATCACTCAACAGCAAATTGATCGTCTAACATCACGTGGTGTTCAAGATGATACCGTATTGGAAACGCTTACTAAAGTCGGTGCAGTATCAATCAATTTTATTAAACGTTTTATTGTTGAACAGATTCGTCTCGGACGTTATGAACTATCAATTATTAAAAACTACCATTTTCTAGATGAAACATCTATATTGACCCATTTAGCAGAAGTCATTGAAGTTCCTTTTATCGATCTTGATTCCATCGATATGGATTATCGTTTGGTGGAAAAGATTCCAACCACGCAACTTAAGCGGTACAATGCACTTCCTATTTCTCAAGATGACATGTATGTAGTAGTCGCCTTCGCTGATCCGCTTAATATTGAAGCTCAAGAATCAATTCAACGTCTTTTTCCACGAAAATCGCTTAAACTTGCAGTTGCCACAGAAAAACAAATTCAAGCCTATTTATTTAAAATGGAGCTCAAAGACAGTGTCAAAGAGCTTGTAACCAATATTCGTAACGAATTACGTAATATAGGAACCATAGAAGAACAACAAGAAGCCTCATCAATTTTGCAACTTATCGATGTTATTCTTAAAGCCTGTATCAAAGGTCGTGCGAGTGATATACATATCGAACCTACTGAAAGGAACTGTGTTGTTCGTGGGCGTATTGACGGTAAATTAGCAGAAATATTTATTTTTGATAGAGATATCTATCCACCGTTAGCTTCGCGTATCAAACTTTTAGCCAATCTAGATATTGCTGAACGTCGAAAACCACAAGATGGCCGTTTTTCCGCTATGGTAATGGATGCAGAATTTGATTTCCGTCTCTCTACTTTGCCAATCATTTACGGTGAATCAATTGTTATGCGTATCTTGGATAAAACTAAAGCATTAGTAAAACTCGAAGACTCAGGAATGGATTCAGAAAGTTATCAAAAACTTATTAAAGGGCTTCAGTCTCCTTTTGGAATCATTTTAGTTACCGGACCTACCGGAAGCGGTAAAACGACTACTCTCTACGGAGCATTGAATGAACTTCGTAACGTCGAAGATAAAGTCATTACCGTCGAAGATCCGGTTGAGTATCGAATGAATCTGATTCAACAAGTACAGGTTAACCCGAAAGTAGGTTTGTCTTTTGCCGATGCACTTCGTTCAATTCTTCGTCAAGACCCCGATAAAATCATGATCGGAGAAATTCGAGACCATGAAACTCTCGAAATCGCAATCAAAGCAGCGCTCACCGGTCACTTGGTTATTTCTACACTCCATACCAATGATGCTATCAGTGCTATCCCCCGTATGTCCGATATGGGAATTGAACCTTACCTCATCAGCGGTGCTCTCGTTGCCGTTCAAGCTCAACGATTAGTACGAAGAATTTGTACTCACTGTAAAAAAGAAACTGATATCCCTCAAAATCTTCTTCAAGAATACAGTTCATTTATTCCTCCTCATACCGTTTTTTATGAGGGAGCAGGATGTAAGGAGTGCAATGGATCGGGATATATGGGACGTGAAATGATCTGTGAAGTTCTACCTATCACGGAAGAAATTGCCAGTATGATCGCCAGAGGAGCATCCAAAGATGATTTAACAAAAGAGGCAAAGAGGGAAGGCTTTGTAGGAATGTTCGAAAATGGTATGGCCAAAGCAGTTCACGGGATCACAACATTAGATGAAATATTAAGGGTGGCAAAAGGATGAAATATTTTATAGTAACAATTCTGACTAAAGGGAAAAAAAGTGAGCAAAGTCTCTATGCCGAAAACAAAAAGGAAGCTCACTACTTAGCAAAAATAAAATATTCAGGAATGATTTTAAAAGTAGCTGAATCATCTCCTCCTCTCGAAGATCAGTTGCGTCGATTTAAAGAGAGTCTATTCTCTAATATCAAAAAACGCAAACTTAAGCAAGATGCTCTTATTGCTGCCATTCGACAACTTGCTGTTATGACGAATGCCGGAATATCAATTCATGATTCATTGAGAGAAATTGCTGATTCTACTTCAGATAAAGTACTCCAAACTGTACTTGGAACAATGTCTGAAGATATTAATGCAGGACACAGTCTCTCCCATTCAGCCAATAAATTTTCTTTTGAGCTAGGAAATCTTTCCTTAGCAATGATTGAATTGGGAGAGAAAACAGGTAATATGGCCGAAGCACTTCATAAGCTTGGCGATATGCTTGAAGAAATTCGACGAAATATTATCAAATTTAAAAAAGCAATGGCCTATCCGCGAAACGTCATGATTGCTATGGCTATTGCATTTACAATTCTCATTTCATACGTTGTGCCAAAATTTAAGACAATGTTTGAAAAGTTCCATGCTGAATTACCTATTCCTACTAAAATACTCCTATTTTTGGAGCATGTTTTTAATACATATGGTCTCTATGTAATTGTAGGAATCTTTATTTTTCTATTTATTTTTACCTATATGCTTAATCATAATCGCAATTTTCGTTACAAATGGCATCAAGTCTTACTTAAAACCTACCTGATTAAAAACATCATCATGTATGCTACACTCAACCGATTCACCTTGGTCTTTTCTGAACTTGTTCGTGCCGGTATCCCGATAGCAGAAGCATTAGAAACTTCAATTGCAATGGTTGACAATCTCCCTTTGCAAGAGCGCCTGCTAACTGTTCGATCAGCCGTTGAAAAAGGGGGAACCCTCCATATTGGTTTACAAGAAACCGGATTATTTGAAAATATGATTATTCAAATGATTTCTGCAGGTGAATCGAGCGGTCAGCTCGATGCTATGATGCAAAAAGTCATGGAGTATTATAAAATGCGGTTTGATGCAATTATCGATGGTCTTTCTGAAGCAGTTGAACCTATCATGTTGTTTGTCATAGCTGTTTTAGTCACATTGTTGGCACTTGGAATATTTTTACCAATGTGGGATTTAGGAAATGCTGTTCAAAATAAACATTAAGGGATAAAAGGAGCACAATATTGTTCCTTTCTTATTCACTCCGAAATGGTCCCTTTTACCACCAATGCCGCATATGTTTCATCTTTTGGGATAAGGCCTGCCTCAAATAAAAATTGCGACGGGATAAAATTGCTCTTCTTAATTTTATCATACTTCGCATAACTCAAAAAGAGTCTATCCTTTGCTCGAGTAACCGAAACATAAAAAAGCCGTCGTTCTTCTTCGATACTTCCGCTTCGACTCATCAGTTTTCGGTTTGGAAATCGTCCATCCATTAAATCAATGACATAAACTTCCTGATACTCCAATCCCTTAGAAGCATGAATGCTAAGTAGATGAACCCCTTCGCCTTGTGTAAGATCCTGAGAACCTAAAACCATCGCATTCAAAAACCGCTCATGCTCTTTATAGGGGCGAGAGAGCTCGAATAAAATAGTACATTTTCTACGAATTCGCTCTTGTGATTCCGTTTTTACACGTTCATCAATAGATCCATTCTCTGTCATAGCCCGTCTTGTTGAAAGCATCTCTATAACATGCCCATATAAGGCTGAAAGAGCTATTTTTTGTACCGCTGCTTTTGGTTCTTTTAGATCACGTAACTGACGAAAAAGGGTAAAAAGGTCGTGTAAAAAGGTAGCCGAATCTTTCGTAAGTTTGGCATGTTTTAAAATCGGATTTCCCATAAAATTCGGATCAAATCCGAGTTTTGCGAATCGACCCGCACTCCCGAGTTCAGCATAATCATCAAAAAGTCCCAATTGATGATTAAGCCGTCGTTTATCAAACGGATTCGATATTTCTGAATCAGGGGAATACAAGCCGCGCAAAAACGAACCTCGACCTAATTTTTGCAGGGCTACAAAAAGATCTTTGGCAATCGCGCTCCCTACCCCTTTTGCATAATCAAACAAATGAATAAATGCCATCATATCAGATTCATTGACGAGTAACGTGTACATATCCAAAAGAGCTTTGATCTCTTTGGAATCAAAAAAACTGGTGCCTCCACGTCGACGGCAAGCAATTCCCATCTCCCGAAGCGTCGCTTCTATCCCATCTGCCGAAGCGTTATTGCGAAAAATAACCGCGATCTCTTCTCGATTAGTAGACGAATCACCGATTTTTTGGGCAATCCCGTGATATTGATCAAACAGTTCATCATAGATAAGGAGTGCGGGACTTTGTGCTTCGTGATTACGAGTCACTTCAAGTGCTTTGGGATAAATCCGTTCATTATAGGCAATTACCGTATTTGCCAGGGAAAGGATGGGGATAGTTGAGCGATAATTTTTGTTGAGGGTATAAACCTCAGCGTCGGGAAAATTAGTCGTAAAGGAACCGATAATTGAGATATCAGCACCGTTAAAAGCATAAATACTTTGATCATAATCTCCAACACAGAAGAGTGACGGCGGACGCATAGCGTTAATTAATGTCCCTTGAAGAGCATTGGTATCTTGGTACTCGTCGATCAATACCTCTTTATACCCCAGATCACTTTCCCGCGCGAGATCGCGCATGTGAAGAAGAAGATCGTTAAAGTTGACAAAACCATACTCTTTTTTCAATGCTTCGAACTCATCAATAATATCAGCATAGATAGCAGCATAAACGGCATGCTCATCTTGCCGCGTTAGTATCCACTCTTCAAAATTAACACTAAGTTCCGTATTTTGGTAGAACGAATAGACATCATAAAGATAATTGGCACCGTATGCCGATGTTGCACAATCGATGTGGCTAAATGTTCGTTTTTCATAAACGCTTCGGAAAAGTGTTTTAAGCTCACGCGGCTGTTTGAGAACCACTTTTCCCTCTTTACGTTTGAGCCATCGATAGCTAACGGCGTGAAACGTCCCCGCATCGATTTTGGAGGCGATTTCCCGTCCGAAAAACGCTGCTACCCGCTCCACCATCTCCTGAGCTGCTTTGTTGGTAAAAGTTAGAAGCAATATTTCTTCGGGTTTTACGTTCTGAGAGATAAGATAAGCAATTCTTCCTACAATCGTAGAGGTTTTCCCTGTACCGGCAGATGCAATAATAAGATTATGGCCATAGGGAGCAGTTGCGGCAGTATATTGCTGCTCGTTGAGACGGGAGAGTGGCAAGAGGCTCCTTAAAGCCCCTTCACAATAGGAGCTAAATTATGATTTAAATTTTTTGATCGGTTCGGCTAAACCGAAACCGGGATGATTTTTCACATCCAATACCGCTTGAGCCATAGTCGCATTGTCTTGATTAAAAATAAGCGGAGCTAGGAAGTTGATGCACGATTCATCGAGCGGGTCTTGAATAATGGCGATATTATATACCACTACCTTTGAATCTTCATTAATATCCAACAATACACGAATCGCAGTAGGGAGGTCAAACGAATATTCACGTAAAAGATAGGGATTAACGACCGTGAAACTGATAGCACTCCCATCACAACTTTTTAAAGTGGCAAACATCTCATCAATTTGGCTCAATTCTACCTTGCTTACCTGATCAAATCCTAAGATCGTTGACTTTACATCATATTGCATGCTTTACCTTTGATAATTAATAATTACAATAAAGCAATTAGCGTTCCTCTGAAATTTGGTATAATTCGCGATATTATTTGTACCCAAGGCCTTATTATGTCAGCTACACATTACGATCCGAAAGATATTGAAGAGAGTTACTATCCCATCTGGGAAAATCGGGGTTATTTCGAAGTCGACGGAAACCAAACCATCGTAAAACCAAATAAACATTTCGCCATCATGATGCCTCCTCCGAACGTCACGGGTAGGCTTCATATCGGACACGCCCTCACCTTTACCCTCCAAGACATCATCGTCCGCTACAAACGGATGGACGGCTATATGACCCTCTGGCAACCGGGAACCGACCATGCTGGGATCGCAACCCAAAACGTCGTGGAAAAACAGCTCCTAGCCGAAGGGAAAACCAAAGAGGAACTCGGACGCGATGCGTTTTTAGAGCGCGTTTGGGAGTGGAAAGAGGAGAGCGGCGGAATCATGGTGGGACAACTCCGTAAACTCGGTGTCTCTCCCGCATGGAGCCGTGAGCGCTTTACGATGGATGAGGGGTTAAAATCCTCTGTCAAAGAGGCATTTGTCCACCTCTACAACCAAAACCTCATCGTGCGCGGTAACTATATGGTTAACTGGTGTACCCATGACGGCGCATTGAGCGATATCGAAGTAGAACACGAAGAGCACCAAGGGAACTTCTACCATATGCGCTATCCGTTCAGCGACGGCAGCGGTCATATCGTCGTTGCGACTACTCGCCCTGAGACCTATTTCGGAGATACCGCGATCATGGTACACCCTGATGATGAGCGTTACCTCCACCTCATCGGACAAAGTGTCACCCTCCCCCTCATCAACCGCGATATCAAAATCATCGCCGATAGCCATGTTGATCGCGAATTCGGAACGGGTGTCGTTAAAGTCACCCCAGCCCATGATACGAACGACTACGAAGTGGGTAAACGTCACGATCTCGAATTCATCACCGTATTCGATGAAAAAGGGATGTTGAACCACCACGCCGGAGAGTTTGAAGGGTTAGAGCGTCTCGAAGCACGTGCGGTGATCGTCAAACGTCTCGAAGAGGCGGGATTTATCGAGAAAATCGAAGAGCACACCCACCAAGTAGGTCATTGTTACCGCTGTAAAAATATCGTTGAGCCGTACATCTCGAAACAGTGGTTTGTCCGCAAAGAGGTAGCACGCGGTTCAATCGATAAAACCAACGAAGGGTTGACTCAATTCTTCCCGCCTCACTGGATCAACAGCTACAACGCGTGGATGGGTGAACTGCGCGACTGGTGTATCTCTCGCCAGCTTTGGTGGGGACACCGTATTCCGGTATTTTACTGCGATGATTGTAATCATGAATGGGCAAGTTTAGAAGAAGCCCCGTCTTCGTGTCCTCATTGTTCTAGTAAAGCCTTCACTCAAGACCCTGACGTTCTCGATACGTGGTTCAGTTCTGCCCTCTGGCCGTTCTCGACTCTGGGCTGGGGCAACGGTGATACCGCACAAGATCAACTCTTCCAAAGTGAAGATATGGCTCGTTTCTATCCGAACACCCTCCTTATCACAGGGTTTGACATCCTTTTCTTTTGGGTAGCCCGTATGATGATGATGGGGGAGAGTTTCACGGGAGAATTGCCATTTAACCACATCTACCTCCACGCCTTGGTGCGCGATGAAAACGGCCAAAAAATGTCCAAATCCAAAGGAAACGTTATCGATCCACTCGATATGGTTGAAAAGTATAGTGCCGATGCACTCCGCTTCACCTTGGCTGTCCTTGCGGCTCAAGGACGCGATATCCGCCTCAGTAACGACCGTCTTGAGCAAAGCCGCAACTTCACCAACAAACTCTTCAACGCTTCCAAATTCCTCCAAATGAATGTTCCGACATTTAAAGATTTGGCCGATCAAGAAATCACCACTCCATTAGGTCGCTATATGCTCAGCCGTTTTCACCGCGCGACAGCCGAGACAAGAGCATTCTTGGACGAATACCGCTTTAATGATGCGGCAACGGTACTTTATCGCTTCTTGTGGAATGAGTTCTGTGACTGGGGTATCGAGCTCGGTAAAGCGTCCAAAGAGAGCGTAGATGAGCTGGGAAGTATCTTCAAAGAGTCGATGAAACTTCTCCATCCGTTTATGCCGTTTATCACCGAGTATCTCTACCATGAGCTTTCAGGAACTACCCTCGAAGAGGGTAACTCCATCATGATTATGGAGTACCCTGAAAATATCGAGATAGATGAGACCATCGAAGCGGAATTCGCGATCATTATGGATGCTATCGTCACGATCCGCCGTGCCAAAACTCTCGTCGATCTCGGCAATCAAAAAATCGATCTCGCTTACCTCAAATGCGGCGGAAATCATTCTATGATGGAACCGTTTATCATCCGTTTGGGGCGAGTTGAAACACTCCACTTTACCGAGTCTAAAATCGATAATGCAATCAGCGACATCGGAGATAGTGTCGAAGTCTATCTCCCGACCGATGCGATTGATCTAAGCCCGATCATCGACCGACTCACCAAACAGCGCGAAAAACTCCAAAAAGAGGTAGATAAACTACGCGGAATGCTCTCTAACGAGCGTTTTGTCGCTAACGCTCCTGAAGCCGTTATCGCTGAAAACCGTAACGGTCTTGCCGATGCCGAAGATAAAATTTCTAAAATCACGGCTCAACTCAGCGCACTAGGTAACTAAGTGCAATTTCGTGAACTCTCTGCATCTGAACTGGTTGAGGGGTTTGCCCTCCTCACGACACTACGCACGGAACTCACCTCCGAAGCGTTCGATGCGTTCATCACCTCTCAATACCCCAAAGATTACCGCCCCATCGGTGCCTATCAGCGAGGGGAGTTACAGGTCTATGCAGGGGTTAGTATACGAGAGAACTTGGAGTTAGGACGACATTTGATCGTGGATGATTTTGTCACCTATAGCGGATGTGAGAATCTCAGCGGTGAAATGGTCGATTATCTGTGCGATTATGCCAAAATGCACAAATGTCAAAGTATTTTAGTGTGGGGGAAACAAAGAGGAGTCTCTCTTGATGATTTAAGCGGATTCCGCCCCAAACGGGACGGGTTTATCAAAACGTTCTAATTACTCCGCGATTCCTTCGACTTCTACAATAAGTTTCACTTCATCTCCGACAACCACACCGCCCGCTTCGATCGCTTTGTTCCAATTCAAGCCAAAGTCTTTACGGTTTACTGAACCGGTCAATACAAATCCTGAGCGCTCGTTGCCCCATGGATCGGTAACAACTCCACCCATATCGATATTCAAAATAACTTTTTTCGTAATACCTCTAATGCTCAAATTACCCGTCATTTTCGTTTTGGTTGTACCGGTCATCGTAAAGGTAATATCTCCGAAATTTGCTGCATCAAAGAAATCGGAACTGCGCAAATGATCATCACGTTTAGTAATCCCAGTATCAATAGAAGCTGTTTTGATATGGCCGGAGAGTGATTTAAATACCCCTTTTTCCAAATCATACGATCCGCTAAAATCACTAAACTTACCAGTTACGGTACTGATCATCATATGTTTAACTTTGAAGCCGACCGTCGAATGGGCAGGGTCAACTTTATACACTGCTGCTGATGCTAAACTTGACCCGATCAATAATCCTGCCAAAATAGTTGCTATAAAACTTTTTTCCATTCCTCAATCCTTTGTAGATTTATCTGGGAACATTGTAAGCTGTTTTTCTCAATGAATAATTAACATAATGATAATGGCGATTATTTTTAAGCTATACTTTTGTTATCATTTTCCAAAGGTTCATTATGCAATTATGCGTCGCGCTCGATCTTCCTAGCATGGAAGAAAACTTAGCTCTTATAGAAAAAATAAAAAATTACCCCATCTGGCTCAAAGTAGGACTTCGATCCTATATCCGTGACGGGAAACCATTTATCGACGCGATCAAAACCATTAATCCCGAATTCAAAATCTTTCTTGATCTCAAACTCTATGATATTCCTAACACCATGGCAGATGCCGCAGAATCAATCCTGGGTTTAGGTGTTGATATGTTCAATATACATGCCTCAGCAGGCCGCAAAGCAATGTCTGAAGTAATGAAGCGCCTTGAGCCTTATGAGAACCGTCCGCTTGTCCTTGCAGTCACCGCCCTCACCTCTTTCGAAGAAAATGAATTTAGCCACGTTTATGGAGAAACCATCGCTTCTAAAGCTGACCGTTTTGCCCAAGATGCCCACGAATCAGGATTGGATGGTGTCGTTTGCAGTGCCTATGAGAGTGCTTCAATCAAATCGCTCACTTCTACTCAGTTCATTACTCTCACTCCTGGAATCCGTCCCTTCGGTGAAGATGCAGGAGATCAAGAGCGTGTTGCTACCATCGAAATCGCACATCAAGAAAAAGTGGACTTTATCGTTGTTGGGCGCCCCATCTATAAAGCAGAGAATCCTGCGGAAGTAGTCGAAAAAATTATAGCTTCATTATAAATTTGGAATACTCCTTGCTTAAAAAATGAAAATCATTTCGAGGAGTATGCATGAAATTTTTGGATAAAATCGAACTTGTCGTCAAACTAAAAGAAAAAATTGCCGAAGCAAAAGCTACTAATGAAGTACTTGCAATGCAATTACAGGCCCTTTTGGACCAAATTATTGCTACACCAAAAAACTCTCCAGCAATTTAATCTATCAAAGCACCTATTTAAGGTGCTTGTTATCTACTGCTACGTATAATTACGCCTCTTCAATCATTATGGACGAGTAGGAAAGCGGCTGAATCCACCTCCCTGCTAAGGAGACGTACTGGCAACGGTACCGAGAGTTCGAATCTCTCCTCGTCCGCCACTCATAAAATCCCCTATTTTACGACGTTTAAAGCACTTTTTCAAAAACGCTTTTACTACTACAATTTGTTTTTTAGCACTGTTTTACTACCTCAGTATCTCGCATAATTTGTTTACCATTTAAATTCTTTAAGCATAACACCATAGTTTAAGCATTACATGAATCAATTGTTAACATACTTTGAATTAAACTGAAAATTTTATCGCCATCCATTTTAAGGGATTACAAAATTGATATAGTATATATTGATACTTTGATAAAGATGTTTTGGGTTTAACAGTACCAACATTTAATAAAAAGGATGTGTATGAACAAGATTTTTTTTTGGGTACTGTATGCTTTTCAAGTTATTACCGCTTATAGCAGTTTCAATTCTCCTGCACAAGGATTAATTGAATTTTCTCTTATATATATCATAGCTTGGTATTTATTCAAAATTCCTCTCATAACTGTAAAGGTTGTTAACAAAGCCACTATTGGTGGGACACTAATTTTTTATTTGCTTATGGTATTCACATTATTATTCACTAAAGATGCTGGAAGTGGATGGGGTGAAATTATTGGATTGATAATCATCTTGTTTTTGATACCTTTGATAGTGTTCTTTTTGGGGTATGTAAGACTAAAGGAATATAACATAAATATTTTAGAAGATAAAAAAAGTAGTTAGAATAATAGTTTTTTTCATGTGCCGAAACTACTGATATAATTAATCATATTTTTTTAAGGACTATGTTTATGTTTATTCAAAAGTTATTTTTTTTAGTATCTTTTCTTTTTATTTTTTCTTCTAGTTTATATGCTGATGAATGTACGTCACTAGATAATCAAGCTAGAGATGCTCATAATTCAAAAAATGTAACTCTAGAATTAAAGCTTCTCAACGACATGTGTGAAAAAAGTTGTTATTCAGGGTTTGGATGCTCTGGATTGATTAAGGCTTATAGAGAAGGAACGATAGTTAAGAAGAATATAAAAAAAGCAGATGAAATAACTTTTAAATCTTGTGATGAGTATCACAATTCTTTTGATTGTTTTCAAATTTCTTTGAATTATCAAAAACTCAATAATATTCCAAAATATATTGAATATGCAGATAAATCATGCCAAGCTGGTATATTACCTTCTTGTTTTGATTTAGGTATTCACTTTTTTAAAGGTGATATAATAAAAACTGATTATGTAAAGTCCAAATATTATTTTTTGAAAATTACTTCAGCCCCGAAAGTTGGTGTTGAAATGTTAAGTAATGCCCAAGCATCTATTGCTAACATGTATGAAAATGGGCTTGGGATACGTCAAGATTATTTTGAGTCTATGCAATATAATAAATTAGCTTGTGATAATGACAATTCTACTGCTTGCATGAAACTTGCTTCACAATATTATCAAGGTAAAGGTGCACATCAAGACATACCACTAGCGAAAGAATCATTTGGAAAGGCATGTGATTTAGGTATTCAGAGGGGATGTGATTTTTATAAAGAACTGGATAAATAATTACTGTAGTTTAAAAGATTTGTAGAACTATAGCGATTCTTTTTCTATGTTTAGAATACTCTACTTAACTAGACCATCCTTTATAAATACGTGAAAAATAGTTATAATTGTGAACAGAAAAAGCTCGTTTTTTACTAGAAATATAATTTATATACAAACTCTGGATGTTATTAATATGAAAATCGCCCCCCTTCCCCAAAACGAACAAGAACGTTTAGCTGAGCTCAGAAAATATAATATTTTAGATACGGAGCCTGAGGCGGTATTTGAAAGTATGGTTCAACTGGCAAGTTATATTTGTAAAACACCTATTGCCGCTATTAGTCTAGTGGATGAGAACCGCCAATGGTTCAAAGCCATTGTAGGGATCGATGCAAAAGAGACACCGCGTGATGTCGCATTTTGCGCCCATGCAATTTTGCAAGATGAGCCCATGGTTGTACCAAATGCATTATTGGATGAACGGTTTCATGATAATCCATTGGTGACAGACGGTCCAGGGATTCGTTTCTATGCAGGTGTACCGCTTGTCACACCAAGCGGATTGCACTTAGGAACACTATGCGTTATAGATACCGAAGCCAGGGAAATTGCTCAAGAACAATTAGCTGCTGTAAAAACACTAGCAGATGGGGTAATGGCACATCTTGATCTTCGGCTCTCACACAAAGAAATACGTAAATATGTAAATGAACTTCAATTGTCTGCAACAATTTTCGAAACAGCAAGTGAAAATATTGTACTTACCGATCATAACAATTGCTTTATCACTGTCAATCCAGCCTTTACTGCAACAACGGGCTATTCACTTGAAGAAATCAAGGGGATGACACCAAAAGTATTGAGTTCAGGTATGCAAAACCAAGAGTTCTATGCAAAAATGTGGGATGATCTCAATACCATTGGTCGGTGGGATGGAGAACTTTGGAACAAACGAAAAAATGGTGAATTGTATGCTGAATGGCTCTCAATCAAGGTTATATACAATCAAGATGGTTCAGTCCGTATGTACCTTGCTATTTTTTCTGATATCACCGAAAAAAAAGAGGCAGATGAACTTATTTGGAAACAAGCCAATTATGATTTGCTGACTAATTTACCAAATAGACGTTTGTTTAGTGATCGGCTTGAACATGAAATTAAAATTGCTCACCGCACCAATAGGTCATTAGCTCTTCTCTTCATCGATTTAGATCATTTTAAACAGGTTAACGACACACTTGGACATGAGATGGGAGATATGCTTCTCATCAATGTAAGTGAACGGATAAATGAATCGGTTCGTGAATCGGATACCGTTGCTCGAATGGGAGGAGATGAATTTACCGCTATCCTTCCACAAATTGATTCACTTGAAGATGCAGAGAGAGTTGTTAAAATAATAATTGAAAAACTTGCTCAACCGTTCGACCTCAACGGAACAGCCATAACCGTTTCAGCTAGTGTTGGAGTAGCTATTTATCCAAAAGATGCACTAAACAGCAAAGCGTTGTTACAAAATGCTGATAAAGCCATGTATGACGCGAAAAGACAGGGCCGAAGCAGATTTTTTTCATTCCAACAAACCTCTCCTCAGTCACTTTAATCCCTTCTTGTTTTGGGATTTTAGAATACTCTCATTTAATCATTAATTCCAGTATAATTTATCTAAATTTTTGAGGAATAACTATGGCAAATCTTATAACTTTCCTTGTTATCATCGCAGCAGTGTATTGGATTATAATGATCATCTCGCGTAAGAAACAAGAATTGGCGGATAAAGAGTTGCGACAAAAAGAACAATTTTTAAAAGAGTCGCAATCGATCCTCAAAAACGAAGCTCCCTCATTCAGTACATCGATGCAATCCCAAACGATCCAACCTGCTCAAGAGAATAATTATCTTACAGAAATTACAAATTATTTTACTGCTCAAGGCTATACCATCACCAATGGGATAAAAACGGACGGGATCGATCTGATCGGAGTAAAAGAAAAAGAGTTGTTACTGATACGATGCGAAAACACACTTAAAGAGATTAAAAAAGTAGATTTACAAATATTTATTGCCGAATGTACCGTATACATCGACAATAATCCAATGCTCGCAGGAAGGACAACGGCAAGAGTTTATGCAACAAACCGTCCTATTACTGATGAAGCACAAGAATATGCACGCAACAACGCATCGTCATTGCGTTTTTTGGATGCGATTGAATAGTCTTTAACGTTCATACCCCTTACCGTTGTTGCCATGTCCTTGATCACCATGGCCTCTATCGTCATTTCCATTCTTTGATCCTCTGTCTTTTCCGCCGTGTGCTCCTCGATCATCTTGGCGTTGATCTCTTCTATTTTCACGAACTTCGGAACGATCTCTATTTCCTCGATAATGTTCATCAATATTCATATACCGTTCTCCGCCTCGACGTCTATTAATGACTTCATCAGGGCTAATATGATGATAATCGGATAAGAATCGAACATTTACCAGTTCAATAATTTCAGCATCACGTAAATGGTGTTTTTTATGTTTTGAATATCCATACGCTTGACCA
This sequence comes from Sulfuricurvum sp., assembly GCF_028713855.1. Lineage (GTDB taxonomy): Bacteria > Campylobacterota > Campylobacteria > Campylobacterales > Sulfurimonadaceae > Sulfuricurvum. Next base: position 35,554 of record NZ_JAQTNN010000010.1, read on the forward strand.
TATGGTGGACCGAAATGATGACGGCTGTCAACTATGTAGATTGTACGCGGATCAAGACCGAGACGGAAAGTAATATCCCACCAGCTTAGTCCTCGTACACGTAAATTACTAATGTATCGAGCATCTCTGTGAGATTTACTGGCTAAATAATAAACGACACTCATCTCCTCGCGCGGGACAGAACGCTCTATAATCACAACTTCTTGTTGGGGTACGCGATAATAATCACCGATGGAGAGGGAAAAACCATTAATACCACTATCCGATCCCGACACACCAATATCAAAATTGGCTGCATTAAGCGATGCATAAATACACCCCGTAAGTAATGCAAAAATCATTTTATTTTTCATAACAACCTCCTGCTTATATGTATCATAATATCTCATATAGTGTAATCAAACGGTAAACAAAATATCTATAAAATAATGTGATAAAATAACGTTTACAATGAAGGAGTATCAATGATTAAAAAATGCCTTTTCCCAGCTGCCGGTTATGGTACCCGCTTTTTGCCGGCGACCAAAGCGATGCCTAAAGAGATGCTTCCCGTTTTAACCAAACCACTAATCCAATATGGTGTTGAAGAGGCTGTTGAAGCAGGAATGAATACAATGGCAATCGTAACAGGACGCGGAAAACGGGCATTGGAAGATCATTTTGACGTAAGTTATGAACTCGAACACCAAATCAAAGGGACTTCAAAAGAACATTATCTCGATGAGATTCGTACACTGATCAACCAATGCACGTTCTCCTACACCCGTCAAAATGAGATGAAGGGATTAGGTCACGCTATCCTCACCGGAGAGACATTGATTGGAAACGAACCTTTTGCTGTTATCTTAGCCGATGATTTATGTGATAATGACGGAGAAGGGGTACTTAGACAAATGGTTGCACTCTACAACAAGTATAAATGCTCAATTGTCGCGATTGAAGAAGTTGATCCTTCTCAGACCAACCGTTACGGTATCATTGAAGGGAAAGAGATCGAGGAGGGAGTCTATATGATTTCCAATATGGTTGAAAAACCGGATCCTGAAGTCGCTCCAAGCAATCTAGCTATCATTGGTCGTTACATCCTCACACCTGATATCTTCCGCTTTATTGAACGAACGAAGCCTGGTAAAGGTGGAGAAATCCAAATCACCGATGCATTAATGGCACAAGCTATGAGCGGTATGGTATTAGCATACAAGTTTAAAGGGAAACGATTTGACTGTGGAAGTGTTGAAGGGTTCGTCGAAGCGACAAATTACTTCTACGCAAAAAGTTATAAAGAGTAAAAGAGTTATCATCTTAACCGGGCAATATCCGGATTAAGATTCAGAACAGTTAGCTATTATTGGCAAAATAATGCCCTACACCGTCCATTAACCCATCGACCATCCAGCGCTGGTATTTCTCATCAGCTATGCGCGTCGCCTCTTCAGGATGACTGATATATCCGACCTCGACCAATACCGCAGGCATCTGAGCGCCAACCAGTACCCAAAACGGAGCTTCTCTCACACCGTTATCATGGACATTGGGGAATTGTTTACGTAAATTTACCAATACCCCTTTTTGCAAGTCTATCCCCAACTTATTGGAAGCAATAATCTTCTCTTTATTCAAAAAACTCAAAAAGCTGAGTTTTCCGTAAGCTCCCATTTCTCCCATATCTTCGGAGTTTTCCGATGCGGCTACACGCATAGCACGCTCACTCCGTGTAGGAGAAAGAAAATACGTCTCAAGCCCCTGTGCCCCTGCCGGATCAGACGTTTTAGGAATCGAGTTGGCATGAATGGAAATAAATAAATCCGCCTGTTTATCATTGGCAAATTTGGTACGATCTTTCAACTCAATAAATGTGTCATTATTGCGTGTCATATAAACGGTATATCCCATATTACGAAGCTTTTCGGAAAGTTGAGTCCCGATTTGCAGCACAATATCTTTTTCCATATATCCATTGCCGGTAGCTCCGCTGTCTTTCCCGCCATGCCCTGGATCAATCACAATAATTTTTTTACTTCGATCACGCGGTGTAACATTCACAAGAGGGGGAAGTGCAGCAATAAGAGGCGTTTCCTGAACTTCCGGTTTCGTTACGGGAAGGGTAGCAAGCGCAGCGGTGATTTTAGGAGGTTCCAGAGAAAGGTCAACATAGAAAGATGTGCCCTTTGGTATCAATTTAATCGAAATGGCTTGATTATGCTCAATGACAAGCCGAAGCGTTTTAGAATCGAATTGAGCCATTTTGATACGATTGATACTATGATGTTCCAATGTCTGGCTTCGAGAGAGAGTAGCAGAACTAATATCAATAATATAACGAAATCGCTGTTTATCCGCCTCAATAATTTTGGACATCTTAACTTCTGATGGCTGAATAGGTGTATCAAAGAGCAATTCGAGCCCTTTATCTTTCCATTTAGTATCAACCAAACGATGCCGCATCGTCATAGAAATCTCATCGTTCCTATTAATCGGCTCAATTTTGATCATTTTTTCAGGTTCAGGGGTGGTAAATCTATTGGCTACAAGTGCCGGCTTGAAGGTTTTATCATAAATAACCGAGGGGATCGTATCAGAAGGTTTTCCGGCAACTATAATCGGCTTAGGGTTTAAGTCCATTTTTTTGCCATTAATTTTGGCTAGATCGGCTTGATATTTACTGACATCAATCCCCAGTTTCTCGCCTCCTCGAACAATTCCTTCAAGTGCATCGTTGGCTAATGAACTATTTTTGTCCAGCATAGCCCGCAAGTAAAGGGTCTTGTATTCATTGTAACCTCTAAACTGCTCGATTTCATCACTGCTATCTAATGCTTGCTTCGCTGATTCCAGACGCAAAGTGTCATTCGCACCCATAACAGAGGTAAAAAATAAAAAAGCCAAAAGGACGATACGAATCAACACGTGATAAATCACTCCCCTTGAGTTAGTTTTTCCATCAATTCTTTGACGGAGATGATTTTATCGATACGATAGCCATTACTTCCCGAAAAGAACAATCCAAGCTCTTTATCTCCCAAATATGCATCGCTTAGACGGTCTGCGATACAAAACCCTACCTCTTTAGCCTCAACACCGCGATTACACGGAGCAACACAGTTAGAGATACATTTGATAGAAGGACCGGTTCGAGTATCGATTAGATCGCGTAAATGGGTACGAACACCGCGCGCCGGATACCCTACAGGGGATTTCATCAAAGTGATATCCTCTTTTTTAGCTGCGAGAAGAACCTCTTTGAAATTCTCATGGGCATCGCACTCAAAGGTTCCGATAAAGCGAGTCCCCATTTGAACACCCGCTGCACCCAGGGCCATCATTGCATCAATATCGGTCTTGTCCCAGATGCCACCGGCAGCAATAACCGGCATACCGCCCCACAAAGCCGCTTCTTCTACAACAGGAGCGACAAGGTTTTCGAGTTGATACTCTTCCATTGCGCATTGTTCATACGTAAAACCTTGATGTCCGCCGCTCAGAGGTCCTTCAAGAATAACCGCATCAGGAAGACGGTTATAACGTTTTTGCCAACGTTTACAGATAATCGAAAGTGCTTTTGGAGATGAGACGATCGGGACCAATGCAACATCGGGATAATCGGCCGTAAATTCAGGCATATTGGTCGGAAGACCGGCACCGGTAATAATGATATCGACTCCTGCTTCACACGCATCGGTTACAACACGACCGTAATCGTTAATCGCATACAAAATATTACACGCTAATGGGGCATTTCCACAGATTTTACGAGCATTTTGAACAATTGCATTTAGCCCTTTTTTGGAATAAAAATTTTCTGCATCCAACGGACGATTAGCAATTAATTTATCCACATGTACTTTATTTTCATAATATCCTGTTCCAACCGAACTGATTACTCCGAGCCCCCCTTCTGATGAGACTGCTCCGGCAAGTTTATCCCAGCTGATACCGACACCCATTCCACCTTGAACGATAGGAATTTTAATGGTGTGTTTGCCGATTTGAATTGGTTTGAAGCTCATTGGGTTACCTTTAATCGCGCAAATTTTCGTTTTCCCACTTGAAGGATGTACTCACCCAGTTCAAGTTGGTATTGCTCATCGCTTAGTTTATTTTGATCGATTTTAACAGAGCCTTGCTTAATCTCCCGACGGGCTTGAGAAGTAGATGGACTTAGAGCACAATCGACCAAAGCTTTTGCAATCCAAGTCGGTCCTTGAAGACTAAATTCATCCATTTCACTCGGAATTTCGCTCTGTGCATGAACCCGTTCAAACTCAGCTTGAGCACCCAACGCGGCTTCCCTAGAGTGGAAACGCTCCGTAATTTCCAAAGCCAACGCCTCTTTTACTTTTTTCGGATGAAGCGAGCCGTTTTCTACTCCACTTTTAAGAGCTTCGATCTCATCAAGACTCTGCGTACTCAAAAGTTCATAATAGCGCCACATCAAGGTATCACTTACACTGAGTATTTTTCCAAACATCTCATTCGGTTCATCCGCTACCGCAATGTAGTTCCCCAGCGATTTAGACATCTTTTGAACACCGTCAAGACCTTCTAAAATCGGCATCATTAATACCGCTTGTTCTTTACCAATCTCATACACCCGTTGTAAATGACGGCCCATGAGCAAGTTGAATTTCTGATCAGTTCCACCTATCTCGATGTCGCTTTTAAGATGAACACTGTCATACCCTTGGAGCAACGGATATAAAAATTCGCTAATGGAGATTGAGATTCCCGCCTTATGACGTTTATCGAAATCATCCCGTTCCAACATACGTGCCACATTATAGGTTGTAGTCAATTCCAGCATCCCAGCCGCACCGAGAGGATTGATCCAATCGGCATTGAAAACAACGGTCGTTTTTTCAGGATCGAGAATTTTAAACACTTGAGTTTTATAGCTTTGGGCATTCTCTTGGATTTGAGCCGGAAGCAGTTTTTTGCGTGTTTCGCTTTTTCCGGTCGGGTCACCGATCTGTGCGGTGAAATCACCGATCAAAAACTGAATATGCCCTCCGAACTTTTGAAACGCCGCGAGTTTTTGGAGAAGAACCGTATGTCCCAAATGCAAATCGGGTGCAGTCGGATCAAATCCTGCTTTAACCGTATAGGTTTCCCCTTTTTCAAAATAGTTTTTGAGGAGTGTTTCGAGTCGTGCTTCATCGATAATTTCGGCAGTGCCGCGTCTAATTTCTCGTAATGCTGTTTGAATCATGATTTATCCTTGGCTTCGGTACGCATCATCCGTCCGAAAAAATTGTATGATTTTCCCTTTTTTCTCCAATTTGGAGCGTAGGCGATTAATATCGGCCTCAAGGGTTTGGAATTCCATTTCACAGTACTGCGTATGTTCAGATTTTTCCTTACCCAGTTCGATACTGTTGATATCCGCCCCCATTTTTGCCATATAGGTGAGCAAATCGGCAAGTACCCCTTTAGCACTTTGCATGCTTATAATCAGGTGGTAACGGAAATAGTGCTGTGCCTTCCAGCGCACAAATACCATCGGTTCTCTGCGATCGATCATCCCCGCAGCATTTTTACACATTTTGTGATGAATATGAGCCTTCCCTTCTTGCAAAAAGGCAACAATTTCATCCCCAGTTTTTGGATGACAGCAATAATCAAATACTGCATCACCTACATTATTGTTAGAATAGATTTCCAATGACGCAAAAACATACGGTTTAACTCTAAAGCGATTACGCGATAAAAAAGCACTAAAGCGATTATTTTCACCTAATTCCTGGGTAAAACGGTTCACTGTTTCTTTGAGTAAATCAAGCTCACTCGGAATACGATGACGCTGCTCTTCAAGATGCGTTTCGCGGAACAACTCCTCAATACGAACAGGATCCATATTAAAAATAGTGCTTACTATATTGATGCCCGATTCAGTATCAATAGCACGGATGCGCTGATTACAATTGGCACGCATACTCGCTTTGGCACGGGAAGTTTTTACGGCGTCGATCCAACTGCAGCGATTGATTTTTTTCGATGCAGTCGTAATTTTAACAATATCGCCATTGTGAAGTTCACTGAGGAGTGACGCTTTTTCTTTGTTAATCAAACATCCCTCGGCACTATCGCCGATCTCCGTATGAACCGCGTATGCAAAGTCAAGGGCGACAGCACCGCGAGGAAGAGTAAACGGTTTTCCTTTCGGTGAAAAGACACTGATATCTTCACTGAAAAGATCGTTTTTTATGAGCTCATAAAAGGCTTCTACCGATTCATTTTGATATTGTAGATTATGGAGCCAATCAAGGCTGATAGGGTTGTTTCCGCCGCTTTTGTATTTCCAGTGTGCCGCAACACCGAGTTCCGCCGTTTTATGCATCTCATAGGTACGAATCTGAACTTCAAAAATCGCCGTAGAATCAAAAACTGACGTATGTAATGTCTGATATCCATTTTCTTTGGGAATCGCGATGTAATCTTTAAAACGTGAGCTAAGCGGCTGAAAGTTAAGATGAACCATTCCAAAAACACGATAACAATCCAACGGTTTTTTCACTAATATTCGCACCGCTAAAAGATCAAGTATCTCATCGATACTGATCCCTTTTCGTTGCATTTTAAGGTAAATGGAATAGTGATGTTTGACACGGCTAAGAATTTCAAAATCGTCCTGACAAAAACCGTTTTCTAACATCATTTTGGTCAATTTTTCGCAAAAATCGCTCAACCTTGCATTGATAGAGCGAAAATTCTCTTCCAAATACATATCGATAGCTCGTTTTTCTTCAACAAAGAGATACTGAAAACTTAGATCTTCTAAAAGGTTTTTGAGAAATGAAATACCTAAACGGCTTGCAACAGGAGCATAAACGACGAGAGTCTCCTCAGCAATACGGTGTTGTTTTGCCGGAGGAAGTGCTCCGAGCGTAAGCATATTATGGAGTCGGTCACAGAGTTTAACCACCAAGACCCGGACATCTTCAATCGATGCAATGAGCATTTTACGGAAGGACAACGCTGAAACAACAAGCTTTTCATCCGAATTCGACGGAATAAGTTCTGCATCGCGAATCGTATCGATTTTCGTCAGACCCTCAACCAAATGAGCGACATCGACACCGTAATCTCGGCTAATCTCTTCGATTGTGATATGAGTATCTTCGACTACATCGTGCAATAATGCGGCAATAACCATTGCCTCATCACCTGTAATATTAGCAACGATGGAGGCAACTAAAACAGGATGGACGATGTAGGGCTCACCACTTTTGCGGAATTGATTATGATGGGCTTGCTGGGAAAATGCAAGAGCATTTTGAATCGCAGAAGAAGGAAGAATATGTTTGTAGAGGTGTGCTATAGCACCCTCAACATCATTGATTCCAGTTAGTTTTTCAATATCTATCGTATTCAATGATGTGACTTTAGCGAAAAATTAGTCTCGGTCTACAAAGCCTTTGATAGTGATGTGCCCTTCAGCAATCTCCATCAAAGCAATGTCTGCCGTTTTAGCTTTTTTCATATCGACATTTAGTTTCGTAGTAGCACCGTTAAGAAGCTCTTCTGAGCGTTTTGCGACGGCGATAGCCAATTGGTAACGGTCGATATTAGCAGTTTCAAGTGCTTTTGCAGTGAGTTGTTCGAGTCTCATGATTTTTCCTTAGGTTGGGATTTATTGTACGATAGAGCAACTTGCTAAGTTACCCTGAATGATTTCGAGAAGATTACCCGGAGTGAACATGTCACATACGATGATCGGCAATTTGTTCTCTTTCGCCAATGCAATGGAGGTATCATCCATTACTTTAATATGGTCTTGCAACGCTTGCTCGTAACCGAGTTTCGGAATCTTAATCGCATCATCGAATTTTTTAGGGTCTTTGTCGTAAACGCCGTCTACTTTGGTCGCTTTGATGATCACCTCAGCTCCGATTTCAATCGCACGGAGTGTTGCGGCAGTGTCGGTCGTAAAGAACGGATTTCCTGTCCCTGCGGCAAAAATCACTACTCGACCACGTTCCAAATGACGTGTTGCACGACGAACGATAAACGCTTCAGCAATCTGTTCCATTTTGATAGCACTTTGAACACGGACCAGCATCCCTTCATGTTCACACGCTTCTTGCATCGCAATCGCATTGATCACGGTTGCCAACATCCCCATGTAGTCACCTGACGTTCGACGGATAATTCCGTCTTGTGCTGCGGTAACACCTCGAATGATATTACCGCCGCCGATGACGATGCCCACTTCAATCCCCGCATCAACGAGGGTTTTGATCTCTGTAGCAATAAATTTAAGGATTTTCGTATCGATGCCGTAACCGTTTTCACCAGCCAATGCCTCGCCGGAGAACTTTACTAAAACACGTTTATAGCCCATACAACCCCCTTTGTAAATGTCGGGTATTATACTTTATCGTCGCTTTAAGGTTGCTTTGATTACACTAAGCCAATAACAAGAGAAGGAAAATCAAGGGTGAAGCTGTTCGATACCATCAAGGCTTGGTTCATTCCGTTGCCGATGCATTCTGCTCCACGCTACGGAAGAGGGATTCATGCCCTCCCTAATCCGCAGGAAAAAGAGTTGTTTGAGAGTGCTTCAGAGGCATTAATCCATGGTGACATCCTCAGTGGCTATGAATATTTTTTATCTTCACTGATCCATCAAGATAGTTCATTTCCCCGTCCGCATCTGAGTATCGAACGTGAGGAAGGGGTACTCCGATTCAGCCTTTTCCAAGGATACGCGTTAATCAAAGGAATAATTACCCCGACATCACTCGAAGCGTACGCTGATATTGCCCTCAGTGAAAAACTCCACGTGGCAGTAAAACGCCGTTTTTTAGAACGTAATTTTCAACTTACCTACTGTCGTTTTAGCGATTCAGAAGGGGTCATTCGGCTCTCTATTCGACTGGATAACGCAACAATCACCCCTCAAAAAATCTTTTTTCCTCTACGTGAAATCGCCCTCAACGCTGATTTCGAAAAAGAGTTTATCGCTAGCGAATTTGACGAGACAGCCCTTCTAGATTATGACCATTTACGTCCTATTGATCCTATTAAGATTCAACGAAACTATGAGATGATGCAAAAATGGCTTATAGAGACCAAACAGAGTCTGATCGGTCTTTTATCCAATGACAATACCGGCATGGCTTCGTTTAGTTATCTCACTCTCTTACTCCAAATCGATTATCTCCTTCTTCCTCATAAAAAAATGGCAAAAAATATCAGTGAAAAAATAAACGGCTATTTCATGGACGATGAGAAGCTCACCGAAGATAAAAACGCTGACTTGGAAAAGTACCTAAATGAGCTCGAAGCGATGGATATCGATATTTTTGCAACCCAATTTTATGATTCTGCCTATACCTTTTCTCCGTTCGAACAGGCTATGCACGATGAAATAGCCTCTTTTATCGATGAATCGTTAAATAAAGTACGGTGGTACAAAAACAACCGTTCTAATTATGTCATCCCCGTGATTTACCGCTACATTTCCCTCTATATTCTCTACAATTACGGTCTGCACCCCTCACTTCGGGCCTTATTCCATCTACACATTGAAGTGTACGCGCATAATTTTTTCGAGGGAGAAGGAGAGATACCGCTATACAATCCCGCCACTCGAACCTTCAAGCAAAATCTCATAGCTCAGCGGTTGAGTGAAGCAATAGAACCGTATATGAACCGATACAAGGGGCTGCGCAATTTTGCCGATCTTATCGACTATACCGATTTGGATCATTTCAGCCAAAGTTTTTATCTGCAAGTCAAAAATCTCGATTATACGGAACTCTAGGGTGAATACAGCAACTCAAAAAATGGTCGAACAAACGATCGAAAGCATTGTCCAAATCACGAATCCATACGGGAGCGGAAGTGGGTTCCTGATTGATGGTCTCATCATTACGAATTCCCATGTCGTCAGCGGTCTCAAAGAGGTGCTTATCAGTACCAAAACTCTCCCGAAAACGATAGGAACCGTCGTTTATGATGACCCCGCCTTCGATCTGGCATTTATCCGATCTCCTATTCCCATCGAGCACAATCATCCGTTGATCCTCTCTTCTGTCTCGGTGCAGGACGGGGATGGAGTTATCGCAATCGGTCACCCTTACGGTCTGAACTATTCCACAACAGAGGGGATTGTCTCCAAAGCATCCCGCTTACAGGGAGAAGTTGAATACATCCAGTTTGATGCCGCCATCAATCCCGGAAACAGCGGAGGCCCTCTGCTCAACGAGTCTGCTGAAGTAATCGGTGTCAATACTTTTATCATCCAAAATTCAAACAATTTGGGGTTCGCACTCCCTTCCTACACGCTCAAAGAAGCACTGGATCAGTTTCATGCGCTGCACCAAGATGATATCATCCGCTGTGTATCGTGCAAAAATTTGATTCATGAACTCACCATCCACAATGACTATTGCCCCAAATGCGGTACGAAACTCGAAGTTGCTAAACGTCGGCGCGAGGGATATAAGCCCTCCGGTGTTGTAGCATTGGTTGAGAAGATTTTGGAAACATTGGAAATTAATGTTACCCTCTCCCGACGAAGCCAGCGAAGTTGGCGTTTCGAGAGAGAAAATTCGCGCATCGACATTAACTATTACGACAACGGAATTGTAATCGCCGATTCGGCACTCTGTCGTATCCCGCAAGAGAATATTGACTTATTGTATGATTATCTTCTCCGTGAGAATGCAAGGTTGGATCGGTTACAATTTTCGATCAACGAAAATACCGTTTTCTTCTCTTATATCGTTGTTGATTCCTCTATCAGCGAAGAGTATGGAACAATGTCTCTCAAAAAACTTTTTGACAATGCTCCGCTATACCAAAAACTTCTAATCGAACAGTTTAAAGCGTTGGAACCGAAGTTTGATGAGTTTGAATAAGCGCTGAGACTGCCTCTTTTTGCGAGAAATCCGCTCCCATACTGATGATAAACGATGAGGCTTCTTGGAGACTTAAAGATGTTTTTTTAATCAATGATTCATCCACCAAAACCGTATAACCGCTCGTAGGATTTGGGGAAGTTGGGATAAACACTACACAGATATTTTCATGACGGTTTAAAAGATACGCCGGAACCCACAACCCCTCTTTGGGGTATTCAACCAAAACAACTTCTTTTTTTGTCCCGTCCTCACCACCTGAGAGCATCGCAGCAAGTTTTTTCGAAACCGAATAGACCGAACGGATAGCGGGAATTTTCTCAAACGTTGTGTCAATCATTGAGATAAAAATAGAACGTCCGTATTTTTCAATCGAAAACCCTAAAAGGGCAAAAATACCGACAACTCCGGCCATCAATGCCAACGTCACTTCAAAAGAATCGGTGTAATCATGCAGCGACGAGTAAGCGCTGACACCTAAATTTTTTAAATAATTGACCACAACGATCACCAAAATCAAAGGGAAAAGAGACAATGCCCCAACAAAGATATAACGAAGTAGTAGTTTGATTTTTGCACTCATTTGAGTAAACCTTTTTAATATGACAAATTGTCGAATTATAGAATACTTTTTGATACACTTTACTACAATATCGCAACTATAGGAGAACCAATGCAACCTTTTGCCGATTTTAAACTCGATTTAGAGACTTTTATACCCGATTTGAATGCCCTGATCGAAATGAACCACAAAACCATTACCGAGTTATTGGCTATACCCAACAAAACCTACGCCAATTTTGTCCGCCCCTTTGATTTTATGGAAGAGGACATGGAACTTCTTTTCACTCCGTTATCGCACGTCAATGCCGTTAAAAATTCGGAAGAATCTCAAAAAGTATACGCAAACGCACTACCAATTTTGACCGATTATTCTACCTTTATCGGACAAAATCTTGCTATTTACGAAGCATTTAAACAAATAAAAACACATGAATATAATAGTCTCAATACGGAACAACGCCGCATCTTAGATCTCAATATTCTCCATTTTGAACTCGCCGGTGCTCATCTGGATGAAGATTCCAAACAACGCCTTTCTGAAATTAATCTTCGTAAAAGCACCCTCACCAACGATTTTTCTCAAAACGTCCTCGATGCCACTAATGCCTATGAAAAAATCATCACCGACGAAGCCGATGTAGCAGGAATACCGGAGAGCGATTTGGAAAATGCCCGTTTTGAAGAAGACAATGTCACAAAATACCGCTTTACACTCCAAATGCCCTCTTATATCGCCTATATGACATATGGTATGAACCGCGATATCCGCGAGGAACTTTACCGTGCCTATACCACCCGTGCACCGCAAAATGAAGCCATTATCGATGAGTTAATGGCCCTTCGCCAAGAGAGTGCAAAACTTTTGGGCTTTGAGAACTACGCCGAGTATTCTCTTGCTTCCAAAATGGCACCCAGTGCAACAAGTGTTTTAAAATTTCTGGAAGGACTGATCGAAGCGTCCCGGAAACAGGGGATGCGTGAACTCGAAGAACTTCGCGCTATCGCACCGGATATCGATCTGCAAAGCTATGACACCGCATTCTATGGCGAAATACTCAAAAAGGCCCAATACGATATTGATGAAGAGCAATACCGCCCCTACTTCGAACAGCATAGTGTTCTGGAAGGAATGTTCACTTTTTTAAATGAACTTTTCAGTATCCGTTTCGTCCGGCAAAACATCGAACTGTGGGATGAAAAAGCACGTGTCTATGACATATATGAAGGTGATGTACTCAGAGCACGGGTCTATTTTGATCTTGAAGCCCGCAAAAACAAACGCGGCGGTGCATGGATGCACAATTTCCAAACCCATTGTGAAGATACAACCGGATGCACACATCTCTCCAGCGCTTTTGTTGTTTGTAACTTCCCCCCCTCATCAGAGAGCTCTCCATCACTTCTAAGACACGATGATGTCGTGACCCTCTTTCATGAGATGGGGCATACCCTCCATCACCTGCTGAGTAAGGTCAAAGAACACGGCGTTAGCGGAGTCAACGGCGTTGAATGGGATGCAGTGGAATTTCCATCCCAATTTTTAGAAAATTTTGCCTATGAGCCAAAAGTTCTGAAACTTTTTGCAAAACATTATGAAAGCGGTGAAACTCTCAGCGATGAAATGATTGCGAAACTCATCCGTGCCAAGAACTTCCAAAGCGGGATGTTCATGCTTCGACAGATCGAGTTCTCCCTCTTTGATTTCGAACTGCATTCCAAACTCTATCAGGGAAAAGAGATTCAAACCCTTTTGGACAGTGTTCGTGCCAAAACATCGCTTATTAAACCTCCTGCGTACAATAAATTCCAAAACGGCTTTGGGCATATCTTCAGCGGCGGATACAGTGCAGGGTATTACAGCTATAAATGGGCAGAAGTGCTCAGTGCCGATGCCTATTACGCTATCGTCGATGAAGGAGTTTTCGGTTCTGACCTTGCCCAAAAATATAAAGATGTTGTATTAGCTAAAGGAGGTAGCCAAAGCATGCAGGAATTATTTGTTGAAATGATGGGTCGTGAATGTGACAGCAAAAATCTTCTCCGTCTTAACGGGATTGAATAAATGCGGCTGGTTTGGATTTTAGCATTGATGATATCATTTTTAGGAGGAGTCGAAGTGAAAATAGCAAGCTATAACGTCGAAAATCTATTCGACATGAACAATGACGGAACTGAATACGAAGAGTATATTCCAAACGGTGACTGGGGCTGGAATGAAGAGATGTACCGAACCAAACTCCGCAACACAGCAAACGTTATTAAAGGCATCGGAGCCGATATTATCGGATTGCAAGAGATTGAATCGGAAGCAGCGCTCAAAGATCTCAAAGCAGAGCTAAATCGCCAAGGATTATATTATCAATATTATGCTTTTGCCAAAACTAGAAATTCGGCAGTCAATACCGCACTCCTCAGCCGATATCCGATTCAAAGTGCCCTCAAACATCCTGTCAACTATAGCGGAAAATACCGAGATATCCTTGAAGCTAAAATATCTGTTGAGGGGAAAATACTACGAGTTTTTGTCAACCATTGGAAATCCAAAAGCGGACCTGAAAGTGAACGGATAACGTGTGCGAAACGGCTTCTTCTACGACTCAAAGAGCTTCCCGAAAATGAGCCATTTGTCCTCGTCGGTGATTTTAACTCCCATTACGAAGAATACAAAACTTTTCTCAAAAGTCGTAAACACAATGATACAGATGGTATAACCGGGATAAATCATATTCTACACACTATCGATGATGACGAAAATCCAATTACCTATAGCTCTTTAACAAAGGACAATGAGCATCTTTACAACCTTTGGTATGAACTGGATGAAGAGAAACGCTGGAGCCATCAATATAAAGGAAAAGGGGAAGGGCTGGACAATATCATCATCTCTCCTGCACTAGCGGATGGAAAAGGAATAGAGTATGTACGGAGAAGCTTCGGACGTTTCGACGCTCCCTATCTTTTCAATAAAGGCAAAATCTACCGTTGGCAACAAAGCCGTAAGTACCCTAAACATCATTTGGGAGAAGGATATTCAGATCATCTGCCGATTTTTGCTTTGTTTCGAATGTAATATATTGTGGCTATAATAGCCTTATGGAACCAAATAAACTAAGCCAATATTTACTCTATCAGCTCTATCATTCACGAGTTCTCCTACATTCTATCCAAGAAAGTGGGAAAGTGGAGCAAATTCATGAGTATCGGGTTGCTCTTCGTCGCATCCGTTCTCTCGTTAAACTTTTCCTAAAAGAGTCGATGCCCTTTCCAAAAATATTAAAAGCTGCTATGCAAGAGACCAATTCGATTCGTGAACTCGATGTGCTTATCAGTTCACTTTCACGATCCAAATACCCTAAACTTTTTAAACATCTTTCCAAACTCCGTAAACAAAACTTTAAAACCGTTTTTACATCCACCTATCTGAATAGAACACTCTCATTGATCGATGAATATTCAAATCTCCTTGCTCAAGACAATCCCGATTTTATCTCCGAAATATTGATTCAAAAGGTGCTTACCCATTATCAGCATTGTTTAGATACATTTCTAGCTTTGGACAGTAACGCCGACTCTAAGACGCTCCATCGCCTCCGAATAGAGTTTAAAGATGCACGCTACGGTTTCGAGTTTTTAGAGATTTCAGATTTGCATCAATGCAGGGAAGTGATTGCACATTGCAAACAACTCCAAAACATATTAGGAGCAATCCAAGATACCGTCAATCAAATCGATCTACTCAAAAAAATCTATCAGGAATTTCCCTCATCCGAGGTCAAAGAACTTTTACAAAAGCAGAAAAAAGAGCTTCAAAAGCTCAAAGACACCACTCGATCGGAACTATCTGCATCGATTTGAGATATTCGTTCGTTTGGCTAAACGGTTTTGAACCGAAAAATCCCCGATACGACGAAAGAGGAGATGGATGAGGGGCTGTAAGAATTCGATGTTTACTCGGATCAATAAGTGAAGCTTTTTTCCCTGCCGGAACGCCCCAGAGGATAAATACGATGTGCTCACGTTGTTCACTAATCGCTCTAATTACTTGATCGGTAAAACGTTCCCATCCTCGGTCTTTGTGTGAAAAAGGCTCACCCGAGCGAACCGTGAGAAGTGTATTGAGGAGTAATACCCCCTCGTGTGCCCAATGACTCAAATCACCGCTTTTTGGGAACGAACATCCGATATCAGCAACAAGCTCTTTAAAAATATTTTGTAGCGATGGAGGAAGCGGTACACCGTACTGTACTGAAAATGACAACCCATGCGCCTGCCCTGCACCATGATAAGGGTCTTGTCCTAAAATAACGACTTTTACATCCTCGAAGTGGGTAGAATTAAAAGCATTGAAGATATTGCTTCCATGAGGAAAAATCGTATAGTTTTTTTTCTCTTCGATCAAAAACTCTTTCAACTCCTCCATATAGGGATGAGCGAACTCAGTCTTTAGTGCCTCTTTCCAGCTCTCATGGATAATCGGAGAAATACTCATCCAATTACTTTAAAATATCATCATCAAAAATGACCATTTCATAAATACTTCGTTTCGTGACCAAAGATTTTTCAGGAGGTACACCGCTGGATGAACGTATTCGAGCGATTTCTGCACGCAGTTCCATCATCTCTTGCTCCATCGCTTCCATTTTATCTTTGAGACGGATCACAACATCGACACCTGCGAGATTTACACCCACCTCGCGAG
Source organism: Sulfuricurvum sp. (assembly GCF_028713855.1). Lineage (GTDB taxonomy): Bacteria > Campylobacterota > Campylobacteria > Campylobacterales > Sulfurimonadaceae > Sulfuricurvum. The sequence goes on from NZ_JAQTNN010000010.1 coordinate 51,679, forward strand.
TTAGACGTAAAATCATTTTAATCTTTTCAATGTCACGTTGAGAATAAAGACGAATACGTCCGTCCGAGCGCGAAGGGGCGATCAAATTTTCCCGTTCATACTGACGAAGGGTTTGAGGATGGATATCCAAAATCTTGGCAACAATACTGATCATATAAACCGGTTCGTCAAAATGGTGCATCTTCTACTCCTGCGGCAATGATTTTTTCATTTGTTCAACCAATGCCGAATCAATTTTATCAACAGGTGGTAAAACGATATTGGCTTTAAGATACAAATCTCCACGAACATTGCTCTGGCGGTTCATAACTCCCATCTCTTTAAGACGGAAACGCTGACCGTTTTTGGTATTTTCAGGAACCTTTAGTGTGACCTCTTTTTCAAGCGTCTGAATGCTTACTTTACCACCGAAAAGGGCGGCATATAGGGGAACGTTAAACGTTTTTACGAGATTATCCCCTTCACGTTCATACTCAGGATTTTGTCCGACATCAATACGAAGATACAAATCGCCCGCCTGATTTCCCGCACGTTTTCCTTTACCGCGAACACGGAGTTTCTCACCGCTTTTGATCCCTGCGGGAATTTTAATATCGAAACTATCACCCGATAAACTAATAGAGTGTTTTCCCCCCAATACAGCTACTGCAAACGGGATCGTGACATTCGCATCGATGTCGAGGTTCATCCCTCCACCGCCGAAACCGCCGCCAAATCCGGTATTTCCGCCAAATCCGCCAAATCCGCCGCCGCCACCGAAGCCGCCGCCACCGCCGAACATACTGCGTAAGATTTCATCCAAATCGACATTCCCACCCTGCCCGCGAGCAAAATCATGGAAATTTTGACCGCCGAACATCGAATCCCCGTACTGATCGTATTTGGCACGCTTCTCTTTATCACTGAGAACTTCGTACGCTGCGTTGATCTCTTTAAATTTCTCTTCAGCAGCAGGGTCTTTGTTCACATCGGGGTGATACTGACGAGCCAGTTTGCGGTACGCTTTTTTAATCTCCGCTTCACTTGCGCCGGGAGCTATTTCGAGTGTAGTGTATAAACTTTTTGACATTTTTATAATCCTGTTTTTAACATAGTAATTTATTTGTTAGATATTATAGCACCAAGTTTGAGTCAATGTCAATCAAGGTTTAAAAGAAGAGTTCGTAGATTAGGGAGATGGAGAGATTTTAGAGTTGCGCCTTATAGACGCAACTATTTTTAGTATCAATAGACTTCTTTTCGGTGTGCAACTCTGATAATATGGATTACAAGCTGATCATTAATTTTTTCATAGATAACTCGATAATCTCGTAATCGTAGACGATAAAAACCGTCCCATTGACCATGAAGTTTTTTGATCTTAGAAAGTTTCATCATTTCGATCTCGTACTGAGCATCATAGTTTTCGATGAACAGCGAGAGTGATTGGACGATAAAGATTTTAACCTGATGATCGAGCTTATCTAGCTCTTTTTTGGCGGCGGGGTGAAATTCTAAGCTATAGGTGGACATTACAGCCCAAGCTCTGCTTTGATCGAATCGAAACTGATTGTCTGAACCGTACCATCACGTACCTCTTTGGAACGCTTTAGGGCAAGTTTGAGATCTAGCGTATCGAAATACTGACTCAGTGCCTCGGCTACTAAATGGCTTTTTTTCTCACCAAACTCTTCGGAAAATTCACTCAGTTCGTTTAAAATGTAATCGGGAAGTGTAAACGTTGCTTTGATCGCGTGCATCACTCTCTCCTATATAGTATTCCAAATTATACATAGTATTTGGAATATAATCAAGACAATTTTTGAATATTATGTTTTATTGCCGTCTAAAATATCGTGATTTTATATTTGCCAGTTTACTACTTCTATCAAATTCAAAAGACACTTCCACTGTTTTATCATGATCTTTACAAAACAAAGGATCATTACCTTTTATACCAGATATAACGATTTTGTTATCACTTTTTTTATTTGCGTTAATTTTCATTTGAGTTAATTTTGATAGAACTTCTTCTTTGCTTTCACCAATTTTAAAATATTTCAGAACAATTGTATTTACATCAATTTTATTTTCTTGTATTTTCAAAACATAGTCAGGTGTAATATTAGAATCGTATATTTCATTCAACATCGCTTTTTCATCTTGTGCACTTATATTACTAGAGTGGATTAATGAATTACAACACGCATTTAATCCAATAATCAAAGTGAACATCAAAAGTATTTTAAAAAAATTCATTATTTACCTATTTTTGTTAATTAGAGTTAATGATAATAGTGTTTTAAAACTTTATAGAAAATAAAAAGTGGATGGATTCCCGATCGAGTCGGGAATGACGGGAAAGGAGATTCTAGTGGAGGAAGTGTCGAACACCTGTGAAATAGAGTGCCATACCGTGCTCATCCGCCGCCGCGATGACTTCCTCGTCACGAACAGAGCCGCCCGGTTGGATAACGGTTTTAACACCCGCACCTGCCGCCGCATCGATAGAATCACGGAACGGAAAGAACGCTTCAGACGCTAACGCCGAACCGCTCACATCCAGACCCATCTCTTCGGCTTTGCGCAATGCACAGCGCGCCGCATCGACACGTGAGGTCATCCCCATTCCGACCGCTACCATCGCCGCGTCTTTGACGTAAACGACACAGTTTGATTTGGTCAATGACGCTACTTTGTAAGCGATCTCAGCGTCTTTCATCGCCGCATCACTCGCAACGTGTTTGGTAACGAGTTTTGCGTTAGCAACTTCTTCATGCGTTACACGGTCGGCATCTTGGAATACAAACCCGCCGTCGATGTGTTTGAAATCGATTGCATCGTTGCTGAGGGCGATACGATCATTGCCGTATTCGAAAAGTTTGAGACGTTTTTTCGGCTCAAACACCGCACGTGCTTCATCGTCGATACGTCCTGCGATAATCACTTCGAGGAACATCTCGTTCATTTTCTCCGCCAACGCTTTGGTCACGACACCGTTCACCGCGACTACACCGCCGAATGCAGAAATCGGATCGCATTTAAGAGCCTCATTATACGCATCGAGGAGGTTTTCACGGATCGCAAAGCCGCACGGGTTACCGTGTTTGACGATACAGATCGCGTTTTCATCCCCGAACGCCGCCGCGATTTTCACCGCACCGCTGATGTCGGTGAGGTTGTTGAAGCTCGCTTCCCCTTTGAGGGTTTTGAAGTTTTTGGAGAAGAACGTATCAAACTCGTACAAACCGCCCTTTTGGTGAGGGTTTTCGCCGTAACGGGTATCCATCACTTTGTTTCCGACGATGAACTGTTTAGAGCCCATGCCGTTGTTAAAGCGTTTGTTCATGTAGTTGGCGATCATCGAATCATACGCCGCTGTGTGCTCATACGCTTTGATCATGAGATCACGGCGGAACTCTACGGTATTTTCACCGTTTGAAATCGCATTAAGAACGAGTGAGTAGTCTGACGGGTCGGTAAGGATGATAACACTGTCGAAATTTTTCGCCGCAGAACGTACCATCGCAGGACCGCCGATGTCGATATTTTCGATGATCTCTTCAAAATCGTCGGTTTTTTCAATCGTTGCTTTGAACGGATAGAGGTTGACACATACCAAATCGATCGCCTCGACACCGAGTTCGACCGCTTGATCGAGGTGTGATTGTTTGTCACGTCGGTGTAAAATACCGCCGTGGATGTATGGATTGAGAGTTTTAACACGCCCTTCAAAACACTCAGGGAATTTGGTCACCTCATCGATTTCGATGGCACTTACACCCGCATCTTTGAGCATTTTGTACGTTCCGCCCGTAGAGATGATTTGATAGTCCAAACCGATAAGAGATTTGGCAAATTCAACGATGTTGCTTTTATCGCTGACACTGAGCAATGCACGCTTCATGCAGTTCCTTTGATTGGGTCGTATGCCCATAAATTAATGGTGGAATTGTAGCAAATGGTGGTTTAGGGGAAGGTAAATTGAGATAAAATTCTTCTATGAAACCCTATATTCACCCTTTTCCACCCATCCTTGATGGGCATACCCGTGTTCTTTTCCTTGGAAGTTTCCCCAGCATCGCTTCATTTGAGCAAGCCTTTTACTATGCCCATCCCCGCAACGCCTTTTGGCCGATACTCGAAACGATTTTTGATGTACATTTGGAAACCAATGAGGCGAAAAAAGCATTTTGCCTCGAAAAGGGGATCGGGTTGTGGGACGTGATCGGTTCATGTGAGCGGAGCAATTCGAGCGATACGAATCTGAAAAACTGCATCCCGAATGATTTTGAAAAACTGTTACGTGAGTATCCCAATATCCAAGTCCTCGCCTTTACCGGGAAAAAAAGCCATGATCTGTTTATGAAGATTTATAAAGATGTGAAGATTGAAAAAGTACTTCTCCCCTCCACGTCACCCGCTCATGCGGCAATGAAGTTCGAGGAGAAAAAAGATATCTATGAAATTTTTATCAAAAAGTATTTAACTGTTTAAAACCTGCTCAAAAATATTTTTAGCCGCCTTCCAGCGATCCCCTTTGGCGTGCATCATTACGATAATGCAGTCTTTACCATCTTTTTTCGCCCGAGCAATCAGACACGCTCCCGCTTTTGCGGTGTAGCCTGTTTTAATTCCAACCGCGTATTCGTATCGGTTCAACAGACGGTTATGAGTATAGGCATAAAATTTCTTATGGGCGTTTTGTGAGTAATAGGTGTATTCGTTGAGTTTACTGATTGCGTTAAATTTACTGTTTTTAATCGCATATTCGGACATTCTCAACAAATCTTTCGGCGTGGAATAGTGCTCTTTATCATCGTATCCACAGGGGTTGGTAAAGTGGGTGTGAACCATCCCGATCCGTTTTGCTTTGGCGTTCATCATCTCGACAAAATGTTCTTTGTCTCCGCCGACAGCAATTGCAATAGCCATCGCGGCGTCGTTATTCGACTGGATCATTGCCGCTTTAACCAAATCTTCCAAAATGATTTGATCGCCTCGTTTGTATCCGGCAATCGTCGGTTCAACTTTTGTCATTTCCCGTGTAATCGTTACGGTCTGATTCAGATGTCCGTGCTCAATAGCCAATAAAGCAGTCATCACTTTCGTAAGACTGGCCGGTTTGAGCTCTTTTAGCGGTTCTTTCGAATATAACGTCTTTTTTGCACTTAAATCTTTTACGATAATAGCTTCTACTTCAAGTTTGCCCATTTCTGCTTTATTGATCTCGGCAAATAAACTCACTGAACATGTCAAACATAATGCGACTAATTTTTTTATCATATTTTCTACCTCTTTGATAATTCTAACATACTGAAGCAAACCCTATGCCACATACTCTACTTTTATTAATCGACAAAGTAGATTTTTTTTTTAAAATCGCTATCGGGAGGTTATGGTAAAATTCACATCGCCAAAAGGGGAATGATGCGACGATTGAGACGTTTATTTGTCATGTTATTTGTTGTATCAACCCTATTAGGGGCAATGCATGAGATCATTCACCATCATCATCACGATATGGATGGACATGCCGAAGAAAGTTGTCCTATTTATCTTCTCACACAAACAATTGCTGTACCGACAGAAGCGTATCAACTTCCCTCACTTGCATTCGTGTATGAGCCTTTTATCGGACGATCTTTACCTAAACCTATTGATTCGATCATCTCCTCGCGAAGCCGTTCACCTCCTATTGCTTAATCTCCTTTCTTACTAACCAAACCATTTTTATCATTTAACAATTAGGATATTTCTATGAAAAAAACTCTCTCTATCGTTGCGTGTGCAGCATTATGCACTTTTGCATCGGCAAACGATCTCCAACTGGACAAAATTACCGTTGATGGCACTACCCCTGTCCTTCAGCACAAAGGTTCTCTCAAAGATTTGGTTGAAAAAACAGAAATGATCGACAAAAATGAGATCACGCAAACCCAATCGGCCACACTTGCCGATGTCATAAGTAAACAAGCCGGTATCAGTGTTACAACAGGCTGTTCCATCTGCGGGCTCAAACGAGTTCAAATGAATGGGCTCAAAGGGGAACATACGACCGTGTTGGTGGATGGGATCCCGTTTAACTCAACCGTTTCGAGTTTTTACGGTATGGACGCCATCGGCACTGCGGATATTGAAAGTATCGAGATAGCACGCGGTTCAGGGATGTCCCTAACCGCCCCCGAAGCGATCGGGGGGACTATCAACATTATCCCTCGCAAACCGCGTGCCAACGGTGTCGAAGTTGATCTCTCCATGGGAACATTGGGGACTAAAAATTATTCAATCCTCGGCGAAGCGATGAGCGCAGATAAAAAAACGGGGGTACTCGTTTCCGCATCGTACCACGATCAAAATCAGGTAGACAATGATCACAACGGTGTCAGCGAATCTCCGAGTCTGGAAAATCAATCCCTCTCAGTAATGTTGACACATGAGTTCTCACCTATCGATTCGCTAGAGCTAAAAGCAAGTCATTTCACCTCACATTCATTGGGAGGCCCCATGGTTTCAGAGAGCTCTGCGGTTGCCGGTTATGATGCTTCCATCCCTGCAGATCCCTCGTTTGAAGGCGGAAATGTCAATCATCCGCTTACAAGCAATGCTATGTCTGTCTTGGAACGTATCGATACAACGCGCGATGAGATGTATCTCAAACAACGTCATGCACTCAACAATGACATGAACCTTCAAACGACACTGGCTTACGCCGAACAAATACAAGATTCGCTTTATGAAGGATCCGATTATCTCAATACCGATAAAACCTATTTCGGTGATCTAAAAATCGATCATGCACTCAACAACAACCACTTCCTAACCTACGGAGCCGATGCCAAAATCGAAACTGCCCGCTCACAATCGGTGGCATTTTTCGATGTTGCCGGTAGGGATAAAGATGACTTTGATTACACGGCATTGGGACTTTATGCCCAAGACGCATGGATGATCAATGATCAAAACGAGCTCACACTCGCACTACGCGGCGCTAAAATCACCACCGATTGGCGTGCCAAAACGGCACAAGGAAATGAGATTGACGAAACATTGCTCGTTCCCCGACTCCACTGGCGTCATAACCATACGAATACTCTGACTTCGCGCTTTAGTGCCGGAATGGGATATCGCTCACCTCTCACTTTTTTTGAATCGGAACACGGTCTGCTCGATAGCGGATTTGATATGGCGATTACGGAGTTGGAAAAGTCACACGGTGCGAGCTATACCCTATCGTATGATGCCGATGGTCTGAGTGTGACCGCTTCTGCTGCCTATACGCAAGTCAAAAATCTCGCGTACATCGATGATTCCGCCGCAACTCCTGTTTTGCGTAATAGCGCCGAAGCAGTCAGTGTCAAAAACATGGATATCACCATCGGCTATGAACTAAGCGACGGACTCAATCTCTCCGGAGCCTATGAGATCTACCGATACGATGATGCATACAAGTCCCACCTCTCACTCGCCGCTATTGAACAGCGCGCACGTGTAAGTATTGATTATGATGTTAACGATTGGGAATTTTACACCGAAGCGACATGGGTGGGTGCACGCAATTTAGCACCATACGGATACGGTGATCGTTATAACGATGATCTGGCTACCTCTCCTAAAAATACAACATCACCGGCATTTGCTACCGTCGATCTCAAAATTTCCAAAGCACTTAACAAAAATTTTACCCTCTACGCAGGTGCAAAAAACTTATTTGATTATATACAAACCGACACCGAGTCACCCCTCTTCTACGATGCGGACGGCGGCTTTGATTCAGCCCATATTTGGGGACCGCTACGAGGTCGAATGGTGTATGCAGGATTAAAAGCAACATTTTGAAATATTTTTTCGTTACAATAGAGAATGCAAAGTTCATCTACTGCCCATCTTGAAATCATTAATGAACACTCTCATACCTTGCTTCAATGCAGCGGTATGTGGACATTACCGTATTTAAGTACAGTTGCCTATCAATTGGAAACATTGAATCCCGAATCTTCAGTCATTTGGGATGTTTCACACATAAGTGAAATCGATTCAGCCGGTATAGCCCTATGGCAGCTCTACCACCGCGCATTTGAGCACAAGGGACTTGAATCCAAACTCATCGGTGCCAATCCAGACCATGACAAACTCTACCGTCTCCTCTATAGCCATACATATGAACCGGAACAGCCGCCAAAAACACATTCATGGCTGTATGTTTTGGGACATGAAACCCATCAAAACATCTTAGGGATTGGGACTTTTTTAGCATTCTTAGGTGAGGCATTTGTCCTTTTAGTCTATACCCTTCTCCACCCGACGCAGATTCGTTATCGTTCCATTGTTGCCCATATTTTTGCGACAGGGGCGACTGCACTGCCTATCATCGCCCTAAGTGCGTTTTTAATCGGGGTGGTGGTTGCCTATCAAAGTATCGTTCAACTCCAAAAATTCGGAGCCGATATTTTTATCGTCGATATGATCGGCATATCACTCACCCGTGAACTTGCCCCCCTTATCACCGCTATTGTCGTTGCAGGTCGGAGCGGTTCGGCATTTACAGCTCAAATCGGCGCGATGAAAATGACTCAGGAAATCGATGCCATGAAAACAATGGGATTCGATCCCTTCACCTTTTTGGTATGGCCTCGGGTCATAGCGCTGATGATTGTCATGCCGCTTCTTATCTTTTTTGCCGACATCATCGGAATATTTGGAGGGATGGTGATTGCTCAGGCTCAATCGCATTTGAGCTTTAGCGAATTTGTTCACCGTCTACAGGGGGCACTGCCCATCAAACATTACATTATCGGCGTTGTCAAAGGACCTTTTTTCGCCTTTTTGATCGCCATAGTCAGTACTTACCGAGGATTCCAAGTTTCTATGAATACCGAAAGCATCGGTTATTACACTACCAAAAGCGTCGTAAACTCCATCTTTTTGGTCATAGCGTGTGATGCCATCTTCTCAGTTCTGCTTACAGAGCTAAAACTATGAACAGTATCATTATCGAAGCGCGCGATATCGTCACCGCCTTCGGAGATATGCTCATCCACGATCATATCAACTGCTCCATCCGTAAAAATGAGATTTATGCCCTTTTAGGGGGAAGCGGATCGGGGAAATCAACACTCCTTCGTGAGATGATTCTTCTCCAACACCCTAAAAGCGGAACCCTTAAGGTGTTAGGAATTGATTTAAATACAATTACTCCGTTGGAAGCACAGAATCTTCGACGCCAATGGGGGGTGTTGTTTCAATCCGGAGCATTGTACTCTTCACTTACCGTCGGTGAAAATATCGCAATGCTCTATCATGAGTACACCGATCTTCCCCCCAAGCTTATTAACGAGCTAGTCGGAATTAAGATAGATCTTGTGGGCCTCCCTCCTCATGCCCGATTCCTTTATCCCAGCGAGCTCAGCGGAGGGATGGTAAAGCGTGCTGCCCTTGCCCGTGCCCTCGCACTCGACCCGAAATTGCTTTTTTTAGATGAACCGACCTCCGGTCTCGATCCTCTCAGTTCACGCCAATTTGATACCCTGATAGCTCAACTTCGGGACCTGTTAGGGCTCACAGTAGTCATGGTGACTCACGATTTGGATACCATACACCACATTATCGATCGATTTGCCCTTCTGGGTGAAAAAAAAGTGATTGCCGAGGGGACACTAAACGAAGTCCTCCAATACAATCACCCGATCATCGATTATTTCTTCCAAAGGGGGTCTTATGGAATCAAAGATTAACTATACCGCTGTAGGCATTTTTGTCCTGATTTTGGGCTCTGCTCTCATCGCATTTGCATTTTGGCTCGGTAAATACAATCAAGACGAAAACAATTACCACCGTTATCGTGTCTACATCACCGAATCAGTATCAGGACTCGCCCCCGAAGCGGCAGTAAAATTTAGCGGTGTCGATGTCGGCATGGTCGAATCCATCCGCATCAACCCGCACAACAGTGAAGAGGTAGAACTGACCCTGAAAATCAAAAAAGAGACGCCGATTAAAACCGATTCTACCGCCGTATTAAAATTTTACGGGATTACGGGGCTCGCGTTTATCGAGATCATCGGAGGAAGTAAAAATGCCCCCCTTCTCAAAACCGATGCTAATACTATTGCCACTATCCCCGCCTCCTCTTCACTGATCAAACGGCTGGATGAATCACTCAGTAATGTCGCATCCAAACTCACCGTGACACTCGATCGTGCTGATCGCCTTTTCAGCGATAAAAATGTTGATAATGTCGCACAATCATTAGAACATTTACGTTCTCTTACCGCCCAAATCGATGCCTATCAAGTACAAGTAAAACAGCTATTAGCACAAAGTATCACACTCGAATCTAATGCTACCGATGCCTTGGGATCGATGAAAGAGGCTGCAGTAAGTGTCAAAACCACTTCAGGAAATTTCAACACTCTCATTCAAACCAAAATGGCAAATACCCTCGAATCGCTTCAAGCCACCTCGCAGGAGAGCCATACACTGATTCGCAAACTCGAATCCTCGCTCGATCGTGGAGATTATGATGTCCGCTCCATGGCGGCTCCGGCATCTTCCGAATTGAGTGATCTAATCGATCAAACCAAGACCCTAACGAATGAAATGGAAGCCACACTGCTCAACCTTCGCCAAAGCCCTTCCGATTTGTTATTCAAAAAATCCACCCAAAAACCCGGACCAGGAGAATAATGATAATGAAATACTTCATCCCTTTCGTCTTTACGGCTTTACTAATAATCGGGTGTTCTACACCCCTTACCCCCCCTATCAATGAGTACACCATTCTCCCCTCGGAACATCTTCAAAAGGAGAAAGCGCCATTATCGCCGCATACTCTGAGTATCGCTTCGAGTAAAACACTCCCTTCTCTTTCTTCCAAAAGTCTTTATTACCTTCGAGAAGGGGGGGAGAGCGGAGCCTATCTCTACAGTCGATGGAGTGATACCCCAGCCGTATTGATCCAACGCTCACTTACCGCTTCACTCCAAGAGAAAGGAGTGTTTACATCACTTCTCCCTCAAACATCTGCCGTACATGCCAACTGGGTGCTTGAATCAGAATTAAGTGCTTTTTATCACCGTTTCCCCAAAAACAGCAAAAGTGAAGGAGTTATCGATATTACCTATCGGCTCGTCGATACCTCAACCAAACGCTCTATGGGGTCCAAACGATTCGTCATTACCGTCGCTGCACCCACCGACAATGCCACAGGCGGCGTTAATGCACTTACTCTGGCAACCGAAGAACTATGTACTCAAGTGACGACATGGATCACTACACTCGCACAGGAGCACCCATGAAACCAAAAATCGCTATTCTCTGTTCCGGCGGAGATGTATCGGGAATGAACCCTGCCCTAAAACGGTTTGTCGAATACGCTTATGCCCGAGGGATGGAACCTTATTTTGTTCATCACGGTTTTGAAGGGCTGATCGATAATCTAATCACCCCTGCCGCTTACAGCGACGTTGCCGGAATTATTACCCGAGGCGGTACCAAAATCGGTTCTTCCCGATCAAAACGATTTATGGAGCCCGCATTCCGCTCCATTGCTGCTGAAAATCTCAAAACACATGGCATCACGATGCTGATCGTTCTGGGAGGGGACGGAAGTTTTCGGGGGATGGAACGATTTTATACCGAGCACGGAATCTCGTTTTGCGGTATCCCCTCCACCATAGACAACGATATCAACGGCACCGACTATTGTCTCGGTGTCGATACAGCTCTAGGGGTCATCAAAGAGGCTATCGATCAAATTCGTGATACCGCATCCTCATTTCGGCGGGCCTTTATCATTGAAACCATGGGGCGGAACTGCGGCTATCTCGCCCTCATTTCAGCCATCACATCCGGTGCCGAACTTTGTCTTATCCCTGAAATTCCAATTGATATTCATGAATACACAGGATGTTTTAAATCCCAAATAGCAAAAGGACGTGACTATTTTATTGCGGTAGTTTCAGAAGCGCTTAACAGCACTGAAGTAGCTCACTGGTTTGAAGAAGAACTTGGGTTTGAATCACGGGTATCAGTGCTTGGACACATTCAGAGGGGAGGAAACCCAAGTGTATACGATCGATTAATGGCCTACAAATTTGTAACCTATGCGATTGATGCTTTATCTGAGGGTAAAACCCATTCGGTCATCTGCTACACCAAAAGCCATTTCACTTTTAAAACGATTGACGAAGTTGCTCTGCACCCCTACCGTATCGATGAAGAACTCCTCAGCCTTGGACGTGAGCAATTTCTTCCATCGCACTGTCAAATGTAGGATAGAGAAATTCAAATCCGTGTTCTTGGAGTACCCGAGGATAAACCTCTTTGGAATCGAGCATAACGATCGATCCCTCTCCAAATACAAGTTTTACAATCCATTCGGGAAGATCGACAAAAGTGGGGCGGTGTAAAATCCGTCCCATCGCTTTCGTTTGCTCTAAATTGTTGATCGGTTCAGGGGAGCTTAAATTGACCACGCCGCTAATCTCCGCATGCTCGATCAAAAACGCGCACGCGCGTACCAAATCTTTCAAATGGATCCATGATATCATTTGAAACCCGTTCCCCATTTTTCCGCCCAGACCCATCTTAAACGGGGGAAGCATCTTCGCCATAGCGCCACCGCCTGCAGCATAAACGACTCCAAATCGCATAGTACATACACGTGTTTGGACTGAAGAGGCACGCATTGCCGCATACTCCCAATCTCGAACTAAAGAAGCTAAAAAATCGTCTCCCATATTGCGTGAGGACTCATCATGCTGATGATAAGCATCATATATTCCTACCGCAGAAGCATTCAGCAATGTATGGGGAGGTTCCGTACAAAGGGCTATTGCCTCTACCAGTTTATTCGTCGTATCCAAACGACTTTGACGTAAAAGTTCTTTATAGTTTTTAGTCCAGCGCCCCAATATATTGGCTCCGGCAAGATTAATAATAACATCACACCCGTCTATACTTTTTGCAATTGTCTCTGTCAAAACCGAAGTCCGGATACTGAGTGAGTGTACATCATCTCCATGTTCTTCGAAATAACGTTTTAACGCACTCCCGACAAATCCGCTAATTCCACATATCACTATTTTCATCGGCCATCCCTTATGTTAGAGTGATTGTAGCCTAACCGATGCACATGAGGTTTAAAGATAAAATTGATTCAATGGTTTAAAGGAGTTCTAATAGATGAAGGAGTTGTTACAGAAGTTTAAGGATAAAGAAAATGCCCGCGAGGGGCAATTAGGGCATTAGCCGCAAGAAGGAACATTTCCAGAATCAGATCCGTACATGAACAAGAAATCACGCAAATCTTGAGCTTGGCTTTTAAATGTGTCACCGTTAAAATACGCAGCTGATTTATCTTTTGCATGTGCTTTAATAATGTTAGCGCCGCCGTTAGCGAAAAGTTCATCCCACTCATCTTGTGTATGCATCGCTGCACCTTTGGTACCGTTACCATGGCAGTTTTTACATGTTTTCAAATAAGCTTTTTGACCTTTTTTGTCATCAGCAGATACAGTTGTACTAATCATTCCCACAGCAACTACTGCCGCAAGAAAAAGTGATGTTGACTTTTTCATATCGTTCTCCTTGAATAATTTTAAGACACCTTTAGCGTTTTCGAAAAAAGGGGGAAAGTATCTTCATTCGGGAATAATAATATCGGATAAAGGATAAATGGAGCATTAACCAAATAATAATATGATGGTTTTTTAGCTATTTTTATCAAAAATGTATCAAAAAAACACATTTTATTCTTCATCATCCGTTGAAGGAGCTTCTTCTTTTGCTTTACTCGCACGAACTTCAAGACGTATTTTATCTTGACGAATTTTACGGTAGGCTTTGTATTGCGCTTTAGTAAGAGCTTCACCCTCTAATCCTACTTCAGCCCCAATCTCTTCTGCACTGAGACCTGCTTCGTTCATCATAATCATACGAAATTCTTTTTTTGTCAAATGACGTTTGAGTGACGCATACAATTCACGTTCATCAGCACTGATCTCTACCGCTCCACACTCATACAAGCGTGCCAAGACTTCGCGGATTGTTTTAGTCGGGTTGTAGCGGAGCCACAATGAATTTTCTAACATGGAAATACCTTTGTAATAATCTGGGTCAAATCTTTAGTATCGACGATAACATTTGCCTCTTTTTTGAGAATCTCTTTGGCGCAAAATGCTACTCGTGTCCCTGCATGAGCAAACATCGACCTATCATTCGCACCGTCTCCGACGACCATCGTCTCTTCTTCACTAACTCCGAACAGTCCTTGCAGACGTTGAAGCATATCTCCCTTAGAGAAATCGAACATCATATCTCCGCCGACAAGTCCGGTAAGTTTTCCGTCTTTGGCATGCAGCACGTTTGAAAAATCGGCATCGTATCCCAAAATATTTTTCGCATACGAGGTAGCAGTACGGAATCCGCCGCTGAAACAGACCACCTTAATGTCACGTTCTTTCAAAGCTGCGATCGTCTCTATCGCACCGTTCATGTACGGCAGATTTTGACAAATCTCCTCGACCAAACCAAATTCCAGCCCTTTTAAGAGTCCTACCCGTTCTTGAAGACTTTGAAAGAAATCAAGTTCACCATTCATTGCTCGCTCGGTGATAACACTCACTTGTTCGCCGATTCCCAGTGCTTCCGCAAAAAAATCGATTGTCTCACCGTCCATCAGCGTCGAATCAAAATCAAATACCGCTAACTTAATCAAATCACGTTTCCTATTTGTTATAATGACGCAATTATATCCAAGGGTAGCTTTTGTTCGAATCATTTATCCATAAACTCCGTCACGGAACCTATATCACCTTAGAGACTACCCCGTCTCGCTCAGCGCAATTTGCCCCAATAATCGAAAAAATCGCCGCTTTGGGATTGGATCAAATGGTGGATGGATTCAGTACGACCGATAATCCGCTCGCCAAACTCAAATACAACGCTCTCTTCGCCGCGATGAAACTCCAAGATCGTTTTGGTAAACCAACACTTGCAACGATGAGTATGCGCGACCGCAACCGTATCGCATTGCAATCCGATCTTCTCGGAGCCAACGAAGCCAATGTCCGCGCGATCCTCGCTCTTACGGGTGACAGCGCCCACTATTCCGATCAACCGCACGCAAAAGGGGTTTTCGAAGGGAATAGCAAACTCCTCCTCGACATTATCGCTACCCTCAACAACGGCACCGATTTGGCAGAACAAAAACTCCTCGCCCCCGTACAGGAGATTTACCCATTCGCCGTTATCGATGCCTATGCTAAAAGTGCTGCGACATTACAGAAAAAGATGTCGAAAAAAGTAGCCCATGGAGCCATCGCCATCATCTCCCAACCCGTCTACGATCTCGAAAATGCTCGCAAACTGCTCGATATGATGGCGGAAGCCAACCGCGAGAACAATGCTGCGTGCGTCCTCGTTTTAGGCTATTTTCCGATCACGAAACTCCGCACCGCACGATTTTTGGATGAGAATGTACCGGGGATATTTGTACCGAGTGAGTGGGTAGAAGCACTCGAAGCGGCTTCACACATCAGCCCGGAGGAAGAGTACCGTGTCGGATTTGAACTGAGTAAAACTCTTTTCGAAGAGCTCAAAGCCCTCCATCCGAAAATCCATATCATGACCGCCAATCAGTTTGAGTTAGCCAAGGCGATTTTGAGCTAATTTCAGATTCTTTCACTCGCTCGTCATCCCCGTCATCCCGTACTTGATACGGGATCTATCTTGAACTTAAGATCAAACCGACCTATTGATATTGCATTTTACATACAATTGATATACAATTATGAAATAATACCTTTAGCAAGTGGAGGATCAAATGGTTTTTGATTGGAACGATGAGAAAAACACCCTCCTCAAAGAGAGCCGAAATATTTGTTTCGAGGATGTCGTCACCAGTATCCAAGAAAACAAACTTCTCGACATCGTCAAAAACCCAAGTGCTAACCATCAGAGTCAATACTGTTTGATTGTCGAAATTATGAATTACGCCTATATCGTTCCGTTTGTCAAAGAGGGAGATACGTTTTTTCTCAAAACGATCTATCCCAGCCGAAAAGAAACCAAAAAATACTTCAAGGAGTAACCGATGCGTACCAAAACACTCTATACCGATGAAGAGTTAGCCATTGTCAATGCAGTGGAAAACGGTGAGTATGTTTCACTGCCTATCGATGAATTTGAGACCCTCAAAAGATCGCTAAAAATCGCGGCTTCTGAAACGATCAAACAACGTTCCAAACGCAAAGCGATCAGTATTCGTCTCCTCGAAGATGACATCATGAAACTCAAAGCAATGGCGCTCAATGAGGGAATCCCTTATCAAACCTATATCACTCACGTCATCCATAAAATCACGACAGGACAAGTACGGGTCTCTTAAGCGATTTTGAGCTAATTTCAGCCTCTTTTGGCTATAATCGATCACTATTCTTTTTGGACGATAGCAGATGCATCGTCTCTTTCATCGAAGCAAACTCTTCATACGAGAGTAAAACCGCACTTTGGTTATCTTTGGTCGTGATAATGTACTCTACACAGTCGTTACATACGCTGTCTATCATACTTCGTAGGTTGTTACGTGCCGCAGAATAAAATATGGCTTGCACCACACACTCCTTAATCATGTCAATTTTTATCCCGCATATACCATAACAACCTTATTGATTTCAGGAATAACAATGAGAATAGTACTTCCTCGACAGTTTGTAAAATAGCTACCTGATTTTGAAACAGCCAAGTTAACTTTCTTTTCAATATTACTATCCACAGCAATCCCAAACCCATATTGATCAAGAAAATTACCAAGAATCCAACTACTATTTGAATCATTTTTCATTGGAGTTTCACTCCATTCTCCGCACTGCCGTATATATTCATTTCGGGGTGTATCTTCGAGCGATAAAATAGAAAAATAATCTATGCCAGTATTTTTTATAGTTTTTGCAGAACTCTCTGGTAGTTCGAAAACAATTATTCCCGTTTCATTGGCTCCAGGTCCAAATACTCCCCAAGACTCTGTTTTTTGATAAAGTATATTTGTTACTGCCATCTCACGAGGAATATGATTCAAATAAAAAGTTTGCTCATAATTTTTATACCAACTATACGGAGCTACAATCATAGCAATTAGTACAATTACAAAAAATAAGCGATTTCTTGAATAAAGTACCTTTAAAAAGTCATAAATAAAATATATAACTACAGGTGTAAGTGCAAATATAGCCAATAAGATAAATAATCCTAACAAAATATATTTCCTAACTATTATAAATTTTTTATACTGTATTTTATGATACTAAAACTATATATCTGCTTGATTCAGTTTTTCTATTTTGAGCTAATTTCAGCCTCTTTTGGCTATAATCGATCACTATATAATTGCAGGAATGACCCTTTATGATCGATGTAAAACTTCTCCAGAAAAATTTTGACGAAACCGCAACAGCATTGATGCGCAAAAAAGTCTCAAGCGAGATAATCGCCGAGCTAAAAACTGCCAACGAAACCCTCAAAACCGCTAAACTCGCCTACGAGACATTGCAAGCGAAACAAAACGAACTCAGCCGTCTTTTCGGTCAATACAAAAAAGAGGGAAAAAGCACCGATGAGTTGAAAATCGAAGTCGATGCGAACAAAGTAACCCTGGGTGATCTCCTCGATACCCAACGCTCCGCCGAAGAAGCTCTCGATGCGATCATCATGCGCGTTCCGAATATCCCCGATGCGGATGTACCGGATGGCGAAGATGAAAACGATAATATCGAAATCCGCAAAGTCTTAACCCCTCCGACATTCACATTCACCCCTAAAGAGCACTGGGAATTGGCGGAGCAAAACAACTGGATCGATTTCGAGCGCGGTGTTAAACTCGCAAAAAGCCGTTTCAGCGTTGTGGGCGGTATGGGTGCACGGTTAGAGCGTGCCCTCATCAATTTCATGCTCGATTTCAACCGTGAGCGCGGTTTCGAAGAGTTCAGCGTTCCGATGCTCGTAAACCGTCGTGCGTTAGAGGGGACGGGACAGCTTCCGAAATTTGAAGATGACTTGTTCAAAGTCGAAGAGGAAGAGCTTTATCTCATCCCGACGGCGGAAGTACCGCTTACGAATCTCTACCAAGATGAAATTATTAACGGTGCCGAGTTGCCGATCAAAATGACGGGATACACCTCGTGTTTTCGTAAAGAAGCGGGAAGCGGCGGCCGCGACGTACGCGGTATGATCCGTCAGCATCAGTTTCACAAAGTCGAACTCGTCTCCATCACCCGCGCCGATCAAAGTGACACGGTATTTGAAGAGATGGTTGCATGTGCTTCTGATCTACTCGCAGCACTTGGACTTCCTCACCGCCTCGTCACCCTCTGTACGGGAGATTTGGGGTTCGGTGCGGCGCGTACCGTCGATCTCGAAGTGTGGCTACCGGGGCAAAACACCTATCGTGAAATCAGCTCCGTCTCCAACACGCGAGACTTCCAAGCTCGCCGTGCGAAGATCCGCTACAAAGAAGAGGGGAAAAATATTCTCGCTCATACCCTAAACGGTTCAAGTTTAGCGGTCGGACGGACGATGATAGCTATTATGGAAAATTTCCAGCAAGAAGACGGCAGTATCATCATCCCTGCTGTGCTGCAAAAATATCTCTAATCGGAACAAAGAGAGGCTATGGCTGAAGATCAAGAAGAGATAATAATCATCGAAGAAGCCGATGCCGCCGGTGTCGAAAAAACGACAATCGCCGATTCTGAACCTTCGAATGAAAAAACTAATCCGTTTAAAAACAAACGATTTATTCTTTTGCTCTTAGCGATTTTCCTTGCACTCCTCCTCGTAGGGGGGGGCTTGGCATTCTTCTTATCCAGTCATTCCAGTGAATCTGAAAAACCTCTCGATACACCAATTGTCCACGAAGTCCACAAACCTAAAGAAGCTATCATTGAGCCCAGCGAACTCGAAAATATGATTCAAAAGGCTAACTATCTCTATTCCAATGGCAATCCGACCGAAGCGCTGAAACTGTATGAAAAAATTGCCCTCTACTCAGAGGCAATATCCCAATATAACCTCGGTGTCGCTCAACTCAAAGAAGGAGAATACAAAGGAGCGCTTGAGAATTTCAAACGTTCTATTTCAAATAGCGAAAACCAGTGTGTCAGTGCAATCAATGCCGCCGTATGCTGCTTGTATCTTGGACGTGAAAGCGATTTTAATGCCTATATGGATATGGCACAGAGCTACCTTCCCCAAGAGAGTAATTCGCCGATGTATTCATACTATTACGCTTTGGTAAATTACTACAAAGGGCGTTATCTTGAAGCACTGAGTGCACTTAAGCATCCTACAACCGCTGAGTATCAAGGGACACAAAACAAACTCCTCGCCAAAATCACAGCAATGTTCGGAAGTTACAAAGATGCCATTACAATCCTTGAAAATCCCCCTCAAGAAGAGGACTATTTCTCTCTTGGTCTCATGTATGCTAACCTCGGAAATCTGGAATTTGCCAAAAAATATCTCACTGAAGCGATCATTCAAAATAAGCAGCCGATCCAAGAACGACTTGCATTAGCCTTTGTAAACCTTAAATCAGGTTTTCAAGAAGAAGCGGCAAATCTTATCAAAGAAACAACGGACAGTTATCCTGATCAAGTTTATACCCCCTATCCCGTTCGAGTTTTTCTGAAATCTTCACTCTTTAATCCGGATGATGTTCAACATATCTACCGAGACAGTCAAAGTGACAATCATCTTAAAATGTATCCAACAATCTTTTATTTTGCCCCGTATAAAATCTACAATGCCGATCAGACAATCAACTATATACGCAAAGGAAATGCCAATATTTATATCGATGATATTCAAAGTGCTAAAGAGTATCTCCAAAAAAGCAGCAAAGCTTCCAGCGTCGATTACGGTATCGCTCTTGCTATCCAAAAAGCGCTCAAATTCCGTCTACGCGATGCCAATCATCAGCTATTAGAGCTACTAAAGAACAATCCGCAACATTCCATTCTCCATTATGATTTGGCCCTTACCTATGCGCAATTAGGTGATTTTTCCAATGCGTATGACCATTTTTTACGTTCCTATCATCTCGATGCCCATAATTATATGTCCGGTATTTTTGCAATAATGAGTTCAGAGCTGATTGGAAAAAACAATCCGAAACTCAACTCAATTCTCCGAGACAATCTCGCACAGGAAGCTGTTACAGAAGAGTTTCAACTTTACCGTACCCTTCACGATGTTACCCAAAACAATATTCCAAGTGCTGCAAAATGGCTTGATAATAAATATAAAGAACGTCCTCTTTATCTCGCGATGAACATTATCATTGCATCAGAATTCGGAAAAGGTGATGTCGTTCGTAAAAGTTCTGAGCGGCTTGTTCAACTGCAACCTAACGATATTCTGCCGCATTTGATCTTCTTGGATACCCATTTCCAGGATCAAAAAACCAAAGCATTTGCAACAACTGCGATCAACTATCTCAAAAAACAAACATTTCACTATGATGATCTTGATTTCGGCCCAAAAATCACTCGGGATCGTGCTATTTTAATGGCAATGATGACAGGTCAGCTTACCCCCTTTATCCAACGGCTTGAAAACAGACTCCAAACGACCACAGACCACACAACGGATATTTTGAATGCATTGGCACAAGCTTATTTTTACAATCAAGATTTTGAAAAATCTTATACACTCTATAATCAACTGATTGATACCCATAAAATCAAAGATGAAAATACCTTGTTCATGGGAGCATGTGCATCGATCGGTGCCGAGCACTATGAAAATGCCATTGCCCTTCTTCAGCTCTCAAAACTCAAAAATCCAAACTTTGCCGAGAGCCGTTATGCATTGGGTCTGCTCTATTTACAAATTCGTAATAATCCGGGAGCTGTCGTTCAATTTAGCAAAATGGGTAATGCAGGCTTCATTTCACGCTATTTCGACTTTGGAATCGATACCGATAAGTTCGTCAGCGAACCTAAAAAATATCATCCTCTTTGAGCGATGCGGCGTACCAAATAAAAAGCGGCGCGTAACGGTCCATACAGCAAGTATCCCGCCGCTAATATCGCCATCCCTTCAATCGGGTAAACAAACACTCCCATAGCGACAACGATCAAACTAATAAGAAACCGCATAAAATGGAAGGTTTTAAAATTGATTTTTTTGAAGCTCGGATAACGAATATTACTGACCATCAAAACCGAAAGGACGGCCGAGAAAGGGAGTATTAAAAGGTTATAGTGATGATAATGTGGGTAACGTTCCAACAATAATACAGCGATTGAAATCATAATTGCCGCAGTAGGGATCGGAAGCCCGATAAAAACGCTCGGCTCAATTCGTGAGGTCATCACATTAAAACGGGCAAGCCGCACCGCTCCGAAGATAATAAAAAGGGCACTGACAACGATTCCTATACGCCCGTATGCTTCTCCGACATATAAATACAATATGAATGCGGGAGCAACCCCAAATGCCACGATATCGGCCAAAGAATCAAACTCAACACCAAAATGGCTTGCAGTGTTTGTCATCCTCGCGACACGACCGTCCAATCCGTCAAAAATAAGAGCCAAAAAAATAAACCATGCCGCCGTGGTAAATTCGTGTGTAAGTGCTAATGCAATCGCATAAAAGCCTGTAAAAATTGAAGCAGCGGTAAATAGGTTGGGGAGAATATAAGCGATAGGAGGGGGAGATTGACGCATATCAGTTTCCTTTCAGACGAATAATGCACATTTAAGTGCATATTATCAAGCCGCGTTCAAATATCCGATAACACTTTCACCTGCACGAACAGTTGCACCGGCATTGACTGAAATACGTGTGGATTCAGGTAGATAAAGAATACTGCGGCCTTTGGCTAAAAAGCCATAGCGGCTCCCCTCTTTGAGCTTTTGGCTTTTTTCTAATTCAATACCTATGGAAAAACAACTTTGTTCACTAAGATGTTCAATATAGATTTCATCTCCTTTATGGGAACGAAACGATAGTACCGCTTTTTCATTTAGTGTATCAGCCATAGGGTTATAAAGCGGCAATGACGCACCATGACGAATTTTAAATCCCTCTACAATACCGTCAAACGGAGCGCGAAGCATCGAAACATCCCAGAGTGAATTCATTATAGTCACTTTGGTCATTTTTTGCTGATTAACTTCAGTCTCTTCGATGGAAAGAACAACGCCGTCAACACTGCTGATAATTCTCTCATACTCAGTTTCAGCCGTATTACGTTCAGGATTACGAAAGATTGCCAGTACTGCCAGCAGCAAGGCACCGGTAATAAATTCAAACAGGTGCAGTCCCGTCATCATGAAAAATAAAAAGAGCGCTCCGATTACACCGGATATTAGCCATCCTCGCTTTGAGAGGATAAAGGTATCGTTTTGAACGCTCATTTAGTACTCCTTTTATTCGTCAATGACTATTTTTTTGCTCGAAGGTGTCTCTTTACGCGGTTCGAGTTTTGTTTCGATATTGTTTTCTATCTCAAAGGCTTCAATAATTTCACGCACTTGATCACCCGAAATATTTTCTTTTGAATAAAGAAGCTCTACAATTCTCTCGATAGCATCACGATACTCTTCCAAACGTCCTTTTACTTCCATATAATGTTCTTGAAGCGATCGCTTGATAAATGTATCCATGTCTTCAGCCATTTTATCACTGTATTCCCGTCCTTGAGACATACCGCCGCCCAAGAAGGTGTTACGCTGTTTTTCGAGCACCATCAAGCCGGCCACATCACTCATACCGTACATCTGCACCATCGCTTTGATGATATCGGTAGAACGTTCCAAATCGTTTGCAGCACCGGTAGAAATTTCACCGATAAAGACCTCTTCAGCTGCGCGTCCACCCAACAATACATCGACTTCTGCCCATAATTCATGGCGTTGCATAAGGTATTTATTCTCTTCGGGTGTATTGAGTGTATACCCCAATGCTGCCAAGCCACGAGGGACGATAGAAACTTTAGAAACTTTCTTGGCCCCTTTGGTCGTCTCGGCCAACAGTGCATGTCCGCTTTCATGGTATGCAACAATACGTTTTTCTTTTTCGTCAATACGGCGACTCTTTTTCGATAATCCTGCAATTGCCCGTTCTACTGCTTCGCGTAGGTCGGCTTGACGAACTGTTTTTTGGCTTTTTCGTCCGGCAAGCAATGCCGCTTCATTAATGATATTGGCTAAATCTGCACCCGCAAGACCGGCGGTCAGACGTGCAATCTCTTCAACATCCGTATCACTGTCTCGTTTGATCCCTTTGATATGAACATTGAGGATATCGATACGCCCTTGGAAATCGGGTTTATCCACCAAAACTTGCCGGTCAAATCGACCCGGGCGTAAAAGAGCCGGATCAAGAATCTCAGGTCTGTTGGTTGCCGCTAAAATAATGATCGGCGTATCGGTACCGAAACCATCCATCTCGGCAAGAAGCTGATTAAGGGTTTGTTCACGCTCATCATTTCCACCCATCACACCGCCGGCAGCACGGCTTTTACCGATGGCATCAATTTCGTCGATAAAGATGATCGAAGGGGCATCTTTTTTTGCCTGTTCAAACAAATCACGCACACGTGCCGCACCGACACCGACGAACATTTCGATAAAACTTGATCCGGAGACGGAGAAAAACGGTACTTCCGCTTCTCCCGCTACCGCTTTGGCAAGCAAGGTTTTCCCCGTTCCAGGACTACCGACCAAAAGAACCCCTTTTGGGATTTTGGCTCCCAACTCGACATAACGATCGGGGAATTTCAAGAAATCGACAATCTCTAAAACTTCTTCTTTAGCTTCCTGTACGCCGGCAACGTCATCAAATTTCGTTTTCGGTTTTTCGGAATTGACCAGTTTTTTAGAACTTCCCATCCCTAAAATACCGCCACCCATACTTTTTTGCATTCGTCCTGCAAAAAACATCCAAATAGCGATGATAATCAAGAACGGGAAAAGCCATCCGAACATCTCAGTAAACCAGTTGCTCTCACTAAATCCCGTATAGTTGATTTTTTTCTCATCCAAGAGGGGAATAAGTGTCGAGTCAGGACCAACGATACGAGTTGTATAGGCCACTTTACCGTTTGTCGTATTCCCGATAGCACGGATATAGGTTTGCCCAATGGAGACTTTCTCAACTTCTTTGTTCTGGATCAATTTTTTGAGATCAGCATAGCTTATTTCTTGGGTACGGGTCACATTTTGCCCGTTTATTTTACCGGCTAATTCGTTTTCATCACCGATTACCGCTTTAAAAAGGACAATGACGACAATCGAAAAAATGACAAATGTAATCAATGGATTTTTATTAAAAAAATTGCCGTTCTTATCCGGCGTCGGATTTTGATTCGATTCATTTTGAGCCATATTAACTATTTCCTTTGTGAGTCACCACGAGAGTTACCCATTCGTTTTCGACAATGCGTTCAGTCAGTTCAAAACTCTTGTACGCACGCAGCACTTTATCTTCGTATTTATCCATTATCCCTGAGAGGATTAAAATTCCCCCATCGCGTAACCGTTTTTTAAGATCACTCGCAATAAAAACTAATACATCAGCAACGATATTGGCAATAATAACATCGTATTTTTCATCACTCTCTTGAACCGGACCTTCCCAAAGACGGCGATAAGCAATATTGTTTTGTGCAGCATTGACAACAGCATTTTCAACGGAAAGCGGATCGGTATCGCAGGCATCGACAACTGCCCCTTTTTTGATTGCGGCAATTGATAAAATACCGCTGCCGCATCCGACATCCATAACTTCGTCACCGGATTTAACATACTTTGCGATACCGCGAAGGCACGATGCGGTAGTCGGGTGATGACCCGTTCCAAATGCTAATGCCGGATCTATAGCAATATTAAGCATCCCTTCACGCGGGTCTTCCCATGTCGGATGAATATAAAACGGATCAATCTCTATCGGAGTAATCCCTTGCTGATACTGCGCAATCCAATCATCGTTTTTTTCTTTAGTGAGTTCCATGTCAACATCAATAACTTCACCCAACGCCCGTTGCAATGCTTCGGCAAACTGCTCGATTCCCCACGTAATCGTTTCAAGGTCTTCTTCGCTTCGGATAATAAATCCGTCATCAATCTCTTCAAATCCGACAGGGAGAATATCAACTAAAAAATCGCTAAAAAGCTCCAAATGCGATGATGGTTTGACCACCAGCATGTAATAATAATCTTGCATTAACCCTCAGTACCAAGGACAGCGGCAAGTTTTTCTTTTAAGACCTGAGGAGTAAACGGTTTAACGATATAGTTGTTTACTCCCGCTTTAAGAGCCGTAATAACTTCAGCTTTTCCCCCCTCTGTCGTAACCATGATGATCGGGAGATCGCTAAAACGTGTGTCGCCACGTACTTTTTTCACCAATTCCAAACCGTTCATTTCCGGCATGTTCCAATCGGTAATGAGCATTCCGATTTCCGGGTTCTCATTTAAGACTGTCCATCCTTGGAGCCCGTCTTCACCTTCTAAAACATCTTCGTAGCCAAGCCGCGAGAGTGTATTTTTGATAATACGGCGCATCGTCGAACTATCATCTACAACCAATAATTTCAAAGTACGTCCTTTTGTCGATTCTTAATTTCTGTATAGAATAAATGCCCAATGATAACCTAACCAACTTTGTGGAAAGATTAAAAAAACTTTTTGAGGTCAATTGTCCCCTCATAAAAGGCTTTTCCAACGATAACACCTGATACTTCACCGCTTTGAAGCAGCGCCTCAATATCGCTTTCATCCTTAACACCGCCGCTTGCGATTGTCGGTATCCCTGATGCTCTGGCAATCTCAAGAGTAAAATCGACATTAACACCGGAAAGTGTACCGTCTCGACCGACATCCGTACAGATAATAGCCTCTACCCCCGCATCCGCAAACGCACGAGCCAAATCGGTAGCCTTCATGGAACTCACTTCACCCCATCCTTCGACAGCGACATAACCATCAATCGCATCAATACCGACGACGATCGGATACTTTGCCGCCATCGATTTAACGAATTCAGGATTACGAAGTGCAATTGAACCCAAAATGAGCCGGTCAATTCCCAAATCCAAATAGCGTTTAATCGTCTCTTCATCACGAATTCCTCCGCCAAGCTGAAGTTTGACGTTGCAGTTTTCACGAATTGCACGGATCTGCTCAAGATTTTTAGGCTCTCCGGCAAATGCACCGTTTAAATCGACGAGATGAACCCATGATGCACCCATTGCTTCAAATGTTTTTACCAATTCCCAAGGGGTATCAGAATAAATTTTAGCGCTCTCCATAGCTCCCTTCGTGAGACGAACCGCTTTGCCGTCTTTAAGGTCAATTGCCGGGAAAATTGTCATAGAAAAATCCTTTATAAATTAATAAAATTTTTGAGAATATTAAGGCCGTTTTGGTGGCTTTTTTCAGGATGAGGCTGAATTCCCATCACGTTTTCATGCGCAACGGCACTGGTAAAACGATACCCGTAAACGCTCTCTCCTATGCTATCATTCTCGTGAGCACAAAGGGCATGATAGGAGTGGACGAAATACAGATAATGAGCCTCATCCAATCCTTCAAATAAAGGATGACTTTTTGTAAACATCCGATTCCACCCCATATGGGGAACTTTTAACGGAATTGAAAAACGGCTGGTATCAAATGCCACTACACGTCCTTGAATCAATCCAAGTCCCTCAGAGATACCGAACTCTTCACTCGATTCAAACAGTAACTGCATCCCCAGACAAATCCCCAGCAGATAGTTGCCGCTTTGAGCATACTCACGTACGGCCTGATCCATTCCTCGGGCTTTGAGGTGTTCCATCGCATCACCGAATGCTCCGACACCCGGTAAAATCAATTTATCATACGTTGACAATTTATCGGGATCGGATTCAACAACCACCTTTTCGCCCAACACGTCAAAAGCATTTTTGACGCTGGCGAGATTGCCCATGTTGTAATCAACGATTGCAATCATTCTCTCTCCTTTGTGTGGGTAAAATGGATATAAACTGCCAATCCGACAAGTAAAAGGGCAACGCCTCCGATAATGTAGATGGCATTAATCAGCATACTCGGTGCGGTCAGCGCAAATTTAAAGACCAGCATCAACGCCTCGATCGAGAGGGCAATAATGACCGATCCCAAAAATCGAACCATCGTTTTATGCATATCCGATGAGGGATCGTGCTTGGGGCGTCCCAGAACTTCTTCTTCAAATAGAGTTTTAACCAAATCAAATATCGCCAATGAGAGGGTGAGAAGAATCGTCGCTTCGAAAATATCTTTGATCTCAATCTGCGCATAGTGCCCAAATCCGTAACTTAAGAAACCTTCCGTCGCTTTGACAAACAACAATCCTGCCACAAAGGCCAAGGCAAGAGCGAAAAAAGCATAAACGACACGAAAGAATTTTCCTGCTGCTGCTTCAGAGGCCAGCGGATGAGCGATTCGAAGGACTTCATCAAGAGGTATATCCAAACAGGCAACATAAACGATCGCACCGTGTTCATTAAAAATCGGCTCCGATGCCGTAACCGTGAGTTCATCATTAAGCAACGATGGGTACGGATCGGTGATGGTACATCGACGCTCATGCATTGCACGGTAATAATAGGCTCTAGTCGATCGGCTAGCCCCGATATCTTCCTCTTTTTTTCCATTTTTGAGGTAAGTAGGAGAGACTTGAATCCCTTTAGCATCAAGCAAATAAGCCGCTTCAAGACCCTGCAAATCGCCGCGAATTTTTAAAAGACGTGCCGTAAGGGTTTCGAGAGATACGGCAGGAAGATGATTCGGAAGGTTTTTATGAAAAAGGTAGCAAAAATAGGCACGTGCTTTTGGGCGTATTTCTGCGTATTGCCGTATATCTTGAACTACCATTGTTCAGCTCCTTACTCCTCTTAATTTTGAGGGGGATTGTAGCTTAGTTGCGCTATAGTTACGCTTATGAATACGTCTACTCTTCGAATCGCTATTGTACGCCTAAGCGCTCTGGGCGACCTTGTTAACACGGCTGTCGTCTTGCAAATCATCCGTAAACATTACCCCGATGCGACGATTGACTGGTTTGTCGAAGAGGCGTTTGCCCCTATTTTAAAAGATCATCCTCTCATCAATGAAGTGATCGCCGTCCCCATCAAACGGATTAAAAAAACAAAAAGTTTCACGCTCCTAAAAGAGTCAATTCACACTCTCAAAAACCGTCCTCCCTACGATCAGATTATTGACGCGCAGGGATTATTGAAATCGGCGATGGTTACCTATTTTCTAAAAGGAAATGTACACGGTTTTGATCGCTACAGTGCACGCGAAGGGATTGCCGCACGGTTTTACAATACCACTTCTGCTATTGCGTATGAAATGGGAGTCGTTACGCGCAATGTTCTAGTCATTACTGAGGCATTGAATATCCCCTATGACGAAAACGATATTCTCTCCAAAAGTGATGTATTCGAGAAAGGGCCACGACCTGTATCGCTCCCCCGTGAGGGTAAAGCGATTGCCTGTGTCATCGGAGCTTCTTGGCCAAGCAAATGCTATCCCAAAGAACACTTCGCCGCTGTCTGTTCAAACCTCCCCTACCCGTGCTATTTGATCTGGGGAAGCGTTATGGAATACAATGATGCCCAATGGATTGCCGAGCACACCGACAATGCCATCACCGCACCGAAAATGTCACTCAAAGAATTAGTCACCTTTATCGCCCATTGTGATCTGACCATCGGCAATGATACCGGACCGACCCACATGGCGTGGGCGATGAATCGTCCCTCCATCACCCTATTCGGTCCGACCAATGAACGGATGATTTTTCCGACCTCTGTCAATATCGGGATCAAATCTCCCTCCCGTGTCGATATTATGAAGATTAATCGGAATGATTTTTCCATCCGCGATATACATCCCGATACCGTTATCCAAAAAGCCAAGGAACTTTTGTCATGATCTTGTTTCGTCTATTTTTGCTGTTGGATGCAGTGTTGATGCGTTTGCCTCATGGATGGCGCCGTGGACTATTCACTTCACTTGCCCGTCTTGCACGCTTTTTAGCCCCTTCACGTAACCGTGTCATTCGACAAAATCTTCAGTTAGCTTTTGCCGACACTCTCAATGAACAAGAAGTGGAAAAGATAGAACACTATTGTTATCGTAATTTGGGACTTAATCTTTTGCAAGTCATGGAAAATCGGCACTATACTACGAACGATTTTTCCAAACGGGTGAGATTTGAAAACAGAGAACAGGTGGATGCTATTTTGGCACAGGGGAGAAGTATTGTTTTTGTCTCTGCCCATTTTGGAAACTGGGAAATCGGAGCAACCGCACTTTCAGCACTGATTACCCCTACCACATCGATCTACAAAGCGTTTAAACGAGAAGAGTTCGACCCCTATCTACTCGAATCACGTACACCGCACGGCATGGATCTCGCCGAAAAGAGCGGAGCACTCAAACACCTTGCCCGCGCACTAAAAAATGGCGGTTCTGTCTCACTTATGATCGATCAGTCAAGCAATCCCCGCCACGGAGTCGCCGTTGATTTCTTCGGTCATCCGACCTATCACTCCTCGACACCGGCCATCTTATCGAATAAATATAACGCTCCGATCGTAGCTCTGTATATCCGTACCGATGACGAAGAAAACTTCACCATCCGATTTGAAGATCCGATTGAAGTTGAAAGTGACAACGCTCAAGCTATCCTTGACGCGACACAGAAACAAGTAAATACACTAGAACGGGTTATACGTGCCAATCCGAAATTCTGGTTCTGGTGTCACAAACGATGGAAAGGTGAGTATCCGGAAATTTATGCCGGATAAGCTGTTTTTAACGCTGAGTACAAATCTGCGGGAGTCATTTCAGGATTATTTTCCCATGCTAGTTTCATCACCGCATTATCTTCCTGTCCGTTCCAAATCTTGATGTAGCTTCCCTCTTTGTAGCCATGATCTTGGCGGAATTGGTTCAAAATATTTTTTCCGACATACAGACGGTACAGTTGTGTCATATTCAATGCTCCCATATGCGCCAGTTCAAAGAACTCTTCGATCAATGCACCAACCATTTCAGCAGATATCGGAATCAGTGAAAGACGCATAACGTTTTCGATTTTCGTCATCAAAAGGGCATCCGTCCCAAAACTAAGGGTATCATCTTGGTTTAACTTTTGAAACTCCGGTGTTTGAGATATTCGTGTTGCCAATTCTTGAATACTTTCAGCCCCATGGATATGGGTAAACTCCAACACCAAACTCATCACGAAATGCCACACATCGACAATCTCAATTTGCAGATTGGCATAATCGGTCGGTTGAGCAATACTTTTCCAGTGTTTCCATCCGAATGAGTCAATCATCTCCGCAGATTCCATATAGATACAGCGACGCCAATTGATCGATTTACCCTCTTTGGTCGTCCCTTTTTCCCACCCTTTGCCGTTGGTGGCATCGTTCAATGTTTGTTGCAATTCGAGCATACAGAGCAATTTATTCATATCTATCCTTTTGATTACCCATTTTAATTTGCAAATTATACGCTAATATTCCACCCATGGAAAAAATAAATTGTCATAAATGTATTTACTATTTTGTTACATGGGAAGCCCATCAGCCGCACGGGTGCAAAGCCTACGGCTTTAAAGCAAAGATGATCCCCTCAATGGTCGTTCAGAGTTCGAGTGGAAAACCGTGCAATTTGTTTTCTCCTAAAGCTCCCGTTTCCAAGTAACTTTTTTCCCGAACCCCAAAGTGTTATCGGTCATTTTAACCTCATCGAGCCGTATCATCCATAATGTCGGATTCATCACACGTGCGTAGGGAAATGCATCGAAATAAAGACTTTTTAACCCATCGGAGCATCTCTCCATTTCCCCTGCAAACTGTATCCCCTGAATTTTCCCCACCGTTTTGGTCTCCAACGCAACCGTTCCGGCGACATGAGGATTTTGCACCACATTGTTCATATGCTCCGTCGTCTCATCCGAAGCGACAATAAACGATATACTCTTCGGATCATACGCATAAAACATCGAACAGCACCACAACCGCTCCCCCATTGTTGCCAATGAGAGGAGATGATGTTCAAGGATAAAGCGCTCAATTTTTTCAATCATTCAAAGCCTTCCCTAAGCGATCCAACGCATCACCAAGCACCGATGTCGGTACTGCAAAATTGAGCCGCATAAATCCTGATCCCTCTTTACCGAAGCTAAGCCCCGGGCTAAGCCCAAGCCCTGCTTTATGGACAAAAAACTCCCGCAGTTCCCGATCCCCAAATCCTAAAGCTCTGCAATCGAGCCATGCCAGATAGGTTGCTTCAGGAGAGCGAAATTTAATCACAGGGTGTTCTAACCCCCACGCTTCTATGAGACTGGCATTTGCCATTAGATGTTCTAATAGTTTTTGATGCCACGCTCTACCTTCGGCGTAAGCAGTTTCAAACGCTACATGAGACAATACCGCACCATCTCCCAAATGGACGCGATGTGCCTCTTCTTCATAGCGTTTTCGCATCGTTTCATCGGTGATACACACCGTTGAGATCGAAAATCCCGCCATGTTAAACGTTTTCCCCGGTCCTATCAGCGTGAGTGTATTGTTTAAAAGCTCATCAGAGAGTGATGCCATCGGGATATGTTTGTGCGGTGTGAAGACGATATCCGAATGTATCTCATCACTGATGATACGAATACCGTGTTCCAGACACAATATTCCCAATGCTAGAAGCTCATCACGGCTCCATACCCGCCCTATCGGATTATGAGGGGAACAGAGTAATAGCAGTTTGGTTTTAGGAGTAATTTGCGCACGTAGACGCTCGATATCAAAACGGTAAATCCCTGCGCTATCTTGTTTCAATGGATGGAGAAGTAAGGATCGGTTATTATCTTTTACCATGCTATAAAACGGAGGATAGACGGGATCCATCACAATCACCTCATCCCCCTCTTCACTGAATGCGCGGATCGCACACCCGATTGAGGCCACTACCGAGGGAGAATAGCTCAGCCATTCACGCTTTATCTCGAAACCATGATGCTCACGCATCCATCCAATCTGTGCTTCATAAGCACTGTTGGGCATAATTTCGTACCCGAGTATCGGATGGTGTAGTCTCTTTTGAACCGCATGGATGACACATTCAGGCGTTGCGATATCCATATCGGCGACCCACATCGGCTGAACCTCTTGGGTATGAAAAAGCTTTTGTCTCAGCGTATATTTTTCGGCATTGGAGTCACTGCGGTCAATAAAACGAAACTCATCCATACCGTTTTGCCCATCGCGCATACATCTGATCGATATTGTCGTATTTATCACTATCATTTGCACCCTCACCGATCACGTATCGAAATCCGGCATGCTGGATAAAATGGCGGCGAAAGGCGTAACGGGATTCTCGTAGAATTTCATTGCCCGTTGAGATCCACGATCCCCCTTTGATAAGGTTGTGCCGTCCATCAAACGTCGGCTCCGAAAAATCATCGTACCACGGATGAGTTATAAATCCCTCAAACCCGTCCATCTGCGTTTGGGTCCATTGCCACACATTTCCCACGACATCATAGAGCTCACCATGCGCGAACGTGTCTACGGGGACAGAAGAGGCAAAATGAGCAAGATTGATATTGGCACGCTCATCGTCAAATACCTCTTCATTCATCATGGCGGCATCTACCATCACTCTCCACTCTGACTCCGTAGGGAGACGATAGATTTCACCGTCCTGCGCACTTTTCCAACGGCAAAACGCTTCAGCTTCCAACGCATTTACCTCAACCGGCCAGTTATAGGGCATATCAATTTCAGTGGTTAACGAGCGATATTTATAACTCCCATCCTCTTGAGGAATCCAAAAAGCAGGACACGTCGCTTTGCGGATTTGGAGGTATTTCAGCCCCTCTTCATCCCACCACCGGCTCACACCGTATCCGTTTGCCGCTACAAAATCCATAAATTCGCCGTTACTGACCAGATATTTGGAGGATTGAAA
Source organism: Sulfuricurvum sp. (assembly GCF_028713855.1). GTDB lineage: Bacteria > Campylobacterota > Campylobacteria > Campylobacterales > Sulfurimonadaceae > Sulfuricurvum. Next base: position 84,684 of record NZ_JAQTNN010000010.1, read on the forward strand.
CTCTTCTATGTTAATGACCGCATTGCCGTATTCGTTATCCCACCCATAAAGCCCCTGATCATCCAAGCCTTTACCGAGTTTAACGTCCGTTGCAGAAAAATACACCAGAGAGTTTTCAGGAGCATCCCCATGAATCGGACACAGAGGAAAGTTTTCATGGGAACGGATAAATTCAAGCGGCATTTGACGATGAAGAACACTCGACGTCTCGATATGGATTCGTTCATGCTCGATCCCCATCCATATTGCCCATAAGGGGTCCTCTTTCGTGATGGGGAGCTTCATGGGAAGTGTAGCGATCATCTCATCCACAAGGTGACGAACTTTTTGTCGATACATACGGACTTCATCAATACTCGGCCATCTCAGAGAATCACTGCTGGCATCCCACGTCATTTCATCAACACCGACGGCAAACAGCTCTTCAAAATGGGGATTGATCCGCTCTTTTAAACCTCCGGATGCCACCAGTTTATTGATATAAAAAATTGCCGTATGTCCGAAATAGAAAATCATCGGATGGCGTGTCGGTTCGGATTGACGGTAAAAAACGTCATCAGATATCAAAAGTTCAAACAGTGATTCAAATAGATCAAAACTCTGATGAAAATAAGCTCTTAACTCCGTGCGTTTAGAATCATTCTCCTCTCCGTCCAATCGTACCGTTTTCATCTGTTTTTGTAACACAGCATCATCCTTATCACATTTTGGGTATTGTAGCAAATTTCTTGGAAAACGACCTCCTTGAATCCATCTATATTACCGAGCATTGTTTTAGTAAACATTAGTGTAAAAATGGATATTTTTTGTGAAAGTATTATGAAATCAGCACAATCTCTTACTCAGTTATTGATACAAAACAATTCCGACCATTTTTTTTCGCTTGATACAAAGCCATATCTGCAAGCTTTATCAAATCGTTATATTCACTCGTTTCGTTAGGCGTAATGCTACTTATACCGAAGCTCATGGTAATAGAATTTAATTTAACCTCTTTATATTCGAATTTATTGATATCTTTAAGATTGTTTTGAATAGTACCGCATATCTCTTCTGCCGTATGAATCTCCGTTTCATACAAAACGATCATGAATTCTTCACCTCCGTATCGTGCAATAAAATCGCTTTTTCTCTTCAGTGAATTTTTCAATATATTCGCAATATCTTTTAAAACAAAATCTCCAATGATATGCCCGTATTTATCATTAACCTGTTTAAAATGATCAATATCACACATAATTATCGATATAACAATATGATTACGTTTAGCAAGTTCCCATATATCGTGTAAATGAATCGCGAGACTTCTTCGGTTTGATAAATGCGTCAATGAGTCTGTCAGTGAAAGCTCTTGAAGTTGCAAATTTGCATTTTGCAACTCTTGCGTTCTTTCCTCGACTTTTACTGCCAATGAATGATTCAAATCATCCAAAAGTGTTGCATAACCATTAATCTTGGTTACCATGGAGATAATAGCATTATGAATGACTCCCACTTCATCCGTTCGGTCAGATTTTTGGAGGGTAAAATTATTAATATGCGGGTCATACTGCAAGACTTCTTCACTGAGTCTTTTCAAAAATTTAAATTCTCTTTTGATGAATAAGACAAAAATCATCAGCACTACAAAACTGATGCCAAAAATTTTGATCGTTATTTCTTTATTTTTTTCCATCATTGCCTGATACTCATGATCGTCAAAATACAAATAAACAGTACCGACGTTTTCCCCGGTAACAGGGTCTTTGATGGATTGACTTGCATAACGAACCCCATCAACCGTTTTTTGGATTTCTATCAATGGAGCTTTTTCATAATGAAATATTCTGCTTCCGCTTGAATCGATGAGATCAAAATTTAGTAAATCATTGTTTTGTTTCATAATTTGATTCAAATACTCTGCATTCGCATTATTTAAACCCAAAGAGATATTCAAACCGATTATCGGAGAAATCGTGTCGATTAATAGTTTATTTTTTGACTTTTTAGATTCAATAAATTGCTGAACAATATTGTCTGAAAACTGAAAACGCTCAAATCCCACCAAAAATACAGCAAAAAAGATTAATCCTATAATCATTTTCAATTCAATACTGACACCGCGCATTATTTGCTGTCTCCTTGCAAATAAATTTTTGATATTTGTACCAATGTATTATCAATCTCTATTCCGCTTTGACGCAAAGCCCTCATATTGATATACGGGACAACTTTTCTCCCTAAAAACAACGTAGCATCTACACCGTTCACAAGATATTTTGCATCATAGGACATGGTAAAAACGGTATTTTTATTTAGCATACGAATGGAATTGTCCATATTTTTTTCATCTGTATCAAATAAAAATGCTAATTGACTTTTACGACATAAATCAATATCTGTGTAATCACTGTTGATAACGTTTAGCTTATAGTTTTTAATTCCGTTTGGATAATTATTCTGGATTCTATCAACCAAGGACGATGCCGTTCGCTCATCCAGTTTATCATGTAAAATACATATCTCTATTTTATTTTGAATAGTCGTTTTTTGAGAGCTCATTAAAATAAACCGAGGAATGATTTTTGAGAAAATCTCTAGCGTATAGTCATCATAAGAGGATGCGGACAAAGCAGCGGGTTGAAACAAAACAATAAAAATGGATAAAAAGAAAACATTGTTTATCAATTTTACCTCTTTAATTAGTCTGTTTAACGGAACTGTTATAAAAATTTGTATAAAATATTCAGAACTATCAGTATAGCAAAATGTGCAAAAAAAAGGTGATTTTTGTGCCCAAAAAACTTCTATCACACATCATTTTGCTATCATCGCTTACCTCATCATACGCTGCTGACCCCTCTGTAGAAATTAATGATTTCGAGTCACTTTTAGAAAATGTAAGTACGTTGGCAACGAAAAAATCCCTCAATGTAGATTATATGCCGTCCGTTGTCAGTGTTGTTGATGCGCAAACCTATATTGATGCCGGCATACAAAATGTCGGTGAAGCGTTGGGAATGCTCCCCGGGATCCAAATGCAGCTCAGCCCTATGGGTTATACGATGTCCACAGTCCGAGGCTTCAAAAACCCAAATGCCTATCTCTCAGATAAAATCAAGATTTTAGTAGATGGTGTCGCAATCAACAACGAAGTTTCAGGCTCAAGCGATTTTTATATGGATTTCCCTCTCCAGCTTGTAGATAGAATAGAGGTGCTTCGCGGACCGAATTCCACAACTCAAGGCTCCGGTGCTTTTTACGGCACGGTCAATATAATCACAAAACTGGGAAATTCAAAAGTTGAGAATAAAATCTTTCTCGGTGCCGGCAGCTATAACACGCTTACAGCAGGTGCCAATGTCTACACTCTTTCAAATAATTGGAAAATATTTTCCGATGGATACATCACACGACACGATAAATCACTCCCTGTTGAGGGACGAACAGAAGGTACCGATGAAACAATGAAAGATATTTCCATCGGTTTGAAAGCTATAAATGACGGTTTTGAATTCCTTACTCGATACAAACGAAGTGTTTATGGCAATTTTTATGGTTTTGAAGAGGACATGGACCCCATCCCTACCAGCCCGAAAGAACATGTCAACTCCTACTTTTTCTCACAGGCTTCTTATAAAACAAACTTCAATGCTGTTGGAATAGAGACTAAGGTAAATTTCTCGCATGGGGAGTTGAATGAGGGTGCCAATATAGCACCAATTAGCTCTACAGCTGCTAGATTTTCCGTAGTGGGTGTGACGATGCAAGACGGCTTTTACTTTACTGAGAAACTCAAAGAACAAAATTTTGAAGCCGAAACCATTTTCACCCTTCCTAAAATCAAATCCAGTGAGATCGTAGCGGGTGTTGGAGCGCGATATGTGAAAATAGCCCAAGATGACTATTATAACAGTGTCGAAAATGCCATTGCACAAAATATAGCCACAATCGGCAATCAAGCTTTCAGGTATGACGCAATACATGAACCCGCTTATTGGGCAAACCCGACTACCAGTTTTATCAGAGGCAATCAAAGCAGAACTATTGGATATGGATATCTCCAGGATTTAATCTCTCTTAATCCTGATATGGATCTCATCCTTGGTGCACGCGTCGATGACTACTCCGATATTGGGACAAAATGGAGCCAAAGAGCAGCTGTGGTGTATCGGGCTGATGATAAAACTATTTTCAAGCTTCTTTACGGTTCTGCATTTCGAGCTCCTACGTTTACGGAAGCCTATGCCAATGGACACATCAACTACCGTGCAGGAGTTGAAAACATCAAACCGGAAGAGACGGACACCTATGAGGCTGTCGCAATATACTCACCGGACTTTAATAATAAATTCTCCATAGATTTCTTCTATTCCCAGCTTAAAAATGTCATCGATTTGGAAGAGTTCTCTTCTACGATTCCCGGATACCAAAATTATAATGACAGAATAAGCAAAGGCTTTGAGTTTGAATACAACTTTCAGTCAAAACCCAAACATGATTTTTATTTCAATGCTTCGTACATTGAAGCAGGCTATGCCACTCCTCCGGAAGAAGATTATCCGGTCTCCCGTAGTCAATCTATGCCCGATATATCCAAAGTCATGCTCAAAGCAATCTATATCTACCGACCGATCGATAATCTCTCTTTTGGAACAACATGGCAATATTTTTCAAAAACGACTCAATCGCAGATAGGTTGGATTATAGATGATGATGCAGATACAACAGTGCATCAGCAGCATATCGTTGATGAGACACTCACCTATAAATTTTCAGCCTCAAGCGAAATCCGAGCGACGGTCAAAAACATATTTAACGAAGATATCAGAGATCCAAGCTATTACTACAATACTGCCGGCGGGATACAAAGAGAGGGAAGAAACTATCTTTTTAGCTACGTGCACAAGTTTTAATGATCAGGATAGAATAGGTTCTCTTCATCCGTGAGAGGGGAAAGAATAAGTTCCATCCAATACTACCGCTTCAAAAGAGGCAGATTCTTTCATGAGTTGATATTGACGTGAATGCAACGGCTCTATTTTTTCCAAAACATTGAGATACCGCTGCATCACATAGCACCGTTCATTGCAATTTTCTAGCAAATGTTCGCTTTGGCCAATAAACGTTACAACTACGTCAGAGGATTGTAAAATCGATGAAGAAACATGTGGTGTCACTTCAATACAATCATAATTGACTTCCCTCTCTTTCAGATGGTTGAGCTCTTCGAAAGTCACCGAAAAAATCATCCCGTCCACAGAACGCTCCGTACTTTTACGTACATTTAAAAACAGTGCTTTGATAGGACGTTGCAGCGTATCGGAAAAAATATCGATCACAATATCCCAACCGCGAACATACCCGTTTAACGTTGCATCAAACAGCGGGTATTGATTCGCCTGACGTTGCAGGGTTTTATGAATACTCTCTTCAAGCATCAAGGAACCGTATCCGAAAACATAAATTTTACCCGTCACACTATTGGTTTTTTTAGCCGCTTTCACTTCCATGGCCATCAGTTCAAAGCGTTTATAAATTGTAAAATCTCCGGTTAATGCCCGTACAGTATAGATAAAATCAGCGAACCGCTCCCAATTTGAAACAATCAAATAATCAAAATTTCGATAAAAAATATGTTTATCCACCATCCCTTTCTCAAAGGCGACAGCAAGCTCTTGAAAAAGATTTAAATAGGTACGTATCTTCACGGACATCGAAATATCCTCCGTCTTTTTTGACTTTAACAATGTCGAAAGACTGGAGGGATTGGAATTTTCACTGATCCACTGTTCAATAGTAATCCGAAGCTCCATAAAATCTTTGTGATTAAACCGTTCAATGTAAGCGAATGCCCGGTTCCGGATAAAATGCTCATACGTCTGACGAGCAACAAATGCAGCTCCTATGAGCGATACTATCACCCCTAATGTATCCGCATCCATACCAACCCTTTACACTGAAAATAAATACTATATATTGAAGTAGTATAATCGGTATATACTAAAAAGGAAGGAAAATATTAAAAAGACTTTATAGCCTTTTTTATGTACGAAATGTTTCCAGTTTAGCGTGTAAATCATCCGTCATTGTGTTAAGATGATCGGCAGCTGCTGCAATCTCTTCCACATTTCTGGCATTATGGGAAGAGATTTTATTGATTTCTGAAATCGATGCCACAATAGATTCAACCTCATGTCCTGTTTTTTCAAAGTCGGTAACCGTTTTATCACTCGCTATTACAGCCGCATTCACAATATTTACACTGGCATTGATTTTTTCTTCTACATTCATTGAAATATTTGCAAGATCCTGAACTTCTAACGAATTTATATTCATTTGTCCACTTACATCACCGATAGATTGAACGATAATATTGATAGTAGCATTGATTTCCGTTAATGATTTTTGAGTTCTCTCAGCAAGCTTACGAACCTCATCGGCTACAACAGCAAATCCTCGGCCATGTTCTCCGGCGCGTGCAGCTTCGATCGCAGCATTCAGTGCTAGAAGATTGGTTTGATCGGCAATATCAGAAATAACTTCTAGAACAACTTTTACTGCATTTGCTTCATTCGAGAGCGTATCCATTCTAAGGGCAAGTTCAATCTCAAGTTCGGCCCCCTGTTGTACTCGTGACGTTAGAGTGATAACATCATTGCGTGCTGCATCAAGATGTTCACTTGCTATTGCAATATCTTTTTTACTCTTTTGAGCATCTTGGATGGCAAAAATTAGCTCATTTTTAATCTCACTTGCTTTGGCAGTGGATTGTTCAATTACCATTACCGATTTTTCAACATTATTACCAACACCTATCGCTGTTGCTGAGAGCTCATGAGAAATGGAAGCATTTTCGGCTGAGCCTTGTTTGGCCGTTTCGATCAGGTCTCTTAATGCATGAATAAGCGAATTGAAACTACTTGCCATTTGAGACAATTCAAATGGGGCATTTTCATCCGCTTTGATAGTCAAATCTTTACTTGTGCTAATCTCATGGAGACTTTTTTTAAAGTTATCCAATGGCTTTGAAATAGATACTTTTATAAAATAAAGGATGAAAATAGTAAAAACAGCAGTGCCGACAATAAAAGAGACGAGAATAGCTATCATATCAAGTTTTGTCTCTTTTATCTTTTTATCTATCTGTTCTGTGACATGTTTATAAAGCTCTATCTCAACTTTTCTGAGAATCTCCATTGAAGCCGTTACGTTAGTAAACCAAACAGAAGAATCAACTCCAAAGCCGCCATTTTGTCCTTTTGCTTTTGCTATTTCTATCATAGCCATGGTTTGATTTACTGATTCGCCTTTATAATTGTTTTCATAAAAGCTTTTAAGCGTAGGAGTTGCCAAGCTTGTAAAGTTGTATAAATTTACTGTATAAGCACTGACATTACTCGCAAATTTAAAAAAGGTATCTCCTATAAATACATCTTTTGCAAAAGCCCCATTTAAATTAGCTCTCATTTGTCCCAGTTGCTCTTTTGCCATAGAAAGATGAGTATAGGCTTGAATAATATTTCGCGCATCCCTGTCTTCAATTTGTGTCGGGATAGTTGCCGAAGCATTCACCAAAGCAACAATAGTTTTTGAAAAATAAGCACCTGTCTCTGGAATACTAATAGAGAGGGAATCAATTTCGTTTCTTGTTTCACGGAGATTACTTACATTGTTTAAAACCGAATTATCACCAAGGGTTAAAGCATAAACTTTTTTTGCCTCGTCTATCGCAATATCCACTTTATTTCTTATCTCCGGGAGATTATCTTTATTTTTTACGCCATTGGATGCAACAAAACCAACACTCATACCCCTTTCTATTTGCATTAAATGAATAACAGACGAAAGAGTCTCAGCTTCTAATATACGGTTTTTTGTTGCTATAAGATTATCTTTGATACCGATATCAAAAACAATTTTCCCAGCCCCCAGCCCTAAAATAGCCAAGAGTGGCAATATTGCCAAAATAATCAATCTTACTTTAATACTTGTCTTCATATCTTCCCATTTTTTTTAAGAAGTGACTTTTGTTCACAAATCACTAAAGTTAGTATAACCGAGCGGTTGCAAAATAGAATTGATTTAAATCAAAAAATATACCGCATTAAAGCCTCTCTTGCTATACTCACTAAATGAAAATCATCAATTCAATATTCTTATCCTTTTTCCCCGATATTTCCGCCTGTTTTACTACCCGTCACGGCGGAGTGTCTAAAACACCTTACACCGATGCAAATCTCGCGTTTCATGTGGGGGATGATCCTATCGATGTCTTAGAAAATCATGATTTGCTTGCACGCACCATGGACTACCATCGTCACTCACTGATCCATATGCGTCAAATTCACTCGGACAAAATCACCCTTGTCGATGAAACGTTTACCTTCGATACTGTGCCTGAATGTGATGCCCTCATTACCAATCGTCCCAATATCCCACTGATGGTCATGAGTGCTGATTGTACGCCTGTTCTCTTATATGATTCTGTCCATAAAGCGATTGGGGTTGTCCATGCCGGACGTGCTGGTGCACTCAATGAAATTCTACCAAAGACCATTATAGCTATGGGATTAGAGTTCGGTTCAACCCCTTCTGAGATCAATGTTGTTTTGGGTCCTTCCATCAGCGGATGCTGTTATGAAATCAATAGCAGCATTGCAGAGGAAACACGGGCTAAAGGATATCCAGAAGCGCTCCGTTTTGAAAATGAAAAAATCTTTTTGGATGTTAATACCATTTTGTGTATGCAGTTAAAACACTTAGGGGTTGAAAAGGTCGAATTGGTAAATGAGTGTACGGCATGCCATCATGATCAGTATTTCTCATATCGAGCCGATCAGCAGCACACAGGGCGCATTGCCGGAGTTATTATCCTTCGCTAACGCGTAGGGCTAACTGCGTCGGCAGAAGTCCCAAGGACTCTTCTACGAGCTTTGTACTTCCATGCTTGATAAATTCATCTTCGTATTCAAATGTCACTACCGCTACATCGGTTATTTTTTCTTCACAAAGCCATTCGAGTAATGCGCTTCCTACTCCCCCGATACGTGCCGAGTCACTAAATACATACCATTTCTTATGTTTCATAGCCATATTGCGCAACATCTCAGTATCCAAAGGTTTCACAAAACGCAAATCGAGCAACGAGGGTTTCTCTTCCATGCATTCCATCGTTTGTGCCGCACGTCCAACCCCGTTACCGTATCCGATAAACAAGAGATCTGTTGTATTCGAAATCAGTAACTGAGATTTTCCTGTCTCATAGGGAACCGATTCGGGTAATTCAGCCTCTAAAAAGGACCCTCGCGGATAGCGGATCGCACAAGGGCGCTCATAACCTGCAGCATATTCAACGAGATGGTGGAATGATTTTTCATCACGTGGAGCGCATAAAGTCATATTGGGAATAAGACGTAAAAAACTGATATCAAATACCCCCTGATGGGTTTCACCGTCTTCACCGACGATTCCGGCTCTGTCCATTGCGAATACAACCGGCAAATCCATCAAACACACATCATGAACCACTTGATCATACCCTCGTTGCATAAAGGTAGAATAAATGGTACAAAAGGGCTTAAACCCCTCTTTAGCTAATGCTCCCATAGACGTAACCGCATGCTGCTCGGCAATCGCCACATCCCAAAAACGATCCGGATATTTTTCCATCAACTGCGTGAGTCCGGTTCCGCTAGGCATCGCAGCGGTAACCCCTACGATTTTATCGTTCTTAAGTGCTTGTTCCATAAGAGCATCGGCATAGATTTGCGTGGCACTTTTAGCTGAGCTTTTAGTATTGGCTGTTCCGCTTTTAAGATCAAAAGGGGAGACACCGTGCCATTTTTCATGCTTCCCTTCAGCGATTTCATAGCCTTTGCCCTTAATCGTCTGTACATGGACTAAAACCGGTTTCCCCATTGCTTTGGCCATGCTCAAAATTTCAATAAGCGATTTGAGATCATGCCCGTCTACCGGACCTATGTATTCAATCCCCATCTCTTCAAACAATATACCGGGTGTGATGAGTTTAAACGATTCTTCAAACCGCTTCGCAAGATAGTGTGCCCCTTCGCCGAAATTATCGACAAACTGCTCTGTTTTCTTTTTAAAACGCTGATAAAAAGGGCTTGCCATCGCTGAGCTTAGCATACGGCTGATCGCACCGATCGGTTTGGCAATACTCATCTCATTATCGTTAAGGATAATAACCATCGGATATTTACGATCACCCAGTTCATTAAGTGCTTCATACGCCATTCCAGCTGACATCGCACCATCACCGATTACAACGACGGGGATACGGCTCTCTTGCTCGTTTTTGAGGGCAATCGCTTTTGCGGCTCCGACACCGAGAGAAATCGAGGTTGAGCTGTGCCCGGCTACAAAATAATCACTCTCAGATTCGGAGGGTTTCGTATAACCGCTTAGCCCGTTGAATTGACGAAGTGTTGCGAATTCCTCCCATCGATCAGTGAGAAGTTTATGGGCATAGGACTGATGAGAAACATCAAAAATAAAAGGATCTTTGGTTGAATCAAATACTTTATGCATCGCTACGATAATCTCTGTAGCCCCCAATGTGGAGCTTAGATGTCCACCGTTTGTACTGACTACCTCTAAAATACGATCCCGTATTTTCTGAGAGAGTTCTTCCAACTGCGACAAGGTAAAATTTTTGATATTCATTATGATGCACTGTCCTAAAAAATAGTTATATTACGGTTAGTATAGTATAAAAGCGAATGTTTACGAAAATGCTTTACGATTCCAGTAAAAGCGAACGCTTAAGTCGCTCATAACGCTTTTTAATCTCAGAATCGATATTCCCTACATCGCTGATTGCAACAACACCACCGGGGCTGATGGCACGATCGGATAATACTTCCACATGTGAGAGTGAACCCACTTTTTCGGATATAAATCCGTGATCCGCCGGATTGACCCGCAGAGTAATTTTTGAAGCATCTTTAAGCTCTTCAATCAAATCGCCGGAGAGTTTTGCAGCTATTTTAGCACTATTGTCATGTGTCTCAATCCCAATTACTTCTTTAGCGATCTCTAGTGCCGTATGGGTCAACTCTTTTTGTATCGAAACCAAAGCATTTACAAACTCTGCCGCAGCATTTTCAAGCGTTTTAACGGATTGCGCAAGCTGATCATGCGATTGCGCACTCTGCCCTGCACGCTGTGATTGCTCTTGAGCGATTCCGGCTGTAACACCCTCTTCATATCCCGCTTTTTTTGCTTCTTCGAGAGCAATTACATGTTCTTCTTGCATCGTTTCAAGGCGCATTTGCATTTTAATGACGTTTGAACTCATCTCATCAGCTTTTTTCATCAGCGATTCAACCAATTCGTCTTTAGCAGATGGGGCACTGTCTCTGCGCCGTTCTATCGCTCCTTCTTGAGCTCCAAGTTCCTGGCGTGCTTCACCGATACTTGCCCCCGACAACGAAGAGAGAATTTTAAACTGGTACTTGCTGATACTATGCGCACCGGAACGATCCTGCTGAATAACCACATCCATCTAGCTTACTCCACCAGCTCTTCAGATTCGCCCAACTGTAATACACCCTGCTCCGCCAATGCTTGGACGGCATCCACGATTTTACGCTGAGCACCTTCCACCTCTTTGACCTTAACCGCACCCAGAAACTGCATCTCTTCGATAAATGAGTCTTTCGCCCGTTGCGACATATTGGCATAAAACTTCTCTTTGAGTTCATCTGCAGAACTTTTGAGGGCCAACATAAGATCGTTTTTATCCACCGATTTGAGGATTTCTCGAACACTGTTACCATCTAGATCGACAATATCTTCGAAGGTGAACATCATCTCTTTGATTGACGCCGCAAGTTCTTGGTCGAGCTGCTCGATTTGTGACAACGTTGCTTTGGAAGCTTTTGAACCCAAACGGTTGAACACATCGGCAACCGCACGAGGACCGCCCACTTCCACTTTATAGCTCGCCAACGATTCGAGTTTGGATTCGAGTACGGCACTGACACGCTTAATAATGGACGGTGAAATATCACCCAGTTTTGCCATCCTCATAGCTACTTCCGCACGAAGGTCATCCGAAAAAATATACAACGTTTCCGCAGCGGCAGATGGGTCCATATGAGCTAAGATAAGTGCGATTGTCTGCGGATGTTCCGTCATAATAAAGTCAGCCAATTGCTGCGGCTTAATCTTAGACAAATAAGCAAAGTTTTGGGTATTTTGCATCGTTTTACTTAAACGTTCCAATACTTTTTTCGCCTCGTCGGGTCCAAGAGCTTTGTACAAAATTTCACGAGCATATTCCAAACCGCCCGTATTCAGATACTGATTGGATTGCACAATCGCATAAAACTCTTCCAACACAGCCGCACCCAAACTTTTTTCAATCGATCGGTTATTGGCAATGTATTTGGATATTTCGGTAATCGCTTCGACATTCATTCGCGCAAAAATGGTAGCGGTGACATCTTCACCCAATTGGACCAATAAAATTGCAATTTTTTGCGTCATGCTCATTTCATCGAAATTGGCTTGCTGGGACGGTGTTAAATTCATTCTTCCCTCCTATCGCTTGTTCATGATGTCGCCGCCGGGAACAGTTTCTTCATCAATCAATGTTTGAATTAACGAGGCGATCTCTTCAGGGTGCTCTTCAGCTATTTCGCGTACTTTTTCAAGCAATACATCGTATTTAAGCTCATCTTCGTTGAAACTATCGCCAAGGCCAAGCTGGCTTTCCACTTTTTTGCGCATCTGCTGAACTTTTTCAACCAAATCTTCATCTTCATCATCTGCAATTTCAAGATTCGGTTTTTCGAATTCTTCTTCTTCGCGGCTAAATTCAAGCATACGTTCTGCAAACGGAATGATGATTTTTTTGTAAGCAACAAACAAAAGTATAGCAACAAACAAATATTTGAAGAAGGTGGAAAACGGTGCCAAATAGGTATCAATAAAGGCTGTCGTCTTAGTTGCAGGGTTTTTAACATCACCCTCTTTGGTCGTCTGGAATTCAAAATTCCGTACCGTTACCAAATCCCCCCGTTTTTCATCCAGACCGATCGATTGTTTGACCAATGCATCAATCGCCTGAAGCTGCGTTTCATCTAACGGGATATATTCCTTCTCTTCAGTGGGTTGTCCGTCCGGCCCTTTTTTGGCTTCGTATTTTCCATCAACCGCAACGGCTGCTGTCATCCGCTTAATACGGGCGAATTCCATTTTTGTCGTCGAAACGGTTTTAGAAATTTCATAATTGGTGGTACCGGTTGTTTTCTCATACTTTTCCCCGGTTGCATTTGTAGCTAATCCCTGTACCGGTCCTACATTGCTCACCGCTCCCGGAACACCGCCGACTTGAGCTGATGCAGGAGTACCACCATCACGTTTCTCTTCAGATGTCTGTTCACTGCGAACAACATTTTCAGGATCAAATTTTTCGGATGTGGAGCTTTGCTCTGAGAAATCGTACTCGATAGTGACTTTGGCAACGATACGATCTTTCCCGCCGATAAACGGAGCAAGAACATTGAGAATTTTTTCTTCTTGTTTTTTCTCTTCTTTGGTTTTATACTGCTGTTGCATAGAGGAGAGTTCACCCATCGCCGATGCCGCATCATTATCCCCGAGCGTTTCACCCTCAGAATCGATCAAAGTGACATTTTCAGGAGTAAGTTTTGGTACAGCCGATGCAACCAGTTTTTTTATCCCTCGAATCTGCTTTGGTGAGAGTTTTTGATCTGCACTAAGCTGAACCATAACCGAGGCCGAAGGGGGAACGGCTTCAGAAACAAAAAGGGTCTCTTTCGGAAGAGCAAGAGAGACACTTGATTTTTCAACCGGCCCGAGAGAATCGATCGATCGTGCCAACTCCCCTTCTAACGCCCGTCGGAATTTTACCTCTTGGTCAAAATTGGTTGCACCGAATTCCTGTTTGTCAAAAAGCTCAAATCCGACATGTCCCTCTTTGGGTATCCCCATAGAAGCAATCGTAATTCGTTCTTTATAGACAACCTCTTTGGGGACTTCAATCACATTTTCACGGGGAATTTTGTAGGGAATTTTGTCTTTTTCAAGTTGTTGCACCACTTGCGCCGCATCTTGAGGAGATAGTGAGTCAAAAAGGACTTGATACCCTCCATTCTCACCGCCGGCTCCATCAGACGTGTAAACGACTAAAAAAAGCAAAAATGCCACAATCCCAGCAACCGCTGCACCGATAATAATCTTTTGTGCTTGGTTGAGCTTTCCGAAAAAAACAACGAGTTGCGAGAAAAGGGCCTTAAAATCCATTTTTACCTATTTTATAATAAAGGATCAGTGAGTTCGAAGAAACGATCGTTTTGAACCGATGTACCGATGGTCACGCGAATTGCGTTTAATCCGTAACTGCTTAAATCACGTACAATCATACCCTTTTTTAAGAGTTCTTGCGCAATTTTCGATGATTTTTTTTCTTCAGGAAGCAATAAAGTGACGAAATTCGTATAACTTTCAATCACATCGATACCCTTTCCACGTGCGAAGGCTTCATAACGGCTCATTTGATTAAAATTATCGGCAATGCATTCCTGAACAAATGCTTCATCTTCCAGCGCCACAGAAGCCGCTTCAAGAGAAAGGGTCGTAATGTTAAACGGAGGACGGACTTTGTACAGCGCTTCAATGATAGGAGCCTGAGCGATACCGTAACCGACACGCATTCCCCCCAAGCCATACGCTTTTGAGAATGTCCCAAGGAAAAGGACATTGTCAAACCGCTCAACCAAATCGTGAGGTTCAACCGCAAAAGAAGGATCTTTAAATCGGGCATATTCCATATACGCACCATCGACAATCACCAAGGTGTCGCTATCCACTTTTTCAATAAAGGAGAGCATCTCTTTTGCGTTAAGTCCGTCACCGGTCGGGTTATTCGGGGTACAAAGGAAAATAATGGATGGTTTGTGTTCAAGATAAAGGGCATAAAACTCATCCATCTTATGTTCGCGTGATGCGGTACGGAGTATCTGTGCACCTACCTGCTTGGCATAAATCTCGTACATCGCGAACGTTACGCTGTTCATCAGTACTTTACTACCGGCGTGCGCTTTGGCGTGAATTGCAAACTCGATCACCTGATCACTTCCCGCACCGATGATCAATTCGTTGGGTTTAATACCGTATTTATCCGATAAAGCCATCTTCAGCTTCACCATCGAATCATCGGGATAAAGAGACATATTATCGATGATGGAATGTACCGCCTCTTTCACTTTCGGTGAACATCCGAACGGATTTTCATTACTGGCCAGCTTCACAATAGAATCTTTATCGATTCCGTACTCTCGGACAACCAACTCGATCGGCTTACCCGCCTCGTAGGTTTTAATACTCTCTAATGCGTCATTAAATTTCATAATTCTCCCTTAACATAGCTGCCCAGCCATGTCACTTCATCGTTGTGTTTTTGGATTAACATTTGAACTCTTTCTTCATCAATATGACCGAAGAAATCGATAAAAAACCAGTAGCCAAAACCGTCATTATCCCGTGATGGGCGGCTTTCTATTTTACTCAGGTTAATTTCCGCATTGTTGAAATCTTCAAGAAAATGAACTAATGCACCCGCTTTTTGGGCATCTTTCAAACGAACCAAAATCGATGTTTTATCTTCACCGCTGATACCGTTTTTAAAATCACTGAGGATAAAAAATCGGGTTGCATTGTTATGGGCGTCTTCAATGTTTTCAAACAATGTCGGAACACCGTAGAGTTTTGCCGCAATATGGGAACATATCGCTGCTGCTTCAGGGTCTTTCGAAGCCAAAATAGCCGCTTTTGCCGTCGATTCCACCGGAATATGTTCTATAGTACTCAACCCATGTTCCTGCAAGAACTCCCGGCATTGACCAAACCCTTTATCTTTGGAATATATTCGTTTGATATCCTGAATTTTTTCCGATTTTGTTGCAAATGCCATATGAATCGGCATGTAAAGTTCAGCCACGATTTTTACACTGCTTTTCCCCAGCAAATCGAGCGTTTCACCTACAACACCATCACGGCTGTTTTCAATAGGAACCACCCCAAATTTTGCCCGTCCTGCTTCAAGGGTTTTAAATACCGCTTCGATAGAGCCCAGTGAGAGGTAATCGCTCATAGCCCCAAAACGAGATTCCGCCGCCTGATGGGTGAAACTTCCCTCCGGCCCCAGATATGCAATACGCTCAGGGAGTTCAAGATTACGCGCTACGGCAAAAATTTCTAAAAAAACGGCTTCAATCGCCGCAGAATTAAGCAATCCTCCCGATACTTCGCTCAAATGTGTCAAACGATCAATAATCGATTTTTCTCGCTCAGGACGATAGACGGCACTTTTATTTTCATGCTTGATCTCACCGACACGGCGTACCACCTCCATACGGCGGTTCAACAAAGCGACAACCTCGTTGTCTATCTCATCAATTCGTGCTCGGCACTCTTCTAATGTATTCATAAACGCTCCAATATTGCTTGCATATCGGCATAAATTTCTGCCGGACGCTCGTGAAGTTTCAAAGACGGGATAATTTCTTCAGCCGATCGATATTTACCGCTGAGGACAAATATCCCTTTCATCCCCAGCGATTGTGCTCCGATAAGATCCCCTTTCACATCGTCACTGATAATAGTGACGTCATGGAACGCTGCTCCCTCATGTTGCATAGAGAGCATAGAGAGTGCTTCCTCGAAAAACGGGAGACTCGGTTTTCCGACAACGGTATAAGGGACAGATGTCGCGAACTCCAGCATTTTTAAAATCGCCCCCACTCCGGGATAACGTTTATGATTCTTGACGTACAAGGTTGTTTCATGCATTCCTACCAACGCCGCTCCGCCAAGGAGGAACTCGATCATTTGCGCGTATTCGTCAGGATTAAAATTCTCTTTGATTGCCACCAAAACAACATCCGGCAACGCATAATCGAGGGAATATCCCAGAGAACGTACAACGTTCAAAAAAGGTTCCGATCCATATGCCGCAATTCTTTGGGCTTTATCAATATGGCGTTCCAACATCATCAACGGATCAAGGTAATGCTCGCGGGGTATATTCAATCCTATGGAGTTCAAATACCCTAAAAACTCATCACTCGGGTTTTTGGTGCTGTTAGTAATGACCATATAGGGAATTTGATGAGCATTGAGATAGTCGATAAACGCTACCGCTCCACGAGTCGGAAGCTTGGTATTATCTTCGATCAACGTCCCTTGCACATCAATAAAATACATCATGATTCCTACAGGTACTCACGCTCTAATGCGATCACGTCTTCGAAGTTTTCGCGACGTCGAATGAGCCGTTCTTTCCCCTCTTCAACCGCAATCTCAGCAGAACGTCCACGGGTGTTGTAGTTACTTCCCATTCCGAAACCGTAGGCTCCGGCACTGTGGACTATGAGTAAATCATTGTGTTCCATCATTGGAAGCGGATAGTTTTTAGCCAAAAAGTCACCGCTCTCACACACCGGACCGACCACATCTGCAGCACTCTCTTCACCTGACTTGTCAATTGCTTCGATACGGTGATACGCTTTATACAAACTCGGACGGATAAGATCGTTCATTGCTCCATCCACCATGACAAAACGTTTCGCTCCATTATTTTTCTCGTACAGTACTTTAGTCAAAAAATACCCGGCATTCGCTGTCAAAAAGCGTCCCGGCTCACAAATGATCGTAACATCGATCCCTTTGATGGCAGAGAGAATTGCTTGCGCATAATCATAAGGTTCAATGGTTGTTTCGTTATCATAACGGACACCAAGTCCACCGCCGATATCAAAGAATTTCAACTCTATATCAATCGCTTGCAATGAGCGAAGTAAATCGGCAACAATGACCGCCGCTTCATAAATCGGTTCCAGTTCAGTCAGTTGGCTTCCAATATGAAAATGGATCCCTACCGGATCAAGGTGATCGGAATTTTTCGCTTGGATGTACATCCGTTTTGCCGCTACGATCTCAACTCCGAATTTGTTATCATGCAAACCGGTGGAGATATAAGGATGCGTTTTAGGATCAATATTCGGATTAACACGGATACTGATTCGGGCTTTAGCACCCATTTCCCGTGCGATCATCTCAACACGCCCTAGTTCCGCTTCACTCTCAACATTGATATAAAGGATATCGGATTCTATCGCTTCACGAATTTCATCGTCACGCTTACCGACACCGCTAAAAATAACACGGTATTTCGGTACTCCGGCCATGAGTGCACGGCGAACTTCACCGATTGAAACACAATCGGCACCCGATCCTAGCTGTGCGAAATGTTTAACAACACTAAGGTTTGAGTTGGCTTTGACGGCATAGGCCAAGATCGATTTACGCCCGCGAAATGCCTCTTTTAATGATTCAAATTGCGTTTTCATCGCATCAAAATCGTACACGTACAAAGGTGTTCCGTAGGTTTGTGCCAGAGCTTTAAAATCGATCACTCGTAATCCTCATTGATTAGTTTTGTCGCGATTTTACCCTAACTCTCCTTAGGGGATTTCCAAGCCGCCACAACATCACCCCGCTTAGCGCAATTATCGGGGTAATAATCCCTATTTCAGGAGTGAGAGTTTTATTGTTTGCAAGCTCTCCCATCATAAAGAGCAATCCCCAAACCATCAAGGTAACTAAAATAGCTCCAAAACTAAAAAAGGAGAGATTCAAAAATCGAGCACTTACCGGTGCATACGAAAAACAAATAACGATCAAAATCAGGGCAAACCACGGAGTGATAAACATCCGATACATTCCGCTTGTAATCTTCGCCACGTCGACATTCTGATTTTTTAAAAGACTCAGAGCATCCAATCCGTCACCAATCGTAAAATTCACTTTCCCCTCATAAACCTGATCCAATATCTTTGGTTTAAAATCACGAAGTACTTTTAAATTTTCACGATCTTCACTTACAATTCCCAACGCTTTAAGATCAAGTGTCTGCGGAGGATGAATCAAATGGGCTTTTTGAATATTCCAATATCCATTATCATATACTGCTTCCGTTGCACTCAATGCCTCTTTTAAGTGCCCCTGCTCGAACGTAAAAATACGGATGTCTTCTGCCCGTTTGCTGAGAGGGTAGAGATTTCCGAAATAGATATAATTTCCCTCATGGGTGAAAAAAAGGTTACTTGTAGGACGGATAAATTCGGATGTTTCGCGAAGATTGTCAGAAAATTCATTAGCCCGTGCAAAATTGGTCGTGTGCAGTGCAATATAAATCCCTATCAAACCACCGGCTACCGTTAAAAAAGGGGCTAAGATTCGGGCTTTTGAATATCCGATTGCATAATATGCGGCTAATGCATTGGAACGAACTAATTCAACCAATGAAGCTATCATCGCAAACACTAATGAAATCGGCAGCATCATATCAATCGCATAAAAATATTTATACATAATATAAATCAAAACAAGATTTGCTGATGCCGGAAGCCCCGAAGCATTATCCATCAAATCAAAGCCGACCATAAAACTACTCAGTGCTATCAAAACGATCAGAAAATAGCGTAGGTAGAGAAAAGATAACGTCGTGAAAGCAAGCATGCTAAAAACCTTTACTTGAGCATTTTGCCGCTACATCACTGCAACTATTGTTAAGCAGCATCTCGACCGCATCAGCCGCATTCGCAATCCATACAGAAAGTTTGGTTTGTTCATCGGAAGTAAAGGGATGCAGTACATAGTCGGCTACTTGTGATTTATGCTCCGGTTTGCCAATACCCATTCGGACCCGTACATATTCAGAAGAGATAGCGGCATCGGTTGATTTTAGCCCGTTATGTCCGCCATGACCTCCCCCGCTTTTAAAACGCAATGCTCCGAACGGCAAGTCCAAATCATCGTGGATCACAATGACATCATCGATTTTATAAAAATTTTTAACAGCAAGGATGGAACGACCGGAAAGATTCATAAAGGTAGTAGGTTTGAGAAGAAAGTGTTGACCCATTTTAAACAACTCCCCTTCGAAGGAGCTCTTTGAAATATTTTGAACACTGTGACGACGAGTTAACTCATCAATCACCATAAACCCGATATTGTGTCGGGTCGAAGCATACGCCGAGCCGGGATTGCCCAGTCCGACGATAAGCATCATTATTTCGCTTTGATGATACTAAGAACCGATACACGGTCTGAATCAGTAAATGTAACGTTTTCAACACGTGGAAGATCACGAACCAATACTGAATCGCCCAAATCGAGTGGAGCGACATCAACAGTAATGTTTGCCGGCAAGTTTTCGATTGTTGATTTAACGCGAAGACGTTTTTTTGCAATAAACAACATCCCTTTGTTTTTCAAACCGATAGGAGTACCTACAGTTTTAACTGGAACATGGTAGTGAGTAACAACATTCGGTTGTGCAACCATCAAATCAACGTGCAACAAGTTGCCTGAAACCGGATGAGACTCATACGCTTGAACTACAAGGTTCATCTCAGCTCCGCCAACGTTTACAGCAAATGCTACGGTCTCTTTGTTGCGCACCGTACGGATAAAGTCGTTCATTTTGAACGCGGCGTGAATATTTTCAAGCCCTTTTCCGTAGATGTTAGCAATAAGATAACCATCACGGCGGTATGCTTTAGTAGCAACTTTGCCAATACTCTCTCTTACAATGCCTTCTAACATAATCATGTCCTTCTGAAATAAAATGGGACGGATTATACTTAAAAATAGTTTAAACTATCCTAAATCTTTTTACTCTTTTAACGCAATGTAATCTTCTGTTTTAAACTCTTTTAGAGCGTCTTCAACCCCTAATTTAGCTTTATCAACCGTTGTACTAAGCCCTTCCATACGGAGTCTTAAATCGGATGCGGACGTAGCATATGCTAGAGCATCATCGCGAGTGATCCGTCCTGCAAGATATAAATCCAAAATCCCCTGATCAAAAGTTTGTGATTTATACAGCTCTTTCCCCTCCGCAATCGTATCGGGAATTTCTATATCGCGATTTTCAGCAATCAACTGCTCAATACGCGGTGTTCGAATCAAAATTTCCAATGCCGCCGTTCGCTTTCCGGTTACAGTTGGAATCAAACGCTGAGAGATAACCCCTTTGAGGACTGAAGCAAGGGTCATACGGACACGATTTTGTTCACCCGTCGGGAAAACAGAAATAATACGGTTAACCGTCTCTTTGGCATCGAGAGTATGGAGCGTTGAAAAAACCAAATGTCCCGTATCTGCCGCATGCAAAGCGATCTCAATCGTCTCCATATCCCGCATCTCTCCGACAAGAATGATATCAGGATCTTCCCGCAGCGCAGCACGAAGCGCTGATCCGAAACTGTGGGTATCCTGACCGATACTGCGCTGATTGACGATGCATTTACGATCTTTATGAACAAATTCGATCGGATCTTCAATCGTGATAATATGTTTACGACGTTTCCAGTTGATTTCATTAATCAATGCCGCCAATGTGGTCGATTTTCCACTTCCGGTAACTCCCGTAACCAGAACAAGGCCCCGCTCCATCTCAGCAAAACTGTGGATAATTTCAGGTAACTCCAACTCATCTACCGTCAAAATTTTGATCGGAATTAGTCGGAAAACGGCTGATATTCCCTCCATTTGAAAAAAGATATTGATACGGAAACGAGTATTCTCATCAAACGGATAAACCAAGTCCAACTCTTTTTTCTCAACCAGTTCAGGAAAACGGGTACGAAGAAGTTCTTTGGCAAATATCAATGCATCATCTTTGGAAAAAATCTCTCCCGATAGGGGAATAATCTCACCGTTTATACGGGCACGAACAACGGCATTGGCTTTAATATGAAGATCACTTCCTCCCGCATCAACCATACGACGCAAATAGCCTCGGATTTTTTTCAATACTTCAAAATTCAATTCACCTAAATCGGGTTGGTGGACACTATGCTGAATATCTGGATTCATCTTTACTCCAATTCACTCAAAATTTCGCTAAAAGCGACTTTAAACGCTTCTAACCCTTCTCGGATCTGTTGATCAATAATCATACCCATATCAATCCCGGCATTTGCAACATTAGTTTGATGATCTTCGATGATGGCACTCCCTACCGGTAGTTTCAATACCGTATCTCCACCTTTTACAAAAGCATCAATCGTAGCAATCGGAGCGGTGTTGACACTGTTGGGAGCTAACAGTTCATCAATATAATACGACGCTCTAAACTCGTCGCCTTTCACCCCTGTACTGGCAAACAATACACGGCATTTCGGAACGTTAAGCGCTTCAACCCGATTGTAAATATCAGCTGCATTAAGGATTCCCATTTTACCCGTTTCAACACCCTTGGTACGAAGGACTTCATCGATTGCACGGTCGATCCGGCTTACAAATACACTGATCACCGTATCCACACTTGCTTTATGAGATGCACGTTCAAATGCGCTAGCACATTTCACCGCTTGCTCAACGGAAAAAATCAAGGTTGCATTCACCGCAATCCCAGCAGAGGCGAGGGCTTCCATAGCACTGTAACCCGCATCCGTAGCCGGGACTTTGATCATGACGTTAGGACGATTAATCGTTGCATGAAGGCGTAACCCTTCTGCAATCGTACCATCCGCATCATCACACAAAAATGGATCGACTTCGATGCTTACATACCCATCATCTCCAGAATCATATAACGGCCGTAAAATATCGGCTGCTTTTTGTATATCGTAAACAGCCAAGGCTTCATATTTTTCTTTTGGAGAGAGTGCCTGCAGTGTAGAAAGTTGTTCTTTGTATGCGCTCGACGTTAATATAGCATTTTTAAATATAGCTGGATTTGAGGTAGCCCCGTTAATAATCCCTTTGGAAATTAACTCTTTAAACTCCTCATCTAAAAATGTTCGTTCAATAAAATCAGCCCAAAGGGCAAAACGCGCTTCCGCTAAGTACATACTATCTCCGTGACAAAAAGTGAACCTATTATGCCGAAAAATAATTAAAAATAGAGGTTAACACCGACTTTATATCGATCTTCATGGCGGTATTGATTCGTTGCTTCATAGTTGAGGGATAATGCTCCCCATGCGTTGTATTCCCACAGATGAGAAATCATGATTTTGCTTCGATCGGCTCCGTCGAGATAGACAATATGCCCCGCTTCGATACAGCTTTTCATCCGATTTCCCCAATTCAATCCTGCACCGGCACTGAACCCTATTCCGATATCGGCATTAAAGCCGAGTCTCACCTCCGGCTCGCTCAAAAGATACCCAAACACTCGATCATCTCCGATCGCCGCTCCGGCACCCACACGGGTTACAAAACTGAGTTGATCATCCCCATAATCCCGATCCCATCCGCTTTTCATCCGCCATGAAAACGGTTTAAAAAAATGACTGACCGGAGAGACGGAAGCCAAAGAGAGCACTGTCAATTTTTCCAAGCTCACCTTATCCCGATCCATCCCAATGAGGGTATCGAGGAATTCGATCTGCGCTCCGGAAAGATGACCCGTATCATCTTCGCCTAAATCATGAAAGGCTGGTCGCCATCCAATGAGCACAGGAGAACGATTTTCAAACCACCCCTGAGCAATCTCGACACGCGCTGCATGATGCGCCGTATCGGGATTAGATTTGTTAGGAAGAGGAAGTTCTTGTCCCGCACCTAACGCGGCACGCTGCATTAAAAGGCCATGATAGCGTTCTGCATACACCTCTTTGGACATTTTACCTTCGATGTAATTATATTCGACGAGTTCAGCAGAAGCTTCAAGTGCAAAACGATGTTCTTGATTACTCAGTGTACTTCTATTGAAATCATTTGTTGCTGTTTTACCATTCGTAAGAGATCGAACCGCATCAATCCCCCGAGGGCTCAATTGCCGCTCATATGCTAATAATTTTGTCCGTTTAGAGGGACGAAAATGTTTATCTGCCACCAAGCCCTCTTCCTCGAAAGCTCGAACAGTTTCAGGCGGGATAACGTAATACAAAAAATGATCTCGTAAACGGACACTGGGACGAGCGATTTCAGTAAGCCAAAGCATATGATACGAACAGTTTTCATCAAAAAAATAGTACCACGAGTTGATATGCTGCAGTTCCCAAATATGACGTACCATCGCCATCACCTCATCATGGGTGAGATTCAGATCGTATTCCCATACATCTCGGGATTCCGAATCACGGTATTCTTTGAGTTTTTCATAATAGGGAAGCATGGAATAAAATCCGTAGTACCCTCCGAACAGCCCTTTATAGGCGAATAACAACCCATTTGTATCTTCCGTATACGCCGCATAATTGATCGCATACGACATCAGTTTCGACTCCATCGAAGAGTCAATCCGCAAAAACGTATGTCCGAACATCGATGCGGGGGAGTTGATATGGGCACTTGGAAAAACCAAAGTTACCTTTTGAGGATCGAGTTTGGTTAAAAGAGCTTTGTACTCCGTACATTCACCCTCACCGAATGAGGTATTGAGTTCTTTCTCCAACCACACCCGACGGGCAGGAAAACGGCAAAATACACTTCCGTCACTTTGATTCAAATCCTGTGAAAAATGTTGAATCGTCGCATCCAATTCAGATGAGAGGTCATTCTTTCCGTTCGTAGCTACAAAAAAAGCAGGATCATCAATCTCACTTTCTCGGTGAGGAGAATGCATCAGAAGATGCCAATACCGTGTATCGGAAAGATGTTTCGTGTGAGCTTGTGCAATCAGTTCATCGGTCGTAGTAGCGAAGATCGATAAGCTCAATACACATAATAATAAAAGAAAGGGCAAATAAAACCTTGATTTTGTAAATTGAAAGCTCATTCCCGTTCATGGTGAGCTTGTCGAACCATAAATCACCCTTCGACAAGCTCAGGGCGAACGGGAATAAATTTATAATTACCCTGCGATTGTAGAAACGTTATCCAATACGGTTGCCATATCGGCTTTTTCACTCGTATAGATTGCATTGTAGTTTGCTTGAAGCGCTGATGCAAATGCCGCTTTATCTTGAACGTTCAAAAGCTCCGCAAGAGTCGAAACACTTTCACCGTGACCGATAGCAATCTCACGTGAAAGCTGATCCATATTTGATGCTACAAACTCTGCCGCACGCTCATTCAACACCAAGTTTGCTTTTTTACATCCAGAAGTTCCTGAAGTAACACCAAATGTTTGGTTCCCCAATGTTCCATTGGTTGTTGCTTGAAGTGCCAACATTACTGCAGAACTGTCATCTTTAATAATTTGTGACCCAAGTCCGCATCCTGTTTGGCTGTTAACAGTTGCAAAACCTGCTGTGCTAAGTGCAGCAATTGCTGCGATACTGATCAAAACTTTTTTCATATATACCCCTTTTTTAATAAGAATTAACAGAGAGTATAGAAGAATAAAGCTTAAATGTTCCCTATTCTCCACGGATTTTCTCCAAAATTATCTGAAGAAGCTAATTGCAGTCTCTCTAAAAAACTCTTTCTCGAAATTTCCTTGGCTCCCAAACTTTTGAGATGTTCCGTCGGAACCTGACAATCAATAAAATCATATCCCCATGCTCTCAGATGCTCCACCAAAACGGCAAAGGCAACCTTGGAAGCATCAGAAACTTTAGCAAACATCGATTCACCGCAAAACACTCCTCCAACCGATACGCCGTACAACCCACCGACTAAAATATCATTTTGATAGGCTTCAATACTGTGAGCATATCCAAGCGCATGCAGCGTTTCATACGCTTCGATCATTTCGGGGACGATCCAGCTCCCTCTCTGTCCACGGCGAGGGGCAGATGAACATTCACGTATAACCTGTGAAAATGCGGTGTCAAAACAGATTTCAAATTGAGGGATTTTTTTACGTAAAGAGCGGCTAAGCTTAAAATCGTCTAACTCCAATATAAGCCTCGGATCGGGTGACCACCAAAGAATGGGGTCATTTACACTGTACCAGGGAAAGATTCCTGAACGGTACGCCATCATAAGCCGTGATGGAGAAAGATCACCTCCATAAGCAAGAATCCCCTCCTCAGCTGCCGATTCGGGATTAGGAAATGCAAGATGATGAGTAAGTTTCGGGATCATACCGCATATTCAAAGTGTAGTTGATCTGTGTAATCTACCAAAACTTTTCCCCCGCTGACCAAACGTCCAAACAACATTTCATCCACCAGCGGATCTTTGATTTTATCCGAAATAACACGCCCCAGAGGTCGTGCTCCCATCGCTTTATCGTATCCGATTTGTGCGATATACCCTTTCGCCTTATCCGTCAGGGTTACCATCACTTTTTTCGATTTCAACTGCGTGTTAAGTTCACGGATAAATTTATCGACGATCCCTTCCACTACCTTCATCGGCAATGCCCCAAACTCGACAATCCCATCAAGACGGTTTCGGAATTCAGGGGTAAAAAACGATTTCATCGCTTCATGCCTAGAAATTGAACTGTCTGCATTGAATCCCATTACCGTGCGTTCACTCGCTCCAATATTGGAAGTCATAACAAGTATAACATTAGAGAAATTTGCTTTGAATCCCGTATTATCCGTCAGTGTTGCACTGTCCATAACCTGCAGAAGAACATTGATCAAATCAGGATGTGCTTTTTCGATCTCATCGAGGAGCAACACCATGTACGGATGCTTACGTACCGTCTCGACCAACAATCCTCCCTGCTCAAAGCCCACATATCCCGGAGGGGCACCTATAAGGCGGCTCAGAGCATGTTTTTCCATGTATTCAGACATATCAAAACGCTCAAAATAAATTCCCATCGTTTCAGCCAATGATTTAGCCAACTCGGTTTTACCAACCCCTGTCGGACCAGAGAATAAAAAGGAGGCAATCGGTTTTTGAGGAGCACTCAGCCCCGCATACGAGCGTTTGATAGATTTCACCACCTGAGCGACCGCATTATCCTGCCCAATCACGAAGGCTTTAAGATCAGCTTCGAGGGAAGCAAGTTTTTCGCGGTCATCCGCTCCCATTTTTGACGTTGGTACTCCCGTCATTTTTGAAATAATCGCTTCGATATCGTTCGGCGTAACAGTAGTACGTTTGTGCGTTTTAAGATGGAAGGCCGCTCCCGCTTCATCGATCAGATCAATCGCCACATCGGGTAAAAAACGGTCGGTTATGTATTTTTTAGAGAGTTCCACGGCTGAACGCAAGGCTTTATCGGTGTATTTAACTTTATGATGTTTTTCATAACGTTCACGAAGTCCTTTAAGAATCAAAAAGCTCTCTTCTTCGCTTGGTTCTCCCACCTCTATACGGGCAAAACGTCGGCTGAGTGCTCGGTCTTTTTCGAATACACTGCGGTATTCCGCATGAGTTGTTGCCCCCATACATTTCAGGACACCAGATGCGAGTGCCGGTTTGAGCTGGTTAGACGCATCCATGCTCCCGCCACCCACTGCACCCGCACCTACAATGGTATGAATCTCATCGATAAACAAAATCGCGTTGGGGTGTTCCGAGGCTTCATCCATTACCGCTTTGAGGCGCTTCTCAAAATCCCCACGATATTTGGTTCCGGCCAGCATCGCGCCCAAATCAAGGGCAAATATCTCGGCATTTTCGAGCAACGTGGGGACATCTCCGGAGAGAATCCGCAATGCTAACCCCTCCGCAATCGCCGTTTTTCCAACACCCGGCTCGCCGATAAGCAGTGGATTGTTTTTCTTCCGACGACAAAGAGTTTGAATTGCACGCTCAATCTCATTGACTCGTCCTACAACAGGATCTATTTTCCCTTTTCTGGCTTGATCGATGAGATTAATTGCATATTTTTGGAGTGCCCCCTCACTGCGTGAGTCTTCCTGTGCACTCTCTACATCACGATGTGAAATCGCTTCAAGGACATCGACACGGCTGATTCCGTATTCTTCGAGCAGCATACACGCATAGGTATGATGTTCTTCATACACCGCAGCGATCAGATCACCTACATCGGCAACCTCTTTTTGGGCACTTCGAACATGATGCATCATCCCATCGATCATTCGTGCTAACGCTACCGTCTCAAACGGTTCTTGCTCTGCATCATCCGGTAACGGCTCCATCGTTTGCATCAAGTATGCACCCAATGCCTCCCGAATAAGCTCTACATCTGCACCGCATGATTTGATGATGGCTTCACCGTCAGGTGAATTGAGCAATGCCAACATAACGTGCTCAATTGTGAGATACTCATGACGCTGATGTCTCGCAAACGCAACCGCTTTTTGAAAAATCGCATTCAGTTCTGTACTCACCATGGTTATGCTTCCTCCATTATCGCTTTAAGAGGAAACCCGTTTTCACGTGCCAGGGTCCCCACTTGATGTACTTTTGTTTCAGCAACTTCATACGGATAGGCTCCGCATAAACCGCGCCCTTTTTGATGTACTTCAATCATAATACGGTGGGCATCCTGAAAGTTACGACGAAATATCTTCATCAAAATATCAACGACAAAATCCATTGATGTATAATCGTCGTTGAGTAAAAAAACATTATACTGCTTCGGATGTTCTAAGATCAAATCTAAACTTGTTGAGTGCTCGTGTTTTGTCGCCATGATTGAACTATACCGAATCTTTTTAAATTTTTGCCGCGTTTACAAAATCGTCTATAATTGCTTCAGCGCTTTCCAAGCCAATCGAAATACGGATAAGTCCTGCCGTAATCCCTAAAAATTCCCGCGTAGCATCATCAAAATCACGATAAATGGTTGAAGCCATATGCAATCCCAACGTGCGGCTATCCCCAATATTGGCGGTAATAGTGATGAGTTTTGAGTGATTTAGAAATTCAAAAGCTCTCTCTTTAGACCCCATATCAATCGTAAGGATGGTTCCACAGCCATTTGCAAATTGGCTCATATATCGTTCATGATGAGGGTGTGTTGTTAAGCAAGGGTGATTCACATTAAACCCTCTCTCCTGCAAGCCACAGGCCACTGTCTCAACCGTAGTAACGATTCGATCCATGCGTAACGGCAATGTTTCCAATCCCAACAGGGTTAGGTAACTTCCAAATCCGTTTGCCGACATCCCGAAATCACGCAATGCCCGCTTTTTGGCATTCGCTACCAGTGCCATTACTCCCATCTTCTTAATAAATGGGTGGATATCACGGTAACGGTCCCCTTTTAATTTGTCCTCACCTTCAGCAATTGCACGGAAGATAACTGCACCACCGAGTGAAGATGCATTACCTGTAATAATTTTGGTGGTCGAATAAACGACGATATCGGCTCCCAACGCTATCGGTACGACGCTGAGAGGGGTAATGGTATTATCTACCATCAATACAACACCGTTGCGATTTGCAATATCCGCTATTTTTGCGATATCGGGAAGGCGCATATTGGGATTTCCGACACTCTCTAAAAAGAGTATCTTCGTTGCGGTATTGATCGATTCTTCGATAGCATCAAGCTCATCGACATCGAAAAAATGGGTAGTAATCCCAAATCGGGTCAACGTCTCTGAAAAATAGGAATAGGTTCCTCCGAACAATCCGCCGATACTGATTATTTCATCACCTGAGCGCAAAAGGCTCAAAGTTGCCATAGCGATAGCCCCCATGCCGCTAGAGGCTGCAACCGCACCGACACCACCGTCCATTGAGGCTAAAATTTGCTCCAACTGTGCCGATGTCGGATTCCCGACACGGGCATACAGCGGTTTTTTCACCGAACCCTCAAATATTCCTTCACCCGTCTCACTGTTGCCATATCCAAATGACGCCGAGTTAACCATTACCGGGCTGATAGCCCCCTCTTTTTTTCCCACTTGCTGAACAATGCGGGTTGTAAACTCTTCAAAGCGATTCATCATCAAACCTGTATTAAAATTGGACAATTATAACCTAAAAGGCTCTCTCATTGTCTAAACGAATTTTCGTAACCGCGACCAACACCAATATCGGTAAGACTTATACTTCGCAGTTACTGATAGCTGCACTCAGTCGTATGGGATTACGTGTCGGTGTTTACAAACCGATCGAAACCGGCGTTACCACTATTGCACCCGATGGGAATGCCCTTTTTCAAACGGCTTTACTCTACAATCCTGCACTTGAATCGTTAACGTTAGAGGATATTGTAACGCTCCAATTATCCCTTCCTGCCGCCCCCTTTGTTGCCAATAACGGGAAAGTAGTCGATTTGAGTATCTTTGACAAAGCGTTAACCAAAATCGAAGCCCTTTGCGATATTGTCATCATCGAAGGGGCAGGCGGGCTAATGGTTCCGATCGATGAAAAAACCATGATGATTGATTTACCTCGATATTTCAATGCAGTAACCCTTTTGGTCTCCCATTGTCATCTCGGATGCATTAACGATACGCTACTGAGCATTAAAGCGCTTGAAGATGCCGATTTATCTTTTGTATGGGGCCTAAACTGCCGTACTGACGATACTGATTTTGAAATGACATCACTCCCTTATTTCACTCATCGATATAAAACTATCTATCAGATAAACAGAGATATTGATACCATAGCCAAAGTACTTTTAGATACAATTACATCATAAATATGAGGGAAAATACATGAAACATCTTATCCGTACAGACGACTTTACAACCGAACAAATTCTTCAGGTACTACAGGATGCGGAACACTATTTAGCGGGGCAATTCGATCCAATCCTCAAAGAAAAAATCATTATTACCCTCTTTTTCGAAAACTCCACCCGAACCAAAAGCTCTTTTGAAATCGCCGCCAAACGTCTCGGGGCCGAAGTTGTTCATCTCGATGTCCAAAAAAGCTCAACCCAAAAAGGGGAAAGTCTCGTCGATACCGCAGCCAACCTCGATGCTATGGGACCACACGCTATGATAGTCCGTCACGCCCACGCCGGCGTCCCGAATATCCTTGCCGAACATACCCACGCTTCGATCATCAATGCCGGGGACGGTGCCCACGCCCATCCGACGCAGGCACTTCTCGATCTCTTTACCCTTCGCCGTCACTTCGGAGATGTTAAGGGCAAAAAAATTGCTATCGTCGGTGATATCAAAAATTCTCGTGTCGCCAACAGTAATATCGAATTATTGACCCGTTTCGGTATGGAGATTACCCTCGTTGCCCCACCCCACTTTCTCCCCGACAGCAACCTTAAAATGACCCATAACCTCCATGATGTTATCGATAATGTTGATGCAATCATGTCTCTACGCACCCAAACCGAGCGCCACTCACATCAAACGTATGGATCACTCAAAGATTACGCCAGCGATTTTTGTATCACCCAAGAACTCGTCGGCAATAGAGATCTGATACTCCTTCATCCGGGACCGGTTCACCGCAATATCGATATCGATGATATGATGCTAAAAGATCCTCGCTGCAAAGTCTTGGAACAGGTCAGAAATGGGGTGGCAATCCGGATGGCTGTCCTAAAAGCACTTATCGCCTAATGATTCAACATTTCAGTTCTCTCGTATCATCGGGAGTGCCTTGTTTTTTTTATACCGATTTTACGGGAGAAACTTTCCATTGTTTCACATTAGATGAACTTGATAAAGAAGATGTTGAGTTTGCATTTAACAGCGATTCGAATGAGACAAATACTCCTCACAAACCCTCTTTCTCACCTATTTCAATAGAGAACTACCGCCAAAAATTTAAAGTCATTCAAGAACATATCAAATGTGGAAATACTTACCTGCTCAATTTAACACAACCAACTCCTATTGAATCTGATTTCACACTAAAAGAAATTTATACGATGGCACATGCATCGTATAAACTTAGGGTGAGAGATCAGTTTGTCTGTTTCTCTCCCGAACCATTTATTACAATCGAAGAAAACACTATCCATACTTATCCCATGAAAGGGACAATTGATGCCTCATTACCTAATGCAATTGATGCAATATTAAATGATCCAAAAGAGATTGCCGAGCATACAATGATCGTTGATCTTCTTCGTAATGATTTAGGAATCATCGCAAAAAAGATAACTGTAGAAAAATTCCGCTATATCACAACAATAGATACAGGAGACAAAAAACTTCATCAAGTTAGTTCTCATATATCGGGTTTGTTAGATAGCCACTGGAAAGATAATGCTGGAATACTCATTTCTGCACTGTTACCTGCGGGAAGCATCAGCGGTACGCCAAAGCGAAAAACAGTTGCTCTTATAAAAGAGATCGAAGAATATGATCGAGGCTATTTTACAGGTATCTTTGGCCATTTCGACGGCAAAAACCTTTACAGTGCCGTAAGTATCCGCTTTATAGAAAAAATCAATGGAAAACTAATATATAAAAGTGGTGGTGGAATTACGGCAGATAGTACAGAAGAGAGTGAATATAAAGAAATGATCGATAAAGTATATATACCTTAACGAACACTCAATTGCGATTTAATTTGTGCTAGAGTTTTTGATCCAATGCCTTTAACATTGACCAATTCATCCACACTTTTAAAGCCACCGTGAGATTTACGATATTTCATGATCTCTTGCGCTTTGGCAGGACCGACACCATTAAGTGTTTGTAACTGTGCCGAGTTAGCAGTATTAATATTAATCGTAGCAAATGCAAATGTAAAGAGAAGAAAGAGAAGGGAAAGTATTCTAACCATATTTAACCTCTAAAAATAAATTATACTATTGTACCTAGAATAGAGGGAATTGTCAAATAAAGTATATAGATTGATTTCTAACAGTTAAGATTGCGATTGGTTTTTGATTAATAAAAAGTGAGGGATTTTAAAAAGTAGTATTTGAGGAATTAAATCTGAGGCCAGGCGGCGACCTACGTTTCCACACCTGAAAGATGCAGTATTATGAGCGATGAGGGTCTTAGCTTCCGGGTTCGGAATGGGACCGGGCGTTTCCCCCTCTCTATAGCCACCTGAA
>NZ_JAQTNN010000011.1 GCF_028713855.1 Sulfuricurvum sp.
AATCTGAAGTGATTGCAGGATGGAGTTTAGCTAAAACCCTCGATGCTCTTAAAGCCTATAAAGCGGGAACCCGCAATACCAAAGGTATGGGTGCGATCATGAAAGGTCAGACTGCAACTCTTAATGATGCTGATATGAAAACACTTTCTGAATATATTGCTAAACTCTAGGGGAGAAGTCCCCTCCCCTGCTTCTATCATTACACTCCTGATCATTATCAATCTTTCGCAATAATTTCACTTCCCCACTTCAGCGTGCTATAATCGCGCCTTCAAATTATTGACCAAGGACACTCATGAATAAAGCACAATTCGTAGAACTCGTACAAAAACATGGAGAGTATTCTTCAAAAGCAGCAGCTGACGCGGCTATCGATGCAGTTACTGCTGCTATCACTGAAGCACTAAGTGCTAAAGAAGATGTAGCACTTCCGGGATTCGGGTCATTCAAGACAGCTACTCAAGCTGCTAAAGAAGGAAAAGTTCCAGGTACAGATAAGACCTACAGCAAACCTGCAACAACTGTTGCTAAGTTCGCTGCGAGCTCAGTGTTAAAAGAAAAAGTAGCTGGGAAATAATTCCTGGCTACAAAATAAAAAATTTCATCACTTACCTTCTCGTTTTCACTCTCATTTACTTTCCCTAAAAACTGCAAAAAAAAGTCTCTTAAATCCAATAATATAGGGATTTTCTAAGAGTATTTTTCATCTACTCCTGCGCGGGAGTAGATTTATTTTTTCATATAACTATGCTGTAATTACGAAGTCATATTGTGAATTTTTTGCTAGTAACTCTCTAAAGCGAAGTCATGTTGTGTTTTCATATAACTATGCTGTAATTACGAAGTCATATTGTGAATTTTGTATCAAATTGTCCTGCTGGCATCCTCACTTCACTCAAAAAACGAAGTCATATTGTGAAGTATTTATATTCTTTGGTTTCATCCATTGAATAATGTTACTATTTTTATGATTTAGCCTATTACATGCACAATTTGACTACGTTTTGGATCATATGGGTATTATTATCAGCATATAGAAATGCATATAGTAAGAAAAAACGAAGTCATATTGTGAAGAAAGATATATTTAGACTATAGTCGCGAAGTCATTTAATACATCTTACGAAGTCATATACTACTTTGGCGAAGTCATTTAGTGACAAAACGAAGTCATATACCTCATAAAACGAAGTCATATTGTGAAGCTCTATAGGTATTTATAGATATTTATAGAATAAATAGATATCTATAGATGAACGGGAGAGATCAAGGGTCTTTACCCCTTGACTCACCCTATTCCTCAGAAAGACCTGGAAGTTCTTTTGTTTTATTTGGAGTACTCATAAAGGTAATGCTATTGTCGAAAGAGGCTTTACGGTAAATCAATTTTGTTTTTGGCTCATAAGTGATTCCATAGTCTTTTAAAAGTTCAGCACTATCACGGATCTCTTTGATAGCTGTTTGTTTTGTACGGATGGATTCCATTGGGAAGCCAATGGTTTGAAGAAGATTATCGATACTCATAGTACTTGCTTGTGCATGTGTCCAAAAGAAGCGGATAACTGCTCGAAGGAGAGCACTTTTGACTTTTAGAAGTTTTGGCAATTCTTTAGTGTAATTAACGGTAAGCTGATCTTCGAAGTATTTTCTGTATTCAGGCGTAATGACGATTCCAAAACTTTTATGCTTTGTACTATAAGCGAAAGAGCTAATAATATTGAAACTATAGAAGTCTTCCCCATCAGTCGTTCGAAACTCGATTGCAGTCGTTTGAATTTCATCGAGTTTGTCTTTGAGCCATTTAGTATTGCGCGATGTGGTTCCACTGTAAGATTTGAGGATATCAGAAGTTGAAAAATAGATGGCGATAGCTCCACCCTCCATTTCTTTAATTTCTTTAGCACCAGCAAAAAGACAGTCTAATAAATCCCTATGAGTTTGAGTGAGTATGTTACCTTTGATAACTGTTTTACCCCAGCTGGTCTCTATATAGCGTTTCTTTTGATTTTCAATGAATTGTGTGTAGGTTTTGGAAGTTGAACTAATTTTTTCAATTGGGGCAAAAACACCTGTTCGTAGTTCGCTGACCGTGGCATTAGAATTTTCAAATTTTTTAACAATATCAAATTCTTTGAATACAAGTTGTTGTTTTTCCACTTAAAAATCCTTCATGAACGATTTGGGGTCTACTTTTGTTTCGGGAAAAATCTGCCGTGAAACATATTTGCCTCCCAAAAGTTTTGCAGCGCCATAGTTGTCTTTGGTGAGAGAGATTTTTCGTAAATGGCTACGAGTTTCATCAACTTCTCCTTTTTTATCAGTAACAACACTGACTTCATAGACTAAGCGTACCGCATCGGTAAACGCACTCGCACCGCGTGCTTGAGTGGTGTTCTTTGTACTATGATGGATAAAGATAATTGTTTTATTTTCTTTTGCAGCCCATTCGGTAAATAGTTGCATGAATTTTCGAGCGTGAACATTGTTGTTTTCATCTGCTCCGAAGAAGGCGATAAGCGGGTCAAGGATAATCAGGTCATACATAGAGAGACTTTTTTTGAAATCGCTAAAAAAAGCATTAACTTCGACTCCCCTTCCCTGCTCTATCAATACTTGGATTGTAGGACTGTTACTAATTGCCATTCTGCCCTTGAAATATTCCAGTGGTTTAGCAACTATTGAAGAAGCTATTTTTTCAGCACGATGTGCAGTTAATCCAACTGGATCTTCTGATAACCATGCAAATGTTTTGGCAGTTGGAGATTCAGTGAGGTAGCGCATCATAAGCTGTAAAACCATCCAACTTTTTCCGCTGCCACCTGGAGCAGAAATGAGTGAAACGGTTTTTTTGGGAAAAGGGAGCCACTCTTTACAAATAAAATCAGCCTCTTCCGCTTTGAGTGAAACAATGTCATGTGTTTCAAACAATTCTACTCGGTGAGTTTGTCTGAAATTTTCAAACTTTTCTAGGGTTTTTGAGAGCAAAGCTGTAGAAGCAATAGACTCATTATGAAGGTCATGATTGAATGAATGAATAAGAGAGGTTAACTGACGTTTGTTACTTAACTCGCCCAAGGAGTCTATGTAAGGTCGAATAGTTGCAACAGGTGTTGCAGTGAGAATCAAAATGAGTTCATTTTCAAAAACATGACCATTTTTTTTCAAAGAATTATTGATCATCCCCTCTTCTACCGGTATACCGTTGGAGTGAAGATTCAAAATAGTTTTTAAAATGATTTGATGTGATTCATGAAAACAAAGTTCTTGTGAACTAAGCTGATGATAAAAATCGTTTATTAAATTCGGTTCAAATATTAAACTTGCAAGCAAAGTACGTTCGAGATCAATATCGTATAACTGGTGAGTCATCAACTTCCTTTGCTATTGTATGAGATATTTTAGCATACTTTGCTTCAACTCACAAAAATACTAACAACACTAACACTAGGGCATGATTTTTGCTATACTAAGGCAAATAGATTGGGATAGAAGATGATTATTACGATATCACACCAAAAGGGCGGTGTAGGGAAATCCACCCTCGCCTATAACATAGCATTAGAACTAGCACGAAAGAATAACGTTGAAGTTATAGACTTGGATGTTCAGCAAACCGTAACAGCCTATAATCAAATTCGAGAAGAGATGGGACAAACTCCTTTGCCTGTTCATATTTTTACAATGGCCGAAGAGTTAGAAAATTACTTTGAATCTATGGACGACGAAACTATTGTGATTGTTGATTCTGGAGGGTTTGATTCAAGTCTCAATCGTTTTGCTATCTTGGTCAGTGATTTTATCATTACTCCAGTATCGAGTGAGTTTACAGAGATTTTAGGACTTCAAAAGTATGAGAGTATCTTGCGCGAATTATCAGAACAATCAGGTGTGAGCATTGTTACGAATGTTGTTCTTAACAAAACCAATCCAAATCAGAAAAAATTTGATGAAGTCAATGCATTTATTAACAGCTCTAAACATTTTAGTTTAATGGACTCTATGATGCGAAGACGAGTAGACTTTGCGAATAGTGTCGCGTATGGCTTTAGTGTTAGAGAATTAGATAAAAAGTCTGAATCCACAAAAGAGCTAAAAGAATTTGTTAAAGAGATTAAACGTAAGGTAGGGATAAATGACAAGAAAAAAGATTGATTATTCATTAGCAAAGAAAATCTCACAAAATGCAGCTTTAACAGAGCAGATTCAAGCCGTCGAAAAAAATCCTGATGTTGTAATCGAAATCCCTCTTTCTAAATTACAAGCCAATCCTTATCAACCGCGTATTGAAATGGAACCCATTGCACTTAAAGAGCTTGCGGACTCTATAGAACAAAATGGTCTTTTACAACCTATTGTTGTCAGTAAGGATAATGACGTATTGACTATTATTGCTGGACATAGACGTTTTGAAGCGCATAAGCTGCTTGAAAAAGAGTTTATTAAAGCGGTGGTTATGGATAAAGTTGTGCATGCACAACTGGCACTTTTACCTTTGGTCGAAAATTTACAACGAAGTGAAATGAACCCTATTGAAAATGCTATAGCATTTAAGAAGATTCTTGAAGACAAAATCGTAGAAACTCAGAATGATTTAGCAGAAGCTATAGGAGTGTCGAAAAGTTGGTTATCTAAAACCTTATCTGTTCTCCGACTGCCCTCTTCTCTTCTGGATAAAATCAAAGCAGATAAGTACAGTGATATTACAGTTTTATCCTCTCTCAATAAAGTAAATAGTGATCTTGTAGAAAAGCTTTATATGCAAATCAAGACCCTTTCACGAACCGATGCGTTGGAAACTATAAAAAAAGCGTTATCTAAACCAGCAAAACCTAAAGATCGTGTAGAAGTATCTAAAAATAAAATTGTCATTAATACGTTAGGCTTGAAAGCTGATAAAAAAGAAAAAGTCGAATCCTTGATTAGCCAAATCAAAGAGCTCATTGGAGAATAAATAGGAAAGTTGTGCATGCACAACTTTACAACACCTCTCTCCCTCTCACGCAAACAAAAGAAAGTATAGAGATATAAATGGATTATCATAGTGTGAAGGATATTTCAATTTGCCACATAATGACCGATTTATTGAAAAACGTCATAGACTGGTGATTATGAAAAAATATCTTGAAACAAATGAATTGGCAGCACTGTTCTTCTTGCACTACTTCAAGTACACCCGCTACGCCTTTAAAAAGCAAAAGAGTGAAGAGGACATTGCCTCCATACATGCTCACAGAGAACTGATGCGTCTCTTTGGCAGATTGCACAATGCCAAGGCGAGGGTAGGGGGGCAAAGTGTCGTCGATATGATTGTAGAACAAATTTCACCATCCAATAACCCCTTTGTACAAAGGGTATCGAGTGTGATGGAAGAGAGCATTGCCTTTATCTACGATCATGTCCTCCTTGATGAGAGGGAACACCCTTTGCTAGAGAGATATGCATGATAAAACGTCTATTTAAAAAACTGTTCGGTAGTCGCAGTAAACACACCAAAGAGTACCACATCACCAACCTCGCATTTGGATGCATAGAGTAGGGGATATCCATGATGAACTCGTTGAATGATTTTCACACAGAAGTGATTGAGACCTTATGTGAACTGGGAGGGTACTGTGAAAACGATGCCAAAGCCATAGCAGAAGAAAAGCTCTCCGATATCGAATACGGCCATAAATACCGCCTCAGCCCAGCCATTATCGCGGGGTCTATTTTGGGAATAAACGATTGCTGTGTTCCAAACCAACCACACAAGAGTTGACCTTTGCAAAATTGCTATAGTTGTGACCTATAGAGCACAAACAACCCTTGAAGCTTCTACTGTATCCTCTCAGAGCATTTTTTAGCCTCCTTAGAGCGATGAACGAATCATAAACAACTCTAGGGTGCAATAAAACACTTCTGAGGCTTAGAGGTGTGTTATCATTGCACTAATGATAAACAATCCATAAGAGAAGAACACCATGCAGCAACCTTTTATGGCATATGAAAACGATACGGACGGATTCACCACTGGTAATCTCCTTATTCAAAACGGTACCGACACGATTACAATTGAGGGAACTCTCAATATCACCAAAGATAAAGAGGGGCTCGAAGCGGTACTCAAACTCAAACGCGCCGTTGATGCCGCCATTGATGCGCTCAAACGTGACCGTAATCTCCCAGATAGCATTCGAGACTAAGGTGAGAACACAAAATGGACGAGATAGAAGAATTAGAACTTCATCCTCGGATTAAAACCGAAACGGCCAAAGGGCGCACCTATGGTGAGTGTGTTATGGATGAGATTATGAGTATTCGTATGATTGACGGAGAGTTTCGCACTACCTTGCACATCAAAGAGAAACCCAAACGGTTATGTTGTGAGGATGCATTGATCTATTACACCCCAAAGCTACGTAGCGTATGGGCGAATATCCTGGAGTAGGGTGGGGTGTTGAATGCTATTTTTCCAATACTCTTTCGGTAATTGCCACTCCTGTTTTACACTCATAATAGCCGACATGGGTCGCAGAGCGATAAAAGATCGCGTATTGCTCCTCCACTTTTGCTAATTCAATCGCATCTTCAAATGAGATCTCATAAATACAATAACTCTCTTCGCTATGTTCATCTAAATAGCCTAATGCTTCATCAAACGGATATCCGTACTCTAAAAGCTTCTCAAAGAGCTGTTCGTTACGAGCCGTATTTTCCTCAAGACTAAGTGGTTGATTGTTTGGATTCCATGCGGTGAGAATGGCAAAAGGTGCATTAAAGGGTGCGTAAGCGGGTAGGGTGTCAATGGTAAAATCGATCTCTTCAGCATTGTGAGAGATTCTAAAATGGGTGTTATCGTAAATGTCTTTCATGCAATCAGTATAGCATCAAGATAGCTTGAGCTTAGCTGAATGCTAAAATCAAGCCTTGATGTCGAGATTCTGACCCAGACCGGTCAGCTCGGCAGCTAGTGATGCGTTGGAATCTTGAGGAACAGGGGCACTCTCAAGCAATTTCATAATCCCTTGCTCTTGCGTATGAATCGCTTTTTTCAAAGCGTACATCTGCGGTCCCATTCCACCTTGTGAATTGATTGGATCCATAATTTATCCTCCTTTTGGAGTTAGGGATATATCGGCAAATATTTTGATAACCATTAAAAAAAAGATCCATTCGAATACAACAAGGTTGCATTCTCAATTATTAACCGATACAATTTCAACAATACATACAAAGGAGAGACTATGAAAAGTTATACTATGCCTATTTCACAACCTATTACGGATAACCGTATCGCGAGCCTCTCTCTCCTCCTGCTGAACCTGCTGTAATTTCCACTTTTTCAATTTCTTTTTTTTAATTTTTAGTTTTGCCGCATCGGGCGCAGTGCGTCCGTATGTCAGCATTTTTTCATTGTTAACTATATGAGGATATCTCTATGCACACGCATACAAAATATACACCGTATCCAACGGTAAAATTGGATAAACGAGAGTGGGCGGATAAATCTGCCACAGTTGCCCCGCGATGGGTCAGTACCGATTTACGTGATGGGAATCAAGCATTAGCCAACCCGATGGGGATAGAGCAAAAAATTGCCTATTTCAAAGCATTGGTCGAGTTTGGGTTCAAAGAGATCGAGGTCGCTTACCCCAGCGCGTCACAGACGGAGTTTGATTTTTGCCGTCGTTTGATCGAGGAGGGATTAATCCCTGAGGATGTCACCATCGGAGTGCTTGTCCCCTCGATAGAGCGTCATATCATCCGTAGTTTCGAGGCATTGCACGGGGCGAAGCGGATCAATATGCACCTTTATAATCCGACCGCCACCAATCAACGCAGTGTCGTCTTTCGTCGCAGTCGTGAGCAGATCATAGAGTTGGCATTGCTGGGTGTAGAGTGTATTAAACGCGAAGCACAGAGCTTTGGCGGAGAGGTGGTGTTTGAGTATTCGCCGGAGAGCTTTTCGCAAACCGAGTTGGATTTTGCCCGCGATATCTCCAATGCGGTTATTACAGCGTGGGAACCGACGCAGGAGCATCCGATGATTTTGAACTTACCCAATACGTTGGAAGCGTGTTCGCCTAATGTCTATGCCGATCGTATCGAGTGGATGTCCAAGCATATAAAAAACCGTGAGAGCGTCATCATCAGTGTCCATCCGCACAATGACCGAGGATGCGCGGTCGCGAGTGCGGAGTTGGCGGTATTGGCAGGAGCTCAGAGAGTGGAGGGGACGATTCTTGGAAATGGCGAGCGGGCAGGAAATGTTGATTTGATTACGTTGGCGTTCAACTATTTTTCCCAAGGGATCAATCCGTGTTTGAGGGTTGAGAAAGTGGATGAGATATTAAGCCGTATCACGAGCATTACAGGGTTGAGTGTCGCCGAACGTCATCCGTATGTAGGATCGATGATCTACACGGCGTTTTCAGGCACACACCAAGATGCGATCAAAAAGGGAATGGAACACTACAGAGGGCAAAACAGCTCCACATGGGAAGTACCGTATTTGGCGATAGACCCGCGCGATATCGGCAGAGAGTACAAAGACTCGATCCGTATCAACTCCCAATCGGGCAAAGGGGGAGTGGCGTATGTGTTAAAAGAGATCTACGGTATCGAAGTCCCCAACGAGATGCAGACGAAGCTTGCCGACGAGGTAAAACGCATTTCGCAAAAACGAGGCGGTGAAATCAGCAGTGACGAGGTGCTTGGGATTTATGAGGGGATGATGAAACGTAATGAAAACAGTTGGAATGCGCAGGAATACAACAACCATGCGTCGTTTGTCTCAACCTTGGCATTGCCCGTCGTTGACTTACTTGCTCCGATAGAGGGGGAGGAAATATTGGATTTGGGATGCGGTGAGGGAACATTGGCACTTGAAATCCAAAAGAGCGGTGCGAGAGTAACGGGAGTCGATTTGAGTCACGAGATGGTAAAAAATGCAAGAGCAAAAGGGATTGATGCAACGGTAATGAGCGCTACGGAGTTGGAGTTTAAAAACCGATTTGATGCGGTTTTTTCCAATGCAGTGCTTCACTGGGTAAAAGAGAGTGAAACCGCTGTTAAAAACATCCATGATGCCTTAAACCCCCATGGAAGATTCGTCGCAGAGTTTGGAGGGGTAGGTAATTGTAAAACCGCCGTCAATGCGATGAAAGAGGTGTTTAAAAATCATCCTGAATTTGGAGTGTTTGAAGACCCGTGGTACTTTCCGAGTGTGGAAGAATATCGTACCCTCTTGGAGTCGAGCGGGTTTAGAGTAGAATACATTGAGTTAATTCCGAGACCGACCCCCGTGGATGATATCGCCAACTGGCTTGATCTTTTCGCCAATGGGGTAACGGCTCATTTGAGTCGCGAGGAGTTTAGTGTGTTTAAAGAAGAAGCTAGTAGGATTACGAAACCGATATTATTTGATGAGAACAACGGTTGGCATGTTGATTATGTACGTTTGAGAGTTAGAGCGGTGAGGGGGAAATAAATGATTGATACAGTATTTGCAGAACGTTTCGCCCATGAGTGGGTCGAGGCGTGGAATAGCCACGATTTAGAATCAATTTTATCCCATTACAGTGATGATTTCGAGATGAGTTCGCCGTTTATTAGCTCGTTTAGCCCTGAATCGGGCGGGACGTTGAGAGGCAAAGAGGCGGTCGCTCAGTATTGGGCGGCGGCATTGGAGAAATTTAGCGATCTGCATTTCGTACTGGATAGTGTATTTGTCGGAACGGATTCTATCGCCCTCACGTATACGTCGGTGTTGGATAAAAAGGCGGTAGAGGTTTTCTTTTTCGATGAGAACGGTAAGGTTTTTAAAGCTGCGGCGCATTATAGGGAGGGTTAAAAATGAATGAAGAGACAATAGATTTTACAGAAATTGCAGATAGTATTTATAAGATGCTTTATATTGTTGCTGATTTGCGAAGAGATCTTGAAATATATCGAGGGCTATTCGATTCAAAGGAAAATGAACAAATTTTGAAAAACAATTTCCGTGAGATTGAAGCAACTATCAGAGTAAGTATTAGTACAAGATTGATTCTTGGTGTTGCCGCACTTTTTGTCGATGGACGCAAGTCTTGTGGAGATGAAAATCTATCATTCAAGGCATTACTAAATCGTTCTGAGAATAACTTGAGTGATAGTACAAGAAAAATTTGGGAGAATATTGAAAAAATAATTGAGCAAATGAAGATTAAAGATTTTCGGAATAAACGCTTGGCTCATTTTGATTATGATGTACTCATGGGAAAGAAAATGATTGAAGCTACTATTCCAAATGACAAATTGGATGAAGCTCTTCAACTAGCTCAAGATTTGCTTCATCAAATTAGTTTTGACATAGGGTATTTGGATGGTTCGAAGTCGTATTTTTATACACCAATCCTGAAAGAGCATTCCCCAAAAGAATTTCTTATGAGAATTTCTAAAAAAATAAATTAACCTTTTTATTTATTACATACATCTGCAAATGCTCTAACCGCAGGTTCGATCTCCTCCATCTCAAATCCGCCGAATTCCATCCTCCCCCTGAATACTCATTTGTAAAATAGAGTCTGATTCCCGCTTCTTCGGCAAGATCACAATTAAGTGGAATTAGATAACATTATAGAAGCTTAAATTATCTAAAAAAGGAAATTGGAAAATGTCAAAAATATATATTGTGGATTATGGACTTAGCGGATGTCAAGTAGCTACTAATGATAAAATAAACAAGCTATTAGAAACAAATGGTTGGAAATGTACAGGATTTAATACTACATATTGGAAAGATATTGAAGATAAATGTGATGTCAAAAAAACAGAGCATGATCTAAGAATGCTCATACAAAAACAAGACAGTGAATGCACAGTCACTTTATTAATTCTATGCGTTGAGAAATCAGATGTTATTGGCACAAAAAGTGATGAAATAATTTTTGGATGCGACTTCAAATTTCCACGAACAAATAATTTTGCCTAAAGTAAACTATTTATCAGTAATGAAGATAGAGATTCAAGATAATTATCAATTGGATTTAAAGGTTT
This sequence comes from Sulfuricurvum sp., assembly GCF_028713855.1. Classification (GTDB taxonomy): domain Bacteria; phylum Campylobacterota; class Campylobacteria; order Campylobacterales; family Sulfurimonadaceae; genus Sulfuricurvum. The sequence goes on from NZ_JAQTNN010000011.1 coordinate 11,017, forward strand.
TTTTATGAGACGATCAGAATTTGAAGTTACCGACCCGCAAGCCATCGAATCGGTATTAAGCGAATGCGAGTACGGGGTATTGTCACTTATGAGCCGTGGTGAGCCTTATGGAGTTGCAGTTAATTTCGCCTATCGTGAGGGTACGGTGTACTTTCACGGAAGCATTGAGGGACGCAAAGTCGAAGCGATAGGTGAGAGTGCAAAGGTGGCGTTTTTGGTCGTGAAGCCTTATGCCTATATCCCGTCCTATTTTAGCGATACGAGTGCGGCATATCCCGCGACACAGTTTTTTACGTCGGTGCATATCAGCGGTCAAGCGGTACGGGTAAGAGATGAGCGGGAAAAAGCGTTCGGATTGACGGCACTGATGGAGACAATGCAACCGGAGGGGAAATACGACCCCATTGATGCGGGAAACCCGATTGATACGAAAATGATGGAGCTAACGGGGGTCTATAAAATCGTACCGAACGTGATGAGCCTCAAAGTCAAAGCGGGGCAAAATTTACCGAAAGAGCGGTACGATACACTTATCAAACATATAGAAGAGCGAAATGGCTCTGTGGATAATGCAACGATTCAGTTGATGCAACAATTTCAGAAACAAGCGGATGTATAATGCAAAAAACCATTATTTTTCGAGCTATAAAAGATCAATCGGATGCTATAGCGATCTTAGTCGGCGAACTTTTACAAGAGATTATGGATCGTATCGGTATCGACGTATTTCATTTTGATCTGGAAGAGACTAAAGAACGGCTGGTGGATTTTATAGAATCTGAAAAGAATTTTGTCTTTATCGCGATAGATGAACTATCGAATCAAATTATCGGCTTTGTGAGTAGCTACGAAGGGTATGCTTTGTATGCTGAAGGAGCTTTCGGAACAATGGCGGAGTTGTATGTTAAACCATCCTACCGTTCTCAAGGTATCGGAAAGATGTTGATTCAAGCACTAAAAGATTACGGTGATCAGAGAGGCTGGAAACGGCTTGAAGTAACAACTCCTCCGTTACCTCAGTTCGATGCGACTTTATCGTTTTATGAACGTGAAGGGTTTGAAATCTCCGGCGGACGAAAGTTAAAGAGAGTTTTGTGAAATGGAAGAGTATTTAGTATCCACTGACATCATCGATTTCACACATCCAAAAGTAGCCGAAAAAGCACGTGAATTGGCACAAGGGTGCAGTAATGATACAGAGCTTGCGAAACACTGTTTCGAGTTCGTTCGTGATGAAATACGTCATACGGGTGATGCGGGAGAGGGGATTACAACCCTACGCGCTAGTGAAGTGCTTGAGCAAGGACAAGGGTGGTGCTATGCTAAAAGTCATCTGTTTGCCGCACTGCTTCGCGCCAACGGTATCCCAACAGCACTTTGCTATCAACGGCTAAGCTGTTCGGAATACGTCGAGGGTATTTATTGTCTGCATGGGTTGAATGCTGTCTATCTTAAAGAGTTTGGATGGTATCGAGTCGATGCACGCGGAAACAAAGAGGGAGTAGATGCGCAGTTTAACCCGCCATATGAAAAACTGGCATTTGAGTTGGGTAAAAATGAATACGATTTACCAGATCGGTATTCTCTGCCGCTTCCTGTGGTGATAGAAGCGTTGACAACCTGTAAAAATTATAATGAAATGGTCGGGCATTTTCCGGATATTGGATATTCAATATGACTATCCAAAACAGCACTATCGACGACATCGATGAGATCTTTAGACTCTATAAAATAGCGACTGATTTCCAAAAGTCCAAGTTTTTCGTCCATTGGCCGGAGTTCAAACGGGAACTGATCGAGACAGAGATACGCGAGAATCGTCAATGGAAGATTGTGATTGATGGACGTATAGCGTGTATCTGGGCGACAACGTTTAGTGATCCGCAGATATGGGGAGAACAAGATCGTGATCCCGCTGTCTATATTCACCGTATTGCGACCAACCCTGATTTTAGAGGGAACAATTTCGTAGCCCGAATCATCGAGTGGGCGGAACAATACGCACGAGAAAATGACAAAAGCTATATTCGAATAGATACCATCGGTGAGAACAGAGGGTTGATCGAGCATTATAAAAAATGCGGGTTCGAATATCTAGGGTATTTCAAGCTGGATTCTATCGAAGGATTACCCGACCATTATGCACTCGCGGATGCGTGTTTATTTGAGATAAAGATAAAAAAGAAAAACAATGTTAAATAGTATCTTGAATTTCATCCAAATCACAGAAAATATAGCCTCATCTGGACAGCTTGATGAAGCTCAATTCGCCATAATTGCCAATGCCGGATATGATGTAGTTATCAATCTCGCGATGCCAAATTCAGAAAATGCGATACCCTATGAGGAAGAATTGGTTACTTCTAAAAATATGGTCTATATTCATATTCCAGTTCCGTTTGATAATCCTGAATTTTTTCATGTGCGATCATTTATTAAAGCCATGGAGACTTTTTCGGATAAAAAAATATGGGTACATTGTGTGAAGAATTATCGAGCATCAGCTTTTTTATATCATTACTTGCATAAATCACGAGGTTTTAGTATTACTGAGGCACAAAAAGCGATACTTTCATCATGGGAACCGAATGAAATATGGCAACGGTTTATGAGTCTTGATTCTAATTAGGTATGTGCATACAATAAAGGGGGAAATATGAAACCGAGAATTAGCATGATTACATTAGGTGTCCAAGATATGGTTCGTTCCATAGCATTTTATGAAAAATTAGGTTTTGTTCGTCAAAACGATGATAAAGAGGTCGCATTTTTCGCACTGAATGGTTCATGGCTTGGTCTTTTTGGACGTGAAGCACTTGCTAAGGATGTGCAGGTAGAATCCGGTGATTGTCAATTTTCAGGGATGACATTAGCCCATAATGTAGAGAGTGAAGCAGAAGTTGACGAAGTTTTTGCCCATGCGATTGCTTCAGGAGCCACCATAGCCGGAACCTCAAAAAGTTTTTTGGGGTGGGTACAGCGGTTATTTTAAAGATCCGGACGGATATTTTTGGGAGATAGCATACAATCCGTTTTTTTGGATTGGACCTAAAGACGAATAAAGAGACATACATGAAAAACAAATTGCATTTACTATGCGGAAAAATGGCTTCCGGAAAATCTACCTTATCAAAAAAGCTAGTTGTAGAACATAACGCCATAGATTTGTGTGAAGATGAGCTTTTGGCAAAGCTTTATCCTGAAGAGATCAAAACGATCCAAGATTATGTCAAATACTCAGAACGTCTAAAAGAGGCGATTCGACCTCATTTAATCGATCTATTGCGAAATAATATGAATGTAGTGATCGATTTTCCGGCAAATACACAAAAGCAACGAGAATGGTTCAAAGAAATTTTAGAAATTGCAAACGTTGATCATATTCTCCATTATGTGGATAAATCCGATGATGTATGTAAGATGCAGTTGCGAAAACGAAATGAGGGATTATCTAAAGATGCTCCTTTGATTTCAGAGGAAGTATTTGATGCGATAACTAAATATTTTGAGCTACCTCATGAAAATGAAGGGTTTAATATTATTCGATATGCGTAATAATTCTCTTCAATTTTTCAAGTAGGAATTAATTTTATAATCTCGCGCTTACTCTCCTGAGTTGGAGCATTTAGTTTAACACATGTATGCATTCCCACTCAGGAGAGTGGGAATGAGTGATACTTGACATCAAGACGTGTATCCTGCGGAGCTTCCAGTAGCACGACTTATTTAGAACTCAATCCATTCCGTGCTTTGCATCACTTGATTGTCAACGGTAATGTGGCACTGCACAAACTTAGGGGCATATGGATCGTCGTCATCTGGTAGATATAGCTCCGACCACGGTATGGAGAGCTGAATTGGTATTAGGTCAGGACTACGCTCCACTATTGTGCTGCCACCGACCGCAACTAGGCCATATGGGTCAGAATACTGGCCATTGATGCTCTTTAAATACTTCTTTTTCTCGGACGCGAAGAGGCACAAGATTCCACCTCGCCGACCAGTCATGAACGCGAAGTCCGCACGGCCAACGATGCCAACCACAGCTCTTCCGGCGCTATTCGCGCCACGAGTCACCGCAATAGTATGAAGGAATGCGGAGGGCGCTGGAGGTGACGTAGATGCCGTGCCAGGATTGCTGAAGTCAAAGCCCACTGAGGCGCTCGGCGGTCCCCATTGAACCTCTTTCATCTTGGCATCCTCAAACTTCAGCCCAACCGTGCCAGCGTCACTTGCACCGTTCCCACCCACTGTGCTCACAGTAGTGTCTGTGCCGGAGGCAATATCAGAGAAAAGCTTTCTGGCTTCGCGGTCGATGAGATCGGGAGCACAAGCCATTATGTCCCCGCCCGTTGCATAGACGCAACCTGCTTGAGCTAGACGCTGGCGCAGTTTACTGGTCTGCAAAGTGACACCACCAACTTTGATCATGGCCGAGTCTTGCCCAAACTTAATTTGCGTGGAACCGGACTTCACCGAGATATACGCCTTGATCTCAACTGGTCGCTGTCCTGTAATCGTAGGAAGGGCCTCCTTCTTAAACCACTTCAGCAAGCCCGCATGCGAGCCGTCGGGCCACATCGTAATGCTGAATATCACAATAAATAAAATTTGTTTTTTCATTGCTACCTCTTGCGAAAATTGAACGCGGTTTGAAGTGCCCAACGTTTAAAATGAGCAATCAAAAACCCGCGAGCGGCTTTTCTCTTGCTCCCAAGCTCCAGCTTGGGAGTGTATATGTTAGTTTGCATTCCCAACGAGGACGTTAGGAACGAGGGATAAATTGCCCGCAGGGTAATTTATTGGCTCCACTGATTTGTTATATTTATTTGTTATTTAATATATTCTGTTCAGCGTTTTTCCTAGCTTCTGCCAACTTATCTTCTAGTATTTTTGCTTCATCAGCAGTAATAATATCAGACATTGACATTGCTCCCAATGCTCCACGAACTCTTGAAATATAAGCTCTTGCTTCTTTTTCTTCATTTTGTTCACTTAAAGTATCAATATCAGACTCTACATACATTATCATACTTTTTTTTGTTTCTTCAATTGTTTTCATTATTTATACTCCTTAATATAACTATTTATTCATACTGAAAATATACCATTTTGGCAAAAATTCACTCGATAATCGGACATTTAAAATGTCCTAATATCAGAAACATCCAACTAAAATTTTACATATGGACATATTTTTAAACATTTTACGCTGTTTTTCTTAAAATAATTTCCGCAAACATTTTAACGGCAGGTTCAATTTCATCCATATCGCGCCCACTCGCCGATTGCCGTTTCGTTTTCAAAAGGTACGTGTTGCCAGATGGTCATGATAACTCCTGCGGTGTTAATGTTAGAGTTGAATCCGAAAGGGGATCATTGCTGATTTTGAAAATCCCATACTTTCGTAAAATCGGTGTGCCGAGAGATTATCCGCATCGGTGAGGAGGGTGACTCGTCGAATCCCTTTTTCTTTGGTGCAGGTGAGGACGTATTCGAGCAAGGATGAGCCGATATCCTCTCCACGGTGTTTCTCATCGATAACCATATCTTCGAGCAGGGCGACTCTCTCTCCTAATGCCGTTGAGACGGTGTACAAGATATTAACCATCCCTACAATCTCGCCCTCTTTGCATGCGACGTATATCTCGCCGATCCGCTCATCCTCGATGATTTTTTTTAATCCCCTTGTCTGCTGCGTGCTATCGGGGGTAAACTCGACCTCTTTCGAAAAGAGCTGATGCAAAAGTGTGCAAAGGATCGGGATGTCTTCTATAGTTGCCGTGCGGTAGGTGATGGGAGTTTCTTTGGAAGCTGATTCGTAGGCGATCAGGATTTTTTTGCGCTCAATGCCCCATCGATAGCCGCTCATAGCACCGCTTTTTGCGATGACACGATGGCAGGGGATGAGATAGCCGATATGATTCTCCCCGATGGCGTTGGCGACCGCGCGTATCGCTTTAGGATTATCGATGGTATTGGCAATATCCTGATAGGTTGTTACCGCACCATTGGGAAGGTTAAGTAGTGCTTTCCAGACATTGATCTGTAGGTTCGTCCCTTTGACCAAGAGATTGTATTTTTTATTTTTGATAAAAATGTTTTCCAGATAGGTGCGGGCTTTTAGATCATCATGCACCAGATTGGCATTTTCCCAAAGCTCACAAAAACGTTTATAGATCGAGTCTTTGTTGTTGTCGATAAATCCCAAATAGCAGACCCCTTTGTCGGTATAGGCGATCAGCGCTTCACCGAAAGGGGTGAGACCAAAACCGTAGGTGATGGTGACGTCTTTCCCTTTTTCGCGCCACTCTTTTGGGGTGACCCCTATGAGATTGACAAACAGTTCGTGCAGTCTGCTGGAACTGGATAAGCCGATATCCAGAGTACTGTCCAAAAGAGACTTGGACTCTTTGATATGCTCTTTGGCGTAGTTCAGCGTTACGGAGTGGAGAAACTGTTTGGGCGTTACTCCGACATACTCTTTAAACACCCGCATAAAATGGTATTTGCTCATCCCTATGTTTCGAGCTATCTCATCGATCGAGGGCTGATCTTTGAAATGGGTGTCGATATAGGTAATGGCTTTGGCAATAAGCTGATAATTCTGATTTAATATCTCGATATCTTGCATACGATCACCTTTAATAGGTTGCATTATTATAGACTCTAAAACCCTTCAAAAGAGTTTCGAGTTCCTTTTTGATCTGTACTTGAAGGGGAATGTTGTTAATGTCGTCCAAAACATCGCATATTTTATGCGCGATAAGGATAAACTCTTTTTCCTTCATCCCCAATGTGCTCAACGCGGCAGAGCCCAGGCGTACTCCTGACGTAGACGAAGCAGGGCGGGGATCTGAGGGAATAGAATTTTTGTTGACGGTGATACCGGCATTTTCCAATGCCACACTTGCTTCTTCGCCGGAAAAATCTTTGTTGATCAGTGAAATGAGTACGAGATGGTTATCGGTTCCTCCGCTGATGAGCTCATAACCTCGTTGGATCAACACCTCCGCTAAAACTTTTGCATTGGATTTGATGGCTTTGGCATACTCTTTCCATGAGGGGTGCAAAACTTCTCTAAACGCCACCGCTTTTGCGGCGATAACATGCACCAGCGGTCCTCCTTGTGTTCCGGGGAAGATGGCACTGTCGATTTTTTTAGCGATCTCTTCGTTGTTTGTCATAATGATACCGCCGCGAGGACCTCTGAGTGTTTTGTGGGTCGTGGAGGTGACGACGTCAGCGTAAGGAAACGGGCTCATGTGCTCTCCCGCCGCAACCAATCCGGCGATATGGGCGATATCGGCAAAGAGTATTGCACCCACTGCGTCGGCGATTTCTCGAAACCAGGCAAAATCAATTTCGCGGGCATAGGCTGAAGCTCCGCAGACGATAATTTTGGGTTGAACGATTTTTGCGATTTCCATGACATTATCATAATCGATACGACCGTTTGATGCTACACCGTAGGTAAAGGAGTGGTAGTTTTTTCCTGAAAAGTTTGGTTTCGCACCGTGGGTTAGATGTCCTCCGTGGCGTAAATCCATCCCCAATATTTTATCTCCGGCATTCAATAGTGCCGCATAGACGGCTCCGTTTGCCTGACTGCCCGAATGGGGCTGTACGTTCGCATAGCGACAGTCGAAAATTTCGCAAAGTCGATCTTTCGCCAGTTGCTCTATCTGATCGGCAAATTGACATCCGCCGTAGTATCGTTTGTTCGGATACCCCTCTGCGTATTTGTTGGTAAAAATGCTTCCCATCGCCTCCATAACAGCAGGTGAGGTAAAGTTCTCACTCGCGATCATTTCCAGATGTGTTGACTGTCGGTCGAACTCATTTTCAATAATGGCGAAAACTTCCGAATCCGCAACCGATAAACTCTCTTCACGTATAAAACTCATCGCGTCCCCTTTTTGAATGGTTCGTCAAAGTTTATCTCTCTGAGTAGATATTGGCAATCCAAATCTTGCTGAAATGGAGGGAAAAATGAGCAATTTTTGGATTGTTTTTAATGAGCTATTGAACTAAAATTCACCAAAAATTGATCTTGAAAGGTATAAATATGGATACATATTTCGGAAAGATTAAATGTATCAAAATCGGAAAAGTCGTGACCGAACACGTAGGTACATCGGAAATAGAGTTTTTATCCGCTATCAAAAAATATCCGGTTTTAGATGCTTATTTGAGTAAAACGGGATTTATCGGTGATGAGCAGGGCGATACTGAACATCATGGCGGTGAGAATAAAGCGGTACTCTTTTTTTCATCCATCTCTTACAATAGAATCAATGCCCTTTATAACTACAACTTTGAGTTTGACGGTTTAGCCTATTATGGAGAAAATTTGCTTGTCTCACATATGAATGAAGAGAACGTATGTATCGGAGATGTATTAGGAATCGGTGATGCGATTATCGAAGTTTCTCAACCCAGACAGCCGTGCCGAAAACTTTCGACAAATACGGGCGTGAATGCTATGGCAAAAATCATCTATAAGAGTGGATTGAGCGGATGGTATGGGCGGGTGTTGAAAGAAGGGACTCTCAACCAAGATGATATGGTTGTGTTGAAAAAACGTCGTTTTCCTGATCTTACGATCAGTGTGATGAACAAGCTAATGATCGACCCAACGAGTAATCCTATTTTGGTTGAAAAAGCATTGCAAGCCGAAAGTTTAGGAAATGCGTTTAGAACATCATTGGAAAATCGCTATCAGTATGATAGTAATGAACATCTATCTTATCAAACATGGGAATAATATGAAACAGAAATATCTATTGTCTACCTATAAACGTCAAGAGGTGAGCTTTGAGAGAGGTAATAATGCGACTTTATGGGATAGTGAGGGGAAAGAGTACATCGATTTCGCTGCCGGAGTCGCCGTTTGCAGTGTCGGACATGGAAATCGTCGTTTAGCTCGTGCTATCAGTGATCAAGCATCTAAGATTATCCATGTCTCAAACCTCTATCGCATTGCACCTCAGGAAGAATGTGCAAGACGAATCGTTGAGCTTAGTGGATACGATATGAGATGCTTTTTCGGTAATAGCGGTACGGAAGTCAACGAAGGGGCGATTAAAATAGCCCGCAAATACGGAGAGGTTGAAGGCAGAGCAAAACGGTATAAAATCATCACTTTGGAAAACTCTTTTCACGGACGGACAATCACGGCGTTAAAAGCGACAGGGCAAGTGGCAAAACATGATTATTTCGGTCCTTATCCCGATGGATTTGTGTATGCAGCAAACGTTGAAGAGATCGAATCTCTTATCGATGAGATTACGGTAGCCGTCATGATCGAACTCGTACAGGGAGAAGGTGGCGTGCAACCGCTAGATAAACAAAAAGTTCAAAATCTCTCAGCATTGCTAAAATCGAAAGATATACTGCTGATCGTAGATGAAGTGCAGACGGGAATATACCGTTGCGGTAGTTTTTTGGCATCGCATTATTACGGGATTACTCCTGATGTGATAACGTTGGCAAAAGGGTTAGGGGGAGGGGTTCCTATCGGTGTCGTCATGACACGATTGAAAGACATCTTCTCCTACGGTGATCACGGTTCGACATTTGGTGGAAACTATCTCTCCACCGTTGCGGCGAACGAAGTCCTCGATATCTTGGAAGCCTATAACAAAAGCGGCGAAATGATGGAACATCAAAACTATTTTGAAACCTCATTAGAGTCTTTTGCTTCACATTATCCTGATGTTTTTACTGAGCGAGTTGGGATTGGGATGATGCAGGGGCTACGTGTTATCGATGGCGATACTCTCTCTAACATCATCGATATAGCGGTTGAAAAAGGTGTATTAGTCATAAAGTCGGGTAAAAATACATTGCGATTCGTCCCTCCGCTCACGATTAGTACAGATGAAATCGATGAGGGATTTCGACGGCTGAATCTCACAATGCTACAGTTAGCAAAATACTATTGAATGGAGTCACAATGTTTATCATTTCACTTACCTACATCAAGCCGCTCGAAGAGGTTGATGTACTATTAGAAGAGCACATCGCTTATCTTAAAGAGCAGTACGCGCTAGGCAATTTCGTCGCATCGGGGCGCAAAGTTCCCCGCACGGGAGGGGTGATTTTAGCACGTAGTGTCTCACGTGAAGAGATCGAGACCATTATCACCCTCGACCCGTTTTATCGTCATCATGTGGCAGAGTATGAGATCACAGAGTTCAGTCCGACCATGACAGTAGAAGAATTGGAATTTTTGAGGGAATAAGAATGATTCCGATGTGAAACCTGTAGAGGGAGGAGGGGTTTAAAACAAGTGAGTAGTTATAGGTATCATCTGATACCTATTTTGTGACACTTATATTTTGTTATAAATTGCTAATAAGTCCAACTTAGTGCCTTTAGCGCATCAGCTTGAAGTTCTGAATCTTCTAAGTATTTATTTTCAATAGCTTCTTTAATTCCAATTATTGTGTTATTTGTTATTTTATTTACAATAAGTCTTAAAAATACTAAGTATTCTATAAATGTATTATGATCAAATTTTATGGAATAAAAATAGGCGTTAGTTCCTATATGCAATTTCGGGTCATGCTGCTTTAGATATTTTTGCGTCAAAGTACCTCCATTATGAACTATAAGATTTCTATCTGCTAATAACTTATTATATGTATGTATTTCATCTTTGGAGAATATTGTCTTGTTAAATATAGTTTGAAAAAAAGCATTTATTTTTTTAGCATCTCCAAAATCATAACCTTCAGTAATTAAACTACCGAGTCGATTGCTGACATCGTAATTAAAACTTTTTAAATCAGCAGCATCTAACAAAGTATTATAATTTCCTTTTTTTGCTGTTTCCAAAAGGTCCGGATAAATATTAAATATAGTAGCAGCAGTTTCTTTGCAAAAACTTTCGAAATATGCGGTTAAACCTATAAATGAAACTCTAGGGATTATCATTAAAAGATTATCTTCTGAATAATCATCATTGTTGACTAATTCTTCTAGTGGTTTTGTATGCATTTCAAAAACAACTTTTGGAGGCATACCTGAAATAAAATAGTTTAAATAATCGCCATTACTCATTTAGTCTCCATTATGTTTCCAACGACTAAATCAGGTGTACCGTAATCGTCTCACCTGGATTTACTTATTAATCGTTTGTAGATTGATATTCGATTGGTAAGCTGAATTTTATTCTTAAAGACTCTAAATACGTTTCTTCTGTATGACTTGCTTTAGGCTCACCTACGATGATGATTTTCTCTGCTTCTTGGTTTTTAGGCCAGAAAGCATATTCCATTATTTGACCTAAGGCTTGCCTAATGCAAGTCTGTGCAGTTGAAGCAGTTTTAATTTCGTAAAACCAATATTTTTCATTTCTTTGTACGACCAGATCAATACTTCCATTATTAGTTTTGATCTCAGTGCCAACATTGTCTTGTCCATAAATACCAACAAGTTGGTTGTATAATTTCAACTGTAAGTCGTTATGTTTTAGACGAATATTTAATTCTTTTTCGGCAATTGTTCCTGATGTGTTTGATAGTTTTTCAGTACATCCGGGGATAAAGTTAAAATAAGAAGTGTCAAGATTGTTTTCTGAAGAGCTGTTGGCTTTTTCTGTGTATAAATATAGTGGAAGTAAGCGATCAAGAGTCTTTAATACATCATTATACTCAATGTAATCTAAAGGTTGTTTCTTCCCTAGAAAAATAAATATTCCTTCTCTGACTTTTTCTTGTGGGATTGGTGATGGCATGTAATCTTCACTTCTTTCACCTTGGTAATGCCACATTCTTAAGTCGGAGAAAGCTTCGCCATACTCAGAGAGATATTCATTAAACAGAGCTATTTTAGGGATTAGCACATCAATATTTGGAAGTGATTGGCTGCATTCTAATGAGAAAGCAACACCATATCTTAGTTCATTACCTTCTATTCCAATGTTGAATTGTAGTTCCTTTCTTCCTCCATAATGCCAACCCCATTTTTCATATATTGTTCTGTGATCGAATAAATACTTCGACGGAAGCCTTTTTAATCCACCGATTTCTTTTCTTATCTTTTGTAAGCCACCAACTTTATAAGCATTAGCTAGTAAATTAATTTTTTCAGATATTTCTTGGAGTGATTGCATGTTGAACTCCGGTTGTGTTTAACTATTTATTTATACCTAAATGTACCATTTTGGTAGACATTCAAAATGTCATCATATTGGAAACATCCAAGCAAGATTTTTCATATTGGCATATTTTTAAACATTTTACATTGCTTTTCTTAAAATAATTTCCGCATTCCGCTTTTTCAGCATATGAATAAAATTTACCGAAAGCGCGGTACGATACTCGTATCTATTTATGTTATATATTTCATCGGAAGTGGGGCTTAAGCCCCGCTAAAAGCTTTGAATATATTGCAATTTCTAACAAAGTAACTATGCGAGGCTAAAGCCTCCCTTCCAAAAATAGAATTTGATTTGTCAATTTTCAAAAAATAATAAGTGCATAATATCAGATACATAAATATATAATCCCGTTCGTCCTGAAGCAGTCGAAGGGTGATTCATTCATGGTTCGACTAGCTCACCACGAACGGAAAAGTAGGTTATGCAAGAAGTCTATTGATGGAAGAGAATTTTATGGATATATTAAAAATCCCCTTTGTCGAAAAAGTGGGGATAGAACAAGACGAAAAAGGTTTAAAACTCACCTTTCCCTCAGACAATCTAAATCATATCGCTACCGTACACGCAAGCGTACAATTCACTCTAGCAGAAACGGCAAGCGGTGAGGCGTTGCAGAGACTTTTTCCCGATTTGGTTGGTAAGGTTATCCCAGTATTACGCGATTCACAAATCAAATTCAAAAAACCGACAACTGATACCATCTATGCGATAGCTACCGTGAGCGATGAAGAGATAGAGACATTTAAAACTGCACTAGATAAAAAAGGGCGTGCGATGATTGGTGTAGATGTCGAGTTAAGAGATGAGAGTGAAGTTGTGGTGTGTATCGGGAGATTTACGTGGTTTGTGCAAATGATGAATGGAAAATAAGATGAAATATTCAGACAGATACAAACAGGTTAATGTGAAGTAAAAAAATTTAAAAGCGAGAAGTAGGAATGACCCACGCTGTTAATATCGTTAAAAAAACTATATTCATTTTTGCACTATCTATTAGCTTATACGCTTCCGAACCCGATTTTGGAAAATTTGACGGTACGGCAGTCATTGTCGATCTAAATTCTTCGACGAAAACGATTTATGGAAACCACGCCGATGAACGTGTTAGCCCATGCTCGACGTTTAAAATAGTTAACTCCATGATCGCACTAGAATGCGGTGCAGTGCAGAATGAAAATGAAACGATTGTGTGGGATGGAGTGGTACGAGAATATCCGTTTTGGAATCATAATCATACGATGCGTAGTGCTATAGCGGTATCGACGGTTTGGTTTTATCAGGAACTTGCTCGCCGTATTGGTGAGAAGAAGATGGTGGAAATGGTATGCGCAGCAGAGTATGGGAACATGGATACTTCTAAAACCCTCACCAATTTTTGGTTAGGTGGCGGTAGTCTAAAAATATCCCCAAATGAGCAAGTTGACTTCATATCCAAACTGGTGCGTAATCAGCTCCCTTTTACACTACGTTCACAGAGTGTTGTAAAAGAGATCATGAGACTCGATCAACGTGATGGTATGATATTATCAGGCAAAACGGGAAGCTGTGCTGGAATAGGGTGGTTTGTCGGGTTTATCGAGTGGGATGATAATACAAGTCTTTGCGTTTCAAATCCGAGGTGAGGGGGCTAACGGGGCGGAAGCGAAAAAAATCGCGATAAAATTTTGGAAAACGAAAGAAGTACAACCATGACATACCAAGAAATCGACACTTGTCTCCTCTCGAAAAAAGGTTCAACATTCGATTTGTTGATATTTTTGAAGAGATTGATGGGATTAAATAATGAAGTTTATATATGGAAGAATATAAAATGACCGTTATAATTACACTTGCGATTTTAGCATTATGTCTGATTGGATTGCTCCATTTTTATTGGGCAATGGGTGGAAAATTCGCAGCTCTACAAGCGATACCGACAGAAAATGGCAAGCCATTGATAAATCCGGGAAAAATAGCTGCTGTTATGGTAGGATTGGCATTATTTGGATTTGCTTTTGTCGCCTACATGCTCTATTTTTGTGATTTGTCTTCGTCGTACTATCGGGATTATTTCATTATTAGCGGATGGGTTCTATCGGGGATATTTACCCTTCGAGGTATCGGAGAGTTTAATGCGGTCGGATTGTTTAAAAAAATAAAATCATCTGAATTCGCCTATTATGACACCCGTTTTTACACCCCATTTGCTTTAGCAATGGGGTTAGTGTTCGCTGTTTTAGCGTATGGGGCATAATGTAGACTAAATTCTAAATAGCACCAACATTGTCATTGACGAATTTTTTTTGTCATATTAAATCCAATACGACGGATACATCAGCGATTTTTTGAGATTGAGATAAAAGAGTGCGACGATTACTAATATCACAGCTCCAATCAGTGTTGGTGTTATCAAAAATGTCCATGGAGCACCCAATAAAAATACGATGATAGGATTAGACCCTGCAGGAGGATGAACGGTATTGGTAGCGAGCATAACCGCAAGTGCGGTAGCGAGGGCCAACGCCATACTCCACCACATATCGCCGATGATATGAAAGAACAGCAAACCGATCAACGTCGAGAGAAAATGACCTGCAATGACATTGCGTGGTTGGGAAAACGGGCTTTTCGGAAATCCGAACAACAGCACACACGATGCACCGAATGAGCCGAGTACGAGCGGATATTCTAGTGATTGAGTTAAAAACCCGATCAATGCAATAGCAATAAACCCACCGCCCCACGCGAATGCGATATCTTTGAAACTGGCTTTGGAAGCCAATGGGGCATGTTCTCCTCTGAACTTTTGAAAATAGCTTCTCATGATAGCTCCCTTACGTGTTGGTTTTTCATTGAAGAATCCTCCTTGTGTATTTACTAAACAAACGGTTGTTTGATAAGATAAGTAAAAAAAATCAATCGAGCATAGCGATCAATTTTTTCTCGATTTTTAGATAAAGGGTCGAATCGTTATAGAGATTCATCATCATAATCGCCCCTTGTACCGATGCGACCGATTCGACGGCAATCTCTTTTGCCTTTTCTGCTCCGTAGCGATTTTCCATGATGTGGCTCACCGCTCTCTCCCAGTTGTCGAAATAAGCGAGAATCTCTTCTTTAAACAGTGGTAGATCGTGAGATGCTTCGAGTGCGAGATTGCCGAGTAAACACCCTCCAGCACTGTTTAGAAAGTATTCATCAGTTTTTTGGACGAAGAGGGCTATTTTTTCATAGTCGCTCAAGTCGTTACGGTATGCGATGGAGAAAATATGCTCTTCGAAATAGTGGTGGATATATCGTAGTGACTCTAATCCAAGCTCTTCTTTGCTTTTGAAATAGTGGTAGATACTCCCCTTGATCAGTCCGCACGCTTCACCGATCTTTGCCATCGTTGTGTTGTGGTAGCCGTGAAGTTTGAAAAGGGCTATGGAGTCTTTGAGTATCGTATCTTTGTCGGTTTTTACAATAGGCATATATTTATCCAAACGATGGTTTGATAAAAGTGTACCTTTTTTACTATAGATATGTCAATGGCTAAATTAAAAATGGTATCTTCATACAATCTTGAGAAAGAGGTTCTATGATGGCGAAAATGAACCAAGGAGCTTCCATGTTTTCACGACTTATCACTTTCACAACAGCTTTGAGCTTTTCCTCTCTTTTACTAGCGGCTTCGCTTCCCGACATAAAAATGCCCGATAACGGTCTTTCATTTACAATGATCGAGGGGTATCAAGAGTATAAAATCGTAGCATCCCACTGGCGAACCGATAAAAATGAATTGCGCTATGTATTGGCAAATCCAGTCGCCTATAAAGCATTAAAATCCAAAAAAATGCCTCTTCCCGAGGGGAGTAAAATTGTCAAAATCGGGTGGAGTGTCAAACCGATGGGGGCATTTCCTGATGCTCTCGAAGCCGATAAAATTCAGAGGGTTGAGTATATGGTTAAAGATTCTGCGCGGTATAATCAAAACGGCGATCATTGGGGATATGCCCGATATGTGAAAAAAGGAGACGCTTATGTACCGTACGCGAACGGCTCTGCGGAGTGTGTTGCCTGTCATAGTACAGTTAGCGGGAACGATTACCTCTTTAGTGGGTTTCAAGAGACCTTTTAATCGATGAAAAACACGATTTTAATCGTCGAGGATGAAGAGGAAATCGTCCGTCTCATCTGTAACCGTATCGATCCTGAACGTTATGAGGTGATGATTGCCCAAGATGGCAAAGAGGCGTTGGCACAAGTGGCGCGAGAGGTATTCGATATTGCGGTGATTGATATCATGATCCCCTTTATCGACGGTTATGAAGTATCTACTCAGTTACGCCGAAAGTCTAAAGAGACTCTGATCATTATCGTCAGTGCGTTGGGGTCTGAAGAGAACAAACTCAGAGGGTATGAACTCGGAGCCGATGATTTTATCCCTAAACCGTTCTCTCCACGTGAACTGATTGCGAAAATCGATACACTGATCAAACGACGCTACGAGATGATCAACCATCATATCACCGTATTGCGTTCCATCACTCATGATAGGGCAGGTAAAAGAATAGAGATTGAAGGGGAAGTTCTGGCACTGACTCCGAGCGAATATCTTATTTTTGCGACACTTTTGCTCAGGCCCAAAAACATTGTCTCCCGTGATCAGTTAGCGCAGGCAATCTATGATAATGATTTTGGTGAAATCGATGCACGGGGAATCGATACCCATATCTACAACCTCCGCAAAAAAATAGCCTCTATCACCTCACAGCCGATTATCCATACCGAACGCTCTCTAGGGTACACCATCCATGAGTTTTAAATCTCTCCTGATTCTCGTATATTCTCTCGCGGGACTTTTAATCGCACTGTTCAGTGCCTTTATGACCTATCTCATCATTGGTGAGCCGATAGGAATGAAGATGTTTTCTAAAATTGCTTTGGTCGTAGTGGTAGCATTACCAGTTATTGCTTTTATCAGCTATGGTGTAGGGAGATATTTTTTCGGAAAATTTGAGGGAATACGCTACCGATTGGATCAGATTGCACACGGTAATTTTCTCTCGATTGAGCCGCAGGAACGTATCGCCGATGTTGAGCGAATTCATCGCTCCATAACACTCCTCTCTGAACGCTTATCGGAACTGATCGAATCCTTACGACGACAAAACGAGACAATCTCTAACATGACCCTCTCGCTGGCGCATGATATTAAAACACCGCTCATGATTATCAACGGCTATCTCGAAGAGATACGAGACGGCTTGATTTCTCCCGAAGATTTACCGAAAATCGTGGATAAAATGGGATCAGAGTGTGGTTATATCGACGATCTCACGAGTGATGTGTTGGTGTATCTATCATCAATGAATCCGAACCGTGAACGTGAACAGGTTGTTATCTATGACGTTGTTCATGAGATTTTACCACTGATTGTCCTCTCTGCTGATACACGTTGGAATATTGACCTACCTCGTGAAGTGATTGTCGAGTTTAATCGGATGGATTTGAAAAAAGTATTAATGAATTTGCTTCATAACAGTGCTAAATTTACCTCACATGGTGTGATAACGATTCGCATAGACGATGAGAAAATCATTATCGAAGATACAGGATGTGGAATCGATCCACTATTTTCCCCCCGCTTATTTGAGCCCTACAGCACTGCGGATACGAGTCGAAACCGTCAAAAAAGTGGGTTGGGTTTGGGGTTGAGCATCACTAAAAATCTCGTACTCAATAACGGCTATGAGCTAGTTTTTGATGAGATGATTATGGTGGGTACACGAGCAATTATTAGATGTCAGACCGAATCATAACATCCCCAGTTCAGTAAAAATTCCTTCATATCACTGATTTTCATGAGAGATTGGTCTGCATCATAATATTCTCCTATCTACGCTATGAATTTGAAGGTAAGAGTTTTGATAGCATCATAAATGCCCATTTGAGTATGTATCTCTTTGATTTTTAGTGTTACCCATACCAAAGCCAGTGCTGTGATCATCAACGATTCCATAGTATTCCCCTTTACGGTGTTAATTTAGATTTTGCTATGATGCACTACTCATTGGACAACATAGTGTCTGTTTAAAGGATTGATATGGGACAAATTCATGACTACGATAAAATCCTCACCCGTTTGACGATTATTCTTCAACGCTTGTATGAGGGAGAGGTGTTATCGGTTCAGGATTTGGCCGAGGAGTTCAATGTCTCCACCAAAACCATACAGCGGGATTTCAATCAAAGATTGATCCGTTTTCCGATAGAGAAGCAGGGGAGCAAGTGGAAGATGCAGTTGGGTCATTCACTCACCAAAGAGCGAACCCCTGAAGAGGCACTAGTCTTAGAGATGCTGGGCAATATCGCTGAGGGGATAGGAAGTGAATTTGGTGTCAAAGCCAAATCACTCTTCTCCAAACTCCAAAACAACACTAAAAACCCTATCTACTCTAAAACCATCATCGAAGATATCTCCGATAAACTGGGACACTTTCATATCATCGAACAAGCCATTATGGAAAACAAGATGGTACGGTTTCATTACAACAATAAAATCCGTCATGTCCACCCTTATAAAATAGTCTCTTTTGAAGGGTACTGGTATCTCTATGGAGAAGAGTTCATGGAGAGTAAACTAAAAACCTATTATTTCAAAGGGATCGATCATCTTGAAATCACACCAGAAATTTTCATCCCTAACGATGCAACGTACCGGATACTGGAGCGTGCTATAAACGCATGGTTTGAGCCCGATAAAGAACCGTTTGAAGTGACTCTCAAAGCCTCCCCTGAAATCGCCAAATACTTTCATCGCAGACCGCTTGCCAGTACCCAGAGAATCCTAAAGACTTATGAAGATGGAAGTATGGAGATCGAAGTGTTTGCCACCTCTGAGCGTGAGATTATGCAAGAGGTCAAGAAATGGATGCCCGATCTCATCATCATCTCTCCCAAACCCTTAGCCCTCAAAGCCAAAAGCCTTGCAGATAGCTTTTTGAATCGTCAGATTGAAGAGTTGATTGGGTAGTATTGGAGAATGGGCTTGAGTCATGTGGTAATCAGAAATCTGCAAAAAATGCTTTTAAGTATTTCTTAAAAAAATACTCATTAGAATTTGGGTCAAGGAATCGGTTCCGTCGCTTGGCAATGTAGGTTGCGCAAGGTAAAAATGCCTTCTAACTGAAAAACTTCAAATAGTAAATTCTGCTTATTATCCCACACCTATACATTCTTATAACAAGGCATTTCATGCTAAAAAAATTCGTTTTAAGTCCGTATGCTGTTGAGTGTAACGGCAGTCCTCGATTCGTTGCCATCCCTGTGGTTGGATTAAATCCTGATATGATTAAACAAGGCTATCGTGATTTGCAAAGATCAGATTTGTCATTGAAGAAGAATGACTATTTAAATCGTGTCTCCGATGCAATAGGTATTTATCCATGGGGTAAATATGAGTCATTTTATGAGAACAGCGTTGTTCCTTTTCTTGAGCAACATGGTTTAACGTTTTATGCTTTGGATTACGGAGTTGATCTGCTAGATAATCGCTTCACACTTCGTTCTATTGCCGACAGGCTTTTCTTTTCGGATCGTCCTATCCCTAAAGCGATATTCACAGGATATGGTTGTAATATCGATCATGAGCATTTTTATAATCCGGGTGTAGTGTTTGGAAAACCGGTGAAATCATATGATGAAATTGTTTTAGAGGCAAATGTCGACTTATTGATACCATTTAGACATAAAAATAATTTTTTTGGTATTTTTAATAATCTGCTTGGCGATGTTTTTATTCTAAATCATTCCCATGAAGATGATCGATATATAGTAACTTCCTACCCTCAAAATGGCGAAAAATACAAGACCAATGAGAGTATGATAGAAGATGCTAAAGAGCTCAAAAAGCTAATGTTGCAGTGTGCAAAAGGGTGGGTAGAGGTCATTCCTTTTCCATTTAACGATAATCACATCTTCCTAAAAACTCAAGATGGCGTATATGATTTTGTATTCAAACATTTAAGGGATTCGGACTTTGAAGACAAATCGCCGTTTAGGCCTTATTTGAATCATGACCGTATTCCATCGGTGATGAATGAAACTTACAACTTTGCCAGATGGCTCTATTTTGGCAGAAAAGAAGACGATTCAAAGAAGAAACAGCAAGACGAACGTAGATCGTATTGGCTTGAAAAACTTCAGCATCATGCAGATATAGATTTCTATGAATCCGGTGGCGGTATACATCCCGGGTATGAGCATTTGTTGAAAAATTATTTCGAAAAAATGGGGGAGTACTCATACACCAAAAAAACAAAATCGGATCAACTACCCGGTTTTAAAGAAATCGAGATTGCGAACGGTAAAGTATTGTTTACTTCAGACCTGATTACGGTCGGAGAGTTTTCAGAATTTTATAATGAAGAATCCTCCGGTGTAAAAAGCTATCGAGAAAAGCGACATACAGAGAATGATATTTGGGAAACAGTCAATTTTGAACCTGATACTTATCCGGTAGCTGTGACCTATTATGATGCTGTTGCCTATTGCCGATGGTATGAATTGAAACATAATGCTCCGGTGCGGCTCTTATCGGCCATTGAATGGTATGAGATGTTCGATAATCCTTTTAAAGTGTCTGATTTGAATGGGTTAAATCGATGGTCTGATGATCTAATATGTTTTACTCCGGCAAATGATGTCATTGAAGACATTACTAAACCCAGAAATGATTTTCAGGAAATTTATGTCCGTTTCAAAAATCCGCCTGAAATGATTCCACAGAGTAATGGTTTACAGTTATGTATCAATCACCATTTTTCTGAATGGCTTTTGGAGTTTAATGGGCACGATGCAGCAATGGTTACACCTTCATTGATGAAGCCGTTGACTTTATCCTTCTTGTTCGGAGATGAGCTATCCACACCATCCTTTCCGGCAACAAGTACCGGGAAATACAAATCCCAAAAAATCGGCTTTAGGATCTGTTATGAGAAATGATCCTAAAACAATTGCACTGTATATTGATTGCGAAAATATCAGCTACAAACGGCTTGATCAAATTATCGAGCAACTCTCCTCTTACGGGGAGATTATTATTCGCAGAGCCTATGGAAACTGGCAAAAAGAAGTATTGAAAGGATGGTCAAGAGAACTTCAAAATCACGCTGTTAGAAGAATTCATCATGATGAGTATGTAACGGGGAAAAATGCGAGTGATATTGATATGACAATAGAAATAACAGAAACTCTCTTGACGAAAAACATTGATATATTCGCATTGGCTACAAGTGACAGTGATTTTACACCATTGGTGACAAAGTTACGAGAGCATGGAAAGACAGTACTGTGTTTTGGAGAGAACAAAGCATCACAGTCATTTAAGAAAGTCTGCTCGGATTTTATTTGTTTTGATTTACAGATTCAACAGAAAACTCGAAAAGAATTACGGCAGGACACAAGGCTTGTCAATATGCTTCGTAACGCAGTGAATGAAGAAAAAAATGAAAATGCTCAAGCCAGTTTTTTTTCTGTTGAAGCTAATTTGAAAAGAAACGGGTTTTCCGCGACAACTTTTGGATATGAAAAATTGAGCAATTTACTCAAAGAGATTGATATATTTGAAATTGATGTGAAGCAGGGGCTGCACAAGGCTGTTCTTTGGGACAAAAGAGTACGGAATCATGGTTGAGTATGGGTAATAAATTTAATCAATAAACGGACACAACGGTGTCCCACCACTCCTTTACACTGCCATCATCAAAACGTATAGGATTACACGATGAAACACAACAGTGACGTAACACAAACTCCATGGATGGAGAGAGCAAAAAGTTCATTGTCGCAATGGATATTTTTTGCGTTTTAATACAATGGTTAGTAAAAATATATTTAAATGTCTTAGCTAAGGAGAAGCGCTTTGTTATTACACACAAACGTCGAATAGTGAGGGAGAGAATAGAACGGTAGCTTTTACAAATGGTTTTGAATTAGTTATTTATATTACCTCTTTTAACTTGATAAGCAATTTGCTCTCTTCTTCACTACCATCCGTTGCAAATCGTATGATAGGGATACTATATTTGTCTAAAATACGATCTTTTAATGCATCTCTTTGCAATTGTTTAGGATTATTTGCGTGAAATGCAAAACCATCTACCTCAATTGCTAAAACTGATTGTTTAGTAACTTTATTATAGATAAGAAAATCTATATGAGAGGATTTTTCGACAAAGTCAGCTTCACTTTTATCCAATTTGCCTGTATCTTTAATCACGAGATTTAATCGGTAATTTACATGACAATCCAGATTTGAATATTGTTCAAGCTTGAGCACTTTTTCAATGATAACATGCATTAAATTTTCAGATTGATAATTTGAAATTTTTTTAATTTCACCTAGGTATTTTTTTAAGTAGGGTGCATAGTTTTGGTATAACAAGTCAAAAATTGAATAAGTTTTACTATCCGTAATTTCGAAGTTGTTATATCGGATATAGTTCACCAAATCTTTCATATTTTTATTTTTTTCACGATCAGATACTACAATATAGAGTTGGTCTTTTGCCCTTGATACAGCGACATTAAGTAAATTTGGATCATCTGCGAACTCATTTTCCTGGTCTACTACGGTTGTAATTATGATAATGTCTTTTTCTCTACCTTGATATTTATGTACGGTATCGATTTCAATGCCTAACTCTTGTACGATTTCACTTGATAACTTCGTTACTTGATCTCGAAAAGGCGAAATAACTCCTAGGCTTTTTACGTTTAAACACGGTAGAATTTCATTTTTTATGACATCGATTTGGCGTTGGTTTGAGTTACCTCTTGCATGATTGCCCTCTGCTGTATTCACTAAAACCAAGGGGCTTTCAGAATTCTCTTCTTTTGATAATATTATCAATTCATTGTCGTAAAATTTTTTATTGCAAAAATCGATGATCTTAGGATGACATCTATAGTGCTCTTTAAGTAACGTCTTGGGTACATCGTCAAAAACCTTTAATGCAGAAGCAAGAAGACTATTTTTATAATGATAGGATGTGGCTAATCCATAATCATAAAAGACATTATCAACGATATTTTCAACATCTTTAGTAACAATATGTGGAAGTTGTTTTAGATCACCGACAATCACAACATTCTTCGCACAAGATAATGCAAGAGCACCGGCTACAATATCTACTTGAGATGCTTCATCAATAATCAAATAATCGTATAAAAAGTTCTCTTTAGTACAGTTTCGCAATGAATGTGTGGTGCTTAAAACAACGGGATACTCATTTATGAAGCCTTCGAAACTTTTTTTAAAAGTATCTTTTGCAAATTGTGGTTTTTGTTGGTTCAGATGGTATTTTTGTGATAAATGCAGTTCTAATAATCTCATTGAGTCGGCTGTATACTGCTTCAACATCTTTTCAAAATTTGCATTTTTTAATAGATTTTCTAATCTAAAAATAGTATTTTTTAGTTCTTTTTCTTTAACCTCGTAAAAGCATTTTTGTAGGACAAGAATAATCTCTTCCAACGGGTATTGGTACAAGCTAAAAGAAAAGATTTTGTATTTAAAAAGTGCTTTTATTTTAAAGAAAAAAGTGATTTTTTTATCGTGTAACAGTAAAGAATCAAACTCAGCCCAAAGTGATAGCACTTTATTTAAACTTTGTTTGGAAAAACTCACCTCATGACTACCTATGTCTACCGCTCTAGTTACAAACATATCCATGAAGTGCTTTTTTTCAGTTTTTAATTCCTCTAGTTCTTGAGACGCATTTGACAAATCGTTGTTCGCTTGTAGCATCTCTTTAATGTACGCAATATTCTTCTCTAGTGCATCACGATTATCGATAGAATCGTTTGTTACTTTATTAAAACTTTGCGGGTATGTTTTTTGTTGATTGGCAAAAAAAGCTTCTTGATTTTTCTTATTTCCCAACATAGCTGCAAAAAAAGAGAGATTGTTTGCATCGAGTTTATCATACACATTTTGTATCGCTGTATTGTTATTTGATACTACCGAAACCGTTTTATCATTCATCAATAGATTCGCGATGATATTTAAGATGGTTTGTGTTTTTCCAGTACCTGGTGGACCTTCGATGATACTCACTTGATTGCTCAATGCTTTTGTGACGGCAATTTCTTGACTCAAATTTAACCCGAATGGAAAAATACTTATTTTTGTGTTTTGATGCTTTTGAATGGGATCAAATTGTAGATATTTTGAAAGCACACTCTCTTCACTGAGATGTGAAATCCTATCGTATTGCTTATCTAAAAAATCATTCTCATCGCTTTTTATGCTCTTAGCCAAAGCTTTTAGATAATCAAAGGTATTTTTGGCATTTTTTTGTACAAGTGCATTGTTCTCAAAACGCAATTCTTGTCTGCTGTATAGAGAAATTCGTCCACCCTCATAAAATATTTTTAGATACATCCCAAAGTCCAAAATTTTGAGAATATTGAATAAACATGTATCCCGTAAATAGATATGGCAAGAATTAGGGTCGATATCTTTAGGGTCTTTATACATCGAAACCCTAGTTTTGCTATATGGATAGATTTTGTCATTGGATTTAAATTGTACTTTTATTATTGATGGAGAATCATCCATAGTTACTATGTCAGATGTTTTGTCTTTTCCATCGATCAAAATTAAGTGGTTATTTTCATCCATAACGTTTTTATATTTCCCTTAATTTATTCAACACCCTGACCATTGCCAGTGTATCGAGTTCGCAGTATTCAAGGAGAGCACGACGGATGCGCTCCTGTTCCTGTGGTTCCATCGTTGCTAGCTTGGCATAAGCATTCATCGCTTCGCCTCCGTTTTGCACACCGTCAAGCTCTTTATAGGCGTGTGCCATCTCGGGGACGAGGGCAGGGAGGACGTATTTGATCGAGTAGCTTCCGTTCATGGATGGGGTGACGTAGTAGCCTTTTTGAAACGGTATCATCAGATCATGGATATTGGGGATGATACTTTTGAGGCGTTCGCTGAGATCGGGGAAGCTAAGGGCGAGTTTTTCGATCACCCCTTTCTCAAAGCTCATGTTATATGCCAGTACCGTAACGTTATTAGGGATGTCATGGATCAGCTGTTGCGCCAATGCGTAGCGCGGATCGTTCCCTGCGGGTGCTAGAAACTCACGATGTTCCAGCTCTCCGTTCGCGTGTTCAATATGGAGCGAATACTGAAACGGTATTTGCTGATAGGGGCTGATACCTGACCACTGCGGAACCGCTTGCTGAAACGTCTCGAAATCGAGGTGGTAGATCGGATAGGTGAGGGTGGAGAGAAACTCATTGATCGCGTCACGGTCGATGTAGGTGCGCTGGCTTTTCCAGTTATCGACTTTTTGCCGTTGGATGGCGGTCATTTTGTAGCTGTCGAGAATCTCCTCGATCCGAACGATCCCCTGATTGTACAGTTCGACCTGATTTTTGCTCCCGAGGTTAAAGATATTAAAAACGGAGTAATCGGGGATGCTCCGCTGTACTTTCCAGCAGTAGTGCATCGCGTCACACTCATAAGGGTTCTTGCAGTGCTTGCCGATCTCTATGGCGGGTTCGTTGTCTCGGTCTGATAGATGGGCTTCAAACTCGGAGAGTTTGGCAGGGACACTGCCCATCAGGGCATCGACCGCTTCGCTCACATCGGCGATAGTAAAGAGGGCGTTTAGATCGAGTTCATTGCCCCGTATATACGAGGTGTCGGTATGGACGACATAGCAGCTGGTGACGATATGCCCGAGGCTCTCAATAACGTAGCGCTGTATCGAGACATCGTGCAGATAGATGTCCTTGACCTCCGAGGAGCTTTTGACCTCGTATATCTCTACACCATCGGGAGTAACGCGGAGGACATCGACTATCACGACGATCCCCTCCTGGATAAATGTAGCCTCGTAGATGTACTCTAACCCCTCATTCATCCACTCCCGTGTCAGCTCCGCCATCCCTGCGAAGTTCTTCTCCATATAGGGGATTTCACGTCCGTTCGGAAATAGGGCACATGCCAGATCACCGACGATGTTTCCCGTCTCGAATCGTGCGAGTGCGGTGGCATCGGGAGGACTTAACACCTCAGAGCTGTATTTTTTCAGCCAGAGGGATTTGGAGAGGGTCATTAAGGTAATCCAAGCATATTTAACTCACAAGGAGAAAAGATTACAAAATCATTTCTGCCATAAACAACTTGTGATATGACTATAGATTCAACAAAAAGTTTTTTTAAGGGTTCAAATTTATACAAAAGCTGCGGACTTCTAATATGAAATATTATACTTTTAACATCATTGATATTTTTTATCATACATTCATCTAAATCATCCCTCATTGATATGCGTAGAAGCTCTTGATTTACAAAAGCATTATTTCCACTTCCAGTTCTATCACTTATTCCTATTTTCAAAAATCTTTCATCGTATTTTTTATACTCAATAATTGGAGTATCTATTATTAGCATCAAATCACTTATTACTTTTGCGATTTCATTATTTTCATATGGTAGTTTCCTCATGCCATTCCATATAATATTAGAGAATTTTTCAAACTTCTGAATAAGCTCATTGTTATTTTCTTTATCATCTATAGAAAAATTTATTGTTTTTTTTCTTATGCTTTGATTCCCATTTAGTAGCTCTATAATTTTTTTATTTACGATGATTTTATTTTCATGAATATTTTTAAAAGAATCTATTTTGCAAACAATTTTTTCTTTTGTATATACATCATTGAATTTTTCAATTGTTCTGTTTTTCCATTGTTCTAAATCTTCTTGACTCCACTGATAATCAAGTAGCTTTTCTTCATTTACAAATTCCTTGATATAGAGTTCATTATCTGAATTAAAGACCTCAAAATTCACTCCGGTATCTTTTAATTTCTCGACTATACAATGCATATTATCTAAATTTTTTTTTGTTTTTTCATTTAAAAAGAAACCATCCAGCCTCTCCTCCAGAGCACTTTTTGCTTTTGGATATATGTATGATTCGTCAAATAATTTACTATCATTTTCTGTGACTTTAAAAACTATTCTATGTAAAGAGTGAAAAAAATCAAGATTAATTAGAGGTTGATACATAAACTTACCTGCTTGAGATTCTAGTCTCCAAAGATTATCTACCTCAATTTCTAAAAGCTTTGGATAAGAAGGTATTTCAGGGTAATACTTTTCCATCATTTCAATAGCATCTTTAAATTGTTGAACATTTAAACAATAAATACAACTGTATTCATAGCTTTTATGATCAATATTATCAGAAGCAAAGTAAGCGGCAACCTTCGGATTGGTTGAGAAGTCTAAAAAAAACGTTTTAAGCCCATAATGTTGTGCAATAGATTCAATATAGTCAAAGTCGTCTGAAATATTATTTGCATATATCCAATTATCAAATCTTCTTAACTGCTCTTCTGATTTATTGAATTCTTCACGGCTAGACTGTCGTGCGGCGCTAGGAATTAGGGGCCATAATCCAGTCTGCCCCCTGAACCAATCATATTTACCTGATGATTTGTAATGTCCAGCTAGTTCTAAAGCCTTTTCTAAATTATCAACAACAATATCTTTATATTTTAAATCTTTCACGTATTCATTTATATACACATCCACATCAATATTTTCTGTAATGATGTCTTTTGTAGAAGTTGACATATATGTTTAGCCCTTTAAGTTATCTATAGTTTCATTGCTAGGTTTTCTTTTTTTGAAATCAGGCTCAATTTCAGTAATTTTGTCAAGCACAAATGTATTTTCCGCAATTAGCCTTGTAAGAATAACATCGACCATAATAGTTTGATTTGGATTCAAAAAGCTTTCCAAGGTAAGCCCATCCATACGAAATTCTGCTGGAGCATAATGACTAAATCCTTCATCCGGTCGTGCAACGATTCGGATACCGAGCTTAGAGTCTTTGATGTTTTTTATTTTGTCGTAATTGATGTAAAAAACCAGATTACCACTCAAGCTATTTTTTTGCTTATCTATGAAAAAACCTTTAGGAAGTTTCCCCGGTTCGTAGTTATCGCCTGCTAAAAGTAGCATATCAAAATCATGAACAGGATTACCGTAGTTATCTTGGATATTGAAAACAAACATAATGTATCTACTGCTCTTTTGTACATTTTCTGTTCTTTGTCTCATGGCTGAAACAGTTTCATCATATGATGCTTGGCTATTAACTTTTAATGCTTGAAAAATAGATGGAACTACAGGCTTAATCGCTCTACTTTTTTTGACACTTCCCATAATCCCAAATCTATCACCCGAGTGGCTTGCACTAGGGATGACTTCAAAAGCACATTTCGGCGAAGTTAAGATGGCATTATCCCATTCGAGCGGAAATGCTTTGATCGTCGTACCGTCAATACGTGCATCGAGTTCTTCAGCTTGGCAATTTTGAACCAACTTGATGAGTTGATAATTTAAATTAGCGCCTGTAAGACGTACTACCCCATCACTTCCTTCTTCAACAAGATAGGGATTAAGAAAATCATAAAAATGATCATCGATTTTTTCACCGCTCAAGACGAAAGGATAAAAGGTATTTTCTCCATAAGAGTAGTTTATCCATGAGTGATTTAGATTCCATTGGTCTGCACTACCGAGTTGTAGCCAGTTCAGAACCCCCGTCCCTGGTTCTACATCATCCCACCAGGCTTTGATCCGACCAAGTCGGCTTTTGCCTAAAATTGCTAATGACGAACCATGATTAGCAGGAGCAAGCATAACAAGATGACTCAATGGACAAGTTGGAAGGTCAGTTTTGAAAAAAAGATCAATCCAAAGTCGTATGACGGGTCCACCTGTAGAGTGGGTTATACAAGCAAATCGTTCATTGCCAATTTTATCTACTCTCGCTTTTTCAAACGCACGTGCAATATCATCGAGAATTACTTCATCATGAAAACTGATGTACTCACCGAGATAGATATTTTCTATCTCGATTTCTAAGCCATTAGAGATCGCTTCTCTTTGCAAAACTTCAGGTAATTCACCGTAGGTTGATGTGGAGGTTACACTCCAGCCATGGACAAATATGAGTTTCATCTGTTGCGTCCTTAATGAAATTTTGTAACTGTTTTTCTTGGAATATTTAATACAGACAGCATTTCATTTTCAGCAAAATTGATCATAAATTCATATGCTTCATCTTCATCTGGAGATGGGAACAAGTAATCGAAATCAACTTCAGTTTCATAATTATTTGGGCAAAGTCTAAATGCACAAACTAACGACTCTGCTAATCTATTTTGATGGTCACTATGAGCTGCATGAAAAAACTTTGCACTTTGTCTTTGTGGCCTTAGAGCTTTTAACCCTATTTCTTCTAATTCAACACAATCTTGTAAAGAACTTGAAGTGGAATTTAATACATTTTGAAATACAAAAACTGTAGGCCACTTACTTTTATTTTTATTCCATTCATTTGTATCCATTTTTGTATAAGTAGCTTTATCATTTTCCATTTTAAATCTATTAGTAGCAAACCAAACTGCAACATCTAAGTTTGTGGTAACATCTAAACCATGTGTAGGTAGGCCATAATGTTGAGCTAAAGCCATAACTGCATAGTCCAATTTAAGATGAAAAGATTTCTTTAATTCTTCTAATTTCTTAAAAATATTCTTTTTAATTTTTTTATTGTCATAGTCTTTAAACACTATTTCATGTTCTAAAAAGTATTTTAATATAAAATGAAGATGGTCATAATTATAATTTGTCCTACTAGCAGATGTTATTAATGAGGGTTCTTTTGATTCTGAATTTCCAAATAAATTTTTTTGAACACGATCCTCTCTTTGTAGTTCATAAAATGATGTTTGTCCTCTAAAGAATATACCACTTTCACTTCTTTTAGGTATTTTAGAGATTAATGCTTTCATTAAATCAATACTATTAACATCAATAATAGGCATACAATAATGCTTACATCTTAGAAGTTCATAATCTTTATCTTTTAAACTGCCATAAAAGTCTGCATAGTGGTCTCTCATTACATTATTTTCACCATAAATAGCATATTCTTTATCTAGTTCTAATCCACTAAAAATAGAACGATAATATTTATCCATGATAAAACCAGGGTGTTTTATGTCTTCTTTTTCTTTGTTAAAAACACAGTTGTATAAATCTGCAGGTTTATTTGCCGTATTTATTTCATCGATAGGGATTGAGCCCAATACATTTTGAGATTTAGGTAAAGCTAGCAAACTAACCGCCAATGTTGCCGGAATTGCAATTATTCCACTTTTATCTAATTCTTTTGTTTCATTGTCACTATAATTGATTTTTTTTGCATATTCTATATTCTTTTCAGAATTATAAATTTGATATTTTGTAGCATATTTAGCTAAATATTCAAAATTATCACTTCCACCAAGAAAGGCACCTAAAGAGGCAAAAGCACTATGTATTTCAGTTGGTAAATTTTTATTATATTCAGACAGAATAGAAAAAGATTCATTATTTGTTTTTTGAATAATTTCTTTCTTTCTTTCTTTCTTTCTTTCTTTCTTCAAGTAATACTTTGAAATTCTTAGTTAAACTTACTAGCTGTTGAATAAAAGAACTATATGCCAAAGGCCATAGACTTGACTCTTCCCAAACAAGATTATTTCCATCCATTTGCAAAGTATAAAGATTTTTTTCTGAATACATTTTATGTATATTATTATTTTTAATGAATAACTCTGATTTTAGGAGCAAGATATACATTATATCTGGAACATCATATTGCTTTAAAATTCCTCTTAAGGCAGAAATTAATAATTTTTCATCATCTTTTATTGGAATTGCTATATATGATTTAGTTTCACTAAATCTTTCTAATGTTTTCTTAAGTCTTTGAAAATCAATAGCTAAAAAAGGTACACTCAACTCAGTGAAAATTGATAAAATTAATTTTTCTTTATCAATATTAGACTTTTGCATATTGATAGCCAGCTTTTTTTATATATTGATCAAAATATTTTCCTTTTGAATCCGCATATATGAGTCCTTCAAAAACACTTTTATCAACTCCAAAATATTGGTAAGTACCGCTCTTTTTAAACTCTATAATTAATCTATTTTGACTTTCATCAAATCCGACTGCAAGCAAATTGCTTGACTCTACATATATCATTTCCATGGTTACTTCCTTTGAATTGGCTTTTGTGTTCTCATTGAGGTTACAACTTGTTTGTATTGCTCATCATCATGGATAAACTCTTTTGACCATGCCTTAGCTAATTCAGGATCATTGCTACTTGGTCTAGGTTCTACAAGTGGGATACGTACACGAGAGGGGACTTTGATAGCTTCACCAACAATTACGGCTTCTCCAATTCTTAGAGAGGGCAGAAGATCAATTAAGCTGGTCATATTATTTGGTGCAGAAGAACTTACTGTACTCTTGTCTGCACTATTCGTCAATCGAAGCGCGATATAAGTGCCGACTTGAGCAAGGATCGTATGGGATATTTCAGAGGGGCGTTGAGTTACTACCATCGACCCTATCCCAAATTTCCGACCTTCTTTATATATTTTTTCTACTGCTTTTCGGGCATATCCGAAAACTCCTCGGTTCTCACTGCTGTTTGGCAAATAGGAGTGGGCTTCTTCATACACCATAAGAAGCGGTCTATTTCTACCTGTATACTCTTCATATCGTCCCCAATACATTCCGTCAAACAAAAATCGTGAAATCACCCCTACCGTTAGATCAATCAGCTCAAACGGAACACCACTTAAATCCAATATGGTTAAAGGCTTGTCATGAGCAATCCATGAGCGTAATAGGTGATCGAGGTCATAGTTTTCAAAATCCTCGTATATTCCGGGTGAAAACATGAAATTAAATCTTGAATCTTTTAATTTTGAGAGAATTTTTTTCTCATGTATATTCATCAATTCGTGTTTTGATTTATATGGTTCGGAAGTCGTCATGGAATAATCA
Source organism: Sulfuricurvum sp. (assembly GCF_028713855.1). Taxonomy (GTDB): domain Bacteria; phylum Campylobacterota; class Campylobacteria; order Campylobacterales; family Sulfurimonadaceae; genus Sulfuricurvum. The sequence continues at coordinate 43,102 of NZ_JAQTNN010000011.1, forward strand.
ACAAATTTTGGATATTTTAAGTCATCTACACTACCTTCATCAATTATATCTGCCTCATTTTCTTTGGTTTGCTCATTTAGTGGAGATTTTTTATATGTTGCCACTATCTCTCGTGCCAAGTCATACCAAAGTTCTTTTATACTAAAGGGGATTGGAGAATCAGCAGTTATAAATTCCTCATTAATTTTTCCCGCAGGCAATTTGTCTGCTGTTAAATATTTTCGAGCTGTTATCTCTTCTCGCAATCGTTTATCGCTTGGGGATTCCTGTCCAGGTTGACGACCCACCAAAAACATTGCAAGTTCATCAAAATTCATTAGCCAAAAAGGCAACACAAGCGGATTGTCAGTATCGTTGATTCTTAGAACTTTTGCCTCGGTAGGAAAAGCATCTTTATATTCACCATGTATGTCTATAAGAATTACTCTGGAACCTTGATTACTATTAACGATTGATTTGAGTATATGAGCTGTAGTGTTAGATTTACCACTCCCAGTTGATCCTAAAATCGCACTGTGACGTAAAATTAATTTATCAAGATCAAGGTAGATGGGTAATCGTTCGGATGATGAGTGTGTACCGATTTCAACTAATCCAATCTCAGATGAATTACCGTAAATGCTTAATAAATCATTCTCTGTCACGAGGTGGACTTCGTCATTTATCGTTGGGTAGAAGCCGACACCTTTTTGAAAATCATCATCTCCTTGTTTTTCTCCGATTAGTTGCACAGATAAATATCTCGAACTTTTTTTACCGTTTTCGCTATTTTGATCATTAGATGCGGTATTACTGACTGAAGAGACAATACCAAAGAGAGTTAATGCACCTAGCGGGAATTTTACAAACGTTCCGATTTGCCCGATTCTATAAAGTTTCCCTTCGACGATAGGTGCGGCAGACGGAATATCATCAGAAATTTTTACTTCTACCGAACTACTGTTGACATTAATAACTTGACCTAAGAAAGTAACATCGCTCTTCATGATTCGGTTCCTGTTTCTCCTGAAAGAGGATTTGGAACACTTTGTTCAACAGCTTTTTCTATCTCAGTTTCCATTTGAGTTTTTCTACCACTTATTTCTAAGAGAAAATTTACAAGCTGACTAAAGTCTCCAAGTGTGAAAACTTTTTCTTCACCTCGATTTGCCCAATAAGTAGAAGAAAATGTTTCATCCCTTTCATCCCAATCCCCTAATACACCACCAATAACGGCACTTTTTGGACCATACAGAGCTAAATTCGGTATACGTTCTGCAAAGCCACTGATCTTTTTGAAATTTTCATCATCGTATATGAAAGTAAGTGCATGTAAGCGGTTGTTTTGACGCAACGCGTTAAATATGATTTCGTTAATATGTTCATCGGCAAAAGAGTATCCGCTAATGATAAAGAGTGCTTCACCGTTTTTGAGATAGGCGCGTAACCGATCCATGTATGTTAAAAAAGGCTGTTTTCTTGAAGATTCATATTTGTCTTTTGAAGGATAGATGACGAGTTCATCAAGTGATTCACTCGGTTTCTGCGCACCTAGTCGAACAACACGGGAATGTTGTTTTTCTTTTTTCCAGTACCAGCCCAATGATCCATGAAGTTTCCATAAACGTGTCCAATTATGCGGGAGCTTATTTTCATGATCAATATTTTCTACACTTTCGGTATGAAAGAATGGTTCATAAGCTCCGATGAATCCATCAAAGAACGGTATCTGTAATGACTCCATCGATTTCTCTAAAATCAAATCATAGTTTAATGTGAAAACTTCTCGATTATATCCTTGCCCGCTCCAGTTATACCAAGCGATGAACTTTTGCATAGCTTTTAAACCATCAAGCTGTCCAGTAATCTCATCTTCTTTTGATGAAAGGATTTCATGAATCGTTTTACATATATTTTGATCCAAGCTAATAGCCAATTTTCCATCTATATCAAGATGAGAAACGCCTTCTTTTTCGTACGTAATTTGACGAATCATCCGTATATAGTTCAAAAGCTCTTCAATAGTTGCCTTATCCCCATTTTGTGAATGACTTTTGATATGTTCAAATAAAGCAATTAGTTTATCTTTGCCCTCTACTTTAATTTGAGTGAGAACATTAGTAGTCAGTTCCATTATTCCGGGTAATCCCATTGACATCGAAGTACCTGCACCAAAGAAACAGCCAATTTTTTTTGTATGACTGAGTTGTTCTCTCAACTCCCTGGCTCTTGATTTAACTGAATGCATTATTTCTCCTAAAAATCATAGTTCTATCACTCTCTCAAACATCTCCTTAATCTCCGTTTCATGAGAAATCAAAAAGATTTGCCGATACGATTCGCTGATCGTGTGAAACGCTTCCATGATCTGGATGCGCCGTTCCTCGTCTTGGGAGCCGAACACCTCGTCAAATGCCAAAAACCCGATATTGCCGCCGCCACTGAGTTCCCCCAGCGTTTTTGAGATGGCAATGCGCAGTACGAGATTGGCGAGATCGATCTCTCCGCCGCTGAACCGTTCGATGGGGTAGCGTTCACCGTTGTCGTAGATGTAGAAGTCGAATTCGGGAGAGACCTCGATGTGCTGATAGCGTCCACGGGTGATTCTGCTGTACATATCACTGGCGACTTCGCCGATGCGGGGGGCGACGCGAGCGTTGATATGGGTTTTGAACTCAGACATGACCGCTTTGAGCTTCTCGTAGTCGGCTTGGTCATTTTCACGGGTTTTCAGAGAAGCGCGCTGTGCCTCGTCCCGCTTGATCTCTTTGTCGATCGCTTCGATGTCGCGGCGGATGTTGGTTTGCTCCAACAGTACGGTATTCAGTTCCACCCCTTTGGCATCTTTGGCGATTTCAGAGAGTTTCGCGTGGGTGATCGCTTCGTTATGGGTTTCCGCTTTGTACGTATCAGCGGCGATTAGTGCTTGGGTAGCGGCGATAAAGGCAACATCGGTTTTGATCTGCATTTGGAGCGCTTGAAGGGCTTCGGTTTTGGACGGGATCGTAGCGATAAGCGCTTCGAGTTTGATGAGGGCTTCCACCTGCGGTTTGAGAGCTTGATACTGCTCTTTGAGGGCATTGTGGCTGTTTTCATCGTAGGTGATGCTTCCGAGTTCCGCAAGGGCGGCTTTGTTACTCATCCCACGCGTTTCGACCTCACGGAAGAGTTCCTGTGCTTTGAGGAGATCTTTGGATTTACTCTGGAGTAGGGCGATTTGTGTTTGAACTGCATTGCATTTGAGCTGTGCTTCGTCGGTGATCTTTTGGGCAGAGGCTTTTTGCTCGTTCAGGGCGTTAAGGCGGAGTTGTAGGGCATCGATCTGCTTTTGGTAGACCTCATTGATCTCAGTGTGCAAAGAGGTGAGGACACTGTCATACTGCTCCATCAATGGACGGGTACAGGTAGGGCAGGAGGATTCGCGTCCCAGATCGGTGATTGTCTCGACCTGCTTGGTTATTTTGGCGATGTTGGAGCGGTTGGAACCGATCTCAGAGGTGAGGGCGGTGAGGGCGGTATCGAGTTTGAGGAGGGCGGTTTTATGCTCGGAGAGAGCGGTTTGCTCTGCGGTGAGTTGTTTTTGGAGATTCTCCAGCGGAATGATTGCTTTGGTGAGCTGTGCCACTTCCTCTTTACGCGCTGCGTACCCTTTGCGTAACTCCTCTTGCTCTTTCTCCAATCCGACCTTTTGGAGGAATTTTGTTTTTAGCTCGTCTTGGGCTTTTAACGATAGCTCCAATGTGGCGAGTTGCACTTTGAGAGGAAGTTGCGCTGTGTAATGGCTTTGGTGGGCGTTGAGGGTTTTTAGCTCAGTTTCGAGTTCACCCAGCTGTTTTTGATGGAGGGCAAGAGTTTGTTGAGCTTTTTCGAGTGCGTCCAGTTTCTTTTGCCGCTCCTCTTTTCCCTTTTGATGGGTCTCTACGAGAGCTTTGGCGGCTTCGTAGGCGGTTTTTAGCTTTAGGGATTCCTCGGTGAGGGTTTTGAGGGTTGCTTCGAGGGTTTGGGAGAGGGCGGTTTTAGTGCTTAGATCGTCGCGGTGTTGTTTGAGAATGTCGTCAGTGAGGAGAAACCCTGATGCGTTTTTGATGTCGCGGTTGAGTCCTGTTAGCTCCTCGCGAATCATTGCTTCGATCTTGTCGATCTTCTCCAGCCCCAGTAATCGGCGCATCATTGCCTTGCGCTCGTCGTTTTTCATCGAGCTGAGTGCCGTGAGCTCCTTTTGGGAAGCGAATACCGTATGTAAAAATGCCTCTTTCCCCATACCGAGTAGTTTGGTGACCGATGCAGTGACCTCTTTGGCTCCCGTGGCGATAGACTCATCCCCCTCTTTGAGGGTTGCAAAGGCGGTGAGGGCTTTACCCCGAAACTCACGGATAGAGGTGTAGCTTTTCCCCTCGATCTCAAAGTTCAGCTCGACTTTGACCCCTCCTGTGCTTCCTGCGGTGGGGATCAGTTCTTTAGAGCCTTTATAGTCGCCGTAGAGTGCGAAAAATACCCCATCAAAGATCGTCGATTTTCCCCGCCCATTACGTCCGAGGATACCGCACAATCCGCTCTCAAAAGTGATCTCATACGAGGCGTAGCGTTTGAAGTTCTGGAGGCGAAGTGATTCAAGCGTCATTATTGACCTCGTCATAGCGTGCAAAGAGTGTTGCTACTTTGGAGTTTAGACGTGCGTACTCTTCGGGTGTAGAACTCTGCTCTTCCAAGAATGCACCGAAATACTCCTGCAACGAGGCGGCGTTCACGCTCTCCGTCGCGGCAGAGGCTTCACTGCGTCGAAACTTGCGCTGGATTTGGACGTTTAGAGCCGTAGGGAAACACGCTTCGATATCGCGGTTGGCAATGTCGATGGATTGGGTGGCACTTAGGTTCTCTAAGGTGATAGAGAGGAGGGCGCCATTAACGTCCAGAGATGAGCTAAGAGAGCGTAATTCGTCGAAAATATCCGCTGATGTTTGTGCATCGACACGGAGGCGGTGGCTGGGACGGAGGGTGATAGGGTGAAACGTCACATCAAGACTCTCGCCCAACGTAACAAGGGCGTATCCTTTGTCGTTACGGGCATCGCCGCTACTGGTTCGCTCACTCGATCCGGCATAGTAGACGTTAGAGTGTTTGCCGACACTTCCGAATCCGTGCCAGTGACCGAGGGCAACGTAATCCATTCTCTCAAACAAAGCCTCTTTCTCACGCGGATACACCCTCTCACCGTACTCCTCCATCATAAACTGCGCCCCGACGGAGCAGTGGAGCATCATGATATTGCGCTTATCCTCATCTAACGACGCTTCACACTCCTCAATCGCCGCGAGATTGGATGTTTCATCGTTGATATGGGGGATACAGTGGAAGTTGATATTATCAAATATCACTTTCTCGTAACGCTCTTCGAATACGGGATAGATATGATCGAGGGTGCGCAGTGCGGCGAGGATCGGGGAAGCGGAGCGAGTACGAGGGGTCGAGTGGTTCCCCGCAATGATGATCGTCGGAATCTGAGCGACGCTGAGCCGTTTGAGCTGAGTGAGACAAAAACTGATGGCACGGTTGGAGGGGTGAGGGCGGTGAAAGAGGTCGCCGGTGTGGATGACATAATCGGGTTTGGTTTCGAGTATCGCATCGATCACCTGCGTAAAGGCATCGTAAAAATCGGCTTCACGTTGGTTGATACCGAATTCATTGACGATCTCAAGATCGTTAAACCCCAAATGGGTGTCAGAGAAATGGAGTATCCTCAACGCGTGCCTTTATCGAAAAATAATAATTGTTAATAGATTAATATCTCTTCGCTTAAAATAACCCTTTATGTTTATAAAAAGTGTACAATAACTAAAAATTATCATGGATTTATTGATGCTCGATCCTATTGCAATTTATAGTACAGTTTTTTCGAATGCTTGGCCAATCTTTCTTTTGATCATTGTTATTCTCTTTTTCAAAAGCCCATTTATGAAAGGGAAAATAGGGGAGGGGATTGTCAACTTTACCAACTTAGCTACATTAGATGAGAATATCTACACTCCCGTTAAAAACGTAACCTTGACCCTAAAGGACGGTTCGACCACCCAGATCGATCATATCCTCGTCTCAAAACATGGTATCTTTGTCATCGAGACCAAAAACATGAAAGGGTGGATTTTCGGAGGAGAGCATCAAAAAGAGTGGACGCAGCAAAATTTCAAACAAAAACACAAATTTCAGAACCCTCTCCACCAAAACTACCGTCACACCAAAGCACTCGAAGAAGTCCTTGGGCTTCCTTCATCAGCGTTTATTTCGGTAATCGCATTTGTAGGTGACTGTAAATTTAAAACCGAAATGCCTTCAAATGTCTTTCGGGGGATCTCGTATACAAGCTACATCCGATCATTTACCCAAGAAAAACTCGATCCTCTTCAAATACGGCAAGCTCTCAATAAGTTACAGAATAAACGTTTAGAGCAAAGCTTTCAAACAGATCGAAGTCATATCAGTAATCTCAAAGAGCGATTCGATAAGCCTGTAGATTCAGATAACTGTCCCAAATGCGGAGGCTCTATGGTGCTACGTCAGAATCGTAATAACGGCAATTCCTTTTATGGATGCAGTAACTACCCTAAATGCAGACATACGGTACCGATTGCATGAGTATCGCCGAACTCACCCAAAAACGACTCAGCCATGTCGAATCGTGCCGACTTAACGGCGATAACTCCCATCGCATCATTGCTAACCTCTACTCTGACAGCACACACTTTTTCTACGAACTACTGCAAAACGCTCAAGACGCCGAAGCGACCTCTGTATCATTTGAACTCCACGACGATAGATTGGAAACCTCCCATAATGGCAGAGCCTTTAGTTTTTCGGATGTGGAATCGATTACGACAATTGGAAGCTCAACGAAATCGAATGAGCCAAATAAGATAGGAAAATTCGGAGCCGGTTTCAAATCGGTGTTCTCCATTACCGACACACCTCATATTTACAGCGGAACCTACAACTTCAAGATCAGTGATTACATCATCCCTGAAACGATCGATCCTTTGGAAGACCAAAGTGATGAGCACACTAGTGTCATCCTACCGTTTGATAGAGCAGAGATTAATGCTAAAACGCTCTACAACTCTATCGCAAAGCGTCTTCGCTCCATCGGCAAAGACGAGCTTATTTTTCTTAGCAACTTATCTCGTATCGATTGGAAAATCGGTGATGAAGCGGGATATGTTCAAAAAGGAACCGATGAAGCATCTGAAACACGTTCCCTTGTCACCCTAGAGACACACAACAAGTCGGAACGGTTCGAACTCTATCGTCGCAGCTTCACGATTGAAAACAAACTGCTGGAATGTAAAATCGCATTTGCGTTAAATACAGAGGATCGGTACGTCTCGATCGGAACCAATCCTCTCTATGTATTTTTCCCAACAGTTGTACCCACGAACTTGCAGTTTCTCGTTCATGCACCCTATAAGACAACTCCGAACCGTGAAACAATTAACTTCTCGGATCCTCAGAATCAAACCATCACCGACAACATCGTTGAACTCTATAAGAGCGTTTTGATCGACATGGCTGAACGGAAGGCATTGGATGTTGAGACTATGGAACTTTTCCCTCTCTCCTCTCAAAACGGCGAACTTTCTCAAAAATTGTTTGAAGCATCTGTTTTACTTTTTAAAACTCATCCGTTGATTCCGACACGAGAGGGTGGATACGCGTTACCCTCATCACTTTTTTCCTTGAACGGCGAACTCGATCATACGTTTTTCTATGAATCACAGATACATACCCTATTTGATAAAACAGCATGGATAGATGAAGGCTTCTATCAACCGATACATCTCGTAGTTAAACGTTTTTTGAACAGCTACTTGGGTGTTATGGAATACAAACTAAACGACATCCTTCATGGTATCACTGAAGACTTCTTGGTTGCTCAGAGCAATGAATGGATGGGAACGTTATACAGTGAATTTGATAAAGCCAAACACTACGTCAACGCTTATTTATTAAATCGACCGTTGGCACGTCTCGAAGATGGAAGTCAAATCCCGTTTAAATCCGAAAGAGGGGATATTCAGGTCTATATCCATCCGGGAGTGTCTACACGTTTTCCGTGCTTGCATCCTGATAGCACAGCATCAACGGGCGCTAAAAGCTTTTTGAACTCCATTGGTGTTAAGACACCCGACATTATCGATGAGATCAAAGAGTTTATCCTTCCGATATTGACCACACTTTCAAAAGATCCGGATTCAACAGAAACCTATCTACAAGGGATGGGAGCACTTTTAGAGATTTACAACGATTCAGAACCATCTAATCGATCACAAATAGTTGAACTCATCAAAAATTCTCCGTGTATTCTCTCGATACATAGAGCAGAGCGAAAATGTGTACGCCCGCATGAAGTTTATCTTCCTACTGCATCATTAAAGCGATGGTTTATGGGAAGTACATCGATTATTATGATGGATGATGAATTGTGGAGTCTACTAAATGCAACCGAACTGGGTATGTCATCGCCTTTCCAAATACGTCCGGTTATTCAAACAATGTCTCCTCATATTGATTCGGCACACAAAGAGCGGTTACGCCATACGCCATCTATCGCTGACAGAGGAGGGGATGATTTTAGCTGGGATGGGCTTGAACATCTATTATCCACACCGATTGATAAAGAACTCAGCCTAATCATCTGGAATTTTTTAATTACCTATTTGGACGAAAAACGAAACATCCTTCGGGGATATTACCGATGGCAGAGTTCGACCAATAATCATGAAAAAGAGTTTGACTCAAAAATATGTGTGCTATTGAAGCAAACTGCATGGCTGTATGATCATGATGGAGATGCATATAAGCCTACCGAACTCAAACCTGATGCCTTGATGGAAGAGTATGGATACGATTCTCTCAGTGTAGACGTAAAAGAGTCATTGGCACTTCTATCATTTAAAACTGATGCCATCGAAGAACTTGAAAAACGGGGATATAAAATTATAACCCCCGATGAAGCAGAAGCATTTGAGGCTTTTCAAAAAGTGCAGCAGCAAGCGATCGAAGAGGATGAGCCCATTCTTTGGAATCCTGCGTCACCAAATATCGGTACATGGGTGAGCGAAGCCGATCCGGATATGGAAACACAAATCGAGCAACCTGAATTCAAACCCAAAAAACCAAGAGACCTACGCAATCAAACTCCACAGAGTTTTTTTGAGGAAGAGGAAGAAGAGCACTATAGACCATTCGTCCCTAAAGCAATCCGAAAACATATCGGAGAGTGGTGTGAGCGGTATGTTTATCGCTATTTGCAAGATTTTTGTGAAGAGAACAAAGACAAAGGGTATTATGTCCGTTGGATGAACGAGGAAAAGAACGTCGGAAGGGGATATGACTTTGTTTTGATGAAAGAGGAGAAGGAACTCCGCTATATCGAAGTCAAAGGACGCTCATCCAATACCAGTGAAATCGAAATATCCAAAACCCAATGGGAATTTGCCAAATTCCTCTTCGACAAAGGGGAAGGGGATAAGTATTCGATCTTCATCGTTCAAAATGCCGGTAAGTCGTATGCTAAATTGATCCCTATAAATAATCCGGTAAAGATGTGGTTGGATGGGAATTTGAGCATATTGAAGATTGAGTTGGCGTTTTAAAATAAATCAAATAAGAGCAAAAAATGATTGATATTATGAATGTAAAAATAAAGAAGATAACTAGTATATTTGTTGGAAGAACTAATGAGTAATATTATTTACAAATTTTTAAATGAAAGTTTTTTACTCCGTAGTGATTATATAGACACTACTTATTCTCAAGTATCCGATAGAGAATTGATGAATGAACTTCAAAAATACCGAGAGTTCTGTATTAAGAATATTCAGAGTATATTGAGCGACATTAATTTATACAAGCATGATATAAAGATTTTTAGTGCAAAGTCACTTATTGACATTCCAAGACTTATGCAAACAGCATTGTACATGGATCAAGTAACGCTACCTGACCCCATTTTTGAACATGGTTATGAGAATTCTCAATTCTCAAATACTTTGGCTGAACTTAACGGTATTACCAATGATACTATCAATAGAATAAGCTTATCAAAATCAGCAAAGTTGTTAAAAAATTTGGCTCCAATGATAGAAGTTGGATATGTGAAACTCTTTCCTGTCAGCTATTTTTTTGAACCACAAAGTGAAATTCCATTGATTGCCTCAACTACGTCTGAGGTTTTGCCTAAAAATATCATGCAGTTGTATGTAGACAATGCGGATATTAAATCTTTCACCAAAGATGGGCAACATATTACTTTTGATAAAACCCTTCGGCTGAGAAGAGATATTACAATAAAGTTTGATCCTGATTTCAATGAATCATTTTTTTACCAACTTTTCGAACAAAATGTTCTTAGCTATGATGAAGCGACACGTATGGCTCAAGTAGCAATGAGCATCCCAAGTCATCCACCTTCAAAAAATAGCTTTGAAGCTTGGGTATCACAGTCCTTATACCAAAGTGCCTTTAATCATTACACTAATTTATTCAAAGAGATTCAATTAGCGAATGCTTTTAAATCGCAATATACAACCCATTCTTCATTCATTGGAAAGCTTTTGAAGCGTTCTGTGGACAAAGAGATTAAATCTTTTACAGCCGAATGTGTATTGAACTTTGATTTGCATTTTTTAAAAAATATAGATATTCAGACACTAATGTCTATACGACAAAATGATGGAGAAGAATTTGCTGTATTTCGACGAGAACTTGAAAAACAATTCAGAGTATTGCGTACAGAACAAAACATAGATATATTGCGCTCTAAAATTGCTGATATAACTCATGAAATGACTGAAGTTCAAGTTGCTGCAATTAATGCAAAAGTTAAAAATTTAAAAAAAGGCGTACTAGCAAATCTTGCTTTAGGAGTTCTAGGGTTAAGTGGAAGCATTGCAACATCAGGTATTTCTTTATTGGCTACTGCTGTAGCCACGGTTAATGGATATAAGACTTATAACGACTATCAACAAAAAATTCGGGAAAACCCTTCGTTTTTTTTATGGAAAATTAATAATGAAACCAATAAATGAATAAAACTAGAAATAATCACTATGTTCCACAATGGTACCAAAAAGGTTTTTTTTGCTGATAGAAAAGAACAGTTGTGCTATCTTAGTTTGGAACCAAAAATTATTTCATTGCCTAATGGTCACAAAGAAGTATATACAAAGAAATGGTATGCACCTTCACAATGTTTCTATCAAAAGGATCTCTATACCACCTTTTTTGGTGAACATATTAATGATGATATTGAACGCATATTATTTGGTCAGATAGACTATATTGGTTTTAAAGCTATTCGCGCTTTTATTCACGGAGATTTCGTCAAACAGCATGATAATTTTGAAAACTTATTTACATATCTTGATTCACAAAAAATTCGTACCCCTAAAGGTCTAGATTGGATACAACAGCATTATCCTAAATTGAGCCAACTTGAACTAATGATTGAAATGCAAGCTATTCAATCTATTCATTACACTTTATGGTCTGAAGGTGTAAGAGAAATTGTATCGGCAAAAGATTCAGAGGTTAAATTCATCATATCAGACCATCCAGTGACAATATATAACTATGCTTGTCCTCCTAATTCTAAGCATTCTAAGTATCCAAATGATCCATCTATCACATTAAAAGCTACACAGACGATTTTTCCATTAGATAAAGATCATGTATTAATATTAACGAATCTTGAATATGCACAAGAACCATTACATGCTGATCCACTTGAACAACGTACATATGCACAGAAAATACGGCAGAGTTTTGTTCGAACTGATGCATTTATTAGATCACGCAACCTCGTTGCAGAAGAAGTAACTAAGATTAATTACATTATAAAAAGCAGAGCAAAGCAGTTTGTGGGAGCTGGTAAAGATGAATGCTTATATCCTGAAAAGGATGTGCAAGATGATTGGGCTGATTTAAGAAGCGTACTCTTGCCGCCTAGAGAACAACTATTTCATTTTGGTGGAGAGATTTTTGCTGGGTTTGAAGATGGTTCGACTCACTATCAAGATGCTTTTGGACGTAGAACACCTGAAAATGAGTATCTCAAGAAAGATGTTGATGAAAATAAAATAAGAAAAAATGATCTTTGTGGTTGTGGAAGTGGAAAAAAATATAAAAATTGTTGCAAAAATATTTCGCATGAAGAAAGAACGACATGGGAAGTTTTAAGTATAAGGGAGCGCAATATCGTCCTTTACAGAGCTCTTTATAGTATTTTAGGGCTAGATAATGGCAAAACATGGGATCATGTAAGGCGAGAATTAAGTAATGAGCAAATAAAAGAGATTTATAGTATTTACGCTTCACTGTGGCCAGTTGAAACTGATATTTATAAATTATTGCCAAAACCTGACAAGAAATTACGTAGCTTATATACTGGATTTATAGATATAAGAACAATTGCTGATGTCGCACTTAGTATGACGCCATATTTTGATGAAATGTTAATTCAGCATCCATTTATAAATCCAAATAATGTTAAACCTGAATTTAGCCCAATTGAGTCTTCTGGTAAATTTAAAGGACAAATGCTCAAAGATATATTATTTCTGTTAAATATTGAACCATTTGTTCTATCTGGAAAAGTAAATCTGATTCCCGATCCATGCAATTTTGATACTGATTTACATCGTCAAATGTTAAATTTAGCAAGGCAGCGTAGCGGTGTGGATATCATCAGTAAGAGAGATAAAGAGATTTCATTTAATCTAAATCAAGAAGATCATTTACGCTCGATAATGACATTGCCTGACCATTTAAAAGATCAACAAATCAAAAACTTATTCCAAGGTATTTCGAATGACAATTTAATAAAAATCAAGCTTGCGCTTAAAAGTGAAGCTGAAATAAATCCACTAGTATTGTTGCAAGATTTTGACTTTGACAATAGCAGTCAATTGTCAATAATTAATATGACACCAAACTATGAGATGTCATTATTTATAGCGCAAGCTACTGGCGCAGTAATAGTTACTGATAGTGAGTCTCGATGGAAAGAATTTCAATATGCACAAAATCGAGAACAAGGTAAAGTCACATATCCATGGGAACAATTAAGCACTGTATTTTCAGAAGTTAAACTTTACACGCAATTAGATGATATTTACGATAATTACTCTAATTCTAAATTTGTAACCATAAGAAAAGTACTTAGAGAGGTTGATCTCATTTTACGAGAAATGTCGGATAACTCCAATAAAATCACTAATTTGAAACATGAATTAATTAATTGTTTTGCAAAGATCAATCATGTATCGGATAGTAAAGCAGTTCATTTTGCTAAGATACAAACAATGATACCAAAAGGTGGATTTGTGGATAAAAATGTGCAAAGATTACTTGTTAAGTCAAGTTGTGAACACTATCGATTTTTTGTAACTACTGTGTTGTATATTGAACTAGTTTAGATATTTTTGAACTATTAACGAAAAACCTTATTTTAGCGTTTTCGTATGCTTATAATTTCCGACAGTGTTTTACGTATAGATTATTGCAGCTTTTTTGGCTTTAAAAGCAGGGTAGGGCAGAGTGTACGAAAAACACTTGTTTAACGTATCATAAAATTTAAGGCCCCACTTCTTGCACGTCATATGTCTTATGAACTTTTCTAGTAATTTCTTGTATTCATTAATAAAACAGTTAACAATATATAATAGATATTATAATAAGTAGTGTTACTTATTGTAATAAATTTCAAACATTTAAAATTGTTAGTATAAAACATCACATTTATAAGTTACCGTTCGTTAACATTACCACTCCTACAATTAAATTAACGAAGTAATTATGAAAAAATATTTATTACTAGCAACTACGGCAACCATGTTGTACAGCCGTGAAATCAGCTTTTCAGAGTTACAAACCTCCGCTTCAGAAAACTCCCACCGTCTTAAACTCCGCACTATCGATACCTCAATTGAGCTGGCAAGGTTGGATAGCGTCTATTCCGCTCTTTATCCTCAGCTCTTACTAGGATATAGCGGAGAGTATAACAAAAACCTCGACAAAGCAACTTCGGGAACCCTTTCGGTCGGGGGAACGACTATCAACTCCGGTGTTCAGAACAAAGACTCAGTAGCATTAAGTCTCAATTACGAACTCTATCACTTCGGTACCACCCTCAAACAAATCGAGATGTCACAAAAAGAGATCGAGTCTAAAAAGCTCGAAGTGTGTAACGAAGAGACCAAACTACACTTAGAACTCTTAGATCATTACGCTACTGCCCAAAAGGCTCAAAGTGAATATCGTTATAAGAGCCAAATGCACACACTGCGTCAAGAACTCTATAGGCTCAAACAACGTCTCTACACAGCCGGTAAAGAATCACGTGTATCGGTAGGAGATGAAGCGATACGTCTGATCGACCTCGAACGTGAGATTGAACATTCTCAAATGAGTTATGATGAGAACCTCATAGCCCTCACCAAACTCTCCCATATCGACCTCGATCTAAAATCAACCCAACTGCTCCCCCTAACCACTAAACCCGAAGAGATACACCTCGGCAGTTTCGAAGAGAACTCCCAAGCACGTCAATACAAAGAGAAGATTGAGCAAAAGAATGCCGAAATCTCCCTCAATATCCGTACCCAGCTTCCGGTACTGTCACTCTATTCCAACTATTACCTCTATGGCTCTGATATGCACAATGCCTACAACGCATTTCAGGATATTAAACCCAACAGCTGGAACGCAGGACTTAGCCTGAGATGGAATCTGTTCGAAGGGTTCAAATACAACAGTGAGTCCGCACGTCTGTATTTCGAGAGAGATCGGTTAAACGAAGAGTACGCATTAGCAAAACGAGAATTCGACACCCAAACCCAAACCAAACAACAACATCTAGAACGTCTAGCCATGCTGACCAAAAACGAAACCGAAGCATTAGCTGAAACCCACAACAAGATTATCATGACCCAAAGACTCAGAGCACAGGGTGAAGCAGACGCCGTGAGTGAGGTAAGTGTAAAACTAGAGGGATTGGAGAGGGAATTGACATTGGAATCTGAGACGATACAACATGCTTATGAAGCGGAAGCACTGAAATTACAGCATAGAGGGGGGAACGAATGCACGCCACGCTAACTGCTAGTGGCGAAACACATCCGTTAGGAATACATGGATTTCAATGTTGCGGTTTTGATTTTACATTACCGCTGATGACACTATTATAACAATCAAACCACAAAGGAAAATTCTAAACATGGACACCAAACCCCACGTATTTAATGAACAAGACCTCGTCAATGCTCAACAAGCACTGAGTAAATTGCCGATCCTCGGACCTGCAATATGGCTCTATGCTAAAGATCCTGTACGTAGATACACGTTTATCGCCGAAACGGATTTTACGATCATGCCTCCGATCATCCTCGATCAATGTCGCCTCTATACCCGTAGCCAAATCCCGTTTGCCTTTATCACTTGGGCAAAAGTGAGTGACGAGGTTCATCAGCGGCTCCTCTCGGGTACTCCGAAAATAGCTCCTCATGAATGGCAAGGGGGAGAAAATATTTGGCTGATCGATATCGTTACCCCGTTCGGTCAGAGCGAAGAGACGATCAACGAAATGCTTGCCCTCTTTCCCGGAAAAAGAGTCCATGGATTCGCTCCCGTACCCGGTGCCAATCCTCCGATTCGGATGATGACTTGGGATGTGGTTGATAATGCTGAGTAAGTATGAGATATTCAGTAACTCTACCGTCGCACTGGGGCGCAGAGGACTCGCGGGGATGAGTTATGTGAATAATCTGATTGAGATTAGGAGGGTTGAGTGAAAATTGATGAAGTAAGCTTTTGGCTTGTTTTAAGAAAAACATTTTGGAGTCTTCTTATTCGTCGTGATAAGGTAGGTTCGTTATGGTTTAGAACAAGACCTTTTTTGTTTTTTGGTTTTCTTTTATCATTGCCAATTGTCTTTCCACTATTTTATAGTAGTTATATGGACTATAAGATTTTATTTCCTACAACGGAAAAAATGATTATTAGTGAAGGAAATTTCAGTGAAGTAAAAATAAATAAAAATTTCTACTATCAATTGATCACAAACAGTGGAAATAAGATCCGTTTCAAACATAATTTTGTAACTGAACAAGGGACATTCTATAATGATAACACAAGAGAATGGTTAAGTCATCCTGCAACCGTACAATGGTTTATGCTACCTTCAGGGCAAGGGTTTATCGTTGATTTATGGATGAATGGAAAACAATATATGAATATAAATCAAGCACATAAACATTTTGATAGACTTGCAAATAATAGTGTACCACTTAGTATGATAATTATTTGGATTGGCGGATGTTTATTGTCAGCAATTTCAGAATTCATGTATGTAAGAAAAAAACTAATAGAGGAGGACAAACATGGCGAGTAGTAATGCGTTAAAAGCAGTAAATTTAATATACCAAGAGGGAGCAACAGCTACCCAAATTACAGATGGATTTAAAAGCTTATTCTCGGATTCTAATACTTCAACTGAGGCTGTATTAAATACTACTGCTGGCAGTACTGGGATAGCGGGTGCAATAACTTCGTTTGCTGCCGTTACAAGTTCTTTGGCAAGTGAAGGAGCCATGACTACTAATGTATTGAAAATTGGTTCAAAATTACTTGCTTTACCCGCAGGAGGAGCAAATATTGGGTTATTTGTTAATGAAGCATATGAGACTGGTAGTGTAAGTAGTGTAAAAACCAATACAGGCTTGAATGCATTAGCTGGATTAGCAGGGATAATAGCCGTCTTACCAATTGCGGGAGGTGTAGCGATAACTTTTGGTGCTGCTGCAGTTATATTAACAGGGTATGCATTGATTCGAGGAGGTAACTCAACAATTGAACAAGATGTGACCAAACTAAAGTCCCTTCTCCCCGATAATCCTACTGCTGAACAAAAACTTCAATTGGCAGAAACTATTGATGCCATGTTCAATCGTACAGCAACACAGTTTAGTGTACCAGTGATAGATCCTAATAGTGGTGCCGTAACTGGATTTCGACTTGAGAGTGCAGAGCCTAAAGATATGGGGAAAGGAATAACTCGCTATGAATTTTCTGATGGTACAGTATTAGAACAGCAGCACACATATAGTTATTTTGAATCTGAAACAGGAATGACAGTTACTGTTTTTCCAACAGTAGGAGGCTATAATAATATCTGGTCCATAGGAGATTTAAAAATAAAATCCGATGATTATGGAAATACCAGTATTTCCAAAGTCGATAGCTCAGGCAGAGTGCTTGAACAATCTATGTCTGTTGACAAAAACCAAGGGAGCTATACAGCAACTATTACTTATGCAGGGCAAACCGTTATCCAACGTGTCGGTGGGACTATAGCAGGGCAGAAGATTGATGCAACCTTTACGGCAGATTCGAATGGTAATCTTCAAATTTCATCAGTTGATTTAATTAATGGTCAACCTCCGCGTGATGCAGCGGAAGCATTAGCGGCATTAAAAGAAGCTGGTTTAACAAGTGATACACTAAGCAATGGAACGACTGATGCTATTTTGGCTAAAAATATTAGTAGTGTGGCATCCGCTTATGATGTTGTAAACAATACTACTTTGCAAAATGTTATCGACGGATTTACACATTTCCAAAGTTACATTAACAACAGCGATACGTCTAAAGCAATAAACACCTATGGACCTTCGCTTATAGATGCACTCTCACTCATAAGAGCGATGCAAACCGGACAACCACTGTCAATTATATCCTCAGGGATTCATTTGGCAAACGATATTAGTAAGTTGACATCTACTACTAAAAACTATACTTTAGACGGAATATCGAATGCTGCATCGGGAGTGCTGAGTATTTTGAGTTTGGATGCTGCCCTTAAACGAGGAGACGGATGGGCAATTGCTACCTCTTCAGCTTATTCGATTGCATATGCAGCAAGTGCTTACGCGAGTTTCGCATCAGGAACAAGTGCAGCATTTGCGGCAGAGATAAGTACAACATTATTTGGAACGGGAGGTGTTCAACTAGGTAATGGTTTGACGGTAGCCAATGGTGCGTTACCCTATCTTAGCCTTGCTGCTGCTATTGCAGTCGGAGATGAAGTAGGAATTGCTGTAGCAGCTATTTCAATATTTGTTCCTGCTGTTGGTATTGTATATGGTATCTACAGTATGATCGATAGCCTCTTTGGCGGAGGCGATGTACCTAATCCATGGGGAACCGGCAAGTTCGTATGGGACGGAACGAATGTCACGTTCCAAAGCGCAGGCGAGACCGGCGGAAACGAGGCTGTCAGTGGTCTGATGAACAATATTCTCACCGCATTAAATAGTATGATCGAAACTCAAAATTCCAGTTCTGATTTAAAACTCGGAATCATCGCAAATCGTATGCCGAATATCGGATACGATACTTCAGGGTTCCATTTTACCGATATCGATCCTTTGACCGGTAAAGAAAAATTCCCGACACTTCGTTACGATGTATACGGTAACCCATATAACGCTGCTGTAGGTTCACCTGAATCATTTATTTCCTTGGGCGAAGCTATTATGAGCTCAGCATTGTATCGAGAAGCGATTGCTCCGATGTGGGAGGTAGAAACAGCTAAAATCCAAACGGACATCGGGATGCGAAATGCCGGATTAAGTGAAGAAGAACGAGCGGCTAAAGATGGAAAAATAGCAGTTGCCCTCACCGGTGATACCCAAATCTTCCGTCCTGTGGTACTCGATTTAAACGGTGATGGTATTCACACTATCGACAAGGCAACATCAGGAGTCAGTTTTGATGTTGATAATTCAGGGTTTTTCAAAGAAACGGCTTGGATTAGTAAGCAAGATGCCTTTTTAACACTGGATCGCAATTTTAACGGTGTGGTCGATAGCGGCAAAGAGATGTTTAGTAACTCTGCCGTAGCGCTGGATCGTAGAGGACTTGCAGGGATGCAATGGGTCGATGCCAATAATGACGGAAAAATTACCTCGGCTGATCCGGTATGGGAAGCATTAAAAATTTGGCAAGATGCCAATGGAAACGGACAAGAAGAGACGACTGAGAGCTTTTCACTCACTGCACTAGGCATTACTGAGCTTGATTATACCAAAGGGAGCTTTACGCAAAACGGTATTGTCAAAAAAATGTCGAGCGAAGATCTGAGTGCCGATACCGAAGGTTTGACTGTAAACATTATTCCGGGCGGGATATTAGCTACAACAAGCAAAGGTGAGACCTCATTATTCGTTGATAAAGTTTATGATTTATCGGCTATACAAGCAGGGCTAGACCATATATGGGGTTATGAGGATACCGAATTAATCGCTAATGGAACAGATTTATTGGCAAATGATGTGATAGGAACCAGTAAGCAAGACTTGACATTGAAAACGGTATTAAATGCTCGACATGGAACGGTGTCATTGGATGCCAATGGATTCGTCCATTTTACTCCTGAAGCCAATTATGCGGGAACCGATGCCGGATTTGATTATACGACTACAAATACCGCCGGACAAGCAGGAACCGGATCGGTTAAAATCACTTTGCTAAACATCGACGACGCGCCGACAGCAACGGTTAATCATACTAAAAGACCTATTTATGGGTATATGTACACATCGGGGATATTGGCGGGTACATATTATGATCATCCTATTAGTATGACTATTACTCCATTGAAAGGAGGAAATCAAACTACTATCGTAGCTCAACCAGTATACGAACCGTATACCACTATTAGTAATTCTTTTCAAACGATTAATGGGAAACTAACGTATGGACAAACTACTACATTACATGACACTCCCGTCGCTTACGAGGACACTGGAAGCGGACATATCGTCGGAAGCGATCTAGATGATTCAGTCAGCTCATTAACCTATGAAGTGATCGGTAAGCCTCAATACGGTGAAGTGATTTTGGATAAAGAGGGACATTACAACTACATCAGTTGGTCAAGTCAAGGTGTAATATCTACGACACCTATGCTAGGATCTGGAATAGATCAAGTTTTTCTGCATGCTGATGGTTTGTTGTACCCTGAGACGGATGCTTTTCAAATAAAAGTCATGGATTCTTCTGGTGCTTATTCTATTGTAACAGTAACGGTTCCCCATATTGGAACCTATAGACCGGCTACACCTACTTCGAGTGGAATTAATAAACCTTTATATTTGAATGATGCAATAGGCGCTCATTTTATTGGAGATGTAGGCGATAATGTATTAAACGGCAGTGGCGGTAGTGATTTGATATCCGGCGGTTTAGGAAACGATACTCTTAATGGAAACAATGGAAACGATACCATCTTAGGAGGCGTCGGTAATGATGTGCTAAACGGCGGTGGTGGAAATGACACCATGTCGGGAGGATTAGGAAATGATACCTATGTAGTAAATAGTGCCGACGATGCTGTAATAGAGTATGAAGGCGAAGGGTTTGACACCGTACAATCAAGTGTATCCTATAGATTAGGGATGAATTTGGAGAACTTAACACTTTTAGATGTGGAAATTGTCAGCTTGATTCCTTCTCTAAAACCTGCTTTTCCTTCTATCCCTTTATTTGGAGTAACAGGTATTAATGGATTCGGAAATAATTTAGACAATACAATCATTGGTAATAAAGATAATAATATTCTTGAGAGTGGAGCAGGCAATGACGTCCTTGATGGCGGAGCAGGTACAGATACCCTCAAAGGGGGAACTGGAGAAGACATCTATATTGTAGACACTACAACCGATAGCATCGTTGAAAACGCCAGTGAAGGAATCGATACCGTACAATCGAGCGTTACATATACGCTTGGTGCAAACTTAGAGAACCTGACATTGACAGAAACAGCAGCTATCAATGGAACGGGGAATAGTTCGGATAATATTCTCATCGGGAATAGTGCCAATAATGTTCTAACAGGTGGAGCCGGTAATGATACACTCGATGGTGGAACTGGCAACGATACTCTGATGGGTGGAACCGAAAATGATACGTATGTTGTAGATACTACAACGGATAGCATCGTGGAAAATGCCAATGAAGGAACCGATACCGTACAATCGAGCGTGACGTATACCCTAAGTGCCAATGTTGAGAACCTCACTCTCACGGGAACAGCGGCGATCACTGGAATCGGTAACAGCCTCAACAACGCCCTGATCGGAAACAGTGCAAATAATAGCCTCAATGGAGGCACCGGAGCCGACACCATGATGGGTGGAGCGGGTAATGATACGTATTACGTTGATAATATAGATGATAAAGTCATTGAGACAACAACTGCAACCAGTGGGATTGATGCGGGTGGAAGTGATCAGGTTATTAGTACCGTAAGCTGGACATTGGGAGATTACGTTGAAACTTTACGGTTAAATACAACCAATGCAGTCAATGCAACAGGAAACAGTCTGAATAACGTTATCTATGCCGGAGCAGGTAATAATGTGATGGATGGAGGTGCCGGAACGGATACTCTATCGTATTATTATGCAACAGCAGGGGTAGAAGCGAATCTATCACTTACCACAGCCCAATTAACCGGAGGATCAGGTAGCGATACTATTTTAAATTTTGAAAATTTATATGGTTCCACTTATGCTGATACCCTTGTCGGAGACAGTGTTAATAATACGCTCAACGGTAACCTTGGCGCTGATACGATGATGGGGGCAACAGGAGATGACATATATATTGTCGATAATATTGATGATATTGTTATCGAGAATGCGAATGAAGGAGTTGATATTGTGCGATCAAGTGTTAGCTATACACTTGGTGCCAATATAGAAAATTTGTTCTTGTTTGGCTCAGACAATATTAACGGTGCGGGGAATACTCTAAATAACGCTATATATGCCGGAGGAGGTAATAATGTGATGGATGGAGGAGCCGGAACGGATACTCTATCATATTACTACGCAACAGATGGAGTAAGTGTGAATCTATCACTAACAACAGCACAAGCTACCGGAGGATCAGGCAGCGATACCATCTTAAATATCGAGAATCTAACGGGGAGTAATTACAATGATACTTTGATCGGAAACAGTGTGAACAATACCCTCAACGGGGGTGCCGGAGCTGATACTATGATGGGTGGTGCGGGAAATGACACCTATGTCGTTGATAGTATCGGTGATGTCGTAACTGAAAACGTGAATGAAGGGGTTGATAGAGTTATATCAAGTGTTACTTATACGTTAGAGTCAAATTTAGAAAACTTGACTCTGACCGGAACAGCGGCAATCAATGGAATCGGAAACAACCTTAACAATTCTCTAGTGGGTAACAGTGCAGATAATATCCTCAATGGGTTAGCCGGTGCGGACGTAATGAGCGGAGGGGCTGGAAACGATACATATTATGTAGATAATATCGGTGACACAGTCATTGAAAATAGCGCTGAGGGAACCGATACGGTTGCGAGTACCGTATCTTATAGCTTGAGTGCCAATGTTGAAAACCTTGTTCTTTATGGAACGGCTGTTATCAATGGCGTTGGAAACAACCTTAACAATTCTCTAGTTGGTAACAGTGCCAATAATACCCTTAACGGAAGTACCGGAGCCGATACTATGCTGGGTGGAGCGGGTAATGATACGTATTACGTTGATAATATAGATGATAAAGTCATTGAAACAACAACCGCTACCAGTGGGATTGATGCGGGTGGAAGTGACCTGATTATCAGTACCGCCAGCTATACGCTTGGAGATTATGTTGAAAGCTTGCGGTTAAATACGTCCAATGCAGCCAATGCAACCGGAAACAGTTTAAATAATAACATCTATGCAGGTGCAGGGGATAACATTATGGATGGAGGAGCAGGAGCCGATAACCTCTCCTATGCCTACGCAACTTCCGGAGTAACAGTAAACCTCGGAATCACCACTGCTCAAAACACCCTCGGTTCAGGTATCGATACCATCCTAAATATCGAGAACCTGATCGGAAGTACTTTTAATGATAACTTTATAGGAAACATCGGAAACAATATCTTGGTTGGAAGTAAAGGGAACGATACCCTAAACGGTGGAACAGGTAATGATACCTACGCCTTTAATGTTGGTGATGGAATCGACAGTATATTTGATCACGATATGAATGGAAGTACTAACGGTGGAACTGATAGAGTGGCTTTCTCTACAGGGATTACCGGGAGTTCCGTAGCTTTCTACATGAACGGCAACGATTTAGTAATCTCATACGGCGGAACCGATACGGTTACTGTTAAGAACCAATCCATAGCCGAAAACACTATTGAAAAAGTTTCTCTCAGTGACGGCAACTATCTGACATCCAACGATATCAACACGATTATCCAATCCATGAACTCATACGCATCGTCTCATGATATCGCTATCACCTCTATCGACAGCGTGAAAGCCAATCAAGATTTGATGAACATTGTCGCTGCTGGATGGCATAAGTGATTCTAGTTTCTTTCTTTAAAGTCGGAGGTGCTTCATGCACTCCGCGCTAACCGCTCTCGAAGTCGCGGGCAAACTCAACCGCATTGCAATCGATACCCGTGTCATTATCAAAGAGTATGCTCTCAGCGAGCATGAACCCTCCATCGAAGAGCTAACCCGTATCGCATCAGCCCAAGGATTCCGTGCGGCCATCAAAAAGCTCTCAGTAGAAAAACTCCTAGATGCTTATCCGATGCCGATCATTGTTCAAAAGCATGACGGCACCTATATGAGTATCATCCAAGCCAATACGGAGAAGCAAGAACTTTTAGTTTTTGATATCACCCGTAAAGAGCCTTATATTATGAGCTATGAAGATTGTACCGCTCAAAGCTCCGGTAAAAGCATCGTCCTAAAACACCGTATCCTCAGCGCCGATGCCCGTTTCGGATTCGGCTGGTTCTTCCATCAGATCATGAAATACAAAAAAGTGATGGCAGAGGTGTTGATCGCTTCCTTCGTTCTTCAGCTCTTCGGACTCGTCGCACCGCTCTTTACACAGGTAATCCTCGACAAGGTTCTCGTACATCGATCTATGAGTACCCTCGATGTTCTCGCAGTTGCCTTTATCGCCGTTGCGATATTCGAGCTGATTCTCAACCTGATCCGCAGTTACATCTTCGCCCATACCACCTCCAAGATCGATGCCAAACTGGGAGCAAAACTGTTTCACCACCTTCTCGCATTACCATTCGTCTATTTCGAGAAACGTAAAGTAGGAAACATCATCGCCCGTGTCCGTGAACTTGACCAAATACGCGAGTTTATCGCCAACAAATCGGTCACTCTGATTCTCGATGTATTATTCTCGGTGGTATTTGTTGCCGTGATGCTGTTATACAGTGTCAAACTCACCCTCGTCGTTCTAGGGTTTGTCACGATTATCGCGATCCTCTATCTCGTTATCACCCCTGAGCTTCGCCGCAGACTCGAAGAGAAGTTTCAGATGGGGGCGCAAAGCAACGCTTATCTTGTTGAAGCAGTAACCGGAGTACAAACCGTTAAGTCTCTCGCACTGGAAGGATCGATGCAGCGCAAATGGGAAGATTACCTTGCCCGTTACGTCAATGCAGGATTTCAGCTCTCTAACCTCTCCAACATCCTCGGAGGTATCAGCGGAGCACTTCAAAAGCTCCTTACTATCTCGATGCTTTATATCGGGGTTACTTTGGTGTTGGAGGGGAAACTTAGTGTCGGTCAGCTCATCGCCTTTCAGATGTTCGCAGGACAATTCACCGGACCGGTATTACGACTGGTGAATCTATGGAATGAGTTTCAGCAAACACTCCTCTCAGTGGATCGTTTAGGAGATATCCTCAATACCCCTACAGAACAAACTAATGATAAAGCAATAACGCTCCCTAGTATCCAAGGGAGTGTAACGTTTGATAATATCGTCTTCTCCTATGCTCCCGATTCTCCCTCAGTCCTTAACGGTATCAGTGCTGATATCCCTATAGGAAGCAGTGTAGGTCTAGTAGGAAGAAGCGGCAGCGGTAAGAGTACGATCACCAAACTCATACAGCGTCTCTATATCACCAACTCAGGAACGATCTACATCGATGGGGTAGACATCCGCCATATGAATCCTAAATGGCTCCGTAACAACATTGGAGTGGTTTTACAGGAGAACTACCTCTTTAGCGGAACCATCAAAGAAAACATCTCCCTCTCCCGTCCCGATGCACCGATGGAGCATATCTTAGCATCTTCTCGTATGGCCGGAGCCGATGAGTTTGTTGCTGAACTCTCAGAAGGATACGATACCCAAGTAGGCGAACGCGGTGCCGCACTCTCCGGTGGTCAGCGTCAGCGTATTGCTATCGCCCGTGCCCTTATCACTAACCCACGTATCCTCATATTTGACGAAGCAACCTCGGCACTCGACTATGAATCCGAACGTATCATCCAAGACAACCTAAAAACGATCAAAACAGGACGTACCATGTTTATCGTCGCTCATCGTCTCAGTACGGTCAAGGATTGCGACATTATCATCGTTATGGATAAAGGGCACATCGTAGAGCGTGGCAGTCATGAGGAACTGATGCGACTACAAGGATACTACTACAAACTCACCACTCAGCAAGGTTTATAATAAATGAATTTATTTCACACCAAAGACAAACACGAATTTACCCCGCTCCTCGTAGAGATCGAAGAGCGTCCTACTTCTCCTTTGGGGAGAAGCCTGCTGTGGAGTTTGTTTGCCTTCCTCACCATAGCACTCTTATGGCTGTTCTTTGCCAAAATCGATGTTGTGGTCAGCGCACGAGGCAAAGTTATCCCCGTGGGAGAGATTAAAACCCTCCAACCGGTAGAGACAGGTGTCATCGGCTCGATTTTAGTTAAAGAGGGACAAAGCGTTAAAAAGGGAGAGGTGCTGATGGAGATCGACCCCTCCGTAACTCAAAGTGATCTCGAATCTAAACAAAAGAACCTCTCACTTCTCGAACTGGAAATTGAACGACTCGATGCCCAGATTAACGATAGAGCGTTTCATCCCAATAGCAAATGCCAAGACACTGCCGCTATTGCAACGCAACAGATGATGTACACCTCCGGCAAACTCGCCTACGATCAACAACGTCAAGTGCTCCAAGAGCAGATTCGTCAAAACGATGAAGCAACCGAAACGGCGAAAGCCGATAAAAGCAGACTCAAACAACTCCTCTCCTCAGCAAAAGATCATGAAGCTCGTCTCAAAGAGGTACTCGATATCATCGCCAAAAAAGAGTACGAAGATGCCAAAAACCAAAGAGTAGAGTACCAAGAACAACTCACTATGAAAGAGCACGTTATCGCTCAGTCCCAAGGTAAACTAAACGAACTCACCCAACAGCTCCGCCTCATTACCCAAGAGTACCGAAACAAACTCCTCACCGACCTCACCCAAAAGTCCAAAGAGGCAACGTCACTGCGCACCGAAGTGGAAACCACCCAGTTTCGTAATGCCAAACAGCAGATCATTGCTCCGGTGGATGGTTACGTCGGTAAACTCTTAGTTCATACCGTAGGAGGAGTCGTCACCCCAGCTGAGAAACTCCTCACCCTGATTCCTAAAGGGGTCCCTCTTATCATTCAAGCAACAGTCCTCAACCAAGACATCGGTTTCATCACCAAAGAGATGGAAGCCGCTATCAAGATCGATACGTTCGATTTCCAAAAATACGGACTGCTCCACGGCAAAGTCAAACACATCGCCGATGATGCTATCGAAGATGAGAAACTCGGACCCGTCTATGAGATCACCATTGACCCAAAAGAGACAACACTACGGGTAGAGGGAAAAGAGTTAACCATCAATCCCGGCATGAGTGTCACGGCGGAACTCAAAGTCGGAAAGCGCAGAGTGATTGAGTTCTTTATCTATCCGATGATTAAGTATTTGGATGAAGGGTTGAGTGTGAGATGATTTGTCAAATTGAGATTACAACGTATTGCAACGCTAAATGCTTTTATTGTCCAAATGAATTTCTCGAACATCGGCATATTTCTTTTACGCTTTTTACAAAAATTATCGATTCGTTGCCAACACAGAGTGATTTATTATTGCAAGGAACGGGTGAACCATTGCTTCATCCGCAGTTTTGGGAGATGGTTGAATATGCAAAGCAAAAAACACACAGTATTAGTATTATTACTAACGGAACTATTGCGTTAGAAAATAGCCAATTACAGATGCTAAAGAGTGTTGGTATTTCAATAGATACGCTTTGCGTAGATACAGCCAAAAAAACTGGACGCCCTGATCCTTCACTGATAATAAACAAGTTACTGGAATATCATTCCAGCATTCCCGAAAAGATTAAAATTTTTGCAGTCGATTACGGACAAGAGTTACAGACACTTCGCACTTTTGCATTGCGACATAAAATTATATTATTTGTTCAACATATACAGCCGAAATCATCGTATCAATCACGATATAAGACTAATTTGTTGACATATCGAAATTATCACTGTCGATATATTGAGAACAATATCATTCGATACTTTTTTGTCGATGGCAAAGAAGCTCCATGTTGTTTTATGATTGATCGGCATAAAGCCCTATCGAGAGACGAGGTATTTAAATACCTCTCATCAGGAAATGTACCCGAATGTTGTCAACAATGCGGTGAGTTAACAGGCGTTTCTCGTTTATCTATGCGTTCTAATTCTAAGGTGACGATATGATTAATATTACTGTCGTTGTCCCCGTTTATAATCCTCCAATTCATCTATTCGCTGAGTGTTTACATGCACTTAGAAAGTTGAATCCGTATGAAGTGATATTGGTCGATGACTGTTCTAGCGATAATAAGGTTATTCAAATGGCAAAATCATCAGGATTTCGTTATTTAAAAACGCCATATCAATCGGGACATGAAGGATTGCCGTTTAATATGGGAGTCAAGGCGGCATCAGGGGAATATATTTGCCGTGTCGATCACGATGATGTGCTCCTCGAATTACCGCAAACAATGGATACAGATATATATTTGAATCGCTTAACTCGGGTTAAGGCTCCGGTAGGTATTACAATTGAAGAGTTAATCCTTGCTCCAAGAGCGATAATAAATGGTATGGTAGCTAAAAAAGAGGTGTACTGTCGTTATCCAATGGCAGAAGATGCAAATGTATACGGAGATATCCTTTTTACACTGAGAGTCCTTCATAATCAACATACTTACACACTACATCCAAGTATAAATTATATCTATAATCAACACCCAGCTTCAATCCAAAATTCTAAATCTAATTTTCATAACCGACTTCGTCATATCCAAACAGTAGCGAGGTTTTGCCAGTTAGAAAATATCGAGCCTACACAAGCGATACGGTATCTTGAGATGGCGATGATGAATGTACGGTATGGGAGTGGAAGTCTGAAGCGGGTGATGAAAAAAAGAGAGGAAGGTAAATCATGAATAACTACATCAGTGTCTATGACGATATTCTTAACTTGCGTTATTGTCAAGATTGGATCGATAGTCTCGAATCCAATCTCAAGGTCAGTGTGAGATGATGAAAATATCTGTTGTTGTCCCTTTTTACAATCCGCCTCTTCATCTCTTTGCTGAGTGCTTGCGCGCACTCAAAAAGCTAAACCCCTATGAGGTGATATTGGTTGATGATTGTTCATCCGATACTCATGCTGTTCAGATGGCACAAGCATCAGGATTCATCTATCTTAAAACACCGTATCAATCAGGATTTGACGGATTGCCAGAAAATCTTGGTGTTCGGTATGCAACAGGAGAATATATTTGTCGTGTCGATGCGGATGATGTGTTGCTAGAGTTGCCGGAGAGCATAGAAAGCGATATTCATTTTGGACGATTAACCCGAGTCAAATCCCCTGAGGGAATCACTATTGAAGAACTAATTCTCGCACCAAGAGCAATCAGCAATGGGTTAGTAGCAAAAAAAGAGATATTTACGCGCTATCCAAGAGCGGAGGATGGGAATGTGTACGGAGATGTCCTCTTTGCATTGAGGATACTGCATAATCAACACACCTATAGCGTCCATCTAAATGTCAACTATATCTATCATAAACACCCCACTTCAATACAAAATTCTAAGTCCAATTTTCATAACCGGCTTCGTCATATCCAAACAGTAGCGAGATTTTGCCAGTTAGAAAATATCGAGCCTACTCAAGCGATACGCTATTTGGAGATGGCGATGATGAATGTACGATATGGAAGTGGAAGTTTGAAGCGGGTGATGAAAAAAAAGAGGAAGGTAAATCATGAATAACTACATCAGTGTCTATGACGATATTCTTAGCCTGCGCTACTGCCAAGATCTGATCGATAGATTCGAATCCAATCCTCAATGTCATCATAATGTGCGCAATACGCATGATGAGTGGCAAATGCGCTTCACCCAAATCAATCTGTATCAGCATGACATTTTTCGTGATGACGTTATAGCGCTTACTCAATTATTTCGTGAAGCAATAGAGCGTTATAAAGCCGATAACGGTATCGAACCGCATCAATGGCCTAGTGACTATACATTTGAGCAGATACGGATGAAACGCTACCAGAGCGGCGGAGACGACCGATTCGATCATCATGTGGATGTTACAAATCACGATTCTGCTAGACGGTTTTTGGTGGTCTTTTTCTATCTCAATGACGACTTTGAAGGGGGTGAGACCGATTTTCCGCAACTGGGGATCATGGCAAAGCCTAAACCGGGGAGGTTGATTATGTTTCCTCCAATGTGGGCATGGTGGCATAGAGCCAAACCTATAGTGAGAGGGAGTCCGAAATATATCGTTGGGACGTTGTTGCATTACAAATGAAATCAATACAAAGGGAAATCATGAAAAAAATCCACAGAAAGGCGGCATAAATGGCATATATAGAATCGTTTTTTTACTACTGGCTGTTTGTTTTAATAGGGGGAATAGTCATCTATGCTTTTCTCTTTGTTATAGGAGGGATGATTCGAGGGGTATTGCATCTTCGACATTCGACAAACGAAAAGCTTCTGAGCTTTTTAAGTATCAAAAAAAGTCTGAAAATCTTTGCCCCTCTGTATATCTTTTCGTTCGGTTTTTTCTATATCGATAAGGCGAGTGATTATCTATGGGAAGATAGAGCTTATAAAGAGGCAAAAGCTTATGCGATTGCGGGGGAATATGTTTTTCTTTTAAAAGCTGGGTTATTGCAGTTTGTTTATCCAAATAATTCACTTTTACAACCATTAAATATGGTGGAATCGTTTGTTCTGACAAAAACAGATGAGCATATTCCCGCAACCGATGCAGAACGCCAGATTTGGAAGTACAAATTTCACTTAATCGATTATGCCGGAACAATGTTCGCTCCGATCACGGATGAATCCAAAGCAAGAGAGTTGGATTTTACCAACCCTGCGGCGTCAATGAAACCTGAGTTATTGAACACTTTAGATGAAATATATAGTGCCATGGACATTTTAAGTAAAGCACCGATGAAGGACAAAGAGTTTGATCGGATAGATCGATATTTGGTGATCGCATCGATGGCTCCGTATTATAAAGAATATATTTTATACAGAGCCGAACTAAATTCTGATACCAATGATCGCCGTTATTATGAGAAAAAATGGGAAAAGTTCTACGGAGATGACGTATTAAAGAATAATTTTATGCACTATCTGGCTATCTTGGATCAAACGCATGATGCAATGACAAAAGATAAAGAACTTGCACAAGTGTTTGAAGAACATCCCCGCATCAAGGCTTCTTACTACTGGGGTGCAGTCAGAGGGTACGTGGCATGGAGTAATCTTCAAACAGATGAAGATGATGTTTATCCCTGCAAAAATCCTAACTTTTTGAAGTTTGTAGATTACTACAAAGAATATACCGACTGGGCATATAGAACCTCAAATAGTTCATTTCAATCACTTTCACGACGAGAGAAGAAAAATTATGACTTCAAAATTGAAAATCAGGAACATCCTTATTATGTAGCTAAATATATATGCAAAATCCCTTTTGAATATATGGCAGTAGGAGAAGCTTGTATAGAAGAGAGATATCGAGTAGAAAGCTTTAGTAGTTCAATGGAGATGAGTGCGAATATAAAACATATTCGTGAATTGCAACAAAAACAAACCCAAGGAGTAAACAATGGCAGATAATATTACGGAAATCGCACAATCACACCCGACGGAGCGTGCGCAGGTTGAGAGTGGACTGGCTGAATGGATGCAGGAGAACGGTAAATCTGTACCAGAGTATTATACGATGATAGTGAATGCTATCACTGCATTAGCTGTAGAGTATGGAGTCAATGCAGATAATCTAGTAAAAGGGCATCAAATTACATTTTTTGCTTTTAATACTGGATTGGGGGTTTCTGCATCAAGTATTATTAACTACGGTGTCTCAAACGACCCATGGCCAAAAGCATTGGCAAAGGCAGTAGCGGGAGTTTCATGGGATGCTATATCGTTTGCATTCGGAGGTCTCGGACTAAAAGGTGCGGCGAATGTTGCGATAAGCACCGGAGCAGGTAATACTCTTTCCAATATCGCCGATAAAGGTTACGATATTATATGGGGTCCTGATTATGAAGTAGAAAAGACTGATGGTACCAATGGAACAATCACTAATATCTCCGTAGATTATACATTGGCAGATGCACTGCTTATTCCCGATAAATTAAAAGAGTTTTTAAAAGCAAAAGCGATTATCGGCGATTGGATTTTGACAGATAGGAATGGGAAAAAATTAGAATATTTTGAAAACAGCAATACATATATTCTTAGAAACACCTCTTTCGAAACTGCCCGAACTTCCAAACTGATCGATGGATTATTCGTCTACGACAGTTACGGAACACTGCCGATGAACGTCAAGTTTTCCGATACGCAGACCCTTGCACTCAAACCGCTCTTTTTTGATAACTCCGTCCTCGAATCTTTAGCAAAATCAGACGGTCGAGTGATGAAGGCACTCAATGATCTCAACTCATTCTACATCGACAGTCCTACTGCGGCAAAAGATGACCCACAAAACTATTCGGTTAAATATATAAAAGACCGCGCACTATTATTGTACGTACATAACTGGAAAGCAAAAAATGAGCAAGAACATTATAAAGAAATTTTGGACTCATTGTACGATCCCGAAGCGGCTATTCGTGAATTTTTGAGAGGTCAAAAAACGTATATTATCGATCATAAAAATAATGTCGAATACGGTGTTAGTTTCCTCGGAATGAAAGACGGTAGTCACAGAGTAATCGAATTTGGTTCTAGCGGAGCTGATGATGATTTTGAATATACGGACAACAATGACAACCTTTATGGAATGGATGGAAATGACGACATCAATGGAGGAAGTGGAAAAGATTGGTTAGAAGGCGGCAAAGGGGGTGATACCCTCAAAGGTGGAGCAGGTAACGACATACTAGTAGGAAGTACCAATAGTATCTACGATGACGGAGCAAGCGATACTCTCGAAGGGGGAGCTGATTTTGATACCTACTTCGCAAATAACTCCGATGTCATCAAAGACTCCGACGGTAAAGGATTAGTAAAATTCGACGGTATTGATTTAACCGGTAAAAAGTATAAAAACAAAGATACTGGACGTTACGAAGATGATGACTACATCTATAACGGCGATCCAAAAACCAAAGGAACCCTAACCGTCACAGCGAAAAATGGCTCAAAAACCATCACCATCCAAGAATGGAGTAACAAAGAGCTCGGCATCGAACTGAGCGACACCAGAGACATCGATGTAAGCATCACCAAATCCGCATCCGCCATGGAAGGAAACTCAGGAAAACGAAGCCTCTCCTTTGCCGTCACCCTATCACGTGCACTCGAAGACGGAGAAACATTAAAAGTATCGGTTTCTTCTACCGATGAAGGAAGCTATACCTTTACAAGCGGAGAGAAAAGCCACACCTTCACCCACTCGTGGTACGGCGATACAAAAGATGAAGGAGCGATAGACCATATAGCAACCCTCACCCCGACTACGAGCTACAGCGGTCCCTATAGCGGTGTCAAGGTCAAAGTCCTAAACAGCGGTACAGCAACCGTATACGACGATGATGAAGAACCACGCCACGACCCACTGGCTCTCGATATGAATATGGACGGCTTCATCTCCACCACGGCACTAGAGACTTCAGGAACCTATTTCGATATTACCGGAGATGGATTAAAAGAGAGAGTAGGGTGGATTAGCCCAGTTGATGCACTCCTCACCTACGATAAAAATGAAAACGCTCAAATCGACGGAATCGACGAAGTATTCGGTAACGCCAATGAAAGCGGATTCGAAGAGCTCAAACGCACCATCGATTCCAACCATGACAACAAGATCGACCGACGCGATGAACTCTTCGCCCAACTCCAAGTATGGAACGATCTCAACCAAGACGGAGAAGCACAAGCAGGAGAGCTCCAAAGCCTAAGCGAAGCAGGGATCACTAGTATCGATTTAAACTACGTCTCGACCAATATTAACGTCAACGGTAACCTCCTGAGTGATGCGAGCAAATACACCGATACAACAGGTACCAAAGAACTCGCCGCCGATATCCAACTCGCTACCGATGCCAAAGATACCAAAGTAGATATAAATGATATTCCTGATTTCACCATTGACCCGATCACCAACCTCCTCCCACAACTACGAGGAAGTGGACTGGTATATGACAGTTTCATCCGTTACAACATGGATCCGGAGTTTAAGGCGATAGCGGTAGAGATGAGCAAAGATACCGCAACCATTGCGACAGATTTCGATACCTTCATCGAACACTACAGCGGCTATACCGCCTACGTCAACCAACTCCGTGAGAAATACAGCCAAGATACGTTTGAAATGGTCGAAGCGGATAAACATGCATGGATCGTCGAACGCTTCGAAGCGACCAATACCAACACTGCTCAAATAGAATCGTATTACAACACTAACCTTAATAGCGGAAGAATCCCGACTACGGCAAAAATATCCAATGCGACGATGGAGATGAAATACCAATCATTAGCGGATAAAATCGAAAGTACATTTGCGATGCAGTCGGTGTATGGGGAGGTGTTCAGCGATACCCGCTACGATCTAAATACCCAAAGTTTCATCATCGATGATGCGATCGCGATGAACTCAAAAATCACCGAGTATTTCAACAGCACTACCCACACGATCGAGGAAAAACTCTATCTAGCCAAAGTGATGCAGATGCAGCAGGGGGGATTGGTCTACGATATCGACACTCTCGTTCAAAGTATCGATAACGACATCGTCCAATCACTGGTCTCCGACATCTATACGGGAACAGCGCTCAGTGCATTTGAAACCAAAGAGAGCTATACCACCGATGGTATCATCATTGCGACCGATGTAGACGAACTCATCACCCTCTCCGATAGTGACACGAAGATCCTCCTGCGTGAGGGTAACGATCAGCTAAACTCCGGAAAAGGAAATAATATCTTCTACTACCGCAGAGGGGATGGAAGCGACACGATAGCAGACCGTGGGGGAGTTGATTCTCTGATATTTGATGAGGGGATTACCCGAGAAAGTGTCGAGATTCGGTTGAACCGAAACAGCGATCTCGTTATCGCCCTCAAAGAGGAGGGGAAATCGTTCGATGAACTCACCGATAAAATCACCATCATCGATTGGATGAAACCGACCAACCGTGTCGAGGGAATCGTGTTTGGCGATGGCAGTACGATGAAGTTTCAAGATGTATTTGAACTCTTTCAAGCAACCGACGGGGTAGAGGTGATCCAGCTCAGCTCAGGAAACGACATCATCGATGCCAAAGGGGGCAACGACGTCATCCAAGCATTGGGTGGAAATGATACACTGATAGGCGGTAGAGGAGATGACCGATTAGAGGGGGGATTAGGAAACGACTCCTATATCTACTTCAGAGGAGATGGCAAAGATACTATTATCGACAGCGGCGATCACGATACGCTACAGTTCGGCGAGGGGGTAACAATCGATGATCTGATGGTCAAATTCGTCGGTAATGATCTCCTCATCGCCCTCAAAGAGGAGGGGGTAGCATTCGATCAACTCAGTGATGTTATTACTCTCAAAAACTATAAAAACGGTGACAACACTATCGAAGCGATCTATCTGGATGGGTATGAAATCGTCGATATCGATGAGCTGCTTAATGCACCTACCGAGTTCGATGATATCCTGATACTCAGCAACGATGATCACACTATCGATTTGCTAGAAGGAAACGATACTCTCGTGACAGGAGAAGGAAACGATGCCGTGAGTGGTAACGGCGGGAATGATACGATCATGTCCTATGGCGGGAACGATACGCTGATCGGCAATAGCGGCAATGATACGCTAGAGGGGGGATTGGGTGATGACACCTATGTGTTTAATCGCGGTGATGGCAAAGATACGATCTATGACGACTACAGCTACGGATACCAAAACACCCAAAAGGACAACGCCGGAAACGATACGCTCCGTTTTGGTGAGGGGATTAGTGCAGATGATATCGTTACGAAGTATTTCGGACAGGATCTTCTGATCGCTCTCAAAGAGGGAGACAAGCCGTTTGAAGAACTCAGTGATGTCGTCACGATCAAAAATTATCTCGATGACAACAACAAGATAGAGCGGATTGTTTTAAGCGACGAGAGTGAAATCGTGATCGATACCAAAACGCAATTTGGCACCCAGGGGATGGATAAAATCCATCTCGAAAATACCACCGATTCAGTAACAATTCAGGCTCTCGGTTCGCCGGATTTTGTCTATACAGGTAGTGGAGATGATTATATAGATGGCGGTGGCAGTGCAGATGATCTGTATGGTGGAGCAGGTAACGATATATTGGTAGGGGGCAGTGAATCTGATTTTCTTGCAGGCGGAAGTGGTGATGATATCTATGTGTACAACCGTGGGGATTCTGGGGAGCAAGGCGACATTATTTTTGATGATAATCGACCGGGATCTAATGATACTAGAGCCGGCACTCAATATTATATGTGGCAATCAGTACTTAAGATGAAATCGAGCAGTACTCTTCAAACAGAGGGAGGTAACGATACTATTAAATTCGGGGAAGGTATTAGTGCGAGTGATATCTCATTTCACCGAGGTGGTCCGGGAGCAACAACGGCAGCTTCTAGTTCTTTTTACCCTGGAAGTGATACTTTAATCATTACCATTGCAAACGGTGGTGGTCAGATAATTATACTAGAGTATTTCAATCAATACAACAGTATCGAAAATTTTATTCTTTCAGACGGTACGGCTGTGGAGGTTCCGAATTTTGAAATTCCGGTTGTTCCAGTAGTGCCTGTCATTACTTCTACCGGTAATGATACCTATGCGTTTAGCCGATCGGATGCTCCTCTCACAATCATTGACCAAGGCGGTAGTGATACGCTTAGCTTTGGAGAGGGGATTACATCAGGGGATATTGTTGGTAAGCAGATAGGAAACGATTTTATCATCGCTCTAAAAGAAGACGGGAAAACATTTAATGAACTCTCTCAAAAAGTGATCATCCAAAATTATAACAATACTGCAAATCGGGTAGAAACGATAGCATTTACCGATGGTACCTCAATAGCGACGGAAAGTCTCAAAGTAGCCACGGGAGATGATGATCTATTGGTATTTGGCAATGAGAGCAAAACGATCGATGGATTAGGCGGAAATGATATATTGACAACCGGAAACGGGGATGATACCCTCATCGGAGGGATAGGCAATGATACTCTAAACGGTGGTAATGGGAATGATACGTATGTTTTCAATCGCGGTGACGGCAAAGACATGATCAATGAATCTTACGGCAACGATACATTGAGATTTGGCGAAGGGATTGGAGCGGATGATATAGAAGCGAAATTCATAGGTCAAACTATCGTGATCGGACTAAAAGAAAACGCTATAGCGTTCGAATCGTGGAGTGATACGATTACGATCAATTCAAACAACGTAGAAAACATCGTATTAAGTGACGGGACGAAAGTTTCTCTTGGCACTATATTGACCCGACCGACAGGCAATGACGATACTCTCAATTTTGGGAATTTACGTGAGGCAATTACCATCGACGCCTTAGCAGGCAACGATACAGTATCAACCGGTACCGGAAATGATACGCTAAAAGGTGGAGCTGGAAACGATACCCTAGATGGCGGGGCAGGGGATGATACATATCTCTTTAATCGCGGTGATGGGCGAGATACGATAACGTATTCGTATGGAAATGATACGCTCCTGTTTGGGGCAGGGGTCACAGCCGATGAGATAGAGGCACGATTTGTCGGCTCCGATTTAGTTGTGGCGATCAAAGAAAGCGGGGTAGCTTTCGAGACATTGAGCGATAAGATCACGATTCAAAATAACTTTATCACTAAAATCATGCTTAGTGACGCTACAGAACTATCACTCGATGATATGTGGTCACGACCGACACAGGGTGATGACGTTCTCGATTATACCTATACAGACAGTGCAATAACGGTTGATGGATTAGGAGGAAACGATACGATCACCACAAGCAGTGGTAATGATACCCTCATCGGCGGAAGCGGTAACGATACACTCAATAGCGGTTTTGGAAGTGACACCCTAAACGGAGGAATTGGAAACGATGCGTTAAATGGCGATGCAGGCGATGATACGTATGTATTTAATCGTGGGGACGGCAAAGATGCACTAAATGACAATTATTATTCGTGGAACAATGCTGGCAATGACACGTTAACACTTGGTGAGGGTATTATCAAAAGTGATCTACTTTTCAAACAAGAGGGCTATAGCCTAACTATTGCTCTTAGAGAAGAGGGTAAAACATTTGATGAAGTGAGCGACAAAATCCACATTAGCGATTGGTTCAAAGTCAATAATAATATCGAAACGATCCAGTTTAGCGATGGGACGATGATGTCGGCATCCGAGATTGCCGGTATGGTACTAAGCACCGAGAGCGACACGTTATACAGTAACCACGGTGCGGAGATGTTTGGCGGATTGGGTGATGATACCTATGTCTATAAAAAAGACGATTTCACCGTGGTTATCAATGACCAATTTGCTAATAAAGAGATTGCTGTCAACGCAGGGAACGATACGCTCAAATTTGACGATATCAATCGTAATCAGGTTACGATTGGAGTCAAGGGGAACGATCTGATCCTCAAAGTCGATGCCGTCCATGAGACCTATACCGAGCTCAAAGATTACGTTGTTATACGCAATTGGAAAAATCCAAATCAGGGAATTGAACAAATCGTTTTTAGTGACGGTGAAGTCCTAACCATCGATAAAACAGCAAGCTATCCGGCATTGGAATTTAATGAAAACTGGATCACAAGCAGATACTACATTTATGGTAGTGAAAACAACGCGATCCAAGGAAGTGAGTTTAGTGAAGTGATCGAAAGCGGAGCCGGTAATGATACAGTGATGGCTCTTGGAGGGAATGATTATCTCACGGGCGGTATCGGTGATGATACATTAAACGGCGGTGCCGGAAACGACACCTATGTATTTTCTATCGGAGATGGTAAAGATACAATAACAGATACTAGCGGTTTGGATACTATCAAGTTCGGTTCAGGTATTACCCGATCAAATATTGCCATTACAAAAGTCAATAATGATTTGGTGATGACGCTTGGTGCTAACGATCAACTGACACTTAAAGAGTGGTTTAATGAAGCGACGATCGATAATCGGGTAGAGGTGATGGTGCTAGAGAATGAGGGCGAAATATCGATTGCCGATTTTATCATCACACCGACGGAAGGGAACGATGATTTAGAATACGGAGATGAGAAAAACCGTATCAATGCACTTGGAGGAGATGATATCATCCATATCGGCGGTGGAAACGATACCCTCATGGGCAATGGTGGAAACGATCGTCTTTATGGTGAAGAGGGCGATGATCTCATCGGTGGAGATCAGGGAAGTGACGTTCTCTACGGTGCGGACGGAAACGATACCTATCTGTTCGGCAGAGGAGATGGAAATGATACGATCATCGAAGATGATTTTACGAACTGGGGTCAAAGCGGAAATGATACTCTCAAATTCAAAGAAGGGATTAGTGCGGATGATCTGATTCTCGTCCAAAGTGGAGATGATCTGATTGTAGCACTCAAAGAACCAGGTAAGACGTTTGCTGAACTGACCGATAAAATTACATTGAAAAAATGGTCTTTGTATGATGAGGCGAATTCACGCGATCTCAGCCGAACCTATTATGCGATCGAAAATTTCAGTTTTAGTGATGGGACGACATGGGGTATGAGCGAT
Organism: Sulfuricurvum sp.; assembly: GCF_028713855.1. Lineage (GTDB taxonomy): Bacteria > Campylobacterota > Campylobacteria > Campylobacterales > Sulfurimonadaceae > Sulfuricurvum. The sequence goes on from NZ_JAQTNN010000011.1 coordinate 82,354, forward strand.
ATTATCGCCCATATCGGTAGTGACGCGGATGAGAGCATAATCGGGTTTAATGAAGCCGATACGTTAGAAGGTCAAAAAGGCAATGATATTCTACAAGGGCATTTAGGTGACGATACCTATGTTTTCAACCGTGGAGACGGACAGGATATCATTTACGACTATGGCCGAAAAGGGGAGAACTACAGTTATTACGATGCCGGAAACGATACTCTAAAATTTGGTACGGAAATCGGTGAAGCTGATTTGATTTTTGGAAAAGATAATAACGATGTTATCATCTACATTAAAGATGTTGATGGTTCTATCTCCGATATAAGCGATAAGATTGTTCTCAAAGATTGGTTTATTGCGAACAATCGAATCGAAAAGATGGTGTTATCTGATGGTACACCAATCGATTATATCAAATATTTGAGTGTTGAACCCACGTCCGGCGATGATAAACTGATTTATGGCAACAGCGATAATTATATAGATGCACTAGAGGGTGATGATATAGTCGTAGCTCTAGGTGGCAACAATATCATCGATGGAAACAGAGGCAATGATAATATCAAGACCGAAGACGGAACGGATATTCTAATCGGAGGAGAGGGTAACGATACTTTGGACGCCGGTGCGGGAGATGACACACTCGAAGGGGGCAGTGGAGATGACACTTACATCTTCAATCGTGGAGACGGTTTAGATACGATTAGTGATAGTGAGGGATATGATACTCTCAGCTTTGGAGCAGAGATTACTTCGGATGATCTAGTATTGTTCCAAGATGGAAACAATCTTATCATTGCGCTGAAAGAAGATGGCGTAGAGATTGCCGAACTGAGCGATAAAATCACCATTACCAATTGGTTGGAGGTAAGTACACGATTAGAGTTTATTGCATTCAACGATGGGATTGCGCTAGATGTTTCCAATATGATGAGCATGACGGGGACGGATGGTGATGATACCATCAAAGGTATTGAACTCGATGATGCCATCTATGGTGGAGTCGGTAACGATAAACTTTCCGGTGGTATAGGTAATGATAGCTTAGAGGGCGGAGATGGAAATGATACCTACATCTTTAACCGTGGGGATGGACACGATACAATCTATGATGCCATCGGAAATGATCAGCTCAAATTTGGTGAAGGGGTTAGTGTAGATGATCTGTGGGTTAAACAAGATGGATATGATCTTATTGTAGCACTCAAAGAAACAGGTGTAGATTTTGAGAATCTTGAGGACAAAGTCATTTTAACGAATTGGTTTGATGCAGAAAATAGAGTAGAGACTCTTGCATTTGACAACGGAGTAGTCTTAACGACAAGTAATATCATCGAGATGCTGCCTAGTGATGATAGTGATGGAATAAATGTACCAGATGATGTAGCTATTAATATCCATCTCAAAGAGGGTGATGATACTATCGAAGCAGGTTCGCAAAACGATACCCTTTATGGAGATGGAGGCAATGACATCTTATATGGTGGTAATGGCAATGATACCTTAGATGGCGGGGAAGGTAATGATGCTTTAGTTGGAGGAGCGGGTAATGATACCTACATCTTCAATCGTGGAGATGGGCAGGATCAGATAGTTGACATTTCAGGTATTGATACTTTGTCTTTTGGAGAAAATATAACTATTGATGACCTTGTAGTTGAACAAAATGGATATCAAATTCGTATCGGGCTAAAAGAAGATGGAAAAGATTTTTCAACACTTTCAGATGTTATAACAATTGAAAACATGTTATTAAGTGAATATCAGATTGATAACTTCTCATTCGCTGATGGAACAACTTATACAGTTCAACAAGCCTATGAATTGCTATATGGAAATAATCAAAATAATGATTATTATGGGGATTCTTATTACGGCGGCAATGGAAACGATACATTTTACGGTGGAAGTGGAAATGATGTCATGTTTGGTGAATATGGGGATGATACACTAATCGGAAATCAAGGAGATGATGGTCTATACGGTGGATATGGAAACGATACCTATATTTTCAATAGAGGTGATGGTCATGATACTATATATGATGATGACTATAGTTATAATTATAGTTATTATGGAGATAAATTTGATACGATACGATTCGGAGAAGGTATCACTAAAGAGGATTTAATAGTAGTAGATCAATTTGACGGTGAGCAACACAATCTCATCATTGCTCTTAAAGAAGACGGCATTGATTTTGATAATCTTCAAGATAAAATAACTATTTACAGTTGGTCATATAATACTATAGAGCGAATTCAATTGGCTGATGGAAGTATTTTATTGACTAATGACATTATCGCTCTGCAAGCAACCAATCAAGACGATACAATTGCCGGTACAAACTATGATGATATTTTAAATGGAGGGATAGGAGATGATCTACTGTATGGAGTAGATGGTAATGATACTTTATATGGGGGTGAAGGAAACGATATTTTATATGGAGATTTTTCTTATCTTGACAGCAGTGGTGCCGTTGATATATTAGTAGGTGGTACCGGAAATGATGAACTTTATGGTGGGCATGGGGATGATACCTATGTTTTTAATCGAGGCGACGGACATGATGTTGTTGAAGATTACGGATCGATGTATGATAGTGCATTAGGAGATGTTATTGAGTTTGGTGAAGGTATTGGTATCGGTGATCTAAATCTATATATAACGGAAAGTGGTTTAATGATCGAAATACATGATCCGATGATTGAAGGTTTAGTAAACGATTCAATATTAATTCGTGGATGGGGAAATCAAGATTATTACATAATAGAAACAATGCGTTTTGCTGATGGAAATGAGTACAACATTCAAGATTACTTTACTGGATATGCTACCCCTATCGTATTAGATCTGAACCACAACGGTATTACTTCAACCAGTCTTGAGACGTCGAATGCTTATTTTGATTATAACGGCGACGGTAATCGTGAACATACCGGATGGGCAGAAAAAGACGACGTCATGCTGGTCACCGATCTTAACCAAGACGGTATCATCAATGACGGTAGCGAACATTTCGGTAATTTTACAAGACTTTCCGATGGAACACTCGCTAAAAATGGCTACGAGGCATTAGCTCAGTACGACAGTAACAGTGATGGCGTAATCGATAATCGTGATGAAGCATTCGGTAATCTGCTCTTATGGAAAGATGCGAATCAGAACGGTAAAACCGAAGAGGGTGAATTAACCAACATTCAAACCAGCGGAATTCTCGCATTGCATCTCAATACTACAAACGGTATTACGTTTGAACAAACCACCGAGAATGGCAACATTGTACTCAATGAAACCAATTACGTCACCCTTGGCAATACCGGAATTATGAGAGACGTGGGCTTTGCTTATGATCCGTTTGACACGATCACCAATAATGATACCTTGTCAAAAGAGTATTATGGCAATATTCTCATCGGTGGAGATGGGGATGATACCAACCTCTTTAACCTTGGAGATGGAAAAATAACCATTGACGATCAAGGGGACGGGGCTGATTCGATCAAATTTGGAACCGATATTTCAAAAGAACAATTGATAGTTAAATGGATAAGCGGCAGTGATGATCTACTGATCGGGATTCGAGATGGTATCGATGATAATCACGCACTTTCATCGTTGGAAAATCAGATTCTAATTAAGGACATCTTTAATAACAGCGGTTCGATAGAGACGATAGAATTTAATGATTCCACAACGTTGAGTAAAAGCGAGTTGTACGATATCTTGCTCGATACCCGTGAAGCTAAAAACTTAACGGCCAGAGTACTAGAGAATGACGGCACACTCATCGGCGGCAATTTTAACGATGTTTTATACGGAGCAAATGGACAGGAGTTGCTTGACGGTGGTGCCGGCAACGATTATCTCAAAGGTTTGGATGATGATGATTATTTGATCGGCGGAGAGGGAAGTGATACTCTTCAAGGCGGTACAGGAAATGATACCCTAGATGGAGGCAACGGAAATGATGTTTATCTCTATAATAAAGGGGACGGACGTGATGTAATTACGGATTTCGGCGGGGTAGATAGCATTATGTTCGGCGAAGATATCTCTTCCCAAGACATTGTACTTTCCTTGGATGAGAATGATCTACTGATTACGTTTGGATACGATTCCGATATACCTGCACAAAGTCGTGACTCTATCCATATTGCGAATTTCGATCTTAAAGGGTTTGCATTAGAATCTTTTGAGTTTGCCAATGGAGAGAGTATTCTTGTTGCTAGTTTACTCAATCAAGTCCCCGAGGCACCAGCCGAGATCAGCAATACCCTTCAGGATATCCGTATTCTAAGCGGCGTAGTCGGAGCTACGGACGTAGACGGTGATATTCTTACTTATACCATCAGTACCCAAGTCTCTCATGGAACACTGAGTGTCGATATAAACGGCGCATGGAGCTATGCTGTTACGGATGGCTATATGGGTACGGATAGTGCAGTCATCATGATCGACGACGCTCAGGGAGGAGTGATTACCCAGATTCTAAATTTCGATATAAAAGTTTCTGCTCCAACCTTGTCTGATAGTACTTCGGATCTTCTTGAAGACACTGGCTCCAATGGAGTGTTCAACGTCACTAACCCGATCGGTGGAGTATTGGTCTATGAAATCCTCAATGCTTCGAGTAAAGGAGCGTTCAGTATCAACGAAGCAGGGGAGTGGAACTATGTCCCTGATGCCGATCTCAACGGTTCGGACAGCGTCACCATAAAAGTAACCAACGCCTACGGACTTAGCACCACTGCAACCCTCAACCTCGTCATCGAAGCGGTAAACGACGCACCGATCCTAACCGAGACGCCATCTCCTATTACCTTGGATGCGAGTACATCAACGACTGGAGCCATCAAAGCCTCCGACGTCGATGGCGATCTCCTCTCCTACCGTATCACTAGCACACCTGAACACGGAACACTCACTCTCAATGAGAACGGAGAGTGGAGCTACAACGCAGAGCGTTACTACGCCGGAGAGTCCAGTGCTACGATCAGCATCGATGACGGACACGGTGAAAGTATCACGACGACACTCAACTTTACCAACCTAATGACGCCGGACTGGCACTACACCTATAGTGGTCAAAGTATGAGTATCAACGACAATGACGGAGTAGATGTTCTGCTTATGAGTGATATCTCGATGGCTAACCTCACCTTCCTCCAAGAAGGAAATAACCTCCGTATCGATGTCAAAGATAAAAATGATATTATCCTAGAGGATTACTTCACATCACCGACGAAAGGGGTAGAAAGTATTCAAACGGCAGAGGAAAATATCAACCTATCCAAAGAAAAAATCGGAACCAGCGGAAATTTCTTTAGTATTGGTTGGGGAAGCACTAAAGCTGATCTTCTTGTCGGAAATAACAATTCTGATGTTCTTTTCGGCGGAGCGGGCAATGATACCCTCTTCGGTAATGGAGGGAATGATACGCTCAATGGACAAGAGGGTAATGATCTCTTAATCGGTGGCGAAGGAAATGATAACCTTCTCGGAGGCGATAATGATGATATCCTCTATGGTGATAACGGTAACGATGCCCTAAACGGCGATGAAGGCAATGATAAACTCTTTGGCGGTAAAGGTAACGATACTCTTCTCGGCGGGAACGGTAATGATCTTTTAAACGGAGGGGAAGGTATGAACACCCTGAGCGGAGGATCAGGAAATGACACCTATCTCATGACCAAAGGCTCTAATAACACTACGATTGATGAGAATGTTTTTGGTTTCAATCTATTCGGTCGCTGGTTCGGGCAAGACGGCGGGAACGATACCGTCAAATTCAGTGAAGGTATTACCAAAGACGATATCAGCTTCTTTATGAAAGGAAACGACCTCTTGCTCCAATACGGAGAGAATGAGTTTATTACGATCAATAACCAAAAGAGTGAAGGCAACCAAATCGAGAAGTTCGAGCTCAGTGACGGCAGTTACCTCAGTAATACCGATATCGATCAAATCGTTCAACAGATCAATGCCTACAGCAAAGATCACGGATTCCATCTCAAAGACAATAGCCAGATTCAGAATAACGAAGCACTGATGAACATCATTGTTAGTGGGTGGCATCAATAATCTCTCCTTATTGGAGAGACTTCTAATTTCTAACAAAGGGATTTTGACATGAGTTTTATCAATATAACGCCAATAAAAAAGATAATAAATTCTTTGAGTTTATCGGCAATAGTATTTATTGCGATTTTAATGCTGAAAATGTTATATACACAATATTTTGCGCTATTTGATCAGGCTGATTTGAATGAATGGGAGTTTGTTTTACTAATTGTTACTCCACCGATTTTTATTGGGCTGATTAGTTATTTTGGCAAACAACAAAATACAGAGTTAACTCGTTACGACAACAAGATCACTTTCCTATTCCCTGTTTTGATATTTTTAATTTCATATGGGTCTTCTGAATATTCCTTTGATATTATTGATAGCTTTAATAAGATCATTATTTTTTTAATAATTACAATACTTATTGTTTTTGCTGCCGCTTTACCCAAACATTTTAAAGATAAAGAGATGAGCCCTGTAACAGAAAATACTTTTCTTGTATTGGGTGTATATGCAACTTATTTTACTTTTTTAATATGTAATATTGAAAAAGCTAATATTGATATTCTTCTCTTAATAATCATGTTTTCATTAGCAGTATTATTGGCTATTTTAAGTTTCTTCAAAATATATAAAAAATATGATAAATTACTTCCGTCTCATAATTATGTGATCCGGTTAAATACGTTTATCATATCTGTTGTGGTATTTCTAGTGTATGTATTAATCCCAGAAATGATCCTAAAAATCATTTCAATCAAAATGGATTAAATGATTGACAAACATTGCATAGATATGTAAATAGCCAGTAATAATCTATGAATTTTTCAATATAATTTATCTTATGTTAACCAATATTAATTTTACTCAATAACTAAATGAATTAACCTAGTATGTCTTGATCAATTCTCTTGAGAAGCCAATGCTATGATGATCTTCTCTTTCAAATCATTCAATTCATCATGGCAAATTTCAAAGACAACTTCCGAATTAATATCAATATAGTGATGTGATATTACTTCTCGAAATTTGATAATGTCACTCCAATAATTTTTCGAAGCAATGTTTTCAAGTACTTCTTTGTCTGTTTTATAAATATTTTTGAGTGCTTCACCGATACTTTGGAGGCGCATTGAAATTGAATCGAGCTTTTCCAACCCCTCATCATCTTTCATAAAATCATCACTTTGTTCAATAGCTAAAAAACGTTTTTGTACGAGTTCAATACTTTGAAGAATGAATTCGAGCAACTCATTGGTATTTTTCTTATCCATAAATTACTTCGCGCTCAATGTTTTGTTTTAGAGATGGTCTCATATTCTTATGAGGATACAAGAGATCTATTTTTGTTCCGAAAGCTTCTTCGAAATAGTTCCAAGCTCCGGCTATATTTCTGAATTTTTTATCTTCAAATTCAGCGTAAATATCGATATCACTTTCGGGTGTTGCCGCACCTTTGGCATAACTGCCAAAAAGCCCCACTTTAACGAGAGAGTATTTTTCTCTTAACTCATCTTTGTGATTAGCAAAAAAATCAAGAATCACCTCTTTGGTAACCATTACACCCTACTTTTAAATTACTTACTTTGTATTGTACCACATTAAAAGAATTGCCCAGTAAAATGGGGCTCTCCTTTCATTCGCTTTAGTTAACCTAAGATAAATTTGAATTCTAAAAATATTGCAATTTGTCATATGTTGTGCTGATTAACATTTTTTAGAGAATAATAGTTGACTTAAATCTAATGATTGCTATTATCTTGTTTGCATCGTTTTTTTAAATATTCAACCATGAAAGGACTTTGATTGTTGTCGAATACTCATGAAAAAACAGAAAACTTTTTACAAAATTTCGTAAAGTCATTGGAAATATCTGATACGGCTCAACAAAAAGCAGAAGAACGTTATGTGAGCATTGGTGGCTGGTTAGGTAGAGAAGGATCATTATTGGCTCAATTCAAGCCAGAGCTTTATTCACAAGGCTCAATAAGATTGGGAACGACGATAAGACCATTGAATGAAAATGAAGAATATGACTTAGATGCAGTTTGTTTATTAAACAGTCTTGGTGTTAATAGTGCAACGCAAAAGCAAATAAAAGAGCTTGTTGGACATGAATTAAAATTATATGTTAAAGCAAATAATTTTCAAAATCCATTAGATGAAGGTAGAAGATGTTGGACACTTCAATATTCTGATACAGCACAGTTTCATATGGATATTCTCCCATCTCTCCCGGATGAAGAAGGTCTTAGAAAAAGATTAATTGAAGAAAGCAGAATGGCTTTTGATGCTATTTCCAAATTACATACTGCTACTGCAATTGCAATTACAGATAATATGTCGATAGAGTATGGGATTATTAGCTCTAATTGGAATAAAAGTAATCCAAAAGGGTATCATGAATGGTTCAAAGATAGATGTAAGATTATTCAATTCTCAAATGAATCGAGACTTTTTAAAGCAAGTGATGCAAATATTGAAGAAATCCCTGATCATACAATGAGATTACCTCTTCAGAAAGCGATTATGATTTTAAAACGTCATAGAGACATAATGTTTAAAGATAATAGAGAACACAAGCCAATATCTATCATTATTACGACATTAGCGGCAAAAGCTTACAAAGGAACCTCAGGCTTGAAAGATACTCTTGACACTCTTGTATATGAAATGATAAATCATATCACTTGTAATACGAATGGTTATTGTGTTGTCTTGAATCCAGTAAATCCTAATGAAAACTTTGCAGATAAATGGGCAGATAACCCTGTAAAAAGGGACAACTTTATTAAATGGCTTAATCAATTAAAAGCTGATTACACTTATCTTATATCTAATCAATATGGAGATAATAAATTCCTTTTAGAAAATAAATTTGGTAAGAAGGCAATTCAAGCAACTTATCGTGACAGTTTTGGCATGATAGAACAATTGAAAATTAAGGCTAAAGAACTTTTAGCTTTACCCCATATACAAAAACCACAGTGGACTTTTAATCCTCAAAATGAAGTCAAAATTGTTTGTCAAAAAAGTAGAAATGGGATGTTGCATCAAGAATTGAAAAGCGGAGAAGCGATAGGAAGAGGTTGGAATTTAAGATTTGAAGCCAAAATACATGATGTTGCTTCAAGCAGAAAATTTTATTGGCAAGTAGCTAATAGTGGACAAGAAGCAGAATCGGCTAAGTGCCTGAGAGGTGGGTTTTATGATGGTGAAGTGTCTAGAGGTGGCAAAGTGAGAGAAGAAAGTACAAGTTATATAGGTTCTCATTTTGTGAGATGTTATATTGTACAGCATAATCAGTGTATAGCAGTTAGCGAACCATTTATTGTTGAAATAATTTAAGAGAGCATATGAAAACTATAATGAATTTTATTCTGAAAATTTTTGAGTTATTAAAAAGTGATCCAGAAATAGCAATGTCAAAATATTTAATTGGAGCTGGACTTGTTTCCAATGGTATTGGGGGTATAGTCTATTATTACCAAGATAATTCCACACAACATATGTTGTCATATTCAAGTGGATTTGACATTACTGGATATATTTTAATATTCATTGGACTAATGATATTAATCCGCAGATATCTTATAATGAAAAATAATGCTGTCACTTTAGCTTATGGTATTGGCATGGAAAATATGGATATTCATATTCCCATTCAAGCAGTTCCTAAATATGAAAGATTTGATTGCATACCAATAGACTTAGCTACAATAAATTCATATGAACGTGATAAGGTTATTGAAAATTACAATTTTAATAAAATATTGATTGAGCAAAGAATTCAAAATAAACATTCAAAAAAGGTTTATATCGGTGCATTAGGTAGTTTCCCCTATTTGTTTCTTTTAGGTACTTTATTTAGAAATGCTTACTCGAATATTGTAATTTTAGATTATGATAGACATGCTCAAGGCGGAGGCAAATGGTATAAATTACCATCAATGAACGAAAGTAATCTGAAAATATGTCATGAGCTAATGTATAGCGAAATGAGTATTGAAGATAAAATCAATGAACTAAATAATAGCTCATCCGATGAAGTTGGAATAGCATTAAGTTACACATTTACAGTAAACAAAGAAGCAATTCCTTCTCAATTACAAAGCAATACACTTTACTTAAAAAATTCACTTGGTATTGGGCATGACAAGCTTACTAATGAGGAAGCGCAAAAAGCTCTACTAAATGAACTTTCAGTATATATTGCTACGTTATGGTATCAGCATAAAAAAGTACATTTGTTTGTATCAGCTCAATCATCAATGTACATCAATATGGGTAAAAGCTACATGAATAATGCACATGGTGTACTAGTATTGCACAATTATGATAATGCTTCTAAAACGTACAATTGGTGTATCGAGTTCGACAAAGGAAATATTACACATTGAATACTTTTATATTATTTGAAATTACCTTATTAATTAAACATTTTTTACTGATAAGTTTCCAGCTATGATTTATATTTGAAACAAATTCATTTCAAATATGCTATGATTAGTCAAAATAAAACAAGCAGAGTATTTCAACATGAAAAAAATCAAGACGGGCGATGAAATCACACACATCATAGACGAATTACCCGTATCAAAAGAATTTACTCTATCTAGTTTACATTTATCGTCAAGTATTAATGAAAATACCTTCAGAACTGTCGTATCACGTTTGGTTAAACAAGGAAAACTTACGAGAATCCGACCGGGACGCTATAAAAAAAGTGCCCAATTTGAACAATATTTATTTGTATACGGAAGTATGAAAAAAGGGTTTCAAAATCATAGCCGATTGATCAATGCAGAATATCTAGGAGAATTCACTACAGTTGGAAAATATGTGATGTACGCGGATACTTCTAACCTTTTCCCTTACGTTATTGAAAATGAGAAACGCTCTTCAATTCATGGGGAACTCTATAAAATTACCAATGCTGATGAATTCAAATCTATTGATGAACTTGAAGGCTCACCAACTTACTATTACAGAAAACAAGTCAGCGTTGAGTCAAAAGAGAAAAAACAAAAATACTCAGCATGGATCTATTTTCGAAGCCCTACAAATCCTACTCGTTTACGTCGTACCAACCCCATGTCTATATGGGAAAAAGAGCTTGCGCCTACGGTTAAGAAACAACGTTTGAGTGCTATGTTTTCAGTAAAACGTCATTCTAAAAATTCTCAAAAAGATTTAGAAGAGATTTTTAATTATGGTGATGATGGCATGATCCATCTTTCTCAAATGAAAAAAGGTTCATCCATACCGTTCAAATCATTTCAAAACATTACATTTATTTGAGGCAATATGAATAAAGTGTGTATCATCGATGACAATAAAACTTCGAATTTCGAATTTTCGAAAAGCCAAAAACTTGAAGTACAAAGAAAGATGCTACTCTTTGAAAATAATTTGGATAACTCTATTATTGATTCAGGCATCATTGGAGGAGCAGAATTTGAATTTTATATTCACGCTTTTGATCCTGAGCATTTCGATGAAGAATTAAAAGCTCTGCTTGATGATTTAAGTCATATTACAGATCAAGATATTCTTTGTAACCCTTTTAAAGATTTTGCACGCAGTAGAGAATACGATAAACTCATTATTAAACCTGATTCATCCCTACGCAATTATACCTATGGGCTTGAGATTACAACACCGATTGTGCCTATAGTTCATTTACCCTATTATCTAGATAGTATCCTTTCCTTAATTCAAAAAAAAGGATATATTACAGATACTTCGACAGGTCTGCATTTGCACCTTTCCTGCCCTGAAAAAGAAGGCGAATATTTCGATTTTTTAGGTTTGATGCTTTTACTCAATCAAAAAGGGCTTTACGAAACTTGGTATTCTCGTCCGGATTACTCCAGAAATGTTATGAATGTTTTAAACTGCCTTAATTTCGAATCTGCTGCAAGTAAAAAAGATGAAGTGGGTAGAGGATGGTGCATCATTCGTCCCGATTGTGAGGATAAAAAAACCCATATTGAGATTCGGACGATGGGTGGAGAAAACTATCAACGCAAATATTCTGAACAGATTTTTCCTGAACTTCATACAATCCTAAAATCGTATATAGCTGTTCTAAATCATGATGCGGATGAAGAGTGCGACCGCCTAAAGGCTATACAGGAACAAAAAGTTAAAACTCATTCTGACGAAGATCAAGCTAAAATGTACGATACCTTAGCAATTATTGGGGTCACTCAAAGTCAAGCATAATGTGTTGTAAAGAAGTTTTAGGCTCATTTTCATCTATTTTGTTCTAAACACTGCGGATATATTAGTCACCATGCATATGGTATCTGTTTACACTCTTTAGTTCTGTTTGTCTAAATGGGCTTGAATTCTGTAAACGTTCACTCATATCTTTGTCATATTGCCATGTAAAAGACATATAACACCATTCTACAAAATACCACCCTGCTCCATCTGGATAAAATGATATACCGATACATTTTTCTGCATGTAAATCATATTTACATCCATACGTCAAATTTTGGAGCCCTATCTGACGCACTTTTTCAGCTTGTTCATTGATCGGTATAAAGACAAACCCACATCCAGTTTTCAGACATTGCATCCTATATGGCAAAATATATTCTTCTCCACCACAATTTTTCATTGACAGTTCAAAACGTTTTTTAAATTCTCGTAACTCACTACGTTTCAATTGAGCAATTTCGCTCACAATCTTGTAATAATCAGTATAATGATTTGAGGTTGTTATTTTTTCAGAAAAACTTGAAATAATCCTGGACATATCCCATTCTTCAAGTTTATGATCAAGGGATAAAAAATCATAATAAAAGTTGTTGCTCATTGGCGCATCAAAATCCCCATTGATAAATTGTCCTATTAAAGCTTGTTCTGCAATTTCCAAGTTTATACTGTCACATTTTTCTAGTTTTTCTTGTCGAAATTGTAAATATTCACTAACTTCTGTAAGAGTAAGCAATGTTCTAACAACACCCTGATAATCTTCATATGCGAAAATATGTATAAACCCTGTCTTTTCACTAACTTTGAATTTTATTTTTCTCTCTTTTTCTGATAATTTTTCATGAGGTAAATAACATATGACATTATGAATATGTTCAATCGTTGATAAGTCGATATTAAATAGATGTCCACGATGATTCTCGATTTCAATTGAAGTATTCTCATGTAGATAATTGATCGAATCTCTTATCTGCTGACCAGCTTTTGTCAATACCTTTTTACTAAACCACTTCGATTCATTTTCTACGTCCGTTTGATTATCTATATTCCTTTCTTTAAGTTGAAATATAATCAAAACATTTCCGATCCAAATGATGTTATCCGCCAGCTCAACCTCTATATTTGGAGTAGGTTTGAATTTATTATTGGAATAGGTAAACTCATCAAAGAAAAAATATTTGTTAAGATCAGCAACCCGTCTCTCTAAGTTCATACATTCTTCCATTTCATAACCTTTTTAAGATATTTGCTGATTATAAATATTCAAATAACTTCTTTTTCCAATACATCCATCGCCTTATACATTCCAAATCGCCCAAGATTATTAAACAGCTCTTGAGAAATCCCGCCGGCATAAAGCCGTAGCTTATCGATCACTTTCTCTTCGTTCTTCATCCCCGCTATATCACTGATCCCGGCGGTTGCGTTATAGGCTTTCAATCCGAATTGTTTGTAATACTCCAACTCGATCAGTTTTTGGACCCGCTCGTGATGATTTTTCTCAAGTACATCAGCAAACTCTACGCATTTAGAAACCACCATTACAGCTTCACCCTCTTTGGGTCTTATTTTCTTATGATAGTAGGGTAACGACCCCATGGAGCGTACTTTTTCGATGTATTCTGGAAAAGCAAACGTGTATTGATGGAGTATCTTGCCAAATGCCTCTTTGACCAGGCTCTTTCTCACATTTAACCGTTTTGCTAATTCCATAAAATCGCCCAGTCGGATATTGTTTTGTTTACCGCATACCGGCAAATGACTCTCATATCCATATGCATTATCATAAAACCCGGTAGCAGCTATATCGTAAAGCGGTGACGCGAAGTATTTGCCGCGATCATTAATGATGGAGAGGTTTTTCGTATGCATGTCTTCGTGCATAATGACATAGGAGTAGAAAAAATATTCCAACATCCGAATCTTTTCTTGCTCCTGCACTAAAACCGTCTCGATGGCTGTAAACATTTTCTCTGCGGTCGTTTGATACTTTGTATCGCTATCCAATCCCATAATCGAAGATACTTCATCCATGGCATACCGAAACCCTTTGTAGCGGTTGAAGTATTTGATGATGTAGTGAAACTCTCCCTCTGGCTTATCTCTACAGATTGCCGTATACGGTACATCAAATCCGAGCTTTTCGCGGGCAAATGACATATACAGATGCTCATTTACCGCCAAATGAGGAAAATAGTGGGTATTGGATGGGTCAGCTTTGTATTTATTGTAGGGTTTCATAAAATACGAAGCGATCTCGCCGTCTTGGTTTTGAGATATGATCTTTTTCTTGTGATCGATGCTCACTTTGAGTTTATGCTGATATCCTGATAACGACATCACTTTGATCTTTTCGATTTGCTGCTCGTTTAAATCACTTTTGGGAAAAAGCATCTCTTCTTCCAAGTCAATTCTATATGGGAGTATGTTGGGGAAGGGGGTATACTCTTTTAATATCTCCTCTTTGGCTAACAAATAAGAGAAATACCCTACCCTCCTCCCTAGAAACGTCATCGTAGTACGGCTAAAGATGATATCGGCGGTATCGGTGTTGAGATACTCAAAAAGATAAAATTCTGTGGGTGTTTTACTCTTTCGCTCTAAAATCTCTTTATCTACCCCTTCAGGTAAAAGGGCTTCGATCGCAGGAAACAGTGATGCAGATCGGTAGATCTTCGTATCTAAAGGGAGAGTAGTCGAAAGGGGCTCGCTAAAATCGTTTTGAATATACGTATTGGCATAAGCAAAAAGATAATACCCCTTGGTAAAACCCAAATAACCGATCAACATTTTATTCATATAGAGAAAATAAAATTCCTGCATCGCAGTGGAGGGTTCGGAGATTTTATATTTGGTTGCGGTTCCTTCATTGAGTTTTTTGACACGGGCGTTTTCAACAAGCGGTTTGATGTATTTATTGACCGCAGTGGTTTTTAATCCAACAGTCACCTCTATCTCTTGACGACTACGCGGTTTGGATTGTTTGGATAAATAGTCTAATATCAATCGGGTTGAACTGTGCATCTCACCTGCTCGCATCTATTTTAATATTAAGGATAATATAAGTATATATATAAATATTTGCTTAAACTGAATAGTGGCGCGATATTTTACAACGAAGAGCGCTATCGTATTTTTTGAAAAAAATTCTCTTCAAAATAATATGTTAAAACTGATCCTATGGCTGCTCCATAATGTCATCATTAAATACAAAAGGAGTCTTCAAATGAGTATTCAATACAAGTCATTCCGATTAACCGTTTCGCTACTTGAAATTATACTTATCGCTACATTCTTGAGAGAACCTGTATCTTCAAATTCTATTTTTTTCATCGAAAAAAAATCAGCCGCTGTAGATGGCAATTCACCTTAACTTTTTTCTAATATTCTGCTATAGCTTTGGCGATATATGCTTCATGAATTTTTGTAGTATGTCATCCGCAGTGAACCCTAATTTTTCATATCGTATAGGTATCAATTCCGCCATGTTTCTTGCTCCGTCATGATACTTTAATGTTGTCTTATAAGTGTTATATTTACTGAAATCGATTAAAGCTACTATCTCCTCTTCGGATAATTTTTTAAGCGCTCTTTGATACAACACAGAATCAATGTGATTTTTTTGAGCAATCTTCTTCATCAGCTCATTAAATATAAAAACATATCGATACTGTTTTTTATCAAAAACCACAAACTGATAATGTCTATCTATATCCGATAATAAATGCACCAGTTCAACTTTTAATAGCTCTTTTGTTTCAAGAATTTTTTGCGTACACTCTTGTACTAATCTCACCGGTCCTTCGGGATCATTTTCTAAACTATATTGTAGCTCTTTTCTTCTAGCCTTGTTCTCTGCATGTTGTAAAAGATACCGATAAATATTGGAGTCATTCCGATCTATTTTATGGTGATGATCTGTTATAGCAGTAGCAATCTTTTCTAGAATATCATTTGGTATTAAACCGTTAGCATTTTTTCTCAAAATCTCAACACTGACAACTTCATGCGTCCGTTTTTCTTTTGGATTTTTTTGTTTTTCAAACTTACCAATATCATGTGCCAACGCGGCAATAATTATTGGTCCTATTTGACCTGAGTACATATAAGGCTCATGATTTTGAGTCGTTTCACGTAAAGCTATCTTAACAACATTAAATGTATGCTCTATCAGATCAATACTCGTATAAAATTCAATTGATCCATCCATCATCATTTGGTTGCATTCATAATCACTATTTAGCCGACTTTGTGTCGGTAATATTCTTCCTGGTGTACAAGAAGTACTACCATAATTTTTATCGACAAATTCATCGATGTATAACATCAAGTGCCGCATAACTTCAAAGTATTTTGTGTTCCATTTCTCCTGAAGTTTAATGTGAGAATATTTCGACGCAATGTAGTTATCCCAATAGTTATACATGCATGCATGTTGAAAGCGTGGTGCCTCACTTTTGCCGAGTTCATAATCTGAAATTTTTTTAACCGGTTCGAGATAATTTATTTGTTCCTCTCGTAAGTTTTCTCCATCTTCAGAATTTAAATTTTGTACAGGCTTAAGCGCTGATTGTGACAATAATTTTTTAGTGGGAAATAGATATTCAATCACAAAATATGCACCAACCATTACGCCTATAATTAATACTATTTTTATGTAAAAATCAAACTCAAAAATCATTTTTTTAGCCATTTGTAGAATGAGTTATATGAAACGTTTTGGATGACATGTTCAGCGATAAACTTATCATATATCGCTTTAGCACTTGCACCGTTTTCAATTAGTCTCAAAATATCTTTTTTTTGATTTTTTAAATAAATTTCGCATTGCGTTGCTGATGAACGATACGCATCAGGGTTGTTTTCCATTTCTAGTAAAAGTTCAGCAATTTTTTCTTGCATTTTTTTTCCTAACCATTATATATTTATATTATTGCATATATTGCATATATTGTATATATTGCATATATTGCTAATATATCACTTTAAATATATTCTAGAATATTTTAAAGAATACAAATCCAATTATTTGGAATGATTTTGATAGGAACTTACCTGTCGTAACTAGTTAAATATTTGGGATATTGGCAAGAAAATCCGATTCTATACTCATATGAGTAATACAGCTAAAAAATACCTATTCAATTTATATATATTTAAGATTAAAGCCGTAAGAATACTTTTTGTGAAACCACATGGAGTATCTACTTTGCAAAAATCAAAAGACGAACAAATCAAAAGCTACATTGAGACATGGCTTAAAAATCAATATTCAGAGTTTTTTCTTACCCTTATCGCGGATAATGAGCCCAATGAAGTCAATCCAACCATGGTCGTTGATTTAATTATCAAGTTACGATTTCAAACGACACCGGCCTATATAAAATCTTTAGGTCGAATGTCTGCTGAAGGAGTTGCTACCCGAGAACAGCAGGGATTGTATTTTGCAATCCAAGCATACAAAAAATATGCAATCGAATATAACCGATCACTCCAAAAGTTTTTCGACAATATTTACAACGAACATCAAAAAATCGGTACTCCGTTAGGCGGTATTTTTTTTCATATTTATTGCTTTTTAAAATTTGGTATCAAAGCCAAATCCGCTGAGCATGACTTTGCTTCCATCCTCAATTTTTTGTACACGTCTAACGAATCGATTATGGACCCTTTAATCGAAAAATCTCTCCAAAAACGAGTCTCTATTCGTTCTTCAAAAAATAATAAAAGCAGAGCAAAAACAAAATGGATGGAACGTGTAGAATTGCATAACTATTCATTGAAAAAACGAAAAATAGTTTTATTTAAAAACTAGCTTTATGTTTTTATAAAAGTGTGTTTTCACACTTCATAATTCCTTTATTCAACCCTAACGTTGTATCTATGGATTATAATTTTTCCGCTTCATGCTTCGATTTTTGCTTGGCATCGTTAGCACTTTTTTGTTTGGCAATTTTTAATAGATTTTTATCAACGTAATTCAATTCCATTTCAAAGCTCATATGCGGAGCATTGAGCTGTATTTCGGTATTACCGTTAGTTAATTTGGCAGAGGTATCTCCAACAAACGGAATATTAGAAGTGACCAGTTTATATTTACTTTTCATCTGACCAAAAAGGTATTGAAATTTCCCCTTTGGAAAAGTGGTAAAGACTCCCATCAACTTTCCATTTTTATCGTAAATCACTCGTGCCGATTGCATCCCCTCTATCCCTAATTCACTCGGATCAAGATCATATACATCGCCTTGACTAATATTATTGATTCCAACAAACTTGGAATTATATTTTTCTTTCATCATACCGATTGTTGATGTGCCGATTTCTAAACCAAACGGTGAAGGGTCGGCATGGATAAAAGTAGTTGTGAGCAGCATAGATGCTAGGATAGTTTTTAGTTTCATGAAGTCTCCTTTTTTATCTTCGTGGTTGGTTGTAATAAGTATGATCTTTTCGAATTGATTCGACAATACGTTGTTTGTAAATTTCACTCCCATGTTTCCAGTCATTTCACTTTTATGTTTCCACCCGTTTCACAAACATGTTTCCACCTATTTCACTCGAAGTTTCCATTTGGAAGCAGTGCGTGAAACGAATAGGA
>NZ_JAQTNN010000012.1 GCF_028713855.1 Sulfuricurvum sp.
ACTAAAATCGAAGAAAAAAGAAGAGACCGAAGTGTAGCTTTACGCTACAATTTTACAGCCTGATTCGCCGTTGAAAAAGTGGAAACATGTTTGTGAAACGGCTGGAAACTTCGAGTGAAATCTACAGATTGTTGAACATAACGGTAAAAATCTATTTGCCCTCTCTCCAAATACTGATCAGCCTTTTTCCCCTATTCAACTCAAAGAAAAAAATAAACTCTATGATTTTTCCCATCTTGCCTTTCAACACGGTTTGCCGGGGTTGATCAATGACAGCCTTCCGGGACAATACGGTCAAGAATACTTAAATGACTTTTTCGTGCAGCATTTTAAATATCACCCATCGGTGATGGAGACATTGCAATTCATCGGCGATAATACGATGGGAGTTCTGACGTATGAACCGTCGATATTGAAGGAGAATGATGGTAACGGGGTTGTACTTCAAGCCAAAGAACTCTACGAACAAACCAAAATGGCTCTGAATGGAAAAGCGGAACTTTCACTAGCAAAAATCATCGCCATATCCAATTCGGCGGCTTCAGGTGCTAGACCAAAAGCGATTGTGGGACTGAACCATCAGAGTAAAGAGATATTTGTCGGTAAAAAAGGGGAAGATATCCACGATGGGTTTACCCACTCTATCATCAAATTCGATAACCTCATGTATGGAGCCAATCGAGGTGTTGCTACACCCTATGAAGAAGAAAAGATCTCCAAGACAATTACGGAACATATCTATGCGCTATGTGCTAAAAAATGCGGGATTAGAATGCCCGAGACATCGCTCATCGAAACGGACGGTGGAGTTCATTTCGCCGTTGAGCGATTTGATATCAGAAAAACTTCTAGTAGTATCGAGCGTCTCCACATGCATTCACTATCGGGTTTAATGCATCATAATCCTGCCGAGACGACATTCGATTATATGAACGCATTTCGAGTAGGGCTAAAGCTCAATATCCCCCATGAAGATATGGTTAACCTCTATCGCATTATGATCTTTAACATCGTTTTTGGAAACAAGGATGACCATAGCCGTAATATCTCATATTTGATGGATAAGCATGGAAAGTGGAGGGCAGCACCGGCTTACGATCTGACGTTTACCTATAACAAGCACCATCAAATGCTTTTTAATCTTCGAAATGTTTCGGAAATAGATCGTATACATCTCATCCATATGGGTGAAGAGTTTAAAATTCAACAATGTGATGAAATCATCTCTAAAATAATTGAGACGAAACATGTATTTCTTTCTGAACTGGCAAAACAATATGGCGTTGTGCAATGGGCAGAAGAAGTTAGTGCGTTGACTTCAAACGTTGATCAATCTTTGAAAAAATAATAGAATAAATTTAAAATATTTTGTCAATTATAGATGAATCTTCCCCGTATATTTTATGTCCCCTCGATATAAGCCGATAGCGCCTTCTAGAACATCCATTGCTTTAAATAATACCTCTGATTTATTCTTTAATAGATGATATTTCTTTTTTATTTGAGAAGAAACGGATAGAGTTGGATGCCACCACAAAATGATTCTCTGAACCCCAAATAGCACTTTGTTTTGACCCTTACCGGATTTTAAAGCAAGAAGCTCTAAATATAAATTATGCAGTTCTTTATGGTGTGTATCAACGGCAGCAAATGATTTAAAGATTTTAGAATTCTGATCGATTGACTTAATCTCATGCGCTAGCCATTTTCCAAGTATGCATTCTGCTGCGGAAGATTCAATGAGAGGTGAATCGGACAGTGTGTTTCCGACAAGTTCTTCAACCCTGCTTATCCATTTAAGATGTGCTTTTTTTGCCTCATGTAATCCGACTATTAGTGTTTTTTGTGTCATCGTAATTTCCTGTTTGAATTCTAAGCATGATGAAAGATTCTATCGATGCTTAGATTAAAATATAATAATAAAAAACTCATGTAATTATAAAAAAGTGATTTATGAATGAATATTCAAAATCACAACAATACCGCCAACGGCTAAGATGGGAGTTTGAATCATGGATAGCCTCAAAAACGAGTATTTTGACATTATAAACCAATCGACACTGCCATCTGGGTAAAATACCGATTAAAATTTATGCATACACCGATGGAGAACCGTTGATTATTTTGGATTTTGAAACCAATTCTACCAATATCCATGACGTGATTGAAGTTGCGGCGTTTCGGATTAAAAGAGAAGAGGGCGAATATGTTATCGCTGACACCTTTCATCGTTACTATTTCTCTGAATATGAGGTTAACCCTTATGCGTTGGCAGTCCATAAACTCTCACCACAAAGAATCCAGAGGTTACGAGCTGATGTTGATTATGCGGAGTATTTCGTAGAGGATAGTGAGTTTGTAGAGTTTTGTCAGGGAGCTAAAATCCTTATAGCGCATAATATAGCGTTTGAGCTGCGTCATATCGGTGAGCTTGTCACATTTGAGAAACACTTTTGTACGATGAAATCCAATAAGAAGATTGTTGGAGCTCTCAATGTCAGGGGAAGTCTAAAAAATCCGAAATTGCTGGAAACCTGCCGGCATTACCGGATTGATTTTGATGAGGATCAGTATCACAGCGCAGTTTATGATGTTACTAAAACACTTGAGATATTAAATAAGATGAGAATAGAGATTTAGAAAAATTCTTTGCTAATTACAATGCGTATTCCCAAACCTTAGCCGTGTTTATAATAGTTTCATTTTTGATAAAATCGGTAAATAATACCAAAGCACCTCAAATACAACAAACTGTATGATCAAGATTATCCACACTCTATATCGAAATTTGCGTGTTTTATGACGAAATAGCTTTTGAGCAAAAACAGCTCCCACACTTCCGCCTACTATAGCTAAGGTAAGAAGTGTTTTTTCGCTGATTCGATTGCGATTCATACGCGCAAGTAATTTATCGATGCCAAATATACCAAACGTAACAAGATTAAGGATAACAAATAGGAGTATAAACGGTTTCATTGGTGCTATTGTAGCATGGCACCGGACGATAGTGTTAGTGCTAACAGCTGATATTATAATTTTGTCTCTTTGTTGTGAATCAGTGAGTCTAGTGTCGTAGTGGTGAGCATCTCTTCTATCATCGCTTTAGGAGGTGCCCACTGATCGTGCAAGGCACACGGGTTGGAAGCGTCACATTTTTCAAATCCTAAGATACAACGTTCATATTCAAGAGGTTCTCCAATCGCTTCGAGGATATCGCATAGACGGATTTGATCGGCACTTTTTGCAAGACTCAAGCCTCCCTCGCGTCCGCGTGATGCAGTGACTAGCCCCTTTTTAACCAATTCGGTCATCATTTTGGTTAAGTATTTATAAGGGAGACCCAGTTCCTGATGCAAAACATTTACTGAATGAGATGTTTCATTATGGCGATGCAGGTAGGACAATACACGGATGGCGTATTCGGTAGTTTTAGAAAAATGCATAGCTTTTCCTCATGTTTAAATAAGATATTTTAGCTAATTTTGCTTTCGATATCCTATTAGTCTACTTTATGGTAGTATTTAAAAAAAATAATATAGTAGGAAAAAATGCATCAAACTAAAAGTAAGGATTTTACTCACGTAATAGAGGGAACATTAACAGGGGTAGGAGCTTTTTTAGGTCTTTCTTTTATTGGTTTGATTGCTCAATCCGTACATCAAATGCTTATTATTGCCCCATTCGGGGCAACGGCTGTTCTCTTGTTTAGCGCGCCGGAGAGCCAGTTTTCAAAGCCGTGGAATGTTTTGGCGAGTTATAGTCTCTCAACAATTATTGGTTTTTTGATTTTACATTACAGTAACGGCGAATGGCTTGCTATTGGAGGCGGATTTGGAATAGTTATTATGTTGATGCATGCATTCAAAGCGATTCATCCCCCGGCGGGGGCTAATTTTTTGATAGTAACGCAAGGGCATATATCCCTCTATTTGTTATCGCCGCTTTTATTAGGGCTGATAACGTTGATTATTATCGGAATAGGATTGCATAAAATACGAAAAAAAATAACATTTATGTAACGGTATTAGCTCTGCTTACCGTATATCAGAGTTTTACCGTACCGAGCACCCCATACGATAAATAAAGCAATCCATCCACATGCCGCCGCATCAAATAGCCATCCGTGCGTAGCTCCAAACGCTGTGTCTACAGAGAGGGCGAAACGCCCAAGGATAAGAACCTGCGTCCACCAGAACAGTGCGACAGCTATCCGATCTGTATCAGGAGATTGCCCGGAGTGCCCGAGGGTTACCCGTGTTCCGAATCCGATAAGTACGGTGGTCAAAAAGCCTAATACCAGCAAATGGATTTCAGCAAATAAAAAATTGACACCATAGATCTTTTCGATAATCTGTGTAAGCGACCCTACGAAAAGTCCTATCGGAAGCCAAAACAAAGCAAGATGAAGTATCCATACGATTGCCGGTGAATGAAACGGATGGAGTTTCCAACGTAAAAACTCCCGTAACAGGTAGAGGGAGAGAAAAATACTGATAGCCGCTTCAGCGACCGTGAACGCAAAAATGGCGAAGAGTGTTTTGGCGATTAATGCACCAAATACCGTCTCGACAAAATATTTGGTTTTAGGTTCCTGAGAATGGCTGAAAAAAGGGATCATTCGCTGGGCGACGGCAAAGGTAAGGAACACGAGAAAGAAGTTCACAATGATCGGTACGATGAGGGCAAACCACCCTTGAATATCCCAAAGCAAACTGATTCCGTAAGCGATAACCCATACGAGATGCGTTGCAATTGCGATACCGTGAGCGACCAATACCCAATAGGGATCTTGTTTTAACGGAGAGTGACCGATTTTATACACCCAATGGAGGGTAAAGATTGCCATTGCATGGGCAAATAAAACAGCGACCATTGCGAAGAATACTAGTAATTCCGAAAAAAGCGAACCGACAAAAAAGAGGACAGCGGCGATTTGATAGAGCCAAACGATTCGGATATAGACCTCTTTTGGGATAGCCATAGCAGTACAAAAACGGGGAAAGGTTGTAAACAAAAAGCCGTGAAAGAATTGGGCAAAAACGATGAATGCGAGGGTATAGAGATGAAACTCGTTTTCTGCTAGCGCGAGAGTGATGATCCCTTTGTGTGAGAGGGTAAACAGCACCATTGAGACGATCGCCCATAAAAGTCCGAAAACAAAAAACGGCTGATGAGGTTGGGATAGAAAATAGTTTTGTTTTTTAGGGGTGGGTGATGTCGAAAAAGTAGCCATTATGGATTCCTTATTAAGTTTGCAGGAGTATATCGAGATAGGAGATGGGAGGAATTGACGTAAATCAATATACGCTCGGTGGTAGATAATACGCTACCGCGATCAATGATAGAATTAGGATTAGCCACAGTGTCGGTAAGATCCTGTATTTGAGTTGAACCTCTTTTAAGCCCATAAAATAATCAATCACCAATTGCCCTTTTAGAAAGGTACTTATCAATAAAACGACAACCAAAAATGTACTGATCAGTTTTAAGTATCCCAATAAAAAAGCAAAAACAGTGAGTGCCGTTAAAATACTCCAAACACGCTTTATGGTCATTCTCATCGGATGATATACACTAAAGGAAAAAGGACTATCCACAGCAAATCAACCAAATGCCAATAGAGTGCGCCGCTTTCAAGCCCTCTGCAATCCTCGGAAGTGTATCCTTGGCTTTTTGTTTTTCGGTAGAGATTGACCAAGATGATGACCCCTAACGAAACATGCATAAAATGAAACATAGTCAATAGTAGGTAAAACATGAAGAAGGTGTTGGTACTGAGGGTAATGCCTTGACCAAAGATATGGGAAAACTCGGTTAGCTTCAAAACGAGAAAAAAGCTTCCCAAGACAATAGCCGATAAAAGCCAATGTGAAGCGGCAATATTTGATTTATAGCGGGTGTCGTGTGTCATGCTTTTGATTTTTTCAACGGCTTTCACGATAAAAAAACTGCTCGTTATCAATAGGAGAGTATTGATAAATCCTGTTGTTTGATTGAGTAAGAGCTGTGAATCATTAAACAGGTGCAGATTGGCTCTGCGAGAATATGCATACCCGACAAATAAGAGTCCAAAGGTGACTAATTCGACGTAGACAATAATCCAAATAGCAAAATCACCCGGAGGGTAGGGTGCTTTTATAGAGAGCGTTTTAGCCATGTGAACTTTTTGTAAAATGTAATGATATCAGCTTTTCAAGCACCTCTAAAACATCCTCTTCATCACTGAGCGATTCGACAATCGAATGGATGCATGCCTGATAGGGATCAAATCCGTGGGCGATCAATTTTCCGGCATAGATGAGTAATCGTGTCGATACCGCCTCTTGAATATCGCTGTCGCTTAATTGACGAATTTCACCCGCAATAGCTACCAGTTTTTGGGCTATCGAGTCCTCCACACCACTCTCTTTGAGGAGAATTTGTTTCTCGATCTCGGGTGCAGGATAATCAAAACTGAGCGATATAAAGCGTTGTTTGGTGCTGGGCTTCATCCCTTTTAACACATTTTGATACCCCGGATTATACGAGACGACCAACATAAAATCGGGGTGGGCAGTGATCACTTCACCGGTGCGGTCTATCGGTAAAACCCGTCGATAATCGGCGAGGGAGTGTAAAACCACCGTTGTGTCTTTCCGCGCTTCGATAATTTCATCGAGGTAGCAGATACCGCCGTTGCGCACCGCCTTCGTCAATGGTCCGTCTTGCCAGTATGTCCCGTTTTCATCGATAAGATGGCGACCGACCAGATCGGCGGCGCTGAGATCATCATGACACACTACCGTGTAAACATCCCGCCCCAGCTCTTCCCCCATGGCTTCGATAAAGCGTGTTTTACCGCAGCCCGTCGGCCCTTTGATCAACACGGGGAGATTCATCCCCGCCGCTGCCTTGAAAAGCTCGATTTCGTTGCCTTGCGGCACATAATACATTTTGGACATTGTTTGTTTCTCCTATTTGGTCAAGTTCATGTAGATTTCGGGTAACACTTTGGGGAGTTTTTTGGCATCACGGATCACGGCATACGAATTTCGTCCAAAAAGGTAGGGGAGGTACTCTTTCGCATCAATATCAATCGTGATGCAAAACGGGGTGATCCCTTTTTGCTTCACCTCTTCGATCGCTTTTTTCGTATCTTCGATCCCGTATCGTCCGTCGTAGCGGTCGACGTCGTTGGGTTTTCCGTCGCTGAGAATCAACAGGAGCTTGTTGGCACTTTGTTGTTTCTCTAAAATCTTGGCACTTTCGCGTATTCCAGCTCCCATTCGGGTGTAATACCCCGGTTTAATGGCATGAATCCGACCTCGAACGTTATCGTTGTAGCTCTCTTTGAAGTTTTTAATGATGTGAAAGTTGACCTTCGTGTTTTTGATTGATGAAAACGTATAGATGGCAAACCTATCTTGGAGTCGGTGCAATGATTCGGAGAACACCATCAGGGCATCTTGGATCATGTCGATAACCCGTATCTCTTGGGTTATCCCCGCTTCGGTGGAGAGGGAAACATCCGCCAATATCAAAGTGGACATATCTCTCGTCTTTCGCTCAAACGTCTCAAAAAAGCGCTGTGGATGATTGGAGCGGTTCTGATGCCCTTTGTAATCGATCCATGTATCGATGTTAATCTCATCGCCGTAAGGGAGATTATCTCTTTTGATCCGGTCGAGTTCCATCAAATCGAGTTCACTCTGGATACGGCGCATCATTTTTTCCAGCCGTTTGGGTAATTCGATGGGTTCGGTATGGAGGGAAATAATGGGTTTTATGCAAACATAGTTTTTGAGATAGACCTCTTTTTTATAATCCCACTCATCGATAAAGTGCCCTTTCCCCAAAGGATACTCTTCAATACTGTTGGCGGAAATATCCAGATCCATTTTGATCCGTGCGGAGAGGTTGGCATCTTTTTGCCCCAGCGTTATTTCATCTAAATCTTCGGCATTGTAGAGGGCATCTTCATCAAAACTGTCGTTTTCCTGCCGATCAACCCGCACTTGCTCCATAAAGCTCAGAATCGATTCGGGCAAAAAGAGGAGCAATCCGTCCGTCTCTTTTTTATCATCGATTTGTTCACTCTTTTTTTTCATCTGCAAGGTTTCGCTTTTGCGCTGTTCGTCGTTTTGTCTTTGGGCGTCCTCTTCATCACCGTTCTCTAGGAGTTTGTTCGAGGTAGAGAGGGAAGGGTATATCCATAAGGGGTTTGGATAATTATCCGCTGATGAGCCTTCGAGGGAAGATTCAATCGTGGATAATTCAGGATAATTATGCATTAAAAAAGGGAACGCGTAGGTATGAAATTCGCTAAAACCTGCGTATTTTTCAATGATACGATTGGCCGCACAAGTATTTTCGTGCTCTATATGCTTGGTTTTGATATTCACGTTGCTCAGCATGGCGATTAACCAATAATAGTGCATCTCATTGTCTGATTTGAGGGGAAAATAGGCTAACGAAGCAGGGAGGTAAACCCCTTTTTCATCTTGCCAAGCAAGAAAAAAAGTTTTACCGGTTCCTGAAAACTTCTCTAACAGCGTTCGTGATGTTTTTATCGATCTTTTGTCGGTAATATGAAGCTCTTTGGCTTTTTCACCCCCTAAGAGGTGATAAAAGATTTTTAGCTTTTTGGCAATGTCCTCAAATCTGACCGCTTCCTCTGTAAAAAGACGAGACGCTTTTTTGGTGACATAGTGGTCCCAAATCTTACCGACTTTTTCATCCATTACGCGGCTGCTTTCTCTTCTTTGACGAAGAAACTGTAGAAATAGGTCAACAGCCCCAAGAGAACCATTACACCAAACGCTAAACGAACCATATACACTTTAGAGATAGCCGCTTGGGTTTCCATAAAGCCGACCGCATGTGCCGCATCAGGAAGACGTTGCATTTCGATTTGCATGATACCCGCAACGGTTAATGCCAAAGTCAGACCGATCATACCGAGTACCATCATCCAAAAACTGGCTAACTCCACTTTTTGTGATTTCGGTCCGTTACCATGAGGTCGTCCTCGAAGGATCGGCATAGCATACGAAATCATCGTGAAACAAATCATCACATACGCACCGAAAAAGGCGAGATGTCCGTGTGCAGCGGTCAACTGTGTACCGTGTGTATAATAGTTGATCGGTGCGAGTGTGTGCAAAAAGCCCCAAACGCCCGCTCCCAAGAATCCAACAACAGCAGTCCCTTTTGCCCATGTCAGCGCAATTTTATTGTCATGCTGGATACGGCGGTTTTTTGCCATATTGTAGGCAAACAGAATCATCAAGAAAAATGGAATAGGCTCTGCCGCAGAAGCGATCGATCCGATCCACAACCAATACCCCGGAGTACCGATATAGAAAAAGTGATGTCCTGTTCCGGCAAGTCCGGAAATAAGGGTCATCGCAATAATCAAATAGAGCCATTTATCAATATGCTCACGGTCAACACCGGTTGTTTTGATGAGGACAAATGCTAAAAGAGCACCTAAAATAAGTTCCCATGTCCCCTCAACCCACAAGTGGACAACAAACCACCAGAAGAATTTATCCATTGCAAGATTCGTCGGAACGTAAAAAGCAAACAAAAAGAAAAATGCCAAACCAAAAAGACCGGTCAATAAAATAACCGAAATCGTCGTTTTACGCCCTTTGATAACCGTCATCGTAACGTTTAAAATATACGAGAGTACGACAACAACAATACCGACTTTAGTAAGCGTCGGCTGTTCCAAAAACTCACGTCCCATGGTTGGCCAAAAACTGTTCGCCAGTGACTCTGCCAATGTCGCATACGGGACAAACAAATAGCCGAGGATAGTTGCTACCCCTGCCGCTGCAAAAATCCAAAACGTGAGTTTCGCCAGCATCGGGCTCCAGAGTTCCCGTTCACTCTCTTCAGGAATCAGGTAGTACGTTGCACCCATAAATCCAAATAACAAAAGGACGATCAGCAAGTTCGTATGGACCATACGCAGTACATTGAACGGTATCGCCGGAAATAAAAAGTCACCATAGAGGTATTGTGTCCCCATGGCAAGACCAAAAACAATCTCTCCAGCCAGGAGAATGAGTGCAAAAATAAAATATGGTTTTGCGACCATTTGAGATGAATATTTCATAGGCTCTCCTTATCCTTTAATGTTTGGCGGCCACTCTTGATTGTTGACACGTGATGTCCAAATCAAAAAGTCTGCAAGATTATTCACTTGTTCCGGTGTTAAATGAAACTGTGGCATTTTTCTTCTATCTGGAGCTTCTAGCGGTTGTGCCGCCATCCAACTTGCAAGATAGGTTTTAAATACTGCTTCATCATTTCCGCCTAAACGCGGGAAAGCATTGCCGAGTTCCGGGGCATAATAGGCTCCTTCACCCATAATCGTATGACAACCGACACAGTTGTTGTTTTCCCATACTTTTTTACCAAGAGCAACAGACTCCGTAATTTGGTCATCATGACTTAATTTCGGAATTTGCTTAACGGTATCAAAGGTAAGCCCTGTAAATACCAAAATGGCAAATAGTCCACCACCAAAGTAGATGTTTCTGGCCATATTTTTAGTAATACGTTCAGTCATTTCAACCCCTTTTTATAATTCCACCATAAGGTAGTAATTGAAATAGTACCTGAATTTATTTAATTCTACCTTTAAATAGTATTTAAATATCCTGTATATTTTAACAATTCATAGAGTGAAGAAAATCGTGAGAGGGAGCCGTTAAAAAGGGTAGTTGTACGGAGGGTAAAATCCCTCAAAAGAGGGATTGAAATTACGAAGCTTTTTGTTGCTCACAAAAATGGATTCGATCTTTGTGCTCTTGCTTTTTGCCGATATTAAAACTCTCAACCGGACGATGGTATCCCATTACCCGTGTGTAAACAACGCATTTCGTACGTTTAGCCGCATGTTCTTTTAGTATTGGATTCGTTTTCATTGTATCTCCTTAAATTAATGTCTTATGCACCCGGAAGGTCCATTCGGTGTTCAATAGAATAGGTAAATGTCGGCGTTGTCAATCCGGTGATTTGGGTAATGTATTCTCCTGTTTTAGCGTCAAATACCAAGATTCTTCCGCATGTCCAATCCGAAATATACTCATGTTCACCATGCGCTGCCGGTTCTCCGTGAAGTAAACGAGGAACAATAAGTTCACCTTTTTCATTTTTGACAGCACCTATTTTCCATTCTTTGAGCACTTTGAGGTTGTTTGGATCGATCAGTTGAACCATACCTTCTTTGGTAGCTTGAATAATGCGTCCAACCATCAAGCTCTCTTTATCAACGAGATGAACTTTGTTGTAATTATCTTCACCGCCGATAACATTATCAGCCCATAAGAACGGTGTATGCTCGTTGGTTCCGATAAATAGCCCTCCGCCAGCTGTTTTGGTATGTTTCAATACATGCCATTGGTTATCCCAAATCGTTACATCGCCTACGTTCATATTGACCGTTGCATGAAGCTGTTTGCCTAATTTTTCATTATACCAGCTTGAACCCTGTCCAGGATGCGGTTTGCTTCCCGGTCCGGTATAGACTTTGTCCGCTAATGTTTTGGTTTTAAAGTCAACGATTCCCATGACATCGCTTCCTTGTGACGCGATCATGTAGTAGCGTCCTACTTCTTCCCCTTCGTTCAAGAATGCATCATGCAAAATTTTACCGATTTTAGGAATATCGCCAACGATCGGAAAATCAGGTTTACTGTAGTCGACGATATAAACGTGTCCTGCATCTTTGAGTGCAAATGCAATGTAAGGACCATACGGAGTGTCGGCAATGGAAGCAACACGCGAAGAACCGATTTTCCCGTCCATATCTTCGACTTGATCGGTTGCATAGACTTTGAGTGGTTTAAGGGTCATAGCATCCAAAAGCACTGCTCCGCCTGGGACATAGTTCCCTGCCATCAAATAGCGGCCATCCGGAGTACAGGCAAGTCCGCGACTATCGCTTCCGACACGAATTTTTGCGATCATCGGTTGTCCGGGGGCATTGAGATCAAACATATTGACCCATCCGTCACGGCTGATGTTGTAGACATAACGTGGTATACGTTTATTGACGACGGTCACGTGTGTTGCGAAACCGGAGCTGTGCTTTGAGAGAACTTTATTGGTAGTACCGTCGATAAAGCCCACTTTTGAAGCATCCCTCTCGGTAAAGATAACAATATCCTGAACACTTTTTACATCGGTCGGTTTTGGGTATTTTTTATAGAGTTCTTCGCGATCTTCAAGGATTTGATGCGTAGCCGCAACATCTTCCATAGTCAGTTTAGTTAACTGTTTTGCTTCGTATTTTAATAAATATTGAACCATTTTATCAGAATCATCACTGGTAAATTTACTCTTAAAAGCAGGCATCGCAGTACCGGCTCTCCCATTTAGAATGGTATCACGAAGAAAATAATCCCCTTTTTTACCAATCGCTTTAGGGTCAAGGGAACTTCCAACTCCGCCTTCGTGATTGGGTCCATGACACCCTTGACACTCTTTTTCAAACATTTGGACAACGTCCATTTTTGAATCTCCTGCTAAAAGCGGAAGGGTTGCAAAAATAGCGCCCGCAAGGGTTATACCTAGAACTTTTTTCATTCGTCACTCCTTGTACTTGTAAAATGTGGATAGGTCATATACTTTATGGATTGTTAGCAAAGCTTTATGATACCCATCTGAGTTAGTGTACTCGAAAAGGATATGAAGCTCCATTGATATAAATCAAATTTGTAAAAACTTTTAAGAAAAAAGTTCTTTTAGCCCCTCCCGATTCAAGATTGTGAAATTTTTTCCTTCATCACTGATAAGTCCAAGAATTTTTATTTTTTTAAAGGAGCGAGAGAGCGTTTCAGGGGTGAGCCCTAAAATGGTTGCAATTTTATGTCGTTTGGTGGAATCGGAAATATCTCCGTTTTCATAAAGAAATTTTGCTACACGCGAAGTTGCGTCCAGTGCCAGACGCGTGGTAATAACCTCTTCGAGGTATTTGAGTTTTTGAGTCAGGGATTTTATGAGTTCGAAGGATACCGTAGGATTTTTAAGAAAATCGCGCTCAAAAAGAGGATAGTCGATTTCAAATACATATCCGTTTGTTTGAAATTCTGCGGTTGCCGGAAAGGGGATGTGGTAGAGATTTGCCATTTCTGCAACGAGTGATACAGGATAAAAGTAGTGCAGAACGATTTCATTCTCTTTCATATCGGTTTTGTATGCTTTGATGATACCCTTCATGAGGATATAGAGCTTATCAGAAAATGAACCCTCATAAAAAAGAGTTTCTCCGCTGTTATATTCTCGAAATTTTCCAATCGATGCCAAATGGGTTAAATCTTCTTCACTGAGGTGTGAAAAAAGAAAAATACTTTTTAATTGGTCTATCACTCTGCGCTCCTATGGCTTATTTGTATAGAAAAAAAGATTAAATTTTTAAATTGATTTGGGTAAACCACGATCTGCCTTCCGCTTTTTCATAACTGTAGTAATCTGTGTCCATCAGATTATTAATCGCAAAAGTGAAATCAATATTTTTGTTGAGCCGATACCCGATTTTAGTGTTAAAAATGCCTACACCGTCAATCGAACCGTAGACATTGGAAACGGTATCACTGTTATCGGAATTATTGTAGATTTTGGATTGATAGTTATAGTTGATCAAGGCGAAAAATTGTTGATTATCATAGACAAGGGAGGCATTGACCATATTTTCAGGTATACCGGCAAAGTGTTTTCCAACCAAAGTGGGATCGATAGGGTTTTCTAAAATCTTGGTATAGGTTTTGGTATAGTTGGTATTGAGCGTGAGATCATACACCAACGGCTGGATGTAGGAGAGCTCATATCCTTGACTTTGGGCTTTACCGATATTGACTCGCTCATAGTAACTTTTGCCGCCACTGAGAATAGGCGGTTTAGTGGAGATCATATCCTCGATAATCGTATGGAACCAATAGGCTTTAAAAAGACCGTTTTGCGGTGTTTTTTGCTCCACTCCACAATCATACGATTCACTTCGCTCAGGGCTTAGATCCGGATTCGCAACATAAACACGATTTATTGCGGTAATTTCATACGTTCGGTAAAGATTGACCGGATCGGGTGCCCGGAATGCCTTACCCCATGAGGTTTTTAGTAGCGTATTCCCGGTTACTTGATAGTTGAGTGATATTTTAGGAGAGAAATTATTGTTGTGTTTGGTAGGGTAGGCTTGATTCAGCGTCGTATTGGACGCATTGGCATCGGAAACATATCCGTCATACCCGCTCCATGATTCGAATCGCGCGCCGATGTTGGTGGATAATTTATCGCTAATATCACTTTGAACTTCGGCGAAGGCGGCGATAATCCGCTCTTTTCCTCCTGAACTAGCGGTTGTGAGCGTTTGGGAGTCCACATCTCTCCAATCCGATACGGTATCGGTGTCTGAAACCGAAGTGTTACGTTTGTATTCTCCCCCTAAGAGCACCAATGAATTCCCGATCGGTTTTTGCCACGTAGTATGGAGCATCATATTTTGCGCTTTTCTAGGGGTTAGCGTACCGCTTCCTCCGCTGCGTGTGGCCGTTGTCCCTGCCGAGGTGTACCAATCGTATACCGATAACAGGGAATAGCGGATATCAAAGGTAGAACCTGAAAAATTATGTCGGTAATCCAGGGAGTAAAGATCGCTGATTAAATCGCTTTGACCTTGTAAAAATTTACTTTCTTTTAACCCGGTAGTGGAGCTTCCCGGATAAGAATAAACCGTATTCCCCGATGAGTTCTGTGTGATATACGATTCAGGATCCGTATATTCTACATGATAGTGGGACTGCCGATAGGATGCGTTTACGGTCTCTTTTGTTGTGGGTGTATAGAGGAGTTTGGTAGATAAATCGTATTTATTGACCCCTCGGTTGCCCGCATTACCTGCAATCAGCTGTGCAGTAGTGGGGAGCGGAGAAGATGTTTCCGGAATAAAGCCGCTGTATCCGGCTTTTGGTTGGGTTACGGTTACAAAATCAGATCGGTATCCCTCACTCCAAAAAGCTCCGTAACTGATTTTAAATTTTAAATTATCGGTAATCTTATCGGCAACTGAGACGTAAATTTTGCTTAGATTGCCTTGAGCTGCGCCATCGTTAAAGGCATCACCGTATCCGATACTGGCTTTGTACTCAGGATCATTGGGCATTTGGGTGATATAGTTGATGACACCGCCCATTGCACTGCTTCCATAGAGGCTTGAAAACGGTCCGCGAATCACTTCAACCCGTTCTAAATCTTCAGGCAGTATATTATAGGGAGTTGCGGCACTGCTCGTATAACTGGTATTCATAGGAATACCATCGAGTAATATCATGGTCCGTGATTGATCCGGAATTCCGCGAAGCACGACCGTAGGATTGACATCCGATAAGCCTCTGTGTGCAATGGATGTTATCCCCTCTAAGGCTTTAACTACCTCTTTGAGATTAGCAATAGGCAGGCTATGCATTGCTTCTTTCGATACGACACTGACACTTCCGGGAGCATCCGAGAGCGTTGTTTGGGTTTGGGTTGCGGTAACGATAATTGGATCTAACGTGATTCCATCAGCTATTAGATATGTTGCGGATAGTAATGAAAGTATGAACTTTTTTTTCATATTTGCCCCTATTTGATTAAATATTGTAAAAATAGGAGTTCGTTCAAGCAGTATAGTGCTTTATCAGGGCTTACCTTAAGGAGGGTTTTTTTTAATCTATACTGCTCGAACCAACTCCTCAAAAGAGGAGAGTCAGTTATTTACTGATATGGGCTGCCAAAACAGTGATTTGAGCATCGTTCAATGATGCAACTTGCCCTTTCATAATCGCTTTTGACGCTGCACCGTAAGTACCGTCTTTGTATCCTTTAAGTGCTGTAATAATTTGTGCACTGCTCATATCTTTAATGATTTTACTTTTACCCAGTGCTGCTTTTTCACCTTGGGCACCATGACAGGCTGCACATTTTTTAAATAAATCAGCACCTTCGTCTGCCATAGAGGTACTCCATAGACCAAATAGTACGCATACCGCAACTAACACTTTTTTCATTGTAAACTCCTACAAAAAGAATACGTCATTGTAAAGCGTTTGAAGAATAAAGTCTTTGATATAGGTCAATTGCGAAGGGTTACATATCTTTTAAGCAACGTATAATCAACAACTCGTTCACAAGAGGGGAGATCGCCCAGTGTTGGAACACCCTCACGAAAAAGCTGTATGTAAAAAGGGCGGGTATATCCTTTGTTTTTAAGTGTATCAGCCATGGTAATAATTTGTGCTTCGTTAAGAAGATCAGGATGAAATGTTGTTCGTACCTCAAAATAAATTCCATATTTTTGGACAATATGAAAACTTTCCCAAAAACGATGTTCGCTTCCGCCGCCACAGATTCGGATCATTTCGGAAGAGGGAGCTTTGTAGTCGAGGGCGACATAATCCAACAGATTTTCTTTTAGCAATGTTGCAATAATATCAGGACGCATAGCATTGGTATCGAGTTTGATTTTATATCCGAGTGATTTGATGGAGCGACAAAAGGAGATCAGATTGGGATAAAGGGTTGCTTCTCCGCCGCTGAGGACGACCCCTTCGAGTAGTCCGATTCGCTTCGTTAAAAAGGCGAGGGCACTCTCTTCATCGATATGAGCAGCACCCAGAACAATATCGGGGTTATAGCAGTAGGTGCATCTCAGATTACACCCTGCAAACCAAAATATAGCGGCAGGGATATCAGGGAAATCCAGCAGGGTAAACGGCGTCAGATCATAGAGCGCTTTCATCGGGTATCTCGGCCATTATGCCGACTCTTTGAGAAGGATTTCGGTATCGCATTTAGGACAATACTCATGCTCACCGTTGAGATAGCCGTGTACGGGACAGACCGAAAAAGTCGGAGTCACCGTGATGTAGGGAAGGCGAAAGTTGGTAATGACGTTTTTAACCATACGTCGACATGCTTCACCGGAGCTAAGACGCTCGCCCATATACAAATGCAGTACCGTACCGCCCGTGTAGCGGCATTGCAACTCGTCTTGCAGTGTGAGGGCTTCAAATGGGTCGGCAGTGAGATCGACGGGGAGCTGGGAACTGTTCGTATAATAGATATTTTCCCCAACACCTGCTTGGATGATATCGGGGTATCGTTTGATATCTTCTTTCGCAAAACGATACGTTGTCCCCTCTGCCGGCGTGGCTTCAAGATTATAGAGATTACCGCTTTTTTCTTGAAATGCACGCATTTTATCGCGCATATGATCCAAGATAGAGAGGGCAAACTGTGTTCCCCATTCGGTAGAAATATTTTCGGTATCCCCGCTCATATTGCGGATCATCTCGTTCATTCCGTTGACCCCGATGGTCGAGAAGTGGTTATGAAACCCTTTTAGATAGCGGGCGGTGTAGGGATAAAGTCCTCGATTGAACATATCTTGGACAAAAAGGCGTTTTTTCTCTAATGTCGAGTACGCTATATCAATCAAGATATCCAGTTCTTTCATTAGGCGTGCGTGATCGTCTTTGTATAAATATCCCAATCGTGCCATGTTGATAGTAACAACACCGATGCTTCCTGTCATTTCCGCACTTCCGAAAAGTCCGCCACCGCGTTTGAGCAGTTCACGCAAATCAAGCTGCAATCTACAGCACATACTTCTCACGTGCCCCGGTTTGTAGGCATCTGGATTTTCGATAGGCTTGCCGTCCTCATTACGAAGATATTGGCTCCCGACAAAATTTTGAAAATAGCTGGAACCGATTTTGGCGGTATTTTCAAAGAGTATATCCGTGTTAGGGCCATACCAGTCGAAATCTTCGGTGATGTTAACGGTCGGGATCGGAAACGTAAACGGCGCTCCGGTCGCATCTCCCTCGCTCATCACTTCATAAAAGGCACGGTTGATTTGATCCATTTCGGACTGAAAATCCGAATAGGTCAGGTCGCTCATATTTCTTTTGTTCCGTTCAAACAGTTTACGCTGATGATGGGTGGTAAAGGGGAAATTATGAAATAGATGAAGATCGTTACAGGTAGGAAACTGCAAAGCCAGATCATCCGGAACCATCCAATCAAGAGTAATATTGGTAAACGGAGATTGGCCCCATCGTGCGGGGACATTAAGGTTATACACAAACCCACGAATGGCCTTTTTTATCTCGATAAAAGAGAGTTCATCGGCAAAAACATACGGGGCTAAATAGGTATCAAAAGAGCTAAATGCCTGTGCTCCCGCCCATTCGGATTGTAAAATTCCTAAAAAATTGGCCATTTGTCCCAGAGCTTCTCTAAAATGGCGGGGTGGATTACTCTCAACACGTCCCCGTACGCCGTTAAACCCTTCATTGAGTAGAGCTCTGAGGCTCCATCCGGCGCAATACCCCGTAAGACAATCGAGATCATGAATATGAATATCGCCGTTTCGGTGAGCTGAGCCTTCATTCGAAGCATACACTTTATCGAGCCAAAAGTTGGCGATCACTTTACCGGCGAGGTTATTCACTAATCCGGCATTGGAGTATCCGGTGTTGGCATTGGCATTAACACGCCAGTCGGATTTGTGAATATACTCTTCGACACTTTGGGTGGAATTAACATAGGTGGTGTCTTCCCCAAGCCCCAAAATATGCTCACGCTGCATTTTATGCAAAAAGCGATAGGTGATAAAGGACTTCATCACCTCAAAATAGCCTGCATTATAAAGGGTACGTTCTATGAGATCTTGAATCGCTTCTACATCGACTATAGCGTCATGCAAAACCATAAATAATACTTCCGTGACGACTTTGTCATCCAATGGTATTGACACACTGTTGAATGCTTTGGTAATGGCATCTTCGATTTTAAATGAGTAGAACGGCTCTGTAGAACCATCCCGTTTTAGAACATGTTTGATCGGCTCCATCAGATGCTTTCCTTTTTCAATTTATGGTTATATTTAGATGAGATATTCTAATGGAATCTGAAATAAATGTCTTTGACCTTTGTCAAATGAAGTGGTGAAAAAAGCGGTTACAGAGAAGATTTTTTTCTATACCCCGAAGGGCAAGAAAGAAGTTTAGAATTTATAGCTGACCTGGAGCCAGATTTTGCTGACGTCCGCAGTGTAACCTGTGACATCACCGGCTTTAAAGAAAGCTGCTTTTGCAAGACCGCTAAGTCCTTTAACTCCGGGAATGGCATTGGTATACAAAGCGTCCCACTCCGAGCCTAAATCACTTTTGCCGCCCATAGAAACATCGGTCTCAAAATTATGATAAACGAGCATCGCTTTCCCAAGACCCGCAGCCGTATAACCCACGGTTGCAGTTGCATCGCATAATCCGCCGGTCGGTGTTGCTGCTAAGAACTTATCTGCCCATCCGTTGAAGGCATGTAATGTACCCAATGGAGCAAAAAATGCCGTTTTTCCATCACCCGTAGTATGTCCGCTCAAGAACTCATATCCAACACCTGCGAGAATACCGTTAATGTTTGCAAGAGCATCGAGATTATAATAATACGCATCCGCTTTGACATTTTTATGAGCATCATCGGTATCCCGTGATGCATCACCTTGACTTGCATATTCCGCACGATAAGCGACTTTTGCCGAAGCGAGAGGTACATCTCCGGTCAAAGCCATTCCGATCGTGTCACTGGCAGAAGAGATCATGTAATCGTAGGCGGTTACTTTGACCATATCACTTACTTTATACGATCCGTTTAAAATGATAGAATTGGTATCAGCCGTCGGAGCATCACTAACCGCTTCACGTCCCCATACATAAGCACCGGTAAGCGTTAGATTATCAATCGTGCTGTCACTGATGACTGCCGCATCAAAGCTTTGCATCATTTGACGCCAGTCAACAGAACCGATGAAACGCTGATTGTCGAGATTGATAACCTGACGTCCCGCTTTGGCAACGGTTTTTCCGTATTTGTATTGGAGATACGCTTGGGAGAAACGGGTTTGTTCCGGATCAACGACTTTATCATAGTTCAAACCGTTTGATCCGCTGTCATAACGCTCGCCACCGATTGGTTGAACTGTTGTACCATCCACTTTCATACTCAAACCATTGATACCGAGTAAGTTAGCTTCAACCCCAAGAGTCGCACGAACGGTAAACGCATTTGCTTTGTCTTTGGTATTGCTCTCATCGTCCACACTCTCATAACGAGGACGGATCTCTCCGTTAAACTTTGCATCACTAAAGAGGGCAAAACCTTCTGCGCTAAGTACGTTTGGCAACAAGGTTAAAACAGCAATTG
This sequence comes from Sulfuricurvum sp., assembly GCF_028713855.1. Lineage (GTDB taxonomy): Bacteria > Campylobacterota > Campylobacteria > Campylobacterales > Sulfurimonadaceae > Sulfuricurvum. Next base: position 20,239 of record NZ_JAQTNN010000012.1, read on the forward strand.
TTGATAATGTGATTCTTTTCATCTTCTTCTCCTAAGTTTAAAATCGATCTTTGAGATCGCCGTTGTATTTAATATCTCTTTTGGTTGCATTTTCATCATTCAACCATTGGGGAATATCATTGCCTACTAATTCCAATTTGTCACGTTCCGCGTTGAGTTCATCTTCACTAAAAGCGAATGACATATCGGCTGAGATGATATGTTCCATTTCTTGAATCCTGACGAGTTTAGGAATCTCTTCTTCGACCCCTTCACCCTCGATGGTTACAATAATTCGTCCTTTTTCGTCATGAAAATGGTAATCGCAAAAATCTGCTGCTTTTAAAATTTCGACAACTTCATCAGTGTAGATCGGGTTGGTTTGCACCACAATACTTGAAATATTCACGGTAGTCTCCAATAATAAATTTTGTTCTCTTCGCCCGCACCGATAAGGCGGTGCTCATCCAGAAAGATCAACGTATCCAAAATCACCTCTCCGCTTTGGAGGCGGGCAATTTTGGCTTTGGTCGTCGTATCAAATACCTGTAACTGGTTATCCATACCATCGGTATAGACCCCTTTTTCAGCGGAGGGACTGAGCCCTACGGCATAAACAAAAAAGTCACTTTCAAGAAAATAACTTCCACCGGCACGATAGACACCGACGCGACGATCTTGTCCGGCACTTAGAATCGTATTGTGTTTGTAATCTATTCGATTGATATTATCAACATTGATGCCACGGAGCGTTTTAACACGACGGCCGCTTTTGACATTAATCATGGTGATTTCTCCCCCCTCATCGGCAACTGCGACAAGCGATTTTGAAGGGCTTAGTACCATGTCTCTAAACATGCCTCCGCCTGCCTGAACTTGATAAACAAGGGTGTTCTTTGAAATATCCATCAAAACAATAGTATCACCTGAGAGGCCGAAGAGTAAATGATCTAGATCAATAAAACGGGCTTTTTTTATCAATAAGCCACGTCCGTTATCGACAATCTTGATCGCTTTATCCCCTTCCAATAAATAAACATTGCGAAAATCGCTGCCGCTTTCAGTGACTATTACCGTTGTATTTTTAATATGATCAACCGAATAAATTTTCGGTGAAAATGATTTGCCTTCACTGTTCTTTATATCAGGAATACGAAGAACGTTCAGCTTTTTAAAAGTTTTTGAATCAAATACATCGACTCCTCCTCCATCCGTAGCCACATAGATTTTTCCATTATCCACTACCATGTCACTGATCAGGGCATCGGTTTTGATTACGGATGTCGGGAGTATGGCTGCACTGAGCCATATATAGAATCCAAATAAAATTACTAAAACTTTCATACTACAATCTCAATGGCCGCATTGGGGCATACCGCAACGCAATAGCCGCACGCCGTACATTTTTCGGGAATAATAATCGGTCGAAACATTCCCTCAAAAATAATGGCATCTTCCAAACACGGATCTTTACAGGAAAAACAGATTGTATCGTGGTGGGACATGCACATCATCGATGTGATACGGGCTCGCCCCTGAATAAAACGATCCGGATCGCTCAGAACATTCGGAGTACACACTTCCATACATTTGTGACAATCACTGCATCCATTGGCTTTAAAATCCAGAAAAGGGATACCTTTCTCATCACGGTGGATAATTTTCTCTTCACACGCGCTGACACACATCCCCTCACAACTGCGGCATTCATTAAACGTTGCCGCTATAGATGCATACGGAGGACGGATCGGACCACGGTTCTCTTTGAAAAGTGAACCTAGAGCACCGAAAAAATTGCGACGTGTTGAGGTTGACATCTTATAATCCGTTTCCGACTTGTACACCGGTGTCAATCTCATCCATCAAATACGATTTATTTTTATGTTTTTGCCCTTTTTTATCGGTGTAATCCGGTTTGAAGTTGCTCTCAACCCGTAATTTACCCTGAGTTTGCGGAGCATGACATTGTGTACAGTTGTAGCGGCCTTGCCATAGCTGTCCATGCAGATCTTTTTTAATCATTTGATCGTTGCTTTCGGATTTGAAATTATCATCCGCATCCGATTCTACCGCTGGGCGAAAATTGGTAAAGTGTGTTTTCGGGATCGGTGTCGCCCCCATCGTTGTTGCAACATCCGGCATATGACATCCGAGACATGCATTGTTGTTTTTATCGATTTCACCCAAATCACTGATGTCATGAGGGATCATCGGCGGTGCGTTAACATACGCACGTTGGATTTTTTTAGAGGTTCCTGGAGCTTCTTTGTGGTAGTTCGTACCATCGGGTGCAGCAGTATCTTCCGTATACACTTCCGCTTTACGCATTCCCAAATCTTTTTCGTCTATACCGGCATTGGCATTGCTCGCGGCATAGACACCGCTGATTAAAATACAAGCAGCTACTAGACTGCCGATGATTCGATTTGCTTTCATTCTTCATCCTTTGGTTGTTTTAACTGACTTCGAATTGAAAATCCGAGCGCGTCTTCTTTACAAACATCAACACATCTGCCGCAATTGGTGCATTCACCCATCAAGACACTTTCACTGCTGCGATTGATCATATGGAGGACCTCTTTTTCAGGGCACACCGTAATACAATCTCTGCAATCGGTACATTTATTGGCATCATGGTGAACACGGATAAAGGAAAATTTACCGATGAGTGCATACGATGCACCCAACGGACAAATATAACCGCACCATCCGTTTTCATGAACCAACAGATCAAACAAAAATATGACCACTAACGCACCGCCGCCCATACCCATACCGAATACGGCTCCGCGATGTGCCATCGAAACAGGGCTGATCAGCTCAAATGCCGCCACTCCCATCACCGCTGACAAAATTAAACTCAAACCTAAAATCCAATACCGAAGCGATCGGCTTATGTAAAACCGTTTTTGGATTTCTGATAATCTCATTTTGCGACGCAGCCATGCGGCCGTATCGGTAATCATGTTAATCGGACATACCCAGCTGCAAAACGCCCGTCCGCCGATAACCCCGTAAAAGAGGGTAACGATGAGCGCACCGAGGATGATATCCATCCCCAGTGTTGCACCGGTAACAGCGATTTGAACCACTGCGTAGGGATCTGCCAATGGAACTTTACCCATCAGTAATGAGGCACTTAGATCACCTCGCAGTATTTTCCATCCCCAGGCATTGGCTCCGATGTAGAGGAGCAATATCCCGATTTGGGTAAACCGTCTCATCAAGAGATATTTATAATGTTTCATCACAGCCCACTTTCGTCATTGAGTGAATCAAGGGCACTTTTTTCACTTAATTTGGTTTTGGTGAACTCATGCGGAACTTCTTTATTGACACTTTCAAGACGTTGTTCATCTTTAGGATCCCATCCTTTGATGTAATGATTTCCCGCTTCCCCCATCGCTAATGCTCTTGGTAAAACGTAAATCGCCGCTTTTTGAGTGACACAGGCATGTTCGCACATACCGCATCCCGTACAGACATCTGCATGTACAATGGGGACGAGAAACGCATGTTTTCCCGTTCGCTCATTTTTAGAGTATTCGATCGTAATGGCTTGACCCATTAAAGGGCAGGCACGATAACATGCGTCACACTGGATTCCCCATGTTGCAATACATGATTCTTTATCGATAACCGCCAGTCCCATACGGGCTTTATTGATATCGAGTTTGGCATGTGCTTTAACATAGCTGCTAACCGATGGCTCATTAAGGGCACCGCTTGGACATACCGGAACACAGGGAACATCGCTGCACATATAGCACGGTGTCGTACGTGGGGTGAAGTAGGGGGTTCCCATAGGAAGGTTATCCCCTGGCTTCGCCAGTTTAAGCGTATCGTAAGGACACGCTTCCACGCACAATCCGCATTTGATACAGTTTTTAATGAACTCATCTTCTTTTAACGCACCCGGAGGGCGTAAAATCAACGGAGCGGCTTTTACCTCACCCACATAAGCACTCCATACCAACGCACCCATCGCACTTAGCCCGATACCTCTCGCAATGGAGAGGAGAAAGCGGCGACGATCGTTTGAAGGAGAATTTTTCATGACTTTTTCCGTTACGCTTTATAGATTTTGACAGCGCATTTTTTATGGTCGATTTGTTTGGAAATCGGGCAGGTATGATCCAAACAAACTTTATTGATAAATACTTTTTCATCAAACCAAGGAACAAATACGAGTCCGCGCGGAGGTCGGTTACGACCGCGTGTTTCGACGTGCGCTTTAACTTTGCCGCGACGTGATTCGACCCACACCATATCGCCTTGTTTGACACCGCGTTTTTCAGCATCTTTCGGATGGATGTAACAGAGTGCTTCAGGGACAGCGCGATAGAGTTCAGGAACCCGCATCGTCATTGTTCCGCTGTGCCAGTGCTCTAACACACGACCGGTACAAAGCCAGATATCGTAGTTTTTATCCGGTACTTCGGTCGGTTCCATATACGGTCGGAAGAAGATTTTTGCTTTTCCGTCCAAATGGACTTTCGTTTTATCTGTAACCCCTTGGAGATTACCCGATGGGATCTCTTTAAACGCATGTCCGTAGAATGAGAATGGACCGCTGTTGGCTTTTTTTGCATACGGATCGTATTTCGCGTTGTAGCGCCATGCGGTCTCTTTGCCATCCACAACCGGCCATTTCAAACCGCGTACTCTGTGATAGGTATTAAAGTCGGCGTAGTCATGTCCATGTCCGTCACCGAATTTGCGATACTCTTCCCACAGATATTTTTGGAGGAAAAAGCCATACCCTTTAAACGGTTTTCCGTCACTTCCGATAACGTTACGTTTGTCACCTTCAGCTTCAGAATTTTGGTATCCTTTGCCGACCGGATCAGGCCATTTAAAGCTTTTAGCAGTCGTATTGGCATACAAGACATCATAAAGGGTATCGGTTTCTTTGTATCCCATCGCTTTGGCAGCACCCATGACATCCGGTAATCCGCCCTCAAGTCCTGGGATTTTTTGCGCACCCCATACTTCTTTGATCGTAAAGCGTTTGGAGAGCTCAACGAACTGCCATGTATCGGACATCGCATCCCCTACCGGAGTTACCTGCTGACGCCAGTGTTGAGTACGGCGCTCCGCATTACCGTATGCACCCCATTTTTCGTACATCATGGCACTTGGTAAAATCAAATCCGACACTTTGGCCGAAATCCCCGGATAACCATCGGAGGTAACGATAAAGTTATCCATTTCACGCGCTGCTTTAATCCAGTGCTCGGCATTGCCGGTATCTTGATACGGGTTACAAACACTGACCCATGCGAACTTCACTTTACCGTCTTCGAGGTCACGGTGAATCTGGGTGAAATGGGATCCGTTTTTCGGATTGATCGTGCCGGCTGGAATGTGCCAGATCTCTTCGGCTCTTTTACGATGGTCTGGATTCATAACGACCATATCTGCCGGTAGACGATGACTAAAGGTTCCTACTTCACGAGCGGTTCCGCACGCTGATGGCTGACCGGTGAGAGAGAATGCGCCGCTTCCCGGTTTGGCTTGTTTACCAAGGAGGAAATGGATCATATACGCTTGTTCATTCACCCATGTACCGCGGGTATGCTGATTGAATCCCATCGTCCAGAAGGTGAGACATTTGCGTTTTTGTTCGATGTAAAGATCAGCCATTTTTTGAAGTTTTGCTTTGAAATCTTCAATGCTCTCATCGGGGTCACCTTTGGCAACATGCGCCGTATAATCGAGGGTATACGGAGCGAGCCCTTTTTTGAACTCTTCAAAAGTGATTTGCCAATGATTATTAGCAGTTTCAGTATTTTTCATTTGAAGTGTATCGCCCGCTTTATAGCCTAGATACCCAAGACTTACCCCCTCATCGGCAGTAAGAACTTTTGATTTTTGTTTCGCTGCGGTATCAAGTTCGCTTTTTTTGTATTTTGGATGATGAATATCTTCACGCAATCCGTATCCGATATCGACGGGACCGGTAGCGAATACGATGTATCGGTTGACAAAATCCCAATCGATCGCTTCAGGGTGGTTATATACAATCTCACGGGCGATGTAGTTGAAAATTGCCAAATCGGTATTAGGTTTAAAGATGATCTCAACGTCGGCAAGGTCCATTGTACGGTGTTTGTAGGTTGAAAGAACAACGACTTGCACTTTATCCGGATTGCTCAGTTTACGATCGGATACGCGTGACCAGAGAATAGGGTGCATTTCCGCCATATTGGAACCGAATGCCACAATGGTTTCAGCCAGTTCGATATCGTCATAACATCCCGATGGCTCATCCGCACCGAAAACGTTCATAAACCCAGTAACGGCAGATGCCATACATAGACGGGCATTCGGATCGATATTGTTAGTACGGAAACCTGCTTTCATTAGTTTAAGGGCAGCATTACCTTCTAAAATGGTTTGTTGACCCGAACTGAACATTGCAATACCGGTCGGCCCTTTTTCTTTGAGAGCGGATTTAATCTGTACTTCCATCTCATCGAACGCACGTTCCCAGCTGATCGGTTTAAATTTACCGTGTTTATCAAATTGGCCTTTATCGTTCATACGTAAAAGGGGTTGAGTCAGACGGTCTGCACCGTACATGATTTTGGCATTAAAGTACCCTTTGATACAGTTAAGACCACGATTGACGGGAGCGAGCGGGTCACCTTTGACCGCAACGATACGGTCGTCTTTGGTCGCCATCATAATTCCACAACCGGTTCCGCAAAAGCGGCAAGCTGCTTTATCCCAGCGCCATCCCGCTTGTGCTTGATTTGAAGCAGCCTCTACACTTGCAGGGATTGCCATACCAACTGCCGTTGCAGCGGATGCGGCGGCGGCACTTTTTAAAAACTCTCTTCTATCTAACGACATTGAAAACTCCTTAATGAAATCACGTTCAATCCATACCGTAAAACGGCCAGACCCCTTAAGATTTCTTTATGCTATGAAATAACTCATGCACTTCAAACATTGTAAAGCAATTCAAAAAAAAAGTATTTGACTTAAGTCAAAAGAAGAAGAAAAGAAGGATTAAATTTGAAACGCTTTTAGGCGTTTCGAATCGCGTTGGCGGTTTGGAGATTGTTTTTAAGTTTTTTAAGGCGCTGAGATGTGCGATGAAGCTCTTCGCTCACCTGTATCATCATATCTTCGCTTTGTTCCAAGAGTTCCTCGGTTTCCGGTCCTGAACCGATGAGCATCGCAGTAGCGGCTTCACTCTTCTCGACGGCTTCTGTGGCATTTTGAATTGCTTCTTCAACATTGTGTAAAAAATACTCGATATGAGCACATGCGATATCGAGTTCATTTCCCTTTTGTTCGCCAATATTTTCATTACCGCTGATTGATTTTGAGTGCTCCAGAAATTTGTCAAAATTTTGTTGTATCTGCAGCGTTGTTCGTGCCATATAGAGGATAACACCAAACGAGATCAGAGCGAGAAAAATTTGGATACGGTGGGCGACGATCCGTTTTTCCATCATATATTCTTCATATTGGGTAACCGCTTGATCCATCAGGACTAATGTTCGATCACCGTCATCATAGATCGTTTTGAGATCGAAAAGGTTGTGATCCCCCTGCAAATAACGATCGATTAAGCCACCCATCCGATTCCAGTGGGCATATACCTCCAACATGGTTTTTTCAATTTGTTCGTTTGAAAACCCTTTGTATTCAGAAGTTGCCGTACCGAGCTGCTTAAAATTATGGTCAAACTCATCTCGTGCAGATTGGAGCCGCTCATACGACCCTTCTTCGTCCAAAAGGAGCCGATGAAGTTCAAGAACGGTACGTTGGGAAAGCATCCTCTGTTTTCCGGCGGTATTAATCACTTTGGCGTCAAACTTTTGATCGGTATTGAGCCAAATGTCGACAAGAATTATGGTAATAAGATTGAGAGAAAGAATCGCAACGATCCAGCGTACTTTGGTTGATATAGATTGCATTTATAGCCCCTCGTTGAAATATCGTGTCAATTCTTCGCGTTGTAATACGACTGTTTTATGATCTTCTTCCATAATTAGCCCTTTACGCATAAATTTAGCCAATACCCGTGATAGGGTAGCAGGCTGTATGTTGAGCCGATAGGAAATCTCCTGCTTTTTGAGCCGATTATACAAATCAAGTTGATCGTAAAGCATTTTGGCCACTTTGGCTGTCACGTCATACACCATACCCATACTGACCATACAATCAACTCGCTGTTTTTGATCGGCGAGGATATTAACTAAATGATTTAAAAGCGAAAGATCGGTTTTGACCACTTCTTTAAAAATTTTAAGATCGAATGATACCACACGGCTCGGAACTAAAAATTCTATATTGCTAAAACAGCTGATCGTGTGGCATTCAAGAGAACCGATATCGGTTAAAAGAGTTTGATTGGAGAGGGTATATAAAAAGATTTCATTATCAAAGCGGTCAACTTTGTAGAGTTTTACTTCACCTTCGACGAGGAAATAGACGCGATTAATATCATCTTCTTCATACACCAAAATATCGGAGGCATTATAGGCTTTGAATTTGGCGGTTGAATATAAGACGGATAATTTTTGAGGATCACAATCTTTAAAAAAATCAAGATTCTCGAGTAATATTGACATGGTTAACCTTTGTACGTTAAAAGTATATGATAACCCAAACCCTCAATTTGACTATTGATGTAAATCAAGAAATTGCTCTCTCGAATCGGCTACTATTTAGAAATCGATATATTTGAGGATCATCGTATGTTACAAGATCGTTTTGAACGAAAAGTTACCTATTTACGTGTATCAGTTACCGAGCGGTGCAATTTTCGCTGCCGCTACTGTATGAGCGAAAAACCCTTTAGCTGGGTACCTAAAGAGAATCTGTTGAGTTATGAAGAGCTTTTTGCATTTATCAAGATCAGTATTGATAACGGTATCCAGAAAATCCGTCTTACCGGAGGGGAACCGACAACGCGTGAAAATCTCGATGAACTTATCGCTATGATTCATACCTATGCACCGAAGGTTGATATTGGACTGACAACCAACGGTTTTTTATTACCTGCACAGGCTGAAAAACTTAAAAATGCAGGATTGCAGCGTGTTAATATTTCTCTCGATTCATTGGATCGCGGGACATTAAATTATATCGCACAAAAAGATGTTTTAGATCAAGTTCTCACAGGAATTCGTGCAGCAGTCGATGTGGGGTTGTCGGTCAAACTTAACAGCGTTATTTTACGCGGAATCAATGAAGACGAAATCGTCCCTTTGTTTGAATACGCTCAAGGGATCGGTGCACAGATCCGTTATATCGAATACATGGAAAATTCCCACGCGAGCAACGCGCTCAAAGGGCTTAGAAGTGATGAAATCATTGAAGTATTAGGCAAATCTTATTCTTTCATTCCGATTGACAAAGAGGTGAGCGGACCGGCAAATTTATATGAAACTCCGCAGGGGTACCGTTTTGGAACGATCGAGCCTCATCGCCATGATTTTTGTGCCACGTGTGATCGTTTGCGTCTTACGGCGGAGGGGGATTTGATCGGGTGTTTATACTTCGAGGGGGCAAAAAGTATTAAAGACGCGATACGAGATGGAAATCGTAAAAAAGTGACCGAAATCTTAGAAGATGTCGTATTTAACAAACCTGAAAAGAATTTTTGGGGTATCGAGAATGTTGAAGTATCTTCTCGTGCCTTTTACCGTACGGGCGGGTGAGAGAACGTATGTATTCTCATAAGAACATTCAGGCATTTGACCTATATCAAAGACATTAAGCCGATAATCCTCTATAATTGTCGAACCATAAAAAAAGTCTTCCCCCCTCAGGGGTTGATTCAAACAGTATGGCAAAGTGACCTCCTTCAGATAGCTTCGATTCAAAGCACTGTACTGTTTGACTCAATTCCTCAACATTAAAAAGCTAGCTTCATCAACAGAATGATATATTGATTTGTATCAAGTCGCATTACCCAAAATACCTTTATACTCTCGAAAAATTAAAGGAGATCCTGTGACATGGATTTTATATATTCATATTCTCTCTGCATGTGCATGGATCGGCGGTAGTATCGTATTATTCGGATTAGGGATATTTATTCGAGATCGTGCGACTCAAGAGGCCGTATACGGAGCAATCGGACCGTTTTATGGATATTTTGAAACGGTATGGCTGATAATTTTAATCAGTACGGGATTTATATTGGGAGATCATTATCAGCTTTTTAGCGTTATGCACACCGATACAGAGCTTGGGCACTATGTGACATGGAAATTAGTCTTGGTTTCACTCCTGAGTATAGCAACGATGGTTCATCTCTATATCGCTTTCGCTACCCATAAGACAACCCGTACCTTGGTTCAAAAATTCCTTTCCCGAGGCGGATCGCTTGCAATTTTTCTCCTTAATCTTGCTATCTTGTGGGTTGCGATCAATATCCGATCGGCTCTATAAATAACGGTGACAACAATGGAAATGACGGAAAAAAAATTAAATAAACGTGAACGCCATAAGGCAGCCCTTTCTCCTTTCGAATACTATCCTCAAATTGAGACATTGGACTTTAACGGTATCAGCGAAGGGGACGGATTTTATTTACAGGATTTCGGTATTTTTAACACCCCCATCGAAGAGGATGAGTATACACTTCGTTTACGCATAACCGCAGGGCGTATCACAACGGTTCAACTGCGAGCCATTGCCGATATTGCAAAGGGCAATGAGCTTGAGATTATTCTCACCGCGCGTGCCGGTATACAATTGCATGGGCTTAACAGCGAAAATGTATTGCACATATTCAAAGAGATTAATGAGCTTGGGATTTCAACATGGCAAACTTTCGGGGATAACGTACGCAACATTGTGACCGATGTCTTTGATGGACGAGGTTGTATGAGTGTTATCGAAACCTATCCGCTGATTCTGCAAATGCAGGAATATTTTCTTAAAACTCCCCATCTTGTCGGTATGCTGCCGCGTAGAATATCCACGGGGATTTCGGGCAACAGTGCCAACGTCACCTCGTTTTTCGCCAATGACCTCTATTTTGCACTGGCTAAAAGAGAGGAAATATTCGGATTTAACGTCTATATGGGAGGAAAAAATACCGAGATCGCCCGCAGTGCCGATATTTTTTTATTGCCCGATGAAGTTGTCCCCTTTTTCAAAGCATTTATTGAAGCATTCAACACGCATGGCCTGCGCTTTACCCGAACCCGAACCCGACTATTTCATTTGCTTGAAGAGATCACAATGGAAACATTTGTGGAACATATTGCACATGAATACCAAAAAACTTGGCAACAAGCAGGCAATCTAGTGTTAGAAAAAGGACTTTTTTCACGATATCAAAAGCTACAAGACGGAAGTTATGCGTTTTGCTACGAGAGCAATTTCGGGCGTATCAGTGCCGAAGAGTTGGTGGCTATTGCGGATTTTGCCGAGACATACTCTGCCGAGGTACGATTAAGTACGGATCACAATCTTTATATTCTCGGACTATCTCAGTCATTCTCTCCTTTTGAACATCTCAAAAAGAGCCAGACTATTGTTGCGTGCGCAGGAAGCCATTATTGCCCTTATTCATTTTGGAATATTAAAGACGACGCACAATTGCTCCCTTTGGAGAAAATAGCTGAGCATCGTATTCAAATAGGGATTTCAGGATGCGGCAAAGGGTGCGGGAGACACCAGCATTGCGATATCGGGCTCATCGGGCTGCGTACCAATAATTTCGGCAATACGGACAAAGGCGCCCGCATCTATCTCGGGGCCGAACACTCCGCAGGGATCAGTGTCGGACGAGAACTCTTTGAGATGGTTCCCTTAGAACATATCCGATCGGTGATTGATCTTATTATCCATGAATATGAACGGAGTGGTTGTGATACGTTTGAATCTTTTTCCGAAAGCATTTTAAATCGGTATAGCGTAGAATTTATTGCATTATGGCTCTTGGCAAAATTGGAATGCGGATCAGCAATAGCATTGTATGAGGTGGAAAAACGGGAAAATATTGCTGAAGAAGATCAGTTTTTGTTAGAAAAAGAGTTGTTTTTTCAGTATTTTCCCAAAGCGTCTTTTGTGTTGCTGATTGAGGACAATTTGAATGAAGCGATACGTCAATTGAGTAAAAAACTTTGGAGTGTTGGAGAAAGCGATCAAGAGATCGCTCCACAAATTAAAAAACTGCTTGTCAGTAAAAAATACTGGGAAGTTTGAACTATATCCTATTTCATATAGACATAAATCGGCAATTCCATCCCATTGCTAAGTAATACTGATCTTTTTTGGGGTATTGAAAGATGTTCTGAGTGTTTTACGGAACGAGTAACTTTCGCTATAATCTCCTTACTTTAACAGTAAGGCACAAAATTTGTCCATTTTTAAAAAATCTATACTCAATTCCATTAAACAAGGTGAAAGCCTTGTCAATATGCGCTGTATGGGTTGAGTGAGGATGAGTGGGAATGAGATAGCGATTGTGGAGGGGAACTAAATGACACCAGATGACAAAGAATATTTCTATTATGAAAAATTAGAAGAGGATACACTTAGCGTTAGTCCACAATTTCCACCAGACAAACAATATGTTGATGGAGAAGTAATTGAAAGACACAGTAGAGGTGTTTCAATGAAATTTGGAGATAGTACAAATCATAAAATGACTAAAAGAGTAGAAAGCAAAGATGGAATTGAAATTCATTTAAAAACTACCGATAATGCCAAGCAAGAAATAAAAGCATATTTTTATGAAGATACAAGGAACATAAAAACATTAACTGTTCAAAGATGGATGACAAAAACTGGTAATGCTTGTAAAGAATCTATGGTACTTTATGGAGAACAATTAGATTTGTTATTGAAATTTGTACAAGCATTAAAAGGGATACCATTAACTGGCAAGGGAAGAGTTACAATCCCTTTAAATATTGCTTTAGATAAAGTAAATGAGTTCAAAATAGACGATAAACAGGTAATACAATATCTAAAAGAAAATCCCAATGTAATAAAAAAAGTTGTTGAAAATGAAGTAACGGAATCAGATGTAATTTCTTTAGGATATAGAAAACAACAACTCGCTAAATTTGAAAATATGTTAGAAGATGATAGTCTAAAAGAGGCAGATTGGCAGAAATTTTTCGAAGCAAATACGTGGATATTTGGGTATGGATTGTCATATATTTTTCAAACCGAGTTAGATGACAAGAAAATTGAACAAGTTGTCAGCGGATATGATTTTAATAACTCAGGTAAAAGAGTAGATGGGTTGCTAAAAACTGCTGGAATGATAAAATCCTTGTGTTTTGTAGAGCTCAAAACTCATAAAACAGATTTATTAGAAAACAAACCTTATCGAGGTAGTTGTTGGAGTATTTCAAAAGAATTATCAGGTGCAATTGCACAAATTCAAAATACTGTTTCCCTTAGTATGAATAATTTTTTTGACAAAATTCAATTAAAAGATAGTCATGGTAATTTGACAGGAGAAGAGGTTTTTAACTTTCAACCGAAATCATTTTTGATTATTGGTAAGCTTGATGAATTCCAAAATGAGCATGGTGTTAATTCGGATAAATATAGATCATTTGAATTATTCCGTAAAAATATTTTTACTCCCGAAATAATGACCTTTGATGAGCTTTATGAAAGAGCAAAGCATATAGTTAGTCAAGGAAGCAAATAGGTGAATACTCTCAATGACAATAGGAGATAAAAAAAAGCATGGCAATATCATTATTTAATAATGCGGTTATTGAACAACTATCAAAAATTCTTGCAGATACACAAAACGGATTTACTGGTTCAGAGATTGGATCTTTATTGCATGAAAGCAATATACCTGATGTTGAACCTACAATTACAAAATGGCGACGTTTAAATACAGCATTGGTTCATAAACAAGCAAAAGATAAGTGTGCTAACAATATTCTCTCTTTTCTCCAAAATGCGTTAAACCCTGCTCGTCATATCAATAGACCTCAATGGTTTAATGATACTAGATATGAAATCAATCGTATTTTGAGTTTTGAAGGGTATGAGATTGGTGACAATGGAAAAGTTGTCCAATCAAAAAAAGCAACCACAATAAATGAAGCAACCGCACGTGCACAACAACTTAGAACAGACCTTATAGCTCGAAAAGTTCATCATGATGTATTGCTATTTTGTAAAGAAGAACTTCTCGTTGATAACTACTTTCATGCGGTATTTGAAGCGACAAAAAGTATTGCAGAAAAAATTAGAAATAAAACCGATTTGAATAGTGATGGATCAGAGTTAGTTGATGAAGCATTTGCATTTAAAAATCAAATTCCTCATTTAGCTCTCAACTCATTAGTATCTGAAAGTGAGCAGAGCGAGCAAAAAGGATTTATGAATTTACTAAAAGGTGTATTCGGCACATTCCGAAACACGACAGCACACGCCCCAAAAATTACATGGAAAATAGCGGAAGAAGATGCTTTGGACATTTTATCAATGATTTCATTGATCCATCGTCGGCTAGACAAAGCGATAGAAGCTAAAAAAATGTATCAAATAAAGTGAGTCAAAATACCGAAGAGGGGAAAGCGTGAGCAAACGATTCGATGAATGGAACGAGATTAAAAAGACCGCAGAAAGCAACGAAAAAATTGCTAACTTTCGGCAAAAAGAGATTTTTGTGACGAATATCGGTGAGAATGTTGGGTTTGAGCAAAACGGTAAAGGTGAACAGTTCCTGCGTCCTGTCCTCGTCTATAAGAAATTCAGCTCCCGCCTCTTTTTAGGTATCCCGTTGACCAAGACAGTACGAGAAGGTATTTTCTATCACAGTTTTGAGTTTAAAGAGGGGATCAACAGCACCGCGTTATTAAGCCAAATTAGATTATTTGATGCAAAAAGATTGCACTACCGTGTAGGGATGATAAACAAAGATGATTTTGAGCTTGTAAAAGGGAAGTTAAAAACATTACTAGAAGTTACCCCTTGAAAACAAGGGGAGCGCATAAAGCGATTTATGAAAGTATTATAGCACAATTAATGATTAAACAGTATTTACTAGAAGAAGAGGTTATGACAAAAGACAGAGTAGAAGTTCATTATTAAATGCCCCATGCTACCTATCCGAAGAAGCCTCCCTTGGAGTCTTGTCAGTAGCTGGGAAGTTTGAACTTCATAGTACTTAAGGATTAAAGTTTTTCAATCCGCCTTGAAGATACGTAACATGTTTGAACCCTAACTGCATTAATCGCTGTGCCGCGAACACCGATCTCGGCTCCAATGCGCAATAAACAACAAATGTATCCTCTTTGGTGTATTTATCAAGGATTAATTTTGGATATTTTATTTCCAGAAATCCCCGTGAAATTTTGACTTGACGATCGTAATCAATCGTACTTTTTTCCCACTCATCCGGATCTCTAACATCCAAAAGTATGATTTTATTTTCTGCCATCAGTGTTTTGAGCTTTTGCGGTTCCATAGGCTCTACCTGCGCTTTTGCTTCTTTGAGCAATGCTTTTGTCTCATCGGTTAATACCGGTTCATTGGCCCACAAACCAGCTGACATAAAAACCAGTGTAAAGACGACGCTTGCGATCTTTTTCATTTTCACTTCCTTATTAAAGATGAAACCATAGTAGCTAAATCTGTGGGAATATCGTTTGATGTAGATCATGAAAGAGGTTGGATAGAATCGCATTTGACACCATAGGGTAAAGTGTATAATAGGGTACTAAATGACACTTTAAATGCTTCCGTCCTCTACATTGATCTATAGTGTTTAAAAATATTCAAAAAACTGATGAATTGCATGGAACATTATGTTATGATTTAGTAACAATGTCTTAACTTTTTAAAATATCTTTTCGTACTAAGGAGCATAATGAAAGCAGTGGTTATGGCAGGCGGGTTCGGAACACGGATACAACCTCTTACACATTCAATCCCTAAACCAATGTTACCGATCATGAATCGTCCGATGATGGAACACACCATTGTGAGCCTAAGAGATCTGGGAATTACAGAGTTTATTATCCTTCTGTATTTCAAGCCCGAAGTTATCAAAGACTATTTTAAAGACGGAAGCAAGTGGGGGATTAACATCACTTATGTAGTTCCGGATGATGATTACGGAACGGCTTCATTGGCCCACAAACCAGCTGACATAAAAACCAGTGTAAAGACGACGCTTGCGATCTTTTTCATTTTCACTTCCTTATTAAAGATGAAACCATAGTAGCTAAATCTGTGGGAATATCGTTTGATGTAGATCATGAAAGAGGTTGGATAGAATCGCATTTGACACCATAGGGTAAAGTGTATAATAGGGTACTAAATGACACTTTAAATGCTTCCGTCCTCTACATTGATCTATAGTGTTTAAAAATATTCAAAAAACTGATGAATTGCATGGAACATTATGTTATGATTTAGTAACAATGTCTTAACTTTTTAAAATATCTTTTCGTACTAAGGAGCATAATGAAAGCAGTGGTTATGGCAGGCGGGTTCGGAACACGGATACAACCTCTTACACATTCAATCCCTAAACCAATGTTACCGATCATGAATCGTCCGATGATGGAACACACCATTGTGAGCCTAAGAGATCTGGGAATTACAGAGTTTATTATCCTTCTGTATTTCAAGCCCGAAGTTATCAAAGACTATTTTAAAGACGGAAGCAAGTGGGGGATTAACATCACTTATGTAGTTCCGGATGATGATTACGGAACGGCAGGTGCGGTCAAAAAAGCTCAAGAATTTATCGGGGATGAGAATTTCATCATTATCAGCGGAGATTTGGTGACCGATTTTGATTTCCAACAAATTTTTGATTACCATAAAGCAAAACACTCCAAATTGACCATTACCCTCACATCGGTTGAGAATCCCCTCGAATTTGGGGTTGTTATTGCGAATGATGAGGGAAAAATCGAAAAATTCCTCGAAAAACCGAGCTGGGGTGAAGTCTTCAGTGATACGATCAATACCGGTATTTACATCATAGAGCCCGAAATTTTAAACTATATTCCTAAAAATGAGAATTTCGATTTTGCTAAAGACCTTTTTCCCCTTTTGATGCGTCAGGGGATATCTCTCATGGCCGGATACGCGCAGGGGTATTGGCGCGATGTCGGAAATCCAGAGAGTTATCGTGATGTTTACGAAGATATCCTCAGTGGAAAAATTAAATTCAGTCTCGGAGGAGAAGCAGTTAAATACCTCGATGGGGTACTGATCTGCGAAGAAGACAATACCTTAGATGATAGTGTCGAAGTGGTCGGAATCGTGGTGATTGGCAAAAATGTCACTGTAAAACGGGGGTCAAAACTGAATAATGTTGTTTTGGGAGACAACGTTACGATCGGTAGTTCTTCTAAAATTTCTAATTCGGTCATTTGGAATGATGTCGAGATCGGTAAAAATGCCAAACTCGATGGATGCGTTATCTGCAGTAACAACCATATCGGTAAAAATGTCACCGCAAAGTCGGGATTGATTTTGGCTGAAGGGTGTGAAATCGGTGAATTGGTTACAATGGAAAAAGATGTCACCATCTGGCCGTATAAAGTAATCGAAGATGCCGCTATCGTTAGCCGCAGTCTCATTTTGGGGAGTAAATACAAAAATTCTATTTTTGAAAATGGGATGGTAGTCGGAAAATCCAATGTCGAACTCTCCTGCGAAATGGCGACCAAATTGGCTGAATCGTTCGGTGCACAGCTTCCGATTGGTTCTACGGTACTTGTCTCCCGTCATTATGACAAGAGTTCCCGAATGCTCAAGCGGGCATTTTTGGGAGGACTTCTCTCTGCCGGGGTCGATGTCGTCGATTATAATGCGATCCCCTCAGCCGTAATGCGCTGCAGTCTCTCTTTCCATGAGCATTACACTGCCGGTGTCCATTTTCATCAAAAAATCGATGATCCAACCAGTACGGTGATTACGTTTTACAACCATGAAGGGCTGCGTGTTAACAATGATGTAGCAAAAAAAGTGGAAAAAGCCTTTTTCAAAGAGATCTTCCGTCGTGTCGATTATTCACAGATCGGGCAGATTCATCCCCTTGATCATAAACGAGAGTATAACGAGTATAAAAAAGGGATGGAGTCGGTGTTACACTCACATCGTTTTAAGTGCCTTGATTGCCGCATAGCAGTGGATGTGATGCATGGATTGGCTGCAGAAATTTTCCCCAATATTCTGAATGATTTAGGGGTTGAACACATTATGTTCAATGCCTATGAAGATGAGCAGCGACTTGCAAATATCAATACGTTGGTAAAGCGTTCGTATGAAGATATGGGAGCTGTGATCCGGGCACTCCATCTCGATGCCGGATTTCTCCTTTATCCGCATGGGCAGAGACTGGATATTATCAGCGATGAAGGGGTCTTACTTTCAAAGCAGACATCGTTGTACGCGGTGTTAAGTTTGCTCAATATGGAAGCAAAAGCTTCCGGAGAGAAAAAACGGGTCTTTTTACCAACGTGGGCGGCTGATATTGTCTACTTCGATCATCTCGATATCGAACGCGGACAATACGCGAACTTCAAAGCATCAAAAATGAAAACGTATGATTTGGTAGCTACCGGTGAGGGGAATTTTACCTTTACCGAGTTTGCAACCCATAGAGATTCTATGTATGCAACACTGAAAATAGTGGAGATGATCGTTACACACGGCGCAAAACTCTCCGAAATTATTGCTTCGCTTCCGAAGTTTTTTTATACGACGATTCAGGTTCCATGTACACAGGCATTGAAAGGGAAAATGATGAGAAAGTTCCTTGAAGATGCCAAAGGCAAAGAATCTTCTACCTTAGACGGTGTCAAAATATGGCTTGATAAAGATGACTGGGTGTTGATGATACCGGATCAATACAGTGATTATTTAAATCTAACTATCCAAGCCGGAAATGACGAAAAAGGTCAACACTATACGCAAGTGTATACCGGAAAAATCGAGGAGTGGGCGAAAGCGTAATGAAACCAAAACCCCTCACTCTTTCTTTTTTCTGGCATATGCATCAGCCCGATTACAGGGGGAGTGATGGGGTAATGAAAATGCCATGGGTATTTTTGCACGCCATAAAAGATTATTATGAGATGCCGTGGCTGATGAGCCGCTATCCGGGTCTAAAAGCGACATTTAATCTCAGTGCATCATTGATAGAACAGCTCCAACTTTACCGTGAACCTCTGAAATATGATGCTTTTCTTCTCTTATGGATTTCACATCCCAGTGATTTAAGTGAAGCTGAGAGAGAGTGGCTCATTAAACTGTGTACCTCAACGCAATATGAGACGATGGTGCGCCCAATGGAACGCTATGTAGAATTGTATTATCAAGAGACATTTTCGGATGAAGAGCTTATCGATTTGGCAGTGTTGTTTTTACTCTCGTGGTGTGGGAACTATCTGCGCATTCATAATAATCAAGTTAAAGCATTGTTTTTAAAGCATCAAGGCTATACGCAAGAGGATAAAAATTTATTGCTTGAATCGTTGAGCAATTTTGTCCAAGAGATACTTCCGTTTTATGCAAATCTGCAACATCAGGGTGTTATATCCGTTTCAACGACTCCCTATTTTCACCCGATATTGCCGCTACTAATCGATATGGAAAATGGTTCGCGTGCCAATGCCTCAACGCAATTACCTGTGGGGGCTTATTCACTTCTAACTGATGCACGTGAGCATATAGAGCGGTCGATCGCTTTGTATGAAAGCATTTTTCAATGCAAACCAAGCGGTTTCTGGCCAGCAGAGGGAGCAGTGGATGAGAAAAGTATTGCACTGTACAGAGAATACGGCATAAAGTGGATAGCTACGGATGAAGCGATATTGCATCATACTTTACATGATGATACACCTTCGTTGCACTATAAGCCCTATAACTACGACGGAGTTACGGTTGCGTTTCGCGATCACGGACTGAGTGATTTGATTGGATTTGAGTATCGGCACATGGAGGGTTCAAATGCGAGTAGCCATTTTATGGAAGCCCTTCACCAGATTGTCCTTATAGAGGAAAATCCGCATGTTTTTGTGATTGTAGATGGAGAAAATGCATGGGAGTTTTTTCCTAATAACGGATTGGATTTTTTCTATGGACTCTATGGAGCGCTTTCGAAGTCTTCATGGTGTAAAACTATGACGATGGATGAGGTTTCCCGTGAGCCTAACAGAATGCCTTTAGATCATATTGCCCCCGGAAGCTGGATACATGGAACGTTTGATACATGGGTTGGACACCGTGAAAAAAATCGTGCATGGGAACTTATTTTTCAGACGCGCCGTGATGTGGAACAATACGGACTGAGTAACGAGGTATCTAAAGAGATTCAGCATCATCTTCTGGCATCGGAGTGTAGTGACTGGTTTTGGTGGTATGGCGAAGATCATTACACCGAGTTTTCATTCGAGTTCGATGCATTGTTTCGAGAACATTTAATACAAATCTATCGTTTGATGGAGAAAGAAATCCCCTCTGTTTTATTGGTTCCGATTATCTCCGATGGTGGTGAAAAACCTTCTTGGCAAAAACCGCACACTATGATTTCACCCTCTTTGGAGAGAGAGAAAAATACATTTTTCGATTGGGTAGGATGCGGTATAGTCGATGAAACAAAGGGTTTCTCAACGATGGATCGCAAGCGCGGCCCTGTTGATATTATTTACTATGGGTTTGATGATAAATTGCTATATGTGGCTTTTGAAGGGGATTTTAAATCTTTTGCTGATGTACACATTGAAGTGATTATTGAAGAGACGGGTAAACGTATCGCCATCGATCCTTCAGCTTTACCGAAACGTTTGGAATTTGGCGTCTCTCGTATACATTTTAACTGCAATACGTCGGTGCATTTGCGATTTGAATTGATACAAGAGAAAAAAAGAGTTCAGATTTTGCCGGCAAATGGGTCATTGTTGATCGATCTGGATGAAAATTTTATAACCGACTGGTTTATATAGGGAAAACGATGAAAACATCACTACTGTTTGGAATCCATATGCATCAGCCGGTGGACAATTTTGACTGGGTTATCGAGATGGGTATACAAACCTGCTACGAACCATTTTTCGAAGTAATGAGCCGCTATAGCGATTTTAAATTTTCCGTTCATTGCAGTGGTTGGCTTATGGAGCGCATTGAACAGTTACGACCATCATTGTATGCGAAAATAGTTATGCTTGCACAAAAGGGGAGTATTGAGTTTTTCAGTGCGGGATATTATGAGCCGATTTTGAGCGTTATCCCTGCAGAGGATCGGGTTGCACAGATAAGACGTTTGAACGATTCGATTAAAGAGCGATTTTCGCAAGTTCCCCAAGGGTTATGGCTCACCGAGCGGGTTTGGGAATCCGCTTTAATCCCCGATTTGAGTCGTTCCGGAATCGGATATACGGTGATGGATGATTACCATTTCCAATGTGCCGGATTCGATTCCGAAGGGCTGGACGGGTATTATATGAGCGAAGAGGGCGGAGTTCCTATGGGGTTATTTCCGATTAGCCAAAAGCTTCGCTATGCGATACCGTTTTTAACGGTGGAGAATGCCCTTCTGGCTATAAAATCGTTTAATCGGAAAGAAGATTCCGCCGCTATTATTTTCGATGATGCCGAAAAATTTGGAATGTGGCCCGGAACGCATGAATGGGTTTATAAAAAAGGGTGGTTGGAAAAGTTTGTCCAAACAGTTTTAGCCGATGAATCCATAGAAACACGTCATTACGGTGAGTATTTTAAATCCCGTCATCCACGCGGTATTGCCTATCTCCCGAATGTTTCGTATTATGAAATGGGTGAGTGGAGTCTAAAAGCCGATGATGCTCTGGCTCTTGAGGCATTGAAAGAGGAGATGGGACTGGAACGGTATGAACGCGAAGGGGTGAAGTTTCTCAAAGGGGGAATTTGGAAAAACTTTTTCGTCAAATATCCCGAATCCAACCGATTGCACAAACGAACCATCGAACTCTCCCGTGCGTTTCATGCAGGTGAGGGGGATTTTGAATTGCCTTTGCACAAAGCGCAAACGAATGATTCGCTCTGGCATGGAGTATTTGGAGGGCTATATCTCCCTAATTTGCGTGACAATGCCTATACCTATCTTATCGAATGTGAAAATATCCGCTATGGTAAGAAAAAAGTATTGGTAAGTGATACCAATGAACTCGACGGTTATCCTAAATACAAATCGGTCACCTCAAAACTGATTGCCCGTTTTGATGCAGCACACGGAGCTCAACTGGTGGAGCTCGACGTTCGGGATAAGTGCTTTAATTACCAGAACACATTGACCCGACGTAAAGAGGCGTATCACAAGCGATTATTTGAAACACCGTGTGAGAAAAGTGTACCGATTGAAGAGGGGATTGATACGATTCATCATGCCAGTGGCTCGTTTGACGATACGCTTCGTGAAGCCATTATTTACGATTGGTATTTAAAAAACTCGTTTGTCGATCATATCAGCGATGAGTGTTTTGATGCAGAGTCGTTTCGTCGCTGTACTTTTAGCGAATACGGCGATTTTGCCAATCAGCCTTTTGAATCCTCTCAGAGCAAAGATTCAATAACATTTTTTCGTAATGGGGGAGTTTATCGAGGGGAAAAAGCAAAAGCGACTCTTTCCAAACGTTTTACGTTCGGTTCGGATTCTATCAACTTCGCTTTTGGATTAGAAAGTAAAGCAACCGGTAGATTCAAATATGTGATGGAACATAATCTACATTTTTCCGATTATGAAACACTGCTGATCAACGGCATACCACTAGAACAAAATGGAAATATTGACAATATCAAAAGTTTTGAAATTATCGACACCGTTTTAAAGAAAAAAATCACATTCCGTATGGATAAACCTTGCCACGCTTACTATTTTCAGCTGCATACTCTCTCTCAGAGTGAGCAGGGGTTTGATCTGAGTGTTCAATGTCTCAGTATCGCGTTTGTCTTTGATTTTGAATTTTCCCTTACCATAGAGGGTACATTGGAGATCACACGTGTCTGAAATTCGTTATGACCGTATGCATGATACGGATGTTATTATCGCTCCTGAGCGCCTTCATCGTCCAGATATTAATAAAGCAGAATCAACAGAGGAGATATGTCCGTTTTGTGAGGGAAATGAAACCATGACCCCTAAAGAGATTTTTGCACTGCGTGAATCCGATACTCTGAGTAATCACAAAGGATGGCAGACCAGGGTTGTTGCTAATTTGTATAAAGCAGTAGCGATCGAAGCACCTCATCAGCATCATAACGGACGATTTGAATATTGGGACGGATTCGGTGCGCATGAAGTGATTATTGATACTCCGCTTCATCGTCTCTCGATGGTGGAATGGAATCATCATGAGATGGTTTCATGGCTTAAAACACTGCGTCAAAGGGTTGATGATTTACGTCGGGATCACCGTATCGCATTTATGGCACTCTTTAAAAATGAAGGGTATGATGCAGGTTCAATGCAAAGTCATTCTCATACACAGTTGATAGGGTTACCTCTGGTTCCAAAATTACAGCGTGATCTTTATCGTCGAACGCGTGAACATCTCCATACGTATCATAGCTCCTTGATAGAGTCCATCATACGTGATGAGGAGGATGCAGAGATACGGATGGTTGATAAATGCGGTGAATTTAGCGCGTTTTGTCCCTTTGCCAGTAGTTATCCTTTTGAAGTTATGATTGGATCGAAAAATTGTATCGGTCAAATAGATACGGTGAGTGACGGAGATATCGATGCCCTTGCATCGCTGCTATCCTCCGTACTGCAAAGACTTGCGCAACAATTAAACAAATTTGCGTTTAACCTCTGGGTATCAACCCCTCCGTTAGGGGAAGAGGCAAAGGAGTGTAATGCACATCGTTTGATTATTCGTATAATGCCCAGACTTTATAGATTCGGCGGATTTGAAGTAAATACCGAAATGATGATCAATCCGGTGGAACCGGAATTAGCAGCAAAACTTTTACGAGGAGACGATAATGGTTAAAAAAATGTTATTCGCAGCAAGTGAAGTGTACCCATTTGCAAAAAGTGGAGGGTTGGCAGATGTTGCATATTCATTACCGCGTGCATTAAAGAACCTTTATGCCGTTACTGTCGTGATGCCTCTATACAGTATGATTGATAGAGATAAACACTCCATTACCTCTTTAGGAGAATCCTTTGATATTTCAATGGGAGGAGTGGATTACCCTATCGATCTTTACAGTTGCAGTGTTGAAGGGTATGAATACTATTTTATCTATTCTCCGATACTGTGTGATAGAGAGTTTCTATATGGCACACCCGAATCGGGATATAAGGATAACGCTTTACGATTTGCTATTTTTTCATATGCGATTACAGCATTACTCAAGAAAAAATGTTATGAGATCGTTCACCTCAACGACTGGCAGTGTGCTCTTGCCGCGTTGCTGATACATAAAGATCCTGTACTCTCACCAAAAATCATCTATACGATCCATAATTTAGCCTATCAGGGGATATTTGAATCCTCTATATTAGAGACCATCGGAATTGAACGGAGTTATTTTACGATGGGATCTTTAGAGTTTTACGGAAGAGTAAACTTTATGAAAGCGGGAATTGCTTACGCGGATGAAGTGACTACCGTGAGTCCAACGTATGCACAGGAAATTTTAACCCATGAGTTTGGATGCGGGCTGGAAGGCTTTTTGCATTTTCATCACTCAAAACTAAGTGGAATACTCAACGGTATTGATACGGAACATTTTTCTCCGGCATCGGATCAGATGTTGGTTTCCCCCTACACGGATGCCAAAGGGAAAAAAGCCAATAAAACCAATCTGCTGAAGCGTTTGGGGCTTAAAGGGCTTACAAAACCGCTTTTTGTATTCATCGGGCGCTTTACCGGGCAAAAAGGGGTGGAAACTCTGATCGAGGCACTGCCGCAAATCGCTGAGTGTGAGTGTAATATTGCCCTATTGGGAGAGGGAGAAGAGCGCTATCATGAAGGACTGGAAACTTTGGCAAAGCAGTATAAAAACATCTCTCTGACTTTCGGTTATGATGAGTCATTCTCGCATCAGATGTATGCAGCGGCGGATTTTTTACTGATGCCATCCTTGTTTGAACCATGCGGATTGAACCAAATGATCGCGTTTAGATATGGAGCGGTTCCTGTGGTGCACCGTGTCGGAGGATTAACCGATACCGTTAAGCGCTATGAAAAATATCAAGAGGACAGTTGTGCAGGGTATGGATTGGTATTTAACACACCGACTGCCCGTGCATTACTAAGTGCTGTTCATAGAGCGTGTGATCTGTACTCGGAGAAAAAACATTATGAGCGAATTGTGAATCACAATATGAAATCCGATTTCTCCTGGTTTGAGAGTGCAAAAGCGTATTCTACATTGTATGAAAGATTATATTAGTGAAAAAACTTTTTATTGATATCGGCGGTACTCACCTGCGCAGTGAAGTATGGAGTGAGAACGATGTTATAACTGAATATATCCGTTCTCAAGAACATGGATTACTCTCGTATATCGATCGTGTCATGCTTCAGCATCCGGATATCTCTTTTATCGGAATTTCGTATGCGGGACAGGTTGATCAAGGGGTTCTGGTCGCATCTCCTAATATTAATATTGATGAATATGATATTGCTTCAGCGGTAAAATCCCGTTACGGTATTCCATTGAAAATAGATAATGATCTAAACTGTGCCATTCGCGCTGAAGCGGCTTACTGGAAATCGGATAGCATCGCCGCTTTATTCGTTGGAACGGGGATCGGCGCTGCGGTTATCGATCAGGGGAAATTAGTGAGAGGAAGCCGTAATATGGCGTTTGAGATCGGACATATTCCCTATCGTGAAACGCCGCTTCTCTGCGGCTGCGGACGGAGCAATTGTATTGAACTCTATGCGTCCGGTTCGGGAATATCCAAATGGCTTACCCTTTATGGGCGTGAACAAAATCCCAATCTTGAACAGTTAAAAAACTCAATTATTGCAGAAGAACGTTCCATTGCAGCCGAATTTGAAAAGGCCGTTCTTCATGCTGCAGGTGTATTGGTGACCCTCTCTAATCCTGAGATTTTAGTTTTGGGAGGGGGAATAGTAGAACAAAACCCTTATTTAGTTCCGTTTGTACGCGAAAACCTAAAAGACTATGCGTTAAACCCTTCGTTGAAAACCTTGCAAATCGAGAGGAGTGTTTTAGATAATGCTCCTCTAGCGGGTGCAAAATTATTGGAGAATTCTAATGGATAAACTCAAAATACTGATTGCCGCTTCGGAGGTTGTCCCTTTCGCTAAAACAGGAGGTTTGGCCGATGTCGCAGGAGCATTGCCCAAAGCGCTTCGTGCACTGGGACATGACGTTCGGGTGGTTATGCCGCGCTATTATGTCGTGGATCGTGAAAAATACGGCTTAACCATGTTAGAGGGAGGACTCGGAGTCCCAATGGGAGTGATGGGAGAGATGTGGGGAAGTGTTTATGCAGGGACCCTTCCGGATTGTGATGTACCTATTTATTTTATTGAGCACGAAGCATATTTCGGACGTATGGGGCTGTATGATGAGAATGGAAAGGGCTACGACGACAATGATAACCGCTTTGTCTTTTTCTCGCGTGCCGTGATGCAGCTGGCCAAAAAACTCCATTTTCATCCTGATGTGATCCATGCGAACGATTGGCATACTGCCGCTATCCCTGTGATGCTCAATACGCACTATGCCTATGATCCAACCTTCGCCCATACGGGCTCATTGCTCACTATCCACAACCTGCAGCATCAAGGGAAGTTTTACAAAGGGCTAATGGACGTTTTGGGTATCGGATGGGAACATTATTTCGAGCTTGAAGAACACGGAAGGGTCAATCTCCTCAAAGGGGGGCTTATCCATGCCGATGCGATCAGTACCGTAAGCTCAAAGTATGCCCAAGAGATACGGACGCATGATTTTGGATGGGGATTGGACGGTTTGATTGATATTAACTCATATAAATTACATGGAATCCTCAACGGAGTCGATTATGACGAATGGAGTCCCTCCGTTGACAGATTGATCTCCCATACCTTTGACAGTGATGATATGAGCGGTAAAGGGGTTTGTAAAAGCGCGCTTCAGCAGACTTTTAATCTTCCACAAAGAGCCGAAGTTCCTCTTATCGGACTTGTTGGGCGCTTAGCGGAGCAAAAAGGTATAGACCTGATAGCAACGTCTATCCATAGACTTTTGGAGATGGATATCCAAATCGTGATGCTCGGAGCAGGGGAAAAATGGGCAGAGCACTATTTTAGTGATATCGCTCGTATGTATCCTGATAAATTCGGCTGTTTTATCGGCTATCGCAACGACCTCGCCCACCAAATCGAAGCGGGAAGCGATCTGTTTTTGATGCCCTCACTTTTTGAGCCATGCGGGTTAAACCAAATTTACTCACTGCGCTACGGAACACTTCCGATCGTTCGTGCGACGGGAGGACTGGATGATACGATTGAAAACTATCATAATGACGGAGAACACGGAACGGGGTTTAAATTTTATGATGCATCGCCGGACGCTCTAACCAATACCGTAGGCTGGGCTGTACATACGTGGTACAATGATCCTGACGGGTTTGCACAGATGCGTGCTAATGCGATGGCCAAACGGTACGATTGGGAAGTTGCAGCGCGTGAATATGAAGCACTTTACCATCGTATTGTTCACGGGAGAAAAGGGAAATGATGAAACATCCAATGAGCTATGAGGTCTCACGTCTGAGTGAAATGGATATCTACCTCTTTAAGCAAGGAACGCACACAAAGCTCTACGATAAACTCGGTTCTCACGCAATGGAATATCAAGGGAATGCGGGGGTCTATTTTGCCGTATGGGCGCCGAATGCGGCGTATGTAAGTGTACGGGGTGATTTTAATGATTACAGTACCGATGCACATCCTTTGAAATTGCGCTTAGATGAATCGGGTATTTGGGAAGGGTTTGTTACCGGAGTAGAACAAGGACTTACTTACAAATACCATATCGTCTCAAAATTCCATAATATTGTCCATGATAAAAGCGATCCGTTCGGATTTTATGCCGAAGAACCTCCCAAATCAGCATCGCGTGTATGGAACTTAGAGGATTATGGATGGGGTGATGGCACATGGATGGCTTCACGTTATCAATATAATGCCCACGATGCACCCATCAGTGTATATGAGATGCATCTAGGGTCATGGCGTAGAAAAGTAGAGGAAGATAACCGTCCTCTCACATATCGAGAACTTGCTACGGAACTGGTGGACTATTTAAAAGAGATGCATTACACCCATGTCGAGTTTATGCCGCTTACCGAATATCCGTTTGACGGATCATGGGGATATCAGGTCGTCGGCTATTTCGCTGCTACGGCACGCTTTGGAACACCGCAGGATCTGATGGTTTTGATCGATACCCTTCATCAAAACGGCATCGGGGTCATTATGGACTGGGTTCCGTCGCATTTCGCAGTCGATATGCACGGGTTGATCAACTTCGATGGAACAGCACTGTATGAACATGATGATCCGCGTCAGGGATACCATCCGGAGTGGGGAAGTATTATCTTTAACTACGGACGAAATGAAGTGCAGTCGTTTCTAATCAGTTCAGCTATGTTTTGGGTGGAAAAATATCATATAGACGGTATCCGAGTCGATGCGGTTGCTTCCATGCTTTATCTCAATTATGCACGTGAAGAGGGGGAGTGGATTCCTAACAAATACGGCGGGGATATTAATCTCGAAGCCGTAGAGTTTTTAAAAAAGCTCAACATCAGTCTGTATGGCGAACACTCCGATATTATGATGATTGCCGAAGAGTCGACCGCCTACCCGATGGTGACCCGTCCTGTGGATGTAGGTGGGCTGGGCTTTGGATTCAAATGGAACATGGGATGGATGCACGATTCTCTCAAATACATGAGCTACGATCCGATTTACCGAGCGCACCATCATCAGCAGCTTACATTTAGCATGTGGTACGGCTTTGATGAAAATTTTATGCTTCCGCTGAGTCATGATGAGGTTGTTCATATGAAAGGCTCCCTCATCAACAAAATGCCGGGGGATACCAACCAAAAATTTGCCAATCTACGCTCTTTGTACAGCTATATGATGGCTCATCCGGGTAAAAAGCTTCTCTTTATGGGGGGTGATATTGCCCAATATGCGGAGTGGAATTTCGAAAAATCACTCGATTGGCATTTGTTGGAAAATCCATTGCACAAAGGGTTGAACACGATGCTCTCAGATCTCAACCGTCTGTACCGGGAAGAACGTGCGTTACATATGAATGATGTGATGCGTGAAGGGTTTGAGTGGATTGACGACAGCGATTTCAGTCACAACTGTATCAGCTTTGTCCGAAAAAGCGATAATCCTGAAGAAAATGTGTATGTGATTTGCAATTTTGCAGACGTGACACGGGAACATTATCGGACGGGTGTCCTTGATGGGGGTAACTACTGTGAGATATTTAATTCCCAATCGTACCTCTATGAGGGGTGGAATATCGGGAATTCGGAAAGCATTGAGGCTATCAAAGAATCGGTGCATGGACGGGAATTTTCGATTACCGTTACCTTGCCTCCGTTAGGGGTTGTCTACTTAAAACGAAAAACAGCCGATAACGCGGTACAATTATCCACTATATGATTATAAAGAAGAAAATATGATTCTCCACGATTATGAAATAGATCCGAAATACACTACCAGTGTTGCTTATTTTTCGATGGAATTTGCTATCCATCAAGCTCTCAAGATTTATTCGGGCGGGTTAGGATTTTTAGCCGGTTCGCATATGCGAAGTGCTTATGACTTGCGCCAAAATGTAGTGGGAGTAGGCATTTTATGGAGCTTCGGGTATTACGATCAATCACGCCACGAAGACCGGAGTCTGGAAACGGAGTTTATCCGAAAACATTACTATTTTCTCGAAGACCTCGGAGTACAGGCTACGGTCAATATTCATTCTCAAGAAGTCCATATCAAAGCGTTTTATTTGCCTTCCAATGTCTTTAGCTCTGCTCCGATAATTCTTCTCTCTACCGATATCCCTGAAAATGACTTTTTGGCACGTACTATCACCCATAAACTTTATGATGCAAATGAAGAGACGCGTATTTCACAAGAGGTCGTATTGGGTATCGGAGGGGTAAAAGTTCTCGAAGCATTGAGACAAAATATCGATATTTATCATATGAATGAAGGGCACGCTTTGCCGTTGGTGTATGAGTTGTATGCAAAGTATCAGAATATGGATGATGTCAGAAAACGGGTGGCATTTACCACTCACACCCCTGAAGATGCGGGAAATGAACAGCATAATATTCAGTTACTCCATAAATTCGGTTTTTTTAACGGGTTAGATTTGGAAACCGTCCGTTCGATTATGAAGATGAAAGACGATAGCAGCTTTAATCTCACCGTAGGGGCGCTACGTTCCTCTAAGATTACCAATGCCGTTTCTAAAATGCACGGTGCGGTTGCTAACCGAATGTGGCAGAATTGCGAAGGACGTTCCGAAATCATTTATATCACCAATGCCCAAAATCGCCGTTTCTGGACCGATAACGGTATGCTTACCGCGCTGGATGAACACGAAGATTATGCTCTGATCGGACGTAAAAAACATCTCAAACGCAATCTCTTTAATGTGGTTGCCGATCAGACGGGTAAAATGTTCAATCCTGATATTTTGACGATCGTTTGGGCTCGCCGTTTTGCCGAATACAAACGTCCTGGCCTGCTCAAACATGATTTTGCACGTTTTAAACGTTTATTGGAATGTACCGAAAATCCTATTCAGGTTATTTGGGCAGGCAAGCCGTATCCGTTTGATACCAATGCCGTAAATGGGTTTAACGAACTGATCCATATCAGCCATGGAATCAAAAATATGGCAGTATTGGTCGGTTATGAACTTGAGCTATCACGTATCCTGAAAAAAGGTTCAGACGTATGGCTCAATACACCGCGTGTGTCGCGCGAAGCAAGCGGTACGAGCGGCATGACTGCCAGTATGAACGGTTCGATTCATTTCTCTACCGATGATGGATGGCATCCTGAATTTGCAAAACACGGGATCAACGCGTTTACGATTCCGCCGATCGATCACAGCACTCCAGTCGAAGTCCAAGACCATGAAGATAACAAAAACCTTATGGATATTTTGGAAAATGAGATCATACCGATGTATTACGACCGTCCCGAGCAGTGGACACAGATGGTGAAAAATGCGATGAGCGATGTTATTCCTGCATTCGACTCAGGGCGTATGGCGCATGAATATTATGTGAAAATGTATAATCATTGATGAAGTTTTTTATTATTTTTGCTATACAATAAGCAAAAATAATGATGACAAAATCTAAAAGTGAGTGTATATGATTAAGATTATAAATAGCGAAGAGTTTTCCTATTTTTTACGAGTCAATAGAAATGATATCATTAAAAGATGGATGTCTAAAAATGAGGTACAAAATGTACTTCATCGACACTCTTTACCTATTGTTGACAAAAATACCCATCTTTTTTATGAGTTTTGTGATTGTTTTATCAGCGTTATTGAATGGCGTGCAACGGTTTCAGAATGTCAGATAAAGATCGAATTTTTACAACTATTAAATAACTATAACGTAACGACTGCTGATCTTTTTTCATTGATTACTAAATTAAAAAATGCCATAGAAGAGATTATTTTTGAAAATGGAAATCTCTCATTTTCTTTACAAAGCGAAATTGACTCTCTGACCCTGCAAATGGCCAATGATTTGGCAATAAATTTTGAAATTATTACCAGCAATAATCAAAATTACAAAAGTGAGAATTCTAACCTTTTGGCCGAATATAAAAAAGCAGTTGATTTAAGCAATATCGTCTCAAAAACGAATCCAAAAGGGGTCATTACTTACGTTAATGATAAATTTTGTGAGATATCCGGTTACAGCAGAGACGAACTCGTCGGAAAGCCGCATAATATTATCCGACACCCCGATATGCCCAGAGAAGCGTTTAAAGATTTGTGGGACACAATCAAAGCCAAAAAGAGTTGGAACGGTGTTGTCACCAATATGAAAAAAAACGGGAGCCAGTATATCGTCGATACGACGGTTATCCCGATTTTGGACGTTGACGGTGATGTTGTAGAATATATCGCGATACGGCACGACATCACCGAACTCGAAGAGACAAAACAGCAGCTCAAAAACATTAACAAAGCCATGAAACATAAGGTTGATGAACTCTATTCCATGACAAATACTTTGGAGCAAAAAGCATACAAAGATAACCTTACCGGTATCAATAACCGTGAAAATTTCGAAGAGATTTTTGGCCTAGAAATCGGTAATGCCAATCTCAACAATCAGCCCTTGAGCCTCATCATTTTCGATGTTGATAATTTCAAGCTGGTTAATGACACCTATGGGCATCAAGCCGGTGATATACTGCTCAAAGACTTGGTCAGTTTGATTGAAAATAATATTAAAAACGGAGATATTTTCGCACGATGGGGAGGGGAAGAGTTTGTCATCCTAACCCCTTCGACTGAGCTTAACGGTGCGTATAATTTAGCTGAAAATCTACGAAAACTGGTTCAGTCGTATGTATTTAGGTATGTTGAAAATAATTTGACCCTCAGTTTCGGAATCGCTCAGCTCACTAAAGAAGATACGAAAAAAACTCTTTTTGAAAAAGCAGATACCGCATTGTACGAAGCTAAAAAGAACGGCAGAAACAGAACGGAGATATATCAAGCGTAAATCAATCTTGGGTTACTTCCACTGAAAACTCGGATTATAAAGCAGTTTATTTTTACGAAAGATCAAATCCATCTGGGTTAAAATCGTATTGAGAATTTTGATCGTCTCTAGGGCGTATTCCCCTTTATTCAGCATAATGCACTCGGCTTTGTGGGCGAATGCGACGTCGGATATCTCGGCGCGGCTGGGGATGTTCGTTTTCATTTTGTTTTCCAACACCTGAGTGGCTAAAATCACGGGCATGTGCGCTGCGGTGCAAAGGTCGAGAATCTCCTCTTGCATATACGCCAGATTTTCAAATCCGATCTCGATGGCTAAATCCCCTCGCGCTATCATGACCCCAGAGTTACCGTATTCGATAAGGGCTTCGAGGATTCTGGGTAAATTCTCTACCCCTTTTTTAGTTTCAATTTTGGCGACAATCGCGATTTTGCCTTTTTTGCCCAGTATGTCCAGTTGTTCGATCAGATCATGAATATCTTCGGGTGTTTGAGTAAAGGATATTCCGATGATGTCAGCGTATTCGCAGATAAATGGAAGTATCTCTTTATCATGGTCGCTGATGGCTTGGATATCGATGTTGCTGTCGGGGAAGTTGATCCCTTTTTCGTCTTTGATAGAACTGCCCCCTTTTTTGTGCGTTAAAACAGAGCAGACGATATCATCTCCATGCATCTCTTCGATTACCATTTCGATTTTACCGTCATCCAAAAAGACTTTGTCGCCGATGGTAACTAAGTATCCGAGATTGGCAAGGGTACATCCAACCGTTGCCGCATATTTTTTTGATTTTTTATCCGTGTGAAGGTAATCGGATGTACGAATCAGCACTTTGTCCCCATAATTGACTTTTATTGTTTTAACTTTATCGGATGATTTTTTACGTTTAATCAGCGATGTCCTGATTTTAGGGCCGGCTAGATCGACATAGATCCTCAAATCTTTACCGCCGGATTGCCGTTCCAGATTAATTGCTCTAGCCATATCATTCCAAATTTCTATCGAGTCATGAGCCGTATTGATCCGAAAGAGATGAACTCCCTCATGGGCGAGATTGCTAAACCAAAATTCATCATCCGCGTAGTCGGAGGGGACGGTGATCATGATTTTTGTTTTGTCGTTTGAGGTGGAAAAAATTTCGCTGTTCTTATCCATTATGGCGTGAGACTCTTCATAACTTAATAACGCTTTTTGGACTGAGGATTTTTTGTGAAGAACATGGGCGAGCATATCTATGGCGACATTGATACTCGCTTCGATATGAGCCTGAGAACGCCCGAACGAGGAAAGTCCCACTTTCGTCAAATCATCTTGCAAACGGGAATAATCGTGTTTGCGAAGGTTGAGATATTGTTTCATGTTGAGCAAAGAGACATTGGTTATATCACTGTCGATGCCGGATGTCATTTTCTCTTTGAGATCCAATAATTTTTCGAGCAGTTCAGTTAAAAAAGCGTTCTCCATCGAACCCTCCGTAATTGTTTAGCACTATTATAATGCTAATAGTACGATAAAAATGTTACAAGTGTTTTTTAGGTGTCGAATGTTATGAATTTTGGTGTAATATATGGATAATCGGGATATAAAATGTTCCAGTATGTTTCAAAAAAGAGGGAACCAATGACTAGCAATATTAATATAATGGGTGGAGTAAAAAGCCTAAAAGATATTGATGTAACCGGAAAAAAAGTTTTGATTCGTGTCGATTTTAATGTTCCTATGGATGCACAGTTCAACATCTCCGATGACAGTAGAATACGTGCCGCACTTCCCACAATCAACTATTGTATCGATCATAATGCCTGTTCGATAACGTTGGTGAGTCATTTGGGCCGTCCAAAGGGTGGGTATGATGAGCGTTATTCGCTCACACATATCCAAAAAAGGCTGGAGCGGCTGCTCCAAAAACGGGTTGAATTTATCGACGATTTTGAGACGTTGAAAAGAGAAAATACTCAGTGCTCAATTGAACGTATATTTTTGTTCGAAAATATCCGCTTTTATGAGGGGGAGAAAAAAAATGACCCTGCGTTTTGCAAACAACTCGGCGATTTGTGTGATGTGTACGTCAACGATGCCTTCGGTACCTCACATCGTCGGGATGCTTCGACGTACGGGATTGCGGATTATGTCGATACCAAAGTAGCCGGTTTTTTGATGATGCGGGAGATCGAAGCGTTTACCAAAGCGCTTGAAAATCCGATTCATCCGATCGCACTGGTCGTCGGAGGCTCTAAAATCTCTACCAAAATCACACTGTTGACATCCGTGATGCAAAAAGTGGACAAACTGATCATCGGGGGTGCAATGAGCAACACTTTTTTGCAAGCACTCGGCTATGATATGAAAGCATCATTAGTTGAAGCCGATTTTGTGGAAACGGCCAAAGCGGTTCTAGCAGAGGCAAAGCAATATAAGGTCAAAGTCTATTTGCCGGTGGATGTGGTCATTACCGATTCGATTGAACATCCTATCGATGTAAAAGTGGTTCCGGTTCAGGATGTACTGGATGGGTTTCATGCGGTTGATATCGGCCCTGCAACATTAAAACTATTTTCAGAAGCGGTTGAACTTTCCAATACAATTATTTGGAACGGACCGATGGGAATTTATGAGATCAATCAATTTTCAAAAGGGACCTATAAGCTCGCTACGATCATTAGTGAAAGCTATGCTTATAGTATCGTAGGGGGAGGTGATACCGTCGATGCTGTAGAAAAAGCGGGTGAAAAAGAGAAATTCAGTTTTATATCTACCGGTGGTGGGGCAAGTTTGGAGTTGCTGGAGGGGAAAATCCTTCCCGGTTTTGAAAAATTGGATAGAAAGTCATAAAAAATCGGTCTGATTTGTATTTAACTTCGTTGGATATAATCAGATTTTTATTCTTAGGATTTTTATGACTCCCCTAATCGATCTATTAGCCCAAAAAACGGGGCTATCTTCTAAAACAATCACCAATATCCTCA
Source organism: Sulfuricurvum sp. (assembly GCF_028713855.1). GTDB lineage: Bacteria > Campylobacterota > Campylobacteria > Campylobacterales > Sulfurimonadaceae > Sulfuricurvum. The sequence goes on from NZ_JAQTNN010000012.1 coordinate 55,918, forward strand.
AGCTTCTCGAAGAGGGTTCGACGATCCCGTTTATTGCCCGTTACCGTAAAGAGATGACGGGTGGTGCCACTGATGAACAGCTCCGTGATTTTGATACTGTTTATACTTACTCAAAAAAACTTCTCGATCGTAAAGAGGAAGTTGCACGACTCATTGCTGAGCGTTCAGTGTTCAATGATGATCTGCGCTTACGCCTGAACTCCGCTTCCACGTTGCAAGAGGTCGAAGACATCTACCGCCCTTTTAAAGAAAAGAAAAATACCCGAGCCAGTGTCGCCATCGCGGCAGGTTTGGAACCGTTGGCTGATTTGTTGGAGAGCGGACGATTGGAGTTGAACGAGTTTACGAAAAGAGCAGAATCGTTTGTCAAAGGCTCCATTGTTTCGGTTGAAGATGCGATCAAAGGTGCTCAGGACATATTAGCCGAGCGTTACAGTGATGACCCTCGTGAGCGTGACTACTGGCGTCGTCAGATTTTGGATTATTCATCGTTTGAGATTAAAGGAAGCAAAGGGCTCAAAGAAGAGGGTCTTTTTGCAAAGCTTGCCGGAAAAAGTGAGAAAATTTCCTCGATTCCATCGCACCGTTATCTCGCGATTATGCGCGGTGTAACCGAAAAAGAGCTGAGCGTTAAGATCACCCTCGATGCGGATCGGATAGAAAATACGATAGCACGCTATCGGATTCCCAAACAGGCCAAAAGTTCTCAAACGCTGATTTTGGCGAGTTATCTTGATGGGTTCAAACGTCTTTTATTCCCTTCGTTGGAACGTGAAGTCCATGCGATGATCAAAGAAAAATCCGATATCCAAGCAATCAATACATTCGGTAAAAACCTCTCACAGCTTTTAGGTTCGCCTCCCGTCACCAAACGTGCCATTTTGGGCGCCGATCCGGCGTACCGCACGGGATGTAAACTCGCCGTTGTGGATGAGAACGGTACGTATCTGGATCACGCCGTGATTTATCCTACACCACCGCAAAGCGATTATGAGAAAAGTGCAAAAGTGATCAAACAGCTGAGTGAGCGTTACGGCTTCAACGCCGTTGCCATCGGTAACGGAACCGCGTCGCGGGAGACGCAGGAATTCTTTGCAAGGCTGAACCGCGAAGAGGGGTTGAACCTTACGTATACCGTCGTCTCCGAAGCGGGGGCATCGGTCTATTCCGCCTCTAAAATCGCACAGGAGGAGTATCCACAGCTCGATGTGACGATACGCGGGGCAATCTCGATAGCTCAGAGGTTGCGCGATCCGATGGCGGCTCTGGTTAAGATCGATCCGAAATCGCTCGGTGTGGGGCAATATCAGCACGATGTCGATCAAAAGCTCTTAGAAAAGAAACTGGGTGACGTCACCGAAGATTTGGTTAATCGTATCGGCGTTGATCCTAATAGTGCCTCGGTCTCACTCCTCTCCTATGTGGCCGGGGTGGGGACAAAAGTTGCCAAGGCGATAGTGGAATACCGTGAAAACAGCGGCGCGTTTAAAAGCAAGCAGGAACTCCTCAAAGTCAAAGGGCTGGGGGCGAAAGCGTATGAGCAGTGTGCAGGGTTCTTTCGGATACGGGAGGGCAAAAGCGTGTTGGATAATACGGGGGTTCATCCTGAGAGTTATGAGGCGGCGAATACCCTTTTAAAACGCTATGATCTTTCCTCAATCACCAAAGAACAGATTCCGCACATCGCGCAGGAATTGGGGGTAGGGGATGTGACGCTTGGTGACATCATTACCGAGTTACGCAAACCCGGATTTGATCCCCGCGAGAGCTTGCCGCCGATTATGTTCCGCTGCGACCTCACCGATATCAAAGAACTCAAAGAGGGTTCCTTTGTCTCCGGGGTTGTCCGAAATATTGCCGATTTTGGGGCATTTGTTGATATTGGGCTGAAAAACGACGGGCTTATTCATATCTCACAAATGAGTGAAAAACGAATATCCCATCCTCTCGAAGTACTCAGCGTCAATCAGCAGTTGAGCCGTATACGTGTTGTGGAAGTCGATATTATAAAAGGGAAAGTCGGTCTAAGTCTCAGAGATGTAATAGATTAATCTTATAGTTTAGGGATTGTTTAATCTGTGTGGAGTTAGAATAATTTCAAGCAGAGGTGTGCTCTAAAAGTTTGGTTAATTCTCTGCAAATTACTCAGAAGGGGTTTATTATGTTGTTAACACGATTTGATCCGTTTAAAGAGTTGCGTAGTTTAGAAAAACGCATTAGTGAAGCTTTCTCCTCTGATCTGAAAAAAGATCTGTTTACCAGCTTTACTCCCACCGTCAATACGAGAGAAGGGGAATTCGCCTATCATATCGATGTCGATCTTCCGGGTGTCAAAAAAGAGGATATCAGTGTTAAAGTTGAAAACAATATTTTGACTCTCAAAGGGGAAAGAAAGACAAAAGAAGAGGTCAAAAAAGAGGACTATTATCAGTGTGAAAGCAGTTTTGGCAGTTTTAGCCGCAGTTTTACATTGCCTTCAAATGTGGATGCAGAGAATGTTCATGCCGAAAATAAAGACGGGGTTCTTGAGATTACACTTCCGAAAAAAGAGGCCATAAGCGAGACGGCCAAAGAGATCAACGTAAAATAGCCGTATCAAAATAAGTCCGTTGAAAGGAGTTGAAATGTCAGCAATAGCATGGCTTTCACACAAACTAGAGGATGGAAGAATAGCGTGCGAAGCTTGCAATCAACATTGCAAGCTCTCTGAAGGTGAATACGGGATCTGCGGTATTCGTAAAGTTGAAAACGGGGAGCTCTATCTCCTCACCTATGGCCTTGCAGCGGCAGTGAATGTTGATCCCATAGAGAAAAAGCCGATGTTTCATTTTTTGCCGGGGTCGAAGGTTTTTTCCTTTGGAACCGTCGGATGCAATTTTTCGTGTAAGTTTTGTCAAAATGCCGATATCTCCCAATACCCCAAAGAACATCAACACGAAATTTTCGGACGCCCCCTTTCTCCCCAAGCGGCTGTTGATTTGGCATTAGAATACAAATGTGACAGTATTGCATACACGTACAATGAGCCTGTTGTCTTTTTCGAATATACCTATGACACTGCCCGCCTTGCACACGAAGCGGGACTGAAAAATATCTACGTCACCAGCGGCTACGAAACGCATAAAGCAATCGATACGATAGCCCCGTATCTGGATGGAATGAATATAGATATTAAAGGATATGAACAATCCTTTTACCATGATATCTGCGGGGCATCGCTTAAACCGGTTCTGGATACCATCGAATATGCCCATAAAAAAGGGATATGGATTGAGACAACAACCCTTCTAATTCCGGGATACAATGATTCGGATGACGAGATACGCGCGATTGCAGAGTTTCAAGCCTCTCTTGATCCGAGTATGCCGTGGCATATCAGCGGATTTCATCCGATGTATAAAATGCAAGATGTTCCAAGAACACAGGGCTCTAGACTTCGACGCGCATATGAGATCGGCAAGAAGGCAGGGCTGAAATACGTTTATGTCGGCAATATTGACGATGAGGCACGTGAATCGACCTATTGTCCCTCCTGTCATAAGCTGGTCATTGACCGTCACGGCCATATCGGGCAGTACGTGACCAACCATTTGGTTAATGCAAACAGCTGTCCCTACTGCGGCACACAAATAGAGGGGATTTGGCACTAATTCAGATCATAGTGCGAAGATGAAAATTTGCTATGCTTTTAATGAGGGTTCATAAATCCGATGCACGCTCAGTAACCATACTCCGCTTATGAAAAGCAGTATACAAGCAGCAATAATGGGTGGAAGTGTAAGCGTGGCAAAACCAAGCAAATCACGTAATAATGGGATAAAAAGTACGGTGAGAAGCAAAAGTGTGACGGCAGCGAACATATATAGCAGCCATGGATTACGAGGTTGTGAAAAAGGGCTATTGTCACTGTTGGCAAGCACCAATAAAAATAAGCCAAAAACCAGTGCTGTAAAGAGAGTGATGTGAATCGTAGTGATAATCCACCCCATCTGCAGCAACACATGATAAGCGATGAGTAATATAAGTGCAAAACCGCTTCCCTGAATCAATGCAAATGCGATATTCTTGCCACCAAATGGGGTTGCTTCCGGATTTCTAGGCGGACGTTTCATTATATTTTTAGCCGCTGTTTCAGCTTCAAAAACAATAGCACACGCAGGATCAATCAGCAGTTCGAGAAGAACGATATGAATAGGCATCAGCAATACAGGCCAGTGTAAAAGTGCAGGAATAAGAGTCAGGGCAATAATAGGGACATGGACGGCAAACGTGAATCGGGTTGCTTTGGTTATGTTATCATAAATATTTCTTCCTTGACGGATCGCAGCAACAATACTGGCAAAACTATCGTCCAAAAGAATTATGTGGGCAGCTTCTCTTGCCACATCGGTGCCTCGTTCGCCCATGGCAATACCAACATCGGCAGCTTTAAGCGCAGGGGCATCATTGACTCCGTCTCCACTCATGCCAACAACGTTACCTTTTTTTTGTAATAGCTGCACCAAACGAAGCTTTTGTTCAGGTAGCATACGGGCACATATATCCGTCTCGTATAGTCGTAAAATCAAATTTTCATCGTTTAATTGTGAAATTTCGTCACCGGTAATGACATTTGCCCGTTCAGATAATCCTACTTGTTTCGCAATCGTACGTGCCGTAGCGGGATGATCGCCTGTAAGCATAAGTATCCGTATTCCTGCACTTCGGCATTCAGCTATTGCATCATGGACTTCAGGTCGCGGAGGATCCATAAACCCGACAAGTCCTAAAAAAGTAAAATCAAAATCATGCTGACTTTTAGGCCAAACCGGATTGTTACCTCTGGATTGTATTTCACCTTTGGCTACTCCCAATACACGAAGTCCCCGTGCAGCCATAGCTTCAACACGCCATTGGATTTCATTTCTTTGAGTTTCAGAAAGATGACATAAATCGACAACCGCTTCAGGTGCCCCTTTCGTTGCAAGAAGATGAAGGGAAGGGCTGATATGGGAAAAAATTTGAGTCATTGCCATGATATCAGGAGAAAGATCGTATTGAAATTCAGGAACACATTCATTGTGCAGGTACTCTGTTCCAATTAGCTGTGTATGACCAAAGAATTGGATTGCTTTTTCCATGGGATCAAAGGAATCCAGCGGGGTAGCCAGCATGGCAAATTCAATCAACGGATAAAATATTTCGGGCAGTTTATTCTCTTCGTCTGCGATAAAGAGAGTATCATCGACGTACAATTCGGCAATTTTCATCCTGTTTTGCGTCAATGTCCCTGTCTTGTCTACGGCGAGGATATTGATGGCTCCCAGTGCCTCTACAGCACTGATTCGGCGGGTAAGGACTTTTATTTTCGAAATATTCCAAGCACCCAGTGCCAAAAATACAGTGAGAATAACAGGGATCTCTTCGGGAAGGATTGCCATCGCCAAGGTAATACCTGATAAAAGGCTTTCCAGAAAAGATTTATCATTTAACAGCCAATTAATAAAAATTAATGCAATTGCGATGCTGATAGCCAGAATAGTTAGATTACGAATCAGAGACCGTGAAGCTAACTGCAATCCGGAGGGAATCTCTTCGGTTGATGCAAGCGTCTGGCCTATGCGACCGATAGCTGTATATGTGCCTGTGGAACGTACTACGGCTAGTGCAATTCCTTTGGTAACCACAGTACTGGCAAATAATAAAGCAGTGCTATCCGCTTTCTGTGTGTTGGAGGTTCCACTCGGCAATTTGTTGACCGGAACGGCTTCACCCGTTAATAGTGATTCATCAACCGATAACTGCCCCTCTATAAGTATGGCATCGGCGGCGATACGATCCCCTTCATGTAATACCAGCAGATCACCAGGGACTACATCTCGACCAGCGATACGGATATCTACACCGTCACGTCGAACCAGAGCACGTGGTGCAGATAGATCGCGTAACGATTCCAATGCCCGTTGCGTCTTGTGTTCTTGCATTAATGTGATACCGATAACGACAAAAACGAATGAGAGTAAAAACAGTGCTTCAGCACGATCGCCCAAGGCAAGATAAATACTTCCGGCAATAAGCAGCATCAAAAACATCGGCTCTTTGATAACGTCTAACATGATATAAAAAAATGTTTTCGGCTGTGTTCCTGGCAGTACATTCAGACCATATTTATGGAGTCTTTCAGAGGCTTCATCACGACTTAATCCATTAGATGTGGTTTCTTTCATCATTTTTTTAGACGATCAGAGGGACGAACCGGAATCCCGGAAATTCATCGCTCGTAACAGTTCCGTCTTTCTCTTTTTTGATTCGCCATATACTATTTCGGATGGGGATGACGAGTCTCCCCTGTGGTTTTAGCTGATCGATCAGTGCAGTCGGCATCTCGTGAGCGCTGGCAGAAACTAGAATGCAGTCATAAAGTTTTCCCGGTTTTCCGAGGATCGAAGGATCGGTTAATGTGATTGTTGCGTTATGAATATCGGCTTTGGCTAAATTTTCGTTTCCATATTCCACTAATCGAGGAATAATTTCAACGCCTTCCACAAATCCGGATGTCCCGACTGTCGTAGCTAATAGGGCGGTTGTCCATCCTGAGCCTGAACCGATATCGAGTACTCTGTCTCCGATACGCGGATGCAGGAGTTCAAGCATAATGGCAACGGTATAGGGTTGTGATATGGTTTGTTCTGTGCCGATCGGCAACGGACGGTCATCATAGGCATACGGATAAAATTCTTCGGGGACGAAAAGGATTCGGTTGCATGTTTTAAATGCATTGATGAGAGAAGGTGATTGGAGAACACCTGAAACCTTTAAATGATGGATAAGGTATCCGTTTCCATCCATTGTGTTTTCCATTGTCCGATTACTCTTTTTGTTCCATCAACTGGTCTAGATGATAAAAAAGATTCGGATATTTTTGCTTGATTTCACTTACCAGCCAATCCAAATCAATGTTCACGACCAAACTGTCCGACTGAGAACGGGCCATTGTCTGTATCCGATCCATCGCTACTTCCCAAACATCATTAAAATCGATGGGCAGACGCTGCCAAATTGCTTTTTCAAGTTTATGTTGGAAATTTTCACTTTGGCTGGCGGTTAGAAGATGTATTATCATCGATAAAGATTCGGCCGAGGTTAATGTGTAAATCCGATCTCTTTCATCTAAAATAATCCAAGGGCGCGTATCATTCCAATCCCCTTGGATCAGTTCAAGCTCTTTATGCCGATCATCAGCACCCGGAGTCATTTTTACTATGGTCATCTCACTGGGATTGATACCAAGCTTTCCGGCAATTTCCCCCAAATGATTGGTTAAATGTTCAGGATAAATCACACTGATCCTTTCACTCGCCTACAACGGTGCGAGCCGTTGGATTGGCGATCAATCTCTCTATTGGTATAGATTTACCTGTTTTTTCACAAATACCGTAGATTCCCATACTGATACGTATCAATGCGGCATCGATCTCAGATACCTGGGATTGAAGCTTGTAAAGGATCGCATGATCTCTTGAATTGTCGATTTCAAGCTCTGCTAAATCTTCCATATCGCCTATATCCTTATCCGATTCAATGCTGCTTACTTCGGCTTTGAGCATTTGTATGTTTTTTTCGAGGTTTGCTTTTTCTGCTTTTAGGATAGCTTCAAAATTTTTGATAGTAAGATTACTAGGTGTACTCATGATATCCCCCTTTTATGATAAACGTTTAACAATGCTAGATGATAACGAAAAAAGGTTAAAAAGTATTTTGACATCGCACAACAGATTTGGATACACTAAATAACTTTATAGTATGGAATATAGTGATGAAACAAATGATGCAAATATATAGAGACAATCGGGATGCTGTAGAGGGATTTTTACTGACGACGATCAGTGATAATCCACGTCATGATTTTGATGATGTTCAAGTACAGAACTTTTTCAAACGTCTCCCTTGTCTGAGTGATATGTACTTGATGAATGCCCAAGGGGAGCAGATAACTCCGACATGGCACCGCAGCGGACATGATATGTCGTTAAAGGGTTCAGACAGAGCCTATTTTATCAACCGTATACAGTTCGATGAGAAAGGCAACTATATCTCGAATCCTTATATCTGTGCCAACAGCGGCAAGCCGAAAGTCTCATTTGCCCGTAAATATCCTGACGGCAAGATTGCCGTGTTTGATCTCGATTTGGTTGCGGTATTGAGTAAAATGCACCTTATCGACAGCAACCGACTTATCTCAAAACTCTCCATTGCCATCTATGCGCTTTTGGGCGGCGGATTGGTTTTATTAGCAATGTTTCTCGGCGTATATGGATTGATCGGGTTTGTGAAGGCATTGATAAGTTTCGGTGATGAGACATTGCAGCATGTATTCAAATCGATTATCGGGATTACTCTGGCAATTGCAATCTATGATTTGGCAAAAACGATTTTAGAACAGGAAGTATTCTATCGATCCTTGACGCTCGAAGAGGGGACCGAATACAAAACTCTGACAAAATTTTTAACCTCGATCATTATCGCCCTCTCGATCGAGTCGTTGATGGTAGTGTTCAAAGTGGCTATTGACGATATACGCAATATGAACTATGCATTTTATCTCATCAGTGGAGTCGGTATTTTAATCGTCTCGATGGCTATACTAAATTATGTCGGACGCAAGAAGCACGAAGGGCATGAGTAACACACTCTAGTCTTTCACTCTTTTCATAAAATACTCGCACATATGTTCCAGTGTATCCACCTTCGAATAATCAGATTCAGGAACTTCGACCCCTGTCACTTCATTTAAAGCGGTCAGTATCTTTAGGAAATCAAAGGAATCAATCTCCAAAGAGCGTTGGATGTTTTTATCAGGGATGATATTGGCTTCCTCTATATCGGGAGCGATAAATAGTATCTGTTCGATGATAGCGGCTTTAATCTGCTCTTGCGTCATAGTAACTCCTCAGGGTGTTGTAATAGATCGTTCAGTTTTTCGAGAAACTTCGCTCCGGTTCGTCCGTCGGTGGCACGATGGTCTCCTGCGAGCGTCGCCTGCATCACTTTGCGTACACATAGCGCATCCCCTTCAGCCCATGGAACGTTGATGATTCGTCCCAATCCTATCAGTGCTAGCTGTGGGGGATAAATAACACCGTAGACGCTTTCAACCCCGAGATCACCGAGGTTGGTGATTGTGATGGTTTGCTGAGTAATCTCGGTGTTTCGCAGTTTTCCGGCACGGGTACGGCTGATAAGATCGTCCAACGAATGCATTGTCTCATCCAGATTCATAGATTCCGCATTCAGTAAAGCCGGGGTGATAAGACCCTCTTTCCGTAATGCGATGGCGATGCCGGCATTGATCTGCGTTTTGATGTTTGGAGCATCATTCTCCCAAAAACCGTTGAGTTCTGGGACGGCTTTGAGAGATAGAACGACGGCGCGGATCAGCAAAGCTGCGGGGAGGATTCGATCTTTAATACTTCGTTTGGCATTCATCTCTTCAAGCCAATGCAATGCGGGAGTCATATTGATAGAAGTGGTTAGATAATAGTGGGGGATTTCGGAATTGGAGCGGCTCATAGCACGGGCAATAGCCTGACGCATACCGCTTACTTGTGTTTTTTGTTCAACAGGTTCGGCTGGAGCAGCAGATTCAACGTGCGACAGATGAACTTCACCTGTCGTTGCGGCGAGACTGAAAAGATCAATTCCTAACTCTTTGGCTTTCCTTCTTGCTGCTGGGGAAGCTTTGACCCGTTCGGAGGATTCCGATACCGGTATATCGATGGTAGCATCTGTATGCGGTCTTTTCTCATCGAGATGCTGGAGCGTTTGTGTTGGCATTTCTTCTTCTAAAGTTTCATTATCGGTTCGGATGATGGCTAACGGGGTTCCTACCGTACACTCCGTTTCTTCTTTAACAAGGATTTTATCGACAGTTCCTTCTTCGAATACCTCGATTTCGATTACCCCTTTGGAGGTTTCAACTTCGGCGATCACTTGCCCTTTTTCAACACGGTCTCCCTCTTTTATCTTCCATTCCATCAACACCGCCGATTCCATATCGGCACCCAAACTGGGCATTACAAAAGTACTCATGACTCCTCCATCAATTTTTTAGCCATGGCGACTATTTTATCCGGTTGCGGCAGTGCGGCATCTTCGAGATGTTTGGCGTAGGGAAAGGGAACTTCGGCAGAACACACTCTCCCCATAGGGGCGTCGAGTTCGAAAAAAGCCTGTTCGTTGATGCGAGCCATGATCTCTGCTGAGATACTTCCCGATTTCCACCCCTCATCCACAATCATCACCCGATGGGTTTTACGCACAGTCGCCATTATCGTTTCATCGTCCAGAGGACGCAACGAACGCAGATCGATCACTTCAGCATCGATTCCCTCGGATGCAAGAATGTCAGCGGCTTCGAGGGCTTTAAACACACTGATACCATACGAAAGGATACTGATCTCTTTCCCCTCACGGTGTACTTTGGCTTTGCCGATAGCAAGCGGGGTCGATGCGGTATCTAAATCTCCCTTGGCGTTATAAAGGAGAGAGTTTTCGAAGATTAACACGGGATCGGGATCGGCAAGGGCTAATCCAACCATGTCATAGGCATCCTGTACGGTGGCAGGGGTGAGGACTTTGAGACCGGGGATATGGGCAAACCACCCCTCCAGTGAGTGGGAGTGTTGGGCAGCGAGCTGTTTTCCCCCTCCGGTTGTCATCCGGATCACCAGAGGGACGTTAAACTGTCCTCCCGACATGTGAAGCAAGGTAGCGGCATTATTCATGATCTGATCCAGTGCGAGGAGACTGAAATTGACGGTCATGATTTCGACGATGGGACGCATACCGTTCAATGCCGCACCGATACCTGCACCTGTAAAAGCCGATTCACTGAGCGGGGTATCGATGATCCTCTCGTTTCCGAATTGTTTCAAGAGACCCATGCTGACGGCGAAACTGCCACCATAACGACCGACATCTTCTCCCATCAAAAAGACCCGTTCGTCTTTCTCCATCGCTTCACGTATCGCTTGTCGAATCGCTTCACGGTAGGTAATGACGGTACTCATTGTACTCCCCCTTGTGTATAGACGAATTTTGTGAGATCATCTCTCGGCTCCAGCGTGCCGTTTTCGGCAAAGTTGAGCGCTTCGTCAATAGTTATGGTAATTTCATGCTCATATTTTTCAATATTAATACTTGGATAGCGCTGTTGCAGTACTAAAAGAGGGTCTCTCTTTTTCCACTCATCTACTTCGGATTTGGAGCGGTAGAGTTCGGCATCGAACATCGAATGGGCACGAAAACGGTACGTTAAACATTCGAGAAATATCGGTCCCGCTCCATCACGTATTTTTTCTACAGCACTTTCGGACGCTTCAGCTACCGCTTCGACATCCATTCCATCCACTTGATGTGATTCAATACGATAGCATGATGCCTTTTTGGCAAGGTTCGTCTCGGAGTGGGAAAACTCGATCGCTGTCCCCATCGCATAGAGGTTGTTTTCACAGATGAATAGGATTGGCAGATGCCACAAGGCGGCAAGATTTAGCGATTCGTGAAATTCCCCCTCGGCTGCGGCTCCGTCACCGAAAAAGCAGACGGTGACACGATTGCGCTTCATCATCTTATCAGCCAATGCCATCCCAACCGCTACAGGAAGAGCACCGGCGACGATAGCACTCCCTCCGTAAAAACGCTTTTCTGCATCAAAAATATGCATTGATCCTCCACGTCCTCTGGAACAGCCTTCCAGCTTCCCGTACATTTCGGCCATGATCCGATTGGGATGGACTCCCCGTGCGAGAGCCTGTCCGTGTTCGCGATAGGTGGCGAGGACGGCATCATCGGGAGCAAGCGCGTGCATTACTCCAACCCCGATTGCCTCTTCGCCGATGTAGAGGTGCAAGAAACCCCGTATTTTTTCGCGGCTGTACATTTCCACACATTTCTCTTCAAAACGGCGGATCAACAGCATATCACGATAGAATTTATGGACAATGTCACTATCTGTTTTCATTCTTATCTCCTTAATCTTCCAAGGTAGAGGTGTCACCCTCTGGCAGACCCATTTCACGTGCTTTGAGAAGACGTCGCATAATTTTTCCGCTGCGGGTTTTAGGGAGGCTTTGCTGAAACTCGAGCTCTTTTGGGGCTACTGCTACCCCCAGTCTTTTACGTCCGAATCCGATCAATTCGCGTCGAAGATCTTCAGAAGGCTCGTACCCGCTTTTGAGAGAGACGAATGCCTTGACCAACTGCCCGATGAGGGGATCGGGTTTGCCGATCACCCCCGCTTCGGCTACTGCCGGATGTTCCATTAGGGTGCTTTCGACTTCGAAGGGGCCAACCATATGGCCGGAAGTTTTGATAATATCATCGGCGCGTCCGACAAACCAAAAATAGCCGTCTTCATCTTTGTAGGCCAAATCGCCTGAGAGATACCACCCTCCGACAAAAGAGTTGGCGTATTTTTCGTCGTTATGAAGGTAGGCACGAAACATCGATGGCCATCCGGGACGAAGGGCGAGTTCCCCCTCTTTGTTCGCCTCGGTGATTTCACTTACACTGCCATCATCATGATGCATAACCACTCCCGCGTCGATTCCCGGAAGAGGACGTCCCATTGATCCGGGACGGATTTGCTGGGAGAGTAGATTAGCGATCATAATACCGCCTGTTTCCGTCTGCCACCAGTTGTCATGGATTGGGAGTTTCAGTTTCTCCATCCCCCAAATCACTGCTTCAGGGTTAAGCGGTTCGCCGACACTTTGTACAAGGCGCAGTGCGCTAAGGTCATACTCGTCTCTGGGATTAGTATCCAGACGCATCAATCTCCGTATCGCTGTCGGTGCCGTATACCAGACGCTTACCCGTTCGTTTTGTAAAATACTATACCATCGTGCGGCATCGAACTCTGCTTCATCAACGATATTGGTGACACCGTGCAGCCAAGGGGTAATGATTCCGTACGATGTCCCTGTTACCCAGCCCGGATCGGCGGTACACCAGTAAATATCATCCTCGTGAAGATCGAGAACATAGCGGCCGCTCATCCAATGGGTGTAAATTGCTTTATGGACGTGTACGACCCCTTTGGGCATTCCCGTCGTCCCGCTGGTAAAATGGAGTACCGACATATCTTCGGGATCGGTGGGGAGAATATCAAAATACTCGGAAACATTTTCCATAAGGCGCGGGAGAGAGCGAATTTGATCACTTTCATCTTCTTCTGCATCAATCAATAAGACGTATCGCAAATCCTTCAATTGATCCAGCAGGGAGCGCACTTTTTTTTCAAAAAGAATTTTAGTCGTTAGAAGGACTTTGGCATCACCGCGCACTAAGCGTTGAAGTATCGGTTCAGGGCCGAATTGGGAAAAGAGGGGGCAGAGAACACTGCGATTTTTGAGAATACCGAGTGCGGCAATGTAAAGTTCGGGAAGACGGGTAGAGAGGGTAAAAACCCGTTCTCCCTTCTCAACCCCGAGGGTCTGGAGAACATTGGCAAATTTAGCCGTCTGTTTTTTCATCTCTAAAAAGGTATAGGTTCTGCGTTCTCCATTCTCACCTAACCACACTAATGCAGTTTTCTCGGCAAGTAACCCGTTGGCATGTCTATCGATTGCCTCATGGGCAATATTCAGTCCCCCTGAGGGTAATCCTTCAAAGTGCGCAGAAACATCTTCCCATTTGAATGAAGCGTACTCTTGAGCATACTCCATTATATTAGGTCGGACTGAAAAATCCTCCGCCTTTTTATCGATAAAATGTTTTTCCATTGTTTAGCCTCCGAAAATTCTTTTCAGGTACAATCAATAATCAACCATGATAAGCTAAAATAGATGTAAGATTCCTTATGACGTCGTGAAGTGAGAGGCAAATATGTTTGAACTTAGACAATGGCGGCTGATTGAGACCGGTGTAGGAACGGCATCGTGGAATATGGCGGTTGATGAAGCATTGTTAAGCGAATATCGAGAGGGTGATTTACCTGTTTTACGCATATACGGATGGGAAAATTCTCTGAGTTTAGGACGGTTTTCCAAGATTCAGGGACATGTGGATAGGGAACTACTGAAACAATACAGTATCCCCTGTGTCAGACGCTTGAGTGGAGGGGGAATTTTGGTACATGGAGGGGATCTGTCGTATTCGTTGGTTATGCCGAGAGATACCGAGAAAGGGGTAAAAGAGAGCTATCGATTGATATGCGGATTTTTGATTCGGCTGTACCGGATAATGGGGTATGAAGCATCTTTCGCCTGTGATATCGAACATCAGCTCAGCCAATCGGATATTTGCCTTATGGGCAATGAGGCGTATGATATCCTCATCAACGGAGAAAAAATGGGAGGAAATGCCCAACGCCATGTACGTGGTCATCTTTTACAGCATGGAAGTATACCGATGAGCTTCGATACTCATCTGTGGAAGCCTCTCTTCTTAGTCGAATCGGGATTGGAATATGCGGCAACATTGGATAAACTGGGACAAAAAATCACGTATGATGAACTTGCACTATTGTTGAAAGAATCATTTTCTAAAACCTTCGGAACACGTTTTATCGATGATACTTTAACACCATCCGAGGAAGATAAAGCCAAAGAACTTATGGTAATAAAATATACTCAAGAGAGCTGGAATATCGATGCAAAAACCGTTTAAACCAAAACCCAAATGGCTACGCAAAAAGATACTGCTTAGCAGTCTGAATGAGGTCGAATCACTTTTGGATCAGGGAAAGGTACACACTGTCTGCCAAGAAGCAATGTGTCCTAACATCGGAGAGTGCTTTACCCAACGAGTCGCCACATTTATGTTACTGGGGACACACTGTACCCGTGCCTGTACCTTTTGTACTGTATCCAAAGGAAAACCGACAGCACCGGATAGAGATGAACCCGTGCAGGTTGCTGAGACGATTAAGAAACTTGGGCTGAAACATGTCGTGATTACCAGTGTGACTCGTGATGATCTTAGTGACGGCGGAGCAGGACACTTTTGTGAAACCGTACATGCCATTAAAGCGTTGGATAAATCGATTAGTATCGAGCTATTAATACCAGATTTACACGAAAATGAGGTGGCTCTAAAGCAAATAGCTCTCAGCGGAGCCGAGATCATCGGCCATAATATGGAAACGGTGCCGCGTCTTTATCATATTCGACGCGGAGCAGAGTATGATCGCTCACTGCGAGTGCTGGAAAAACTGCATCTTTTCAATCCATCAATCGCTACAAAAAGCGGTATTATGCTCGGATTAGGTGAGAGAGAGGATGAGGTACTGGAACTGATGAAAGACCTTTTAGGTGTTGGATGCCGTCTTTTAAGTATCGGACAGTATCTATCCCCCTCGGCAGAACATAGCGAAGTGGTAGAATATGTAGATCCGAAGCAGTTTGATCAGTTACGGCGCATCGGAAGGGAGATGGGATTTAACTACATCAAAAGTTCCCCCTACACACGCAGCAGCTACATGGCGCATGAATACCTGATATCAGGATCATCTTACTAGAAAGGACTTAATATGAAACAATATGATATTGTTGTGATCGGTGCCGGTCCCGGAGGCTATGAGTCGGCATTGGAACTCGCCCGATCCGGTATGAAAACTTTACTGATCGAGCGAACCAAAGAACGCATCGGCGGAACATGTCTGAACGAGGGATGCATACCGACAAAAAATTATCTATCGGGTGCGGCATATGCCTCGAAAGCCTCCTATTTTAACGATTGCGGTATCGTATTGGAAATCAAAGGACTGAATTTAGAGCGTTTGGAAGAGAAAACCATTATGCTCAAAAATGAGATAAGAACAGGTGTCATGTGGCTTTTAGAGCAGGCTGGGGTTGAAATACTGTATGGAACGGCAGCGTTTGTTGATGAACATACGGTGGATGTTTCGGGTGAGCAAATCCGGTTCGATAAATGTATTATTGCAACAGGTTCGCAGACCAAAACCATAGAGCAGTTACCGCAAGACGGGAAACGAATACTCTCCAGCCGCGATATATTTGAATTAAAAACGTTACCCTCATCCATAGCGATTGTCGGAGGCGGTCCGATCGGATGTGAATTTGCGACATTTTTCAGCGCTTTTGGAGTATCGGTAACAGTAATTGTTCGCGGAACCCAATTACTCTCCGGTGAAGATGAGGAGGTTGCCAAAGCCCTTTTGCGTGCTTTTAAAAAGCGAAATATCAATGTGATGACCTCCACCATTATCAACAAAGCCGTTGTGGGTGAGGGTGGAGTGGAGTTAGTGCTCGCAGGGGAGGGTGACGTACGAATGACGTGCGATATCGTTCTTTGCGCCACAGGACGAATCCCTTATACCGAAGCTCTTTCCCCTGAAAAAGCCGGAGTCAGGTTGAATGACCAAGGATTTATCGAGGTTAATAAGGCCTTTCAAACGACCCAAAAACATATTTATGCGGTCGGTGACTGTATTAATACGCCCGCATTCGCCCATACGGCATACACAGAAGCTCATATCGCTGCACACAACTTGGTTCACGGAAGTATGGATAGCAATAATCATCTTACCCCTTATACTATTTTTACCGATCCCCAAATCGCTAGCTGCGGTCTGCAAGAGAGAGAGGCTAAAGCACAAGGGCGAGCCGTAATAATCAAAAAAGCTTTTTTTAAAACCAATGCAAAAGCCAAAATAGCCGGAGACGATTCGGGATTTGCCAAATTGATTGTTTGTGCTGATAGCGGAATTATTTTAGGTGCGACTATTATCGGAGTTGAAGCAACAGAGATTATTCATGAGCTCATCGTGGCGATTGAAAAAGAGATGAGAGCTGATGATTTAAGTGCAGTCATACATGCTCATCCCACCATTTCAGAGATTATTAGACTCTTGTAAAAGCGAAGCACAATCTGCTTCGCCTAATTTGACTAAAAATGAGAGAGGAGATCTTCTACCGGACATTTGACCAGATCGACAGCTATATTTTTAGCCAAAGCTTTTTGAGCAGTATCAGAGAGGGCTGCCGTCAGCTCTTTATGATGTTTTGCAGGGAATGCGAGATAGCAGGAATCTTCCGCAGCATCCGCGAGAAATGCTGATATGTCATCTGCAATTTGCTGAATCAAACGCTGTTCCAACTCATGCTCACTTCCATGATCATCACCGCTTTCGTGTCCGAACCGCCCTCGCTCATCACTGAGGGTTTCACTCATCGTTTCGCGTCCTTCGATGTAATCGATATCATTTACAAGTTCCAAATGATAGCGGTTGGTTTCGGTAATCAACTGAACTTTATAACTTTTCAGTTCCCCCATATCTGCAACGATTATAAGTTTGCCATTATGTGTCATAACGTACTCCTTGAGATTCGAAGATTATAATAGTGATTCACATTTAATAGTACTCCTAGTATCTTAAAAAAAAGATTATAGGATTGATAGAGAATTGCTTTATAATAGCGTCACTAAATAGAGAGGAAATTATTGATGGATCAACAACTAGCCTATTTCAATCGGTTTTACGTGAAAGCGATCGATTTTTTAGCTAACTATAGTTTTCAAATTATTGGAGCGCTGATCATTGTAACGATCGGCTGGTTTCTGTCGAAATACGTTTTCAATGTTCTTATCAAATTTTTTCATCAGCATGATTTTGATCCTACCCTGAGTAAATTTACCGCTAACGGCATACGAATATTGATCTTTGGGGCGATGCTGGTTGTTGCTATAGGAAAATTGGGAATATCTATTGCACCCTTTATTGCGGCAGTCGGTGCGGTTTTTTTAACGGCAGGTTTGGCGATTCAGGGAAGCGTTGCCAACTATGCCGCCGGAATTTCACTCATCATCACCCGTCCGTTTAAAATCGGAGATACGATTTTGATCAACAAAGTGTATGGCGAAGTCGAAGAGATCCGCCTCGCCTATACAACGCTTCGAACGGAAGATGAAGAGTTGATTACGGTTCCGAACAAAAATATGATCGGTGAAGTGATCGTCAACTCATTCAAATACCGTATCGTCGAGTCGAGTGTCGGTATCTCCTATAATGACGATGCCGAAAAAGCAATCGATATTATCCGTGAAGTGATTGAAGGGCTTGAAAACATCTCCAGCGAAACAAAAGCGATCATCGGGATTGAAAAATTCGGTGAAAGTGCTATAGAGATTGGCGTCCGTTATTGGGTGCCGACCCGTAATTATTTCAAGATACAATACGAGGCAAATATGGCCATCTATAAAGCATTGCGAGAAGCAAAGATCACGATTCCCTATCCGCAGAGGGAGATTCGTATGGTTTCACAAAATTAATATGAGGTATAACAATGAGCGAACGATTTAACCAAGCCGCCGAGGGATGGGATAAAGGCGATATGCGCCAAAATATCGCACATGCGGTATTTCAAACGATTTCAAACCGGATTTCTTTATTAAATACGATGCATATTATGGATTTCGGAGCTGGTACCGGACTGCTCAGTTTTAAAATTGCTCAGATGGTTAATACGGTAGTCGGCGTCGATCTCTCCGAAAAAATGCTTGAACAGTTAGAGAACAAAAACTCTGACAAACTTCGGGTGGAAGCAATCTGTCAAAATATTTGCGAAGAGCCTCTGCAAAAACAATTTCACGGAATTGTCAGCTCAATGGCAATGCACCACGTCGAAGATACGGCAGATTTATTCAGAGCGTTTCATACGCATCTCAAACGAGACGGTTTTATTGCTATTGCCGATCTCGAAGCCGAAGACGGGTCTTTTCACTCTCATGGCAACGACGGGGTACACCATTTCGGTTTTGAACGCGATGCATTGCGTAAAACAATTGAGGAAGCAGGGTTTGAACATGTCCGTTTCCATCATGCGCACACGGTTGAAAAAGAGACTCAAAGCTACCCTATATTCCTCGTAACCGCCAGTAAAAAATTGTAATCCTCCGCTCGCACGCTTCTTGCATTAAGATGGATACTTAACTCTTAGGAGTATCCGATGGTCAGCCGAGCAAAAATCAAAGAACTTATGAACGAGAGCGCTTGCTCTCACAGTAAAGACAAAAAACCGGGAGAAGGGTGTGATAAGCCTAAACCGGGACTTGCCGCAGGGGGATGCGCTTTTGACGGTGCTCAAATCTCCCTTTTCCCTTATGCCGATGCCGTACACCTCGTTCACGGCCCTCAAACCTGTCTGGGTTCATCATGGGAAACACGTGAGACAAAAACGTCGTACACTGGGCGAGATCATACGCAAATGGGATTTACGACAGGAATCAATACCAATGATGTCATCTTCGGCGGGGATAAGCGGCTGGGTGATTCGATCGATTATGTCATGGAGCATTACAAACCCGAAGCGATTTTTGTCTATTCGACGTGTGTGACTGCGTTGATGGGGGATGATATCGACATGACCTGCAAACTGGGTGCGGAAAAACACGGAGTACCTGTTGTCCCCGTTCATGCTGCCGGATTTGTAGGGAGTAAAAACCTAGGTTCTCGTCTTGCAGGCGAAGCGGTATTGGAACATCTTATCGGTACCAAAGAACCAGAGTTTACGACTCCGTATGATATTAACCTGATCGGAGATTACAACGTTACCGGAGATATGTGGCAATATTTGCCGCTCTTTGAAAAAATCGGCATTCGAGTCCTGAGCTCCATGAGCGGAGACGGGCGTGTCGGTGATATCCGCTGTGCTCATAGAGCGAAACTGAATGTTATCGTCTGCGCTAAATCACTCATCACATTGACACGCAAGATGCAGGAACAATACGGTATTCCTTGGATATCGGTATCCTTTTACGGCAAACGTGACACCACTTTCGCAATTCGTGAAATTGTTACCGCCTTGGGCGACCCGGAACTCATAGCACGTGCCGAAACGGTGATTGCGGAAGCGGAAGCGGATCTCGAAGCGGCACTTATACCGTATCGTGCAATGTTTGCGGGGAAAAAAGCAGTTCTCAATACCGGAGGAAATAAAGCGTGGTCAATCGCTTCGGGATTACAAGATTTGGGGATTGAAGTTGTCGCTACCAGCGTGGCTAAATCGACTCAGGATGATATCGATAAAGCACGTGAATATCTCGGAGAAAACGGTGTTTTGATGACGAAACCCGCCTCTGAACAAGGCAAGATAATCGATTCGACTGGAGCACATATCCTCCTAGCCGGAGGGAGAAGCCTCTACACCGCCATCAAGAAAAAAATCTCGTTTATCGACGTCAATCAGGAGAAAAAAACGAGCTACGGCGGTTACAACGGACTGCTTAATCTCGCCGAGGATTTAAAATACGCATTTCGCAATCCGGTATTTGCCAATGTCGGAAAACCGGCGCCGTGGGAGGTGGGATAATGGAATTCTCCCTTTCCCGCCACGAGCACAAACCTCTTCAAGTCAACCCGATCAAGCACTCTCAGCCGATGGGTGCAACCCTCGCATATCTGGGGGTAAAAGACTGTATGCCGCTTATGCACAGCGCTCAAGGGTGTGCCTCGTATACCAAAGTCTTTTTTACACGCCATTTTAACGAACCGATCGCGATCAACAACACTTCGGTGAGCGACATCACCGCTGTTCTCGATGGTGGGGATTACTCGATCCTTATGGCAATTGAAAATATTCAGAACAAAGAGAAAAATCTCAAACCTTCGATGATCGGTTTGCATACGACGGGTCTGACCGAGACCAAAGGGGATGATGTTCGCGGAGTCGGAATGCACATCGAAATCCCCTATGTGTTCGTTAATACTCCCGATTACGAGGGTGGGATGGAGAGCGGATGGGCTCTTACTGTTACTGCTATGATCGAACAACTTACCGTTGCCGCTACCGAAGTAAAAACCAACAAACTTGTCTTTTTACCGCATTTGAGTATGCAGCCTATCGAGGTGGAAAAGATCAAATGTTTGTGTGAAGATTTCGGTTTTGAGACTTACGCACTTCCTGATCTTTCTACCTCATTGGATGGGTATTGGGAAGCAGGGCAGGGGAAATTGGCTAACGGAGGAATCACCGTCGATCAGATCCGAGATTTGGCTACTTCTTCTATTGTAATTAGCATTGGTGCTTCGATGAAAAAATCGGCTTTAGCCTTACAAAAAAAGAATCCGCTTATAGAACATCTTCATTTTGATCATCTGATGGGATTGGATGGGTGCGACAATTTTGTAGCGGCATTGATGGAAATACGACACACAGACCCTAAACCGTTAATGAAACGATGGCGTTCACGTCTGCAAGATGCGATGTTGGATTCCCATTTTCTAATTGGAAGCTCCCATTTTGTCGTTACCGGTGAGCCGGATATGTTAGCCGGAATCTGTGCATTGCTTCGCAGTGTCGGCGGAACCATTGATGCGGCGATTTCTACGACGTTTAGCGATGTTCTCCATACCATCGAAGCGGAAAAAGTATTTGTCGGAGATTTGGAAGATGCACGCGGTTTCTTTGAACATGCGGATATGGTTATCAGTAATTTTCATGCAGAACGAATCTTGCATATGTATCACAATACGGCACTCGTTATCCGCGGTTTCCCTAATTATGAAGAGTTAGGGAATCAGCTTAAAAGCGATCAGTTGTATGAGGGCAGTACTTATTTTTTATTTGAGATAGCAAATTCATTGAGAAAGGTCAAACATGAACACTAAAATCACAATAGAGGGGAATGGAACCATGGATAATGCGATGAAAGTCGCTTTCGCGACCAAAGATATGGAAGAGATTAACGCCCACTTCGGCGGAGCGAGAGAGTTTGTTGTCTATAACGTTTCTAAAGACGGATTTTCCCTCTCCGAGGTTATCAAAACCGATACATCTGAACTCGAAGATGATGACAAAACAGATTTTCGTGTTCGTGCTCTCAAAGGGGTAAACATCATGTATTGTGAGAGTATCGGCGGTACGGCTGCGGCAAAAGTAATTCGAGCAGGAATCCACCCGATGAAAGTGAATGAGCCGACATTGATCGAGGATATTCTCAAAACATTAGTAGAAATGATTAATGGAAATCCTCCGCCGTGGATTAAAAATATCATTCAAATGAAAACCGAACACGATGTTCGACAAGACCGATGGGCAGAAGGGGAATAATTATTATGGAAGCAGAAAAAGTAATGAATGAATTTGGAACAGAGTTAATACGTCAAATCCGGGCACTCGATCAGTTCGGGAATTGGTCACGAATCAGTGATGAAGAGCTATTAATCAAAAAGTACGTCAAAACCAAAGAGGATCTCAAAGCTATTCCTCTTATTGCAGATATTGATGAGATGCTCACCAACGATATCAAAATGATCTATAAAGCAATCGCATTAGCGTTCGAACGTAAAACAGGTGTGGTATGCAATGTCATCATGGAAATGAGTCATGAAGGATTCGGTCGATGTGCGGTTATAGCGGATCGCATCTGCATCGTAGACAAATATTTCAAAGATGCACACCGTTTCGGTTTTCGTACGTATGAAGCATTGTTTGAAGATGGTGATAAACATCTCGCCAACGCAATCGCAACGTATGAACAATATAAACCATGCAATAAACAAGGATAAGGAGTCCAAACATGTCAAAAGTCGGTATTTTTTTCGGTAGCAGCAGCGGTGTCACACGGGGTGCGGCAGAACTTCTTGCAGATGAGTTAAAAGGTTCAGAACTCATCGATATGGAAGAAGATTTTGATGGTATTGAACAGTTTGAGGATTTCGATGTATTGATTCTCGGTTCATCAACATGGGGGCAAGGTGATCCTCAGCGTGACTGGGTTGATCCATTATACGATTTGAGCAATGATCGTCCCGATTTAGAAGGTAAAAAAGTTGCCTTCTTCGGTGCAGGTGACCAAAAAACACATGGAGAACACTTTTTAAGTGCTCTTGGAAAAATGCATGATTTGTTTACCTCTCTGGGTGCAAGTGCATACGGATTTACATCAACCAACGGATACGATTATGAACATTCGTTAGCTGAACGTGAGGGAAAATTCTGCGGATTAGGGATTGATGATGTCAATCAGGAAGATTTGACCGAAGATCGTGTCAAAGAGTGGGCCAGTCAGCTGAAAAACGAGATGGGACTGTAGAGTCAAAATTGCATTACGAGTAACAATAAGGAGCATAGGATGGGAACATTAACCGAATTTCAAAAAATTACCGATACCGAAGATTTTTTCGAGTTTTTTGATCTGGAGTACGATGAGCGTCTAGTAAACGCAAAACGATTTCATATCATGAAAAAATTTGGAGAATTGGTCGATAAGTCCAAAGGTCACGATATGGGCAGTGATGCAAAATTGCTTGAGTTCTATAAATTTGCCCTTATTACGGTCTACAAAAACTTTGAGAACGGCTATAGCCCATCAGCTGCTGACGTCTGGGAAATGTTTGATAAACCCAGCGCTTGCGGAACCTGTTCTACATCGAGCAGCTGTAATGATGTAGAGGAGGTCAGTCATGGAGTCCACGCCTGTACAAGCCAAGCAACCATCAGCTTCTGATTTTTTGGAACAAACGGCTGATTCGGCACAAGCTGATTTAGAATCGTCTGAGCGCGACAGCGAAACAATGCCGATTAACAATGAGGCACGTAAAACAAACCTCTACAAGATGTCGACCAAAGATGAGATTCTCTCGGTATTTCGAATAGGAGAACGCGTTCGACTGGTAAAAGCGATACGAAATGACGGAACCTATCCTCATGCTCGTGTTGGTGATGTATTGGTAGACGCCGGGTCTGAAGGGTATGTTCGTAAAATCGGCGATTTTTTACAGACCATACGGGTTTACGAAGTCAACTTTATCGAAGAAGGATTGACATTCGGATGCCGAGAAGCAGAGTTGGAAAGTGCCCTCGAAGATGACGGTTATGATGAAGTTGCCGAAGAGTTGAAATGGCTCAAAGAACACCGTGCTGCGCGAGCTGCTGAAAAAGCAGCGCAATCTCAAGAAGAGGGGGAGTAATCTACACTTTTTGAGATTTGTGCATACTGTATTTGATATGAAGTCATGAGCATATCGTACGGGAATTATGAGGAGGTTCAAGATGGTCAGTGTAATTTTTTGCGGTTTCGGTGAAAAGCAAGACAAACGTGTTTATGCTAAAACCGGTGACGTACTATTGCGTGTTGCTCAAAGTAACGGTATTTCTATTCCATCGGATTGTAAAGACGGAATGTGTGCCAGCTGTGCAGTACGTGTTGAAGAAATATCAAATGATGAAAAAATCGATTCAACAACCGAAGATTACTCATCTAAGGGACAAGCAGTTTATATGGATGATAAAGAGCTTGAAACTTTGATACAAATGGGCGCTATCAATAAAAAAGAAGCTGAAATCGCTCAACAATACAATCGTCCGACTCCGGTACGTTTGGCTTGTCAATGTGCGATCAAAAATACTTCTATATTGGTAAAACCATTTAACTGATTCGTGGTGGCTTCATGATTATTTACTCATGAAGAGTTAAAAAAAATATAATATACAAGGAGTTGGGATGACAACACGTGTAGAAATTATGAATGACTTTTTGGCGATCAATGTCCACCCGGGCAAAACGATCCAAGATATCGTAGAAGCTTCAGGAAGTGCGCTTCCATTCGGATGCCGTGACGGTGAATGCGGCACATGTGTCGTAATGATCGAATCAGGTATGGAATACATGAGCGAAATCAACGATAAAGAGAAAGCGGTCCTTAAAACGGTTGGTGAAACCAGCCCGAAAGCGCGTCTAGCTTGTCAGATGAAAGTCGTTGCACCAAACGGATTAGTACGTATTAAATACTAAGCCCATCTTTACAACTCAGTTTCGGCTGAGTTGCCTCTTTTTTAATCAACTATCTGCTTAAAAAAACCCTATAATTTTTATCAGAACAATATATGCATTTAATGTATAAAAATGTATATTTTTTAGGTGGCTATTATGCAAACAACTTTATCTTACAAACAAAAGCAACTTCCAAGACTATCCATGCAGACATGGTTGCCGCTCTTACAATGTTCACTCAACGATCTCGAAAAACATTTGCAGGTTATTACCAATGAAAATCCTTGCTTAGAGGTAAAATCAGGTTTTGAAGAGTCCAATGCAGCTGCAGGTGGGAGTACAGCATACGGTGCATTTCAAAACTATGTGTCGAATTCTTCCAGTGAGCAAATTGAATGGCTCAGTATCTCATCAACCTCTTTGTATGAAAAACTAGATGAGCAGATTGTCGCGCCTTTGTTCCCGACACCGATATCGCAAAAAATTGCCCGTCAAATTATCTATTATATTAACGACGAGGGGTATTTTGAAGGTTCTGTCGAAGAGGTGGCTCAGCAGTGTGATACTGATGCTCATACGGTTGAGAGAGTACGTCAGCGATTCGCTCATCTTGAGCCCTCCGGAGTGGGCGCATGCGATTACAAAGAGTCATTTTTATTTCAGCTGAGTGATCATGACCTTGATGATGAGTTGAGCATACTTCTGGGTGCAATGATTTTACAGTTTGATAAAATGGAAAAATTCATCAATCACCCCCGTCTTCATGATGCCAAACATGTTTTGCAGCACCTGAAAAATCCACCGGCATTAGAGTATATGGAACCGGAGTCTCAAATTACACCGGATTTGTTTGTCGAATTTGCAGGATCAGAATTAAATATCCGTATCAATCATGCCTTTTATCCTGATCTACAGGTCAATATGATCGATAAGTACGATAATTTTGCGAAACAAAAGTTTAAAGAGGCGCGTGAACTCGTTAAGCTTCTTGATTTGCGTAAAGCGACTCTCTATAATGTGGCATTGGTATTGATCGAAAAACAATACAGTTTTTTTATGGGGGGAGAACTCAAACCGCTTCGACTTCAAGACGTAGCGGATGAACTTGGCTTTAACGAATCGACCATCTCCCGCGCCATTGCTGATAAATACATTCAGACAGAACGGGGATTATACGCGTTTAAAGACTTTTTCTCCAATTCGATCGGTGAAGTATCTACTTCAGAAATCAAACACTTTCTCAAACGTCTTGTCGGGAGTGAAAATAAGGATGATCCGTTTAGCGATAAAAGCCTTCATGAAATGATTGAAGAGCGTTTCGGAGTAAAAATGGTACGACGTGTAATTGCCAAATATCGTCAGGAACTTGATATCCCTTCGTATAAAGAGCGGCTGTTTTTGTACAAATTGGAACTTCTCTAAAGGGTACCGTCCCTTCCTTGTGCTCTTTTAACGTAATTTATAGCTTCTTTCTTTTATAATCACCTAATTTTTTTCAGTTATATTCCCATATTTTTAACGTACAAGGAGACGACATGCAAATCAGCGGTGCACAGATGGTTATCGAAGCACTCATCGCCGAGGAAGTCGAAGTCGTATTCGGCTACCCTGGTGGGGCGATCATGAACGTCTATGATGAGATTTATAAACAACGCTCATTTCAGCATATTTTGACCCGTCATGAACAAGCGGCAGTACATGCCGCCGAAGGATACGCGAAAGCTTCCGGCAAAGTTGGAGTGGCAATGATCACTTCAGGACCGGGTTTTACGAACGGTGTGACCGGTTTGGCGGATGCATATATGGACTCTATTCCTCTCGTTCTTATCAGCGGACAGGTTCCAATGTCCTTGATCGGTACTGATGCATTCCAAGAAATTGATGCAGTCGGTATCAGTCGACCATGCACAAAACATAACTATTTAGTAACCGATGCGGCGGATCTTCCGCGTATCCTTAAAGAGGCGTTTTACATTGCCCGTACCGGCCGTCCGGGCCCCGTGCATGTTGATATTCCAAAAGACGTAACGGCACAAATCGCCAAATTCGACTACTCTAAAGAAGTTGATTTGGAAACGTATAAACCGACAACAAAAGGCAATACACGTCAGATCAAAAAAGCGATGGAGGCTATTGCAAACGCAAAACGTCCATTGCTCTATCTTGGCGGTGGTGTCATCAACTCCAATGCAGCAGAATTGGTACGCGAGTTTTCAAAAATGACACAGATTCCTGCGGTAGAAACCTTTATGGCACGCGGAACGCTCCGTTATGATGATCCGTTGTTGATCTCTATGCTCGGTATGCACGGCTCGTATGCGGCGAATATGGCAATGTCTGAGACCGATTTGGTTATCGGTTTGGGCGCGAGATTTGATGACCGTGTTACGGGGAAACTTTCTGAGTTTGCCAAAAATGCTCAGATCATTCATGTTGATATCGATCCGGCCAGTATTTCAAAATTGGTGAATGCACACTTTCCGATCGTCGGTGATGTCAAAAATGTTTTAGAGCAAATGATTCCATTAGCCAAAGAGCAAGTTGATCCGTTACGTTATACCCAGTGGCACAACACGATTGCCAACTTCAACAAACTTCATCCTCTTTCGTATAAAGAAGAGGGCGATCGTCTCAAACCTCAATGGGTTGTTGAACGTATCGGGCAGCTCTTGGGAGACGGTGCCAATATCTCGACCGATGTCGGACAGCATCAAATGTGGACTGCGCAGTTTTATCCCTTTACCCGTCCGCGCCAATGGGTCAGCTCCGGCGGTCTTGGGACGATGGGATTTGGATTTCCGGCAGCACTTGGTGTTAAACGTGCCGATATGGAACGTGTCAGTATCAACATTACGGGTGACGGTTCTATTTTGATGAATATCCAAGAATTGATGACGGCAGTTGAATTCAAACTCCCCGTCATCAACGTTATCTTAAACAATAACTTTTTGGGAATGGTACGTCAATGGCAAACTCTCTTTTATGATAAACGCCATTCACAAACCGATTTGTCGATACAGCCCGATTTCGTCAAACTTGCTGATGCCTTTGGGGGAGTCGGATACCGCGTTACAACTAAAGAAGAATTTGATGCCGCATTAAAAGATGCGATTGAAAAGAATGTTGTAGCGATTATCGATGTTGCCGTTAATCGATTTGAAAACGTTTTACCGATGGTTCCGGCAGGCGGATCGCTGTTTAATATGATGTTAGAGTACAAGGAGAAATGATGGAACAAACAGAACGTCGCGTTATTTCCGTTATTGTTATGAATGAAGCGAGTGTACTTTCACGCATCGCAGGATTGTTTTCAGGACGTGGATACAATATTGAGTCTCTCACGGTGGCTCCGATTCCTGATTCAAAATACTCCCGTATCACGATTGTAACTTCCGGATCGGTTCGGGTAATCGAACAGATCACGAAACAGCTTCATAAATTGATTCCGGTTTTGAAAGTTTATGAACATGCTGATCTGGTTGAAAAAGAGATGGCCATGGTCAAAATTCCTATGAATGAATCATTGGGTGACATTGAAGCCCTTACTCATGCGTACAATGGCAGTATCGTCAATGTAGGAAGCGATACGATGATTGTTATGGTCACGGATGAACCGACAAGAATCGGTCATTTTTTAGAAGCGATAAAACGTTTTCACCCCAAAGAGATTGTTCGCAGCGGCTCTGTCGCGCTTGAGAGATAAGGCACTATGACACTGCATGAAATAGCATCCATTCTCGAATGTGCGGGAATCGGCAGTCAGATTGAAATCAGTGGGATGAATACCCTTCGCGATGCATGTGAGGGAGAAATCTCTTTTCTCTCTGATTCCAAATACGAAAAAGACCTTGCAACGACGCAAGCTTCTGCTGTTATTCTTCCGAAGGCAAAATCGAGCCTTCTTCCTTCCGGTGTCGTAGCTATCGAATCGGATGAACCTTATTTGATGGTTGCAAAGCTATCACAGTATTTTGCCAAACCGATTCGAAGCAGTGACGCTGCACCGGTTGTCGGAGAGGGAAGTGTTGTCTATCCAACCGCACATCTTGAAAATGGCTCTAAAATCGGTGTAAATTGTACGATTATGAGCGGAGTTTATATCGGAGCGGAAGTTGTTATCGGAGACAATGTCATCCTTTATCCCAATGTCACCATTTACCGCGATTGCAGTATTGGCAACAATGTTATGATTCATGCCGGAACAGTAATCGGAAGTGACGGATTCGGATATGCTCATACCAAAATGGGAGAGCACGTTAAACTCTATCAAAACGGGAATGTGATTATCGAAGATGATGTTGAAATCGGTGCAAATACAACCGTTGATTGTGCCGTATTCGGTTCGACGATTATTAAACGGGGCTCTAAAATAGACAATCTAATCCAAATCGGACATAACTGTATAGTAGGTGAACATTCCATTATGGTAGCTCAATCCGGTCTTGCAGGTTCGACAACTTTGGGACGAAACGTTGTTATGGGAGGGCAAAGTGCTACGGCAGGACACCTTAGTATTGCCCCGTTTACAACATTGGCGGCACGCTCAGGTGTTACTAAAAGTATCACTTTGAAGGGAGTCTACAGTGGCTTTCCCTTGATGGAACATAAATTATGGCTGAAAATGCAGGCAAAACTCGCTAAAATATTAGAATCTTAAGAAGAAGGGGACAAGCATGAGAATAGCGATAGTAGGTTTAATGATGCTCGGCACGATCTTAAGTGCTGAAGGTGAATCTACCGATATTCGAATGCCTGATATTGTCCTCGATGCGATTAAGCACTGTGAATGCCTCATAGAGGGCGGTGCGTGCAATCCTAATGTTATCCGAATCAATGCTGAAGACGAAGCACAGCGTGCGGCAGCAGCAGGTTTTGCAGTGAACGGGCATATCATCAAATGCGGCTCAAGCGAACAATGCAGTATGCAAGCGCAGGCGCTGATTGATGGAGGTATAACGAATCTCGATCTTGGTCCCTATCAAATCAACTACAAATATCACCCCAACCCTATGCTGCACGAATATTTCGAAGATACTTCAGCGCGAGAACAAGCTAATACCATTTTGACCAAATTAGTTAAAAGCTTTGGATATTCATGGGAGACACTAGGGCGTTATCACCATTTCAGTGCAACCGATAGAACGCGCAATGAACGCTATTATCGTAAAATGTACGCTTTTATCTACGGAAATAACCTCAAATCTCAGGGCTCAGAATAATTCCTTATTTTTTAAGATTGCTTTAGCCAAAATCGGCTAAACTCTTTTCATTACAGTTAAATAGGAGAGAATATGAGTTCTGGTGTAACGGTTATTAAAGAGATCCCATTGGATGGGACTAAAAAAGGGATTGTTTCTATTAGTAAAGTTGATGAGCCTTACGGTGTAGGAAGTGACAGCGTCGCAAGTATTGGAATTTCATTATCCGGTGATGCAAAAAATCCAGAGTGGAAAGTTCATATTCCAATGGGAAATATTGATGCAGTTGTGGAAGCATTAAAATCTATTAAGTAATTTGTTATTCCCGCGAAGGCGGGAATTAGCGTCGTGACGCTGCAAACACAGCAATACGTTTAATACCTTCGCGAATACTTTCAATATCCGTTGCAAAGCTAAATCGGAAATATCCCTCAGAACCGAATCCGACTCCAGGAACAACAGCGATTCCTTGCTCTTCTAATAAAGCTTTACAAAATTCCATCGAATCATTACTGATTTCTTTAATATTAACAAAGAGATAAAATGCACCAGCTGGGCAAAGTACAGAGATTCCGTCGATCTCATTAAGAAGTTTTACCGCTTCGTCGCGGCGAGCTTTAAAGGCTACGCGCATTGTTTCAATATCAGCATCCGCAGCACCATTGAGTCCGAAGATGGCCGCTTTTTGGGTGATACTGTTGATGTTTGACGTACTTTGACTTTGGAGCTTTTTGGTTGCTTGGATGATTTCGGTGTTGGCAGCAGCCATATACCCAAAACGCCATCCTGTCATTGCTACTGATTTGGAAAGTCCATTGATTGTGATAGTCCGTTGGAACATATCATCACTGACTGCAGCAGCAGAGGTAAACTCACCATCATAAATGAGTTTTTCATACATCTCATCACTGGCTACGATGACATCTGTTCCTTCTAGCACTTTGCCCAATTCAGTGAGCTCTTCACGTGAGTAGACGGCACCTGTCGGATTTGACGGTGAAGTGAGAATCAACATTTTTGTTTTAGGTGTCAATGCTGCTTTGAGCTGTTCAGGGGTGATTTTAAACCCGCTTGCATCGTTGGTCTCAATCTCTACAACCGTACCGCCACAGTACATCACAAGTTCTGGATAGGTGACCCAATACGGTGCAGGAATGATCACTTCATCACCACCTTGGATTGTACAGGCAAAAAGGTTATAAAGTGAGTGCTTTGCCCCATTATTTGCAATGATTTGGTTTGCTTTGTATTCCAGTCCGTTATCTCGTTTGAGTTTCAAAGCAATAGCTGCTTTAAGATCAGGAATACCGTCAACGGCGGTGTATTTGGTAAACCCGTCATTGATCGCTTTGATGGCAGCATCCTTGATCACTTGAGGAGTGTCAAAATCGGGTTCGCCAGCGGAGAAGCTGAGGATATTTTTCCCTTGTGCTTTAAGTTCTTGCGCTAACGTACTGATAGCAATGGTAATCGATTCGGAGAGTATATTGACGCGATCGGTTAGCATAAGCGGCCCTTGTAAAAAATTTCGGAATTATAACATGGCTGGCTTTAATTTTTACATGAATTATTGATTTAAAAATTGCGGTTTTCCGGTATAAAAACCCTGTGCGTAGGTTATCCCTAAATCGGACACATTTTTGAGTATTTCTTCGGAAGCAACGTATTCTGCGACAGTATCAATGCCTATTCGATGAGCAAAATCGACAATTGCTTCGACAACAATCCTGTGCCGAGGATTTTGATCGATGGATTTAATTAAAGATCCGTCGATTTTTAAGATATCGACATTTAATTTGAGAATATTTTCAAAATTCGAATATCCGGTACCGAAATCATCTATGGCTATTTTGGCGCCTAACGCTTTCATCTTAGTGATAAATAAGGCGACTTCATCAAAATTTTCAATCCCTTCTGATTCTAATATTTCAAAAATAATCCGATTTGCTGTACCTGTTTGACGAAGTATATTTTCAATCGTAGCTATGGTACGGACATCTAAAATATCAGTACTGGAAAGATTAATGGAAAATTGTTCATGTCTTGTTGCAAATAAATTACAGGCTTGATAGACAACTTCTTGGGTTATGTGATGGTAAAGTTTTGTTTTTTGAGCAATTGGCAAGAAATCATAAGGGCCGATGAGTGAACCATCTTCATTTTGAATCCGTACCAAGGTCTCATATTTTTCAATTTGACCGTTAATACATGAAACGATCGGTTGATATTGACAAACGATTCGATGTTCAACCAAAGCTTGACGAATTTGCGCAGACATTGCTATATTGGCTTGATATTGTTGTTCAATACCTTCAGATTGATCGTAGACGGAATAGGGGAGCTTATTGTTTCGCGCTTTATTTAAAGCAACATCAGCATGGATGAGAGGCTTATCACTGTCAATAGCGATTCCAACGGTTGCATGGATATGAATAGTTTCATCCGATATTAAAAAGAGTTTCTCACTTAAGAGAGAAAGGAGCATTTCGATGTCATGTCGAAATTGAGTGGATGTATTGCCTGGTTTTAGCCGGAACGCAAATTCATCTCCGCCGAGTCGGTAAGGTGAGAGTTTCATTTCACCCAGCCAATATGCGATTTGTTTTAGAAGCCAATCCCCGGCATCAATACCAAAAAAGTCATTGATCTCTTTAAAATCATCGATGTTTAAAATGGCAACGGTATTTATCCCATTTACTGAGAGATCCTCTTGGAGTTTAAGGCGATTTGGAAGGGTGGTAAGATTGTCAAAATAGAGGTGCTGAGTTGCTAAATGGGTTTTTTCGGTAATCTTCTTTTCAAGATTTTGATTGATTGTTTCAATTTCATTCGAATAATGTAAAACGCGTTCTTGCATCGTTTCAAATGCATGGATAATTTGTCTAAATTCTCGTTGGGTATAGGGGATATCAAAGATTACTTTTTCACCCGGTTTGTAACCACGAACTTTTTTGGCAATTAATTTAATTGGGACAAGGAGTCGGTTAATCCACGTAAGCATAAACAATAGCAAGATAGCAATACTTAATGCAATCCAGCCGTACAGTGTATAAAAGCGGTTCATAGCTTTGATAAATGCTTCTCCGGAATAGGTAAGGGTAATGGATCCAATTGGCTGAAGAGAGCCGGGTTCACTTAAATTTTTCGTAATTTGTATGGTTTCCTTTGAAACATCAGCTTTGTATTTATGATAATTAAGGATCGTTTTTCCTTGCTTATCGATAATTTTTACCGATACAACTTCATTCAGTCGAGTAATTGCAGAAAGCTTTTCACCAAAATTTTTAGTACCTAAAAAGAGAGAGAGTGCGATGGATGCTTCAATGGTGTCAACTAGTAAAGCCGCTTTCTCGCGCTGGGCGTTCATTGTTACATCACGAACGATCGTGAATGTCGCCATAGTAATGATGGCAAAAAACAAAAAAGCGGTCATAATCAATGTTGCTATTATTTTAGTTGAAATACGGGCATTATGAATTTGATGGATCATATCAACCTCGCAAGTTGGAACAGAGTATCATTAAATCGAAATTTCCCTTCTTTCAGTATGTTTTTATTGATATAGATAATGGTTGAGCGTTCGATGACAATGGAACCTAATATCCCACGTTCAAGATCGGACAGATCATATGAGAATGTCGGAATTGAGCTTGTAAGCGCCCATGCAGCCACTTTATCGACCGATCGATTGCTCATTGAAGTAAGATAAACAAAGGTTACATCTTTCCGTAATAATAGATCATCCACATTGACTGCCATAGCAAGAAAATTCAAATTACCAACTTTACCATTATAGTTTTGATTGATTTCATCAGCGATATTTTGTGCCAATGCTTTACGATTAGATTCATAAACAATAGCCAGTGTAGCAGTATTTGATTTGGATGCTGCTTTAAGATCCAAAACCATGATTTTTGGGATCATTTTAATATGTGTATTGAGTAAAACATTATCTTCTGCATGGATGAACAGCAGTAAAATGGACAAAATAAACCATAATCGGATCATCAGAATCTCCATCCAGTACGGACCCAAAAACTGCGTCCGGCAACGGGATAATCGTCAGAATACGTTGATCTTGGAGAAGGGTAACGGACGATGGAATTGCCAACATCATCAATGACTGCTTGGATGTAGTAACTATTTAAATGGTTCAGTTTCCAGCCTAAGGAAAGATCAAGTGTTTGATAGGCATTTAACTCTTGGCGTGTATCACCACTAGAGCGTTGTTTGCTCCCAACGTAATGCCAAATACCCCCAAGCGTAAGATTTTCATTAAAATCATACGCGTAGGCTAGTTTAAGTAAATGAGATGCACTGTACGGTAACGTTGATTCATCTCCACTGCTTGTTTTTACTTTTCCGTGTAAATAACTGTAAGAGAATAAGATCGTGTCATCGGTGGTGAGATTGCCTCGTAACTCGGCTTCTCCTCCTGTCGTTTTATTTTCGCCTAGATTTTGAAACGTCTTGTTTTGATCAAGAGTAATTTGATCCATGTTCTGAATGTAAAAAAAGCTTATACCCGCAGTTAAATTGGTATTTAATTTACGAAGATATTGCCCCTCTATAGAGTGTACTCGTTCTCGATTGAGATTTTCATTACCAGCAGCGAAAGCACTGGGCGTAATATGCATTTCTTGATCGGAAGGGTAACGGGCACTTTCTGATGCCATTATTTTAAAAATATCAGCATAGTTTGGCTGATAAACGAGGGCGGCTCTACCGTAAATATTTGACTGCACGTCAGAAGCTTTTATTGTCCCCGCAGTTATGGCTAAAGCGATATGATCGTTAATATCGATATTATCGGAAAGATAAAGATCGGTAGTTTGGCGATTGGCTTTATCAGCGTCTATAAAGGCATTGGAAGTACTAGAATAATCTACTAATCCTGTACCTGTAATCTTATTGGTTGTGATAGACTGCATATCAACAGCATCATTCCATGTCGATTCTATTCCGGCAGTAATACGGTGTGAATCAAACCCGTTGTAATGAAGTGCAGCACCACCAGAAATATGGCGATTCTTGATCATTAATGAAGCCCAATATCCCTCGGAAAAAGTGACGGTTCCATAGGTCCCAGGTGGAAGCGAACGTGCATTGCTTTCCCAAGTATCTTCCATAATAGAGGTTTTAAACGTTATATCGGTGTCGTTATCAAGTTGGAGGTTGTATTTTCCCTGCAGATACCATGAGGGCTGCTTAATGACTCCATCAGGATTAGGTAAAACATTTAAATTTCCAAAGGCACTATCACCTTGATATTGGTTAATACGACCTTGGAGCTCAAAGTTTTTGTAGGTATAGCTTACACCTGTACCGCTGTGCTGCATCCCTAAATGGGCGTAATCGGCTTTACTTAGGAAAGAGGGGAAGGCATCTTTTACCGTTATTGGTGTTTTAAGATTGTTACGTTGACCAAATACATCCAGAGCGAGTTTCCACTCTTTACCGTGATAGGTACTCCACCCTCCTGCACCGATTAATCCATTGTTCCCGCCAAAACCGAACAAAGAACCCTGTTGAGTATAGTTCGGATTGTTTTTTGCGCGAGTTAAAACATTGATCGTTCCTGCATAGCCATTGACACCTTCGAGAAAACTTCCGGAACCTCGCACTACTTCAATTCGCTCAATAAGTTCAATAGGCATGTCCAAATAGCCATTATAGTCACTAAAAAGAGTGTTGTTGATTACAAAATTATCGATTACGAGGGTAGATTGTCCGTATGCTGTAGGATTTGACCCTCTAAAAATCGGAGTTCGGTTGTTCATGGTGTTGGTAGCCATATCGACACCCGCAACCAATGTGAG
Source organism: Sulfuricurvum sp. (assembly GCF_028713855.1). GTDB lineage: Bacteria > Campylobacterota > Campylobacteria > Campylobacterales > Sulfurimonadaceae > Sulfuricurvum. Next base: position 91,652 of record NZ_JAQTNN010000012.1, read on the forward strand.
TGCTTCTCCCAATGTTCTAACGCCAAATTTAATGAGATCATCGCTGTGAAGAATGGAAAGGATAAAAGGTTGATAATCGATATTTTGGTTTGATTGGGTTGCCAATTGGGTTGCTTGAGCCATATCATCACTCAGCGAGGCAATCATTTGCGGATCAGTTGCATTTACAGTTATCGCAAAAAGAGGTAATGTAACGGCAGCGATGGAGAATTTCATGAGGACCTTTACGGTTTTGAATATTTTATTGTTACCGATGGAAGTTAAAGATGAGCTAAAAAATGAGGTTTAACACCGTATTGAGCGTACCACGGTGTAACTTTTTGAGTAAATATTTAACAATGTTGATATAAAACAGCGCCAAGATAATAACCTGCTCCGAATCCCACAATCATTCCATAATCATCTTTTCGGCCTGTATCGTGATTTATGATGGATTCCAATATGATAAGGTTACTTGGGGTACTGACATTTCCATATTGGACAAACATAGCTTTGGATGCTTCGATCTGTGTTTCGCTTAAGCCTAAAATAGCTTCTTCTTTAAATCGCTCAATGACAGGAATGCCACCTTGATGGAGTGACCATTCTAGTATCTCATTGGGAGATAACCCATGTTTTTCCAAGAGGGGTTTGATAACTTTTTCGCTTACAAGACCAGGCATGACATCTTTAACTCCGTCACCGACAAGAAATATTCCATTTTCTGCTTTTATGGCATCTCCATATTGAAAATCAACCATGACATCAATAATTTTTAATTTTTTTTCAAATTTCTCTGCGATTTTTCCGCTTGCAAGCAATAAACCGGCACTACCGTCTCCGAAAATTGTATGACCTTTTAGGGAAGCTCTAAAATTTTTGTCATTTTCATCACATATTGGGTCATAAAGACAAGAACATTGTTCAAAGGCCATAACATAAGCAGCACTATCATTTTTTTGACAAAAATCCACGGCTGATAAAATCGAAAAAACACCTGATGCACAGCCATAATTGACTATCTCCTGCGGCGGAGCCTTAAGGTTTAGTTGGGAAGCATTCGCAATTTGAAAAGATAAATTTGGTAAAAAATCTTTGTGTGAGCTTGTATTATAGGAAACGGAGATAAATCCAATCTCTTCTTTTGTAATATCTTTTAGAAAAGAGCTAACAATTTGTGTCCCCCAAATCAGGGGATTGTTTTCATCAGGTACAATTTTTTTTGGAAATTGATCGAGATCGATCGAGATTCCTTTGGTTTTAATTTGAGTCCCCATAGTAAGTCTTTTAGCTAGTTTATTCACTTTCACTGAACACAAATTTTCATTATATACTTTGTCTATAACATCAATAGCATCATACATTTTTGGAAATAGTGATTTGACTCCGACGATATAGACAGTTTGTTCCATTAAAAGCCTTATTAAATTTTGGGCATGGTAACCGTCTATAACTTGAAACTAAATAAAATATGTTGAAAAATGTCTATATAAATTTATTCAATGTACCAAAACAGTTTTATTTTTTCCCTGATTTTTAGCTAGGTACAACGCGGCATCGGCACGTCCGATAAAATCATCATAATTGTCACCTAAGTGATGTTCTGTTGCACCTACACTGACGGTAATATGTATTGTTTTACCCGCATATATCAGATGACTATGCTCGATTTTAGAACGAATTTTATCGGCAACAACAAAAGCTTGATCTTTTTCGCAACGGTTTAATATGACTACAAACTCTTCACCCCCGTATCGGTACACTTTATCTCCGCCTCGGATGGAGGATTTGATGCTTTGCGCTAAGAAATAGAGCACTTTATCACCGGCTAAGTGGCCGTTCAAGTCATTAAGAGATTTAAAGTTATCGGCATCTATCATCATAATGACCATAGGCAGTGTTTTACTTTTCCCTGCAATAACTACACTGTTCAAGTCTTCAATCAGACCTTTTCGATTGGTGACTTGGGTGAGGGGATCGGTGGTGAGCTGTGAAAGTGCTTTTTGGAGTTCACCGCTGAGCTCTTCAATTTTATTTTTTGCTTTTTCAAGCTCATTGGACATATTTTGTCCCAGTTCACTTAGCCCTTCTACAAAATTCATACATCGTTCAACCCCTTCCTTAGCCGCTTTATTGATGTAGTTTTCTTGAAGCTCTACAACTTGTGATAGATCTGCGTGAGATTCTACAAAAGCAATAATCGAACGCTGTGCAATATCGAGGTATCGGCTTAAATCATCGTGAACATTGCTAAGATTATCATTTTCTTTTTGGGCTTTTATTAGTGCTGAATCCGCTTGTTCAATAAAAATTTCATCAAAATATTTTTTGTAATGAGATGGGTAAGGAGCTATCTTAAGTGATCTAAGTGTACCAATTGTTTGATCATGAATAGAAAAAATTTTATCATAAACTTTAGTATGACTCATATTATTACCTCTAATAATTTATATGAAATTATTTTAGCATTTTTCACTTTGTTTTTCTTTTCTCTTAGTGATAATTGGATATTCTTTTATGAAATGTACACTCTATAAATAAAGAAGATAATGAACAAAATTGAATTAAATGATATTTTTGAAGCAAGATCAAAATGCTATAGATGCTATCGGCCTCTCAGCTCATGCATGTGTTCTCATATAAAACCCTTTAATACAAAGACAAAATTTATTATTTTGATGCATCCCAAAGAGTTTAAAAAAACTAAAAACGGTACAGGTCATCTGACTCATCTTTCACTTATCAATTCTGAACTTTTTATCGATGTCGATTTTACTAAACATGCAGTTATCAATTCATTGATAGAGGATAGCAATAATCTGTGTTATGTTCTATATCCTGGAAAAGAGAGCGTTAATTTAAACACAGAGAATATAGAAACGTATGGAAAGCAATTGGTAATTTTTCTTATTGATTCAACTTGGCCGTGTTCCGTGAAAATACTTCGTTTAAGTAAAAATCTAAATGTTTTGCCAAAACTCAGTTTTACACATACAAAAAGCTCTCAATTTAAAATTAAAGAGCAACCGAAAGAATTTTGTCTCTCTACCATAGAATCAACGCTTACGGTGATTGAGTTACTTCAAGAACGAGGTATGGAAAAACTAGAGCAGGGTGCTTTTGAACATTTTTTAGATCCATTTACATCGATGGTAGAATATCAGATAGAGTGTGCTGCCCGCTTAAAGGGTGAACAAGTGCGGTTTATACGCAGAGATGAATAGTTATACTTACATACCCGCCCAAGCGAGGCGGCTATTTGTAACTTAGCTGACCAAAAAGTCTGCATTAGAGATCGTAGGGTGCGAAGAGGTACCAAGAAGGGCGAACTGGACAGCGGCGATTCCACCGTTACCGTCAGCATC
>NZ_JAQTNN010000013.1 GCF_028713855.1 Sulfuricurvum sp.
ATTACAGGCGAGATTCGTAACGTCGCATCATATACAAACGTTTTAACATCTTTTTGCGAGCGCTGATTTTGAACTGTTTACGTTTTTCAGTCTCTGTAACATGGTTACGACGAGCACGAGCTTCAGTAACAATCAGATTACGATCTGTTTGTTTCTTGAAACGGCGGTAAGCAGCATCAAAGTTATCATCTTGTCTAAGAACGATACCAGGCATTCACATCACCTACTTTCTATTTAAAATTTTTCGAATTGGAATTATAGCATAGATGTATCCGAAATGCCATCAAAACCAAAGCACCGTTACGCTAAAATAGCTGTATGATAACCCAAGACTCCATCGAGGCTCTCAAAGCCCGACTTGACATTGTCGATGTCGTCGGCTCGTACGTCGAGCTCAAACGTGCAGGAAGCAGTTTCAAAGCGCCCTGCCCGTTTCATGATGAGAAATCTCCCAGCTTCACCGTTAATCCGAGCCGCCAGAAATATCACTGCTTCGGATGCGGCGCGGGGGGAGATTCCATTAACTTCGTCATGGAGTACGAAAAACTCAGTTATCCTGAGGCAATCGAAAAACTTGCGGCTTCCACCAATTTTACCCTTCATTACACCGACAATGCCCAACAAAAAAAACGTTCCACCCTCTTAGAAACGCTGAATGAATGGTATCAAAAGCTCCTAGAGCAAAATAAAACGGCGCTTGATTACCTTCATGAGCGAGGCATCTATGCTTCCAGTATCGAGCGATTCGGCATCGGATATGCTCCGACGTCACCCGAAACCCTCCGTTTTTTAGATCAACGCCGCCTCCCGACCGCCGAAGCGATAGAGCAAGGTGCCATCGGACGTGGAGAAGAGGGACGGCTATTTGCCCGCTTTATCGAACGGATAACCTTTCCGATTCACTCAACCAGCGGTGCTATCGTCGGATTCGGCGGACGAACGATCACAGGGCATCAGGCAAAGTACGTCAACTCTTCTCAAAGCGCCATTTTCAACAAATCACGCCTCCTCTACGCATACCACCTAGCTCGTGACAGCGTTTATCGCCGTCGAGAGATCATCGTCACCGAAGGTTACCTCGATGTCGTAATGCTCCATCAAGCAGGCTTCACCCATGCCGTAGCAACACTGGGAACCGCATTGACGAGCGAGCACTTACCGCTGCTGCGCAAAGGAGAACCTAAAGTATTCGTTGCGTATGACGGAGACAAGGCAGGACGCGCCGCCGCATTCAAAGCCGCAAAGCTTCTCAGCAGTTCAGGGTTTGACGGAGGTGTTATCTTGTTCGAGGGAGGGCTTGATCCGGCCGATATGATCAAAACCGGACAAATTGAGCAGCTCAATGCACTCCTGCATCGTCCGATCCCCTTTATCGAATTTGTTATCTCCGAAACCATCGATGGCTATGATCTGCAAGATCCAAAAGCCAAAGAGAGTGCATTACATGAGAGTCTCGGATATCTCAAGACTCTTTCCCCGCTGCTGCAAGAAGAATATCGCCCTCTCACCGCTTCAAAGCTGGGTATCTCCCCCTCGCTTATCCGCTTAGGAAATACCCAAAATGCCCAGCATAAGCCACTTCAGCTTTCCCATCACGATATTTGGGAGCTCAGTTTTATTAAAACTCTGATTGAACGTCCACATATTACGGATTCTATCCTCGATTTTATCGACGGCTCACTCTTACAATACCATGGAAGCGAATTTGAAGCCGCTCTACGGGGAGAGATAAACGACCCTCGGCTAAGTGCTTTGATGATGGATGATCGGATTCGAATATTTGACGGAGACGAGGGACTGAAACAGGAGCTTATTACCTTTTTAACTGCCCATTATAATCGTGAACTCAAGAAACTCACCACTCAAAATACGGTATCATTCGATCAAAAATCGTATTTAATACGTCAATTTCGTGAGAAAATTGAACGCCTAAAAAAAGGCGAGTTAGTACCACTCACATAATATCAAAATTAAAAAGTACGCAAGCGTACGTGGGCTTGCCGCCGAGGCAAACACAGCGTTAGCGTAGTAATCGGGATTTTATTCCGATTGCGTTAGGAACATAAATGAAAGCTATCGCATTATTCAGCGGCGGACTTGATTCAACGCTCGCTATGAAACTTATCATCGATCAAGGAATTGAGGTAATCGCCTGCAATATCAATACCGGATTCGGTTCCACAAAAGACCGTCTAGCACATATGAAAAATATGTGCGAACAAGTCGGTGCCGAGTTTCGAAGTGTCGATATCCGTGATGAATACATCAAAGAGGTCCTCTTTTCCCCTAAATACGGCTATGGCAAAAACTTCAATCCCTGTATTGACTGCCACGCTAAAATGTTCGAAGTCGCCAAACGGAAAATGGAGGAGTGGGGTGCGAGTTTTCTCATAAGCGGCGAAGTACTGGGACAACGCCCAATGAGCCAAAACCGAGAATCTCTTGATAAAGTACTCAACCTCAGCAATTGTGACGGCTTATTGCTACGTCCTATGTGCGCACAATCGCTCGAACCGACAACCCCGGAACTAGAAGGGTGGGTAGACCGTGACAAACTCGAAAATATCGTCGGACGTAACCGCGACCGGCAAATGGAGCTAGCCGAATTATTCGGATTGAAAGATTATGAAGCACCAGGTGGCGGATGTCTCCTCACCGATGAAAAGTTCTCTAATAAAATCCGCGATTTTATCGCTCACGATACCTTTACCGTAGAGGATATTCCGACGCTGAAATACGGTCGGCAACTACGTCTTCCCGAGGGTGCAAAACTGATCATCGGACGTAATGCCGAAGATAACGATATCCTCGAAGCCATCCAAAACAAAAAATTTATTCACATCACAACTGAACTTTTCGGTCCCCACTGCCTCCTATCCGCCAATGCAAATGACAACGATAAAGTGTTAGCGGCAAAACTGATGTTAGCGTATTGCAAACAGGACTTTGAAGGGGAACAAACATTGATGTTTGGAGATGTAGGACTAACGACCGTGAGCGACCTGAGCCGCCATGATGCTCAAAAGTATTTTATCTAAACCTTGTTTCGTCGCATAATATCATTCCCGGTTAAGTCGGGAATGATAAAAGCTTAAAGGACGGGTGCTGCACCATACTCGTTTGTCTCGGGAGCTGAGGGCTGTACAAACCAGTAGAGTAATACTAATGCTCCGATAATAGGGATAAAAATCAACAGATAGAACCATCCGCTTTTACCTAAATCGTGCAATCGTCGTATAGCAACGGCTAAACCGGGTAAAAACATAACAAGCATAGCTATAAGAGACAAGCCTCCCATATCTATCCCCAGAAATCCACCGATAAACCCTATACCAAAGCCTATTAAAAGTTGTGCAAGTACAAACCACCAATATTCCGAACGTGGCGCTCTACCTGTGAAAACTGCGTATTTCGTTAAACACGTTGTAATGGACTCTTTGAATGTCATATACCCTCCAAAATTATTTTTGATTAGTATATCACCTTTTTTGTTATTTTGCTACCGCGCAGCCATAACCCGCTTTTTTAACTGCTGCGCACATTGCTTCTGGTTTAGTACCATCCGCTGCTTTTACTTCCGCTTTACCCTCTTTGAGATAAATCGTAGACTCTTTTACTCCAGTAACATCGTTCAAAGAACCTTTAACGTTTTTCACACACGCCGGACACATCATTCCGTCGATCTTGAGATTAACCAGCTGATCTGCACTTGCAACGGCTACCAATGTACACAAAGAGAGGAGAACTTTTTTCATTCGCGAATCCTTTAAATATTTTCGTGCTATTGTTTCATAGAACTGTTAAATTTGTGTTAAGTCTTAACACTGTTGTAACAAAAATCATTTAAGCTAATGATATTTACTAAAAGGTTTGATTATGCACGGTATCGAATGGTGGTTAATAATATCGATTGCATTCGCAGGAAGTTTTGGCCACTGTATCGGGATGTGCGGTGGGTTTATCGTCGCCTACAGTTCAACCAAGATTGATGCATCCATGAGTAAAAGTGCGCAACTCATCCGTCACAGCGCTTACAATATCGGTCGCGTCAGCTCCTATGTCATCTTAGGAATGATTTTCGGCGGGATCGGAGCACTGGTGAGTCTGAGTATGGAGATGCACGGGGTATTGTTTATCTTTGCCGGAATCATCATGATTATCACGGCACTGGGAATGTTCGGACTTTCCAAACTGATTCATGTATTGGAACGGGGATTTTCAAGCAACGCTCTTTTTAAAACCCTTTTTTCACGTCTTATCAAAAGTAAAAGCATCGGAAGCTTTTTTGCATTAGGGGTAATGAACGGCTTTTTCCCCTGCGGATTTGTCTTTTTCTTCGCCGCGAAAGCGGCTGCATCAGCTTCCATCATCAATGGAGGACTTATTATGGCGGCATTCGGTCTCGCAACCATACCGACGCTCCTCGCACTCGGACAGTCCGTGAGTTTTTTCAAAGAGATCGCATTTCGTCAAACCATGAATCGTATCGCAGCTTTAGCGATCCTCATTTATGGTCTTTACAGTGTGTATTACGGGCTCGCGTACTTCTTTGACCTACCCATTTAATTTTGATAGGTTAACGCCTCAGCTTTAGGGAGTGCAAAGTAAAATCGGCTCCCTTTACCCATCGTACTCTCAACCCAGATTCTCCCTTCATGCAGTTCAATGATCTTTTTAACGATCGTCAAACCAAGCCCTGTCCCTTTTATAGCATCATTTTGATGCTCACGAAGCTGCACAAAGGGATCAAACAATGTGGAAATCTTCTCCTGTGCAATCCCGTGACCATGATCACTGACGCAAAATACCTCCTGATCTTTTTCATGGGCGAACTCAAGCGTAATCGTTTCATTTTCTGGTGAAAACTTAATTGCATTACTAAGAAGATTGATCAAAACCTGCTTGATTAGCTGACGATCGGCATAAATCGAAGCGCCGATATCGATTTGAAACGAACGCTTTAAACCCTTTTTTTCAGCCATTGGTTCAATCATAATGTTCACTTCATCAATCAGATCATACAAGTGAAATGCACTTTTATGCACCTCCATCTTTCCTGCTTCTATTTTTGAAAAGTCAAGGATTGTATTAACAAGGGATAGAAGGTTTTTCCCCGAAATGAGAATTTTTTCTATAAACATTTTCGCCGCACTCGGCGTATCCGGCTTTGCCATCAAAATCTGTGAAAATCCCAAAATAGCATTAAGAGGTGTACGCAGCTCATGGCTCATATTTGATAGGAAGGTATCTTTGGCCGAATTTGCCTCTTTAGCCTGATTCATTGCCGTAATCGCTTCATCACGGGCCAATTTTAATTCTTCTTGAGCTCGTATACGCTCGCTAATATTCTTTTTGACGGCAACAACATGGGTTACTTTCCCCCGTTCAATCAATGGTGTAACCGTTAACTCCTCGAAATAGATCCCCCCTGATTTTACTTGCGCAAGGAGTTCACCATCCCAGACATATCCACTTTTAACCGTTTTCCAACATTCCTGGATTATAGCAGGGTCATTAATCTGCTCGTCTGCAATAAAATGAGATTTTTCTCCCACAATCTCTTCTTGCTCATATCCGCTAAAACGTAAAAATTCGGCATTGGCATACTGAATATTTCCATCGCTATCGGCAATCAGCATCATCGTAGCGGTTGATTCAAGAGCAAGCTTCTGTAAATCAATCAATTCTTGACGTTTTTGGTCCATTGAAATATCAGAAAATGAAAAAACAGTCCCTTGCGGTGCATTTCCTTCCATAATAGGATAAGCAGAAAAACGGATAGGGATAACATGTCCCCCTGCATCACATATCTCTGTTTCTCCCTCTTTCCGTCCAAAACCGGCACCGTGTTCGATTATCTCGGCAATTTCTTTGCCATGTAAAAAGGTTTCTATATTATTACCGATCAATTGTGCTTCGTCACGCCCCAACATAGAATACGCACTTTCATTGGCAAAAATTACGTTTCCTTCTATATTTACAGCAAACAGTCCTACACTCAATGCATTTAAAATAGAATCGTGCATCTCCTTATGCCGCTGCATCAATGATCGGTTTGCATCTTCGAGTTCTTTGGAACTCACATCGAGCGTGTGTTCAAGCAAGCGTCTCTCTTTTCCCGCTTCCTCATAAAACGCATTGATACTCTCTAAAAAAGGGGCTAATTCCTCAATCAATTCCGGTCGAACGAACCGTCGCATTTGTCGAACTAATAAACGATGATACGGTTGTTCAGACATCCCGATTCCTATTCGTAGATACTTACTAACGTCATCGTCTGATTATGAAGTGAGCAACGTGATTCACCATCCTCAGATAATTCTCCGTACGAATAAAATCCGGTGATTACCGCTTTATTGCCGAGTGTTTCACGAATAATTTCTATCTCTTCTTCGCACAGCTGCCCTAATACTAAACGGCGACCTACGCAACTGACCGCTATGACTAAAAACTCTTCACTTTGATCTAATTTAGATGATTTTGCCGCCAATCCCGCATTTTCGATCAAAAGATCCATATTGGTTTTAAGCAATCGACACAAATACCCCTCCGGTACATCTCCGGCAAATGTCAGGCTTTGCGCCTCTTCATCTACGGCCAACAACGTTCGAATAAGCGGCGTAGCATTGCCGTCCTTTCGGACACTCATAGGGAACCGCAGGCCGCTGCCAGGCAAATCAACGGCAAATTCTCCCAAATAACTCTTATACAATGCCAGAGCCGGTTTATCATCGATGATATAAAGGACATTGCCTTTCGATTTGGTGACAATTCTTTCGGGCCCGAATTCTTCCCATCCGGCAAAACATCCGCTTTTAGCTCTCAAAGTCTCACCGTACAGCCCAACTGCCGCGACAATCCCACTCTGTGCCGGAGATTGAGCTATTACATAGGTTGCACCAAAGCGGGTTCCATCACCGGCTAATCCGCCGGTAATCGTAATCCCTTCAGGTAATATATGAGAAAACCCACGTGCCAACTCACTCCCGTTCACTGCCAAACCATCGGAGAGGATCAAAACATGACGAAGAGACTCTCCCAGAAGTTCTTCCCCCAATGCTGCACCTAATGTTTCTGCATCATCATAATCGACAATTTTTTTCGCAATACATCGAACCTTTGAACGATCAAATGTTATTGCCGTCGCTACTGCATCTTGATCACTAATCGTCGTGTTCAATACATTTCCGGAACTGCTGGCTCCTGCTATCATTGCATTAGGATACATCTGTTTCAGCATTTCATACCACTGAGGTTCCAAACAGGCATCGTTGTCAAAGAAAACAAGTACCAAATCACGGGTTTTACCTTTCTCTGCATCATAGCCGCTCCATCCCGCTTTAGCACTCCAACGTATTTGTTCACTTACCATGTTTTTCTCCTTGTGGCATTGCTCAATCCATTTTCCTATTTTTCACATGTTTTTAGCAAGAGAAGCGCTTCATCAAATGCCGCGCGGTTCAGCCCAAATCCCTCGATGGCCATATGTGCATCCCGAATCCCTTCTTCGCTTAAAGGGTTACGGAAATTGACTGCTTTGGAAAGGACATTCAAAACCTGCGCATACGGATTAGTGGTTAAAGGATCGGTAATCTCCCTTAACGCTGCAATCAAAGCAGGTTCAAAATTCCAATGTTCAAACATCATTGCCGCAATTTCATAGCTGCTGAAGCCCAAATAGCACCGTTCAATCTCAATAAGCGGCTTACCTTGATCTACCTCTTGGGAAAACCGGTCTAATTCCCCGGATGCAATAATGCGGCGTGCGGCCACAAATTTTCCCAATTCCATTAAAAAAGCACCGCTTTGCAGCAAAGGGAGCATCGTTTTATCGACATTACGATACCACTCTCGTGCCAATCGGCTTTGCAGTGTCGATATGTCGGTCAACTCATCGACCGTTTTACCATACGGAGCCAAATCAACCGGGATTGCTTTTTTGATCGCGTTTGCGGCAGCAAATCCCCGTATCATTGATATGCCGAAAAGCATAATCGCTTGAGGAATCGACGATATCTCTTTACTCATTCCGTATAAGGGAGAATTGACCGATTTAAGAATATTGGCACTGAGCATCGGATCTCCCTCGATCACCCGAGATAGCGCTTCGATATCCGTATCATTTTGCATACACAGGGCTTGAATTTGCGCAATAGACGCAGGAAGAGGGGGTAGGCTTTTAATATCGTTTATCATGATGTGGTCTCCTAAACTCGTTTTGTCAAATAATCGCAAATCTCTTGAATATGCGCTTTGTTAAATATCCCCTCGACACTCTCTGTATCCGGAAGATGTGCGATCAGTTTGCTGTCATCTTCGGCTGATATGATGATGACGGGGGTTCTGATTTGATTGTGTTCCATAAACTGCAATACTTCCGAACTGATCCCGTCTACGAGAAAAAAGTCAAGAACAATGTAATCAAATTTCTCCCCTTCAAGAAGTTCCTTGGCTTTATTGACGGAGTTGGTCAACGCAAGATGATAGTGATCCCCCAATCGATCAAGAAGCATTCTTTGATATTCCGGAGCATCTTCGACAATAAGCATTCGTTTAGCTTTTTCATTGCTAGAGACATAGCGTTCCACTGTATTTTGTGTTTGTGATACCGGTATCGTAAAATAAAAACATGATCCGACTCCCGGTTCACTCTCGACCCACAGTCGTCCTCCATGCAAATCTTCGATAATACGTTTTGAAATCGCCAGCCCCAATCCGGTCCCTTTTGCCGATTTTTGAAACGGGCTTTCAACTTGTGTGAACGGATCAAATAGTGTAACGATATCTTTCGCATCAATTCCGATCCCGGTATCACATACACCAAATCGGTACACCCTCTTCTCATCGTCAAAATCAACCAACATTTTTATTTCTCCCCCTTCAGGGGTAAATTTAACCGCATTACTGAGTAAATTTAAGAGCACTTGATAGATCAGTTGGCGATCCAAATAGAGTCCCAAGGAGATCAGTTCAGGATAAACGAACCCAATCGACTTTTTGAGTGCCATCGGTTCAATAATAGTCGCCACATCCCGTAATATTCCCGATACGATTGTTACCTCGGGCTTAAACGTCAATTTTCCGGCTTCAAGTTTGGCAAAATCAAGAATCGTATTGACCAGTGTCAACAAATTATTTCCGGCTATACCGATTTTATCGATATACGGTTTGAGATTTTGAGGAAGCGCCTGATTCATCCCTAAAATCTGCGAAAATCCTATAATCGCATTGAGCGGCGTTCGCAGTTCATGACTCATATTGGCTAAAAACATGTCCTTGGACTGGCTAGCTCTCTCTACCTGATCAACAAGCTGTATCAGAGCATATTCGCGTTCACGATTATGAGAATTTTGACGAATGATTTCAAGGAGGATTTTAATAATTTCTACCATGAAAACTTTATTCGGTATCGGTTTAATCGCGACACCAATATTGATACGTTTGCTTTTTAAAATAAATTTTGTGCTTACATCCCATGCGATCTCATCCGGAAGAGCTTCAAATTCGATGTAAAGATCTTCAATACACCATCCTAATATCTGATGCAGTTGCACATACAGTTTCTCTCGCATATTTTCGACAATATCATCCGTATCCCGGCTGGCCAGTCCATCATGAATGGACTGAGTACATGCTTCCAAAAATGCGATCCCCGAATGCACCCCGAGATAGGATGTCGCCGATACTTCTTCCAACGGCTTGTCGATGACAGTGTATAACGCCGAAGAAGTCTCCATGATTTTCTCCATAATAGCGCTTAATTCATTCTCATCTTTTCTTCCAGGTGCAATCAGACACTCAATTGCTTCATGATATTCGTGATGCAAAGCACGCACTTCGCCTAAATCGATCCCAAATCCTTCAAGCAGCATCTGTTTGTCCGCAAGTTCGTTCATCAATGACGTGAACGGACAGTTTTCTTCCTTACTAAACGGTCTGCTATCTCCGCTCTCTTCTTTGCAATATTTCAGCGCTTTTTTCTGATTTTGTTTATGAATGGTCAAAGCGGCATAAAGTTTATCAAAAAGATTAAGAATCTCATTCTCTTTTTTTAAATCTTCTTGGTGCTCGGCGTAACGCTCAAAATAACTTTCATTCATCACGACCTCGGATATACGAAGCATTTTAAGAATGATGATCAAATCTTCACGAATCTGCGTATTGACTTCACTCAACTGAATGATAATCTCCGTTAAGATATGAAATCCCCGGGATACATGGATAGACTGCAGTCCGACAGAAATATGGATATCCCCGATTTGACGGGTACGTTCAAGAAGACGCTCATCGAACGGATGAATAAACAGTGAACTCAAATATTCCGACTGCATCCGTATAAGCCGAGGAACGTCAGAAGATGAAATAATATTATGATAGATCGGGTCTTTTAAGAGATAATGATTATACATCCGGTCATATACCAATGCTGCAAAAGAGTGGATATACCTCCCCACTTTTTCCCGTTTCTCCATCTCCTCTTGGTTCATACCAAAAATAGCAGTAATGGAAGCAATATCTATGGATTTGTACATTATTCAATACCCGCCGGTAATAAATACGGGTCTAAGATCAATTTCATATCATCCATATCGATCGGCTTTGAGATGTAACGTTCAAAACCGTGCATCAGCAATTTTTCTTTGTCCCCGCTGATTGCAAATGCGGTAACGCAAATCATCGGTACATTCAACCCCAGAGCCTTGACCTCGCTTACCAATTCATATCCATTCATCAACGGCATATCTACATCGGAAAGAACCAGATCGAACGCCTCGGTTTTAAGCTTGTCCAGCGCTTCTGCGCCGTTGGAAACCATTAACACTTCTACTTCCGGATAAAGTAGCTCAATCATCGTCTGCACAACCATTTGGTTGTATTCTTCATCCTCGGCTATTAAAATACGCATCATTTTTTCCTTATTGTAACTGATCGATCAGATGCATAATTGACGGAGTCTCTACTTCATCGGGGAACCGCGCTTTTATTTCCAGAAACTGTTCCAGATTTTCAACCAGTAAATCAACCAAATGTGCATCAAAATGGCTCCCTTTCCCCTCAGAAATGATATTTATGGTCTGTTCTATAGTAAATGCTTTTTTATATACCCGTTCCGAACTCAACGCATCAAATACATCGGCTATCGATACAATCCTTGCATGAATATGAATCTCACCGCCTTTAAGCCCTTTTGGATATCCGGTTCCGTCAATTTTTTCGTGATGCTGGAGGGCGATAATCCGTCCGGCATCGATAACAGGATAACTTTCATCCGTTTCGAGCATCTTCCCCCCGATAACGGAATGGAGTTTCATAATCTCAAACTCTTCAGGGGTAAACCGTCCCGGTTTGAGCAATATTCGATCCGGTATCCCTACTTTGCCGATATCATGTAACGGAGATGCATAAAGGACCAGTTCAATTTCTGCCTCGTCGAGTCCTGCCAACTCAGCTAATTTAGCCGAATAGTGGCTCATCCGTTTAATATGCATTCCCGTCTCTAAATCACGATATTCTGAAGCTTTTCCCAATCGCGCTGAAATTTCGTATTCGGTTTTTTTGGCAAATATCAGCGCATCTTGAAGTTCTGCGGTTCGTTCACATACCTTCTCTTCCAGCAGACGGTTAATATCGGCTAGATTGTCTTGATACTCTTTGATTTTGGCGTAATTGAACGTTCGAAGTTTCAATTCTTCTACGTCGATCGGCTTACTCAAAAAATCGCTCGCGCCATCCCTAAGGGCCCGATGTTTCTCTTCAGAATTCGCTGTCACGACAATCGTAGGGATTTGAGACCAAACCGGATGTGCTCTAATCCCCTGCAGCGCTTCAAATCCATTCATTATCGGCATTGCCAAATCCAGTAAGATAACATGATAATTCGGATCTTTTTCCAGTACATCCAGAGCTTCTTTACCGTTGGTCGTTCGTGTGATCTCTACGTCCGTAGATTCCATAAATGCGAGTTCAATCAAATCAAGATTAAACTCCTGATCATCGACAGCAAGTATCTTGACTAATGGCATTATCTATCTCCCCACCTTACCCTATCTTATAGTGAGTGTACTCTTTGTATTTTTAAAGGATTATTAGTTTGAGTAAATTAACGTTATACTATACTCAAATGATTTAAGGAGTGGAAATGGCGGGTGTGATGTTTTCATTTTATAACTTTTCGGCGTTAGTCGACCTCAACATAGGTATATCCGACCGACTCGATGAAAACCGTTCAGAGAGTTTTACCATTTTGTTCTGTGACTTTTCAAAAATTTCACAAGCGTTAATTGATGCCAATCTTCCGAGTTTGCTTCGTACGTCCGATTCAATCGTTCACTGGGAACACTATTACTTTTTCGTGATGCCCTATACCGATCGATACGGGTGCGGAATCGTAAAACGGATGATCGAGGAACTGTTCGCAACCCCTATCCCTTCTGCAGCAGTATGCTACCCTTCAAACGGTGAAACTGCCCTCGAATTGTTTGAATCGCTCCATGTCGAAGCGAAAAAAATACATAAGATTGATTTGGATTGTCTCTACAGTGCGGTAAATCGGGAACCCTGAACCGCTTTTTAGCGCTGTAGGGCTACCGGACGAAAAGAGTAGTAAGGTGAGTTTTTGTAAAATTCAATGGCTTCAGAAATATCGCTTTTTCGGCCAATATTACGGTCATAAATGTAAACCGCTGAAGATACATTTTTGCACGGCTGAGCTTTGCACGGTTCTGCATTATCAACGCTTTTTTCAGCTGCGGCTATTTCAGCTATAGCGACACTTGGCGATGGAGTCACTACCTCTTTTGTCATCGGCTTAACTACAGTCGGATGGTCAGATACCTCTTTTTTTGCAACTATCACTTCTTTTTTAGCTTCTGCCGCTTTTGCACTGACGATCGATGCATTATTCTCAACCATAGCCGCTTTAGCACCCTCTTTACCTTCACATGCTTTAGGGGTATTTCGGTTTACAGGACGGATAAAAGCATCTTTCGCAATCTTTTTTGCTTTTGAGAGATCCGTATGCGCTTTTTTTGCACTAGGATATCCCCCTACCGTTACTATGTTACACTCACCCTCTTTTTTCTTTGTGACAGGGAGTGCGCTTTTATGCACTTTTTTTTCAAAAGCCGGAGTAATCGAGCTCTCTTTAAGAGCACTGATCGTCTGAATCGTATATTCATCCGCGCTCAACGCCATGCTTGCGACACCGCATAGTAAAATCAAGGTTAAGTTTTTCATGTTCTCTATATCGACACGATGATAAAAAAACTTTACACTAAACACCCTTTTTTCCTTCTCATTGACATTTAAGAGCTCGCATCGTATAATTCACCTCCCAAACTTCTTTGGGCCCTTAGCTCAGCTGGGAGAGCGCGTCGCTGGCAGCGACGAGGTCAGCGGTTCGATCCCGCTAGGGTCCACCATACAATTCCCTTGCATTTACACTTTCGTAACCAAATACTCACTATAATTACATAATTTTTATGTTCAAAAGGAACTTCATGAGATTCTCTCACCTCTTAGCTTCACTGGTTTTAACCTCTTCTTTTGCCTTTGCAGCACCTGTTACACTCGCTACCGTTAACGGAAAAGCTATTACCTCTACCGATGCAAACGCATTTTTAGCCAAAGCGATCCCGGGAATGAGCTTCGATAAACTCGATCCTAAAATGAAACGTCAAGTGGTTGATCAGCTCGTTAACCAAAGTTTGATCAAAAACCAAGTAGTCCAAAGCGGTATGCAAAATACTCCTGCGTTTAAAGCCCAATACGCGGCAATCAAAGATGACCTCGCCGTTGATATGTGGATGAAACAGCAAATGGCAAAAATCACCGTTTCCGATAAAGAGACAAAAGCGTTTTATGATGCTAACGGCGATAAAATGAAACAGGGGGATAAAAAGCTCCCATACGAAAAAGTACAAAAAGAGATTGCACAATTTCTCAAAGTTGAAAAGTTTAAAGCCTATATGAACAAAACGACGGAATCGCTGCGTGCTTCGTCAAAAGTAGAAGTTAAACTCTAATATCCCTTGGAATACGTGCATAACCCTAAACCTTTTCTATTCTCGGTCGGTATTCACACCGCACTGATCGCTCTTCTCATCGGAGGGCTGAGTGTGATGCAAAAAAAAGAACCGCCGATCGAAGAAAAAATATCGCTCAAGATATTACTTCAGCCGAGCACTCCTACCCAAACTCATCCGATTCAAACGCCGCCACTAACGGCAGCACCCCCCCAAGTGCCTGAACCCATCCAACCCCAGGTAATAATACCGCCCAAAACACCTATCATCCCTATGATCAAACCAACAAAACCGACGCAGGTATCTCCGGCGCCCGTTATCACAGCAACCACAGTCGTATCCAAAGCTCCCGAAGCAGCCCCTGTCGTGAGCGTGGTAAAAGCTCCTCCAGCGCCGCCACCTGCAGCAAAAGCGGTGGAGAATTATGAAGAGGAAAATCTGGGAAAAATTCGAAACATTTTGGCTGATCGGCTAAAATATCCTAAAAACGCACTCCGATTAAAACAACAAGGGGATGTGAGTGTCGCGTTTACCCTTAGCCCTGATCGTACCGTGAGTCAAATCAGCATCACCCAAAGTTCCGGATTCGAAATCCTCGATGATGCCGCACGTACGTTAATCGAAACAACTGCTGCCGAATTTCCAAAACCCTCCAAAACAGTCCGTATCACCCTCCCTATCGGGTATAAGCTCCGCTAAAATCATCCCCTCGCCGCAAGCCCTATCGAAAGTGCGTGCTCAATATCGTGAGCATACTTGGGATTGGTCTGACGAAGTGCTTTTTCAAACCGCAAAACGAGTTTGGAGTCGGTATGAGGATGAACACATAATGATTCCACAAGACTTTTATACGTTGCAATAGTAGCGGGCGAGATCGCTCCGAAATGATTCACAATCATCTCAACGGCATGATGCAGTTGTGCATGGCTTGAAGCGCGATTTTGGATCACAGTGCTAAGCGATTCAAATGTTTCGATAGATTCCGGAGAAGATGCAGGAACCGTTTTGCTCTTAGCACTCCAGACATAGATTCCGACTAACGCGATTAAAACAAACAATAACCCCGCAATAGTGAAGATTAAATTTACCGTGATCATAATTGTCTTTGCTCTTAAATTGGTATGAGGAGTATTGTAGCGGAAAATCAATGAAGGAAAATGGTTCCCGCAAATGCGGGAATTAAAGAAGAAAGAGTAAATCGTTAAAGGATTACCAGTTAACTTCGGTAGTAAGCATCCAGCTTTGTTTATCGATCATATCACCGACAGTTGCACCGGTATCAGTTGATAACGCGAGAGCTGCAGTTGATTGTTTAGCGTTTACTGTTTTACCAGAAGCAATGAATTTAACATTTTTGTTATAGTCATATGCTACACCGTAAATGATTTGTGTACCATCATTGGTATTATTTGCATTAGTAGCCGCACCTAGACTATTTGTATATTCTGTTTTCACACTGTCATATCGTGCCAAAACTGTCCAATCTTGTGCCGGGCGGATTTCACCATTCACTGACCAAGTTTTGAGTTTACGATCATTTGCATTTGCAGTAGCATATTCATATTTAGTTACATCATATTGTGCAGCGATCAAGAATTCCGGTTGGCTATAAACTGCGTGGAACCAATAAGCGTTTTTATCATACGTTTGGCTATCAGTCTGCGTTGAACCGTCATACTTTTCATCTTGACTCATGATACCTGCAAATGAGATATTCGCATAGGTGTCTTTATCCAATTTATATTTACCGACTTTTTCACCGTTACCCATCAAGTGAGCTGTCAAACGCCATTCTTCTGACAATCCAGTACTCAACTTTTGATTTGTAGCTGGGTGGTATCCTTCTCCGTCAAAAATCCCTAATTCACTTGAAAAATACGGTGTTTTTGTTTGGAAGTTAACACCCATATCAGCAGAGTTCATAGTATCAACCGCAAGACTTGCACCCGTCGTTGGATTCACACTGAATTTATCTTCCATAATAACTTTATTGATTGAACGGTAGTACCATGAGTTGTGTTCCTCATAGTCAATCCATGGGCGGTGAGCAACCCCGATTTCAACGCCTGTGTATGGAAGAACTTTATCAAGATACAAGTAAGCGTATTTAACATACATATTTGCATTACCGGTTGATGATTCAAGCTCATCCGTTGTATCCATGGTTACACGGAAATAGTCTTTATCAGTAAAAAATGCTTTTGCTTGAAGGTAGTTACGGCGGAATTCAAAACCTCTAGAGGTATCATTACCTTTTGCATTGTTAGCACCATATGTATTGCTGCTCAAACCAAAGTAATGTGTGCCACTGAAATCAAGTGTTTTTGCATGAGATTTTACGTTTACGTATTTTTTCATCGCATCTTTGTATTCAGAAAATGAAGACTCACTCTCACGTTGAGACATATCAACACTTTTTGCGTCAACGAAATCACCCATTTCAACACGGCCTTCACCGGCTGTTGTAAATACTTGGCCTGTTTTGGCATCCG
The DNA here is from genome assembly GCF_028713855.1 of Sulfuricurvum sp. GTDB lineage: Bacteria > Campylobacterota > Campylobacteria > Campylobacterales > Sulfurimonadaceae > Sulfuricurvum. Next base: position 16,517 of record NZ_JAQTNN010000013.1, read on the forward strand.
TATAAAGTGTTAATGTTTCGGCATAAACTGCACCACTCATCATTGCCGCAGCAAGGGCAGATAACGCTACTTTTTTCATAAGATTCACTCCTGTTATTTAGTGGCGTCATTGTAGAAAAAATAGATTACGTGCGTGTTACATTACAAAATGATTACGATAAGGAAAATAAATAATTAATAGAGGAAAAATAGCTAAAAACTCAAGCCTGAACGCATACGCAAGGACCGGCTTGAAAAACTTAAGGAATTGAAGAAGAAGAAGAAGAGAGAATTAAATGTGCCACAGGGGCACCTTTAAATGTACACTATACACTTAGAGGTACCGCCCCATAGGGAGGGGCAATAGAATATGAAACTTATTTACCAGCCCAATATTCGCGAACAAGGTTTGTTGTTTCAACCGGAAGTGGGATGTAACCCAATTTGACTGCGGCTTTGTCACCGTTTTTGAATGCATAGTCAAAAAATTTGATAACTTCAGCATTTATTTCTGCTTTCTCTTTTGGCAAAAGGATATACGTTGCCGCTACGATCGGATACGCAGTGTCCCCTTTTTGAGAGACCAATGAACCGTAGAAACCTTCTGATTTTTTCCAAGAAGCTTGTTTAACCGCTGCCATAAAGTTTGGTGTTGTAGCTGCTACCCATTTACCGCTAGCTGTTTGAAGCGTTGCTGCTGAAAGATTATTTTTCTCTTTATACGCGTTTTCGATATATCCGATAGAGTACGGAGTTTGTTTGATGATGTTAGTTACACCCTCGTTTCCTTTTCCGCCGACACCGGTCGCCCAGCCGATCGCTTTACCGATACCGAACTTGCTTTTCCAGTTGCTAGATGAATCGCTCAAGAAGTCAGTAAATACATACGTAGTTCCTGATCCGTCTGAACGGTGCGCTACAACGATTTTTTCTGCAGGAAGTTTAACGCCGGCATTGTCAGCAGCGATAGCAGGATCATTCCACATTGTGATTTTACCTGCGAAGATATCTGCTACAACACTGTTTTTGAGTTTCAATTTTTCATCCGCAACACCCGGAAGGTTATGGGCAACAACGATCGAACCGATAACCGCAGGAAACTGAGTCAACCCTGCTTTAGCAAGCTCTTTTGAAGTCAATGGAGCATCTGTTGCACCGAAATCGACAACGCGCTCAGAAATTTGTTTGATACCGCCGCCTGAACCGATGGATTGATAGTTAACACGAGTGTGAGTCGCTTTTTGGTAGTTATACGCCCAGTCATAGTACACTGGAGCAGGGAACGTAGCACCCGCGCCGTTGATTTTATCTGCCGCCATGATCGACGTTGCAGCGATTGCAGCGATTACGAAGCCTTTAGTTACTTTGGTTAGCATGTGGGTTTGTCCTTGGTATTTGATGGCGACATTGTAAAAGCATCGGGTAACGAAATGATTACAAGCTATTTCCCCCTTTTGTAATCTCACGGTTATAAAGCAACGTTATAATCGCGCACCATCATTACTAAACTAAATAAAGGCTATTAATGCTACCACGCTATGAAAACAAACTCAACGAAATCCGTGGGATGATCTCGACATTGCTTTCTCAAATCATACTTTCGAGCGAAGAGACCCTTCAAGCATTTGAAAATGACAATCTTGATTTGTACGAGACATCACGCTCTCATCTCAAAAATCTTCAAACGGATGCCAATAAAATCGACAATGAAATTATTAAAACATTTGCTCTATTCGGTCCTGAAGCAGATGAATTACGCTTATTGGTAGCCTATTTAAAAATGACCAATGAGATCGACCGTATCGGTGACGGGATTAAAAAATACAGTAAACGTCTGCATGATCACTGCATGGGCGGATGTGATATGTCTGTTTTAACCAATGCGATCGTTCAACTGCACAAAACGACCCTCAATGCGTTACAATACATCGCTGAATGTTTGAAAAATATTGATACTTGCGATGCGGATGATATCTATCGCAAAGTTATGGTCGAAGAGTCGAAAAATGACGATCTTTTTTCTATCATGGAAAAAGAGCTCTTAAATTTGATCATTGATGCCAATGAACTCGCTGTTGAATATGTGAGAGTTTTAGGAACCCTCCGAAAACTTGAGCGCATCGGTGATCGTACGGTCAATATCGCCTCGTTAATGCTCTACGCACAAAAAGGCGGAGAGATTCAACTCTACAATTAAGAAAAAGGGACCAACCGTGGGGACGCTAATCGTGATCGTTGAAGATGAAAAAGACATTTTGGAGCTGATGGAGTATCATCTCGCCAAAGAGGGTTTCGAAACGATCGGTTTTTTAACGACCAAACATGTGTTAGAGGTTTTGGAAGAGGAGAGCGTCGACTTGATGTTGATGGATCGTAATCTTCCCGGTGCAGAGGGATCTGAATTCGTCGAATCACTTCGTAAAAAAGGGATTCAAACGCCTGTTATCTTTGTCAGTGCCAAACACAAAGACGAAGAGATTGAACAAGGGTTTGAGCGTGGAGGTGATGATTATATCACCAAACCTTTCAGTATGAAAGAACTCGTATTACGGGTCAAAGCGATGCTCCGCCGCACCAAAAAACTCTCCAGCGAAGGGAACCTCATCTACCGTGACATTTCCCTCAATCTCGCGGCACGTTCCGTGGATATAGAGGGAAAAGCCATCGAACTGACAAAGCTTGAGTTTGATCTGCTTCATGCGTTGATCGTTAACCAAAATGTCGTACTTGATCGTGACTATCTCCTCGAACACGTATGGGGAAGCGAAGAAGTATTTCAAGACCGTACCGTTAACGTCGCTATTAACCGTCTCAAAGAGAAAATCGACCCCGATAAGACCAAAGAGTATATCAAAACGGTACGGGGAGTCGGATACACACTGTGCTAAGGATACACCAGCTTTTTTTCCTCAATGTATTAGGTCTCTTTAGTGCCGCCCTTTTGGTTGCTTCACTGATCAGTTTTTTCACCTTAAAAACAATGATTATCGAAGACGGTAAAGAGAGGTTGATACAAAGTATCGAGCTCCTTCAACCTCAAATTACCCTATCCGGCAACCTCGATTCTCTCGCTCACTCCATTTCCCAAAAAGCACATTTGAGGGTAACAGTTGTTGCTGAAAACGGTGTCGTAATCGCTGAGAGTGACACCGATAAAAATAAAATGGAAAACCACTCCAATCGTATTGAAATCATGGAAGCGATGCAAAACCCCTACGGTATCACGATTCGCTATTCCAAAACTTTAAAAACTGATTTCGTGTACGTCGCCAAAAAAATCTCTACCCCGAAAGGGGTCCTCTACTTTCGTCTTTCGATGAGTTTGAGAAATGTCATGAATCACTTTTACGCGCTATGGATCAAACTTTTTATCGCTTTTACACTTTTGCTCGCAATTGCTCTGATGATCGCCTATAAAATCTCTAAAAAAGCCCATTACGATATTCTCCAAATCACTCATTATTTGGATCAGATATCGGCTAAAAATTATCGTGCCGTCCTCAAACCCGAATATTTCCGCGAGTTCTTGCAAATCTCGATAATGCTTAAAAATTTGGTCAAAAAACTCCATAACCGCGACAAACAAAAGCGAAAGCATACCGCCAAACTCCGCCTGATCAACAAGCAGCAAAACGATATCCTCTCAGCCATCAGTCACGAGTTCAAAAATCCGATTGCCGCCATCATGGGATACGCCGAAACACTTCACGATGATTTGAATATTGACCCTAAAATCAGGGAAAAATTTCTCTCTAAAATTCTCGCCAATACGCAACGTGTCACGTTGATGCTGGATCGTCTGGCTCTATCGGTCAAACTCGAAAACAACGATCTTTCTATCAAACCGACATTATTTGATCTATCCGATGTATGCACCGAGTCCATTTCAATTTTACAAGCCAAATATCCCACACGCATCATCCGCTATAACGGAATCCAAAAAACCGTATACGCTGATAAAACGATGATTGAACTGGTCATAACCAACCTCATCGACAATGCGCTCAAATACTCTGAAGAAGAGGTGAACGTCACCCTTAGCAGCAATAGGCTCAGCATCACCGACAAAGGGATTGGAATCGCCCCTGCGGAGCTCGATAAAATCACCTCCAAATTTTACCGCGTCCAAAAAAACCGTTGGGACAACTCCATGGGGCTTGGGCTCTCTATCGTCAGCTATATTCTCAAACTTCATGATTCTGTTCTCCAAATCGAAAGCACATTGGGAATCGGCTCAACCTTCCACTTTTCACTTGAGCATTTAATCCAAAAAAACCGATCATCCAAAAAATGATTCTCCTCCCTCCTCTCCTGCAGGAACTCGTCGAACATCTTTTCACTGCCGGGATAAAACCGATCCTCGTCGGAGGATTCGTCCGCGATCATTTCACCGGGCACAAAACCAACGATCTGGATATCGAGCTCTATGGCGTAACCTCTATCGAGGCACTCGAGAGTCTCATTCGACCGTATGGCAAACTGAATCTCATCGGTAAGAGCTTCGGTGTTCTCAAACTCTCCTATGCGGGGTACGCCATCGATTTTGCCCCGCCCCGTACCGAGTCCAAGTCAGGGTTCGGTCATAAAGGGTTCAATGTATCATGGCAAAGTGATATCGATTTCACCGCCGCTGCCCGCCGTCGCGATTTCACGATCAATGCCATCGGTTACGACCCGCTGGAGAAAAAGCTGTTAGACCCCTACGGCGGGATAGCAGATTTAGATGCTAGAAGACTGGTGTGTGTCGATCCTGACACCTTTATAGATGACCCGCTGAGGGTGCTTCGAGCGGTTCAGTTTGCCGCCCGGTTTGATCTAACATGTGACAAACAACTGTTAGCGCTATGTCGGGATATGATCTGTGCAGGGGCTCTCGCCGATCTCCCGAAAGAGAGAATATTCGAAGAGTTTAAAAAACTCCTCCTCTTAAGCGCCCGCCCCTCCATCGGGATGACCTTACTGCAAGAAATGGGAGGTCTCTCATTTTTCACCCCCCTTGAATTGCTTGAAAACACCCTCCAAGATACGGTTTCACATCCTGAAGGTTCCGTTTGGAACCACACTCTGATGAGCCTTGACGTCATGGCTACCATGCGCAGCGGAGTATGGAGAGATGACATGGTATTAATGCTTACGATGTTATTACACGACATTGGTAAACCTGACACTACTTTTATAGAAAATCAGGTTCTTAATGCCCCAAAACATGCCGAAACAGGTGTTGAAATTGCACGCACGTGGCTCAACCGTATAACGGAGGATAAAGACCTCATCGAGCGGATTCTTCCACTTATCCGTTATCACGGATGGCCTCGTAAACTGTACCGCTCAAATGCAAAGGACAGCGACATTCTCCGATTAAGCACACACGTATGCATCAATGATTTAATCCGTATTGCTGAAGCTGATTTTTTCGGACGTGCGTTTGTCACAGAAACACCGGAACACTTTGAAGCGGGAGAGTGGCTGTATAGACGCGCAAATGCTCTTGGTGTATTATTCGAAGCCCCTAAAGCATTGATACTGGGACGTGATCTGATCGCTCTGGGGATGAAGCCTTCTGAAGCATTCAAAACCCTCTTGGATCGCGCTTATGAAGCGCAACTGGAGCAGGAGTTTACCACCAAAGATACGGCATTAGCGTGGCTCGTAACGTGTCTGTAACCATATTGCAATAAAATTGCCTATATTTTTTGACTCAAGGCTCGGCATGATTGATAAGATCTTCTCCAACCTAACCCGTTTTAGTGCCCTGCTGATCCTCGTCATCGTTGCGTGGATCTTCGTGGAACTCTATAACCAGTCGCTTGAAGCGATTAATGCGTTCGGGTTTGATTTCATTACCAAAGACGAATGGGCGCCAAATGTTGATAAGTTCGGAGCATATGCCGCTATTTTCGGCTCCGTTGCTTCGACATTTTTAGCCATGCTGTTTGCCATCCCTATCGCAATCGGTGTCGCCATTTTCCTCAGTGAAATCGCCCACGACAAGATCAAAGGATTTTTCGGTGTCAGCGTGGAACTCCTAGCGGCGATTCCTTCTGTCATCTACGGAATGTGGGGATTATTTTATTTCGTCCCTATTATTCGTGATCTTTTCGGAGGAATGGGAATCGGGCTGCTTAGTGCAGGTATCGTCCTCTCTATCATGATTTTGCCGTTTATGGCAGCGGTTACCCGTGATGCGATGAACACCACCCCCGATATCCTCAAAGAATCGGCTTACGCTCTCGGCGGGACACAATGGGATGTTATCAAAGACGTTATCATCCCTTACGCACGAGCCGGTATTATCGGTTCAATCATTTTGGCGTTAGGACGTGCAATCGGTGAGACGATGGCAGTTACCTTTGTAATGGGAAATGTTCATCATACTCCAAGTGCCATTACTGATCCGACAACATCGATTCCGGTGACGCTCGCAAACGAATTTGCCGAAGCGGACAGTTCACTCTATTTCTCCAGCTTGTTTGAATTAGCGCTGTTGCTGTTAGCAATGAGTTTCGTCGTTATCGCCATCGCCAAATTTTACTTTTTACGTAAAGAAAGGAGAGGTGTATGACTGCGGTTCAAAAACGGGTTTTAATCAATAAAATCGTTCTCGGTCTCTCAACCCTGAGTGCAATTATCGCCATTGCCTTTTTATTCTGGATTTTGGGTGTTTTGGTGATGAAAGGGGTCGGTGCTCTTAACTGGGATATCTTTATTTTCGAAGGCTCCCCTCCGGGATATGCCGAAAGCGGTTTGAAACACGCCCTTGTGGGTCAACTGATTTTAGTATCATTGGCAACCTTCATCGGGGTTCCGTTCGGGATTTTGGCAGGAACTTACCTAAGCGAATATGGTAAGAACTCAAAGCTAGCGCATGCCATTCGAGATATTTCGGATATTATGATGTCCGCACCTTCGATCGTCATCGGTGCATTTGTCTATGCAATCGTCGTTATGCCGATGGGGCACTTCAGCGCATGGGCAGGTGCAATTGCGTTGGCGATCATTATGATCCCGATCATTTTACGTACGACCGACGACATGCTCCAGCTTGTCCCCGGGACGCTTCGCGAAGCGGCATTCGCCCTCGGTGCACCCAAATACAAAGTTATTATGGATGTCGTCTATCGTGGAGCAAAAGCAGGTATTTTGACCGGAGTATTACTCGGTATCGCACGTGTCGGCGGTGAGACGGCACCCTTGCTCTTTACCTCATTCAATGATAATTTTTTCACGACCGATCTGAACGAAGCGATGCCTTCACTCACAGTTACAATGTTTAACTATGCGATCAGCCCGTATGAAGATTGGCAGCAGTTGGGATGGGCCGCCGCCTTTATCCTTTCGATGTTTATTTTGGGTCTCAATATTGTGGGACGACTTATTTTATTCGCCGGTAAAAGGAAATAACTATGGCAAGTATTATCGATATCAAAGACGAATGTGCGCTTCATGTGCGTGATTTTGAATTTACTTATAAGGGTGCACCTGCTCCAAGTTTGAAAAAAGTGACGATGCCGATCGCTAAACATTCGATCACCGCCCTCATCGGACCATCCGGTTGCGGTAAAACAACTCTATTGCGATCCTTTAACCGAATGCACGATTTGTATCCGGGAAACACCTACAACGGTGAGATAGAGTTCGAAGGACGCAATATCCTCGGCGCAAAAGAGGATTTGATTCACCTCCGTACAAAAATCGGAATGATCTTTCAAAAACCGACGGCGTTTCCGATGTCGATTTTTGATAATGTTGCTTACGGTATGCGTCTTCAAGGAATTAAAAACAAAACGGAACTGCGCGACCGTGTCGAAAAAGCACTTCAAGATGCCGCCATCTGGAAAGAGGTAAGCGACCGCCTTAAAAACGATGCAAATGGCCTCTCCGGCGGTCAGCAGCAGCGTCTGTGTATTGCCCGTGCGATTGCGGTGGAGCCGGAAGTTCTTTTGTTTGATGAACCGACCTCCGCACTTGACCCGATCTCTACTCAGGGGATCGAAAAGCTGGTTATCGAGCTCAAAGAGAAAGTCAGTATCATCATTGTCACGCACAATATGCAGCAAGCGGCACGGGTCAGTGATTACACCGGATTTATGTATTTGGGAGAGCTTATCGAATTGGGTCACACCGAAGAACTGTTCGTTACCCCGAAAGAAAAATTGACACAAGAATATATCACCGGTAAGTTTGGTTGATCGGCACTAGGGCACTGAGCCCTGCCGATTTTCCTTTCTTTCTTCTCTATTTTATAAATCTATTTTCACAACCCTCTTACAAACTCGGAAGCATTTGAATCTCTGTTTTAATCGCATAAGTGTTTTCACGTAAACGATGAACTCGATCTATTCCCGCTTTTTTATAATACGCAGCTGATGTTTCAAAATACTTTTTATGATTATCAAGATACGCATAAAGGGGATCTTCGATGTTATTGTCAAGATAAAGTTCTTTTATCGTTTGCGCCAATGTTGATGCGCTTGCGCGATATTCTTCTTCTAATGCGGGAGAAGGCTCTTTGAGATAATTGAGACGTGTTCTGGATAATTGTTCGTACGCTGCTTTAAGTTCGTGTAAACCGATTTGTTTGATTGATTGTATAAATTTCGGTTCTTCCTTTTCTTCATAGCTATCATACTCTTTAAGTTGTTCTAAAAACGGTTGCGCCGTTTGGCTCAAAACGGCACTGTCTTCTTTATATTGAGTAAGCAAGCGCTCAACTTTATCGACATTAAGCCCTTGCTTTTCATATTTTGGAAATACTTTTTCCAACTCCGCCACCGATGACTCCAACATAGGAATCGATTCTCTATTCCCATGCCGTAAAATCAATCGTAATGACTCTTGGCTCAATGTGAACAATTGATCCGGTGTTTTAGAAGGTAGGTTCACCGCTTTGGGTGTGCTTTGCTGTACGTTATTTTGAGCATCGATCCATAACAAACCACTCGCTGCAATCAAACCGACGGGTATAAGCAAAAACATTTTTTTCATTTTCAATCCTAAAAGAGATTTTTGCACACTATAAATCATTCTGATTACTGAAAAGCTACAGTTTAAACGGCCTATATCCCCTGTTTGTAACCGATTTGCAATCGATACATCCTATACTCGATTTATGGAACCTTTACACCCTTTTTATGAACGTTATTTTGATGTTTTGGACATCGCTTTTCAACCGATTGTCGATATCCATTCGGGAATTACTTTCGGCGTTGAAGCCCTCTTACGGGGAAGCGATGTTTTAGGATATATCAGTATCGAAGCATTTTTTGATCATCTTTATGAACAGAATATTCTCTACACTTTCGATATTCGTCTACGCGAAGTGGTGATTGAAAAATTTTGTAGAATTGAGGGCTATGAAAACCTGAAGCTTTTTTACAATCTCGATAATCGTGTTTTGGAAATGACCGACTTTTCAAAAGGGAATACGTCCCGAATCCTCAGACGCTACGGACTCGATCATAAACGTATCGTGTTTGAACTTTCCGAGCACAATGAAATTACCAATATAGAACATTTCAATCGATTAATGAGTCATTATGCGGATGAAGGTTTTTGTATTGCGATCGATGATTTCGGGATCGGTCAATCCGGATACAAACTCCTCTATCACTCTACTCCGAATATCATCAAAATCGACCGCTTTTTTTTGAGTTCGATTGATAAAGATCCTAAAAAGAAACTTCTCGCTAGGAATATGGTTCAATTAGCAACACTTATGGGATGCAGAGTGATTGCCGAGGGGATAGAAAGTGAAAACGAACTCTTTGTTTGCAAAGAGATCGGTGCCCATATGGTTCAGGGTTATTATGTCGCATATCCTACAATCAATATTACGCAAATCGAATCAAAATACCCCGATATTATAGGCACAACAATACGCGAACAACGCTTTAAAGACGATCATAATATTATCCTCAAACGCCTCGAAACTCTCAAGCCCATCGTGATTGGCGATTCGATGGAATCCCTCCTTGATCTTCTCAAAGCCGACGATGAGCTTTTTTTGGTTCCTGTCGTTGATTCAGCCTCTTACCCCAAAGGTATTATCCACGAACATCGTCTCAAATCGGTTATTTATTCCCCTTATGGACGATCACTCATCCAAAACCGCTCTTCCAACCTCTCCGTACTGGATACCTATATCGAACCGATTCCCGTCGTTGATATCAAAATGCCCCTGGAAACCATCATAGAACTCTTCTCTCTTTCTGAAAATGCTCCTGGGGTTTTAGTTATCGAATCTTCCCGTTATATCGGTTATCTCAGTGCACGTGAAATGATTGAAGTTGTGCATGAACGCAATCTTATCTCTGCCCGTGACCAAAATCCTCTCACCCGATTGCCCGGGAATTTTAGGATCAACGCATTTATTGCCCAAATTCTCGAAAATAATGATGATGCGGTTGTTGCCTATTTTGATTTTGACCATTTTAAACCGTATAACGATTATTACGGATTTCGAAAGGGAGATCGTGTCATCTTGCTTTTCACCGAATTAATGCACAAATGCCTTTCCTCAGAGTTTTTCAAAGGGCATATCGGAGGAGATGATTTTTTTATGGGGACATTTTTGCATGGTGAGGTAACATTTGAATCGGTATGTTCCCAAATCACCTATCTAATCCAAAAGTTTATCGACGAAGTACAAGACTTTTACGAGACTGAAGATCGTGAACGAGGTTCCATCCTCTCTGAAGATCGTGATGGAAATATCAAAGAGTTTAAACTTCTTAGCGTTAGTGCCGTTATAATTCGTATCGGAAAAGGGTCTACACTTCTAACAGGGGAACACCTGCAACAGTTATTTGCACAAGAAAAAAAGAGGGCAAAAAAATCACCCACCCATATAAGCGTGGTTCACACGCGCGAGATTTAAAAGAAGTATCTCTCTGTCAGCATCTTTTCACTATCGGTTTCAACTACCCTATAAGTATTTCCGGAAAATTTGGTTGATACCTTTATTATGCTTTATACCTCGCTTTCTTTATTTCTGTATTATAATGTGCTATTATTGGATAATCAATAAATCAAAGAAAGAGGAACAAAAATGTCGGATGATGAGCTTTTATTCGCACCCGAGGAGAAAGAAGCATCTGCTGAAACTCCATGGACAGTGATGATCGTTGATGACGATGCCGAAGTTCACTCCTTTACCAAACTTGCTCTTCACGATTTTACTTTTGAACGCAAATCCTTGCGCTTTCTCTCCGCCTACAGTGCCGCCGAAGCAACTGAAATACTGCAAAAGCATGATGATATCGCGGTTATCTTGCTTGATGTCGTCATGGAGAGCGAAACAGCCGGTCTGGATCTTGTTGAAACCATCCGCTATCATTTCAATAATACGACGGTACGGATTATCATCCGAACAGGTCAACCCGGAGTGGCTCCGGAGCGGTATGTTATCGATCATTACGACATTAATGACTACAAAGAAAAAACGGAGCTCACAACCGACCGGCTCTATACGACCATCCGTAGTGCCCTTTCGCAATACAAACAAATTGTTGAACTCCTCAATAAAAAAAATGAGATCTACGCGACCCTGATAACTGACAGCTTGACCGGGCTTGGCAATCGGGTCAAGCTCAACTACGATCTGGACACCGATAAACCAATGTCTCTGGTTCTACTGAATATTGATGCGTTCAGTATGATCAACGATGTGTACGGATTTGAGGTGGGGGATCAGATGCTGTTGCAGTTTGGCAAAATTCTGCGTGATACCTCCGGACCTACGTGTACCGTTTATCGTCTCGAAGCCGATATCTTCGCTGTATTAACCAACCATAAAGAGATTCAGGATGTGCAAAAAGAGGTCTTTCGGATCCAAAGCAGTATCACCAAAAACTCGTTCCTCATTAACGGGATAGAGCACCGGATCAATGTTACCATGGGAGTTGTCGAACACGACATCGGAAACATGATCCAAAAAGCCGAAATAGCGCTGCGTGAAGCGCGGAAAATGAGCCGAAACCGGGTACAGGTTTACTCTGATACGCTGGCGGTTATCGCGCAGATTAAAGAGAATACCAAATGGACGAAATGGCTCAAAGATGCCCTTGACCACGATAAACTGATTGCCTATTTTCAACCTATAGTCGAGTGTAAAACCGGCAGTATCATCAAATATGAAACCCTTGTCCGCTTGGAACATGATGGGGTCATATATACCCCCTATCTCTTCCTCGCAACCGCCCGCTATGCAGGATTGCTCTATCAAATAACACAGCGAATGTTTGATCAGGCGTGCGCAAAATTTGCTAGCAATACCCTCGGCTTTACAATCAATATTACCGATCAGGATCTCGTCGAATCGAGTTTTGTCGACTTCATCGAACTAACGCGCACCCGCTACGGAATCGAAGCCGATCGAATCTATTTCGAAATTCTTGAAGACAGCAGTATTTTGGCCAACCCCATCGCCGAAAAACATCTCAACGAACTCACGGCACTTGGATATCATCTGTGTCTGGATGATTTCGGGGTTCAGTGTTCGAATTTCGCCCAGCTCGGGAATCTGGATCTCGATATTGTCAAGATCGACGGTATCTATATCAAAGATATCGACGTCAATAAAAAATCCCAAGTAGTGACCGAATCAATCCTCTTTTTTACCCACAAAATAGGGGTAAAAACCGTTGCAGAATTCGTCCACAGTGCACAGGTGTACGAAATTGTCAAAGCGATGGGAATCGATTATGCGCAGGGGTACTTCTTGGGTGAACCGAAGCCCGATTTGGTTCAATGAAACGAATAAAGCTTTTTGCTGTCGCCTTTTTTTACCTTTGCTATGCCACCTCGTTGCTCGCCATTTCGGAAGAAAGCATTAAAGCCGCTTTTTTGGAGCGTTTTACAATGTTTATCCAGTGGCCGAAACCGATCGACTCCTATACCATCTGTGTCTATGATGATGATTCATTTGCCCAGACCCTGCAAAAAAGCTATTCAGCACGTCTCTTTAACAACCGCCCTCTAAAAGTTATTCCTCTTAAGGTCGGAACCCCTTCCGAAGAGATGCTTAAGTGCCATATTCTCTATTTTCGCGGTTCTAAGCCTCATCAGAATGAAGCTCTGTTAAATACTTTGCGCAAAAACAATGTTTTAATGATCAGCGATGATGATGACGATGCAAAGCGCGGAGCAATGATCGGGTTTTATTTGCAAAACAATACCTTTCGCTTTGTTATCAATCAACGCAACCTCGAAAATGCCAATTTGAACGTCAGCTATAAACTTCTCAACTTCGCTACCGTTATCGAGCCGACCGGAGGATCAAAATGAGAATAATCAACAGCTCCATTGCGTCTCAGATGACTCGCTCTTTGGTTATCACTAGTCTTTTCATCATTATTTTCGGAACTATATTTCTATCGTGGTACAACATTAACCATGAAAAAGAATCCTATCTCCATGAAAGCCAATTACAGGCTGATTTGGTCGCCGATTTGGTAACCGCTCCTTTGGCATTTTTTGATGTTCAGGGGGTCAATACCAATATAAACCAACTCCGAAAAAACAGCAATATTATTCTGGCTGTTATTTACAATCCTGATAAAACCCCACTTGCCTCTTTTAATCCAAGCGGCCAACCTATTACAAAAATCAATTCCCCCTTGGGAACACGATACGAGAACATCGGCTGGTTCCCATGGGAAGTTGAAAAACTATCAACCACGCTTGAAATCAAACAAAATTCTCAACTCTTGGGCTATCTTTATATCGAGAGAAAAACAGATCGTATCACCTCATTTATGATGGATTTATTGAAATCGGTTACCGTTTTTTCATTCGGTTTAATTCTTTTTGTGTACATGATCTCACATGTGTTGAGTAAAAAAATCCTACAGCCGATACTCACACTAACCGAAGCGGCCAAAGAAGTAGCGCAAAAAAGCAACTATTCGCTTCGTGTTACCCATGACAAAAATGATGAAATCGCTTATTTATACGATGCGTTTAACCATCTCTTGAGTGACACCGAATCGTTAACAAACCATTTGGAATCGCGAGTGGAATCACGAACTCAAGAACTTCAAGACTCTCTTGAAACACTTAAAAAAGCGCAACTTCAACTGGTAGAATCTGAAAAAATGGCTGCTCTGGGAAATCTTGTCAGCGGTGTTGCCCATGAGGTCAATACCCCTTTAGGCAATGCAATCACCGGAGGATCTATTATCGTCAGAGAGACTCAGCAGCTTCTACGGCAAATGGAAGAAGGAACCCTCAAAAAATCGTTTATGGAACAAAAACTCAACATATTAAACGAGACCTCCACTCTGCTGCTAAAAAGCGTTAATCAAGCAGCCAGCCTTATTCGCAGTTTCAAACGTATTTCCGTCGACCAAAGTGTGGAGGATAAACAGGAATTTAACCTCTATGAGTACCTAGAGGAAATCCTCCTCACGTTCCATAACAAACTTAAAAAAATACCGGTAACCGTAAACATAAAAGGGGATCGTGATCTTGTTATCAAATCCTATCCCGGCGTATATGCCCAAATCATCAGCAACTTCATTCAAAATTCATTGCTGCATGGATTCAGCCCGTCTACACCGGATGCTACCATCACTATTTGTTTTAACATAGAGGGGAAAAATCTTGTTTTAACGTATGCCGACAACGGCACCGGAATGGACGAAAAAATTAAAAAAATCGCCTTTGAGCCGTTTACCACCACCAAACGCAATGCCGGAGGAACGGGGCTTGGACTAAATATCGTCTACAATCTTATCACCCAAAAACTTCTGGGAAAAATCATCCTGAATACTGAGATTCAAAAGGGGGTGTTATTCACCCTTACCCTCCCTCTGGAACCAACAGTATCAGGTGAAATTTTAGATACTTAATAAATTTTAAGATATCAATGTTACTATTAGATTAAATTATCAAACAAAGGTTGGTCATGAAAAATGTTTTTTTAGCGGCAATGATTTCTTGCTCTCTTCTCCAAGCAGATGACCAATCCGAGTTAGCACCCCTTTCTCTGGAAGATCTTCTCAATATTCAAGTCACCAGTACTTCACGCCGCGATGAAAGCCAACAATTGGCAGCCGGTGTCGTTACGGTCGTATCGTCCCAAGAAATTCAACAATTCGGAGCAAAAACGCTGGGTGATGTCATCGATCGTCTCGTGGGGATGGAAGTGCTGAGTTCTCATCAACGTCCCCATAACAAAACTTCTATCAGAGCGATGAACGGTGCCCATCAGGAAGGATGGGAAGTTGTTCTGCTCAACGGCCGTCCTATACACGACGGAACTGACGGCGGCTTTAACTTCGATATTTATCTCGGCTTTCCGCTGGATATGATCGATCATATCGAAGTAATTCGGGGACCCGGATCGGTTATTTACGGCACCAACGCGATGGCAGGTGTTATTAATATTGTTACTAAAGACGCACAAAAATCGATCAACGAAACTAGCGTTGATATCAGCGGAGGAAGTTTTAATCGTCGCCAACTTCAAGCTACAACTCTGATAGGGGGAACCGATTACAGTTTGAATATCGGTCTAAATTCTATTCGAGCCAATGGCGATAGCGTAAATGGAGTTGCCGCTATACATACCCCTGCAACTACCACTACCCCGGCAGTCTACGATACTGGAACCTATGATATGGGTCAAAACAGTGATAATCTCGTCATTAACGCTAAATACAAAGGGTTCACACTTAACTCTATGGTAATGAATAATAATGCGGACAGCGGTGCTTCCACCTTTGCCCTCCCCTCATCCCCGATGAAAAAGAAAAGAAAATATCTTGACATTGGGTATCTTTATGATATTACAAGCGGATGGGACGTATCCCTCAACTATACTGTCAATTTAGGCGAATTTGATTGGCAAATCAACGAAGCGGGAAAGCGCAATCACTATAATGACCGCTACGATATGACAGAGGTCATCGTTCGCGGCAATGTTGCCACCGATCTCAATCTCCTCTTCGGTGCCAATACCTCCAATTATGAAACAGAATTCGCAACGGGGTTCCCATATTCCAAGATGAACAATAAAAGCGCTTATACCCAAGTCGACTACATGCTCTCCCCGAAACAAAAAATCATCGCCGGTGTCCAATTAAACAAGCCGGAAGATACTCAGTCCGATCTCTCTTCACGTGCAGGTTTTATTCAGGGATTCGGTGATAACTGGTGGCTTAAACTCCTCTATAGTGAAGCGTATCGATCACCGAATCTCCAAGAAGCAAAGATCAATGCCTCTACACTGATTGGTAATCCTTCGTTAGATCCCGAAAAAGTAGCAACATATGATGCACAGCTTATCTATCAAACATCGAAACAATACTATTCGATTGCCCTATATGATACAGTCCTTAATAATTTAATCGTGAGAATCCCCTATTTGCCTAATCCTTCTAAGTCAACATTTGAAAATCGGGGAAATGTCCATTTTCAGGGGATAGAAATTGAAGGGCGCGTAGAATTAAATGAGGACTTCAGCATTCTCGGAAATTTCAGTTATCAGGTCAACAAAACAGATGCAGGAGTTAAGGATAGTACGTTTGCCCCCAATATGATGGCGAAATTGGGTGGTTCATATGCTGGCATACACGGTATGAATATTGCTGTTTTCAACAGCTATATCGGAAAATCGACATATCAAAGTGTGGCAAATTCAACGCTTCAACCAGAAGCTTTTAACCCAAATGCGGATGCTTACAATTTTTTAACTGCCAATATAACCATTGATACGGCTCAAATGTGGGGAATTGGAAAATCTGGTAAATCTTTGCTATCCGTTTATCTGGATAACATACTGGATAAACAGGTCTGGACTCCTAATCTTAATTACACCAACGGCACCAACACGATTCCTCAATACTGGGGACGAAGTGCCAATCTTACCTATACCTATAAATTTTAATTGATGTTACGCACCCAAACCGGCAAAGCCTGTTTGGGAGGCAAGGACAAGCTTGTCCTTTGCAATCCCCTAAAGCTACCCACATCTTCCGGATGCGGGAGAAAACTCCACCGTTTCTAACGTGAAAGTTCCATTTTTTCGCTGTCGATCTCAACTACCGTATGAACATTTCCGCGCGGATAGTAGTCTGCAACTACTTTTAAGCGCTTAGGAGCGATTTTTGACTCGAAAGTGCTATAGATCTCATTTGCGCTGTTTTCGTGCGAAATATGGCGGTTTCTGAACGAATTAATGTACAGTTTGATAGCTTTGAGTTCGGCTACCCATTTATCCGGCGTATATTCGACGTAAATCGTTGCAAAATCGGGATATCCGCTGCGTGGACAAAGACAGGTAAACTCCGGCAAGGTCACTTTAATGACATAATCACGCTCATGCTGATTCGGCCAAATCTCAAAATCTTTTTCGATATCGAAATTTTCAACTATTTGTTCTCCGTATTTCATTGCTACTTCCTTCTTTTATAATTGTTCTGCGCTCAAAATTCTACCTAGATAGTTACCCTGTCGGTAGTTGATTTTTAATGATTGGACGAGATTATTCGTATACGCATCCTCAACCATCGATATCCACGTTTTAGCTCCGCACAAATGGGCACTGAGATTTAAACCTTGGATAATATTCTGATAGCCTGCTTCTTTAATATGGCGTATATAGAGAGGATCAAAACGGACCATATCTACTTGCATCTCTTTGAGATAAAGGAGTGTCGTATGGTACCCGCCCAAACGATCCAAAGCGATTTGATACCCTGCCTTTCGGTATTGGGCAATTTGGTGAACAAACCGTTCTAACTGATGACAATACTCTTTCTCTTCAAACATCAGCGTTATTTTATTTCGAGACATCGGATAACGCTCAAACAACGTCATGGCATGTTCGAAAAAATGAGGATTACGCAACGTAACCGGAGAAACATTTATGACGAAATTCCGATTTCGTTCATCGCATAAAGCAGCTATTGTATCCAAGACATCACTCTCAAGACGACGCATTATATTGAGACGGTTTAGAACAGGAATATAGCGGCTTTGATGAATAAACCGCCCCTCTGAATCAATGAGTTTGATTGTCGTATCAAATGTCGGATATTCGTCACAGCATACCGGCCAAAATCCAACCGAAAAGTGTTTCTGTTCCAATGCATCCACAATTTCATTTTCCAATTCATTGATCGAATAAAATTCCTCTTTTTCTGAACTGATCCGATCATTATGCAGCTCATACAAACGGCTTACCAGCAACTCAACATTATCCGAAAGTCGTGAATCGAGCATCACCGCCTCAACCCGTATTTCAATCTCATTGTCGACATGATTTTGATATTTACTGAGGAATAATTCGATAAGAGAAATATATTGCCCTTTTTCGCCCGGTAAAAAGAGTAAAAAATCACCCCCTTTATAGCGGTTAACAGGTAGTTTTTCTATTTTTTTGTCCCGAAAAAAATGGTCTAATTTTATCACCATATTTTGTAAAGCGATATCGCCGTTTTTGACGCCGTAACGTTCATTGATCGACCATAAATTTTCAACACTGATCAGGACAAGGGTTTGCGTTTTTTTGGAAAGTGCTTTGCTAAGCAAACGGAAAAAATATTCCGGAGTGAACGTATGGGTGATCGTATCGGTAATATTTTCATGGGTGCTCTGATAAATCAGATAAAAAATGAAATAAATCATTATCCCCAGCAATGCAATCGATAAAACAATAAGAGAGGATAATGTGGTGTAATTACGTGTTAAAAGTGCAAATAAAGTGATAGCACTGAGAAAAAAGATCGGTAACCCCATACGTAATGCTAACGCAAAACGGTATTCCCTCTCTTTTTGTTCGGTATAGGTCATAAATTATTAAATATCCAGATGTTTGACGTCTTTAGCGTGCGTTTCAATGTAATTACGACGCGGTTCGACATCATCACCCATAAAGAGGTTAAACGCTTCTCCAGCTGCTTCAGAATCTTCGATCGTAACACGCAGTAACACACGATTTTCAGGTGTCATTGTCGTTTCCCAAAGTTGCTCAGGATTCATCTCCCCGAGACCTTTATAGCGTTGAATGTAAGAACCTTTCTTTGCATAATCGGTAATTTGGGTAAGAGTTTCTAATAAATCACCCTTCAGAGGCAAATTCCAATCTTGGATTTTTTGATAGATGTAGTTTGCTTCGGCAAAATGCGGTGATGCGAACAGTTCATCGTTGACATGAAGTTCTTCAAGTCCTTCTTTGGTTTGAACAAATAAATGCATATTTTCATCATTAACGCTTTTGCTAAGGATGTTATTGCCCTGAGCATTCAAGAATGTTTCTACATGGGTATAAAGTTCACTCAATGACAATGAAATCAAATCCGGATTTTCAATGAAAAATCGGATCAATTCAACCAATGCATAACGACGTTCTAATGCATCGAGTGTACTACGATAGTGATCAACCATTTTAAAGAACGATACGAGATCATTCACACCGACATTTAAATCTTCAGCTTCTAACGCTTCTATCCCGTTTTCGATCAAAAAGGCATTCAAAGCGCTATCGTCTTTAAAATAGATCTCTTTTTTCCCTTTTTTGTATCGGAACAATGGGGGTTGCGCCAAATAGAGATAGCCGTTTTCAACGATTTTCGGAAGATATCGGAAAAAGAAAGTTAATAACAATGTCTGAATATGACTGCCATCGACGTCGGCATCGGTCATGATGATAACTTTGTGGTAACGGAGTTTGTCTTCGTTAAATTCTTCACCGATTCCGCAACCCAACGCGGTGATCATGTTTGTAATCTCTTCGGATTTTAGGATTTTGTCCAAACGGGCTTTTTCAACGTTGAGAATTTTACCTTTGAGCGGCAAAATTGCTTGGAAAACACGGTCACGCCCTTGTTTCGCCGAACCGCCCGCAGAGTCCCCTTCCACCAGATACAATTCGCTGATTGCAGGGTCTTTGCTTTGGCAGTCTGACAGTTTACCCGGCAATGTCCCAACGGTCATCGCATCTTTACGACGGGTTAGTTCACGCGCTTTTTTAGCCGCTTCGCGTCCGCGTGCCGCCATAAGCGCTTTTTGGATAATGGCTTTCGCTTGAATAGGGTTTTCTTCGAAATATTTGGTCAGCTTTTCATACGTTACTTTTTGAACCAACGGTCGAACGTAGGTATTTCCGAGTTTCCCTTTGGTTTGACCTTCAAATTGAGGTTCCGGAACACGAACAGAAACAACACAAATAAGCCCTTCAGAAACATCTTCACCTGATAGAGGGATATCTTTTTCTTTGGCATTACCGTTTTGTTTGTTGTAGTTGGAGATAACACGGGTAAGTCCCGCACGGAAACCGGCTTCGTGGGTACCACCGTTAGGCGTATTGATATTATTGACGAAGGTGAACATTTTTTCGTCGTAACTGTCGTTATACATTACGGCAATATCCATCTCGATATCTTCGATTTTTTCACTGAAGGCAAACGGAGTTGCTACAACCGTTTTTTTATTCACATCGGTAACAAACTGGCTAATACCGCCCTCGAAGTGATAAGTATTGCTTGCGCCGTTACGATCGTCTTTGAAAACGATGGTAATGCGTGGATTGAGGTAAGCGAGTTCACGGAACCGTTTTGCCAAGTAGTCGTAATCGAAAATAATGGTTTCAGTAAAGATCGAAGGATCCGGGAAAAATTCAATGGTTGTTCCACGTTTACGTGTATTACCCGTTACTGCCAATGGTTCTTGAGGAATACCGCATTTAAAATTTTGTTCAAACGATTGACCTTCACGGAAAATGGTCATTTTCAAATCAGATGAAAGTGCATTTACAACTGATACCCCAACCCCGTGCAAACCGCCCGAGACTTTATAGGTATCTTTATCGAATTTTCCTCCGGCGTGCAATACGGTCAAAACAACCGTAGCCGCAGATATACCTTCACCCGGATGGATATCAGTTGGAATACCGCGACCGTTATCGCTAACCATTGCCGTACCGCTTTTGGTTAATGTTACGGTGATGGTATCACAATGTCCTGCCATCGCTTCATCGATCGAGTTGTCAACGACTTCGTAGATCAAGTGGTGAAGTCCGCGATGACCGGTATCACCGATATACATACCCGGTCGTTTTCGAACGGCTTCGAGACCTTTTAGGACTTTAATATTACTAGCACCGTAATTTTCCATAGTTGCTCCAGCTTTTAAGCGTGTTTAATGCTTTATTTTACCGTAGATAAACTAAAAAATAGGTTTTGTGAGGATATAACCCTCAGTGAGGGTTTAAAAGAGGTATAGAAGCGTAAAGTTAAATAACAATCGGCATGACGATGGTTTTAAAATTTTGATCTTTTAAAACAAACGGTTGATTCGATTCATTGGCTTCGAGGGTAAATTCGGTTCCGTTAACTTGAGACAAAAAGTCTAAGATATAACGGCTGTTGATAGCCAGAATAAACGGTGTATCAAATCCATTTTCGATTTCAACGGCTGTTTTTGCTTCGATGTTGTCATCACTTAAACTTTCAAACAAAATAGCATCACTTTGGAAAGTGAGTTTGAGATCATTGGAAATAGTCGTAATCTGCTTAATAGCGGTCACTATAGCGCTTTTAGGTAAGACAATTGTGCGCTGAGCTTCTCTTGGGATGATACGGCTGTAATCAGGGAATTTACCGTTGATCAGTTTGGTATAAAAGAGAGAGTCTTCGGATTTGATAATGAGATGAGTATTATCGTAATAAATCTCAATGTTCTCAGAAAAGAGTTTTTGAATTTCAATAATTGCTTTTTTTGGGACAATGATAGAGAGCTCAGCATCATTTTGACTGTCGATATGAACCAGTGCAAGACGACGTGTATCCGTAGCAACAAAATTGATCTGATTGGATTTGATATCAATCAGTGCTCCGTTGAGTTCAAATTTAGGATTATTGGTATCGGCAGCCGGAGTAATTTTTTTAAGCGATTCAATCAAAACATGTGAGTTAATAACGATATTGGGTTTTCCATCGGTTGTCGGGAAAGTTGGAAATTCTGAGCTTTTATACGTGGGGAGTTTGAAGTTTGAACGTTTTTGACGAATATGGAGAGTATCTTTATCTAACGTAAGTTCAATTTCTTCATCTTTGAGAATACGGATAATATCAAGAAGCTTCTTACCGTTAGCAGTAAGAGAACCGGGTTCTTCAACACTGACCGAGTTGGTCTGAATGACAAGTCCTATTTCGTAATCGGTTGCTTTAGCCGTAAGGGTTCTGCCGTCTGTGGAGAGCATTATATGAGAAGTGATTTGTGACGTGTCTTTTTTTTCTAAAAAAGGTTGTAGGTGTAGAAGGATATTTTCCAAAACCGGCTTGTCAACGGTAATTTTCATAAAAGACTCCCTTTATTATTTATATAGCAATAGTTATAGTAGTTAGTAATAAGGGGGTGTGAATGGGTGAAAACACGCCATAAACTCCCATCTCTCCTGCTTTAAACATGTGATGAACTGATTCTCTTTCATTCACAGTTATTCACTTGTGTACGAATTATAGCTTTTTTAAAACCGCTTTACAATCACAAATTTTATTCAGATGTGGCCATAGAGACTTTATTGGAGAGCTCTTCGACTTTAACTCGGAAATCTTCATCATTTTTCATAAGCTCTTGAATTTTTTTCATAGTATGACTGACGGCGGTGTGATCTTTCATCCCAAAATACTGAGCGAGCTGCGGCATTGAGTTGGGAGTGAGGGAACGGGCAAGATAAATAGCGATACGACGTGCGTATACGATATTACTGTTTCGACTTTTGGAACGGATTTCACTGGGTTTGATATTGAGCTCTTTTGCCACTGTATCCATGATGAGATCGGTAGTAATGTTGCTGCGTTTTTCAGCCATTTGTTCTTTGAGAACATTGCGGGCAAATTCAATCGTGATATCAACCCCCATTAATTGTGAATAGGCATTGAGTTTGGAAAGGATACCTTCGATTTCGCGGGTGTTGTTCTCGATGATGGTTGCAACATAGTTGATCACATCACGATCGAGTTTAACACGGTTGATTTCACACTTTTTCTTGATGATTTCGATTTTGGTTTCGAGTTCTGGAGGCTGAATATCGGCAACAAGCCCCGACTCGAAGCGGCTTTTGAGACGCTCTTCCAGTCCTCCGATTTTTTTCGGAGGTTTGTCGGAGGTGATAATGATTTGCTTATTTTCATTACGCAGAGCGTCAAACGTGTGAAAGAACTCTTCTTGAATTTGGTTTTTATTGCTCAAAAACTGGATATCGTCGATGAGGAGTAAATCACATTTACGGTATTTATCTTTAAAACGGTCCATGGTTCGATTGCTCAGATGACGGGTAAAATCATTTAAAAATTGTTCGACTGAAGTATAGATGACGGTTTTGCCCTGAGCAAGCATTACATTTCCCACCGACTGCATGAGGTGGGTTTTACCCAATCCTACACCGCCGTAGATAAAGAGAGGGTTATAAACCACACCGGGTTTTTCACTTACGTTTTTAGCGGCGATAAAGGCAAAATTATTGGAATCACCCACAACAAAGTTTTGGAAAGTATAGGATGGATTGAGCAAAGAACCGCTGGGACGTTCTGTATTGGTTACAACAGCAGTATTCTGAGTTGATGACGGAGCAGCTGAAGATTGAACCAAAATCGATACAGTGGGTTTGATATTGGTTTTGATTTCAAAAAGATGGGCTATTTTATCGGCAAATTTAGTACGTACCCAGTTAGCGATAAGGGCGTTTGGAGCTCGAAAGACAGCTAAATTGCTTTTGGATTCGGCTTCATCGTAACTGAGTTGTTTTATATAGCGCTGATAGTCAATATCGTTGATTTCGCTTTTGAGTGCACTTAAAACTTGTTTACCGATAGAATTCATCTTTTCCCTTACCCTGTGAATAGTGATGTGAATAATAGCGATATTTGCCTATAATTAGCCTCAAAGAAGAGGTGAATAGAATTTCTTCACCCTGTGAATAGGAAATATTATGAATATTTTAGGAATCGATCCGGGAACGCGAAACTGTGGATACGCAATCATAGCGATCGAGGGACAAAAACTACGACTCATTGAAGCGGGACTTATCAAAATAAAAGCGGAAGAACTCCAATACCAAATTCCCCAAGTGGCTGAAGCGATTGAACAATTGTTTCACGCGCACACGATTGATGAAGTGGCGATGGAAGATATCTTTTTTGCCCATAATCCTAAAACCGTTTTAAAACTTGCACAATTTCGGGGAGCTATCACCCTTAAGCTCTTGCAAGAATTCGGTATGTTTGCCGAATATACACCGCTTCAGGTAAAAAAGGCGTTGACGGGAAAAGCAAAAGCGGCAAAAGAACAAGTGGCATATATGGTAAAACAAATTTTGGGGATAACAAAAGAGATTAAGCCGTTGGATATCACGGATGCGATGGCAGTAGCGATCACTCATGCGCAAAGAGTAAAGTTAGAGATAAATCAAAAGAGCAGAGAAAAAAGAATATAGTCATAGCGACCAACACACCAGGAAAGTCGCTAAGTCAGAAGTGTATCCAAAGAGTCTTAGACAACCTTAATAATTTTTGTTTGATAGTCTACTTAAGCGTTTATCTTTGTTATCCTCCTAAAAGATTTCTGAATTACAAAAAAATTGTCATTTTTTTTTGAAAATGTGTAATATTCACACTGTGAGAGTGTTGTGAATAAGTCACTCTATTTTTTGATCGAAATGAGAGAAAAATTGTATTGAATTAAGAAATTATTTATCTAAATATACCCTGAATCACCCTTTCTTTAACCCACCTTAAAGTGCCTATTTTAGGGACTTGCAATGAATTTTAACCCTTTAAATAATAATTAAGCCAATGTTATAAAAAGTTATTCACATTTAATAAGATTTTTTTTCTTCTATGAGTGCGTAATCCCATAGTAATCTAAATGTAACCGCTTTGAAATGCATATCCATTACCGTTTCAGAAATCAGAATATCTATAAGAAATAGATATATCTTAATAAAGGTTAATACCATGGTTAGCGCTGAATTCATTTTACGTAAAGAACATCCTAAAGTATTTCAGTATCCGACAATCATCAATAAAACAATTGTTGGAATGACACGGTTACTTCTCCATGAAAAATCGATCAATCGATTTATGGAGAATCATCAGGAGAAAAGTGGATTGGAGTTTGTAAATGCTGTATTGGAATACCTGAATGTATCGTATAAAACGATTCATCGTCAAATCGAGAATATTCCCACAATGGGTAAAGTGATAATTGTTGCCAATCATCCTTTAGGGGCGTTAGATGCTCTTTGTTTAATTCAGATGGTATGTTCGGTGCGTCAAGATAAAAAAGTAAAGATTGTGGCTAATCATCTCCTCGGAGAGATCACACAACTCAAAGAGTTTATGATCGGCGTGGATAATATTAACGATAAACTCTCCAAACATGCCCTCCGGCAAATCGATAGTGCGTTACAAGCGGAAGAGGCGGTTATCTTTTTCCCTTCCGGAGAAGTTTCCCGCGCAGGATTATTTGGTGTTAAAGAGGGTTCATGGAAAGGGGGATTTGTAAAATTTGCTAAACGCAATGCAGCTCCGATACTTCCTGTACATATCAAGGGAAAGAACAGCCCTCTCTTTTACGCAGTCTCATGGATTTATAAACCGCTTGGAGCATTGTTACTGAGCCACGAAGTTTTTGCGGCACGCAACCGTGTATTTGATTTTACGATCGGTCAGATGGTGAGCGAGAAAGCACTCAGCGATTTTAATTTGAGTGAAAAACGTCATGCGAGATTATTCCGTAAACATCTTCTACGCATCGCAAAAGGGAAAAAAGGTATTTACCCGACAGAATGTTCTATCGCGCACCCTGTGTCACGTCAGGAGCTTAGAAGTGAACTTCGTCAGGGTGAATTGCTGGGATTGACCAGTGATAACAAACAAATCTATCTTATTGAGTATGAGAATGCCCCTAACATCATAAACGAGATCGGACGGCTCCGTGAATATTCATTTCGCAAAGTTGGTGAAGGGAGCGGTCATGCACGCGATATCGATGCGTATGACCGTTATTACCATCATTTGGTACTCTGGGATGATGAGGCACTGGAAATTGCAGGAGCCTATCGTATCGGTGAATGTGAATGGATTCTTTCATGGTTGGGCAAAGAAGGTCTTTATATGTCTGATTTGTGTGATATGAACGATCAGTTTGATTCTGTATTGGAAGATGCAATCGAACTTGGACGCAGCTTTGTGCAACCAAAATACTGGGGAAGTCGGGCGCTGGATTATCTGTGGCAAGGGAT
Organism: Sulfuricurvum sp.; assembly: GCF_028713855.1. GTDB lineage: Bacteria > Campylobacterota > Campylobacteria > Campylobacterales > Sulfurimonadaceae > Sulfuricurvum. The sequence goes on from NZ_JAQTNN010000013.1 coordinate 42,744, forward strand.
CGGTGCCTATCTTAGCCATAACCCTCAAGTAAAATATATGATGGGACCGGTGAGTATTTCGGGGAGTTTCCCTAAACATGCTCAGGAAGCATTGGTCTATTTTTATACCCTTTACTTCGGTGCCGAACACACGATGGTGAGAGCAAAATCCCCCCATTTTCTCTCTGATTATGTCCGCTCAGAATTTAAAGAATTGTTTGATGGAGACAACTACGCTGAAGATTTCAAACGGCTCAAAGATTATCTAAAAGCGCTCGATGTCTCTGTCCCTACTCTCTATAAACAGTACAGTGAGTTATGTGAAGAAGGGGGCGTAGAATTCATGGATTTCGGGATAGATGCTGATTTTAACAACTGTATTGACGGCTATATTCTCGTTGATATTCGAAAAATAAAAGAGTCAAAACGCCAGCGTTATATTAGAGGGGTGGAGTAAAACCCATCGCCTCAAAACATTCTTGGACAAAATCTTTCTCGGACACAATCGTATATTTCTCATTTTCATAGGTAAATTCAAGCGACTGCGCGTGAAGCAGCAGGCGTGTTGATCCTCCTATTTCCAATCGTTCATCAGGTGATAATTCTTTTTTTATGAATCGGACAACATCTTGTTCCTCCGGGCCGTACACCGGATCACCGATGATCGGATGTTTCACGTGGAACAAATGAACCCGTATCTGGTGAGTGCGTCCGGTCAATGGAGATGCCTCTACAAGCGTCATATCATGCTCAGGAAAGTACCGTAGAGGTCTAATAACGGTATGGGCGGGTTTTCCTTTTGGGTCAACTTTTACCACCATACTGATTAAAAGATTGGGATGGTCTATTCGAAATAGAGGTTCGTGTATATCGATAACGTCTTCTACGTGACCCTTTACCATAGCAAGATATTGTTTGCTAATGGCACGCTCAGAGAATAACTTCTTTAAAACAGTCTCACTCTTTTTGTTTCGAGATACTAAAACTAAACCGCTCGTCTCTTGATCGATACGGTGTGTGGCGTTAGCATCGTCACCAAACGTATGTTTGATCTCGTCATTCAGTGTATAGGGGGAAAGACGGCTATGTGGGTGAACACTCAAACCACTGGGTTTGTCGTAAATCGCAAAGTCGTTAGTGACAAACATCGGTTTGAATCCACGTGATAACGGCTCAAAACAAATGAACTCGCAATCCCCCTCAATGAATCCGAATTGGTCACACATAACGATACCGTTTTGAGATAAACGACCTCTGGCAATGAGACGCTGTCCTTCACTTCGTGATAGTCCTAACTCTTCCATTAAAAAGGTTAGTGCCATTTGGCTGACAGGAGCGTGTAGTTTTTTGGTAATGAAAGGCATAGTGATTATTTCGCTTTCATGGCTTCAAAACATTGGGTAAGAAAATCTTCTCGTGAAACGATATGATAGGGATTTTCTCCATACACAAATTCGAGAGAATGGGCATGAAGTAAAAGACGGGAAGCACCGGTATTATTAAATCGTTCTTCCAATGACATCTCTCGATCTAAAAAGCGAACGGCATCATTTTCATCCTGATTATAGATAGGATCACCGACAATAGGATGTTTCACGTGGAACAAATGAACCCGTATTTGATGCTGACGCCCCGTATAGGGAGAAGCTTCGACGAGGGTTGTATCCGTATCCGGGAAATAACGCAGAGGTGTGATAAAGGTACGGGAAGGTTTTCCTTCTGGATGAACCCGTACAATCATTCGTACGATAGAACTTTCATCTTCTCTGCGCAACAGAGGTTCTTGAATGTCGAGAGGCTCTTTGAGATGACCTTTAACCATTGCTAAATAACGTTTGGTGATCTCGCGCTCTTCAAACATCATTTTTAAAACACGCTCACTCGTTTTATTACGTGCCGCTAAAACCAAACCACTCGTCTCTTGATCGATACGGTGGGCGATATTGGCATCATGTCCGAAACGGTGTTTGATCTCATCATTGAGCGAATAGGGAGTATGACGGTTTTGCGGGTGAACCAGTAAACCGCTGGGTTTGTCATAGACGGCAAACTCTTCAGCAACAAACGTCGGATTAAGACCCATTGAGAGAGGCTCAAAACAGACGAAGTCAAAGTCCCCTTCAATAAATCCAGCGTTATTAGACATGGCAACACCGTTTTGAAAAAGTCTCCCTTTGGAAATAAGGCGCTGTGCTTCGCTTTGGGCAATCCCTAATTCGTGCATTAAAAAGAGAAATGCTTTTTGGCGAGTAGGAGCGTGAAGCTTTTTGATGACGAAGGGCAATTTAATTCCTTTTTAGGGAGGCTAGGATAAACTCTATTTATATAATAAGATGCGCATTTTAGCATAGTAAGGAAGCAGATATGGTAGATCGTTACGCCAGAGAAGAGATGAAATCCAAATGGAGTATCCAAGCAAAATATCAAGCATGGCTCGATGTTGAAAAAGCGGTTGTCGTTGCGTGGAATAAATTAGGTCTTATTCCCGATGAGGATGCCCAGAAGATTGTTAAGAATGCAGGATTCAGTGTTGAGCGTATCGATGAGATCGAAGCGATCACTCGTCATGATTTGATCGCATTCACGACATCGGTATCCGAAACCCTCGGAGAAGAGAGTCGCTGGTTCCATTACGGTATGACCTCTTCCGATACCGTTGATACGGCTGTCGCATTACAAATGCGTGATTCATTGGCATTGATTATCGAAGATGTCAAAATGGTTATGGCTTCGATTAAAACAAGAGCCGAAGAACACAAGATGACATTGATGGTGGGACGCTCTCACGGAATTCACGGTGAGCCGATTACGTTTGGTTTGGTGTTAGCGGTTTGGTACGATGAGATGGCTCGTCATCTAACAAACTTGGAACAAACGATGGACGTGATCTGCGTCGGTCAAGTCTCAGGAGCGATGGGTAACTTTGCTCACGCACCGTTAGAACTCGAAGAGTATACGTGTGAAGCGTTAGGGCTTAAATCCGCTCCTGCGTCTAACCAAGTTATCCAACGTGACCGTTATGCGCGTCTCGCTTCGGCGCTCGCATTGATGGCAAGCTCTATCGAAAAATTTGCGGTACAGGTTCGTCATTGGCAACGCACCGAAGTGTATGAGTGTGAAGAGTTTTTTGCTAAAGGGCAAAAAGGCTCATCGGCGATGCCTCACAAACGTAATCCAATCTTGACCGAAAATATAACAGGGTTAGCACGTATGGTTCGTGCTTATGTTATCCCAGCGATGGAAAACGTGGCGTTATGGCATGAGCGTGATATTTCTCACAGCTCTACCGAGCGTTTCTGGTTGCCGGACAGTTTCGTAACCTCTGATTTCATGCTACACCGTTTTAACAGTGTTATCGCTAACCTCGTCGTCTATCCTGAGAACATGATGCGCAATCTCAACCTAACCGGCGGTTTGGTTTTCTCTCAACGTGTTTTACTCGAACTTCCTCTCAAAGGGGTAAGCCGTGAAGATGCGTACCGTATCGTTCAACGCAATGCGATGAAAGTATGGGAAGGTCTCCAACAAGGCAAAAGTGCCGTCAATGAGAAAGGGGAAAGCCTCTATCTTCAATATCTGTTGGATGATGAAGAGTTGCGTCAAAGTTTGAGCGAAGAGGCAATTCGCGAATGTTTTAATTTTGATTATTACACCAAAAATGTTGATAAAATTTTTGCACGGGTGTTCAAATAATTATCATAAAAATAGTTTTTTTCGGTATAAGAAACTATACAATATTCAGTGATTATAATACCGCTAACTCTGCCTCGAATGAGGCAAGCTTTAGAGCCTTAGCGGCAAGCGTAACCAAGGGGATGAATTCCCTTGGTGTTCAAAATAGAATGTATAAGGGAGAGAGATGCTAACCATTGTTAAACGTAACGGTCGTCGTGAACCGTTGGATATTACAAAAATACAAAAATATACTTCTGCTGCTGTTAAAGGGTTGATTAACGTATCGCAAAGCGAATTAGAGGTCGATGCACAGATCCAATTCCGTGATGGTATTAACAGTAATGAGATTCAGCACACCCTGATTAAAACAGCCGTTGATAAAATCGACATCGATTCTCCCAACTGGACGTTTGTAGCATCCCGTCTCTTTTTATACGATCTTTATCACCGTGTGAACGGTTTTACCGGTTACGGCTCTTTGCAAAGTTATTTTGAGCGCGGTGAAGCCGAAGGACGTATTCTCCTCGGTCTGCGAGATAAATTTGATTTGGCGGAATTGGATGCGTATATCGTCCCTGAACGTGATTTGGAGTTTAACTACCTCGGCGTTAAAACACTCTATGATCGTTATTTGATCAAAGACCGCAACGGTGACCCGATCGAACTTCCTCAGCACATGTTTATGGCGGTTGCGATGTTCTTGGCGCAAAATGAGTCTGACCGTCAGGGATGGGCGAAAAAGTTTTATGACATGATGTCCAAATTTGAAGTGATGATGGCAACCCCTACCCTCTCCAATGCCCGCACCAATCGTCATCAGCTCAGCTCATGTTATATCGGTTCTGCCCCTGATAATATCGAAGGGATTTTCGATGCCTATAAAGAGATGGCATTGCTCTCTAAATTCGGCGGCGGTATCGGCTGGGACTGGACACAGGTTCGTGCTATGGGATCATTTATCGACGGTCATAAAAATGCAGCCGGCGGAACCGTACCGTTTTTGAAAATCACCAACGATATCGCGATTGCCGTCGATCAACTCGGAACCCGTAAGGGAGCTATCGCGGTGTACCTCGAACCGTGGCACATGGACGTCAAAGATTTCCTCGATGTGAAGAAAAACTCAGGGGAAGAGCGCCGACGTGCCCATGATCTCTTCCCTGCTCTATGGATCAACGATATGTTTATGAAACGGGTCGTTGAAGACGGTATCTGGACGATGTTCGATCCGTTCGATGTGAAAGAGCTCAGTGAACTCTACGGCGATGCGTTTGAAAAACGTTATCTCGAACTCGAACAAGATCCGAGTGTCGTGAAAGAGCACACCAAAGCCAAAGACTTATGGAAAAAGATTTTGACAAGCTATTTTGAGACAGGAAGTCCGTTCCTCTGCTTCAAAGACAGTGCCAACCGTGCCAACCCGAATGATCATTATGGAATTATCCGCAGCTCGAACCTCTGTACGGAGATTTTCCAAAATACGCAGCCGAACCATTATCTGATCAAAATCAAATACGAAGACGGATCGTTCGTCACGTATGAAGAAGATGAGATCGTCCGTGTAGACAGCGGAATCGAAAAACCGGCTAACAAAGTTACGGCGCTTGATTCTCTCGGAGGTCGTCCGATCTACATCGTGGAAAAAGAGAAAGTAGATGGTGCAACAGCGGTGTGTAATCTCGCATCGGTTAACCTCTCCCGCGTTCATACGAAAGAGGATATCGACCGTATCGTTCCGGTTGCGATTCGTGCTCTTGATAACGTTATCGATCTGAACTTCTATCCGTTGGAGAAAGTCAAACGGACTAACATGCGCAGCCGTGCAATCGGTTTGGGTGTGATGGGTGAAGCGCAGATGCTTGCGGAAAACAAAATCGTGTGGGGAAGCCAAGAGCATTTCGACAAAGTTGACGAAGTGATGGAATCGGTGAGCTATAACGCGATTCTCGCTTCCAGCAACCTCGCCGTCGAAAAAGGGGCATATGCTGAATATGAAGGTTCCAAATGGAGCCGTGGAATCCTTCCGATGGATCACGCAACGGCAGAGGTTCAAAACCTCGTCGATCGCGGCGGATTGTTTGCTCCGAACTATGAGTGGGATGAACTTCGTGAAACGATTAAAAAACAGGGGATGCGTAACGGCTATTTGATGGCGATCGCACCGACCTCTTCCATCTCGATCCTCACGGGGACGACACAAACGATCGAGCCGATCTACAAACGCAAATGGTTCGAAGAAAATCTCTCAGGATTGATTCCGGTCGTTGCACCGAAACTCAGCCCGGATACGTGGGGATATTATACGCCTGCATACGATCTCGATCAAACGATCCTCGTCAAAGCGGCGGCAATCCGTCAAAAATGGATCGATCAGGGACAAAGTCTCAATATCTTTATCACCCTCGATCGTGCCAGCGGTAAATATCTCAACGATATCTACATGCTCGCATGGAAACTAGGTCTCAAATCGACCTACTATCTCCGCTCTCAATCACCGGAGCAAAAACAAGATACGGCAGACCGCTCGATGGAGTGTGAAGGGTGCCAGTAAAGCCCCTGAGCGCCTCAACGCTCAAAAACCTACTAGAACGCATCGATTTTGCCCGCCAAGGTGAAATTCGCTCTTTAACTCCCCTATCCCCTACTTCCATCGAAATCCGTTTCAGTGTTCAGGATATCGCACGCGGTTATGACTGGATCGATGTGCTGTTTCGCGTGGATGGTGTGAATGATGCCAAACTCGTGAGCGATAATGTTCTACGTGCATTGGATATGTCTGAGGGGATAACGGTAGAGCTAACGGCTAACAGCGCTGCGTTAGGCATCGGTAGTTATGGCGGACGATGTGATGAAGCGCCGTTTTACATCCTCGGAACCTCTATCGGGTACGAAGAACTCCCTTTTAGCGGGTAATCATTAACGTTCGTGGTGAGCTTGTCGAACCATGAACGTTTACCCTTCGACAGGCTCAGGGCGAACGGAGTCAAGTAATCTATTTACGCACGATTCGATCATCGTATAGACGTGCTCAAACCCCTCAAACCCCTCAAAAAAGTACGGATCGGGGACATCTTCCCCACCATATCCGTAATCTCCCAATTTGACCAGGTTTTTACAACCTAATGTTTTGAGATCGTTATAGTTGCATTGATCGAGTGCAACAATAAGATCAAAGGCATGGAAATCGGCTTTTTTCACCTGACGGGCACGAATAGGGGAAATATCGATGCCGTGATTACGGGCGACAGTGATAGAGTGTTTGCACGGTGCTTCGCCGACGTGCCAGTGCCCTGTCCCGGCCGAATCAACGGTAATGGAATGACCACCCTCTTCTATCAGTGATCGCGCTACCCCCTCCGCAATCGGTGAGCGGCAGATATTACCGAGACAGACGAAGAGAATGGAGTTCACTCTAATTTCTCCAACAAACAGATAAAGAACCCATCAATCGTGTCGGTAGGCAAAATCCGCACAGCATTTTGGATCCGTTCATCATAAATCTCTTTTCCCCAGCGCGTTAGAGGCTTTTGGACGTTATCGAAGGGCAATGTGAGGGGTATGGTCTTTAAATGCTCTCCATGGCGCTCTAAGAGGTGCTGAAGAGGGCTTTCGTTCTCTTCGGGTGAGAACGAACATGTACTGTAGAGCAATTTACCGCCCGGTTTGAGGGCATCAAACGCAGAGAGGAGTAAACGGCGTTGAAGTTTAGAGGTTTCTTTGACTTTATGAACGCTCCAGTAGCTCATGGATTTGGGCTCATGGGTTTTAAAACGTGCTTCAGAGGAACACGGGGCATCGAGGAGGATGCGGTCAAACATCAGAGGACATTTTTTACCGACGCTTCGTCCATCGGTCATATAGGTGTGGGCATTGGTGACCCCTTGGTGTTTGAGGTTGTCACAGAGACGGAAAAAACGCTCTCGCTGAAGCTCTACGGCTGAGAGCCATCCGGTATTTTCCATCATCCCCGCGAGCATGAGCGTCTTACCCCCCGGTGCGGCGGCGAGATCGAGGATGGTCTCTTCGGGGCGAGGAGCGAGCAAAACGGGGGCGACCATCGAAGAGAGGTTTTGGATATAGAGACGCCCTTCGTAGAAGGCGGCGCTCTGGGTGAGACGGAGTTTGTCTTCGGGATTGATGCGATAAACGCCTGATAGGATATCCCACCCTACTCTCTCGTATGCGATTCCCTCCTGAGCCAGTTCGGCTTCAAGTTCTTCCGGACTTGTTTTGAGTGGGTTAAAACGAAAAGTGACCCGTTTGGGTGCATCGAACGTGCGAATGATCGATTCAAACTGTTCACGTGGAACAATCTTTTCCAGCCGTTCGGTAAAGGCTTCGGGGAGACTCATCGTACTACTCCATCGAGGACGGGGACGAAATCGCACACTTCCAGTGCATCTTCATGGATTTTACCCCCCTGCTTCGTAAAACGGGTGATGATCTGTTCACGCCCCCGCTCCATCGGTGCAAGTAAAATACCCCCTTCGCGGAGCTGATCGAAGAGTTTTTGAGGAATCATACGTGCCGATGCGGAGAATAATATGCGATCAAACGGAGCGTATTGCTCCCAGCCGTTTTGTCCGTCATCGGTACGGGTGTGAATATTTCCCAAATGGAGATGCCGAAAGCGATCTTTTGCTTCTAAAAGAAGTGATTCAATCCGCTCGATGGTAAAAACACGTCGGAATACTTTGGATAATACGGCCGCTTGATATCCGCTGCCGCATCCGATCTCCAAAACGCTGTCGCACCCCTCAGGGCTTAGGTATTGGGTCATTTTAGCGACTGTCAGAGGCGATGAGATGTATTGCTGCGCTCCGATCGGGAGAGCGTCTAGACGGTAGGCGTTATGACGCATGGCGATGGGGACAAACATTTCACGGTTGGTGTGGATGATTGCGTTTTTGACGATAGGACGAAGGGGAAACTTTTTGACGATCTCTTCCGCCATACGGGTTGTTTTGATCGCGGTTATTTTATCAATGCTCATTTTATTCCTACGTTGAGGTAGCGTCTCATGGACTCTACGGTACGGTTTTCATAATGGGATGTGAGGAGTTCGGAATCTCTGTTGCGAATTTCTCCTCCGAAGGGGGTAATAATACCGCTCATGCCGCTGGTATCGATATTACTCGCATCGGAGGCGATAACGTAGCACTGGTTTATCACGGCGAGGGCATTGGTGAGGGTGACGAAATGCTCACTGCGCAGTTTCCCCCATTGTGCCGGAACGGCGATGATATCACACCCCTCCAGCTGCAGCCAAAGGCTTTTAAATCGAAGTTCGAAGCAAATCAGGATTCCGATGGTGATTCCCTCAAAGACGAAAGGCACTATTGCACCCTCTTCCCCTGCACAAAAATATTCATGTTCGGCACCCAATGCAAAAAGTTTCGCTTTGGCTTGGCGGTGGATGATTGCCCCGTTATGAAGGGCATAGGCAATATTGTAAAAATTCCCCTCTTCTTCGGTAATTGCCGTAAAAATCAGGAGACGATGTTCAAGATACTGTGAGAGTTTTTCGAGAGCATGAACGGTAAATGCCGCCGCTTCGTCGAAGCGTTCATAGGTAAAGCCGCTCAAACACACTTCGGGGGCGACAATAACGGCATCTTCAGGGGATTGGTCGATCAGTGCGATGAGACGGTCGAGATTTTTTTGAAAATCTATCTCGGTCTCAAAACACAGCGATACGATGGAACGGGTTTTAGAAGTCGTCAAAGCTGAGGCTTCCTTTGGAATAGTTCGTAACGGTACCTTCGAAGAAATTGGTTTTTTGGTCGTTGAATTTGGAAAAATCATCGACCCATTTGATCGGGTTAGAGACATTGTAAAGAGGTTTCATTCCGACTGCGGTGAGACGGTTATCGGCAAGATGTTTGATGTATTGTTCCACGATTTCGTTTGTTAGACCTAAAATCTGCCCTTGGGTGATGTACTGACCCCATGCGACTTCGAGTTCGACCGCTTTGCGGAACATATCATAAACCTCTTCGAGCAGTTCTTCGGTAAAGAGATCGGCTCTTTCGCGTCGGAGGGTGTTGATGATGTTTTGGAACAGCACGAGGTGAGTCACTTCGTCACGCTGGATAAAGCGGATCATCTGCGCGCTTCCTAACATTTTTCCGGAACGGGCGAGGGTGTAGATGTAGGTAAATCCGCTGTAAAAATAGATCCCTTCCAAAATTTGGTTCGCAAAACACGCTTTGACAAACGCGCTTTCGCTAGGATCGTTCGCCAAATCGTTATAGCGTGCCGCGATTGAGTCGTTTTTGGTTTTGAGCATCATGTCACGACGCCAAAGATCGTAAATCTCTTCAGAGTTTTGGCTGATCGAATCGACCATAACGGCATAGCTTTGGGAGTGAAGGGCTTCCTCGAAACTTTGGCGTACCAAGATAAGGTTTACTTCGGGGGCAGTGACGTACGGATTGACATTGTCCATGAGGTTATTGGTTTGGAGGCTGTCCATAAAAATCAGCTGGGAGAGGGCTTTGTCGTACGCCGTTTTTTCCATCTCGGTGAGGTATTTGTAGTCGACCGCATCACGGGTCATATCGACCTCTTTGGGGAACCATGTGTTGTTGAGCATCATCTCCCAGAGGTTATAGGCCCATTGATATTTGATGTTGTTGAGTTCGAAAATACCGGTTGGATTACCGCCGAAAATCTGACGATCGTTTACATGTTCATTGGAGGTTGGATTGTAAATTTGTTTACGCTTCATTTCGGCTATCCCTGTGTGCAGATAAAGTAGATGATTATGTCGAAATATAGATTTAAGTATGATAAAATGAAATGAGTTTTTACAGAGGGGTGATGAGATGAATAAAGGGCTTATCCTCAAATCGTTAGCGGCAGGTGTGGCAATCTACGCTATGGCAGGTTTTGTAGGGGTTCCATACCTCCTTAAACACGTAGCTCCCCAAAAAGTGGATGAAGCGACGAAGGGGGGGAAACTCTCTATAGATTCAGTCTCCTTCAACCCTTTTAGCTTCCATTTGAAACTTAAAAATCTGTCGTTCAAAACACCTCAGAACACCGATCTATTCGTACTCAAGGCTTTTTCGCTCAACCTCGATCCTACTGCTTATTTGTGGCGGGGTGCTTTATCGGTCAAAGAGATCACCTTCAGCGAGCCTAAAATTACGATCCGGCGTGAGCAGAATGGTGATTTTAATTTTAAATGGCTCACCGAATTAGGGGGAGATGATAATAAAACACAAGAGAAACCTTCGGAACCTCTAGGGCTTATTATCAACCATTTTGCCCTCAATGAGGGAACGTTGGATTACAACGATTATTCGGACGGGAAAGCGTATAACGTCGGCTTGGGACCGATAGGGTTCAATCTCGACAATATCGATCTGCGCCATCTTTCTAAAGAAAACGGGAAAATGCGTCTCTATGCGACGATCAACGAGGGGGGATTTGTCGATCTGAGCGGAAAAATAGACTCCCTCTCTCCTCTGAGCATTGGGGGAAGTATAGCGTTTGATTCCGGGAAACTTTATACTCCGTGGCGTTATTTTAAAGAGAAATTTCCGATCGAAGTAGCGGACGGTACGGCGGCATTCGGGTTTGATTACCGTTTTAACAGCAATGACGTGAATGATACCGAGCTCTCCAACCTCCACGTCGAAATGAACAAACTTCGCGTCATTCCTAAAGGTGAAGATCGTAATCTCCTCACCCTTGCTTCACTTAAAGTTGCCAAAGGTTCCGTACAGCCGCTTCGGAAGATTTTCAATGCCGAGATGATAGGGATAAACGGGATCAATATTGCGGCGGAACGCTCATCACAAGGAGAGATTGACTGGGTCAACTACATCGAACAGATTCAAAAAGCATTTCCCGACGATGAGAATGAAACCAAAGTGCCGTGGCGTTTTGCTCTGGGAGGTGTGAATGTCGACAATGTCGGGCTACAATGGAGCGATCGTGCTCCGCGTGAACCGTATAATGCGAGCGTGAATAACCTCTCTATGCATACGGGATCGGTGAGCAGTGATGAAAAAACTCCGCTGACACTCTCTTTGAAAACCGATGCGATCCGTGTGGTACGTCAAAGTGATAATGCACTCACCGTTGGGATTGAGGGTATAGATGTAGATGGGATTGAGATCGCTCGCGCAGGAAAATTTGCACAGGTACAAAAACTCTCTATTCGCCATCCTTCGGCAGCGCTGAATCGATTAAAAGACGGTTCGATCGATTTGTCGAAATACGCTTACGCTTCGCCGGCAAAAGCGGAGTCAGAACCTTCTGCACCGTGGGGGTATCGTGTCGATGAGATTGCTTTGAACGACGGATCGGTAGCGTTTAGCGATGAGGTTCCGAAGAAAAAAGTGGATTTTAATCTGGATCAGCTGAACCTCAATCTTCGTGCTTTTGAGAGTAATCCCGCCCTTAAAAGCCATATCAGTGTACAGACACGAATCAATGAAAAAAGTACGTTTGATCTAAACGGAGATATTACCCGTTCCCCTGTGCGCAGCAGCGGTACGTTTGCTTTAAAAGGGCTGGATGTCTCTTGGTTTGATCCGTATTTGGAACCGAGTACGTATGTTTCATTGCGGCGTGGGAACGTGACATTGGCGGCACAGTATGATTATAATCCTTCCAAAACAGGGGTAAAAGGGAAAATCTCCCTCAGCGACTGGGTCGTAAACGATACACGGGATGATTCGGTATTGCTGGGATGGCAGAATATTGGTGCAACACCGTTTGTCTACGCCTATCCTGATAATCGTCTCAAAATCAACCAATTGGCTATTGACGGACTTTACACCAATGCATTGATTGACTCAAAAAAAGTATTGAACTACACAACATTGAGTAAAAGCACAGCCGGTGAGACCAATACGATCAAGCCAAGCAGTAACCCTTTTGGAATCGACATTGTAAAACTGCTGGTTCGAGACAGCAGCGCTACGTTCAGCGATCAGTCGCTTCCTTTGCCGTTTAAAACCTACATCCACGATTTGGAAGGGTCGGTTTTGGGTATTTCGACGACCAAAGATGTGACGACATTTGTAAAGCTGCGCGGTGGGGTTGACCAATACGGTTTAGCAAAAGTTGACGGATCGCTTAATACCAAAGATCCTAAAAAATTCACCGATATAAAGGTGGTGTTTGATAACCTCGAACTTAAACATTACACCCCTTATTCACTTCAGTTTTTAGGGTACAAGATTGACGGCGGAAAACTCTTTTTGAATCTCGGGTATAAAATCGATGGGGGCAAACTCAACGGTGCGAATCAAGTCGTGATAAAACAAATCGAACTGGGTGCAGAAAAAGAGGGCGGGTCACCTTGGCCGATGCGGTTTGTGGTAGCACTTTTGGAAGACTCTGAGGGAGTTATCGATGTCGATTTGCCGATCGAGGGGGATGTCAATAAACCCGATTTCAAATACGGGACGGTGGTATGGCAGGTGATCAAAAACCTCTTTACCAAAGCGGTTACCTCTCCCTTTAGGCTGTTAGGCTCTATTATGGGAATCGAGAGTGATACGCTCGCTTCAATCGATTTTGAGCCGGGATCCGCAACGCTGCTACCGCCTCAAGTTGAAAAACTGGATCAAATTACCAAGATGCTCACGAAACGTCCGAAGCTCTCTTTGGATGTGTACGGCGGATGGGATGAAGCGAGTGACGCCCATGCACTTAAAGCACGTAAACTCGTTCAGGCAGCATTGAAGATGAATGCAGGGCTTAAAATCGATTCTCCTCAAGCGATTAGTATGGAAATTCTTGAAGATATGGCAGAGGAGTCTTTGGAGAAAAAAGAGCGTAAAGAGCTGAAAGCTAAACTTGAAGAACAGTATCCGCAAGAGGCGGCATTTGTGCGACATTATTCTGAAGCATTGATTGAAAAGCTTATCCCGCTTCAGCCACTTGCTCCACAAGAACTGCAGGTTTTGGCACATCAGCGCTCGGATGCGATTCGAAACTATTTGCTGAGAACACCGGAATTTGAAAAACGAATTATTGTTAAAGCAGAGGAGATGATTAAAGTAACAAAAACGGCAGAAATTCCGGTGCGAATGGAAATTGTTGTTCCATAATGATTAACATTTGGTTCAATCAGGCTTATTTTTAAATTCGCTCGATTCACCCTATAATGTCATTATTAAAATTTATAGGAGCAATTATGTCGTTTTCACCGCAAAAGCGCAAAGATACCCTCAGCGGCATCTTGTTTGTCGCTATATTTGCCGCAGCCGCGACAATGATCGCTGATTTGGCTGTTGTCAAAAATTTGGGAATATCTCCTTTGGTTGTGGGGATTGTTCTGGGGATCTTTTTCGCCAATACTCTTCATAATCGTATCCCTTCCGTTTGGGAGGGAGGGATTACCTTCTCGGGCAAAAAAATCCTCCGATTCGCTATCGTTTTTTACGGTTTCCGGATTACATTTCAGCAGATTGAACAAGTAGGTATAGAGGGATTCATGGTCTCTTTAATCATGCTTTCTAGTACGTTTATCCTTGGAACTTATTTGGCTCAAAAGTTTTTTAAACTCGACCGTGATACTTCTATGTTGACCGCTGCGGGAGCATCCGTGTGCGGTGCGGCAGCTGTTTTGGCAACTGAGCCGGTATTGAAAAGCGAAGAGTACAAAACAGCCATCGCTGTTTCAATGGTTGTCCTTTTTGGAACGATTTCGATGTTTTTGTACCCTGTATTGTATGCGGCGATTATTGAACCCGCAACCGGATTTTTACACATGGCTCCGACAACGTTCGGGATGTATGTAGGGGGTACGATTCATGAAGTAGCTCAAGTGGTCGCGGTTCCGGCATCGATTCCGGGTGCAAGTGCCGATATGGCAAATACCGCCGTCATCGTTAAAATGACACGGGTTATTATGATCGCCCCTATGTTGATCGTATTAGGGATATATCTTTCGTATACTGCCAAGAAAAGCGGGACAGCAGGAGGTGGTGTTAAGCTCGTTATCCCTTGGTTTGCCGTCTACTTTGTCGGCATGGCAGGCGTTAACTCACTTTTACTCCAATATACCGATGCACATGCTGCTGCGGCGATAACCACAATAATTAAATCCATGATCAGCAATATCAATCTCATAGATACGTTCTTGTTGACGATGGCTATGACGGCACTGGGAATGGGAACACGCTTCGCCAAATTCAAAGGACTCGGATTGGCCCCTATTTATGCAGCTGGTTCTATGTTTATTTGGTTGGTTATAGGCGGTTTTGTCATTACTCAATGGGTTGTGGCAACATTTTAATGTCAATTTGTCTCTTTTTTTGCTAGAAAAGAGACAAAAAACTTATCTCATCCGATGGCACAACACTTCCACTCAATGTTCTTCCCAATCTTAACATCTCTAGGCGTACAGTTTTATCCTTCTTGGTACTGAAAAAAGTATTTTGTAGTTATTCAATGAAATTATAAGTAAACTATATTTTTAATTTAGTCAATAAGTCTATTCTATTATAGTATTAAATAATAATATGAGAATGAGACTCAATGAATAGTAAAATCTATAATTTACAAGCGTTACGCGGAATAGCAGTTTTATTTGTCATCTTTTATCATATGTTAGGCATTGAACATAAGTACAATTATCCATATTGTGTAATCCCCCATTTCTTTGCTGTAGGTTATATAGGAGTAGATATTTTTTTTGTAATTAGTGGTTTTATTTTGACTACTATTACAAAAGATTATTTTGGAAATCGGAGTAAGTTTTATAAATTTGTCTATTTCAGATTTACAAGAATTTATCCTCTGTATTGGCTTTACACAATTTTATTATTGCCAATCGTGTTTATAAAACCTGAATGGATACATCAACAATTTAATTTGTTAGCTTCATTCCTCCTCTTCCCCTCCGATAAGATGCCTTTGGTTTTAGTCGGATGGACCTTAGTCTATGAGGTCTATTTTTATATTATTTTCGGATTATTTATCCTTTTCGGAACTCAAAATAAACTATTAATGTATTCACTGCTCTGGTTTTCTTTTATAGCTATTGGAAGTATTATTTTTAATGACAATTATCTATTACTAAACTTCATCACTGATCCTTGGGGTGTTGAATTTATATTAGGGATTTTATTAGGAATATATTTTCTTAAATATGATTACCGAATCCCTTTTGCAAAATTACTTCTTCTCTTTTCATTTTTAATACTGTTTTTTATAGCATATTATCAACATGGTAGTTTGCTTGATATTGAAGGATGGCCCAGAATACTTATATACGGGATTCCTGCTTTCTTGCTCGTACTTTTTGCTATTGAAGTTGAGCAACAAGGATTTATTCTACATAGATTTTTAATAAAACTTGGGGATGCTTCATACTCTATCTATTTATCTCATCTCTTTATTGTAAATGCCATAGGAGTAATATTTATTAAGTTTTGGGTTCATGGACATATTTTCGAATTAACGATGGTGGCTGTGATGATTACTGTAGCTTTGTTGTATGGATTGATTAGTTATAAATATATTGAAACTCCTATTATTAATTATGCAAAGTCTTTCTATCTAAAGAGAAAGAGACTCGATAATAGCCAAACATAGTAAAGTGTTTTTATCTCTTTCTATAGCTCAATGCTTCCAAAAGATGAGCTTTTCCGAGATCTTTTTCACCTTCGATATCGGCGATCGTTCGTGCTACCTTGAGTACACGGCTCACCGCTCGAAACGATAAACCATATCTCCCGATTGCTTGATCGATTATCGGTTGAGTCTCCGCATTTAACGGACAGTATTGTGTAATTTCAGCATCGCTGAGCGCACCGTTAAGCCGCTTTTGCCCCCGCTGTTTTTGCCGTAAAAAAGCTTGACGTACTTTTGCATGGAGTTCGTGGGAACTGACACTTGCTTTGTCCTCTGCACTTACCGCATGCATTTGTACATAGAGATCGATACGATCCAAAAAGGGATCAGAGAGGCGTGATTTGTATCGGTTGATCTCCAAATCACTGCATCGGCAGGCGATTGAGGTGCTGAACAAATTTCCGCAGGGGCAGGGGTTCATGGCTGCAACAAATAGAAAATCGGCATCGTAGGTCACTTTGGTATTAACCCGTGAAATACGGATATGGCGATCTTCTAAGGGCTCGCGTAACGCTTCAAGAACGGTTTTGGAAAAATGGGGAAGCTCATCAAAAAATAAAATTCCGGAATTTGCCAGTCCGACTTCTCCGATTTGTGCTTTATGGGTTCCCCCCCCGAAAATACTTGCCCCGGTACTGGAGTGGTGCGGTGATCGAAAGGGTCTCATTGGTGTAAATGTAGGCTCTTTCCCTTCGAGTATTTCGAGTTTGGCACATTCAAGCATCTCATCGTTATGAAGCGGTGGGAGAATATGAACAAGCCGTTTGGCTATCATTGATTTTCCGCTTCCCGGAGATCCTTCAAGTAGGAGATTATGCATCCCCGCCGCGGCTATCAAAGCGGAACGTTTAGCATGCTCTTGCCCCTTGATCTCGATAAAGTCCAGAGGATAGTGCTCATGATAGTAGTAGTTTCTATTATTATGGGTGACGTGATTAAAATCAAAGGTGCTGACATGGGACGCCGTTTCCGGAATTTCTTCAGCACGTAAAAGATTTAAAGCATCGGTGAGGGTGGCAACACCGTAAAAAGCGATTCCCGGTATTTTGGAGAGCTTAGGGAGGCTGAGTTTAGGGACAATGGCGCGAGTTATCGAACCTTGATTTGCCAAAGAGAGGATGATAGGGTAGAGGAGGGTATTCTCGGTAACGCTTCCATCCAATCCCAGCTCTCCGAATACGTACCAATTATCTATATCCCCCTCATAATTACCCAAAGCGATAAGTGCTGCAATCGGGAGATCAAAATGAGAACCTTCTTTGCGTAAATCGCTAGGTGCAAGGTTGACGGTTAGTCGTTTGGGTGGGAATGTAAATCCATTGCTAAGAAGGGCTGATTTTACCCGTTCTTTGGATTCGGTGATGGCGGTATTGGCCATACCGACAATACTAAAGGCCGGCAATCCTTTCGTCGCGGTGAATTGAACTTCGACCGTTTTGGCGTCAATCCCCTCAAATGTTGCACATTGCAGCTGTTTCATTCCTACTCCGTTTCTTGTGAGGACAATAGGATGCTGGAAACAAATGAGTAGGCCAATTTTCAGTATTCCTTCTTACCTCTGTGCTATACAAACCGTATTGAGAGGGTTTTGTTTACTCAATTGTACTAATTCGCCCTTTTTCCTATTGCAATTTTGTTGGGCTTTTTCGAGTGCTATGTCTGCACTTGTTTTTCCACCACCGATATTTTTAAGAACTACAACGGTACTGATAACCATAAATAAAAAGCAGACAGCGATAATAGCTGCAACCAGATAGATGTTGTAGTATTTTTGATTTAGCAGGAGTTTCATAACATACCTCCAAAATGAATTATCGGTATATTGTAATGCCCTTAAAATAAATACTATTACTGTTTTTCTGTACAAATAAAAAATTTAAGATTCTAAATATAACTACAGTTAACTGATAAAGTTATATTTAACGCGGTAATTGTATCAAAAGTAGGGAGGGAAAAAGTAAATATTGCGTAATGCAATATTTATGGAAGGGTTATTTTTTTTCTTTGAGAACTTTTTTATACTCTTTTTCAAATTTCTTGCGACGATGATAGGAGAGTTTTTCAATGAAGAGTTTTCCCTCAAGATGATCGATTTCGTGCTGAATTGCGATAGCAAGAAGATCGGTTGCATGGAGAACGCAGGCTTCACCGTGACGGTTTTGGTAGTGGAGGGTAAGGGATTCATACCGTTCCACGTCTTCGTAGAAACCGGGAACGCTTAGACATCCCTCTTGATACAGGACATTCCCTCTGGGGGTATGAATAATAGGATTGATAACTTCGAGAAGGTTCTCTTTGGATTGTTGACCCTCTTCATCAGGAATGCAGAGGATAATAGCACGGATAGGATTTGCCACTTGAATAGAGGCCAATCCTATCCCATTAGAGCTCATCATTGTCTCATACATATCGTCTAAAAAGCGATGCAGAACATCATCAAAACTCAGGACTTCGAGAGAACGGGTTTTGAGTTGTTTATTCGGATAAGTGATAATCGGGAGAATCATAGTAACCTTACGGATTGCAGACCATGTAGCGGAGGGTAGGTTCCTTGTCTGCCGCTTCCATTGCATTTAGTGTACATACGAGGGTTTGCTCAACCCCTGCGGATACGTTGAGTTCAGCGACGCCGATGGCGATGCGCAGTTGAATTTCCTGCTCAGCCAGGAAAAAGTTACTGGAGGCGACGAGGTCGAACAGACGCTCAGACGCCCGTTTCGCACTATCGATATCGGTATGTTTCAAGACCATTGCAAAAATACCTTCACCGTAATGGGCGACAATATCACTTCGGCGTGACGTTTTCAGAAGCAGTCGCGCAACAGTACGTACCATAAGCTGCTGTGCTTTTTCACTTTGAATCGCACTTCCGGTGTCCTTAGAGAGGCGTACTGTGATAAGAGAGCTTTTATGCTTGAATTCATCGATAAGATGGCGTTCTTGTTCGAGTCTTGTGAGAAGATAGCGTTTATTGTAAACCCCGTATTGGTTGTCGAAAATAGTCTCATTTTCAACTTGCTTGACGATGGTCGCAGTTTCTTCATAGATAGTTTTCATATGAGTAACCTGTTTTTTCAGGATACCGCTGAGTTTTCCGACATCATTCCCTAACGAGGCAAGCAGATCGCTTGCTCCGCTCAAAGAGGGGACACTTTTGATCTCCTCTTTCCGTTTGTCCAAAATTTTCTCCATTAAGGAGATGTTTTTGTAGAGGGTTGCGCTGAGCTGTAGAATACTTTTAACGGAAGAAAAACCGCGCTTGAGGGTTTTTTCCAGTTCAATGCTCTTTTCATCTTCGTTATCCTCTTCAAGCTCTAAAATAGAGCCGATTTGGCGGCGGAGACTTTCGCTTTTTTCTTCCAAAATACGATCGAAATAGAGGGCAAAATTATTTGGAGTAGGGGGGAGATTATCTGAGATAAGAGCGGTGAGAACCTCTTTAGCGAATATTTCAAGATCGCTGGTAGGGTCACCTAAAGAGCTAGCACTGATAAATCCTTCTTCACTGCTTTTTGAGCGTTGCGAACGTTTAGGATCACCGAGAGTTGCCATGTATTAGCCTTTATTTCTCTTCTTTTTCTTTTTGAACAAGTACTTCGTCGATGATACCATAGGTTACCGCTTCAGCGGCTGACATGAAATTATCACGGTCAGTATCTTTTTCCAATTTTTTAACACTTTGTCCGCAGTTTTTTGCCAAAATTTCATTCAGCTCTGCTTTCATACGCAAAATCTCTTTGGCTTGGATCTCGATGTCGGTTGCCTGACCTTGAGCACCGCCGAGAGGCTGATGGATCATGATACGTGCATGCGGAAGGGCGTAACGTTTCCCTTTTGTGCCTGAACTGAGTAAGAATGCTCCCATCGATGCCGCTTGTCCGATGCAGATCGTACTGACGTCGGGACGGATGTAATTCATTGTATCGTAAATCGCCATTCCGGAAGTGATAACACCTCCCGGAGAGTTAATATAGAAATAGATATCTTTTTGAGGATCTTCCGCTTCCAAAAAGAGCATTTGTGCTACGATCGAAGAAGCAACAGGATCGTTAACTTCACCGCTGAGCATAATGATACGGTCTTTGAGAAGACGTGAATAAATATCATACGAGCGCTCACCGCGCCCCGTTTTTTCAATGACGTAAGGGATGTAACTCATCGTGATTACTTGATTTTGTCGTTAAGTAATTTACTCAACACGCGATCTTCAATCATCGCCATTTGGATCGCAGGGAGGTATCCTGATTCTTGGTAGTGTTTGTAGACTGCCGCAGGATCTTGACCCATTTGCATTGCTTCGTAATAGATCGTTTGCATCAATTCTTGCTCGTTGACGGCAATATTTTCCGCTTTTGCCAATGCGTCTACGATAAAGGTAGCTTTAACGGCGCGGCATGCATCGTCGCGGAATGTTTCGCGCATTGCTTTTACTTGTTCAGCATCATTGCGAAGTTCTTCGAGTTGTGCTTCAGTTAAGTCACGCGCTTTTTTGTTGAGTGCCATATCCATCTCTTGTTCTACGATGAATTCAGGAAGATCGATCGTAAATGCAGCTACGAAAGTTTCCATAAGGGCAGGTTTGAGCTCGTCGTTGTATTTAACGCTCATTGCTTCGCTCTCAAGCTGTTCTTTTACTTTTTCTTTGAGCATTTCAACGCTCGCATCGTCATAACCCGGAAGCATTTTTTTCGCCAATTCTTCATCAACGACAACCGCTTCTTTCATTTGGATAGCGTTTACTTTTACTTTGAATTGTGCCGGTTTGCCAGCGAGTTTTGCTCCGCCGTAGTTCTCAGGGAAAGTAACATCGATAGTTTTCTCTTCGTCTTTTTTCATACCGATCACTTGGTCTTCGAATCCAGGGATAAATTGACCGCTGCCCAAACGGAGCGCGAAATCTTCCGCTTTACCGCCTTCGAACGCTTCACCGTCTACAAATCCTTCGAAATTGATGAGTGCTGTATCGCCGCTCACCAATGCACGGTCTTCGTCTACGTTGACCATTGCTGCTTGTGCGCTTGCCAATTCTTCGATACGTGCCATAACCGCTGCATCATCGACGGCAGGTTTTTCAACATCCGGAACCATTGCCGCATAATCACCGAGTTCGATTGCAGGACGGGTAGCGATGATTACTTCAACATCAATCCCGTTATCATTTTTTTCAAATTTAGCGATTTGAGGCTCACCGATCAAACTGTCAGCGGCGATTTCCATCTCAACGAGAGCAGCACTTAAAAGATCACGTAACGCTTGCGCTTCCGCATCTTGAACCAAACGGTCACCGTATTGTTTTTTCACTGCACTCAAAGGCACTTTACCTTTACGGAAACCGGCAATTTTTGCATCTTTTGAGATTTGATTGGCGATTTTTTCGATATTTGAATCGATGGTACCGCGTGTAATAGCCGCGTTGATTTTCGCGTTGGCTGAGTCAATTTTGTTCGTTGTAATTTGCATTGAATCCCTTTTATGACGTCTCGTATTAGACTAAATGGTGGCAATAATATCCAAAAAGGGTTAACGCTACGCTGAATTAAAATAAAAGCAAAGTCGTGATAGAGTAATAAAGATAGTTTAATGACCAATATTTTGAATGATGAGAGAATCGATGTCACAAGTAAATGAACAGCAAAACTTTGAAGAAGCCGTCAAAACCATGATGCGCTATGTCGGTGAAGACGTGAACCGGGAGGGGCTGGAAAAAACTCCGAGCCGTGTGTTGAAAGCGTATGAATTTATGTTCGGCGGTTATAAAGAAGACCCGCAGATTATTTTAAACTCAGCCATGTTCGCGAGCAGTAACGATGAGATGGTTTTGATCAAAGATATCGAGTTTTATTCGACGTGTGAACATCATCTTCTTCCGATCATCGGACGGGCTCATGTCGCCTATATTCCCGATGGAAAAGTGGTCGGGCTCTCTAAAATTCCCCGTGTTGTCGATGTGTTTGCGCGACGGATGCAGATACAAGAGCAGCTCACGGAACAAATCGCCGATGCGTTAATGGAAGCGGTTTCTCCCAAAGGGGTAGCGGTCGTGATTCAGGCGCGTCACATGTGCATGGAGATGCGCGGTGTCCAAAAAATCAGTTCAACGACGACGTCAAGTGCGTTGCGGGGATTATTTAAACGCGACGAGAAGACACGGATGGAATTTTTTAGTCTTATCAACTCTTCTACTGGGAATCGTTACTAAATTATGCCGCTAAAAGCACTGCGCAGCCGTTTGGGTATTGAGAAGCTTACGACGGTATTTGGCACCGTAACCAAAATCAGCCCTACCGTCATTGTCGCAGAGGGATTGCATGTGAGTATCGGTGATACCGTGATGATGATCTCCGAGGTCAACGGTGCAGAGGCTCTTGGTATGGTGAGTGAAGTAGAGCGGAACCGCTTTTTTATCACCCCTTTTCGGTTTATCGAAGGATTTCGTGCCGGAGATAAAGTCTATCCCAATCAAACCGGAATGATGATCGAGGTAGGTGATGCCCTATTGGGGCGCGTGGTTGATCCGTTTATGAATCCGATCGACGGTAAGGGTCCTGTTGCGGGTACCCATTTGGAAGCGATCATCAAAGCACCTATTGCGGCAATGAAGCGTGGGATGATCGATGAGCCTTTTAGTGTCGGGGTTAAAACGATCGATGGATTGCTCACCTGCGGAAAAGGGCAAAAACTCGGCATTTTTGCCGGAAGCGGTGTGGGCAAATCGACCTTGATGGGGATGATTGTCCGTGGTGCCGATGCGCCGATCAAAGTAGTCGCCCTTATCGGTGAGCGGGGGCGTGAAGTTCCCGAGTTTATCGAAAAATCGCTCGGCGGCAATCTCGAAAATACCGTTTTAGTCGTTGCGACGAGTGATGATTCTCCGCTTATGCGTAAATACGGAGCCTTCAGTGCGATGAGTGTGGCGGAGTATTTCAAAGGAAAAGGACATGATGTTCTGTTTATGATGGACTCGGTGACCCGATTTGCGATGGCGCAGCGGGAAATTGGTCTCGCGCTAGGAGAACCCCCTACCTCAAAAGGGTATCCCCCTTCGTCGCTGACGCTGTTACCTCAGTTGATGGAGCGTGCAGGTAAAGAAGAAGGGAACGGCTCAATTACCGCTTTTTTTACCGTCCTTGTAGAAGGGGATGATTTGAGCGATCCGATTGCCGATCAGTCGCGATCGATATTAGACGGGCATATTGTCCTTTCCCGTGAACTGACCGATTTCGGTATCTATCCTCCTATCCATATTCTCAACTCCGCTTCGCGTGTTATGAATGATATTATCTCTCCGGAACATCTTGCTGCCGTAAGACGATTTCGCCGCCTTTATACACTGTTAAAAGAGAATGAGATGTTAATCCGTATCGGTGCGTATGTCCAAGGAACCGACCGAGAACTCGATGAAGCGATGGCTAAGAAAGCAAAAATGGAAGCATTTCTTTCCCAAGAGTCAATGAGTATCTCACACTTTCAAGAGACGGTGGATCAGCTGATCGCATTGATGGGGAGTTGATCGAATCCTTAAAGAGTGTTAAACATAAAAACCCCTTAAGGTTACTATAACATCGTTTGCACTATTATCCCAAAAGTTAAACAAGACTAATTTAGTCTTTTATTAGAAACCCATGAGGAGCATGAAATGCAAGTCTATTTGGACAATAACGCGACAACGATGGTCGATCCAGCCGTCGTAGAGGCGATGGTCCCTTTTTTCAGTGAGATTTACGGTAATCCGAATTCACTGCACCGTTTTGGTACCGCTTCACATCCTGCGATCACCAAAGCAATCAACCAAATGTATAAAGCGATCAACGCAAGCGATAAAGATGATATTATTTTTACCTCATGCGCAACTGAGTCAAATAATTGGGTACTCAAATCAGTGTGGGTGGATAAGATCCTCAACGGTGACAAAAATCATATCGTTACGACGGAAATTGAACACCCTTCGGTTCTTTCCACCTGTAAATTTCTCGAAGAGCAAGGGGTTAAAGTAACCTATCTCCCAGTAAATGATCAAGGGGTTGTGGAAGCGCATACATTACGCAGTTTTATTACTGAAAAAACGGCGCTGGTATCGGTCATGTGGGCAAACAATGAAACCGGAATGATTTTTCCGATTAAAGAGATCGGTGAAATATGTAAAGAAAAAGGGGTTCTTTTCCACACCGACGGTGTTCAAGCCGTAGGAAAGATTCCTGTTGATATGCAAGATGTACATGTCGATTTTATGTCGATGTCGGCGCATAAATTTCACGGTCCAAAAGGGATCGGAGCTCTTTATATCCGTAATTCTGAAATACTTACTCCCCTTCTTCACGGTGGAGAGCATATGGGGGGACGCCGTTCAGGTACCCTCAATGTCCCTTATATCGTTGGAATGGGCAAAGCGATTGAACTTGCAACCGAAAATATCGAAACAAAAATGGCTTCTATTCGTGCAAAGCGTGATCGTCTCGAAGATGCACTGCTTGCAGGACTAAGTGATGTAATGGTGGTCGGTAATCGTGACAACCGTACCCCTAATACTATTTTGATCTCGATTCGCGGTGTTGAGGGCGAGGGGATGCTATGGGATCTTAATAACGCTCTTATCGGTGCTTCTACCGGTTCTGCCTGTGCATCGGAAGATTTGGAAGCGAATACCGTTATGCTTGCGATCGGTGCTGATAATGAACTGGCACATACGGGGATCCGTTTGAGTCTGAGTCGTTTTACAACCGATGAAGAGATCGATTACGTTATTGAACGATTTGAAAATGCGGTAAAACGCTTGCGAGCAATTTCGAGCTCGTATGCGATCGTACAACCTACTGCGGGCGGTGAAGCAACCGCATGCGGAATTCACCACTAAGGAAACAATTATGGCTAAGAATGATTTATTGGGCGGATCTCTTTGGGATCAGTACTCAAACAAAGTAACCACATTAATGAATAACCCGAATAATCAAGGGGAAATTACCCAAGAAGAGTGTGACGCTGCCGGACATAAGCTGATCGTTGCCGATTTTGGTGCGGAGAGCTGTGGTGATGCGGTCCGTTTATACTGGGAAGTTGACCCAGCGACGGATACGATCGTCAAATCGAAATTTAAAAGTTTCGGCTGTGGTACAGCAATCGCAAGTTCAGATATGATGGCAGAGTTGTGCATTGGTAAAAAAGTTCAGGAAGCGGTTAAAATCACGAATATCGATGTTGAAAAGTCATTACGAGATGATCCCGAAACTCCTGCTGTTCCACCGCAAAAAATGCACTGTTCGGTTATGGCATATGACGTTATCAAAAAAGCGGCAGGGCTTTATCTCGGTGTTGATGAATCAAGTTTCGAAGATGAGATCATCGTATGTGAATGTGCGCGTGTAAGTTTGGGGACACTTCGTGAAGTGATTAAACTCAACGACCTTAAAACGGTTGAGCAAATCACCGATTACACCAAAGCGGGCGGATTCTGTAAATCGTGTATCAAACCGGGCGGGCATGAAGCACGCGAGTACTATCTCGTCGATATTTTGGCCGATGTCCGTCGTGAGATGGATGAAGAGAAAATGCGTTCAGCGGCTGATGCGGGAAGTCACGGTGATTTCGAAGCGATGACACTGGTTCAGAAGATCAAAGCGATTGATAGTGTTGTGGATGAGTCAATCCGTCAGTTTTTGGTTATGGACGGCGGAAATATGGAGGTTATCGATATTAAAGATTCTCCGGACTATATCGATGTTTATATCCGCTATTTGGGTGCGTGTAACGGCTGTGCTAGTTCAAGTACGGGGACATTGTATGCGATCGAAGCGACACTCAAAGAGAAACTTTCTCAGAAAATCCGAGTATTACCTATCTAAATCCCTTTCCGTTCGTGGTGAGCTTGTCGAACCATGAACTGCCCTTCGACATACCCAAAGGGTACAAGTGCTCAGGGCGAACGGAAAAATCCTTAAAAATTCTTATCAAACCAATCGGCTACTTGGCTACGAATCGTATGCCGTAACTGAATCCCCGCGATAAAATTATTATGCTGTGCTTTGTTCAGCAAACTGACGAGGGCATTGCGACGCTTGGAGAGGAACGGATGATCGATTTGTCCCGGATCTCCCATGACGACGAGGCGAGTCTCATCCCCCATACGGGTTCCGATGAGTTTGAGGGTGGCGTTGGTCATATTTTGCGCTTCGTCAATGATAACGAATTTACGTGAGATCGTCGTACCTCGCATGTGAGCAATATCCATGACTTCGATATTGTATTTTTTCATAAACACTTCGGTCGCATTTTCCCGTTTGACGGAGTTAGTATTGCCTGTGTACTCGACTCGCGCATCGATAGAGCGTTTGCTTTGGTGCTCGATTGTAAAGTTAACTGCGGCATACAGAGGATACATAAAAAAGCCGAGTTTTTGTTCCTCATCCCCTTTTCTAAATCCCAGTTCGGCTTGCTGATCGTTTGACGTGACAGTGTTACGTGCGTATACGATCCCCTCTACAATTCCCTCTTCGACCAGTTCCAATCCCGCTTGAAGTGCGACCAGTGTTTTCCCCGATCCGGTTGAACCGGCAACGACGGTGACGTAGTTTTGGGGATGGGTCATCATTGCATAATAAAATTTTTGTTCGACATTCAGCGGACGAACGAGTTCATCGCTGAAATGTTCTCCGAAGCGTCGATCGAAATCGCACCATTCTATTTGGTTATTGAAACAAAATGCGTGTCGTTGTATCCCTGTCTCGTACATCTCGGATGAGGTGCTGAGTGCTTTTTGGACAAAAGTGATTTGATCAAAATTATGATGCTCGACTTCTGTAGGAAGAACGGGTGTCTCTTCGTATTCATAGGTATAAGTAAAGTCGATTTGTTCCGGTGCTTCGACACTGCTGTTACGGATGCTCTGCGTTCGGATACCCCGAATCTCGGCGGCAATTCGAAACGACATATCGTTACTGAGGAGCGTGAGGTCATAATCATCGGCGATTTCTGCGATTTTGGCATCATTGATCCCTTTGGGTTCGGAGAAATTGTGAGAAACACGGTAGCTTTCACGATGAACGATAAAGAGATCGATAAGGTTGGCCTCTCCGCCATGCAAAGAGCGGTCAAAATTGAGTGCTAAGCGGTAGTAACGGTCATTTTTGCACTCTTCCATGTCAACATGATTACGAACGCATTCTGGAAGCTCTATAAAGCTGATCGGTTCCCCCCATGCCGCGTCGGCAAGACGGAAAAATTCACGTGCCTGAAAACCCGCTTCGGAGCGCATATCATCTTTTTTACTGTTAAGCTCGCCTAAAACGATATTAGTGATAACAATACCGTTTTGGTTTTCGTCGCTGATTCGTAAGATATTGGTTGGATCATCAAGGATAACTGAGGTGTCGAGGAGATAGCAGTTTTGAGTTGGACTCATCACAAAGAACCCTTTTTGTAGGAATTCTCTATGGTAGTGAAATAAACCTTAAATATAAAAAATTATAGGTAATAACCTTTGATTCCATCCATAGTACGACCCATATTGAGTAACACCATATCCGCAATAACAAGGGCCGCCATCGATTCGGCAACGACCGACCCTCGCACAGCAACACAAGGGTCGTGCCGACCTTTAAGAGAGACGTGGACGCTTTCGTTATGGGTATCGATACTTTCTTGGTCGATGAAGATTGAAGGGGTCGGTTTAAAATGGACACGAATGAGGATATCATCACCATTGCTCATCCCGCCTAAAATACCCCCCGCATGGTTGGACTTAAAGCCATTTGGGGTGATAGGGTCGTTGTTCTCGCTGGCAAGGAGTTCAGCGCTGTGAGTTCCCTCGCCGATCTCGACTGCTTTGACGGCATTGATCCCCATCATTGCTTCGGCTAATACGGCATCCAGTTTGTAGTAGAGCCCCTCTCCTAATCCGATCGGAAGGTTCGAGATTTTTACAGTAGCGACACCGCCAACTGAGTCATGAGCATTTTTCGCCTCTAAAATCGCTGTTTTTTGAGCCTCTTCAACGTTTTTATCGAGAGCATAGATGGGGCTGTTTTTTGGATAACTAAAATCTAGGGTTTGCGCTTCAATACCGTGAATTGCACTGATACCGCTGGTAAATTCAATTCCCAGAGATTTGAGCATCAGCTTGGCGACTGCACCGCCTGCTACGCGTGCCGCCGTTTCACGTGCGCTTGAGCGTCCGCCGCCGCGATAATCACGCAAACCGTATTTGTGAAAATAGGTAAAATCGGCGTGTCCCGGACGAAAGATATCTTTGACATTGCTGTAATCGCCGCTTTTTTGATCGGTGTTATAGATTACCAAGGTTATCGGGGTTCCGGTGCTAAACCCTTCGAACACACCGCTGAGAACTTCGACTTTATCATTTTCTTTGCGCGCGGTAGCGAACTCGTTTTGTCCCGGTTTGCGGCGATCAAGTTCACTTTGGATAAAGGCTTCATCGATCTCTAATCCTGCAGGGACACCGTCAAGTACACATCCGATCGCTTTTCCGTGTGACTCACCGAACGTGGTGATGGTAAAACGTTCCCCGAACCGATTCATTTTAGTTCCTTTGACAGCATATCAAGGGCAATTTGCGCCGCTTCCTGCTGAGCTTGTTTTTTACTTTTTCCTTGTGCGGCAGCGTATCGTTTTCCATCGATCAAGACGGCGACTTCGAACTCTTTTTTATGATCCGGTCCGTGTGCGGCGATGAGCTGATATTCCGGAGTTGTTCCGTAGTGGGCTTGGGTTAGCTCTTGGAGAGAGGTTTTATAATCTTTGAAGAGCGAATCAAGCGAAATATCGGGATGGACATGTTCGAGGAGAGAAATGGTGATCTCTTGCACTTTGCCCAAGCCGGTTTCGAGGTAGATAGCCCCCATGAGTGCCTCAAATGCATTGGAAAGGAGCGAGCTTTTAGTTCGGCCGCTGTTATTCTCTTCGGCGTTTGAGAGATAGATGTATTCACCGAGTCCGAGATGGTTGGCCAATGAGGTAAATCCTCCTTCGTTGACGAGCGAAGCACGCATTTTGGAGAGTTTTCCTTCATCAAAATCTCGAAATTTGGCATAGAGATATTCGCCGACGATCAAATCGAGTACCGCATCACCCAAAAACTCAAGGCGCTCATTATTGTAGGGCTGTTTGTAGCTTTTGTGCGTCAGCGCTTCAATAAGGAGCTTTTGGTTTTGAAATGTGTACCCTAAACGTTCTTGCAGGGTGGTTAAGTTATCCATTACTCTTTTATTCCTTTTTTAAATTTTTCCGCTTCTTCACGAGCGATTTGGTCGCATTGTTCGTTTTCAGGATGACCGTTATGACCCCGAACCCATACTCCGTTGATGCGATGACCAGCAGAAACGGTGATGTATTCGTGCCACAGATCAGGATTTTTTACTTTAGCAAAATTGCGTTTTATCCACCCGTCCAGCCACTCATTGATCCCTTTTATGACATAGCTTGAGTCTGAGATAATGGTAACATCGCAGGGCTCTTTGAGTGCCCGCAGCCCTTCTATCACCCCGAGTAGTTCCATACGATTATTAGTCGTATGCGCTTCTCCGCCGCTTATGATCCGTTCCTTATCACCGTAGCGTAGAATCGCACCAAATCCCCCCGGTCCCGGATTACCCAATGCCGAGCCGTCACTGAAGAGAGTTATTTTCTTCAAACCGTTCCTTTGAGAGATTCATCAGCACGTTTACGGAATCGATGGCATGGCAATGTGGACAGCGGTGAAACGGCAAAAATGAGATTGAATTACATTTATCACACGTATATTCAAACTGCAATGTAGCTTTTCCCGCACCGCATCGGCGTAGTGCAATAAGAGTATCGAGTTCGAAAATCGAGCTCCCCTCCGCTAGACTAACTGAGCCTTTAGCGCTAAACAGTTCGCGTAAATAGGTGTTGCTTGCAATTATATCCAAATCGAGATTTTCATCTCCAATACGCCATAAAATATCGCTCAGCCGGGCGCTTAAAGATTGATCGTAATGCTTCCATCCCAACAGTGGACGATAGGTAAAGAGCCATTCGAAAATCATGTAGCCGAGTTTACGATGCGTTGTGTAGAGTTCGATCAGTTTTTGGGCTTTCTCATCCATGTCGATGCGATGATTAGCAATAAGGATACGACATTCGAGATAAAGCTTTTCGCTTATCGTATCCGGAGAAAGTTCAAGGAGAGATTCTGTTACTTCTAATGCTTTGTCGTATTGTTGAAGATGTTCGTAAATCAAAATCAAAAAGTGCAAGGCTTGCGGCGTTCGGGGATGATTTTGGAGGATTTGAAGGAACGTTTGACGGGAGCGCTCTAAAAAGCCTGCCTTGAAAAAGCTTTTTCCCAGCAGCAACAGCGCATCTTTTTGGAAAATAGGGTCACGGTTTTTGGAGAGGAGGGCGTGATAGATCTCGACGCTTTTTTCATAATTTCCCTGATGCTCAAAACTCTGTGCCAAAAGGAGCCAAGATTCGCTGGAAAGAGAGTTTTGTTGTACCTGCTCCGTGAGTTTGACCCCCTCACCGATCGATTCGAATTTGCCTAAAAACGATTCGAGATTGCGATGCTCACGTGCTGCTTTATATCGTCCCCACCAATAGCTTAAGAAGGAGAGGATAAAAAGGAGAATAAAAAAAACGACGACACCGAAAAGAGGATCGCGAAATTCAATAAAAAATGTGTCCATACCGTATTATAGCCGTGAAAAGGTTATTTCTTTTATTGTTCGCGTATTTCGATCAATCCGGTAGTGCACGGAGGGTTCATTTTCGTTGTGACACAGATCATCGTCGCATTGGAGTGTTTTGCTCAGAGGGAGGGTATCTCCTATGCCTTGAGCGTATTTGTTTTTAACAAGAGGCGACACCACCTGAATTTCGGCAATTTTTTTGCCGGACGGGTCAGAGACGATATCCGCTATGGAACTCTTTCCCCGTTTCATTTGAAAAATGATTTGATTCTGATCGGGGGAAATTTGACTCAGTTTTTCGAACGTAAAACCGCTAAGGGAACTGCTTACCTGATCAAAAGGGGTATTATGATGAATAGAACCGAGACCCTCTTCACTGATGGTAAGCGGATACGGTAGCGGCTCGTTGGGAGCATCGCAACCGTTTATGATGAGGGTAAAAATGGCCAGAGATAGGAACCGGATGATCAAAATACCCTCTCTATCATAAGCTGGATCGAGACACGCCCATTCCACTCATTTTTATTCACCGTATAACTGCACGACATTTTTTTATTTTCGGGGCACTCCAACGTTCGTCGAAAAGCGATCAGCTCAAGTGTTTTCTGACTAACCCGAGAGGGACGCAGTTCTAAACGGCTGTGGGATTGATCGCTTCCAAAAAGTTTGACCGCTACAACATCGGCATCGCGAATCAGAAAGTGGGGGCGGGGATTTCCCTCGCCGTAAGGTTCAAACCGTTCCAGCAGTTCCAAGAGCTGAAAATTGATCATCTCGTGTTCCAGCTCCCCGACGATCTCGTTATGGGGGATGAAATCAGCAGGATTGACATGCTTTGCCGCTTCATTGATTCCTTGACGAAATTGCTCGACGATATCACTGCTCATCGATAACCCCGCCGCCATTTTATGACCGCCGAATTTGGCGAGGAGATGTTCTTGGGCTTTGATAAGGGTATAAAGATCAACCGCACCGATACTGCGCCCTGAGCCTTTGGCAATGCCGTTATGGATGCTGAGAACTATGGCAGGCTTTTGAAAATGGTTTACGAGGCGTGATGCGACGATACCCACAACACCCTCGTTCCAGTGTTCGCCGGCTACGACGATAACGGTGTCATTCGGATTGACGTGTGTCATCGCCTCGGCAGTTGTTTGTGCTTCGGTCTCTTTGCGCAGGGTATTGAGGGCAGTGAGGAGTTCGAACTGATGATAGGCTTTTTCAGTGGTGTCAGCCAAGAGAAAATCCAAAGCGATTTTAGCGTCTTCAAGCCGTCCTGCCGAGTTGATTCGGGGGGCGATTTGAAAGGCGATATCCTCTGAGGAGACATTGGATCGGTTCAGAAAATCGCGGATCAGGACAAAGGGCGAGAGGGTTGAACTTTGCATCATCTCCAGCCCTGTTTTGACAATAGCGCGATTGATTCCCACCAGCGGCATCACATCGGCAATAATCGCGAGGGCGAGAAATGGGAAGAACTGGCGCATATTAATGGTGAGTTCAAGCTCTTGTTTGAGCAGTCCCATGAGAAGCCATCCCACCTGTGCACCGCAAATTTCTTTAAACGGATAGGGGCAATCGAGCTGTTTGGGGTTGATGATGGCATAAGCATCAGGAAGAATCTCGGAGGGGGTATGGTGATCGGTGATAATAAGATCAATCCCTCTGCTCTTACATACTTCTGCGGCTTCGAGTGCATTGATACCGTTATCAACCGTAAAAATAACATCTGCATCGAGCCGTTCGAGAACATTTTTAGAGACACCGTATCCGTCGGTAAATCGGTTCGGTATGGTGGTGAATAGGGGATAGGGGATGAGGTCAAAGAAGCGTTTGACGATAGCAGTAGAGGTGACTCCGTCCACATCGTAATCACCTACCAACGCAATACGTTCACCGTTACGGATTGCACGGGCTAAACGTTCGGCACCTTTTTGGGCATCTTTGAGCTGATTGGGATGGGGAATATCGGAGAGTTTTTCGCTCTGCGCCTCAAAACGGCGCGCTAAAAAATTCCCCAGCGTATGATGGTCGAGAAAGGGTACCTCAGGCAGGGTTCGCATGAGAACAACTGGCTTTGACAAATCCGAGGATAGAAGCATTCGGACTTTGAAGCCTTGAAGTAAATTCCGGATGGAACTGTACACCTAAAAACCATGGGTGTGCCGGAATTTCAACCGCTTCGATCAAGCCGTGTGATTCACCGGTAACGGTCATTCCTGCCGCTTCAAGTGCTTCACGGTACGTTGGGTTGGCTTCATAGCGGTGGCGGTGACGCTCGTGAATCAGTGCTTCACCGTTATACGCAGCACGGAGGTTGGAACCCTCTTTGGTTTCACATGGATATTCGCCCAGACGGAGTGTTCCTCCCATAGGAGAATGATGGGTACGCAACTGCTTTTCGCCTGATTGGTCGATAAAATTGTCGATCAAATAAATCATAGGATGGGTTGTTGTAGGGTTAAACTCGATTGAGTTTGCATCTTCAAATCCTAAAACATTACGGGCATATTCAACGATGGAGAGCTGCATCCCCAAACAAATCCCAAGATATGGAATACGGTTTTCACGTGCATAACGGATTGCCTGAATTTTACCCTCGACACCTCGATTGCCGAAACCGCCGGCAACGAGAACCGAATCACAGTCGCGTAAGAGCGCTTCGGCTCCTTGGCTCTCGATCTTTTCACTGTCAACCCAGTTGATTTGTACGCGGGTGTCCAAATGGGCACCCGAATGGATCAGGGCTTCGATAAGTGATTTATACGACTCTTTAAGTTCCAAATATTTACCGACAAAACCGATGGTGACATGGTATTTAGGGGAGACGATTTTTTTGACCAATGTATCCCATTGTTCCATATCGGGTTTAAGCTCACCCAACCCTAGCTCTTTACTGATCGGTGCGAGGATATTTTGGTGGAGAAAACTGAGCGGTACGGCATAAATCGTCTGCTCATCCATCGCTTCAATGATGCTGTCGTTGCTGACGTCACACGCGAGGGCAAGTTTTTTCTTGAATGTTTTCGGGAGTTTTTCTTCGCTGCGGGCGATAATCATCTGAGGCGTGATACCGATACGGCGAAGCTCTTGAACGGAGTGTTGGGTCGGTTTGCTTTTGTGCTCGCCGGCTGCTTTGATGAATGGGATGAGGGTAACGTGGATAAAGAATGTCCCCTCCACCTCGTCATCATGCTTCATGGTACGAATCGCTTCCATAAACGGCAATCCTTCGATGTCTCCAACGGTACCGCCGAGTTCAACGACGAGAATCTCGTGTCCCTCACCCGCTTTTTTAATCCGATCGACGATTTCACCGACGATATGAGGGACGACCTGAATGGTTTGTCCGAGGTATCCGCCGGTACGTTCACGCTCGATAACGCTGCTGTAGACCTGACCCGTTGTAAAGTTGCTGGTGCGCAAAAAAGAATCATTGAGGAATCGCTCGTAGTTCCCAATGTCGAGATCGGTTTCGGCACCGTCTTGAGTTACGAATACCTCACCATGTTCCAATGGACTCATGGTTCCTGGATCGACATTGATATACGGATCAATTTTAAGCATCCCGACTTGTTTGCCGGAGTGTTTGAGGAGGGCGCCGATACTGGCTGCTGTAATCCCTTTTCCGAGTGAACTCAGAACTCCGCCGGTTACAAAAATATATTTGGTCATTGAATCATTCCTTGGCGCTTAGCGTTTTTACGATGGGGTTAAATGGGTCGTGATGATCCAAAACGTCGACAAATTGCCGCTCTTCTTAAGGAACGTATTATATACTTTTAAGACTTATAAAAACGTTTGAAAATGGAAATTAGTGGAATCAGCTCTTTATTACGTGACAACAGCTCTTGGAATATCGATTATTGTTAATCTGATATTAAAGCGATTGGGTATTTCACAGATCATCGGTTACATCATGACGGGTGTCGTGGTGGCGTATGCGTTTGATCTTCGTCATATGGCTGACACGCATGCACTTGAGTCCATTGCAGAGTTTGGAATTGTTTTTTTAATGTTCACAATCGGTCTGGAGATGTCGTTGCAGCGCCTTGCATTGATGAAGATCGATGTATTTTTTAACGGTTTTTTACAAACGACGATTACTGCCGCTATTTTTTTAGCACTAACCTACGGAGTTTTTCACCTCAATTTGGCGACGTCGTTGATTGTATCAATGTCGTTGGCTCTCTCCTCTACAGCGGTGGTTTTGAGTTATCTGAAATCGACTAAAGAGATCACCCGTCCCTATGGGCAGAAGTCGATGGGGATACTAATTTACCAAGATATCGCCGTTATCCCGATCCTCTTATTGATCGGGTTTTTAGGTTCGGGTGGTGATATTGCGTCGGTTTTACTTCAAACGGCCCTGAGTGCTATCGTTATCGTCAGTTTGCTCTTTGTTGTCGGGAAAAAGGTGATGGCTTGGCTGCTGCATTTCTCCTCATCGAGCAATGTTGACGAACTGTTTATGGGTTCTGTTCTTCTGATTGTTGTCGGGGCATCATTGGCGGTTCATGCTTTTGGGTTTACCTATTCGCTGGGAGCATTTATCGCGGGGATGATTATTGCTGAAACCCGTTACCATCACAAAGTCGAATCTGATATAGCTCCGTTTAAAGATTTATTATTGGGGACATTTTTTGTTACGGTAGGGATGAAAATCGATTTGGCATTTTTTGTATCCCATGCGGCGGAGGTGATGGGATTATTAATTGCCATTATGCTGATAAAAGCGATCGTTATATTCGGTGTCGTCAATATCTACTCTAAATCTAAAACAGCGTTCAAAGCTTCTATCGCGATGGCACAGGTGGGGGAATTTTCATTTGCGGTTTTTGCATTGGCGAGCAATCATAAACTTTTGGATGAGTCGCTATCGCAAATGTTGGTATTAGCGATCGTACTCTCTTTGTTGATTACCCCTTTTATTCTCTCCAATCTTGCTAAAATCAGCTCCCTTTTCTTCCGAGAGCCGGGTGCTATCGAGGATTTCAGTACCTTAAGCGAAGAGAAAAATCATTTCATCGTGTGCGGATATGGGGTTGTCGGTCGTTTTGTGGTAAAAGCGCTTCACGCTCAAGGCGTTAATTACATCATTGTCGATAACAGCTATAAGCATGTGCAAGAGGCGATATCCCACGGGGAAAAAGCCTATTATGGCGATATGTCGAAAATATCGATTCTCGATAAAATACATGCAGCAGAGGCGGCAAGTGTCATTGTTACCCTGGATAATTTAGAAAAGAAGCGTTTGATTTGTGAAGCAGTTTTGACTCATGCGCCAAAAGTAAAAGTAGTGGTAAAAGTAATCAGTCTTGAGGAAAAAAGGACGTTGCGTGATTTGCCCATCAGCGTAACGATAGATGGAAAACGTGAGGTGGCAGCCCGCCTTGTGAGCGAAGCACTGCACTGCGAGTTATGAATGTGAAGGTTGTTCGTTAACGAGCCACTGGAGGTAACGGATTGACCAATCCAAATCTTCCAATGCTGTATCAACCGCTTCGAGCGGCTGATCCAAATTCGCTTTTAGCTCTTTGAGGCGTTGCTTCAAATATTGAGCCATAGAGTAATATGTATTGAGCGAGGTGTCATCTTGCGCTTTGATGATCAAATCTTCAAGCGTCTCGATGAGAGGTTTTTCATTCGGGAAAATATTTCCCGCTTTCCGAAGTGTTCGCTGCACCTTTTGCAGATGCGGCATATCGACTTTAAAATTATCAGGATTAGCGGACATCAGTTTCCTCTTGAACCCGGTTTGATTGCTTCAGAGCCATTGACGCATAACGGGCAATTGTCCGGTGCGTACATTTCAAAATCAAAATCGGCTAGAGCGAAAAGCGGTTTATTGTCTGGTAAAGCACAGTTGACTTTACGTTCCAATGCGCTACCTTCCCGTTTGCAAAAACCACGGTTGGCAAGTGCGGCAAATCCGACGACTACTCCGCCGAGGGCTTCGATTGCCTTTGCCGCTTCCATTGCTGAACCGCCGGTAGTGATGATGTCTTCACAAATGATGACTCTCTCTCCCGCGCTGATTTCAAAGCCGCGACGGATTTGCATCTCACCGTTTACCCGTTCCGCAAAAATAGAGCGTTTATCAAGCGCGGTTGCAAGAGCGAAACCTGCGATCAAACCACCGAGTGCCGGAGCACAAACGGTATCAATTTCGATCCCGTTTGCTTGAATATTGGCAGCCAGTGCATCAGCAAGAAGCTTTGCCGTTTTGGGTTGTTCCAACACTTTTGCCGATTGGAGGTAATAAGCAGAGTGATTGCCCGAGCTAAGTTTAAAATGCCCTTCGAGCATCGCGCTCGCATCGAGATAGATTTGTTTGATATCCATCGTGATTATACCGTCAAGATATCTTGCTCTTTACTTTTGAGCAATTCTTCGATTTTAGCGATAAATTTATCGGTAATTTTTTGAACTTTGTCTTGAGCACCTTTGGACTCATCGGCAGTTACCAATTTATCTTTTTCGAGAACTTTGATTTTATCGTTTGCTTTTTTACGGTCATTGCGTACCGCTACTTTGGCATCTTCCGCCATGCCGCGTGCTTTTTTCGCAGTATCTTGACGTTGATCGACTGTCATTGCAGGAAAAAACAGTTTGATTTCGGTTCCGTTATTGTTCGGATTGACCCCGATATCGGCTTTCATGATCGCTTTTTCGATGACAGAGAGCATCGATTTGTCCCACGGAGAGATGGTAATCGTGGTTGCATCGGTTGCGAGTACGCTTGCCGCTTGATCGATAGGAGTCATTGACCCGTAGTTATCGATACGAACATTATCCAAAATTTTGGTTGTGACTCTGCCGGTTCGGAGAGTGCGGAAGTTACTAAGGAGATGCTCGCAGCTCCCTTGCATTTTTTCTTCACAAAATTGATAGACTTCGTTTAGCATGAAATCCCCCTTGTCTTATTTAGTGGTTTTGTTGATATCGTTTACGACGTTGATTGTCGGAGCTGCAACGTCATTGTTTTCTACCATGGCATCCACAACGGAAGCACTTTTTTGCTGAGCGTAAAAATAGCCCAATGCGATTGTATTGACAACGAAAATAAATCCGAGGAAGAAGGTGACTTTCGCTAAAAAAGTTCCTGGTCCTTTAGCCCCGAATACCGATTCATTTGATCCGCTGTAAGCACCTAACCCGATGCTTGAACTTTTTTGTAACAGTACCGCGATGGTGATCATAACGACCAAAACGATCTGCACGATGAGCAGTATACCTGTCATGTTTATCCTTGAGTTTTTAAAAAGTTCGCGATTATAGCATAGTGTTCATAAGAGAGGAATGAAGCCTTTTTTTAATAAGAGAGATACTAAGATACTCTTTTTGAAAAGGAAACACTGTGTGTACAAAATGTACTTTAAAGAAAAAGCTTGGGCTTGCTATCGGTATTGTTGTGACGTCCATTGCCTATTACTATACGTATTCGTAATTTTAGACGAATAGTATTACGTGTGAAAGAGAGATAAATTTATGGATACGAAACGACTGATCGTTTTTGGCAGTATCATCGCCGCAATCGTAATGGGGATGAGTTTTTTTTCTCCGCAGCTTCAGAAAACAACGACGCCAACAGACAATAGGGTAGTTGTCTCTGTGAGTACGTTTTCGCTGTTGGAAGCGGCCAATGCGGTTGCAGGTGATGCGATCGATGTCCGTTCCATCGTCCCTTTGGGGAGTGATGCCCACATGTTCTCCCCGAATCCTACCCAAGTAGCCGACATCTCCAAATCAGCGTTATTCGTCTTTAACGGTGCGGGATTTGAGATATGGGCGGAGAATTTAAAAACGACCCTTCCTTCAACGACGGGGGTAATCGATATGAGTCAACATGTCGCTTTACAAAAAGGTGAAGAGGCACTTCACGATGAGCATGGCGATGAAGCACCTATTACTCATGAAGATCATCACCATCACGGAGTGTATGACCCTCACTACTGGCTTGATATTGATAATATGATTAAAATGACCCAAACGCTGGATACAGAGTTCACTAAGCTCGTCCCTGCAAAAGCAGAACAATTTCATAAAAACTCAGCCGTCTATATTACCGAACTCGAAAAACTAAAATCAGAGTATGCTTCAGGATTGTCCGAGTGTAAAAACCGTACGCTGATTTCCAATCATGACGCCTTCGGATATCTCGCCCATGCCAATAACCTCGAAAATATTTCGGTGATCGGTCTCTCATCCGATGAACAGCCAAGTGCACAAGTGATGGCGCATATTGTCGAAGTAGTGAAAGAACACGGGATGAAAACCATCTTTTTTGAAGAATTGATCAACGATAACGTTTCCCAAACCATTGCAAAAGAGACAGGCGCAAAAGCCTTACCGCTTCAACCGCTGGAAAATATTAGCCAAGATGAGTTAAAATCGCATCAAACCTATCTTACGATTATGCGTGAGAATCTGAAAAAATTACGAGAAGCGATGGAGTGCCGTTGAAATTTTCCCCTAGCCTTTTTGAAGTGAACAACCTCAACTTTGAGCGGCAAGGGAGTTTAGTCCTAAAAGGGGTGTCCTTTCGTATTTTGCCGGGAGAATATTGCGCAATTATTGGTCCCAACGGCGGAGGGAAAACGACCCTTGTCCGCCTTTTGCTGGGGCTGGAAAAACCGACATCGGGGGAGATTTCTCTTTTTGGTACTTCTCAAAAGCGCTTTCACGATTGGAACCGAATCGGTTACGTTCCGCAGCGTTCCGCTCTTGTGGACAGTACTTTCCCAGCTACGGTGCGTGAAGTCGTCGGAATGGGACGATATGCCAGACGGGGAATTTTTGGATTTGAATCGGCCGAAGACAAAACCGCTATTCTCGAAGCAATGGAGCTGATGGGTGTGAGTGATTTATCGGATCGTCTTATCGGGAATCTCTCCGGCGGTCAACGCCAGCGGGTGATGATTGCCCGTGCTTTGGCTTCCAACCCTGAAGTTTTGATTGTCGATGAACCCAATACGGGGGTTGATGTCGAATCTCAGCACCGTTTTTATACGCTTCTTCGCACTCTCAACCGAACCAAAAAACTCTCTATCCTCTTTATAACCCATGACATCGGGGTGATTGCAGAAGATATTACCCGTGTCTTATTCGTAAACCAAACTTTATTGGTTTCCCAAAATCCTGCCGAAATGATCCGATGTGATGAGATGAGCCGATTATACGGCGTCCCTGCTCATGTCGTGTGTCATAACCATTAGGAATCAATGATGATGGAAATGCTAAATTACCCCTTTATGCAGCGTGCTTTTATCGCAGGGCTTATGATTGCCGTTCTCGCTTCGCTGAGCGGATCATTCATTGTCCTTCGCCGCTATTCACTGCTGAGTGAAACACTTGCCCATGTCTCATTGGTTGGAGTCTCTGTAGGACTTTTATTCGGAATGAGCCCTTTATGGATGGCGGTCATCGCATCCCTTGTCGCATCATGGCTGATCGAGTATTTGCGAAGCGTTTACGGGATGTACTCCGATTCGGTACTGGCAATTTTCTTATCGGGTTCGCTTGCCCTTGCCATAGTGATCGTCTCGTTGGCGGGATCGTTTAATGCCTCTTTGTTTAGTTACCTGTTTGGCTCTATCCTCTCGGTAAGTGTTGAAGATTTATGGGTAATGGGAATTTTCGGTTCATTAGCGATGGCCTTGCTGCTGGTATTTTTCAAGGAACTCTATTTTATCGCCTTTGATGAAGATGTTGCCCGCGCGGGAGGAATTCGGGTTACGATGTTGAACTTTATGCTCGTTAGCGTGATAGCTATTATTATCGCTCTCTCGATTCGGGTCGTCGGGACGCTCTTGATTGGTGCATTAATGGTGATCCCTCCGGTTGCCGCGATCCGATTCGGGATGGGTTTTTATCCGACGACGCTCCTCTCTATGGCTATTGCCTTGATTTCAGTGGTGATCGGACTGAGTGCATCGTATCTTTTTTCGCTTCCCAGCGGTGCGGCAATCGTCTTGTGCCTTTTGCTCATTTTTATTATCGCATTGGTCGTTAACCGCCGATGAGCAGTGCCTGTCATGAGTTTTCACGCTACGCGGCAGAGTACGGCAGCCGCAATGTCATTCAGCGGCATGTCGCGGATAAACTGATCACCTCCACTTCCGATCAGCCGAGTCGCATTTTGGACTTGGGATGCGGAAACGGAACCCTCTTCTCATTGATCGATTGGGAGATTGAGCGTTTCGTCGGAGTCGATTTCTCTGATTCCATGCTCTCACATCACCCTGTATCCCCGAATGTCGAGTTAATCTTGGGAGATTTTAACAACCCAGCGTTATTTGAGAGACTGGGTGGTGAGCACTTTGATCGTATCTACTCCGCTTCGGCATTGCAGTGGGCGGAGGATTTGGATCGCGTTATAGAGTCTCTCGCTTCCCTGAACACCCCGATGTCACTGGCGATCTTCACAGCAGGGACGTTTAAAACCTTACACGAGTGCGCTGAGGTAACTCCATTGCTTCGAAGTTCTGATGAGGTGATGGCTATCGCCGAGAAACATTTGGATGCCCGTTTTGAAGTGCTTCACTATACGTTAGAGTTTGATTCGGTACGGGAGATGTTTCGCTATATTAAACGAAGCGGTGTGAGTGGTGGACGCAGGGTTCTCGATTTTGCACAAACGAAACGACTGATGGAAACCTATCCGTTAAACTATCTCGAATTTGAGGTTGTGTTTATTACAACCTCTGCTCACTAAAAAGCGGTCTCTCTTCCACATTTTCATTCATACATTTCTCTTTCAATTCTTCCAGTATCTCATAGATAGACCCCTCTTTGGTAGAGCAGAGCGAGAGCATATCTTCAATCAGGCATCCGAACGCTCGCACTTCGATCCTCTCGAACTCTTTGCGGTGTGGTTCATAAAAACTTGCCGCGCCGAAGTCCCCCAGATAACAGTGGTCATTGTCGTTGATGAGGATGTTGTGGGCGTAGAGGTCGCCGTGCATGAGTCCTCTCGCGTGCAGATGTGCGGCGGCGGAGGCGATCCCTTTTGCCACTTCGTAGATAGTTTCAGGAGTAAAGGTGGTTTCTTTAGTGAACGTATCACGCGTGCAGGTCTCAAAATCGGGAGGGAGTCCCAGATTGCGGTAAACATTGGGGATGTATTCGAGTACCAATCCTAGACGCTCATCTCCTTGCAGTTTCGAGAGGACTTTGATGAGGTTTGGATGCTCACCCGTACTCATGTAGGCACTCATCTCATCGTGCGCGTACCCGTCACTGGTGATTGAGCCTTTGAAAAGTTTCAGAGCCACTTCCTCTTCGTGAGATTTCGAATAGGCTTTGTAAATATCTCCCGAAGCCCCTGAACCCAGTTTTTCTTTTATCTCTAATGATTCGTAGTCTGTCTCTTGAAGCTCAAACTGAGCTTTAGGGCTGCACGGATTTCCTGAAAAGGCGAGCCAAGAGAGTTTCGGCAGATTCCACAGCCATGAGGGGATTGTTTCGAGGTTATTTGCGGATAGGCGGAGAAGTTCGAGATTTCGGCACGCCGCCATCTCGTCAGGGAGTGTTTCGAGACGGTTTCCTGCCAGAGCGCATTTTTGCAGTTTGTGGAGTTTCCCGATAGACCTTGGGAGGGATTTGAGTCTGTTATCGGTCAGGATAAGCCAGCTGATAGTCTCAGGGAGAACCTCTTCGTCGAACGTTTCGATCTGATTGCTTTTAAACCCTACCATATAAAGGTGTTCGCACCCTTTGAAAGAGGGGACGTAAGTAAAGCGGTTGTTAGAGAAGAAGGCAATCTTCAGATTCGTTAGTCTGCTTATATCTTCGGGGAGCGAGGAGAGAAGATTGTTACTCAAATCCAAAATTTCCAAAGAATCGGCAAGATCAAAGATCTCTTCAGGGAAAACGCTCAGGTTTTCACAGAGTGTTAAGCGTTTAATCCCTTTGAGATTGCCGGAGCGAAGTTGTGCCAATGTTTGCATAAAGCCCTTTTTAGATCGGTTATTGTCGAAATTTTACCGAACTGAACCTTTCAGCGCTTTTGGGTGATTTGTAAGCTGAGCAGGAAAGGTTAAATCAAAAAAAATGTATACTTTTCATGTAAAGCGTTATAGTATTCAACGAATATAGAATTTTTAGAAGGAGAACATTATGCGAGGAATTGAAAAATACGATAACCTTAAAGAGGTAATTCCAAATCTTATGCCTGTGCTTCGAGATGCGATTCAGTCAGAGTTTTTGGAAATCAAAAAAATAGATAAAGAGTGTGAAAAATATATTGCCACTTGTGAACAATTCCCTGAGCTTAAGAAGGCCGAATATGTTATTTTTTCCCATCATATTAAAAAAAATGAGCATAAATATGAAATATTTGTATTTATTGACGGAGAAGGAAATACCGTTCGGCACATCACCGGAGCAGATATGGAGCTTTATGGACTGTTAGGTTCATGCAGTAATCTTCATGTTTCTGAAGAATATATTGAAAAAGAACGCCATTGTATCGATAATGAGTGCCGTCACTGATTGTGCTTGTTCCGGCTATGACGTGAGTGTTTTTAATACACCATTCGCCGCAAATACTCCGCTGGCAAAGGAAGCGGTTAACAGATAACCCCCCGTCGGCGCATCCCAATCGAGCATTTCGCCTGCACAATACACATTCGGCAGAGCATGTAACATAAGATCTTTGCTCATGGACTCACGCATCACCCCTCCTGCGGTACTAATCGCTTCATCGATAGGTTGCATTCCTGTGAGGACGATGGGGCACTGCTTAACACATGCCGCAACACTGGACGAGTCAGACCATTTATTTTTCGGTAATAGTTCCCGAATAATAGCTCCTTTAACCCCCTCCAATCCTGCTTTGCGCCACGTGTTATCGGTAGATTGTTTACCGGACGAGGTGAGACGTGACACCAATTGGGCTTCAGTGATATGGGGTAAAAGGTCTAAATAGAGTGTTGCCGTGCCGTTCGCGATCACTTCCTCCCGAAGC
This sequence comes from Sulfuricurvum sp., assembly GCF_028713855.1. GTDB lineage: Bacteria > Campylobacterota > Campylobacteria > Campylobacterales > Sulfurimonadaceae > Sulfuricurvum. The sequence goes on from NZ_JAQTNN010000013.1 coordinate 86,631, forward strand.
GGACGCGACAGCGCATAGACTAATCCCCCTTCGATACCGTAGGTTGTCAAAACGGCTTCGGAAGAGCTGATACCCTCTTCAGGGGTCCCAACCCAGCCCGATATATTTTTTAACGGTTTCCCTAAATGAGGTTGTATGAATTCAGACCATGTTGCCTTGAACCCACAGTTGGATGGAGATAAAGGATTGATTTTTACACCTTTCGCTGCCAAAATATCTACCCACGCTCCATCTGAACCCAAACTGGCCCAACTTCCGCCGCCCAAAGCTAAAATGGTTGCATCGGCTGTTGCGGTTATTTCGCCATCAACACTCTTGAAGTATAGACTGCCATCATCGTTAAAACCTTGCCAATAGTGGCGACAATGGACACGAACACCTCGTTTTTTCAAAGAAGAGAGCCAACGTCGTAACAGCGGTGCCGCCTTCATCTCGAGGGGGAAGACCCGTCCCGATGTCCCGACGAACGAATCGACCCCTAAACTTTCCATCCATGCTCTAATCATCGTGGCATCAAATGTGTCGATCATAGGCTTTAGCCACTCTGGTTGATCATAGCGGCGGATAAAATCGCATATTGGCTCGTTATGGGTTATATTCAATCCCCCCTTGCCTGCCATGAGGAACTTTCTACCTACCGAGGGTTTCGACTCATAAACATCGACACTCATCCCCGCAGCAGATAAAACATCTGCTGCCATTAACCCAGCCGGTCCTGCTCCAATGATAATGATATGCTTATGATTCAACGACGCTCATTACCGAGGTCTAAAAGGTTTTTCTTTTCTAATGTATAGAGTTCGTAGCGGATCTGTTTAAATTGTTCGCTCAAGGCAGGTTCCACTATTTTATAGAGTTCTTCCAAAACTCGCGAAGACTCTTGTCCCCGTTTGTAGTTTGCTATTACTATAGAACGTAGATCGGTTCGGTTCATTTCGCTTTGCATCGTCGGGCGGAGTACATCATTGACACTATCTCGTGATGCTAAGAGTTCCTCTATGGGTTCAATGCGGCATAAATGGCGTAGTTTTTTGAGTGTGGTGGCAAGTTCCTTGTCATTGTGAACATAGCGCGCTATATCCTCAATCACACGGATTCCTTCTTTGAGACGGTTAAGGTTGGCATCCACCACCCGGAGAAGCTCCGGAGGAAGGATGTTACTCGTCGCTGCTGCCACCGAAGATTCCGAAGAGTTGGAGCAAAGTGATAAAAAGGTTAAAGAAATCAAGATAAAGTGCAATCGCACCATCCATAGGTGTTTCATACGCACCGCGAATGACGTTTTGAGTATCAATCAAAACCATTACACTGATAACGAGTAAGAAAATACCTTGGATAGCCACATAGAGCATCGGACTTTTAAAGAAAAAGACGTTGATCAATGAGACTGCCAATATAATAAAGAAAGCGATCATGATCGGTTTTGTCCACGTTGTGAAGTCCTTCGCGCTTTTAATAGCGAAGAAACTCAGACCACCGAACAACGCCGCTGTCATAAAAAACGCATTTCCGACGAGAGCCGCACCACCTGACATGTGAAGAACATGGCTAAGAAGCGGAGTGATAATAACACCGCTGGCAAAGGTAAATGTAAACAATCCGATCATATTGATACCCGGTTTGTTTTTGATCATTTGAAGACCAAACATTCCAAAGAGCATCCACGGGATAGCAATCCACCAATAATTCGCCGCAACGATTCCCGCAAACGGCATACCGACATAAGCACCTACACCGCCTGCCAACATAGAAGCGGCAAACAATTTATAGGTATCTTTAACAAACGAAACGATCTGCGCTTCACTTTTGTAAGCGCTCTCGTAACCAAAAGCACCTTCTCGTGCGTATTCGCGATCATATAAAGCCATTGCTTTTTCCTTATAAGGGTTTTTACAAAAGGGATTATACAGTAGTTCGATTAACCGTTGATTTGATTATGGGGATAAAAGTAGAACTTCAGAGTGCAAAAATGGGTAATAATGTTACATATTTACAAGTGCGAAATAAAAAATAAATTTATTTTGTCATATTTCTAATATTTGGCGAGAAACCTCTTGACATTCTCAGTTAAATCCCCTATAATTCCCGTCCACAAACGATGAGACGCTTCGAAAGAAGAGTTAAGTTTGAGTTTGAGATCATTGAAAACTAAGTAGGTCAAACGGTTCGAGACTTTCTCGAAGACGTTGACCTTT
>NZ_JAQTNN010000014.1 GCF_028713855.1 Sulfuricurvum sp.
AATCTGAAGTGATTGCAGGATGGAGTTTAGCTAAAACCCTCGATGCTCTTAAAGCCTATAAAGCGGGAACCCGCAATACCAAAGGTATGGGTGCGATCATGAAAGGTCAGACTGCAACTCTTAATGACACTGATATGAAAACGCTTTCTGAGTATATCGCTAAACTCTAGGGGAGAAGTCCCCTCCTCTGCTCTAATAATAATCTACTTTACAACCCTACAAATCTTAAACGTAACAATCTTGTCAAAGAACTCTATACATTCAACCCATATTTGCAATCTAAACGTAACAATTCTGCGATTTTAATTGACAGACTTGTTACGTTTGAGGCTCAAAGCTATCATTTTGAAAATTACAATATAAAACAATAGTATATTTGCATAATATATTGAACTTTCTACCTCAGATTTGTTACTTTTGGCAGCAAACGTAACAAGTTTGCGGGATAATTATCGCGTCAATGTTACGTTTGCTTGTTAATTGACATGCTTGTGTTCTTTATTGACATCATTGTTACGTTTAAACGCTATTAGTGTTCATTTAGACAATGAGTTACTATTCTTACTACGCATTGTTGTTACGGTTAATTGGCAAAATTGTTACGAAATATTGATTATAAAGTCCCTTCTGTAGGGCGTTAGAGGGATTTTACCTAACAATCAAATTTATTAACTATCTTAACATTACATAAAAATAAGAAACCCAAAATGCTTTTATTACCATCGAGTGCAAAACAAGTTGTTACTAATCTTACTTTGTTGTATCATGTCAAAAGCAATATTGTTTCAAATAAAACGCACTATTGTTACGTTTGTAAATAAAACTTGTTTCGTTAGTGGAACATAGATTGCTTTACAAAGAAAAAATCTTTTTGAGGGTAGTTTTTCATGGCTGATGAGAAAGTGATCATATTTCGTAAAAATGAGAAAGATGAATATTTCCGTAAGTCTACAGAATTTGCTAGTGCAGATGTTGTATTACGTGACGATGCAAAAAATTCTGGCTCAGTTGAAAGATTAAGTGCCACTATCCTTAAAGGTGTCCAAGATCAGTTATTTGATATGGCACGACAAAAACAGATTGAATTATCTTCCAAGCAACTTACAGCAGGACTTTCTACTGAGTATAAAGATATTTATATTGACAATTATATAAAAGATGTGCGTAAAAAAGATAAATCTAAACCGATAGATCGACTTACTGATGAAGCTGAAAAAAGTTATGAGCTTAAAAAGAAAAATATAGATCGTTTAGCAGAAAAAGAAGCATGGAGAATAACAATCAAAGAATCTGTAGCAGATGATGAATTGATGTTTAAGTTTGATGCAAAAAGTATATTTGATTATGCGAAGGTTCACGGTGGTGGACATAAAGATCGACTCTATCAAGATGTAAAAAAGATTCAGCAACGTTTTAATAACTGGTCAGAAAAAAAGTTTGATACAAAGTCCGGAAAAATAGTTGACAAAGAAGTTACAGGTGTTTTATTCCCCTACTCTGAATATTCCCATGGAGATAATGCAGCAATTGAGATTAAACTTGAAAAAGAAATGCTTTCAATGGTTCTCTTTTTAAATAAAAATTTCTTGAAATATCACCTAGATTCTTATCTTAAAGTGGAAACACCTAACGCCACACGTCTTTATGAACTACTCGTTGATTATATTTCTGGCAATATCTTTGTCTCTGGTAGAGATTTAACTTTTGAATACCTACAAAAGAAATTTAATACCAACTATAAACTCTTTCGTCTCTTTTTACAGCGTTTAATGACGCCATCACTTGATAAAATCAATAGTGAGCTTGGAACATCGATTTCTTGGGAGGTCGATAAAAAGAAGGGTCGTTCCATTGATACTATTAAATTTGTTATCAGTACCCATGACAAAAAAATCCTACAAGGTATTAGAGATGAAGATATCGATGATTTCATTTTGTATTCATTTGAGTATTATTGTGCCCTACTCTCTCTCTCCGGACAACGAGCTCAAGGGGGGCTAAAAGCTTTATATGAGAAGGTCAGAGGGATGATCAATGATGGAAGTTTTAATTATCTCAACAAGACAAAAGAAGAGATGGTAAAAGAGCACCTTCAAAACCTTGAAGATGCTGAAGAGCTTGAGGGTCTTATAGAAAGAGACGAAACACTTGCGGAAAAATATTTCTATGATCGAAAATATATGAATATCATGGAGCGTGATGAGACATCGTTTGTTGGATCAAATGCAATTGAGTCGCTAGAATATATTCGTAGCAGCTATTTGATTCCAAGAGGATTTCTGGGACCTACGCTATCATTTTTTACATCCCATGAAGAAGAAAAAGATCATATTTCTTCAATATTACCGATTACCTTTAAATTGACCGAGAAAAGGTCTATTGTTATAGCTGAAAATAATTTTGACTCAATGAAAACAACTATTGAACCTTATCTAACATCTACCGAACGCTTTATATTTGATAGTGCAGAGCATAAAGAGAAATTTTGCAAAGTATTTGGGATTGAATATTTTGATGATTTATCCCCAGCAATTGAAGCTGACGTGGTGACTGAAATACATGTAGATGATATCTCGACATTACAACCAGTAGAATTGAATCTATTTGAGAAGCTTGAAAACATCATGAATATGATTGGAAACCGATCAATTGCAAAAAACAAAGATAAATGGTCAAGCGCTGTAGATGATTTAATTGAAGAATATGGCAATGCCGCAGTTGGAAATGTTATTAAATTCTTAACTAGTGGAAATGAAAGTGCCCTATTCTGGCTTAAAAATATTACTACTCCTACCAAATTCATTAAGCATTTTGAACAAATTGAACAAGTATGTAATGTAGAGCAGGTAAGTTTACTACAAAAAATAAAATCTGATCCAGAAATAAAAGTATTAATGAGCATGATGCAAAACCGTGGAGAATCAGAGGAAGCAATTACTCATGAAGTTAATTCATTTGTATCAAGAAAGATTGAATCAGGTGTATATGAAGCACAATCTAAAGAAGCCCCATGGCAAACCGAAAAGCGAATTAAACGTGAATCAAATATTGAATTGATGGCAGAAATGCAAAAAGCAGGGTTTAATAATATATTTGATTATTTAGAAAGTATAGATAGATAGTATTTATCCATCCGGATGGATAATTTAAAACTAAATATAAATGCGTTCATATCTAAAAATATTTCCACTATACTTAATTTATATGGTATACTTTTTACAGAGATAAAAAATCATCTATCCATCCGGATGGATAATTTAAAGAGGCACTAAATGGGTTCAGTAATTTCAATTGTAAATCAAAAAGGTGGCGTTGGAAAAACGACGACCGCACAGGCATTGGCACGAGAACTAGCTAAAACCAATAAAGTTTTATTAATTGACTTCGATGGACAAGCAACACTCACTGAACTCATGGATCTTAACAATCATTTTGATAATGAATTCATTAAAGACTATATGCTGACTGAAAGCATAGTAAAAATTTTTGAACGTGCATCGATAGATCCTTTGGATATTACAGGTATATTAAAAGATGAAAATGGCAAATCGATTGTTGCAATTAATGAGCTTCATTTTATACCCTCCCCTGGTAATTCTATTGTTGCAGCTGCTGAGAGTGTGAGTGGCGGTAAAGATATGCTTTTAAATAAGTATCTGCAAAAAATTAAAGACGACTATGATTTTGTCATCATTGATGCATTGCCGTCTGTATCAACGCTATTTAGAAACGTTTTGCTCGCATCGGATGCACTGATAGTTGCAATACAAACTAAAACAAATGCAATTGCAGGTGCTAATGGCTTCTTACAGGTTCTCAATGATGTACTTGAAGATTATGACAAAACATACAAACATCTCTTCATCTTACCAACAATGTACAATAAACAACGCAGGGATGACAAAGAGACTTTAGCTGAGATTATGGGTAGCTATATGACATCGTTAAAAACATACTCATCGATCGGAAAAATCCCAACGACTCTTTTGGAAGAGATTCCGGATCGTACTGTCTTTTCAAATGCTCAATCTGTCCGCTATTTTCTGCAAGACTATATTGAAGGATTTGATACTGGGAAGAGAGATATTTTACTTTTATTGGAAAACATCTCTAAAGTAATAACAAATAAACTTGAAGTAGGGGAGAGATAAGATGGCTAAACTACCTGCACGTAAAAATATTTCAGCTGAAACAACCTCAAAAAGAATTGAGGAAGCAGAGGCTTTACGTCAGAGCATTTCTGAAAGTATTGAAAACAAAACAAGTAATACAATAGAAGTACCTATTGCATCGATTTCCTCTCCGAAATTTCATGACCGAAGATGGCATGACAAAATGGCAATTGTCGAACTTTCAAAATCAATTGAAGCTGTTGGGTTAATTTATCCAGTAGTTTTACGAAGAGTAGGGGAAGGGCTTGAACGGATAATCGGATATCGCCGTATTGAAGCCTATAAAATTCTTGGAAAAGAAACTATTCCAGCGATAATTTTGGAAAATGTAGATGATGATATGGCAATCTTGCTTATGGCTACAGAGAATATGCAAAGAGAAGATATCAGTGTTTATGATGAAACTCTCGCATTGATTGATTATCTCAAAGTAGCAATTAATGAGACCCAAGAAGGTATCGAGAAACTTCTTATTCGATTTAAAAATCATGATGCTGGATCGATTCAATTAAATGACGAAGAGAAAGAAAAGCGTCTTCAAATGAATGAAGTTCTAAAAAAGACAGGAAAAATTGAAATCAGCGGGTTATTAAATCGGCTTACAATGCTATCAATGCATCCGTTGATCAAAGAAGCTCTCAGCGCTAGCAGACTATCTTTTTCGAACGCACAGGTACTTCAAAAGCTCTCTAAGAACGAAGTAGCACTTAAAGCTGTGATGAGCAGAGTTATTGATGAGAATATGAGTAAACGTGAAGCGATGAAACTGATTGCTGAACATAAAGAAGGGAAAGTCCCTAGCACAGGGGAGGGCGATATGATAGCTAAATGGAAATCACTCAGCAAAATCAGCGGTAAACAGATCTCCAAGCTCAATAAAGCCGATCAAGACAAGTTGATGGACTATTTTAAAAAAATTGATGAAATTTTAAAAAATCAATAGGACAAAAGGGGCTAGAAGTATTTACAACTCCCCTCCCCCCCTCACAATATCCATCCCATACTTATCCCTTATCTTCGTCAGTGCATCAGTAAGCTTTCTCATCTTTGTATCATCCTCATATTCGAGCATATCGAGTGTTTGAGGATCATGGTGGATGAATTTGCTCGCACTCATTCCAATATACTTAACCGCAATATGGGGATAGAGATCAAGCTCTTTGAACTTATCATAGGCAAACTCTTGAATAAACTTCTCGTTAAAGAGTCGGTAGATAGTGTATTGCTTCTTCGAACTTCCCCAGTTCTCATATCCGAGTGAGAAATGAAACGTTGTCGGATTGACTCCCAGTTTCATGATGGTATGACTCCAGTGCCTCACCATGATATGGATACGTCGGAAGAGCTCAGAACGCTCTTTGATGGGATGATCCATACTCCTGGAAATTCCAATCCCTTTACGACTCCGTGATGCTTGAACACTCTCATGATCCTCACCCGTGAGTCTGGCATAAAGATCTTTTCCTTGTCGTCCCCAGGAAGCAAAGAGATGAGGAGAGTCACATGCTTGACCAATCGTTCTGATCCCATACTTCTGCATCTTTTTGGAAAACGCTCTTCCTACTCCGGGGAACTCATCTATTGGGATGTCGTTGACAAAGTCTCTGATCTGCTCTTTGTAGACCACTTTGGTTCCATAGGGCTTTGCCGTACCGGTAGCAAGTTTGGCAATCCATTTAGCTGGACTTGCTCCTATGGAGACGGGGAGTTTGAATTTCATGGTGATATCGCTTTGAAGCTGTTTGATGAATGCATCCGTCTCATCATCTTCAATCCATCCTCGAAGATCTCCAAACATCTCATCGATGCTGTATTGCTCCATAACAGGTACTACGGTATGCAGATACTCCATCAACTCATGACTCATCGTGTGATAGAGCAGATGATTAGGTGGGAGCAGGGTGATATCGGGACACTTCTGTAGTGCTTCATAGATAGTCATTCCCGTCTTCACCCCAAATTGGCGTGCCTCATAACTTGCAGTCGTGACGATACCCCGTATCTTTTCCCCATCTTTAAAATACTTAGAGTGATCATGCTCGCTATGAAAGAGTGAGGGGACAAACGCACCGGAATTAAGTGCAACGAGCTTTTTGGCATGCGAGGGTTTACGATCAAAGATAAACGGATCACCCCGTCCTCCCACGGCAATCTTCTTGCCGATCAAGGAGGGATTCATCACTCGCTCGCAGGAACAAAAGAAAGTATCAAGATCTAAATGGATTATCATAGTGCAAAGGATATTTCAATTTGCCACAATATGGACGATTTATTGCAAAACGTCATAGACTGGTGATTATGAAAAAGTACCTTGAAACAAATGAATTGGCAGCACTCTTTTTTCTCCACTACTTCAAGTACACCCGCTATGCCTTTAAAAAGCAAAAGAGCGAAGAAGACATTGCCTCCATCCATGCCCATAGAGAACTTATGCGTCTCTTTGGAAGGTTGCACAACGCCAAGGAGAGGGTAGGGGGGCAAAGTGTCATCGATATAATTGCAGAGCAGATATCACCATCCAATAACCCCTTTGTACAAAGGGTATCGAGTGTGATGGAAGAGAGTATTGCCTTTATTTACGATCATGTCCTCTTGGAAGAGAGGGAACACCCTTTGCTAGAGAGATACGCATGATAAAACGTCTATTTAAAAAACTGTTCGGTAGTCGCAGCAAACATACCAAAGAGTACCACATCACCAACCTCGCATTTGGATGCATAGAGTAGGGGGTATCCATGATGAACTCGCTAAATGATTTTTGTACCGAAGTGATTGAAACCTTGTGTGAACTGGGGGGATACTGCGAAGGCGATGCCAAAGCCATAGCAGAAGAAAAGCTCTCCGATATCGAATACGGACATAAATACCGTCTCAGCCCAGCCATTGTCGCGGGGTCTATTTTGGGAATAAACGATTGCTGTGTCCCAAACCAACCCCCAAAGAATTGACCTTTGCAAAATCGCTATAGCGGTGATATGGGAGATTTCGGAAAGTTTCTCCTCCTCAAACACCTTTTCCCTACAGAATCCATTGCTACCATCTGGTATCTCTACCCAGATGAGACTCACAATAATGACGGAAGTCACAGGGTAGAAGAGGGCAATACCAACCTCTACCGCCACTGCCACTCGCTAGATCCGCAGATGTCTGAACTCTTTCACCAAATCCATCAACGAGACTCTCGTCATATCGATTTATTCGAAGAGATGGGTGTCTTAGAGAACGGCCATTATTTCACCGAGAGTATTCTAGGGGAGGGGGAGGGTCACCGGATTCAATGGATCGAACGCGCCATAGAGTTTATTCGATCCAAATCGTGCAGCGTCGTTTGCCTCGATCCCGATAACGGGATTGAACCTTCATCTATGTCTAAACTTTCCATTCTCAAACAGGGAAAATATGCCACTTATACCGAGATCGAGTCATTCTTTACCCTTGAGTGCGTAAATCATCTGGAGATCTATCAGCACTTTCACCGACAGCAATCGCATGAGGCTCAGATGAGGGAAGCAAAAGTAAAATTCGAGAGGCTGTATGAGGGGAGAGCGGTGGTAACTATCATCCGTCACAATCCGGTTCAGGCTCGTTTTTACATCGTTCTCTCCAAACCAACCGAGATTTTAGAGTCTCTACGATCATTGGAGAATCGTATGTATGGTCCCAGAGTGTTTTTTAGCGTCCTCAGAGCACTGAACGAATAATAAACAACTCTGTGTTGCAATAAATCGTTTCTGAGCCTTAGAGGTGTGTTATCATTGCGCTAATTAAACATCCATAAGAGAGGAATACAATGCAGCAACCTTTTATGGCGTATGAAAACGATACGGACGGATTCACTACCGGTGAACTCCAAATCAAAAACGCTCTGGACGTCATAACGATTGAAGGAACCCTCGAAATCACCAAAGATCGCCAAGGGCTCGAAGCGGCACTCAAACTCAAACGAGCCGTCGATGCTGCCATCGATGCGCTCAAACGTGATCGTAATCTCCCAGATAGCATTCGAGACTGAGGTGAGAACACAAAATGGACGAGATAGAAGAATTACAACTTCATCCCCGGATTAAAACCGAAACGGCCCAAGGGCGCACCTATGGTGAGTGTGTCATGGATGAGATATCCAGCATCAAAATGATCGATGGGGAGTTTCGCACTACCTTGCACATTAAAGAGAAACCCAAACGGCTATGTCGTGATGATGCTTTGATCTATTACACCCAAAAGCTGCGCAGCGTATGGGCAAATATTCTGGAGTAGGGTGGGGTGTTAAAAGGCTATTTTTCTAATGTTCTTTCGGTAATCGCCACTCCTGTTTCACACTCATAATAGCCGACATGCGAAGATGAACGATAAAAGATCGCGTATTGCTCCTCTGCTTTAGCTAATTCAATCGCCTCTTCAAATGTGATATCATAAATGCAATAACTCTCTTCGCTGTGATCGTCCAAATACCCAAGCGCTTCATCAAACGGATAACCGGATTCTAAAAGCTTCTCAAAGAGCTGTTCGTTACGCGTTGTATTTTCCTCAAGACTTAGTGGTTGATTGTTCGGATTCCATGCGGTGAGAATGGCAAAGGGTGCATCGAAAGGTGCGTAAGTGGGTAGGGTATCAATCGTAAAATCGATCACTTCGCCGTTGTGAGAAATTCTAAAATGGGTGTTATCGTAAATGTCTTTCATGCAATCAGTATAGCATCAAGATGGCTTGAGCTTAGCTGAATGCTAAAATCAAGCCTTGATGTCGAGATTTTGACCCAAACCGGTCAGCTCGGCAGCTAGTGATGCGTTGGAATCTTGAGGAACAGGGGCACTCTCAAGCAATTTCATAATTCCTTGATCTTGTGAATCGATCGCTTTTTTTAAAGCGTACATCTGCGGTCCCATTCCACTTTGTGAATTGATTGGATCCATGATTTATCCTCCTTTTGGAGTTAGAACCTATATCGGCAGTTATTGGGAAAAAGCGTAACCCAATAAAGCTAAAGATGTGTTCTCATTCGACACCTTGATCTTTGATCTCTTCAAACTTTGCTGCCATGGTAGGGTTGTGTCGTGTTAATTTCTTCACCGTCACATCCTGAGCTTTATCATTGGCAATACGGAGATTTCTATCGGCTCCAAGCAAGGCATCTTTTGTCTTTTGGAGATGATCGATCGATTTGTCGATCTCCATGATGGCTGTCTCGAACTTCTTTGATGCCAATTCGTAGTTTCTCGAAAACGCCGTTTTAAATGCGTCCAAATCGTTCTCAAAATTGGTGACATCGATGTTTTGCGCTTTGACGAGGGCAAGTTCGTTCTTATAGGCCAGAGAATTCATGGCAGCATTGCGAAGCAGGGTGATGATCGGGATAAAAAACTGCGGTCGAACCACATACATTTTCGGATAACGATAGGAGACATCCACGATACCCGTATTGTAGAGTTCATTCTCCGGTTCAAGGAGTGAAACGAGGATCGCATATTCGCAGTTTTTCTCACTGCGGTCTCGATCAAGTTCCTTGAAAAAATCCTCATTTTTCTTCTTGGTTCCTGATGTATCGCTCTCATTTTTCATCTCGAACATGATGGAGACGATTTCTGTCCCTGATTCATCAGCATCCCGGAAGATATAATCCCCCTTGCTGCCGCTTCTGGCATCATTGTCCTTCTCAAAATAAGCTCTAGGAAACGCAGTAGGGCGTATACGGTTGAACTCTATCTCACAATGCTGTTCAAGGCTCTCGCCTATCATCTTCGTTGAAAGGCGGGCTTTCATGTCTTTGAGACGCTCAATCGCATCGTCACGATCTTTGATCTGCGTCTCATATTTGTCTTTTAACGACTTTTCGGAGAGCTGTTTTTCAAGTTCAATCTGCTTAAGGCTGTTGGTGAGTTCATCTCGCTCTCTTTCAACACTGCTGAGCGCTTGGTTGATCTCAAGCTTTTTGCTCAATTCATTCGAATCAAGTTTGGCTTTGAGTTCTTGAATCTCTTTTTCTTTTTGAGCGTTTACCTCTTGAAGCTCTTGCATGTATTTTGCATCGGCGAGTTTTACGGCGGTCTCGTTCTCCTGCTGTAACCGTTGTAGGGAATGGGAAAGCTCATCACGCTCTTTCTCTATGGCTTTGAGCGCTTCGGAGACGGCAAGCTGCTGCATCATCTCATTTTTGCTGATCAGGGATTTGAGTTCTTGGATTTCTGATTCTTTTGCAGAAGAGGCTTTTTGCAATTCACTGTTCAGTTTTTCTTGTGCAAGCTGGAGCGCGTATTGTTTATCCTTTTCTGCGAGTTCAAGTCTCTCAGAGAGCTGTTTTTCAAATGCGCTGTCACGGACTTGTTTGAGAATATCGGCATAGCCAGCTTCATCGATTTTAAATGCCTTATGGCAATGCGGACAGATGATTTCATTCATGTATGACCCTCGTGTACATAATTATCTAATAGGTTTGTGACGCTCACTGTTTTTCGTGCGATGAGTATAGCTAAAATTTTACGACGCCATCAACTGATCATAAAACACCTCATACATGCTCTCATCATCACGATCCATGACCAGAGCGATCCGTTTTCCCATTCTCGTATAGGTATCGAGCAGATAGACCTGCTCGCCTTGATGGGAGTAGAGTGAGGAGGTCATTTTTGAGAGCCCATAGGCTTGATGGGTCGGACGGGAACGCTGAGATTCGGCTCGCGCCGCAGTTGAGGAGAGATTGGTTTGCATCATGATCTTCTCCTACTTACGCGATAAATTTAAAGGTAAGGGTTTTAAGGGCGTGATAAACACCCATTTGCGTGTGCATCTCTTTGACTTTTAGAGTTACCCATACCAAAGCCAGTGAAGTAATGATTAACGATTCCATAGACTTATCCTTTACGGGGTTAATTTAGATTTTGGTATGATGCACTACTCATTGGACAACATAGTGTCTGTTTAAAGGATCGATATGGGACAAATTCATGACTACGATAAAATCCTTACCCGTTTAACTATCATCCTACAGCGATTATATGAGGGAGAAGTGTTATCGGTTCAGGATTTAGCCGCAGAGTTCAATGTCTCGACAAAAACCATCCAGCGTGATTTTAATCAACGACTGATCCGTTTTCCGATAGAGAAGCAGGGGAGTAAGTGGAAAATGCAGTTAGGGCATTCCCTCACCAAAGAGCGAACTCCCGAAGAGGCACTGGTATTGGAGATGCTGGGCAATATCGCTGAGGGGATAGGAAGTGAATTTGGTGTCAAAGCCAAATCGCTCTTCTCCAAACTTCAAAACAACACCAAAAACCCTATTTACTCTAAAACCATCATCGAAGATATCTCAGATAAACTTGGACACTTTCATATCATCGAACAAGCGATTATGGAGAACAAGATGGTACGGTTTCATTACAACAATAAACTCCGTCATGTCCATCCCTATAAGATCGTCTCCTTTGAAGGGTACTGGTATCTCTATGGAGAAGAGTTCATGGAGAGCAAACTCAAGACTTATTACTTCAAAGGAATAGATCATCTTGAAATCACTCCAGAATCCTTCATCCCTAGCGATACAACCTATCGGATATTAGAACGTGCCATCAACGCATGGTTTGAACCGGACAAAGAACCGTTTGAAGTGACCCTCAAAGCATCCCCAGAGATCGCCAAATACTTCCACCGCAGACCACTCGCCAGTACCCAGCGAATCCTCAAAACATACGAAGATGGAAGTATGGAGATCGAAGTGCTTGCCACCTCTGAGCGTGAGATCATGCAAGAAGTAAAGAAATGGATGCCTGATCTCATCATCACCTTTCCCAAGCCACTAGCTCTTAAAGCCAAAAGCATTGCCGATAGCTTTTTGAATCGTCAGATTGAAGAGTTGATCGGGTAGTATTGGAGAATGGGCTTGAGTCATGTGGTAATCAGAAATCTGCAAAAAATGCTTTTAAGTATTTCTTAAAAAAATACTCATTAGAATTTGGGTCAAGGAATCGGTTCCGTCGCTTGGCAATGTAGGTTGCGCAAGGTAAAAATGCCTTCTAACTGAAAAACTTCAAATAGTAAATTCTGCTTATTATCCCACACCTATACATTCTTATAACAAGGCATTTCATGCTAAAAAAATTCGTTTTAAGTCGGTATGCTGTTGAGTGTAACGGCAGTCCGCGATTCGTTGCCATCCCTGTGGTTGGATTAAATCCTGATATGATTAAACAAGGCTATCGTGATTTGCAAAGATCAGATTTGTCATTGAAGAAGAATGACTATTTAAATCGTGTCGCCGATGCAATAGGTATTTATCCATGGGGTAAATATGAGTCATTTTATGAGAATAACATAGTGCCTTTTCTTGAGCAGAATACCTTAACATTTTATGCTCAGGATCACGGAGTTGATCTGCTAGGTAATCGCTTCACATTTCGTTCTATTGCCGACAGACTCTTCTTTTCGGATCGGCCTATCCCTAAAGCAATATTCACAGGATATGGTTGTAATATCGATCATGAGTATTTTTATAATCCGAGTGTAGCGTTTGGAAAACCGGTGAAATCATATGATGAAATTGTTTCAGAGGCAAATGTCGACCTATTGATACCATTTAGACATAAAAATAATTTTCTTGGTATTTTTAATAATCTGCTTGGCGATGTTTTTATTCTAAATCATTCTCATGAAGATGATCGATATATAGTAACTTCCTACCCTCAAAATGGCGAAAAATACAAGACCAATGAGAGTATGATAGAAGATGCTAAAGAGCTCAAAAAGCTAATGTTGCAGTGTGCAAAAGGGTGGATAGAAATAATTCCCTTCAATGAGCACCTTATATTTTTGAAAGGGCCGAATGGAATATATGATTTTGTATTCAAGCATCTCAGAAATTCAGACTTTGAGGATCAATCACCATTCAGACCTTATTTGAATCATGACCGTATTCCATCGGTGATGAATGAAACTTACGACTTTGCCAGATGGCTCTATTTTGGCAGAAAAGAAGACGATTCAAAGAAGAAACAGCAAGATGCACGTAGATCGTATTGGCTTGAAGAACTTCAGCATCATGCAAATATAGATTTCTATGAATCCGGTGGCAGGATACATCCTGGGCATGAAAACTTATTGAAAAACTATTTTGAAAAAATGGGGGAGTACTCGTACACCAAAAAAACAAAATCGGATCAACTACCCGGTTTTAAAGAAATCGAGCTAGCAAACGGTAAAGTATTGTTTACTTCAGACCTGATCACGATCGGAGAGTTTTCAGAATTTTACAATGATGAATCTTCTCATTCAAAAAGCTATCGAGAAGGGCGACATCCAGAGAATGATATTTGGGAAACAGTCAATTTAGAACCTGATAATTATCCGGTAGCTGTGACCTATTATGATGCTGTCGCCTATTGCCGATGGGTTGAATTGAAACATAATGCTCCGGTGCGGCTCTTATCAGCCATTGAATGGTATGAGATGTTCGATAATCCTTTTAAAGTGTCTGATTTGAATGGGTTAAATCGATGGTCTGATGATCTAATATGTTTTACTCCGGCAAATGATGTCATTGAAGACATTACTAAACCCAGAAATGATTTCCAGGAAATTTATGTCCGTTTCAAAAATCCGCCTGAAATGATTCCACAGAGTAATGGTTTACAGTTATGTATCAATCACCATTTTTCTGAATGGCTTTTGGAGTTTAATGGTCACGATGCAGCAATGGTTACGCCCTCATTGATGAAACCGTTGACTTTATCTTTCTTGTCCGGGGATGAGTTATCCACACCATCATTTTCGGCTGAAAGTACCGGAAAATATAAATATCAAAAAATCGGCTTTAGGATCTGTTATGAGAAATGATCCTAAAACAATTGCACTTTATATTGATTGCGAAAATATCAGCTACAAACGGCTTGATGAAATTATCGAGCAACTCTCCTCTTACGGGGAGATTATTATTCGCAGGGCTTATGGAAATTGGCAGAAAGAGAATCTAAAAGCTTGGAATGACAAGCTTTATGAATATGCTTTAAAACCGATTCATCATTTGGAGTATGCAAAAGGAAAGAATTCGAGTGATATGACCTTGGCTATAGATGTAATGAATATGTTGTCAAGGAATATTGATATTTTTGCTTTCGCATCAAGTGATAGCGATTTCACACCACTCATTATGGAATTACGAGAACACAGTAAAAGAGTTTTATGTTTTGGAGAGAGCAAGGCATCTCAGTTGTACAAACAAATCTGTACAGATTTCATTTGTATTGATGCACAATTTGGTAAAAAAACTCGAAAAGAATTACGGCAGGACACAAGGCTGGTCAATATGCTTCGTAACGCAGTGGATGAAGAAAAAAATGAAAATGCTCATGCCAGTTTTTTTTCTGTTGAAGCTAATTTGAAAAGAAACGGGTTTTCCGCAACAACTTTTGGATATGAAAAATTGAGCGATTTACTCAAAGAGATTGATATATTTGAAATTGATGTGAAGCAGGGGCTGCACAAGGCTATTCTTTGGGACAAAAGAGTACGGAATCATGGTTGAGTATGGGTGCAGTTATTAATCAAATTTAAGCAATAAACGGACACTAGGGTGTCTAAAATGTGTTCTACACTATACGCATAAAATACAAAGGTCATTGAGATGGAAAGTATGACAGATACCGAATGGATAATTATAGCGCTGATGATACCGACCCCTGTGTATATCTACAAACATCAAAAGACGTTTGAGAAATGGTTTTAGGGGGCAAAAATGGATAAAAAAATACTGTTGCGTGTTTGGCCAGAATTCGGGAGTACCGGAATATGGATGCCACCAAACCCTTCGGATAACATTATGGGACAAATGCTTACCTATGAATCTCTTAAACTTCCTAATGATTTAGCAGACGCATTTACGCAATGGCAAGAACGTTATAACGAGCGTCCGTTGCCTGATAATGGAATCTTTGATTGGGAATCTTTGCATAAAGAGGGGTTAGAACTCGCAAAAGAGCTTAAAAATTATAAACTTTATGATTTTTCAGTTCAGTACTGGATGAATGAATCATGGCAAATGATCTACGGTTATGACGTAATGGCAGATTACAGTGCCTCATTATGGGATGATGAAGGGACAAGTATCACTGTTGATAGTATCGAAGACGATTTAAGAGGGTATACTATTTCCAATAGTGATGAACTTCAAAAGGAATTCGATGCATGGGAGGAAGATTTTTACAAATCGTTGGACAATACGTTGGAATGGGAAGCATTTAATGCAGAAGGTCATCGGCTGACAAATGAACTACAATCTAGGTTACCGGAGTATTGTACTGTGAGATATATGCATGCTTTTGAAGAAACGTATCCGCCGTTTTAAAAGTGATTTTTTATCCTCTTTTGCAGCCACCGTATGTCCGAGCGGGCTGTTGGCGAAGTTTCTCGACTGCCGCTTGCGCTTCACGTAGCAGTATCTCTCGAAGGCTACGCGGATAATGTACCTGTATATGAGGCAGCCACTGACGACACAACGGTACCATCTCCCAAACACTGGTGACGGTATAGGTGACGATGATATCTCCATCGTCTAAATGGGAGACAACCTTTTGACTCGGTAAAAACTTTTTGAGTTTGAAATAACGTGCTACTTCGCCACTGATTTGCAGTTTTACTTCACGTTCATCGAATGTCCCATCCGCTTTCGGATAATACTTCGCCCATGAGGTCTGAAAACGCTCGACGAATTTCAAAAATGATGGATCTGGTCGGAACAGCTCTCCGGTGGATTCGATACTTTGAATCATAGCTACACGTGATAGAAGCAATGACGGAATTCCCTCATGAAACAACTCACTTGCGAGGTAAAAATTCTCATTCAAAAAGACGATTGAGTAGGGACGGGCGATAAAGACCGATGCTTCACCATCACGCAGATAATCGATACGGATCTCCTGATGGAACTTCACGGCACGTTCTAACTCACGAAACAGCTCAGGACGGCTGTTAAACTCTTCAAACGGTCGGGTTTTAAATGTATAAAGCCGCTCGTATTCGCTGATCTTGCCGGTGAGCTTTTCGCGCTCTTTTTTATCCATCTTTTTGGTGAGGGATAATCCTCCTCGCTCCGCCAGTCCCAATGCCCCTTTGAGCAGGGATATCTCATCAGGGGTGAGTACATTGTCTAAGAGCTCTTTTTGAATCGCGTAGATCATCCCGTTGTCATTAATGAGAAATTCACCGAATACCTCTTTGATGAGGGCAATGTCACGGCGAATGGTACGATCGGAGGTTTCGAACTCAGCAGCCAAGGAAGCGGTGCTTAGACGTTTGCCTTCATTCAGACGCGCGACGATGGTGCTAACGCGATTCATGGAAGATGCTTTGCTCATATGGTCACCTATGGTAATTTCGAAAGATTATATCGAGATGAACGGACACATTATGTCCGTTTTTAATTTATATTGCTCTAAAAATGTTTTTTTGTAAATTTCACCTCGGACATTATACGTCCAATATTCACCCTATCATGTCATCGTTCCAATCAGGCATTACGAAAAAGAGTTCATCGTAAAAGCACAGTAACTAGCTTAAAACCGCTAAGCATCAACGCCACCATACGTTGAAAGATCATAGAGGAATGTAGCGAGGGAGTGCCCTCGCTACATTCATGAATTTATGAGAGATGAGGCTGTTGTCTCTGCTCATTATTCACTCTATGGGCGTAAAGTCACTCTTTTTATTTTTATCCTGTGCGGAACGGGGAGCATTACGGTCAAAGCATCAACGAAATTTATCCTGGAAAGCGGCTTTGACACTTTCATCTCCCCACCTAATACTTGGAGACTATTATGTCTAAATTTAACACCATACCTTCACAAAAGCAGTCTAACCTTGCCGATGGCATCTCATACCGCAACGATGCCAAACATGAACTGGCTATCAGTGTCATGAGTTCGACTCTGAGCAACGACTTCTTTTATGAGCGTGAAGAGAGCCGTATCGCATCTCTCGAAACCCTATCCAAAGAGCTGATAGCAGATAATGAAGCTTCCTTCGTCGCCAAATGCGCGATCTATGCCCGTCATAATGCCAACCTGCGTTCCGTATCCCATGTACTGGGCGTTACCTTATGTGAAAACGCTACCGGCAGCGGAGTGATCAAACCCGCTATCAATCGTCTAATCAAACGGGTCGATGATATGACCGAGCTGGTATCACTATGGAATACCAAGCACCCACAATCAATGGTGCCAAATGGAATGCGAAAAGCATTTCGTGAGGTACTTGAAGAGAAACGTTTTGATGCGTATCAGCTCAAAAAATATGAGCAGAAAAATGCCAAAGTAAAACTCAAAGATATTATACGTTTAGCACGCCCCTCAAAACATTTGGAACTTTACAAACAAGTGCTTGATGTCAATCTCCCTAAGATTGAGCAGCTGCATACGTCAATCAAACGTGACACCGATATTCAAGAGACGTTTATTGACCTAGCCAAAGCTAATAAAGTGGGCTATATGGAAGCACTCAAAATGACACCGAAGATATTAGAAGGCTACGGACGTGAAGAGACCTTCAAAGTGTGGAAAGAGATCATTCTTTCAAAAACGTTGCAGAGCCGTTCGGGTGTATTGCCGTTTCGGTATTACAAAGCCTATATCGATCTCACTCAATGCCAAAGCACCCCTGTAGTAGATCCGATGAACCAAATCGATCTTGAAGAGGTGAGAGAAAAGTATCTTCCCCGTAGTGTATACAAAGATATTCGTAATGTTCTCGAAGAAGCATTCTCATATGTGACACGTATCGAACCTCTTGCATCTGAGGGAGAAAAAGTAGCGATTCTTATTGATAATTCAGGCTCCATGGACAGCCAATCATTAGGGATAAGCTTGTTTTCTCATGCACAGATTTTAGCTAAAGCGATTATTGAGAATGTAGGATGTTCAAACACCTATCTCTATTTTTGGTCGGATATATGTGAAGAATGGAAATTGGAGTTAAATTTCACATTTGAGCAAATCAGTCGACATCATGCTGCTAACCGCGCTACTTACGTCAATATGCCGTTTCATCGTTTAATAGAAGATGAAATCATAGTGGATAAAGTAATCATACTTACCGATAATCAAATGTATGCGCAAAACAGCAAGAAAGAGACTTTCAAGACCTACGCCGATCTCTACAAACAGCGTATTGCACCGGATGTAAAAGTGCTGTTCTGGGATTTGGCAGGATATGGTGCCGGAACACCGATCAAACTCGATGGGGATTTTTTAGAGATTAGTGGGCTCTCCGATAAACTTCTCAGGGTTGCTCCGAAACTTTGGAATGATCCGGATGCATTGGTAAATGAGATCGAATCGATCAATCTTTAAAAACGGACACAATGGTGTCCAACCTCTCCTTTACACTGCCATCATCAAAACGTAAAGGATTACACGATGAAACCTACAACTGCTACACGCACTTCATGGATGAAGAGAACTCAAGAGACGATTACGCAATGGATGTTTTTTGCGTTTTAAGAAATACATATATAAAGGATATCCATGTGTATTGCACTCATGTTAATAGCGCTGATCAGTATCATCATCGGATTCTATCGCATTGTCACTAGACCATCAGCAACGCTGGAAGTACGTTCTTTTGCTATGACATGGGTTTATTCGATGATATGGCCGATTATCGTCGTGATAATCGCATTATCGATATGTCTGAGATAACGACATGAAATACACATTGGATGATATGTTCGAATCCCAAAATAAGTTCTGGTCATTGGAATATCAGGATTTTTATCGCAAAACTTTCGAAGAAACGGTTAGGTTATATCCCCATGATACACAACGGGTGGCTATCCTGCAAAATCGAGCCAGAAAGATTTTGGATAAATCGCCTCATTACCATTTTTTGAAAAACCATCTTTTTGATTTTCCTGCAATCAATGCCTATGGCTTTGAGCATTTCGGATGGTTGGATGAGAAGATAACCGGATTAACGGATCATTCCCCTTTAGAACTGATATATCTATACTGGTTTGTGACCGTCTGTATCGAAGTGGGATATGGGGACGATAAATATGAGTTTGAAAATGACTTGCTCAATGCTATAGGTCTGATCGATGAGTTTAAAGCAGGCGTTTTACTCGATGATATTGCTAAAAGACTCCGAAGAGAGCTGATGCTGTGGCTTGCCGCATATCGAATTATCTGTGATTCTAAATATAAACTGGCGGCTTCTATCGATGTCGAATTTTGGTATTGTGAACCGGAAAAACACGATCCTGTAAATGAATGGTTTTTCTACTATCTGCCTGTTAATCTCGATCTTGGCGGTGGAAGCGATTGGCCATCATGGGAGGTGCTGATGAAAGCCCGTGAAAAAATCCTCATCTTTTCCGAAATTGCAAAAATAGAGGTCAAATAATGCCATTAATCGCGTTGTATATTTTGAGTGCAGTGATTTTGCTAATAAGTGATATTGATGGCATTCGTACAGATCTATTTAGCGGAGAATTGTCCGTTTGGGTATTTTTTCTGATACTGGTTCCTATCGTATCTTTTGCCATGATTTTAGCTCTTATGTCCATTGTTCTTCTCATCACAATGTTATGGATGATATTTGAAGCACCCCTGCGGTGGCTCTTCGTAGAGTTGTATATTTTGAGTATGCGAATATGGTATTACGGGCGATTAATTTTTATGTCACGTCAGCGCAGACGCATCGAATATGAGAAAACCCTTCCTGCACTGATCGAGCTTAAACGATTGCGCAACCGCTTGAAAGCATCGATGCGTGAACCGACTCCAGCTCCTATCGAAACCGATGTGCAGAAAAAAGCAAAAAACGACTTATGGGTGGTAGTGGCAATTTTGGTTGCATGGGGTTTGCTCAGTGGGGGATGAATAACTTGATGAAAATGAACATCGATTCTCTTGTGTGAATCGACGCGATTGAGTGGGTTAAGTCCTTCTCTAATGAAATCAAGGTAAAATCAACTTTATTTTTTCTTTACTTAAATTAATAGGATTTAACATATGCCTTCTCTCGACTGGATCGGTAAAGCTTCCATACTCAATCATCACAATGAAATCCCCTACCGACTCGTCGAATGCAATGAAGTTGTTGGTGATTTGAATGCAGGGAACCTCATAGTTAAAGGGGATAACCTTCATGCATTAAAGGCTCTTCTGCCTTATTACAAGGGCAAAGTTAAACTGATTTATATTGATCCTCCCTATAACACAGGAAATGAAGGATGGGTCTATAATGATGCTGTAAATAGTCCCGAGATAAAAGAGTGGCTTGGACGAGCTGTTGGGCAAGAAGCTGAAGATCTTTGTCGTCATGATAAATGGCTGAATATGATTTATCCTCGTCTAAAATTATTGAAAGAATTTTTATCTGAGGATGGCTCCATATGGATTAGTATTGATGATAATGAAGTTCATCATCTTAGAACTCTTATGGACGAAATCTTTGGTGTAAAAAGATTTATTGCATGCAATGTATGGCAAAAGCGTTACTCACGTGAAAACCGTGAGGCGATTGGAGATGTTCATGAATATATTGTTGTTTATGCTATGAATCCAACATTATTCAAACAAAAACGAAACCGTATTCCATTTGATGAAAAACAAGCTAAGGTATATAAAAATCTCAATAATGATCCAAAAGGACGATGGCGTGGTATTCCGATGACAGCTCAAGCTGGACATGCCACGGCTGAACAGTTTTATGAAATAATTTCACCTGCGGGAAAGGTTTTTCGACCTTCTGAAGGCAGATGCTGGTCATTATCCAAAGCAACATATGAAAAATTTCTATCTGAAGGAAAAATATATTTTGGTAAAGATGGAAAATCTCAGCCAAATGTAATTAGATATCTTTCAGAAGTACAAGGTGTTGTTCCTTGGACGTGGTGGCCACATGAAGAAGTTGGACATACTGATGAAGCTTCAAAGGAACTATTATCTATTTTTGCAGGGACTTCTGGTTTTAATACAACCCCCAAACCAACCAGATTAATTCGTCGTATCCTCCAAATCGCAAGTAACCCCGGAGATATTATTATGGATAGTTTTGCGGGGAGTGGTACTACAGCTCATGCCATATTGGCTCAAAACAATGAAGACAACGGTCAACGCAAATTTGTTTTGGTAGAGATGGAAGATTATGCTCGTGATATTACGGCAGAACGAGTAAAAAGAGTCATGCAAGGGTATGGGTCTACTCTAGGCATAGGAGGAGGATTCCGTTACTGTGAACTTGGAGAATCTATCAAAGATGAAAATGGAGCGTTAAATCCTGAAGTTTCTGCCGAGGTATTGGCCAAACATCTCTTTTTCAGCGAATACGGCGTACCTCTCGAAACCAAACCAACTTTGCCTTACATTGGTTCATTTAACGAAAGCGGGCTCTATCTTTTCTTCGATACGTTTGAGCGTAAAAAACTTGCCAAACTCCTCAAAGATTCAAATGAATCTCGAATCGTATATGCTGCATCTTGCACCATCGATCCTCAAAAACTCAAAGATGCAGGAATTACTTTTCGCCAACTCCCTTTTGAAATCAAGGATCGATAAATGACGCTTAAAACCTATCAACAAAACGCTCTCGATGCATTGCAACGTTATTTTGTCGAGTTTCGAAGTGATGAGAACCCAAAAGCGTCATTGGAACGGACTCAAGAAGCGTTAGGGCTCAGCAAAACCGCCTACACTCTTGTCAGCTCTGAAGCATGGGATTATCTTCGCCCTTATCTTTGTGTTCGTGTTCCTACCGGTGGTGGAAAAACACTTATCGCTGCACACAGTGTTTCGTTGGCAATGCGTGAGTTATTACGAAGTGATAGTGCTGTAGTCTTTTGGTTGGCTCCTACCAAAGCGATCGTGGATCAAACATTACGTGAACTTCGTAATCACAATAGTGCAGAGCGACAAGCTATTAATGCTGCAACATCCAAAAGCGTTAAGATACTTTCAATTGATGAGGCATACTCGAACGCATTTGATTTGGTCAGTGATTTTGTTGTCATTGTCGCAACCTTTGCAACGTTTCGTGTCGATAAAGAAGAGGGGCGTCGTTTCTTTGGTTTAAACGGTCAATATGTCCATCTCAAACATGCTTTAGGTGATAAACTGAGCTTGCGTGACGTTTTAGCAAAAGCACATCCTATTATCATAGCCGACGAAGCACACAGTGCTCGAAACGATTTAGCTATATCTCGACTACTGGAAATAGAACCATCGTGTATACTCGAATACACGGCAACTCCACAAATGCAAACGCGTGGTGAAAAAGTTGCTAGCAATATCCTAATCAGCGTTTCTGCTTCTGAACTCAAAGCCGAAAATATGATCAAACTTCCTTTGGAAGTTCAAGTGATCGATAAGTGGGAAATTGTCGTCAAAGCGGCTATTGAGAAACGGCAAGAGCTCGAAGACCTTAGTGCCGTCGAACTCTCAACAACCGGTCAGTACATTCGTCCGTTAATCCTCTTCAAGGCTGAGCCGGAAGGGAAGAATGATTCTGTTACCGTCGATGTCTTGGAAGCGTTTTTAAAAGAGAATTTTGCAATACCGGCTGAACAGATAGCTGTACATACCGGAAAGAGAAAAGATCTCGATGGTATCGATATCATGAGTCAACGCTGCCCGATTCGTTATGTTATTACTGTTGCAGCACTAAAAGAGGGATGGAATGCCCCTTATGCATCCGTATTCTGCTCTGTTGCTAATATCGCAGGCGGTACAGCAGTAGAACAATTTTTGGGTCGCGTATTGCGGATGCCGTATGCTAAACCAAAATCTCAACCAGCATTGGCAAAATCCTATGCGATTGTTACTTCACTGCGAACATCTGAAGTCATTAAAGCGCTCAAAGATAATTTGATAGAGTGCGGGTTTGAAGAACAAGAAGCGGAAAAAGTCGTCATTCTTCGACCGTCATTGCCAGAAGTACAAGCTCCTGAAACATTACCTTTGATCGAAACAACTGAAGCCGATGATTATTTAGAACGTTGTTTTGCTCCAATCCAAAGCAATTTTAATCCTAATGATATTTCAGTTGAAAAGAAAATCGAAGTTATTGCATCGGCTCGTAAAGAGGGTGGAGAGTCATTGGCAAAAGCTGTCGAGCAAAGGGTTATGCAAGAGAGTGAAGCCCGTTTTGCTCAATTTTTCGAGGTACCTACACTTGCTGTAAAAGAACAGGGTGAATTGTGGGATTTTGATAGTGAAATTTTGATTGAAAGATCAATGCTAAGCGAAGCAGAAATGATCCGTTTGGCTGAGTTTGATGAGAAAGTTTTCAGTGTCCATGCGCACGGTATGAAACTGGAAGTTGATATTGACGGTAAAAAGCTGGTTACACAAACGCTTGGAAGCATTAGAGATGATTTGCTTAGTCTCAGCGGACAGGCTGCAACACCTGATGAAAGAGCATTGACGAATGCTGTTTTAAATAAGTTGGATCGCCGTAATCTGACAATGATTGATCAAGCCAAACTGGTCTTTTTTGTTGCCCATGCGGTTCACTATTGTATTCATACTCGCAACATGGATCCAGTCGCTATACGTGCGAATCTATACGATTTCGCAGATACCGTCAAGCATATGCTCGAAAGCGGATTGGGGCAAGCACGACAACATGCTTTTCAAGAATTGCTTGAAGGGGATGAACTTGCTATCGGACATGCATTTAGATTTGACAGTGATCGTTACCCTTGTAAGCCGGATAAGAACAGTTTGAATTTTAAAAAGCATTTTTACAAAAAAGTGCACGAAATGAACAATGAAGAACTTGAGTGTGCGTTATTTATCGATTCTCTTGATGAAGTAGAGATGTGGGTTCGTAATATAGAGATGCAGCCGCAACTTGCGTTTTGGTTACAAACGGCTACCGATCGCTTTTATCCGGATTTTATTGCAAAACTCAAAGATGGGCGGATATTTGCTATCGAATACAAAGGGGAACATATTATGGAAAGTTCCGATTCGATTGAAAAAAGACGCGTAGGGGACGTATGGGCTAAGGTGACGGGGAATCTATTTGCGATGGTAGGAAGAAGTGATTTTAAAAACAAAATAACTGATTCTATACTCTAAGTGATTTGAAATAGGACACGACGTTGTCTCATATCTGTGGTAAAAATATTCATTTTAAATAATTAAAGGGATGCATTGTAAATGCGAGCTAAAAACGTCGGCGAATTACTGAAAATATTGCACTCAAACTCTGCCCTCTTGAGTGCAATATTCGATAGCAACGGTCGGCAGATGAATATCAACAGTGCCATTGGAATGTCCAATAGTGATACGATATCTTTTTTAGAAGATTACGGCATCATCGAAATTTTTAACAATGAAGTTATCCTCGATGATCAAATCATCCATATGCTCGAAGCGCATTTGATAGACGGGTACGATGAAAATCTCTATGATTACGTCGAAATCTTCAAAAAAATAGATACTTCAATTTCAAAATACTACAACACCTCCGAAAACGGAGGGGATCCGGCTCGACATCTCCGTGATATCCAAAGAGAATTACAGCGGATGCCAAGAAATCTGTTGGATACGTTACGTGGTATTCAACGGCATGTAGAGTTTACGTATCGATCTGCTTCCAGTGCACAAGAAAAGCTTCAAGAACTTACTTCCTACAATGAATCTCTTCTGCGATTTGAATCAAAACTCAGATTTATTCGAGACGAACTGTCTCGATTTAGAGGCTTTTTTACGCATGTGGGTGACACGGCTATTTTGCTTCGCCGAATGCGTCTGAGAACTTATATATTAGATGTTTCCAATACGCTCATTCAATTAAACAGCAGTGTTGTCGAGTATATACGCAAAACCAATGAAAATATCCGTTTTTACAAACATCTAGTCGAGCTTAAAGAGTTGAGAGACCGTAGGGAAATTATTGATAAGACCAATCTCTATGAACTGATTTACGAGTCTGAAAAAGAACCACTTTTAAATGGCTATTCAACCGTAGAGAGACCAAACTATACTATCAAACTGCATCCTGATTACTCCTATGAAGATGAGTTTGAACAAAAAGTTCTTTCACGGGGTTCAGTGAGCCAATCCATAGGAAAAATTGAAGCTACCAATGTCCCCATAGACGATTCTTTGTTCAAAGATGAGACCATCGAGGTTGTCAGTTATGCAGTTCTTTTGGATGGATATGTAATGTCGGATAGCCAGCAGAACCTACTGGAATACATTAAAACGTCTTATCCTGATATTAACGATGAAAACCTTCTTGAAGTTTATTTGTCTGCAGCTGTTTTTGGAGAACGCTATCTCGAATTTAGTGAAGCAGAAATGGAAATCATTTCAACACACATGTGTATTCCTGCACATTTAAAATCAATACACTGAGGATACAAAATGGCACTTATTGATACCGCCAAGCTTCCGATTGAAATCAAAGAAATTTTTGACACGTTACGCAGAGGGAATTTTATCGTTGATAATCATCCCGATTCCCATCAAAAAAGACTCTATGGCGTTTGCGATTCACACCATTCACTCCTCTTTTCTTATTTTGATAAGCTGGGTTATGAATTGACAGGAGGGGAGGGTTACTTCCTTTTTACCGTCTCGGATATGCCTGAGAGCGCGAAAGAAAATAGGATTGATCGGGTTCTCGAACTTCTGGATTTTATGGAACTTTTTCACGGAGTATTTCCCTCTTTTGGTATAGGGTGGCGTGGCTCTCCTGCAGAATTAGCCACAGCGCTCAAAAGTGATGCTATCCGTTATGAGAAACTGGAAAATGCTCGTATTTCTAGGGGGAAATCATTACAGGAGCTTTGCGAGAAAGTGTTTAGTGAGATGGAGCGCTTTGGAATCATAGTTCCCATTAGTGACAATCAAAATAATTACATGGTGACATCAGCTTATAACTATGCCAAAGAGTTTTTTGAATCAGTGAAACGAATCAATACCCGTGATGATGAGGCGATACAATGAAGGGGCTTAAATCGATTACATTCTATAACACCGGTCGCTTTGCCTATGGGCATATCGATGTGGATGAAAATTCTCTTCTGACCGGGACAAACGGCGTCGGTAAAACAACGACTAGTCAAGCAATGTTGTTTTTTTATGGAACGACGCGAAGTGATCAGCTTGGCATTACAAGACGTGAGGGGAAAACGTCATGGTCAAAATACATGTACCCTCATTCAAACTCCTATATTTTTTACCGCTACACTGGGCTACATGGTGACATACTATTGATGACGTATCAGCATGGAAACGGTGTTGCTTGGCGATTTATGCTAGTTGAGGGAAATATTGATCTCAATGCCATTGTATTGGAAAACCAAGTTGTTAAAAATCCTAAAGAGGTCATAAAATATTTTCTGATTGCAGGCTATAAGCCAAGCACACAAATTACCGATCCTGGGGTGTACCGTAAAATACTTTATGGAAGTATTGATACACGTAAGGAAAAAGATCTTGGCGTTTTTCGAGAGTATTCGTTAATGGAAACGGCAGGGGAATATCGTCATATACCTGACATGCAATCGAGTATCTTTGTCGATTCAAGTGTAAAAGCAGGTGCAATCGAAAAAGCGATTACCAGTGGTTATGGGGCATCGTCTACACTGTCATTGCCACAAATACGTAGTCAGCTATATAGTGCGATTGAGCAATTTCGTGCTGTGAGAAATTACGAACAGCAAAAAAAACTGATTGAAAAAATGGGTGAAGAGGTTCATAATTACACCCAGCATACGGATGCGATTGAGCGGGTATTGCGACAGATGCAATCAAACAAAAAAGCGTTAATTCTCAAAAAAGAAGAGGCTGGTTTAACAAAAGAGAAGCTTGACATAGAATATGGGGTAATCGAAGGCCGACAACGTGAAGAGCAACGTGAACTTGATGCGCAAGTAGATGCTGTAAAAGCGGATTTTGTGACTGCAAAGCTTGAATTTGAGGAGGCACAAAGGCTTCAAATCTATTATTCTGATAAAGATATGGTGAGTGCTTCTGCTGAAGTCGATGCTATCCCTACCCTTGAAAAAGAGTTGAATCAGAAGAAAACGGAATATGACAATAGTTTAGGGGGAGCAAAAAGTTTAGCCCAAACGTATGATGATATGCTCCTTAGTGAACAAGAAGGTCTTGCTAAGCAAATACGTCTTCATGAGCAAGGATATGAAAACGTTAAAAAGGAAAATGACTCGCGTAAAGAGCTTTTAGAACAACAGCACGACCTTGATCTTGAACGGATCGAAAAATATAACGAAGAAAAAAATAAACAATTGGTACTCGATTTGGCGAAAGCTGAGACGATGTATATGGAAGCCTATAAGAATCATACGAATATAGTATCTGCAAATCCGTATAACGTCCCTGTGATGCAGCTCAAAGAATCCATTCTAGTCTTGAAAACAACGATTTCCAAAACCAATGATGATAGAGAACTGCTAAGTCGTCAAATGGAGTCTAATGCCAATCATAGGGATGCCTTAGAACAACGAATTGAAACGATCAGCTCTGATACGACCCGTAGGATTGAAATTGAAAAAAAACCTTTCCTAGAGACTATTAAAACGCTAGAAGATTTACTAGAAGCCAATGAAAAGACTTTATTGCATCTCATACGTACCCAATTACCGTCGCGTGAGGGGATTCTGACCTCTATACTAAAAGATGAAATACTGCTAAATACAGAATTGTTCCCAAGGGTAGGGGAGGTGCATCCATCTATTTACGGCCTGATACTCGATGAATCGGTATTACCGCAATCGAATTTGTCTCGTGAGACAATTCTTGAAAAAATCAGGGCAGAGAAAAAAGCTATCTTAGTCATAGTGAAAAAAATTACGGATGAGTCGGATGAAATTCTTGCATCAATCAACAAAGAAAAAAACGATCTTCAGAAAGAATATTTCTCTCTCAAATCCAAAAAAGATGGTCTGGATACAGACTTGCTCAGAGACAATGCAAAATTAGTCTTATTAGAAGAAGAGTACGAAGCTCTCACGAAATCATCTCAAATACAATGGGATAACGCTAAAGAGAGTTTAAAAAATGCTTATGATGCGGCTAAAGCATTGGTTGAACAATTGAAACTTCAAAATGATGCAGCGGGAAGTCTTTTACGAGAAGAGATCAATCAATGTAAAATCATATACAAAGATACGTTAACCCAGCTTCGGGAAGAGCTTGTTCGGGCAAAAGAGTCTCTTGAATCGATAATTGAGGCAGAAAAAAATAAAAGTGCCCAAAGTCGAATGGATATAGAGCAGCGACGCAAAAATGCTCTCCTTGAAGGGGGATATTCTGTAGAGTTGATTGAAACCTTGCGAAATGAGTTTGAAGCTTCGCAAAAACGGCTTGAAACAGCTAAATCCCATAGAAGTGCAGTTGAGCGATGGCGGGAAGAGCTTAAAAAAATTGAACGCCTATCTTCATTCAAAGAGAGAGTAGATACCCTCACGCTTTCAGTTCAGAATGTTGAAAACAAACGCTCGAAACGTATGGAAGAGATGCGTAGAGAAGAGAAAGCAATTCATGAAAAAATAAATGCTTTAGCCCTCACTATCGATAGCTGCGATATGTACATCAAAGAGGCTGATATTGTATGGAATAAAAATGACTTTCATTTTTTTACCCAAAAGATTGATGATGAGGGCGAAGCCACATGTGTTCCTATGCCAAGTGAAGAATCTACAAGTAACCTTGGCAATACAGCGTCCATTGAACATCAGCGCCGCTCAAGTGCCGGCAAGGAAGTTGGATTACTCTTTGGGAGATTTTTATCCTATTTTAAAGGTTCCGATCAATTTATCTTTTTTCAATACAGTATTGCTTCGAGTGAAGCTACTATTCGCTCAGCCAAGAATCTTATAGAGTTCGTCGAAGGTGGAGGTCTTGATGAGATCAAAGAGACGGTTGCATCCGAAATTCGCCTTATTCAGGGAAATATATCTGAGCAATATGAAAGTTTCAGCAGTGAGACGCGTACGATAGAAACGCTCGTTAATCGAATTGACAAAGGGCTCAAACAAGCAATTGTGAATATTCCGGTTATAAATGATATCGGGATTCGTATGGTCCGTAATGAACATCGAATCTTCAAAGATCTAGAAGCGATTTCCGCTGTTGAAATTCCTTATGGGAAAAGTGACTCATTATTTGGGGATTTAGAACACAGCAATAGGGCATCATCTGAGATTCTCGGACATTTTGATACGCTATTAAATCATATTAATGATGAACGTCGAGAAGAGCTGAGCATTGCAGACACGTTTGATGTACAGTTTCGTGTTGTTGAAAATGACAATGTATTCGATTGGGCAAGCTCACGTTCGGGCATAGGTTCTACCGGTACCTCGATTATCATCAAAACGTTAACCTATATTTCCCTTTTGCAATCCGTAATGGAAGGAACGCAGAAAGGTGAACGAATTCCAGTTCATGTCGTATTGGATGAGATTGGGATGCTTGATCAACAAAATATGCGTCAAATCATTAATTTTGCGAATGAAAACGGTGTTTATCTTCTCAATGCGGCACCGGATGTAAAAGTACCTGATCGATACAAAAATATTTATCTGTATCGCATCGTGAATAATAAGTCTAAAATCTCTCGATTAGCAGTACACAAGTGAAGCCGATAACACTTGGTGATGCCCGTTTGTTTCGGGATTTATTCGAAACACAAAGCAGCGTTTATAAAAGTGGGTTCAGCAGCAGTGGAAAAAAACTGCTTGAAGATTTAGAACGTTGTGGCGTGATACGCATTCGACATGTAGCTGCAAGGTCATGGCAAGTTTTTCCTCTTTCATACGATGGGTTTTTGGCTCATATCAAAACCTACTACAATATTGATGATTTTGAACGTTACATACAGGCATTGGAGCTAATATCACCCAGTAGGGAAGAGCTATCTGCCCTTGGGGTAAGTACAAAATTACGAAATATTGGTCCTAAAACCGGTATCCACATTAATGCGCCATTTCCTTTAGAAGTGATAATTGGAGGACAAAAAGTGAACCTTAGCTTTCCTATAGGTACAGCTTTGTTTGTTCATGAAAACGTTGAAATCCAAATACCTGTTGATGTTGTGATTGTTGGAGTTGAGAATTTTACCAATATCACCAATGCATTTAGACAAAGTCATTTGTTTGAGCAATTTGGAAGAGTATTGTTTGTGGAACGTTGCGGCACATTACAAGGATTACTTGCCAGAGTCAGTAACCGTTACATCCATTATGGGGATATTGATCTCGCAGGGATACATATTTATCAAGTACAGTATGCTCCGATAGTGGATGAACGAGGGTCTTTTTTTCTACCATGTTCTGTGGATGAATTATTTGAGAGATTTAAAGGGCTTCCTGAATTATTTGAACAACAAAAGCGTAAATACGCTGCTCTCAAAGGGATTGATGAATCAATGCAGATACTTATCGATGAGATCCGTACTCAGAAAAAGGGAATTGAGCAAGAATCTTTTATTTAAACTTGATATATGCAAATATTAGGTCATTGCTTATGTTGTTTGATTGTATTATCTGAATTCAATTGTACAGCCCAGTCATATGTTCCAGATCCTG
Source organism: Sulfuricurvum sp. (assembly GCF_028713855.1). Classification (GTDB taxonomy): domain Bacteria; phylum Campylobacterota; class Campylobacteria; order Campylobacterales; family Sulfurimonadaceae; genus Sulfuricurvum. The sequence continues at coordinate 30,718 of NZ_JAQTNN010000014.1, forward strand.
CATTATAATTATGAATGACCCAACTTTTATGTGTACCTTCTTGATAATTTCTGCCAATCTCTAATGCTAAAGAAGATTGAACAGATAAAAATAAGTGAATACTACTGCAATTTTCTTTGCTAGAAAGTTGGTCAATGATTATTTTTAATTCTTCAGATATTCGCTGAAGATTGTCTTGGTTATTAATTAGATTTCTACCAATATTCTTACTTGAGGTAATAATCAATGTATGGCCATGAATAGATGCAGGCAATTGATGTTCTTCTATTTGAGTAGTGAAACAGATAGCTAAACCTACTGCACCTTCCTTATTAGGATGTATCTCATTGATAGGATGGTAACTTAATCCAATGTTTTCATCTTCATCATCAAGTAAATGCCACTTATTATTTGCATGTTTTTGATCAAAATAGACTATATTAGCGCTTATATTTCTAAAACGTGAACCATACGCTACCAATAATGGTACTCTCGCTCTACCTCCCAAAAAAACCTTTTTACAATCATGATGTAAAATAAAACGGTGATAAATATCTACCATTTGTTCAGCATTAAACATCTCTATAGATTTTTCAATATAATTTTGGCCTTCAGATACCCCAAGTTTAATGGGCTCTCTTGAATCAATTTTTTCTGATTCATACAAGATTTCATCAGGAAAATGCGCTGATTCGCCGAGCATTGAGACAATCATAACTTTTGCTGTTTTTCTAGCTTGGTTACGTACAGTTTTGATACCGTAGTAGATTAGTGAAGTACCAACTAACGTAAATATTATGGCCATCCATAAAGAGATATCTGAAATATCTGCAACTGTAATTTCAAATTGATCAAACAAAACTAAAGGTTTGGCATTCTTGAAAACAATATCTATTTTCCAACCACCGAGTAATACTGGAACCAGATACAAAATTCTTATCCCATAGTTAACAAGTGGATATGATTTTTTTCGTAATTCGATTAAGACACTGAGCAACCATTTAATTTTAGGCCAAATTGGCATTGTATTCTCCTATTAACTCGATTTTATTAAAAACTGCTCTCTTAGTTCCCATCCAACAACGGATATGAGTCTGGCCAACTATGAAATAAAATAGTCGATCACCTTCGTACATAGACTTATTCAAGGCGATATTCCAATCTCTTTTATCTACAGAAGAATAATTTGGAATTGGCTCCGCATGTGTATGCCACAAACCTACATATGTTGATTTGCGTTGTGATTCTTGCCATATTTTTTGTACTAATCGATTGTGGTCGTCTGATCTATAATATTCATATCTTCCTTGTCTATCAGACGGCTGAGGCGGGGTATAATCATCGATTAATAGAGTCCCATTTGAATTCAAATGTTTCCCGATCAATACTCCACCCGATTCTGCCGCACTAGAATTTATTTGTCTATAGCTCAATAGGTGTTCAATCAACGATTTGGATATTCTAACCAAACCATATCCATGGACTTCTATTTCCCATTCATTTGTCATTGCAAACCTTGCATAGCTCTGCCCTCGATATTGCAAATTCATCAACTAAATTTATTGCGTCATAACGAGCAGTTGTTTTTAAACTTCCCGTACCTTTACCTTTCCAAGACGCTGCTTTAGATGTTAAATCTTGGTTTAGAAGCAATTGGACAGATTGGTTAGCAGCCAAAATAGCTGTTTGGGAAGAGTCCAAGTAAGAAAACGGAGTAAATACTCCAGCACAACCTGTCAAATTCTTTGATATTTTTTGGTCTGAATCCAGTAGATTTAATTTACAGATATTTGAATATCCATCTTCATATGTATATAGACAATTCAAACAGCATGTATCAAGATTTAAACGTACGGAATGCCCTCCATATCCAGCTGCTTCATTCCAGCAAAATATTGCATGTTTTACGTCCCTTCCCTTTAAGTCAATATTGAATTTTAAATTTAGTGAAGGTGAGCCAACCGCAATAATGACCAAATCTGAATTAACAATATATTCTTCATTCAAAACTTTCTCAAAAACTTTTTTAATTGCAGTAACTTTGACATATGGCAAATCTTTTTGCAAAGCGAATTGTAATGCTACGACCTTGCTATTATGTTTTACTTTTGGAGTGCTAGTTTTTAATTTTTCAAGCTCATAATTTAAATAGCTTCCTCCTAATCTATGCCTATAAATATTGTCAACCTTTAAATCGTCATTATCTATAAGTGTCAATTCTCCAATACCTGTTTTAGCAAGCATAAAAGCTATTTCACTTCCGACAGAGCCACATCCTACAATGGCCACTTTTTTGTTTGACAAAATATTTTTAGCCCCGCCTCTTTCGAGTAAATACTCTCTATGATTCCGTTGCATTGTATAAAATCTAAGTTCCCATTGATCTGAATATTCTGCACAAGGATGAGGCCTATCATCTTTGTGTATATATTGCAATAACAGCTGGGTCCGTTCATTTGCCTGTCTAGGCATACTTAAGAGAATAAAAAATTCCTTTTTAGGGTTGGTTTTTTCTAAAAATTCATTTAGAGCACTCTTGTTTTCCGGGGAAATATTATCGAAAATGGAATAGATATATTTAGCTGTCAATTTTTCTGCATTTGACGGTGGCAAAACAGGTGTATCAAGCGGTAAATGTATTATGTTTATAATCGTAGAAATGGCTTTTTTAACATTACTGAAATGTGTTGGATATTCATTACGTTGATTTAATAATAAAACAGGAAAATGGTAATGATGATTTTGTCGATAAAGATACCCAGATCTTATTGGTATGACAGAAAGTGTGATAATTTCGAATTTATCAGTAGCTACATAAAAAGAATTAACGTCGCCAATCGCATCGTGTTGAAAATATCCTTCATATTCATCTGTTAATTCAACTTGATTGATTCTCACACTTGCATGATCAAGAGTTTTAACAATTTCTTCTAAAAAATACTCGATAACTTTTGAAGGATTTGATGTATTAATGACTATACTATCGCTCTCTTCAACACATACAGTACACGCTCTATTCACATGAGCCAATATACCTACATCATCTTTATCTAAAAGTTTTGCGAAAGGAAGACGGTTGGGAAAGTCATATGAAAAATCAAGTGAAACATTCCAAATCTTTCTTCCTTTTAGTGAAAAATTCCATACTTTCTCACTTGCGCCCTTTTCGCATGAAATCAAACACTGAATAGAGATCTTTCGTATTTCCTCTTCTAATTCTTCATGGCTCACGCATTATTTCCAGAAGTTACATAGGGCATAACTCTGGCTTCTTTCACATCTTCTACCAGTGGAAATTCATCACCGAAAACATTACGCAAAATTTTACTTGCCTTATGTGCCGATTCTTCCCGTTCAGCCTCTTCTAGAGCTTCCAAAAGAATATCTACTTTCTCATGGAATTTATCTTTTTGTATCAAAGTCATTTTGTAATAAACATTTTTATAAGGTGCGACCGGTAGATCAACAACGATATTTTTCATCCATTTAGATAAGGCGTGATCATATTCATCGCAAAACGAATCTTTAATATACTTCGCTACAGTTATGAGGGCATTTAAATCACTTTTTTTATCATAAAAATTAAAAGCTTTTCTTGTCTGAATAGTCAACCCAATAGATGGCGGCGCACCATTTCCTCCGGAATTAAATTGCTTTTCTTTCCATTTTTTTAAAAATCTTACACAGCGTCTAAACTGAGCAGCCTTGTCTGGATCAGTTGAAACATCTGCAACCCATGAAGTGAGCTCTTCCGGTTCAGATTTATACCAAAGTTTTTCATCTGAAAATTCTTTCCCCCATGCAATATGAATGTCACTATTGTTATCTGAATAAACCGCCAAATCAACATGATAATCTTCTGTTTTATATTCCACTGTAATACATGGCCGCTTGTATTTGACAGTCCGATTGCTCTTATTAAGCTTGTCTCTAACAAGTTTTTTTAAAGTGCCAGACTCATATTCCTCATTAGTAACGTTAAAGATAACACCAACATCAATATCATAATCATCATGCTTGGGTCTGATACCTGTGTTCATTGCATATGAACCTTGATTTATTGATCTGAATGTTAGGCTTTTATCGGTACCGGGTATTTTTTCATCCTTCAATGCATCTCTAAGTTCATCAATCAACAAATCTCTTTTATCTCGAAGATCTTTATTCTCATCATACTTTTTAAGTTTTATTTTTTCATGAAATGTATCAAACTCTTTTTGCATATTTGGCATTGTTTAGAATCTCCAATAAATTTAAACAATAATAACAAAAAAATGATACGTATACAAATATAATGACTTTTTGCAATATATTTGTATTGTAGACAAATGCTTTTTCATCAGCTTTTATACTTAAAGTACAGTATTGGAATAAGATTTTTATGGATAGTGTTTTATAGTGATAAGTGTCAAATTATTTTATAACTGAACAGTCATTTAATTCACTAGACCTTTTAAGTGTATCAATCAACGTCGACCGTTTGACTTCAAATGTTCGACACACTGCCGCTTTGGACATCCCGTTATTTAAAGCTTCTAAAATAGCATCCATCTTTTCTTGAGCAATCGCTCGTGGCCGTCCACCGATACGTCCTCTTTTTCGCGCCGCTGCTAATCCAGCATTAACACGTTCCTGTATAAGCGAGCGCTCGAACTGTGCCAATGCTCCAAATACATGAAAGAGCAGTTCTCCTGACGGACTGGAAGTATCCATACCCTCAGTCAAAGATTTAAACCCGACACCTTTGGATTTTAGATGCGAAATGATTTCGATCAAGTGGGGCAGGGAGCGTCCTAAACGATCAAGTTTCCAAACGACCAGTACATCTCCCTCTTTAACATATTCTAATGCTTGAGCTAAACCAACTCGATCATCTTTAGAACCCGAAGCTTTATCTTCGAAAATATTCCTTTCATCTACGTTGGCACTCATCAATGCATCACGTTGAAGATCAGTACTTTGTCGATCACCGTCAGTCGATACTCGCATATATCCTATTAGCATGCCGGAAAACCTCAAATTTTAGTATCCGACTATTATATCATTCCGACAGTGTTTTTTGTATGGAATATCACAGCTTTTTTGGCTTTAAAAACAGGGTAGGGCAGAGTGTACGAAAAACACTAGATTGAGCTTTATGGGCGATTTTTCCAGTAAAAAGGTTTTTGATTTTGGTGCATGATTGCAATGATAATAATTTCATTGTCGATGATTTGATAAATAACTCCAAAAGGGAACCGATTGGTTAAACAACGTCTCGTTTTAGAGGTCATGGGTTGCCAAGCATTTGGGAAATCAATGATTCGATGGATGGTTACATAAATCTCTTGAGCAAATTCCAATCCCAAATGTTCCTGGCACTCTTCATAATAATCAATTGCAACATTTAATTCGAGTTCGGCGTCAGGATGGAATCGAAATGTCATCAAGCAAAGCGTTTTTGTATTTTTTGAAAGACTTCATTCCCATCTACCAGTAATACTGTGCCTGATTCGATGGAATCAACGCGCTTGTCAATTTCTTGTTTCCACAAAGCATCAATACTTTCTGAATGAGGAGTAAGACTGCGCAAAAGCTTATCGATCAATTTGGTCTTAAGATCAAGAGGCATTGAATCGACTTCTGCCAATAACTGATTTGCGTTTAAAGCGATCATGAAGACCTCCTTTTTTGTTCTGACATTATTATAACGCACATTAGAATATGAAGCAAAAATTCTTTTGTAGAAAGAGCTGATTTGAAAAGCATACGGAAAACACTTGTTTTTCTATATTTTAAAAAGTTGACAGTATAAGGGAAGAATTTCTTTGTAGATTTTAGACCCTATTTGCTATTGCACGTAATCAGTTGGGGCAAGAAAGCTATCTGTTTACGTGCTTCTTCAATCCAACATAGTAAAGTAGAATCAGGATTTTCAATTAAAGAATAAATCACCCATTTTCCTTCTTGTATTGATTCAAGAATACCGGCTTCGCGCATTTGCTTAAGATGTCGGGATACGAGCGGCTGTGAAAGCTCTAACGTGTCACAAATCTCACATACACACACTCTTTTGTCTCTTAAAAGAAAAATTAGTATTTTCAACCGATTAATATCGCTAAATATTTTTGATAATTGAACCAATCTTTCCATCTAACCTTCTTCTAAGTCTTTTTATATAACAATCTCGTTATATAACATTAAAGTTATATGATTATAACGTAAGAAGAGGTTATTTATGGAAGATATTGTTCTTTTCATTGATGCTATAGTAGCTTTGAGCAATGCAATGGCTTTTTATATCCTCTTCGGTCTGCTCTTCGCTGGAATCTTACATGAAATGGTACCTGAAACATTGGTTTCCAAACATCTAGGAAAGGACTCTATCGCTTCCGTAATCAAAGCTACCTTATTTGGTATCCCTTTACCCGTGTGCTCTTGTGGGGTGATCCCGTTAGCCGCTTCTATCAAAAAAAATGGTGCAAGTAACGGGGCAACGCTCTCTTTTTTGATTTCTACCCCCATAACCGGAGTCGATTCTATTCTCGCTACCTATGGAATATTTGGCTGGGCTTTTACAATTTACAGAGTTGTTACGTCCATTATTATCTCTATGATAGCAGGAATAATTACTAATCTGAAAGCTCCCGGTGAATCAAAAAACTCTCAACCATTGTTCACTATGGCACACTCAAAGCCGGTTAATCCATCCACGGTTTTAGTTAGTGCATTACCTAATAATGAAAATTGTTCTGCCGGTGATTGTGGGTGCGGTCAACCCAAAGCGAAAAAACGTTTTTCCTTTATCGGTGCGATGCACTATGCGTTTGTGACTTTGCTGCGTGATATCGCCAAGCCACTATTGTTTGGACTCATTATCGGTGCATTGATAACGGTGGCAATTCCCAAAAATTTAAGCGACATATTGATTACCTATCATTGGATCTCTTATCTAATCGTCGTTGCGATTGCGATACCGATGTATGTGTGTGCAACAGCTTCTTTACCTATTGCGGCGGGGCTTATGCTCGCAGGTGTTTCACCCGGAGCCGCTTTTGTCTTTCTCTCAGCCGGACCTGCAACCAATACGGTGACAATCGGCGTTGTCAAAAAAATGATGGGTACTCAAATCCTCACTATTTATTTGGTGACCATCGGTATTGGAAGTATTCTATTTGGTTTTGGATTGGACTATTTGTTAGATGGTGTTAATGTCAACGAGATTATCCATATCGATGAAAACCCCGGATTGATCGAGTGGATAAGCAGTACAATTTTATGGGGATTTGTGCTCTATTTCATCGCGAAGCCCTATATTAGACCTAGTAAAATCAAAAATACAGGAGACAAGAACAATGATTTATAAGCACGAGACAAAGCATTCGATTGGTGCGATTAAAGAGCAAATGACATCAAAAGCAAAAGAGTATGGATTCGGTGTGCTCAAAGAGTATAATTTTAAAGATCTTCTACATGAAAAAGGCTTTCCGATTGAGAGAGATATTACCGTATTCGAGCTATGCAATCCCAGCGGGGCACAAGCCATTCTTGGTTTGCATCCGGAAGTATCTATTTTTCTTCCTTGTCGCATCTCTATATATGATGATAATGGTCAAACAGTCATAAGCACCATAGGTATGGAAGATATAGTGCATAATTTCAATCTTGAAGAAACCATTAAAAGCCATATGACAGGACTTTTTAGCAAACTTCAGGCATTGATAAACAGTTGGGAATAGTATATAATCATCCATCATGAAAAAACGTAATTTTTGGACAATACTGCTATTGCTCTCCTTTAGCTTCTCAATTGTGAATGATTTTGTTATTGAAGCCAATGAGAAAGATCATTGTAGCATCCAACAATATGTTCAAGAATTTTCTCAACCTACGCATTGTGGGGATTTATGCGATATTCGATATATGTTTCATATCAGCTTTATTCTCCCTGCTCAGACACAACTTGTCGAATTTGAGAGCCATACGTTTGCGTCGATTTATAACTCTGAGTATTATATCAGCCATAATCCCCCTTCTAATTTTCGTCCCCCGATAGCCGCTTAATTTTTCTATTTTTCAAAAAACAATAATCATTAAAACAGCCTTTTTGGCAAATTATTAACAGTATAAAAGGATTAGTCATGAAAATATTATTCGCACTTAGCACATTAATTTTTGCATTACACGCTCAATCAGCGGAAATGACCGTACAGGAACATATGTCGATTCACACCTCTAACGCTCGCCCTTCCGTACAGCTTCAAGCCAAACAGGAAATGCACCGAATTCATAAAGTTGATGAAAAGCAATTAGCAGACTTGGTTCAAAAAGAGACCGGAGAAGAAATTACCAGTAAAAAATTAACCCATAGAGGTAGAATCCTCTACTACGATGTACGCACTGCGAATTATCGTTTGGAAGTCAATGCTCTCGACGGTGCCTTCCTGAAAAAAGAAAAAAAATGATTAAGCTTATTCTTTCTTTGTCGCTGTATTCAGCGGCAGTTATGGCAGAGAGTTTTGATCTTTTTTTAGAACAGGCTATCGAAAAAAGTCCCTATTTGAATGCTTCAGCATTAAGAACTGATCAAGCCATACTTGAAGGAAGTAAACTGACCCGTTATGAAAATCCTACTCTCGAAGTGGAAAGATCCCGATTTAAGTCCGATAATGGCTATCGGTTTGGACTCAATCAACCGGTTCGTATATGGGGTGTAGGTGAAGACAAAGAACGCATTGCCAGATCGTTATCAAGCAATGCCAAAGCCAATGTTGCGGTTGAGCGATCCCGCTTTATCAAAGAGCTTTCACTTTTGTATGTCGATTACGCGCAAAATCAAAAATTATTGAATCTTGCCAACGAAGAATTGAAAATTGCTCAAAACATTAATGATGTCTCTAAAGCACGCTATGCTAATGGCACTTTATCTAAGGCACTAATGCTCCAAGCCGATGTTGCGTATTTCGATGCTCTCTCCAATCGCGCTGAATCCCAAAAAGAAGCGGTAAAAAGCTATGACGCGTTACGTGAATACGCTGGGTTTAGTGAAGAAATAACAATTGACGCGGATAATAACTTCATTCGTCTTGGGGATGAGAAATCAAATCCTGATTTAGCGTTATTGACATCGGAAAATGACCTTAAAGCATCGCAGGCAAAACTCGAAACTCATATCATCGAATCAATTGGGGTATTTGGAGAATACGAAAAAGAGCCCGATCAAAATATTTACCGTGCAGGAGTTTCGATCCCTTTACCGATTTTCAATACGAAGCGCGAAGAAAAATCGATTCAAGAACTTCAAATACGCCAAAACGCACTGTTTTTCAAAGCGCAAAATGACCGTCTTGGGCTTCGAAAAAAGAGTTTGATGAAAGAGATTACATCTCTTGAAACACTTTTGCAACAACGCAGAGAAAATCTTAAAAATGCCCAAGAACTCTTGGGGATGTATCAGGATGCCTATGCGATTGCTAATGTTAATCTTTTAGAACTCTATGAGATCAAAAATCGCCGTATTGCGACCCAAGAAGAGATCATTTCTCTCCAATCACAAATTAATCGTTCTACTATCGAATACAACTACCTTCAGGGAGCTTACAATGAATAAAATATCACTGAGCGCATTATTTTTTTCTGTAGCACTATTTGGTGCAGTGCAAATACCGACCGATACCGTACAAACACGACCATTTGGTGCCACAATTGACGTAAACGCCAAAGTAATTGTGCAAAAGAATGATCAATATGCTATTACAACGTCGCTGGAAGGGTACATCGAAGAATATTACGTCCGTGTCGGTGATGCGGTTAAAAAGGGGGATAAAATCGCATGCTTGCGTTCGGTTGCCCTCTCCAAACTTTCCATCGATTATCAGTCGTTAAAAACCCAATACACCCATTTCGATAAAAATTTTCAATCCGATAAAGCGTTGTATGAACGAGGTATGCTCTCACGGCAGGAGATGACGACAAAACAAATTGAGCGGGATGCACTGTTATCTCAAATCAAAGGGATCGAAGTCCAGCTCAAAGGCTCTAACGTCAACCCCTCATCACTAAAAAATAACGGCAATTCTCACTATGTCTATGCGTCTGCATCAGGACGAATCGGTGAGATTCTTGAACCGGTGGGTGCATTTATCAAAGACGAGAAAGTGATGGCAACCATTATCAACGCCGATGCGTTTTATTTGCAATGTTTTATCCCTCTCAAATATTCGGCACAGGTGCAGAAGGGACAAAAGGTTTTGGTGAAAAGTAATACACCCTCTGTGATATATGGACAAATTAATCGTGTATTGCCGAGTATTGATGAAGCAACTCAGCGAATCAGCGCATTGGCTTCGCTGGATAAATCTTCATCCTTGTATTTGAATCAGTATGTCGGGGCAACCATCTATACCCAAAAAGATAAAAACTACCTCGCTGTGAAAAAATCGGCACTTACCTTTTTTCAAAACGAATGGGTTGTTTTTGTCCCTACTGTTACTAAAGCGCACGTAAAAAAAGAAAAGAACGATGAGCATGAGGAAGAAAAAGCCCCCTATGAAGCGAGAGTGGTAGAAATCATTGCTAAAGACGACCAATATATCGCCATTAAAGGGTTGAATGCCGGTGAACGCTACGTTAGCGATAAAAGCTATTACGTTAAATCAATGCTGTTGAAATCAGCTATTGGCGAGGAATAAGGGAGCAACGATGATAGATAAATTAATCGATAGTGCACTCAAATATCGTATGCTCGTTTTAGTGGTATTTATCGGGATTGTTGTATCGGGAATACGTTCCTATCAGACAATCCCCGTGGATGCCTTTCCTGATATTACCCCTAAACAGGTGGTGATTTATACTGAAAGCCCGGGTAATTCCGCCGAAGATATTGAAAAGCTGATTACTTATCCGATTGAATCCTCACTCTCAGGAATGGCGGGTGTTAAAACGGTTATGTCCAACTCTATTTTCGGATTGTCATATGTATCAGTCTTCTTTGATGATAATATGGATATTTACTTTTTACGCCAGTTGGTCAACGAACGCCTCAATAGTGTTAATATACCGCAAGGGTGGGGCAAACCTGTTATTGGACCCAATACAACCGGTTTGGGACAAGTCTTTTGGTATCAAATCTATGACAAAACCGGTCGTTTTAGTCTCAGTGAACTGCGCCAGATGCAAGAGTACATCGTTGCCCCTTTGTATAAAGGAGTTTCAGGAGTAGAAGAAGTCACAGGATGGGGCGGTCATGAAAAACAATATGACGTTGAAATTGATACCCATAAACTTCAAGATTTTGGAATCACTTACGAAGAGGTCGTTCAAGCTCTGGAAAAAAGCAATACCGCCGCAGGTGGGCAGTATTTGGAGTTTAATAAGGAACAATACCTTATCCGTGGTGTAGGACTTTATAGCTCATTGGATGATGTACGCAATACTCCTATCAAAGCATTAAAAGGCGAATCGATCACGATCAATGATGTTGCCGAAGTCAAAGAGGGGACATCGCCACGATCCGGTGCCGTATCGCTTGATGGACATGAAGCCGTTATGGGGATGGTATTGCAACGGGCTGGGACGAATGCAGCAGAGGTTGTTCAACAGCTCAAAGCGAAAACCGCTACAGTTAATTCAGCTTTACCAAAAGGTGTAAGTATCAAGTTGTTATACGACCGGACGGAAATCACAAAAAAAGCGGTTGAGACAATGGATATAGCACTAATGACCGGTATGGTATTAGTAGGGATTGTTCTGTTCTTATTTTTGTTTGAATTGCGCTCGGCTTTTATCGTTATCCTCTCGCTTCCTGTATCGCTATTGATTGCATTTTTACTGATGGATTATTACGGTCTTAGCGCCAATCTGATGAGTTTGAGTGGACTTGCCATTGCGGTGGGAATGATCGTAGACGGTACGGTTGTTATTGTTGAAAACAGCTTTCGAAAACTTCACGATCATCCTGATGCTTCGAGGTTTGAAGTAATAGCAGGAGCGGCTAAAGAGGTATCAACCCCGGTTACCTTTGCCATTTTAATCATCGCCATCGTATTTATACCGCTATTGAGTTTGGATGGTTTGGCGGGAAAACTTTATGTCCCCATGGCTCTTAATATTACCTTTGTGATGCTGGGATCGCTTGCGGTTGCTCTAATCTTGGTTCCGGTACTGGCAACATTTTTGCTTAAACCCACATCCCATCACGACAACAGTGTTATGCGTGCCATTAAAAAACGCTATACCCCCATGCTAAATTATGCGTTATCGCATGCCAAAGCATTGCTCATCGGAGTTGCACTGCTTTTCTTCGTTTCAGTGGCACTTTTGAGTCAACAGGGGCGAGAATTTATGCCCAAACTCAATGAAGAGTCGATTATGTACCGCGTCACTGCTATTCCGGGTACGGGATTGTCTCAATCAACCGATACTGCGCAGAAGATAGAAAAATTTATTCTCAAACATCATGGGGATAAAGTTCAATCCGTTCTTTCCATGATCGGACGAAGTGAAAAAGGGGAAACGGCGCAAGCCAACTATTTTGAGGTATTGTTGATTCTCAAACCTGAAATTGGCAATTACGAAAAACTCTCCAAAGAGATTGATACAGAGCTGGACAAAGAGTTTACGTACGTGCAGTTTACACCTACTCAACCCATCGGTATGCGCATTGAAGAACTACTGGAAGGAGTTAAGGCTGAGCTCGCCATTAAGGTGTATGGCGAAGATCAAAAAGTACTTGATAGGGTTGCTACGGATATTCAAAAGAATATTGGTTCCATGAAGGGTATTCAAGGAATGGAAGTTGAATCGCAACTGGGTCAGGCTCAAATTAAAATAGAACCAGATTATCAAGCACTAGCTCGTTATGGAATCAGTGTTGAAGAAATCATGGATGTGATTCGTTACGGCATCGGTGAAGAACCGGCGACCTACATGATTGAAGGTGTACGCCGTTACGGTATCGTTCCAAAAATCAAAGATGCTAAAATCGATATCGAAACGATTAAAAATATTCCGATTCGATCACACGATGGCAATGTGATTAATTTGGAAGATGTGTGTCGTATTGATACGGTACAAGGTTCATCGTTTATTAAACGGGAAAACATGAGTCGCTACCTTGTCATTTCTCTCGATGTCGAAGGTCGCGATATTGCGTCGTTCGTCAAAGAAGCCGATGCCAAAATCACACAAAGCGTTGATTTACCGGATGGGTATTACATCGGTTGGGCAGGGGATTTTAAAAACATGCAAGAAGCGACTCAAAAGCTCATGATTATTATCCCGATTACTCTGTTGGTGATCGTTTTGCTGTTGTACATGGCGTTCAATTCATTGTCAAAAGCGGGGTTGATTTTACTTAATGTCCCGTTTGGATTGATCGGGGCGATATTTGCGTTGGTTATCAGCGGTGTCTATCTATCGGTATCGGCGATTGTCGGGTTTATCGCCATTTTTGCCATTGCGGTACTGAACGGAATTGTTTTGGTGAGTTTCATCGATGAAATGCGTGCCAAATTTCCCGATGTTGAACTCAAAGAAGTCATTAAAAATGCTACTCTTTTACGTCTTCGTCCGGTACTCATGACTGCTTCTACCGCATTGCTCGGTATTTTACCTTTACTTTTTGCAACGGGTGTGGGAAGTGAAATTCATTATCCTCTTGCTATCGTTGTAACAGGAGGAATTATCAGTTCAACATTTTTGACACTGATGATTTTGCCATCGGCTTACTGGATTTTTTATCGGAAAGAATCGGCTATTTCACAAAAATGAAGCCCGTTATTTGATTGGTATTATAAGTATTGCATAAAGATTACTTTTTAAGTCATGTAAGTAAATCCTTCATGCAATATAAGTGCTGTCTAAACCACAGTAATCTACCACATAAATAAGCAGATTCTTATTTGTACCCTATTAATACTGCGTTTACACTCATCGCTCACATATAGTGTTATAATAATAAAATGTTATCAGAGGAGTCTATAATGAAATTCAAATTTATCCTTCTTAGTATGTTGTTCGCTTCGTTGGCATTCGGTTCGGCGTGGGAACAAAGTACATCATCACAAAATATCAAAGCGGTGGTCAGTTCTGACAAGGCTCTGATCGTCGGAAGCAATGCTGTCATGATTACCTTGAATCAGCAAAATATGCCACTCGATAATGCAGGGGTAGAGGTGAAAGCCTTTATGCCATCCATGCCGGGAATGCCAGTGATGGAATCAAAAGCAAAAGCCGTCGCTCAGGGGCACGGTGTCTATAAAACATCCGTTAATCTCGATATGGGCGGAACATGGCAGTTTCATATTTTTGTAACCACGAAAGAGGGAAAAAAATACCGTCTTAAAACATCGTTGAGCCTCTAGGAATCGGGCGATGATCAAAGTTGCACTTGCACTGTCGGTTATCACAGCACTAAGCTACGCCGAGAGTATCGATGTCCTCATCCGTGAGGCATTGCAAAACAATCCCTCTCTTATCAGTGCGCAGGCTCGGGTTGAAGAGAGCCGATTTCAAAAAGAGATATCGAAGAATTTGGACAATCCCTCATTGCAGCTGCAGGTAAATGATATCCAGACACAGGACATTACTAACCGCTCGATTGAGCCGATGCAGTTTACAACCCTCTCTTTACAGCAAAAATTGCCGTTCGCCGGAAAAAGGGATCTTCGTTATGAGGATGCACAGGCGCAAGAAACTTTTGCCGGACTATCACTGAGCCAATCTAGGGCATTACTCTCAAGTGAGATCAAAAAAGAGGTCTACCGTCTTTGGCAGATTGGTGAGGAGGAGCGGATATACAGCAATTTTGAGATAATAGTCCGTCAAAACGGCGAACTCTATACGGCTCTCTCATCTTCTGCCGCTGCAGGACGGCACATGGGGATTATGTCCTCGCAGATGGATCTTTCTCAGATCAAAATCATTCAGGCTGATTTGGCTCAGGAGAAGGAACGATCTTATGCAAACCTTTCGCAGTTGTGTGCAAAACGGATCGAGAAGGTAGACGTCGATTTAAATATGGGGCAGATCGAACCGATCGAGTCGTATAAAAAATCGCTGGAAAATAACTTCGGATACCGTGCCAAAGATGCTCAGTTAAAATCAGCAGGGGTACAGCTGCGCCAATCTCAGCTCGATGCCTATCCCGATGTGACGGTGCAGGCAGGATACAGCCGCCGTGAGGCGTTTAATGACTTCTGGAGTGTCGGTGTCAATATTCCGCTACCCGTGTACGGAACAGAGTCGGTGAAAGAGCAGATTAACCGTGAAAAGGTACTGGAGCGGAGCCGTGACAAAGAGGCGGCCTATCTGCAGCTGGAAGCCTCAATGCGCCAAAAATATGCGGAAATGCGCAAAGCATCCGAGGTATGGAAAGTAATCCATGATGAGAGCCTTCCGCAGCTTAACCACATGTTCGAGCTCTCCGAAGCCTCGATCCGCAACGGCGAGGATCTGTTCCGTTTTACTGAACTGCTCAAGCAAAAACTGCAGCTGGAATTACAGCAGTCGCGTTCAGTTGCCACTTTCTACCGCGCTCAAGCGGAACTTGATCTATTGGTAGGGAAAGAGTAATGAAATATTTTTTAGCGATGGTGTTGGCGGGGGCGGTTTTATGGGGCAAACCTGCTCCGATTATCCAACAGTTCAATGTGACGACGGTAAAAGTCAAACGTGCCGACGCCACAGTAAATGTGGGGAAAAACTTCGGCTATATCAGAGCGGATGAATCTCAAGAATCGATCATTACACTTCGTTTCGGTGGGTATGTTGAAAAGCTCCGAGCCACCGAGACCTATCAGCACATTTCCAAAGGGGAGGTGATCGCCGAGGTCTACAGCCCCGAAGTGCTGCAGGCGAAGGATGAGTATCTCAGTTCTCTCAAATACAACGCTATCCGTCCCAATCCAGGGATGGTTCAGAGTACGAAAGAGCGGCTGATCTATCTGGGTGTTCCGATGTCGGAGATAACGGCTATCGAAAAAACGGGGACGGTGGGTTCCACTACGACCGTCCGCTCTCCCGTCTCCGGCTATATTTTCGAGAAAAAGATTGACAAAGGTTCAGCCTTTAGTGCGATGCAGCCGTTGTTTCGGATTGTCAGACTCGACCCGATCTGGCTGGAGATGCGATTTCCTCCCGAACAGCTCGAAGCGCTTCAAAAAGTGGACTCTTACGAAATCCGTGTAACGGGGTTCGAGCGACCACTGTATGCCAAGCGGGGAAAAATCTATCCAAACACGAATCCGGCCGAATCGACATTGACGATGCGATTGAACCTCTCCAATCCGAGCGGGAAACTGTTTCCGGGGATGTATGCGGCTATCACACCGATCATTCAGTCAAAAGCTGCATTGATCGTGCCGCGTACTGCCGTGATCCGAAAAAAAGGGAAATGGTTCTGCTTCAAAAAAGGGGAATACGAGGGGGAATACGAGCCGGTCGAGGTGAATGTGGTTCCGGTCGGAAATGATCGTTATGAGGTTCGCTCAGGATTGGTTGATGGGGATGAAGTAGTCGCCAATGCCCTCTTTATGATCGATTCGGATGCCCAGATCAACGGGAATTTTTAGGATATGTCATGATAGAGCGTTTGATAGAATGGAGTTTACGGTTCCGATACTGGGTTATAGCGGTGGCTATTGTGCTGAGCCTGTTATCCGTTTGGGCAATACGGCACACTCCGCTCGATGCTATCCCCGATCTCTCCCCTCCGCAGGTTATTTTGCAGCTCAAATGGAAAGGGCAGAGCCCTGAGATTATAGAAGCGCAGGGAACCTATCCGCTTGTGCGTCAACTGCTTTCTCTTCCAAATATCAAAACGGTTCGGGGATTTTCGGGGTATGAAAACGGCCTGATTTACATCATTTTTAAAGATGGCGTCGATCTTTATTGGGCACGATCACGGGTGCTCGAACAGCTCTCGACCTTGCAATCGCAACTTCCAAAATCGCTCGAAGTCTCTCTCGGGCCGGATGCATCGGGGGTAGGCTGGGTATATGAGTACGCACTCGTATCCAAAACCAAAAATATCGCCGAACTGCGGACTCTGCAGGACTACACCTACCGCTATGCGCTTCAGGGGGTTTCTGGGGTCAGCGAGGTTGCCTCGGTAGGGGGTTTCGTCCCGACCTATCAAGTGACGCTGAACAATGATGCACTGGTACGCTATAACCTCAGTGTCAGCGAAGTCGCCGCAGCGATCAAAGGAAACAACAACGACGTCGGAGGGAGGATCGTTGTCCAAAACGGGTATGAGTGGATGGTGCAGGCCAAAGGGTATCTGCAAAACATCGACTCGATCGAAAAGCTTGTTATCGCAACGCGCGGCGGAGTACCTATCTTTTTTTCCCAGATTGCCCGCATAGAAAAAGTTCCTGAAAACCGTCGCGGCTATGCCGATCTGAATGGTCAAGGAGAGACGGTCGGCGGGATCGTCATCGTTCGATACGGCGAAGACGTCTACCGTGTCATTCAGCGGATACGGGACAAACTTGACTCGATCCATGTTGAGGGGGTAGAGGTGATCCCCGTATATGACCGCTCCAACCTTATCCAAGCCGCCATTGCTACCCTCACGACGACTCTTGAGCATGAAAGCCTGATCGTTATCGCGGTAATTGCCCTTTTTTTACTTCATCTGCGCAGTGCGCTGATTGTGTTGATCGTCTTGCCGCTCACCATCGCGATCACGTTTTTATTGATGAAACTATTCGGGATCGGATCGAACATTATGTCGCTCGGAGGGATCGCCATCGCGGTGGGGACGATGGTGGATGCGTCGATTATCATGATCGAAAATGCCCATAAAGTTCTACTCCAGCGTGAAAGCGAGTTGGGGACGCTCACCACTGCACAGCGCCTTGATGCCGTCCTCTACTCTTCGAAGATGGTGGGGCGCCCGATCTTTTTTGCACTGGCTCTCGTCGTCGTATCGTTCCTCCCTATTTTTGCTCTTCAGGGGCAGGAAGGGTTATTGTTTACCCCTCTGGCGTTTACCAAAAGTTTTGCGATGGGGGTAGGGGCATTGCTCTCGGTGACCCTCGTTCCGGTACTAATTTTTATGATCGTGCGGGGGCGTATCCTCTCAGAGCAGGCCAATCCGGTGAGCCGTTTTTTTATCTGGCTCTACCATCCGATACTCCTCGCCTCGATGAAGTTCCGCTATCTGCTCATGATTCTGGTTATTATCGCCTTAGGGTATACGGCGTATGTTTATCGCTCTTTGGGATGGGAGTTTATGCCGATGATGGATGAACAGACACTGATGTACATGCCCGTTACCCAAAGCGGTGTCAGTATCGATCAGAGCAAACAGCTGACCCAATATACCGATTCGGTGATCAAAAGCTTTCCTGAAGTAGAGAGTGTATTCGGTAAAGGGGGTCGGGCGGAGAGCGCGACCGATCCAGCTCCACTAGGGATGATCGAGACGATTATCACCCTTAAACCCAAAGATAAGTGGCGAGAGGGGATGACAACCGCAAAACTGCAGCAAGAACTGGATAGTGCCTTGCAGGTTCCGGGACTGGTCAACTCATGGACCTATCCGATCCGTGGGCGGATTGATATGCTCCTCAGCGGTATCCGCACCCCGCTGGGGATCAAACTCTACGGGGATGATTTGCCGACCTTGCAAAAAACGGCGCGCGAAATCGAAAGCCGCCTGCAGCAGCTCCCCTCTACCCAGAGCGTTTTCGCTGATCGCAGCGACAGCGGATACTATATCGATATCGACATCGACGAAGCGGCATTGGCACGCTACAACCTCCGCAAAGAATCGCTGCTCGATTACACCTCTGCTGCGATCGGAGGGATGGGACTCTCGACGATGTACAAAGGTCGTGAGCGCTACAGCGTCAATCTTCGCCTCGAGGAGGATGAACGCACCTCTCTCGAATCGATTCGCTCCATTCTGATCAAAACACCGCTCGGATTTGCTCCGCTATCGACCTTTGCACATATCAATTATCGCGAAAGTGCGGCGATGATCAAGAGTGAAAAAGCGCGTCCCGTAGCCTATGTCTACATCACTCCGAAAGAGGGGATAAGTGCCACGGCGTATAAAGCAGAGGCGCAAAAACAGCTCGCTTCGATCAAACTCCCAGAGGGGTACACCTATGAGTGGGCGGGGCAGAGCGAATATCTCGAATCGGCGCTCAATACCCTGATGTGGATCGTCCCTGCCGTGATAGTGCTGATTATAGTGCTTATTTATTTGGCGTTGCGTGAGTGGGTCTCGACGATCATCGTCCTCTCGATGCTACCGTTTGCCCTTTTGGGCGGTGTTCTCTATCTCAAATGGCTGCAATTTAATATCAGTGTCGCTGTTATCGTCGGATTTTTGGCACTGCTCGGGGTAGCGGCGGAGACGGCGATTGTGATGATCGTTTATCTGCATGAAAGTATCGAGACCCGTATCCGTGGAGGCGTCGTTATGGACCGCGCAGCGCTTAATGAGGCGATTTATGAGGGGGCGGTCAAACGGGTACGTCCGAAACTGATGACGGTTTTTGCGATCCTCGCGGGGCTGTTTCCGATTATGGTTAACCACGGTGTGGGGAGCGAAGTGATGCAGAGAATTGCTGCTCCGATGATCGGCGGTATCGTCACATCGGCGGTGGTCAGTCTTATATTGATACCGATTTTGTATCAGATGGTGATGCAGAGAAAATTACAACGAGGTGAACCACTTTTATAAGGGAGACATTATGGGTACAAATAAAAATCTGTACCAAAGCGGACACCGATCCTTTAATAAGACTTAATTCTAGTTTTCTAGCCCCGTCAGGTGCACTAAGCGCTTAATGGGCAAACACTTCCGGATGAGTAGCTGCAATCCCAAGCAATACAAGTGCAGGACCTTCAGGTTTGCGACGTGCCTGTTTCCAGTTTCTTAGTGTGTTTACACTGATATTTAAAAGTCCTGCAAATTCATCTTGGGTAAGTTGCAATCGTGCTCGTATAGACTTGGCATCCGGTTCATCAATCATAAATGAGCGTGATGGTTTTTTTGTCTTACCAAGAATCTCTTTTGCCTCACCAACGCTTGCAAGAAAGTGGGTGTAAACCTACAAAGGGACTTTTTTCCCTATGCGCTTTAAAGTTTGCTTAAAATTATTACGTATGTAAGAATAAAGTCTTTTTAATTCTTTGATTTACAATTACACATATATTAATGTACAGCATTTCTTGTGATTGTTTAAAAAAGAATGTTTTTTACCAGCCTCCAATAAATTGAGTCATTTTTAGAGTTAGAATCTAATCTTTAGTCTACGAACACTTCATCAGCATACCTATGTAAAAAAAAATACAAAGAAATCACTATGAAAATTATCAATATCATCGCTTTTTCATCTTTTACAACCTATTACAGCTCTATAAGCGTAAAGATTAGATTATTGATTTAGCATGTTAGATTATCACACGGGCACAAGGATGACTGGTAAATATGATGTTTTAATACGTAGTTTAATTCAGACAATACGCCAGAATAAAAAAAGTATTAACATTGTTATTATTTGATTAAATGATTTTTGCAGTGTTTCTGATAAACTGCTTTTAATTATTACATAGGGGATTTATAATGAAAACAAAAATTCTGAGCGCTGTATGTTTTGCAGCATTGACACTTAGCCCAGCGATTTGGGGAATGGATATGAACGATAGCAAAGGCATGAATATGGAAAAGTGCAATGATATGGACATGAAGATGGACAAAGGTATGGATATGAACAAGGGAATGAATATGGGCAATAAAAAGCATGATCACTCTTCATCTTCTAACGTAGTCTCTACTGCAACTATCCATGCGAGTGGTACAGTGAAGCAGATTGCCGATAACCACGAAAACCTTCAAATTTTTCACGATCCGATTTCAGCCCTTAAATGGCCTGCTATGAATATGCCTTTTGAGGTGGTCGATCATGAATTAACCCATCCTCTCAAAGTGGGAGATAAGGTTGATTTTGAATTTATTCAAAAAGATGGGAAAAATGTCATTGTGCGGATGAAGAAGCAATGAATCGCAGCGTCACTCTCTTACTTATTATAGGGATGTCGGCACTTAATGCACAGGACATAGCACCTGTTTCACCCAATGTTGCTGAAGGAAAAACTGTCTATATCCCCATAGCCAAGCCTGTTAATCTCTACGAAGAAGTAGACATCCAAAAAGAGGATCAAAACACGACCAAACTAGGTAGTGCAAAATGATAAAAGCGATCTCTATATCCTTAACGACTTTGGCTTTTTTTGGATGTTCGACTGTTTCTCAAAATGAGGTTTTTGATGGGGTAAAGAAAGAAACCTCTACGCGTGGCATTGAAAATCTTCAATGGATCAAAACACAAAAAGAAGCAGATAGTGTCAATGAGAGTGTAAATACCCTTCTTTCATCCCCTCTTAGTCAAGAAAATGCTGTTCGAATCGCATTAATCAATAATCGTTCATTACAACAAACGTATGAGCAAATCGGAATTTCTCAGAGTGAATTGGTGCAAGCGGGATTGATGAGCAACCCGTTACTTGGTTATTCGGTTGGACGCGGTGGTAGTGTTACGACAACGAAGGTGACCCTTGATGTGGCATTTTTAGATTTGCTATGGATACCACTTCGTAGAGAACTAGGTGGACTGGCGTTGGAAGAGACCAAAGCACATGTAGGTAATGAGGTTCTCAAAACGGCTCGTGACGTCAAAAAAAGCTTTATTGATGCACGTGTGGCACAAGAACAAGTGGTACTTTATGAGAGTCAGCTCAAATCATACGAAGCCTCGGTACAGTTGGCAATTCGTCAATATACGGTAGGCAATCTCTCAAAGCGAAGTTTTTTGAAAATTCAAGATACCTATTCTCATGCACGACTTGAATCAATGCGGTTGAACCAAGAAAATGCACGTGCTAGGGAAGCACTCAATCGACTTCTTGGTGTGTATGGCAGTCAAACACGCTATAGCATTGAGTCAAAGCCTTTAGATATTTCTATCCCTTTACAATCTCCAGAAGGATTGGAAAGATATGCGATTGAACATCGTCTGGATATGAGTGCCGCGATAAAAGCCGTTGATTATGCTGCTTCAGAAGCGGGATATGCGAAAAATACGCGATTATTAAGCGAAGTAGAACTCTCGGCTGAAAGTGAAAAAACAACCGATGCTGATCGTTTCAATACCTTTGGAATCAAGATCCCCATCCCGATTTTTGATTTTGGACAAGGACGTGTTGGCAAAACGCAAGCGATGTACAACCAAAAAGTTCATCGTCTGTATGAAGTGGCGGTAAATATTCGTTCTGAAGTGCGTGAAGAGTACGCTACATCCCATTATGCTTTTGAGCGAGCGCATGAAACTCAGGAGGTAATTGTTCCTGCGAATAAGCAAATCCTAGAGGAGACACAGCTGTTTTATAACGGTATGTTGGACGGTATTTATGAACTTCTCGAAGATCAGCGTCGTTATGGCGAGGCACGAATGGAATCAATTACTGCGATTGGAATGTATCAAAAAGAACAAGCCGATTTAGAGTATGTATTAGGAGGAGATGTCAATGCAACAGACAAATAGACGAGATTTTTTAGGATTAGGTGCTACATTATTGGCATCGGCAGCTCTTGCTGGCAATGCACAAGCAGAGGAAAAAAATCATTGTGAAATACCTCCCAAAAATAGACAACTCACGCTCGTCAAAGACCCGAAACGTGTTTTGTCACCATCCACAATCATTACTTCAAAAAAAGGAAAAAACTATAATCCTGTTGTTACTCTCAATGGATGGACATTACCATATGAGATGAAAGAAGGAGTAAAAGAGTTTCATCTTATTGCTGAACCTGTAGTACGTGAATTTTCTCCTGGGATGGTAGTGAACTGTTGGGGATACAATGGTACCTCTCCAGGACCTACGATCGAAGCGGTGGAGGGAGATCGGGTACGGCTAATCGTGACCAATAAACTTCCCGAGCATACGACGATCCATTGGCACGGACTGATATTACCTAATGGCATGGACGGAGTAGGAGGGCTTACTCAACCTCAAATAGCACCCGGAGAAACATTCATTTACGAGTTTACATTAGTACAAAGCGGAACGTTTATGTATCATCCCCATGCCGATGAGATGGTGCAAATGGCGATGGGAGCGATGGGAATGTTTATTATCCATCCCAAAAATCCAAAAGAGCACGCTGTAGATAGAGATTTTTGCTTTTTGCTCGCCAGTTACGATGTGGCAGCAGGGACATATACCCCCAATCCCAGCACGATGACCGAGTTCAATCTCTGGACATTCAACTCTCGCACGTTCCCTTCGATTGACAGCATGAATGTTGCTGTTGGGGATCGCGTCCGTATCCGCGTGGGCAATCTCACGATGACCAATCATCCAATTCATATGCATGGGCATACGTTTGAGGTGACATGTAGCGATGGCGGATGGGTACCAAAAAGTGCCCGTTGGCCCGAAGTGACTACGGATGTTGCAGTGGGACAAATGCGAGCCATAGAGTTTACGGCAAAATATGAGGGAGACTGGTCGATTCATTGCCATAAAGCGCATCATACCATGGGACCAATGGGGCACAGCGTCCCCAATATGCTAGGGGTAAAACAAGACGATTTAACCGAAAAAATCAGTGACCTCATGCCCGATTATATGTATATGCCTATGGGGAAAAACGGGATGGCAGAGATGCAAGAGATGGAAAATATGGGAATGGCATTGCCTGAAAATACTCTACCTATGATGACAGGCACTGGACCTTTTGGCCCCATCGAAATGGGGGGAATGTTTACGTTGGTAAAAGTGCGTAAAGATCAACCGAAAGGCGATTACTCCGATCCGGGTTGGTATAAGCATCCACAAGGGACCGTTGCAAGAAAAAGTGAACGTTAATCTGCTAGAGATAATTTACTAGATGAAATAAGGGATATGAAATGAAACTTTTAAAAAATAGGACAATCGCTTTACTGTCAATAAGCTTATTTCTTCCAGCTATTGTGTTTGGTCATGGGGATCATCATGATGAAATGAAAAGTAAAGAAATGGTTTCTAATCAGACAGTACACGCATATGAAACTATTAATAGTGAATACATTAAAAGCATAAAACCTATTATTGAAAAAAAATGTTTTGACTGTCATGGAAATACAACACAATACCCTTGGTATTATAAGGTTCCAGGTATTAAACAGATGATTGATTATGATGTCAAAGAGGCAAAAAAGCATCTGGATATGAGTAAAAACTTCCCTTTTATTTCTCATGCAACACCGTTGAAAGATTTAGAGAGTATAAAAAAAGTTACTATTGAGGGTGATATGCCACCACTTCGCTATGTTCTTGGACATTGGGATTCTCGTTTAAGTGAGAGTGAGAAGCAAACTATTGTCACGTGGAGTAAAAATTCTATAGCAACCTTAAAGGGAGTTCATAATGAATGAATATAGTATACATGAAATGGGATTTGGGTGGTTAATTGTACTGCTTGTCATCATTCTAATCTTATACGTTATAAATAATAATAAAGAAGAGCAATCAGCCCAAGATATACTGGATAAGCGGTATGCTAATGGCGAGATTGATGATACAGAGTATAAAATAAAAAAAGCTGATCTAGAAAAATAATCGGAGGCGTATTATGGATATTAATAAACATAGCTGCTGTAAAAAGGATGAAGCTAATAGCAAAAATGCTATTTATACGTGTCCCATGCATCCAAAAATTCGTCAAGATCACTCTGGAGCATGTCCAAAATGTGGTATGGCTTTAGAAAAAGAAATAGAGACAACTCAAAGTATCAGCACGCAGTATACCTGCCCCATGCATCCTGAAATCATACAAGATCATCCCGGAAGCTGCCCCAAGTGCGGTATGGCGTTAGAACCTATGATGCTTGAAGCGGTTGATGATACTACTGAACTGGATTACATGACAAAACGGTTTTGGATCAGTACAATCCTATCCCTGCCTGTTTTTATCGTTGCTATGATAGCTGATTTGGCTCCGAAATTACTGCCTGATGCTATTAGTATGCAAAGCGTTCAGTGGTTTGAATTTCTTTTAGCCACTCCGGTTGTTCTTTGGGGTGGCTGGCCTTTTTTTCTTCGAGGGTATAATTCGGTTAAGACATGGAATTTAAACATGTTTACCCTTATTGCTCTTGGTGTCGGCGCAGCTTATCTTTACAGTCTTGTTGCACTTTTTTTACCTGCAATATTTCCACCCCTTATGCAAACCAAAGAGGGGATGGTTCATGTTTATTTTGAAGCTGCAGCTGTAATTACCACTTTAGTACTTTTAGGACAGGTGTTAGAGCAAAATGCACGCAGTAAAACCAACAGCGCGATCAAAACACTGTTAAACCTTGCACCCAAACAAGCACATCGTATCATTGATGAAAATGGTAATGAAGAGGATGTCAGTCTTGAATTGATTCACGTTGGTGATAAACTGAGAATCAAACCGGGTGAAAAAATCCCCATTGACGGTGTGGTCTTAGATGGACAAAGTAATCTTAATGAATCGATGATAACAGGAGAACCGATACTGGTTCCAAAAAGTACCGGAGACTCCCTAATCGGTGCAACACTCAATAAAAATGGGACACTGATAATGCAAGCGCAACGAGTAGGTAGTGATACCATGTTGGCGCAAATCGTCCAGATGGTTGCCCTCGCTCAGCGTTCACGCGCTCCGATTCAAAAACTAGCCGATACTATATCGGGCTATTTTGTACCGGCAGTTGTGCTATCTGCCGTGCTATCTTTTATCGGATGGTATTTTTTTGGACCTGAACCCCGCTTAGCGTACGCGGTTGTCGCAGCTGTTGCGGTATTAATTATTGCCTGTCCCTGTGCACTGGGACTGGCTACGCCAATTTCAATCATGGTGGGTACAGGACGCGCAGCTCTCATGGGAATTTTGATCAAAGATGCCAAAACCTTGGAAACCATGGAAAAAGTCAATACGCTCGTGGTCGATAAAACGGGTACGCTAACCCAAGGCAAACCCAAAGTGACCAGTTTTATCACAGTGAATGGTTTTGATGAAAAAGAGCTTATTCGCTATGCGGCAAGTTTGGAACGTGCGAGCGAACACCCTTTGGCGGATGCTGTGATTGAACACGCTAAAACCATGGAAGTAGCGCTTACTGAAGTTGCTGATTTTAATTCCATTACCGGCAAAGGTATCGAAGGCACCATTGATACTAAAAAAATCGTACTAGGCAGTGAGCCTTTTTTACAAAGCTTAGGCATCTCAACACACACCATCACACAAAACGCCGATATTTTACGTAATGAAGGGAAAGGGGTCATCTTTATGGCTGTAGAGTCGCAATTTTGCGCCCTAATCGCCATAGAAGATCCAATTAAACCTACCTCTATAGAAGCCATCAAAGAGCTACAAGCTCAGGGGATCAAAGTGGTAATGCTCAGTGGAGACAATGAAAATACGGCCAATGCAGTTGCACGAAAACTCTTCATCGAGGACGTATATTCCAATATTATGCCTGATGGAAAAGCAAATGTGATTCAACAATTGCAAGCAAACGGCGCAATAGTTGCCATGGCAGGGGATGGAATCAATGACGCGCCCGCATTGGCACAAGCCGATGTAGGAATTGCTATGGGAACAGGTACGGACGTCGCTATAGAAAGTGCCGGTGTGACGTTAATCAAAGGTGATTTAACGGGGATAGTCAAAGTATTAAAACTCAGTCGTGCCACGATGAAAAATATTCGACAAAACCTCTTTTTTGCATTTATCTATAACATTGCGGGTATCCCCATTGCTGCCGGTGTCCTTTACCCATTTTTTGGGATATTACTCTCTCCGGTTATTGCGGCTGCTGCCATGAGTTTCAGCTCTGTATCGGTAATCCTCAATGCTTTGCGTCTTAAAAATATTAAAATTTAATCTGGAAAAAGGATATAAAATGCTCTATACGATTACATCACAAGAAAGTATTGCCATAATTAAAGAAGAGATGGGAAGTAAAGCTAAAGAGGTGGGTTTTGGTATTTTAAAAGAATACAGTTTTAAAGAAATACTCCAAGAAAAAGGATATCCGATTGAAAGAGATATTTTTGTTTTTGAACTTTGCAATCCTGTTGCTGCGCAAGCTGCATTAAAGACACACCCGGAAGTTTCTGTTTATTTACCTTGCCGTATTTCTTTATATGAACGAGATGGAGCCACTGTGTTAAGCACAATTGGTATTGATGAGATATTAGATAGCTTTGACCTTGATAGTGAATTTAAAAGTCATATGAAAAATATTTTCAGTAACCTAAAAAAATTACTTGGGAGTTGGAAATGACCCTGATTTTGGTAAGACCCATATTGTTATCAAAATTGCATATTGTAAATAGTAACGGATAAATGAACCCATTTGAGTTCGATGTAAGTGTATTGTTTGATTTACAAAAATTAGTTCAAGACTCTGAAATCGCATAGGGAAAAAAACCTATTTGTAGGTTTATACCCAATAATAGCGGACAATGCCATACCGACCTGTACACGTCGATGGAGACTCCATCCTATGGCAATAAGAATCAACAAATTGACCGCAGCATCTTCTAAAAAATCGATAGAATCGGCAAATAGCGATACGGAACCGATTTGAAGAGCTACACCGTATTCGACCCAAAAATAGGCAAAATTGAGCAGGGCGACCCAAAAGACCGCTTTTTTGAAGTGATTAGTTTGTAAGGCAGAGTTCATAGAGTTCCATTTTCAAGACTCATTTCCATTAAAAAGAGATATGCAATCCAATATAAGGCGCTTGTGAAATCTCTTTAAGCAGGCAAATATATGCCATTATACACTTTTGAGACTTTTACGATAGAGCTTGATTGCCGATGCCGATAGTATCCCTGTAAGTCCGATGCGAAGCATTTCACTGGAAATGATCCCCATCATGGATTTACCCAATGCCGCACCGACAATTGATCCGATAGCCATCCAGAGAATAAAGCGAAAATTCGGGCGTAATATTGCAAACGGCTCTTTCTTGCGATAACGTGAAAGTCCCACTAGTATCGTCGGCAAGCTGATCGCCAGACTTAGCGTCCCTGCAATCTTAATGTCCAAACCATATAACAACATAATTGTGGGGATGATAAGCTCTCCCCCCGCAACGCCGAGCATACTGCTAAAGAGTCCGATAACAAGCCCAGCGATGACACCGACGATCATTTGAACCATCGGGCTGCATTCGATATTTTGAGGAGCAAATGAAGACTCGCCGATAATGATTATTGCAAGAATGCCTAATAGAACGGCTACGATTTTATCGAGCTTTTTTTCATCAATCCGTGAAGCGATTCCCGCTCCAATAAACGCCCCCGTCAGTGAACCTGTTAGTAGCGTTAAGATAATTGGCAAATAGGGAATCAGCCAATCGATACTTTCCAACCTAAGAGATAATGATGCGGCAACCGTTACAAGCGAGACGACGAGATTGATGACGACGGCATGGATTGTCGCAAAACCAAAAAGAAATGTCAAAACGGGTAGGCGAAATTCCGCTCCGCCAAGCCCCATTAGCCCGCCCAATATTCCGATCAATGCCCCCCAGAAGAAAGCCGATACGAGTTTCTTATTCATTTAACGGCAAATCCGTATTTTTTCATAATCGCGTCCCCTTCAGGCGATTCAACCGTTAATAAAAAAGCTTTTGCCGCTTTATTATTTTCACCACGTTTGAGAAGTGCATATCCCTGAATAATGTCAGGGTGTGCTTTCCCATCAATAAGGGCAAAATTTACTTGTTCCGCTATAACAGGAGCTTTGGCAATGGAGAGGGCAATAATGCCTACATCGGCTGCTCCGGTTTGAACGTATTGGGTAGCTTGTTGGATATTTTCACCAAAAACAAATTTGTCTTTTACTTTGTCATAAAGACCCAGGGATTTTAATGCGGCAACTGCTGCTTGACCATAAGGGGCATGTTCGGGATTTGCAATAGCTATCTTTTTTATTTTATCACTTGCAAGAATAGAGAGATTATTGACGGGAATATTGCTTGATTTTAATGTCATTAGTCCGACACGACCAAGGGCGTAAGGTTTTACGTCACCTACGGCTAAGCCTTTTTCTTTAAGCTGTTTAGGATAATTCATATCAGCCGCAAAAAAGGCATCATAGGGAGCACCACTTTCAATTTGAGTAAGTGCTTTACCGCTTGAACCGAATTGAAAATTAATGGTTTCGGTTGGATATTTTTTGGCACATAAAGTTTGCATCTCTTTAAACGCATATGACAGATCAGAAGCGGCGGCGATATTGGCCGTGTCTGCAAAAGCCAAAGATGCGGTTGCCGTTAAAGCGATAAGAAAATGGGAAAGTTTCATAAGTTAACCTCTATTTATTTTTTGATATAACGTATTATGCAAAAAATATTCTTGAATTCTTATATAAACTATTCGACCTTTATTTCTTTTTCATTTCATCGATAAACTCTTTGGCTTCATCCCCGCGTAAATAATCGGCAAGTCCCAGTAAACCGTCGGTAAGATAACGGCTTTTGTACCCTTTCAGGGTCAAATAAAGTCGAGCCATTTCCGCACGGTCATAGTGGGGACAGACGGTGACGATCGTTTTGTTTTTATCGAGCTCATTCAATCGATCAGGGAGTTCATTAAGAGGAATTTGTTTCATAAACGGAAAGCCCCATGATGATTGCTCTTCTTTAAAGCGGATATCGACAAACTCCACTTCCCCCATTTTATAGAGTTCAATCGCTTCGAGGCTTTTGATTTTCATATCGGTACGTTCGTTGTAATCAAACCGTTTGAGATAGGCATCGAATGTCTCGGCACCCAGAGCGGATACGATGAGAAGAATCCATAAAATGCTCTTCATTATCACCCTTTATCGTGTTTGGACAAGGTCAGCCCTTCATTGTGTACAAGGGATAGCAAACGCTCCCCGATGGAGTCGAGTAATTCAGGGATGCCGATTAATGTCATTCGGATAACTCCCGGTGCCCCCTGTGTATGCTCCACGATCGAGGGGATGGCAATCGATAAATCGATCAAATCACATCCGCTCCCCTCTACCAAGGAACGCAATGCGCTTAAATTCAGTTTTTCAACTTCACCGGCGATTTCGAAGTGATGGCGTCCGATAGAGGGAGGCGTTTGGATGGCAACGTTGCGCTGAGCACTCTTTTCGCGGCGGGCATCGGCTTCTTTGTGGACGGTTGAGAAAATCTTGTGTTCCCGTTCGGCATTGAGGACGATAATCGGGTCTGGAAAGCCGATCGCATGGGTCGGGCAAATATTGGCACAAGTCGTACAGCCGACAACGCAGGCATAAGGGTCATGGACGAGGGCTTTGCGTTTATGATCGATTTCGCCCATCGAATAGACGCTTTTTCCGCACGTCACAAAACAGAGTTCGCATCCGATACACGCTCCGGGATTAACGCTAGGATACCACGGGATATCTGTTCGATCAATGCCGTGCCAAGTGGGTTTGTTTTCCATGAGATGCTCCTTTGGAGATAGTGGTTTATTGTACTCTTTTATTCCTCATGCGTGTGTAAATCTGCCCGATGCCCGTTGCAATATCCCGCATTAGCATCATCGTATTTTGCCGTTTCGGGCTGGAGGAGAATGTGGGTCGCTCCGGCGTGGGAGAGATCATGACGGAGGGTTTCGATAACGGCTTCTACCTCTTTTAAATTCAGTGCTTCATCGAGGATAATATGAGCGGAGAAATAGCGCTCTTTGCTGGAGGGGCAATGCATATGGATATCGTGGGTCTGGCATACCATCGGATGGTTCATCACAATTTGTGAGAGTTTTTCAACTATCTTCGGATCGGCACGATCCATCAGGCTCTCGAAGGAGCGTTTGAGAAGCTTGCTGCTGGCGATCAGAATAACTGCTGCAAATACCAGCGATAAAACTGAGTCGATCCACGGTATTCCCCATAGGATCATCGCACCTCCGCCCAATACGACCGCAAGGGAGAGAATTGCGTCGCTGGCCATATGCCAAAATGCCGCGCGGACATTGAGATCGTGCTCCTCTTCCTCTGCTTCGTCATCCTCATGGGTATGAACATGTGCGTGTCCTCCCAATATTATCGCACTGGCGGTATTGACGATCAGTGCGATACCGGCGGTAATCATCATGAGCCATCCGTCCACCGGCATAGGATGGAGCAGTCGATCCACCGCCTCTACTGCTACCCAGATCATCAGAAGCGATAAAAATCCGGCATTGATAAAAGTCGCCATCATCTCAGAGCGAACATATCCGTAAGTCATTTCAGAGTTTGCAGGACGGGTTCCTAGTCCTAAAGCAATCGCCGTTACGACGAGGGCGAGAACGTCGCTCAGATTGTGCCATGCGTCGGAGAGGAGGGCGAGCGAACCGCTGATAACCCCGACGGTACTTTCGATGATGACAATGGCGATGTTGAGGGCGATGACTAGTCCGACACGGCGTTGATCGGGTGAGAGGTTTTTAATGAATGACACTATTGCCACAATAATCCTTTTTTACTTGTCGCTCTCTAAATCTTGAGCACGGATAACACTTTTTTCTTTTGCTTCCATCTTGCTTCCGATACGAAAGCCCGCCGTAGCAAGAGCGATCAATCCAACTAAGATCACCCATGTCGGAACATGGAGCAATTGAGGCAGGGTTTCCCTGTTTGCCCCTTTCGCCGCCGTATAAAGCCCTTGAAGATCATCAAAACTGAGTGCAAAAATAAAGACGCCTATCACCATCCCGATCATAAAAACGAGGGCGTCTAATCGGCCGCTGAAAAATCCGACGACCGAAGTACCGGGGCAATATCCCCCAACGGCAAGCCCGGCTCCCAAAAGTGCACCGCCAGCCGCCATCGCCCAAAAGAATGTGGTCTGTATTTTTAACGCATCAAATCGTACCCATCCAAGGATGTCAAAAAGCCATAATCCTGTTGCTGCTACCACAATAGCGACAAACATCACTTTAAAAACGCTCCAATCTTTAAAGGTAAACTGGGCGTTGAGTTTGCGGGGACTTCCAAGCCCCGATACTTCGAGAAAATAGCCGAAGAAAAAACCGGCAATAATGATCATAATGCCGCTGGTGTATTCAAGAGGAAAGTTCATTGCCAAATCCTTCGCGTGATGAGTGAGACAACTATCCCGGCCACGAAAAATGCAATCAAAAAGACAAATGCAGCCACCGCCAGTGTTGCGCCGCCTGAGAGACCGAGTCCGCTGGTGCATCCGCGTGAGAGCTGTGCCCCAAAGCCGGTGAGTATCCCGCCGATCAAAGCCAATAGAATTCGCGCGGGTTTCCCTATGCTTTGTCCCCGTTCTATCTTGAAGCGAAACCGTCTGCTCATCAAACTCCCTGCAAGCGCGCCCAAGGCTACCCCCGCAATCTCCCAGCTGATCCATTCATTCAGTGGGTTACCATCTCCCGTCATAGTGTAGAGAAAATTGTTATTCTCCGTCCATACAGGGATAACCGTATCGCTCAGCCATACGCTCAAACGGATAAAAAAGCCATTGGCACCAAGCCCATGCCCTGTGATAAGAAACATAAACATAAGGGCTAATCCAAGCCCTATGCCGGCAGTAAGAGGGGACAAAAACTCTTTTGGTGTTTTATTTTCCATCATAACGCTCCTTAATTGCTTACTAAACGGTTCCTGCCTAATCGACTTATTTTAAAGTGTAGCACTTTTTGGTTATAAATACTCCTAATTAACTTCTTCCAACCTTTTTATTAATGACATCGCCCCGTTTTCCGAATACATCGACAGAGCTGTTCGGTACGAATTGGTAACCTTCAAGTTTATCAATTTTAACGAGTTTTTCCAGCGGTGTAGAGAGCATCGTTGTGATA
Organism: Sulfuricurvum sp.; assembly: GCF_028713855.1. GTDB lineage: Bacteria > Campylobacterota > Campylobacteria > Campylobacterales > Sulfurimonadaceae > Sulfuricurvum. The sequence goes on from NZ_JAQTNN010000014.1 coordinate 63,532, forward strand.
AAATCGTCGGCCAGTTTTTCGACATGGTCAATTTCAGCCGGAGTAACGCTCTGATTGGTGGCAACTTTGGCACGGATGGAATCTTCGGCATTTTTAAGAGCATCATTGAACATCTCCTTGGCAAGTTGGACTTGATAGGTTTCTCCGGTTGATATTTTCTGTATGATATGAGATGCTCCCAGAGAGGCGTCGATACGCAAGGTTTGGAAATTGATTCGAGCTCCCGTCAGATACGAGAGACCATCGACCATGCAGGGGCTGTTTTTACATGCTCCTCGAATATCTGTACGGTCGATAACACCATCCGGAAACAGAGTATTCAACGCAACCGAAAGCTGTAAAAAGGTAAAAACGATTCCGTCGCACAAATGACCGTGATATTTGACCAATTCATCAAGGGTAACGGTTTTTATGCATCCGTTGGGATTGTAGCGTCCAAGCGCACTATCGGTATCTCGGACGTTTAAAGTCAAATTATTTTTACTTCCCGCCAATGAAGGGGGCAGATACCAAGCTTGACACGTAGGTGCCGGAGCAGTTAATGATTTGGTAAATGCGGAGGTACCTATGAGCGTTGCACCCAAGGCGAGAAATTTACGGCGCTGCATAAAATGTCCTTTTTATTATTTATCTTTATCGACACCGTAAGCCGCGAGCGGCACATAGACGAGGGTGAGCAATGTCCCCACCAGCAACCCTCCGATGGCGACGTCGGCAAGTGGGCTGAGACGCTCCAGCCCGACTGCCCATTCAAACGCGATAGGGAGCATCCCGGCAATCGTCCCGAACGCCGTCATCATGACGGGACGGAAACGGACTTTGACCGATTCTACGGCGCTTTCATACGGGGGATTGGTTTTTCGGTGCGATTGATAAAAGTCGATCAGCAGAACCGAGTTTTTAATGATGATCCCAAACAGTAGTAAAATTCCCAGCATACTTGGCATACAGCTGGGTTTATCAAACAACAGCATCCCCCAAGCCGCACCGATCATCGAGAGGGGGAGGACGAGAATCATTACCCCCGCCAGACGTGCCGAAGCATAGATTGCCGTGAGAACAACGAAGAGCAAGAGGACACCCACCCCGATCGCTTTTAGCATCCGTTTGAAGGAGTCGTTTAGCTGGGCGATATCTCCTTGCTGCTTAACGTTTACTCCATTCAAGGTAAGTTGTTTGATCACCGCATCCGCATCGTCGGTAATATGTGAAATTGGCCGCTTGGCACGGTAGCCGTTTACATCCAGACTGTAAAGAAGCCCGTCACGCTCCAGTTTTGCTGGGGTCATTTGTGTATTGAGTGTCGCAACAGCACTCAAAGGGATGATTCCTGTATTGGAATTGATCGGGAGATTTTCCAGTGAGAGAGGGTGCTCTTGGAAACTCCCTGCTAGATATAGACGGACAGGCTGATTGTTCATTGAGGCGAGATTCCCACTGAGGGCGACGATTTGACCACGTATGGGAATCTGGCTCATGATGGAGAGTGGTGTGAGACCGTAGGAGAGGGCTTTATCGGCATCGATGGAGACGTCGATTTCGCTCATATCTTCCCGCCAGCTAGGAGTGATACTGGTGAGACCTTTGACATTTCGCAATGAAGCGATGAGCGTTTGAGCATCGTTGTACAGTTCATCAGGGACGGCGGAGGTGAGCCGTATATCGAGTGGTGCTTTGATCGAGGAGTTAGCCGTTGCCCCGAAATCATAGACATCGACCGATTTAACCCCTGAGAGGGTGTTTAGCTCTTTACGGATCTCCTCTTCGATTTGCCAGAGGGTTTTGGTACGCTGGAAACGATTGCTGCACAGAATCGTCATCGAAGCTTCGGTAGAGAGATTGCCGCTTCCCAGTGACAATACCCCCTCTTCGCTTCCGAATGCGGTGGAGCTGGTACGGACATAGGACTGTTTATTCAACCATCCGAAAAACGGTTTGAGTTTGGCTGTCGCATCTTCGACACGATCGTTGGAGCTAAAAGAAATTTTGACCTTGATAATTCCCGTATCCATCGGCGGCATCGCATCTTTTCCGATGAGAGGCATGACCACTTTCATACTCACGATAAGCAGTGCCAAAACCCCGACAATGAGGAGCGTTTTGCGCAAGCGGGTGCGTCCTGTATTGGAAAAACGCAAGATGGAGAGATAAGGAGAAACAAGACGCCCCATCGTGTTTTGATAAAAGCGCTCAAATCCTTCTTCAAACCGATTTTTGGATACGCCGTTGCGGTAGAGATAGGCAGAAAATTTCGGTATGAGAGTGATGGAGAGGATGTACGAGACGATGAGGGCGATGATAAGGGTGGAGATGAGCGGTCGATAGATCGTCTGAGGGAAATCCCCCACAAACATAAGCGGTGCGATAATGACGATGGTGGCGATCGTTCCGGCAAAGACGGGGGCGATCACTTCGCGGGTTCCGTGGATGATCGCATCCTCTAAGTTCTCGTGCATCTCGACCAGATGGCGTTCGATGTTCTCCAACACCACAACCGCATCATCGACGAGCATCCCAAGGGCGAGGATAATTGCCGTATAGACGACGATGTTGAGTTCTCCCCCTCCGAGCCATATAATGCCGATAGTTCCTAAAAAGACGAGAGGGATCGAGACGGCCGCTGCGGCAATGGCGCGTAAGTTGCCCAAGAAAAACATCAAGACAATCAACGTAAAGATGATCGCATCCCGCAATGCTTCGAGCATATTGGTATTGGCGGTTTCGATCAGGTCACGCTGAGTATCGACGATTTTAAAATCGATATTGGGGTACTCTTTAGCGAGGAGTGCGATCTGCTCACGGGCAGTTTTGCTGGTCGCTAAAACACTCCCCTTGGCGGAGCGTTGGATGGCGATGGCGATCGATTCCGTTCCGTTGCCGAAATAGGCGCTAAAAGGTTCCGATTCGCTCCACTCGACACTCGCGATATCACGTAGACGGAGATTGGGGGCAACGCTGAGATTACCCAGCGATTCAGAATCGCTTTTCTCACCATAATAGGTGAGGGTGGTAAAGCCATCCTTGTTTTTGACAAATCCCAGAGGGGTATCTTTATCTAACGCGGTAATGGTTTTGGCAATGGTGTCGATATCCAGATGCGCGGAAGCGATTTTGACCGGATCGAGGCGGATACTAAGGGCGCTTTGATGTCCTCCGAACACTTCGACGTTGCCGATCCCGGAGGTCGAGAGGAGGTGAGGTTTGATAAAACTATCGGCGATTTTACGAATATCGCTCAAGCTCAGTGTTGGGTTTTTGGGTGACAAAGAAACCACTTCGACGGGGAGAGTAAATGAGCCCGTGACGTAAACGGTGGGATTAAGCCCTGCGGGGAGTTTGGCTTTGGCGGTGGAGAGGGCGTTGGTCACATCGACGGCGGCACCGTCAAGCCCTTTGTCGTATTCAAACTCGGCGCGAACGATCGAGAAGTTCGCCATATTGGTAGAGCTGACGGTGCGGATGAGCCCCAGACGGGCAATCTCCTCTTCGATCGGTTTAGAGACGGAACTGGCGGCGACTTTGGCCGTCATCCCCGGTGCCTGCGTAATCACGACGACAGTAGGGAGTTCCGAATCGGGGAAGAGGTTTTTCGGTAGTGTTGTAAGACCGATAACCCCTGTGATGAGCATCGTTAAGACGATAGCGACCAAATGGTAAGGTCGGCGGTAAAAAAACTCGAACATCGCTTACTCTTTGATGGCGAGGGATGCGCCGCCGAGGAGTTTGAGGAGAATATCGCTTTTGGCAAGGGCAAGGGAGCCGCTTGGTACACTGCTGGCGACAAATCCCTCATCCCCTCTGGCGACAATGCTGATTTCATGCGCTTTGGCACCATGCCCCTCAACCACTAACACATACGCTTTGCCCTCTTTGAGCAAAACCGCTTCGCGCGGCAGATAGACCCCGCTCCCCTCATACGTGAGCATTTTTGCCTCGATTCGGGCACCTGAGGGGAGATTGACCGCCATATCGGCGCGGTATTCGTCCATGCCGTTAGCGTTTTGCAAAAAGCGCAGCGGTGCACGACGGTTCTCATAGAGAAGCGTTTTAGCCGGAGTCCCTAGAGCGACGCGTACCCATAGGTAGCCTCCGCTTGTGGCACGAATGGAAGCCAATGGCTTACCGGGTGCGGCAACATCCCCAACAGCGGCGAAGGTTTCACCGACAATTCCCTCCACGGGAGCACGCAAGGTTGCGTAGTCTAACTGTGCATTGACGTTTGCCATATCCGATTTGATTTGCGATTGTTTGGATTTGACACCGTTTAAATCGGCACCCAGAAGTGCGATACGGGACTCTTCGGCTTGCGATTGTTCGATCGATGCCCCTTTGACGGCGAGGAGTTGAAGGGTTCGTTTATGAGACTCTTGTTCATTCTCTATGGCAAGCGCTTTGGCTTTTTCTTCGTTTTGAGCGGCGGATAGGGCACTGTTAAGAGCCTCTTTTTTGGCGATGAGATCACGATCATCCAAACGGACAACAACCTCTCCTTTATGCACGGGTGTTCCTGCGGGGAGGATGAAAAGGACACTGGCAGGAGATTTAGCACTCAAACTGGCATCGTGATCATTTTTAACGAGCGACAATACGGGGGTGCTGAGAGTAACATTTCCCTCTTTCGGAGTAAACGTTTTGACGCTCAGAGCGTATTGCTCGATAGCAGGGGTTGCGCTGTTTGCGGCCATTTTCTTTTTGACCAAAACAACCGCTCCGACGAGGAGGGCTAGGACTAGCAAGAGGGTGAGTATTTTTTTCATTGGACGATCTCCTTAAAATCTTTTCCGCTGAGTGCGGCGCGCTGGGCAATGTTTTGCCAGAGGGTTGCATCGATGGCATAGAGGGCGGCTTTGGCATTGAAAAGTGCCTCTTCGTAGCGGAGATACTCTTCTTGAACCATCCGCTCCGTAGCGTAAGCGACTTTGGCGGTTACGAGCATCGCTTCATAGTTGGCAACACTTTGAACAGCCAGAGTGCGCGATTGTTTGAGGGTTGCGTATTGATTTCTCAAAGCGCTATAGGTATTGTCGCTCTCCAACTTGGTTTGCTGTAATGTCGCGTGCGCTTTTTGCTCTTCGAGACGGGAGAGTTCTATAGAGGTTAGCCGCTCTTTATCAAATAGCGGCATAGTAAGGTTTAGAGCAATATTTCCGTAATCGCGTGAGATCGAATCACCGTTGTTGTACGCATCACCTGCACGATGAAAATACGATCCGTTCATCGATAGTGCGGGGTAAAGAGACTCTTTCGCAGACTGAGCAGCGAGATTGGCGACTTTCACCTCCTGCTCTTTTGCCGATACCGCCAGATATTCCTGATCGTCGAACTCTTGGCTCAAGTGCATCGCAACGGAGTGAGTGATAGGTTTATCGATAAGGATCGCAATCGTTTTTTGGGCATCTAAACGAGCGTTTTGGGTCTCTTGGAGTTTGAGACGGGTTTGATTGATCTGCTCATCTACTTTGGTCAGTTCGATTTCAGCGGCGCGGCCGTTTCTGGTTTTTATGAGGAGAGACTCACGCGTTGAGGCGAGCGATCGTTCTTTCGCCTCAAGTGCCAAGGTGAGGTTTTCAAGATATCCTAAACGGGCGTTCGAAGCGATAAGGGTTGCATCGCGCTCGGCGATTGATATGCGACGTTTGAACTCTTGGGAAGTGACGTTTTGGCGCGCTTTTTCGGTATTGGTGAGGAGCGTTTTGACAAACAGCGGCATGGATACCGTGGCACCTGCTGATGTCATGGTTTGTACAAACGGATAGCCTCCGCCGGAAGCACCGATGCTTGAAATTTCCGTTGGGGGGACGGGGCGCAGGCTCGTGGGAGCATTGAAATGCTCGATACTTCCGATAAGCGATATCTTCGGGTAGAGCGCAGCCGTTGCGGCATCGCTTAGAAGTTCCGCACTGCTGAGCGCAAGGTCTGAGAGTTGTTGGTTGGGGGCTTTATGTGCCGCGTCGAGCCATTCGTGTATCGTATCGGCCGTGAGCGTTGAGCTCATCAACGCCAGAGAGAAGAGAAGAGTTTTTCGTTTCATAGGGACTCTTTTGAAAGGTATTTTTCGAAAACCGCCGTCAATGTTTCAGCAGCGACCAGCCCTTCGATAAAAGGCTTGCCGTTGATGAAGAGGGTCGGATCATGAGCCACTCCCGCTTCGATGGCAGCGAGTGTGTCGGTAACGGTTGTTAACCGTAATCGCAGCGGCAGATGTTTAACGCCGCAAACAAGCCGTTTGGCAAATTTGAGCGAGAGGGTAGCGTCTCCGTAAATGACCCCCTCCAGAAGAGGCCACTGCGGATGAGAGCCGTTAAGAATCTCTCCATGATCCAGCTCAGCGCACGTTTCCATTATATTTTATACTTGGCTAAAAGTTGTTTGAGCGCTTCGGTCGTCAATCCGCCGATATGGCGGTCAATCTCTTTACCGCTGCCATCATAAATAATCTGTGTGGGGATCATCTGGATTTTCATCTCACGGGCAGCATCACGCTCTTCTCCGACATTGACGAAAAAGATTTTACGCTTAGGGTTGATCTCCATCTCACGATAAAGAAGTTCCCCCATCTCTTTGCATGACGAACAACGGGTTGAACCCGCTTCGACCATGACGATTTGTCCTTTTCCTATCTCTTGTTTGACCAGAGCATACGGACGCGGTTGTAATTCGGCAGAGTAAAGTGACGCACAGAGTGCGACTAATGAAAACAATTTAATCATGATGTCATCCTTTTAGAGTTGTTGATACGCTAAGGTAAAGAAATACAGCCCGATAGCGATCAGGGCAAACGAAAAAATTCTCGTCATCCATGAGGTGATTAGGGCTATTTTCGGATTTGACGCAACGCTTTGGGCAAATCCGACCGATACTCCCGCTGCGAGAAGCAGAAGCGAATGCCCCAGTGCAAACGTAAGGACAAGAGCGTACGCATACCACTCAGGAGCGTTAGCCGCAACCGATATGATCGCCACCAAAGGGGCAGAGGCACACGGCGTCGAGACAAGCCCAAACAGCATCCCAATCAAAAATGCCCCTACGTAACGTAGCGTGATAAGACGGCTCATCCAGCGTGATTTGTCTATCACTTCAGGTAAAACTCCTAGCGAATACAGACCTATGGCGATGGCAAGTATCCCCCCCGCGATATACGCTTCCAGAGGTGCAATCGAGAAAAAGTACCCCATCTTGGCAACCATATAAGCGAGTATAGAGAAACTTACCGCCACACCGAGCGCAAACAGCGACGCGAAAATATAGGTAAAGTGTACCCGCTCACGAGGAGAGAGGTGTGAACTCATCCCTAACGCACTCCCGACTAACAAAGGAACCGAGACGATGGAACAAGGGGCGAGTGAGGTGAGAGCTCCGATACTAAACGCCCCGGCAAATACGAGAACACCGTGCGATTCGAGCAGTCCTAAAAGGAAACTTTCCATTTAGTGTGCTTGGATTAAGTCTTTAATCTCGTTGATCGTGAGAAGTTTTCCGGTACTGACGACCTTGCCATCGATCACGAGCCCCGGGGTGCTCATAACGCCGTACTCCATGATTTTTTGAATGTCTTCAACCTTTTCGATTTGAGCGAACTTGCCGCTCAGTGCGACCGCTTGTTTGGTAGCCTCTTCGAGGGCTTTACATTTGGAACATCCCGTTCCTAAAATTTCGATTTTCATAGTGATTTTCCTTTTGTTATTTTGAGCAACATTGAGATTTAAGCTCTGTGCTCCACCCTTTAGGTTGTTCACAGCATTGTGACTCTGCCGAACTACCATCATCTTTTACTGAACTGCAACATCCCGTTGTACCATCGCATCCGCCGATTCTTTTTTCTAGCGGACACCAGTTTATGATTCCAAAAAATAGCGGAATGACGCCTAGATAGAACCATGCGACTCCACTGTATAGTCCATAGCCGATTAATCCTGTTCCCAAAGCTATTCTAAACCATCTAGTCATATTCTATTCTCCTTTTTTGCTGTGTCTATCAAGCACTCCTGCATCATCGGTGCGAGGGTTTGGGCATTTACATCTCCGGTAATGGTAATTGTAGCTCCCCCATCAACCGAGGCGAGGGAGATCCCCTCGATCTTTTGCATGATAGCCGGATCACATGCGCACTCGCATTGTCCGTTTTGGCATGCTTCGATCTTAGCACTTAGCTCTTCGGTGCTAAACCCGCCGAGAAATGCTTTAACACCGTTCGTTTGATTCGTAATATCGATTTTCATATGAATTCCTATAGTATTGCGTTAAACAGATACCCGACACCGATGATTCCCAGTGTTACGGTGCCGAAAAAGATGGAGATGAGCTTGAGGCTCATAACCCGCTTAAGGATCATTGCTTCGGGAAGCGAGAGGGCGGTGATCGCCATCATAAACGACAATGCCGTCCCCATCAGCATCCCTTTAGAGGTCAGCACCTCTATAAGCGGCATCACCCCTGCGGCATTTGAGTACATCGGGACGCCTAAAAGGGTCACAATAGGGACTGCAAAGATATTATCTACTCCCGCTACGCGGACAATAAATTCAGTAGGGACATATCCATGGATAAAGGCACCGACACCGACACCTGCAAGGACATAAATCCATGTTTTATAAAGGATGTCTTGGGTGTATTCTTTGGCATCTTTGAGACGAATACCAAAGGGTATTTTTTGCTCATCAGCCGTGATCTCTCCGTAAATCGGTTTAACCTCTATGAGAATCTCTTTTTCCAACCCCATTCGCCCGATAACGATTCCGCCTACTATAGCGACAAGTAAACCAAATCCGATATATAACGCCGCTACTTTCCAACCGAACATGGTAAGCAGCATTGCGATGGCAATTTCATTGTTTAATGGTGCGGAGATGAGATAGCTAAACGTCACCCCCAGTGGTATCCGCGCTTGTAAAAAGCCCAAAAAGAGGGGAATCGCCGAGCATGAGCAAAACGGGGTAATGATCCCAAACAATGCAGCGAGGACATTGCCTGTATATTCATGTTTTTTGCTTAAATATGCACGTACCTTTTCTGTCGAAAAGTACGAGCGTAAAAGGGTAATTGCAAAGATAATTGTGGTGAGTAAAAAGAGTATCTTTACCGTATCGTAGATAAAAAAGTTGAGGGCATCGGCGAGCTTATCACCACGCACAAGACCAAACCACTGATAGACAATGGTATTGACGCTCTCCTGCCACATAATCAGTCACACAACTCGGATTGGATGATCGGTAAAAGAGTCTCTTCGATAAGGGCTAATGTTTTAGCGTATTCCTCAACCGCTTTACCGCTCGGGTCTTCAAACGCGACATGGATCGTTTTTACCGCTTTGGGAAACATCGGACACGTCTCATGGGCATGATCGCAAACGGTAACAACAAGATCAAACGGAGTATCAATCACCGTATCGATCACTTTGGAGTGGTACTCTTCTCTCCAGTACCCTTTCTCTTCGAGAAGGGCTTGAGCATTCGGATTTACTTTACCGCTGGCTTTCACCCCTGAGCTTTGTGCAAATACACAATCTCCCATTTTCGCATTAATAAGGGCTTCTCCCATGATCGAGCGACAGCTGTTGCCAGTGCAGAGGATAAGAACATTTTTCATAATTTACAGTCTCCAGTTTCAGATAATTTAATAAGTGGGGGAAGTTCAATCCCCAAACAGCGGATTTCAGCCAACGCTTCGCTACGGAAACGATCCAGTGGGGAACGAATGGAGTAATAGGCCCACGTTCCGCACCGATCCACCCGTAAAAATCCCCCGTCTTTTAGGATTTTTAAATGACGCGAAAGACGTGACTGAATCATTCCGAATGAGCTTTGCATATCACAAACGCATAGTGCTCCATGCTGATCCAAAAATGCGAGCAACTTCACACGGGTTTCATCATTCAGTGCAGAAATAGTTTCTAAAAAGTTCTCCATAAGTCCTCCGATAAACGCATTGTAACCAAACTGAATCAATAAATCAATATATCTTGATATTGAAGATGTATTTAGTTATGATACTCCGATCCGATTGAGGAGAAGCTGATGTTTAATGACGAAACCTATTTATTGGGTTGGTTAATAACCGGATCGGTGAGCGTTTTTGGTGCATTGTACGGTGTGTACCGATGGTACGTACGAAAAAATCGTATGGAATCGATACGCGAACTAAAAGATTTTAGTCGGCTCCATGACTCTAAATCCACAATCAAATAAGGAAATCCTATGTTAAAAGTACTATTCGTATGTGTTCATAACAGTGCCCGCAGCCAAATGGCAGAAGCATTTTTCAATCAATACGCACAAGGCAGTGACAGTAGCGAAAGTGCCGGAATCGAGCCGGGAAAACTAAACCCTTATGTTGTTCGTGCTATGGCAGAAAAAAATATCGATATCTCAAACAATGAAACCAAAGGGGTATTTGCTCTCTATAAAGAGGGGCGAACGTTTAGTCATGTCATTACCGTTTGTGATGCTGAAGCGGCACAGCGCTGCCCGATATTTCCGGGAATTAGCCGTATTATCATGTGGAGTTTCCCTGATCCTTCGACTTTCACTGGAAGTGATGATGAGATTATGGAACAAGTCCGCGTAGTTCGTGATACAATCGAAGCAAAAGTCAAAGCATTTATTGCCAATCCATCTGAAGAGAATATTTTATGATTTTATCCGTTTCACTGTTTCTAGTTACTTTAGTCTTTATCATCTGGCAGCCGCGAGGGTTACAGATCGGCACAACTGCCGTGATCGGTGCCGCTCTAGCAGTCGCACTCGGCGTGGTTAGTTTATCCGATGTGTGGACAGTTACCTCTATTGTCTGGGATGCGACACTCGCCTTTATAGGGATTATCATCCTATCGATGGTGCTCGATGAGATCGGATTCTTTGAATGGGCAGCGCTCAAGATGGTTCGTTTATCCAAAGGGAACGGGAATCTCATGTTTATCTATATGATGATTCTTGGTGCTTTGGTAGCGGCTTTTTTCGCCAACGACGGTGCGGCACTGATCCTCACGCCAATTATTTTAGCAAAAATGAAATATCTCAAACTCAATCCCATTGCCATGTTCGCGTTTTTGATGGCGGGGGGATTTATCGGCGATAGCGCTTCCAATCCGCTCGTAATCTCGAACCTTACCAACATCGTGACGGCAGGGTACTTTCATATCGGATTCTGGGAATATGTCAAAACAATGTTTTTACCGAATTTACTCAGCATCACTGCCTCGATTGTAGTATTGTGGTTCTATTTTCGTAAAGATATACCAACTCATATCGATGTAGAAAACCTTGCTGCTCCCGAATCGGCGATCAAAAACATGACGATGTTTAAACTCAGTTGGTGGTTTTTAGCGCTATTAATGGCAGGGTACTTTATCGGGGATCGTTTTCATCTCCCCGTATCGGTATTTGCCTTGGGGGGAGCGTTGGTATTCCTTGCCATCGCGACTTATTTCAAAGCAACAAAGCCGATTGCCACAATTAAAGCGGCCCCGTGGCAGGTCGTATGGTTCAGTATCGGATTGTATGTCGTCGTCTACGGTCTCAAAAACAATGGTCTTACGACTTATTTAGCCGATATTATTATACAAATACAGGGCATGGGACATACGTACGCCGTGATAGGGACAGGCTTTTTAGCTGCTGTACTCAGTTCGGTTATGAACAATATGCCTACCATTATGGTTATGGATATCGCCATTCATGAATCCGGAAACACTGCATTGGCGTATGCCAACATCATCGGATGCAACCTCGGACCGAAGATGACGCCGATTGGCTCTCTCGCTACCTTGTTATGGCTTCATGTTTTGGCGCAAAAAGGGGTCAAAATCGGATGGGGTGAATATATGAAGGTTGGGTTGATTGTTACTCCGCCAGTGTTACTGGTGGCATTGTTAGGACTCATCTAATTTTTAATCATACATTTGAGCTTTCTCGTATAGATGAAAACAATCTCTTTCCCCGAAAGGGGAACCCCACTTCATACCTCAAATTTTTCAATATAATATATCTTATGTTAACCAAATAATAAAATCATTCCAACCTTGATATTTGATTTGCTTTTTTTCAGAAAAAGTAGTATATTTTCCTGAAATTATTTGGTTTGGTAAAGAGATGAAATCTATCGAGAATATGGTACTTTCACGCATATATGGAAGAGGCAAAGGGTTTGTATTCTCTTCTGCAGATTTTATTGATGAATTTCGTGACAACAACATCGATAAAGCACTCTCTGAATTAACCAAACAAGGGAAGATTCGTAGAATCATTCGAGGGTTATACGACTACCCAAAATACAGCGAACTATTACAGCAGCCACTAAGCCCCGATATCGAACAAATAGCACAGGCATTGGCTCGTAAATTTCGATGGCGCATTGAACCTTCAGGTGATACCGCGCTAAATCTACTCAAGCTTTCAACCCAAGTGCCTGGACGTTATATCTACCATAGCGATGGTCCCAACCGTAGCTATGAAATTGGCAATACGACACTTGAGTTCAAAAAAACTGTTCTCAAAGAGATCGGGTTCAAATATTCTATCAGCGGTTTGATTGTTGCCGCTCTTAAATCGTTGGGCAAAAATCATATAGATGAGAATGTTATCACTACATTACAAAATCAGATCGATCCAAAAATGTGCTCAAAGATTCTTAAAGATACGAAGACCGTAACCGGATGGATATACGATGCTATTAAACAAATATGCAAGGATGAACGTTAATGGATACTATCGTTAAACTCTCTCCTGAGCAACGCAGTGAGCTCTTTCGTGAAACTGCGGCGCGTAAAGGGGTTACCAACGCAATCGCCGAAAAAGACTTTTGGGTGACATGGGTACTTTCTAAAATATTTTCTGATCCGCATCTCTCGACACTAATGATTTTCAAGGGAGGAACAAGTCTATCTAAAGCGTTTCATTTGATAGATCGGTTCTCTGAAGATATCGATTTGATTTTAGACTGGCGAACTGTTATAGATACTGATCCGCGTGTACCAAAAACAAAAACGGCGCAAGATAAACTGAACAAAGAGATTAACGCAAAAGCAGCCGACTATATTAAAAATGAACTTTTGTCTCTGATCACTTTGGCACTAGCGCCCTATTGCACCTGCATTCCGGATGAAAAAGATGGATTGATCATTAATGTACAATACCCCTCTTCATTTGATGATCCCTATCTCCGGCCTGAAATTTTATTGGAAATCGGGCCGTTAGCTTCTTGGCTTCCATATGGGGAATATGCAGTCCAATCCTTTGCCTCGGAAGAATTTCCAGCTTTGTTTACCAATCCAATATGTAACGTTAAAGCGATAGTTGCAGAGAGAACGTTTTGGGAGAAGGCGACGATTTTACACCAAGAGGCAAACCGCCCTCTTGATAAAGCAATGCTTCCAAGATATTCGCGGCACTATTACGATCTGGCGATGATGGCACAATCGCATGTAAAAGAGGTAGCCTTACGTGATCTTGATTTGCTCGAAACGGTTGTTGCCTTTAAACAGCAATTTTACCCAAGCGCGTGGGCAAACTATGAAAGTGCCAAAGCCGGTTCATTAAAACTTGTACCCCCACAAGAACGAATCACCGAACTCACAAAAGACTATGATGCGATGCGTTCGATGATTTTTGGGAGCTACCCTGCCCTTGATGAAATCGTAATAATTTTACAAGCTTTAGAAGCTGAAATAAACTAGTTGTAAAAAAATTGTGTCAAAACTAATAAAATCTGTCCACAATGAAGATTATTTTTAAGGGCTCTTTCTTATATGACAGACAAATTTACTTTAGATAAATTATGTTAACCAATTCTAATAAAGTTTGATCTCTTCTATAAAGAAATCAAACTGATTGCTTCAAATCAACTTCTTTTCGAAATGACTTTATTTTTTAAGAACCATTTTTGGCATATCAAGATGCAAAAAATTCTCTACGATTTGCTCAACACTCAATCCTAATTGCGTATAGTCCACTGGTATCACTTCAGTGTTGAGTGCTTCTTCATTATTATACTTGATTGTCATATGATAACTTGCGAATTTACTAAAATCAATCAAAGTGACAAGACCACTCTTTCGAAAACTTCTGATTGAACTCATAACTTGCTCGAACTCAATATTATTTTTTCTGCTATATTTTTTGAAAATCTCTATATCAAAGTAGACTGCCCCGCTTTTTGATTTGTCAAAATACAAATATTCGGCCAGATCTGCAGGATTATCCAAAGCATTATAAATAAAAAGTCGCAATTTTTCATCCGTCTCTCCTCTAAGGGCATCTTTCATTTCCATTAGCTTATCTTGTCGTTTTTTATACTCTTTTAATTCACTGATGCGTTGATCATGATCTGCCTCAATCAATTCATTTAAATATTTAACGTGATTTTTATGTCCATGAGTATGGTGCAATAGAATAGACTTGGAAACAAACTCAATAATATCATTGGACAATAAAGGGCATATTTCACGTATCACATCTACGCTAACAATTTCATGAGCTCGTACTTCATTCGCATTCTTTTGTCGAGCTATTTTTCCCAAATCGTGACCCAACGCGATTATTAAAGCAGTTGGAACATTCTGATAACTATTGTTGTAACCATTTTTGCATACTGAAATTAAAATATTGGAGGCAACCCCAAGAGAATGGGTCAAAATTGAAAACTCACTGAAAATATCATAGGTATTTTGAGAATGAAATTCTTTAGATTCATGATCTAAATGATATTTGCCAGATACGCTGCTATAGTGTGCATTTTCATCAAGATAATATAAAATGTTATTTACAGCGTCCCACCGCTTTTTTTGCTCGACGTCTTTTTCAATCAAATCCTTCAATGCATAATGCATCGGGGCTATTTCTTTGTCCCAAAAGAACTTAATTTCTTGATTTATGAATGGTGGACATGCATTTTTAGCCTCAAGTTTTTCCTCATCGCTTAAAAGAAAAAAACGCTTCGGATCATTACGTAGCCATAAATGCTTAGCAAGTTCATCAAGTGTATATTCACTCTTCGTAAGATCAAGTCCAGACTCACTATATTTTTTATTCTGGGGAATATTATTTTGATTTTTAAAATAATAATCCAATGCAAAATATGTAACACCCATAGCACCAACAATCATGAGATTTTCATTCATGAATTAACCTTTTTTGTATTTTTAAATCAAGCAAAGCTTGATTTAATACAACAATTATCTCGAAAAAAATGATTTAATTATAATTTTACTTTTGTTTTAAAACAAAAGTAAATCTATTTTCGATATGATCTTATTAGAAAATTCAAGGAAAAAAATGCCTAAAATAAATAGATATGACTACTTATCCTATATGCTCGCATTAAAAGATAAAAGTCGACCGAATTTATCTACAAAAACAAAGGGACATTCTCCAACTAAACCATATGAGGATTTACTGTTTATGTTGGATGACGAGTCATTGCGTAAATTATGTGAATTCCATGAACAAGTTAAAAATGGGCATAGCGCATTTTTTGGAATATCAATTCAAGTCAATGAAAATACTAAACTCGTTGAATCAAAGCTGTCCAACGATCACAATAAATATATACTTTTTGAAAATGAAACTGAAATTTTTCAAACATTTGTTCCAAAAAACAAGTCCATCCGGGTCTTATTTGATAAGTTTTACATTGAAGATGAAATTGATGAGATACTTGAACTTGAAGCTACATTAGGGTTTGCTATAAGCAATACACAAGCAGTTTATAATATGTCTATTGAAGAACAAAAACAATTTAAACGCATTCAAAATAATTTCATTCAGAATGAACATTTAAAATATACACAAATGCAAAAATCAGTTAGTTTTTCTAGTAAGACAACTCATACTATTTCAATAAAAGATTACCTCCTTAACCGTTTCAATTTAGAGAATTTATGTTTTCAAATGTATGAAAAAGAAAAGGATACACTTTCGTCTTTGCCAAGGTGTGATCACTACAATTATTTTATTGAAAAACTTTCGTTCATTTCATTTTTAAATTACTTTCATCCAAATTTAACTCACAATATCGTTCATGAATGGTTCGAGAAAAATCACCATTAAGCTTTTCAAGACACTAACTAAGTTTATATTTATACTAGTCCGTGTAAACTTAAACAAATTTAATACAGTGTCTTAAAAACCTTAGACCCTAGGAGTTACCGTGAGAGCCGAGATTACTGAGGTTTTACAAATCATTTTATCGCTAAAAGAGGCTGAATCCTTAAAAGAGATCGAACGTAAAAGTGGTATTTTTGGCATTAAGGATAAAAAGCTTTTACGTGTTCTCAATGAACTTATAGCTAGCAACCGGGTTCGTACTGTCGGACAATCTGCATCAACCGTCTATTGGCAAAAAGATGTCCGTGAAGCTTATGCAAAAGATTATCGGATGATCTTTGTTCATAAAGCCGATCAAATCGCCGGTTACCTTTTTCAAAACGCTCAGGAATTTGTATTCTGCTATGCTGATCGATACTTAACCCAGAGCAAAGTAGAAATCCCGGGATTACCTTTAGATATCGTCTCCTACCCTTCTTCAGAACTTCATGCAGCGTTTGATGAGAATCTCCCCGAAGGGGTTAATCGTGAGATGCTAGAACAATCATTAAACTCATCCGATGAGCTTGATATGTTGGTTCGATTAACGCATAATATCGGCGATATTTATTTCACGCTCACCGGTGAGTCTCAGGTTGAATCTCAAAAGAATCGCCCCTCTTTTTTAAGCAATCTTGAGACTATATTAGGCCCTACTCTCCCCTTCCCTGCTGTGCTTGAAAACTATACCCTCGACATCAATGAAGAAGAGTTGTTTCCTGAGGGTGAAGACCTCTCACATTTTACCTATGACGAGCTTCCTGGGATCAGCGGTTTTCAATACAAACGACTTGTTGATCTTGATATAGAACACCATCGGATACATCAGGATAAATCCGAAGGTATACGTGATTTTATTCTCAAACCTTACAGTCGATATAAAGCCGATCCTTCATCACAATACTACCTTCCGCACTTAGCATTAAATGAACATCTCTTTATGAGTTTTGCCAAAAACGAATTGGGATTTCGTGTTCCGCAATCGTATCTGATCAAACGAGAAAACGATGAAGAATTTCATTATCTCATCAAGCGCTTTGATCGACTAGGAACCTACCGTTTTGCAAAAGCAAACTTCTTGTAAATTTCACTCCCATGTTTCCAGTCATTTCACTTTTATGTTTCCACCCGTTTCACAAACATGTTTCCACCTATTTCACTCGAAGTTTCCATTTGGAAGCAGTGCGTGAAACGAATAGGAGTTG
>NZ_JAQTNN010000015.1 GCF_028713855.1 Sulfuricurvum sp.
TCATCATCAGTTACCTTAACGGTAATATCGATAGACCCATCATTATCGGAATGCTCCATAACGGTGAGAACACCATCCCCTACGATCTACCCAACACCAAAACCCAATCCTACATCAAAACCCAAACCACCCCACAATACACCGATACCGAAGGGTACAACGAAATACTCTTCGAAGACGCTAACTCCAACGAACAACTCAACATCCGAGCCCAAAAAGATTACAGCCTCTTAGTCCTCCATGACGCAACCGAACATATCCAACACGATAGAAGTGAAACAGTCGACAACAACGAAGACGTTACTATCCACGGCTACCGAACTGAGAGAGTCAACAAAAGCAAAACAGAAACCATAGACATAGCAAAAGCCCTAACCATAGGTGCAGGGTATCAGGTATCCGTTGGGGCTAGTAAGAATGAAACGGTGGGGATTAGTAGTACGGAGCAAGTGGGAGTGATGAAATATACGATAGTCGGGAAACGATACGAAGTGCAAGTCGGAGCAAGCAGTATGATTATGAATGACGATGGAACTATTATGATTCAGGGAAAAAAAATATCGATAGTGGGCAGTGAACATGTTGATATGAAAAGCAAATTGGTGGATATTAACTAATATGAGTTTGAAAAATCACACTCCATTTCCGGCACTGGCATGGGAAACTCTGGATCAGAATAATACACCCTATATAAGTGTCGTATGTCGTGTTAAATTTAAAATCGTTATGGATCATGCAGGTACCCATTTACGTATCGATCCGGAGCAGGGTGAGTTGTTTGGACGTGATATCTATTATGAGGATGATGATCGAGAATTACGTTATCCATCCGATTATATAGCCTACAAAAAGAACACCGATATTATTGTCAATGCCCATAGTTTTGCGCCCGATAATCAGCCAAGCCAACGATGGCAATGTTCGGTGGAAATAGCGGATGTAGAAGATAGAGCGATTCTTCATAAAACCTTGCAGGTGTGCGGTGAGCGTTTTTGGCGGCGTGGATTTATCGGTTGGAAGCTTGATGAACCTAGTGAATGTTTACAAGTGCCTATTCGGTATGCGTATGCGTACGGCGGTGAAATTATCGATGAAGAGGGGACGCGTGTACTCTCTTACGATGATAACATAGCCGGAAGAGGATTACTGGAAAAAAAACACTCTTTGAAAATACAGATGGCTCCGCAAATAGAGGCTATTGATGATCCGATTGATGAGGGTAAACCGTATCATCGCTATGTGCCGCAGGGATTTGGTGCAATCGATCGAGTGACGAACATACGACTCGCACATGCGGGTCGATACGATGAGGAATGGCTAGCGACACATCACCCCAATTTGCCGCAAGATTATAACGAGGCCTTTAACCAAGCTGCCCATCCTGATCTTATTTACCCAGGGTATCTTCAATCAACAGCGAAATTTCGAATGATTAATCTTACGCGAGAGCATGCGAACATTACCTTTAACCTGCCCGGATACTCGTTGATAGCACGTTTCGTAATGAATACGGGATCGATAGAAAAATCGATGAATATCGATACGGTGATTATCGATATCGAAGATGAAGACCCCGAAAAACGCTCAGTATATGTAACATGGCGGAGCCGTTATCTGATCGAAGAAGAGATCCAAAAAGTAGAAATTTCATTCAAACAAGAGGAAAATCATGGCTAAAAATTTCGGAGCACGAAAAAACAGCAAATACAAAGTCGTAAGTTCCTCTCCGAGTGTTAATAAAACCCCCCGTGGCGATTCCACACCGGATGTCCCTTATGACGTACAGCAGGATTTGAGTGGTGCAGATGCCGTATCTCCGAATGTCTTTTTTAATGGCGATCCCGTTTATGTAAAAACTTCCCACAGTACCAAAGTCACCGGAGATGAAAAAGGGAGTAAGGGTGGTGTCAAATCCGGAACCGTCGGAGCTCAATCCGATCCCATAGAGGCAAGTCCGAGTGTATTTGTAAACGGTAAAGCAGTAGTGCGTGTCGGCGACGTGCAGTATATGCAAAACAAAAACACCGTCGGTAAAGTGACCACTTCCGAGAGCGGGAGCGCGGCGCATATTACCGATGAAGGGAAAATCGAGGGAGATACCCAACCTGAGCCGATTGCAATGCCCTATGCCAAAAATAAACCCACAAATAATTCAGGAACGGGAACCTTAGGCGCACGCACAGGCTCACCCGTCCTCCTCAAAAGCGGGAAACTGCTTTATCGTGTCAGTGACGCGACGTTTATCGCACCGATCGGATTTCATCTTCAGCGTATTTATATCGGTGATGCTCGTATTGGAATATTTGGTAATGGATGGCAATGCAGTTATGAAACGAGACTGATACGAACCGATCCGCATACTCTCAGTCTCACGTTCAGAGATGATCAGGTGTTCCGTTTTTCTTACAGCGACAAAGGATTTATCGATACCGACGCATTGGGTGCCAAACTCACTTTGCTCAGCGCTCAAACCTTTTTACTCGAATACTATAATGAACCTCGCAGTGAACTTTATGTTAACACTCATCTTTTGGAGATTAAAGACCTAAACGGCAATACTCTAAATTTTGTCCGCGAAGCGAACGGAAAACTGGTTCGGATGACCTCCGCCTCCGCATCATTGACATTTGAGTATAACCGCAACGGTCACGTTTCTCGTATTGTTGATCATACCAATCGTACATGGAACTATACGTATGATAAACACTATAATCTCATAGAGGTCATCGATCCTCTGGCTGGTGTAACCTATCATCGTTACGGTGTTCAAAAGCCTCATTTACTGGAACGTATCATCGATCCGAGCAATATTACGATTCTCGAAGTGGGTTACGATACGACAGGATGTGTATTGAGTTACCGCGAAGGGGGAATAAGCTACACGTACCGCTATGAGAAGAACCGGGTGGTAAAGACCGAGAAGGTGAATGGCGAAGCCAGAGATACCACCCTGGGGTGTGAAGTAGGGTACCAAACATTTTACGGTTTAGATGATTGGGGTGTAATTCGGGCTATTACGTATCCCGATGGCTCCACAACGCGCGAAGAGTTTAACGACGGTACCTCCGTCACTGTCGATCAGGGTGGGAATAGCTATAGTAAGGTATTTGACGAACGTCATCGTTTGATTCGCGAAGTCAGCGCAGATAAACGTGAGACACTCTATATCTATGATCGAAACAACCCGAATTACACATCAATGACACGGTGGGATAAAATTACCGCCCGGACATTCGATGAGCGCTATAACCTCCTTAGTGTCACGTATCACGACAAATCAAAAGAGATGTATGCCTACGATGATCGAGGCAACATGGTCTCCGAAACCGATCGTTCAGGAAGTATGTATTCATATGCTTATAATGATTTTGGACAGCATATCCGTGTCAGTGACGCCTTGGGCGGAGTCACCCAATACGTGTATGATGAACTGGGCAACATGACCACCATTATCGATCCGATGGAGCGAATCACAAGATTCGAATACGATAAACTTTCCCGCCTCATTGTAATCTCGGATAACGCCAAAAATACGATACGTCTCTATTATGACAAAGCAGGGCGATACAGTGCACTTACCGATGCACTTGGAAACACAACCCGTTATGCTTATGATGAGAACGGATTTTTGGCTCGCGAGATCCTCCCAAACGGTGAAAGTCGTACCTTTACGTATGAGCGAGGGCTGCGAACATCGATGACCCTTGAAGATGGTAAAAACATTCGAATGGATTACGATAAAATGAGACGCCTAATCTCACGAACCATTGGCGATAAGACAACCCGCACCACCTACGACACCCTAGGCAACATCCTAAGTGTAGACGACGGCACAACGGTGGTAGAATACGTCTATGACGTCAATGCCAATATCGTATTGGAACGTTTAGGAGACGACAGTGTTTCGTATGCCTATAACGCTGATGGAACCCGACGCTTTATCGGATACGCAAACGCTCACTATATGCTCAAACGTGATGAGAGCGGAAACCTCAGTGAAATACAAAAAGCCCTCGAATCGTATAAACTAAGCTACCTCTATGGAAACCGTCTCGCTTCCATCAGCTACCCGAACCAAACCGCTGAGAAAAGCACCTTCGATCCATTGGGCAGACTCATCGAGAAAAAACTCCCCGATACTGAGCTAACTTACACCTACGATAAAAGCTCGATGATCACCGTCCGTAACGATACCGCATATACCTACGATGAGCTGTGTCGACTGATCAGAGCAGGGGAGAACGCCTATCTCTACGATATCAGCGGAAACCGTATCGATGATGAACAGAGTCTTATAGACCCCATCACCAACCGCCTAATGCAACGAGGTGATGAAACCTACCAATACGATACCCTCGGACGACTGATAGAGAAAAAAACACCGAGCACCATCACCGAATACACCTACAATATCGAAGGATACCTCGGAGCCTATATCCGTTACGACGGATTGCATCAAGAGGTTCTCGTTTCGATCTTTTTCATCTATGATCCATTAGGACGAAGACTCAGTAAACACTATAAAAGTTCAAAAGAGACCTATCACCACCGTTACCTCTACGCAGGAGATAACATCGTAGCGATTTACGATAACGACACCAATGAGCTGTTGGCGACACTGTTACACGAAGAGGGGATAGACACACCGCTCTCCATCAGCCGTTACGATAAACCCACCCTCAGTACCTGGGAAATGGAAAAACTCGATCCGGATGAACATTACCTTTACGAACAATCACTTATCCATACCTGCTACTACCACAGAGATCATCAGAATTCTATAATCGCTCTAACCAACAAAGAGAGAGAAATCGTAGAAAGTTACAGCTATGACGCTTTCGGAAACATCACCCAGCACACCAAAACCCTAGAGACCTATAACCCCTACGGCTACACAGGACGAGAAGCAGACACCGATGATCTCTACTACTACCGAGCACGATACTATGACCCAACCCTAGGACGCTTTATCACCCCTGACCCGATAGGCTTTGCAGGAGGAGATACGAACTTCTATAGATATGTCGGGAATGATCCGGTGAACTTTGTGGATCCGAGTGGGTTGCTAGGAACCGGGTATCCTCAAAACTCTTCTCAAAATACACTATCGAGTAGCTTTGAAAGTTTCAATAACGCAATACGAAATTTCTTTTCTCCGAATCCTAATAAATCTGCAACCGTCAATAAAGGAGATGGAGGCAAAATTATCGGAACAGCATCCAAAGACTGCATGATTACGAATGCCTATTTTGCTAAACGTACCAAACAAGAAGTAGTTGACGGAACCGCAAATTATGTATTTGAACATAATAACAATACAAGCGGCACACATAAAAAACAAATTGCTAAAGTTATCTACGAGAAAGTCAAAAGTGCCTACGGAGATAAATACCCTACCAAAGCTTCTATCGAAGAGGCATTAACAAAAGATAGCTACAATGCAGGGGAGAAAATCACGTTCAAACTTTACAAAAAACAAGAAGTGTCTCTACGTATCACCGAAGCATCTATTGGAGAAAAGGTAACTTTGGTAGCAACCTTAGGAGGATGCCCAGCAGGACAAAACGTTACCTTTAAAATCTATGAGAAATCACCGATGCTGACAACAGCAGGTAAAGAACTCATCGTACTGAAAGACGGAGCAGAACTCACCGAAGTGACTGAAACTTCACAAGGGACTTACGCAGCTATCGAAGTGGAGCTACGTCCGAAAAAAGATAGAAAGTCATCACCAACCGATACATCACCGAGTTTGGAATTGTGGCAGGAGAAGTTTACTCCTAATAAATTCGATCATTTATGGCTCAACGTCAGCTGTCCATCTGCCAAAAACAAGCAGATGAATTGTTTACAAGGGAATGGAGAAGCGTTGAAGGTGAAAAAGAGAGGGTTAATGTTCCCATTTGATCATATTCCATCAGAAAGTTATAAGATTGGAATGAGAAGTTTTGGATCAAATCGTTCTAATGGCGCCAGAAAGCATGCTGGCTGTGATTTGTATGCTCCAGCAGGAACGAAAATTTATGCTATGTCAGATGGTAAAATAATTGCACATAGATTTTTTTATACAGGCACATGGCAAATTACTATTGATCATGGTGATTTTATTGTTCGATATGGAGAAGTAAAACCTGATGCTCATGGAATTGCATCTGGTTTATCAATTGGTTCTACAGTAAAACAAGGACAGCATATTGGTTATGTTGGAAGACTCGTTTTTGCTGATGGAACGGTTATGTCTATGTTACACTTAGAAATGTATACAGGAACAGCAACAGGTGAATTCACAAATGTATCAAATCCACCTTATTTGAGGAGAGAGGATTTGATCAATCCTACTGCATTTTTAGATCAATCATCTACAAACTTACCAAAGGGAGAATAAAAATGTTTAAAGGTATCGCGATAATCTTTTTTCTAGCTATAACTCAGTTAATGGCAAAAGAATTGGTATTAAATTCTAGTGAACAACAGGCACTTCAAAATATTGGGGTGAATATTGTCAATATTGCTTCTATCGATCAAGGTTATGTAGAAGACATAAATCTAAAAAGTACCGTTGTTTTAGGGAAGATTGTTTTGGATAGTAACTTTACAAAAGCTAATGTATATGATCCATTCACGAATTCAAAGATAGTGTATAACGGTAAAAAGAGAAATGCAATTTTGATTATTACAGGCAATAAAGTGCAGGTAGTAGTTGAACATTATAGTAACTATCAAGAGACAATTGGCTCGGTATACCCATTTAAAATCCAATTTTTTTCTGCAAAAAAACTATCTGATTTTTTACCGAAAACTATAAAAACTAAAGAAGGAATCATACTTCCTACGGGAGCTGGTATTGATACTTATTTATTTTGGAATGGGAAAAAATTTGTATTGGTGATGACGGATGAAATACCATGAAAAAAGTTCTAATTTTTTTGATATTTTTACTATTTACTTCGATAATTTTAGCATCTGAAAGTAGTAATATCTATAGTTTTACAATACGAAATGAATTGCATAAAGAGCTATTTAGTTCAGATAGTAAGTATTTTTATTTTCGAAATGGTAATTTCGTTGAAATGTGGGATACAAAAGAATTAAAATGTTTACGCAAATTCCCAATCGATACAAAGAATAAATGGGAAATTGTTTCTATAGATATTTACAATAATAAAAGTTATCTAATGATTGCAGAAAAAACCTCCATCAAATTGTGGGATATTTCAACTGGTGCATTAATTAAATCAATTAAAGGCAGAGAAATTTCCACAGCAGCTTTTGATTTTCATGGGAATATTCTCTACTCAGTTGAAACGAAGGATGAGTTTGCTATCAATTTTTGGGATATCCAAAGTGATAAAGTTCAGTATCAAACAGATAGTAGCTACTTGATTACAAGTATGAAAGTTTGTGATGCAAACACGTATTTATTTTACAATGATACCCATTTGTCTATATATGACTATCATTCAAAAAAGTTTATATGGAATAATAAAATAAACCCTTTTCAAGATGATTATATTCATTATGCAGTATGCGAAAAAGATGGAAAGTCAGTATTGGCTGGAAGTAGTAAATTACTACAGATAAATAAAAAAAATGGAAAAACAACTAGAAAACATTCTGATACATATATTTATTCCATAAGTCAAAATCAAAAATATATAGCTGTAGTAGATGAAGTCAATCAAATTTTAGAATTACATTTTATGAAAACAAATCAAATATTACAGAAAATGCATTATGAAGGACGGATTAGTTCTGTGATTTTCAGTCAAGATGAAAAAAATGTATTGATTGGCATAGATGGCACACATAATGGTAATAAAGGGCAAATTGAAGAGTACTCATTTAAATTATGGAGACTTTAAATATTGCAGTACGTGATTACCAAAACTCGATTCTCTCTCTAACAAATAAAGAGGGAAAGAGCATCGAGAGCTACAGCTATGACGCTTTCGGAAACATCACCCAGCACACCAAAACCCTAGAGACCTATAACCCCTACGGCTACACAGGACGAGAAGCAGACACCGATGATCTGTACTACTACCGAGCACGATACTATGATCCCACCATCGGCAGATTTATTACCCCTGACCCGATAGGATTTGCAGGTGGGGATACGAACTTCTATAGATATGTCGGGAATGATCCGGTGAACTTTGTGGATCCGAGCGGGTTGCTAGCAAACATGGCAGGCGCATTGGCACAATTAGCTTCTATTAACCGTGGACACTCTGATGGCAATCCGTTTAACGGTATCGTTCCTGATACTTCTCTATCTAAAACCGTTGCTCCTAACTCGACCCTACCACAGGGGAAAACAAACACGCAAACCAATAAACTTAAGACGGCACAAACGACATCAAAGACAGCTCAAACCAATAAAGGTGATGGAACAAAAATAAAAGGGGATGTCAAGCCGATTGTGGATGAAAAGTGCAAAGATCAGAAATGGTTTGATCCTATTAAAGATCCGCAGTTGGCGAATTATACAAAAGGTGGGGGTAAAGCTCCGTATTGGAATGTGTTTGGTACGGGTAGAAAGGGGAAAATGCATGGGGGTGTCGATTTATTAGCAATGCCAAAGACATTAGTATATGCTTGTGTAGATGGAACCATATCAATTGGAGATATGCAACCAAAGCCACCACAAAAAGTTAGTTATGGCAAATATATTCTTTTAAAAGCAAAATGTCCTGCATTTGTAAGAAGTCAAAAAAAAGCTTATTCTTTGCCCTATAAGAAACAAGGTGAAATGGAAAAAGAGTCTGAATTTACTGAAAACGGTGATTTATACTTTTTCTATGCTCATCTTTTAGAAGTGGATGAAGCCATCAAAAAAGCTTTTGAACGTGGAGAAAAAGTTGAAGTAAAAGCTGGTGATAAAATTGGAAAAACGGGGACAAGCGGATATGATACAAGTGCCGATCCACATTTGCATTTTGAAATTAGAAGCAGTAACAATTTGAAAAAAGGTTCAAATAATAGGGCTAATCCCGGTTTTTATATGAAGTACAAGCTGCCTGCTGAATTAACATCAGATGAAAGTGCATCACAAAAAGAGGTTGCTAAAAAAAGACAGGGCGATCCAAGTACACTAAGATAAGAAAGGAAATCTGATGAAATGTTTTGAAATTGCTGTTTTTATAGCATTATTTGTAAGTTCAATAGTTAATGCGGCTTCTGAAAAGCTGCCTGCTAATAGTGAGTTTTTGACTTGCAATAAGATGGAATTGCATAAAAGAGTACAAGATTATGATCCACCTATGAATACATATTTTGTGTATAAAAACTATTTAATACAGCCAGATGATAGAACTATGGTAGACACATCTTATATAATTAAAAATAATAATATAAGATTAAATACTTTGACGTTAAAAAATACCGGAACATTGATTCATACTGAGGCATCAATATGTAACAATACAAAAAATAACGAATACATTATTATTGAAGATGAATGGGAAGGTGAAGATGCAGGTAGTGGAACTGGAGTTTTAGTCATTGACATATCGAATAATACCGCTAAAAAACTCTACAGAGATAACTTCGATGATGAGCGCTATACTCCAAAAAAACTACTAAATCAACAAAAATATCTTCCAATAACTCCCACTTTATTTGAAAAAGACGGCGGACTTTACATGAAAGTTGGTTCAACCTACAAGTCGGACATTATCACTTTGAAAAAATCAAATAGCGGAAAATAAAATATGAATCAATATTTAGCTTTAATCATTCTTTTACTTTTTTCTGGAGTTATGCTTCATGCTAAAAATAGTAAAGATGTGAGGATTAATGAAATTTCAAAATCGATTTATCTGCAAGCTTATAAAAGTACTAAACATTCTCCAAAAAGTATTTATAAAGTAACAGACATAAATATTGCTAAAAAGCTATTGGCTGGAATGGTTAAACTTGGTATACCAAAAAAAATGTTAGATGTACCAAATGATTCACAGAGAATGATTATAAAAATTTCAACTAAAGCAGGAAAAATAATAACAAAAGCAAATCCCGATGATCCAATTTGGTTTGTAGCCTACTATCCAAATGAAAACTATTTATCTGTAGAAGGTGAATATCCGGCTGATTATGGATTTGATTTGAACACTGGAAATATAGAAATGGGCAGTCCCGAAGATACATATATTTCTCCAAATAGTAAATATATCATTACAGGTGCATATAATGGGATGGAATGTTATGGAAATCATATAATGATCAGTCAAAATAGGAATTATAAAACTTTTTATAATTTTTCAAATGATGTTGGCTGTTACTTTACTGATGAATTTTGGCAAGATAATAACAATTTTTTCTATTCGATGAAGATTGAAGAAGAAAAGGGTAATACATGGAAATATTATCATGTAAATATTAAGTGATTTCTAATGAAAAAGCATAATACAATATATAAAGTCGTTATCGGTGTTGTTTCGGTGTATCAAAAAAGAGTAATTCTGCTGCATCAAATCCGATAGTTTTCCAGTTGGCTTCTTTTAACTGCATTGCTA
Organism: Sulfuricurvum sp.; assembly: GCF_028713855.1. Classification (GTDB taxonomy): domain Bacteria; phylum Campylobacterota; class Campylobacteria; order Campylobacterales; family Sulfurimonadaceae; genus Sulfuricurvum. The sequence goes on from NZ_JAQTNN010000015.1 coordinate 10,518, forward strand.
CAGCGCCGCAGGTGGGGATATTTTCTATATCTGCACCACACAGTGCATTGACACACTCGGTAAACTCAGGATTGTGTCCAAACACCATGAGAGTTTCGCATGTGTCTGAAACAGCTCGTATCACTTCGAAGATGGTTTCAATATCGCTGTCATATAGGGATGCGTTATAGGTGATAGTATCTTCCGGGTAGGAGAGTTTTCGGGCGATTTCCATAGCGGTAGTTTTGGCTCGTTGTGCCGGACTGGAGAGGATTAAATCGGGATGAATATGTTTTTGAGATAATGATGTCCCCATCAACGGAGCATCATACAAACCTCGTGCATTCAATTCTCTGTCAAAATCATGTAAAAAGGGATTGCTCCAATCAGATTTTGCATGACGGATCAGAATGAGCGTTTTCATAGCGGATTACTGTCATTGAGTGGATGATTACCCCAGACATCTCGTAATTTCTGGGTGTAATAGGTTAGGGCATCCGAGCGTTTCATCCGTTTAGGTTTGTCTTTGATATGCAAGGTACTAATAAACTTTCCCTCTATCATCTGGATACTCATGATCTCATCATAAACGCACTCCCCGTACGTTCTTCCACGAGGGTATTCTACGCAAACGTTATGATTATTTTCGTCAGTTATTACAGTCATATTGGGTATCCTAGAATTTAAAAACTCAGTCCGAGTTCGCTTAAAAGGGCTTGTTTCTCTTTGGCTGGGTTATCGAAAAAGCGATCTTTGATATCATCTTCCAAGATTGCAATGTCATCGAAAAGCTCAGCATCATCTTTTTCCGGGAAATAACGGTTTACTTCCTGTGCCACGAGTTCAAGATCTGTTTCAGAGATTTCATCATCATTTAACAATCCGATACGATTCGTATGCTCGATGGTGGAGAGGGCACGGAGAAGATAGAGCTTTTCACATCGATCATCATCAGGCTCATTATAGACCCAAGTGTTGATTTGGTTGATCTCAGAACGGTAAAGCAGGCTAGACTCTTTGATAGTGTTTTTTTGCTGTAGTGATAGCGCCATAAAAACCCTTTTCTTTAATGATTAATGGTAATAGTTGAAGTTTAATAAGAGATTGTACACTGTTTTAAGAACAAAATGAAAACAGAGATACGGTCTCACCTAAGGAGAAAGACTTAATAAGTCATTTTTCTGTTGACGGCTCATTTTTTTGATTACAAGCTCACGTTTGAGGGCAGTGCTTTTATCCATGCATGCCTCTTGATATACCAGTATCACAGGACGACGATATCGAGTATATTTTGCCCCTTTATCAGAGGTATTATGCTCTAGTATCCTTTTGTCCAGATTATTGGTGATTCCGGTATAGAGAGTTCCATCATTGCATCTAAGAATGTAAAGTATATAAGGAGTTATCATTGGAAGTTCATTCATATTAAGAAGTATAACATAAGAGATAAATTAGTGATTGGTTGCGGAAGCAGGATTTGAACCTACGACCTTCGGGTTATGAGCCCGACGAGCTACCGGACTGCTCTATTCCGCGGTAAAAAAAGTGGGTTTCTATTATCTATATTTTATAGGGTAGAAGTCTAAAGTCTAGATTGGTTGCGGAAGCAGGATTTGAACCTACGACCTTCGGGTTATGAGCCCGACGAGCTACCGGACTGCTCTATTCCGCGGTATAAAAGTGGATGGGGTAGTAGGACTCGAACCTACAATCTACAGTACCAAAAACTGTTGGCATACCATTTGCCTATACCCCAACATTGTGTTGTGAGGCCGAAATTATAGACACTTTTAACAAATTTGTCAAGTGCTTCGATAATAACGGCGTTAAAAAAGAGCATTTTTTTTATTGTGATAGTTTTTTAACCCTTTTACTTTATAATTAGTCCAAATATTACACAAAAGAGTTTTTATGTCAGCAGTGCAACGGGTCTTGGATGCTATCGAAGAGTTTAAAAAAGGGCGAATGGTAATTATGGTCGATGATGAGGATCGTGAAAACGAGGGAGACCTTGTTTACGCTTCTGTTTTTTCAACCCCGGATCATGTTAATTTCATGGCTACTCATGCAAAGGGACTGATTTGTGTCGCTATCAATCCAAGTATCGCTAAACGCCTTAGTCTTGAGCCGATGGTGAAATCGAATACTTCGATGCATGAAACAGCATTTACGATCTCAGTGGACGCTACAGCAGCGACTACGGGGATTTCAACGGCAGAGCGGGACATGACCATCAAAATTCTGGCCAATCCTCTTTCGCATTCTTCTGAATTGGTCGCTCCAGGGCATATTTTTCCTCTGATCGCAAAAGAAGGAGGAACTCTGGTTCGAATCGGGCATACGGAAGGCTCTGTCGACTTGTGCCGACTTTCCGGACTAGCTGAATCTGCGGTCATTTGTGAAATCATGAAAGAAGACGGAACAATGGCACGTCGGGATGATTTGGATGTCTTTGCTGTAAAACATAACCTTAAAACGGTGTATATCTCAGACATCGTTGAGTTTCGTCTCGCGAATGAGACTTTGGTTAAAGCAGTGTCAGAAGAGGAGATCGAGTTTTTCGGTGTTCACGTTAAAAAATACGAGTTTGCCGATCATCAGGATAATCGTCATACGGCTGTGGTTTTCTATAAAGCGGGAGAGACAGCGAATGTTAAAGTTCATAATGTTGTTCCGGATATCGACTTACTGCTTAATCAAAGCAAATACGCTCATCTGATTGATTCGATCCATTATCTCAAACATAATAGCGGTGTATTGCTCTTTATCAACAAACCGCATCATCAGCAGGTGAATATGAAGGAATACGGTATAGGTGCTCAAATTCTCAAATCTTTAGGGGTGAAACATATGCGTCTTATTGCGGAATCAAAAGTGTCTGATTTTGCAGGGCTTAGCGGTTTCGGATTAGATGTCATAGAGACGATAAATCCCATGGATGAACATTAATCGTTATTATCCTTATTTAAGGCGAGTTTGTTTACAATAAATTGTATTAACAACGGAGGATATGAGAATGGAATTAAAAACTATTGCAAAATCGCTTTTGCTGGCAGGGATGTTCAGCATGGTCGCGATTCAATTTACCGGATGTGGGGCAGCTCATACGGCGATCAAAAAACGTAATCTTGATGTACAGACCAAAATGTCGGAAACGATCTTTTTAGAACCGACAGAAGCGGAGAAAAAAATAATTTTTATTGATGTTCGTAATACATCCGATAAAGATATCAATGTCAAAGCACCTATCATCACTGCCCTTCAAGCACAAGGGTATACCATTACCAATAGTCCGCAAAAAGCCAACTTTATGTTGCAAGTGAATGTACTCCAAGTGGGTAAAACTGATCTTCGCGAAGCACAGGGTGCATTGTCCAGCGGATTTGGCGGAGCTGTCTCAGGAGCTGCTGTAGGTGTTGCGACAGGATACGCATTTAACGGCGGGAATAGAGATGCTGCTGCGGTTGGTCTTGCCGGTGCGGCACTTGGATTTATCGGTGATGCATTGGTAGATGATACCTATTTTAGTATGATTACCGATGTACAGATTCGTGAGCGCCCGTTAGCAGGGGAAGTAGTAACGCAGACACAAGCGGCGAATATTAAACAAGGAACTTCCACTAAGGTCAAACAAGATATTCAAGGTGGCAAAGTAGAGTGGAAAACGTATCGTACGCGTGTTGTGAGCACGGCAAATAAAGTAAATCTCGATTTTGCGGAAGCGCAGCCGGTGTTACAGGAAGCATTGGGAAAATCACTTTCAGGACTTTTTTAATTAATACCTTCTCGCCCCATTACGGGGCGCTTTTTTTCTATCAATCGACTTAGTACTATCCCTAACATTAATCCGATACTATCTGCAAAAATATCTTCAATAGATGCCGTTCGTGTCGGTAAAAAAGATTGAACCGTTTCGATAAAGAGTGCATAGAAAAGCATAGACACTACAATACGCTGTATCGTATGGATAAAAGCAAAACGATAGAGTAATAGTAATACTGTAAATGCGGCTGCATGATTGAGTCTGTCACTGAAAGAAGCAATTGGAGGAAGCCCCGAATAATCAGGGAGAAATGCGAGTGTAGAGATAATGATCAAGCTACAAAAAAAAGCGATTTTAGAGATCAATTTTTCATTGCCTTGATAAATGATTCATAGATGTTTTCGAGCTGTAAATCTTGTTCGAGGATTTCTGTGTTGTCCTGCACCATATAGTGTTCCAATACGGCGACTCGGCGGAGGAGATATTCAAACATCTCTTTGTTGATATCGGGAAGTTTGTTATGACTGAACGGGTCTTTATCTCGCCCTTTTTGGATGACGTGGGCGGGGATACCGATCGCGGTGCTGTTGTCAGGTACTTCGCGTACGACGACGGAGTTGGCTCCGATTTTAGAGTTGGCTCCGATTGTAATATTCCCTAAAACTTTTGCCCCTGCACCGATAACAACACCGCTTTTGATCGTAGGGTGACGTTTACCGGCGACAAGGCTCACCCCTCCAAGGGTAACCCCTTGATAAATGAGTACATCATCCTCGATCACGGTTGTCTGTCCGATGACAACGCCGAAGCCATGGTCGATAAAGACACGTCGACCGATCGTAGCTCCCGGATGGATATCAATGTTGGTGAAAAGCTGATTTATACCCATCAATATGCGGGCAACGGCACGAAAGCCGTTTCGATAGAGTCGGTTGGAGATACGGTACCAAAAAATGGCCCACACACCCGGATAGTTGAAAAAGAGTTCGATGCGAGAACTGATAGCGGGATCATTCTTGTAAACGTTCGAAAAATCTTCGGCAATTTCAGAAAAAAGTCCCAAATTCAATCCTTATCGTGTGGTTCGCAAGTACCCGTTTTGGTACAGGTACATTTCGAGTTTTTGAAGTGTATCACTTTTTTCTTCTTCTGTCCTAAAATCACTCACGGCAAGTTTATTTTTAAGGTTTGTCAGAAGTTTAGAAGCGTCATAGCCGATATCTTCGAGGATATTGAGAATGTTATCGGACTCTGTGAAATTTTCAATTTCATATCCGGTATCACTGATTAAGATGGTACATTCACTCGGGTGGGTGAAGAGATTGTGGTTCATCCCTAATGTCTCTTGATAAGCACCGACGTTGAAAAAGGCAAGAAAGTATTCCTCTTCGTCCAAATCAATATCGTGCAGATAAAGAGGAGCCTCAGGTTTGAAGCGGATCTCGCCGTCACTGTCACAGGTAATATCCCACAAGCTTGCCGCACGGATGGCTGGGACATCGAGACGATCAAGCGGCATAATCGGAAACTGCTGCTGTAATCCCCAGTAATCGGGGATACTTTGGAAGATAGAACTGTTGATCAGATAGCGTTCTTGGAGCTTCACTTGCAGACGTTCGATTTCAGGCATAGGGTTGTCTTGGGAAAGATAGAGCGATTTTTTGATAATCTGATGCACTAAAATTTCTGCATTGGAACGATCTTGCAAGTCAATGTGCCCCAAATTAAACAAAGTAAGCAATGACTCCATGTGATCCAACGCATCATGCATGTACTCGATGCAGGTACGCGGTGAGAGCAGCGAATTTAATTCACGCAGCTCTTCGATGAGAGGCGGATTATTCTCTTTGAGTTTGAGCGATTTTGCTTGATAGTCGTGTGAAAAAAGCTCAAGTACCGGCGCGATCAAAACGGAGTGGGATGCAACAACAAAACGGCCTGATTCGGTATAAATATCAGGATGATCAACCCCTTTTGCATTCATGATCTCACGAAGAAGGAAAACAACACTGTTGGAGAACTCTTCGAGTGTATAGTTACGCATCCGATTTGACGTATGTTGAGAATATTCAACCGCAAGTCCCCCACCGATATTGATCGCTCCGAGGTTATCTGCTCCCATCTTTTTGAGTTCGGCGTAAATATTTCCCGCTTCACGCAAAACCCGTTTTAGAGTAGAGATATCCTGCATTTGTGAACCGACATGGAAATGGATCATACTGAAATGATCGACGAGGTTGTTTTCTTGGAGCATGTTCATTGCTTCGATAAGCTCGGTTGATGTTAGACCGAATTTAGAACCTAATCCGCTGCTTTTTGCCCAGATACCGCTTCCTTCGGATTGGAGACGGATACGGATTCCGATATTCGGTATTTTGAGATTACATGATTGGGCTACATCGATAATCCATTCAAGCTCGCCGAGACCTTCGATCGTGATGGTAATGTCATGACCCATTTGGGCTGCCATAAATCCGAGTCGTACCATCTCTTCATCTTTAAATCCGTTGACGGTAATGGGTGAACCGATAGCTGTTTTTGCCATAGCAATGGCAAGCTCGGCTTTAGAACCGGCTTCCAAGCCATATCCGTATCGTTCGCCGTGTTCGACGATTGCATCGACCGCTTCAGGAAATTGATTTACTTTAAGCGGAAATACTGCCCGGAATTTTCCGGTGTAATCGTTTTCAAAGATAGCGCGATGAAAATTAGAATACAAAAGATCGATTTGTTTTCCGATCAAATGGGGGAAACGCAAGATTAATGGCCCGCGAAGGTTGGTTTTACGTATTTTTTGGCTGATTTCAATCAATGAGGGGGAACTTTTATAGTTAACTTTAACCATCCCCTGATCGATCATAAAGTTGTTTTCACCCCAAATATCTATACCATAGTTTTGCATGTTGATCCTTTATAGGGCTAATAGAGATAATAGTTCGTTCATCGGGATCACCGATTCGGTTTTTTCCACCAAATCTTTGATCCAAATCGTGTTTTGAGCCAGCTCGTTTTCACCGATAACGGCGCAATAGCGGGCATTGATACGATCAGCACCCTTGAGGTGCGCTTTGAGTGATCTAGGTTCGTATTCAACGACTGCCTTTTGGGTACGGCGGATTTTTTCAGCGCACAAAAGGATAGGGGTAACGGCTTGGGCATCCATTGCGCCCAGATAGTATCCCTCGCGTACCGTTTCAGGCATCACGATGAGTTCCATCAAACGCTCAATCCCCAAGGCAAATCCGACGGCAGGAGTCGGTTTACCGTCCAGAAACTCGATCAGACGATCATAGCGTCCGCCGCCGGCGATAGCGCTTTGGCTCCCGATGTTATCACTGACGAATTCGAAGGCAGTTTTGGAATAGTAATCCAATCCCCGTACGAGATTCGTATCGATCTCATACGCGATGTCGTGTTGATCTAAAATCGTTTTAAGGGTATCAAAATCGCTTTGACACCCTTCGCATAGGTGGTGGATAAGTTTTGGAGCATTGATGTACAAGATTTGGCAGGCTTCATTTTTACAATCCAACACGCGGATAGGGTTGGTAAGTTTACGTCGTTCACAGTCACCACAAATCGCATCACCGCAGCTCTCGATAAAGCCGACGAGCTGTTCACGGTAGGCTGGCATACAGTTTTGATCTCCGAGAGAGTTGAGTTTAAGGCGGTATCCGATTCCCAGTGCTTTTAGGATATCAGCTACCATCATGATCATCAGCGCATCTTCATAAACAGAGTCTACACCGAAACTCTCAACCCCAAATTGATGGAACTCCCTTAGCCGGCCTTTTTGGGGACGCTCATAGCGAAACATCGGTCCGTTATAGTAGAAACGGTGAATACCGCCTTTTTTGTCCAATTTGTGCTGAACGAATGCGCGGACAACTCCGGCAGTTCCTTCAGGGCGTAAACAAACATCATTCTCACCTTTATCGATGAATTGATACATCTCTTTGCCGACAATGTCGCTGGATTCGCCGACGGAACGTTTGAACAATGCCGTTTCTTCGAGTAGGGGAGTTTCGATGTAATGAAACCCGTATCGCTTGGCGATAGTGGAAGCGGTGGTTAAAAAGTATTCAAAACGCTCATACTCCTCGGAGAGGATATCGTTCATTCCGCGCAAAGATTGGATCATAAGGCTCCTTTGATAAGGGTGGTAATTTCATTGGTAATTGTATCGATAGATTGTGTCGCATCGATTACATGCGTTTGGATTCCGAGTGCATACGCCGAAGCGATGAGAGCATCTTGGATACTAAGGAGGTAATCAATTCCCCGTGATTCGATAACATCGTGCTCTTTTTGGCTTAGACGATAGCCTAACTCTTCGGGGGTGAGCTTTAAAATAAATACGGTGTCGGGCAACGTTCCTCCGGTGGCGAGACGGTTGAGCATAACCAGTGTTGCTTCGTCACACAGATCTTGGACGCTTGCGTACGCCATACCCGATACAGCGGAGCGGTCACTAATGATAAGCTTGTTCATATTGGGTAATATTACCGATTCGGTATGCTCGGCACGATCGGCTAAAAAGAGCAAAATCTCGGCCATTTTGCTTTTGAGATTGCCAAAGAGTACCATGTTCCGGATTTCAACACCTGTCGGTGTACCGCCCGGTTCTTTTGTAATCAAAGCATCCGGGAAAAGGGAACGTAATGCTTCGATCTGAGTGCTTTTTCCGGCAGTATCGATCCCCTCTATTGCAACGTACATGATTTCATGCTCCCGATAACATTTTGGACAGCCGTTGGAAGAAGATGGACCGTTTTGCCATTGAACTTAAGCAGATTTCGAACAATAGACGAACTGATAAAAGCGTGTTTGAGTTTCGGCATCAGATAAACGGTTTCGATGTTCGGATCGAGTGAGTTGTTGAGATAGCCAAGTTGCAGTTCAAATTCAAAGTCGCTTACCGCCCGAAGACCACGTATAAGGACAGTTGCACCGAGTGCATTGGCAAGTTCAACCGTAAGGTTGTCAAATCCGACAACCTGTACTCGTTCTAAGTCTTTGACCGCCAGTTTAACCATCTCGACACGCTCATCCAAAGTAAACATAGGCTTTTTTTCCTGAGAATCGGCAACGGCAATAATTACGTCATCAAAGAGTTTGATACCCCGTTCAATAATATCAAAATGGCCGTTGGTTATAGGGTCGAATGTCCCTGGATAAAGAGCAATTTTATGCATCAGGATTCCATCGTTTATAAAGATTATTCTCGATTCCGAGAAGATCGAACCATTTGCCGATCATAAAGTTTTCCATTGATTCAAGGTCTTCTTGATCCCCGTAGTATGCTAATACCGGCGGGGCAATAATAACTCCCATCATCGAGAGCTTGTGCATATTCTCCAAGGCAATCGGTGAAAATGGTATTTCACGTGGAGCGAGGACTAAGGTGCGGCGTTCTTTAATCATCACCGCAGCGGCACGGGTAATGAGGTTGTCGGCAATCCCGCAGGCAATTTTAGCGAGGGTATTCATACTGCAGGGAGTGATGATCATCGCATCGGCGCCATACGAGCCTGATGCTACGGAAGCCCAGATTTCGTCGTTTTTATGAAGGGTAAGATTCTCTTCTTTTTCTAAAACGATATTGGCATGATCAGATACAATGAGGTGTTTTTGCACATTAGAAGGGAGTGCGCGTACGAGTTTTAGACCCAACGCTGCACCGCTTGCTCCGCTGATCCCTACGACGATTTTCATTGTAATTCCACCCGATTTTCTCCGATTACTTTGGCTTTGACACGCTTGCCGTCACTTTTTTGGATCGTAATAATATCATAGAGTAACCCTTCTTGTGTTGCAGTAGCCCCAAACTCCACAATAACTGACTCATTTTGGACCTCGACGATTACTTGTGCATTTTTTAAAACCAATGGAATTTCTTCGACATTACGGACGGTTAAAAGTTGAGAAGCTTTGATCGTGGAACGAAATCGTGAAGGGTGATCAGGCAAGGCTGTCAGGGGAGTGTCTCTAAATGATTTAAACGGGATGTTCTGGAGCTGTGTATTCGAATTGTTCAGATTTTCTTTGCGTAAAACTTTTTGGTTTGTGTGGAGAACATCGAGAGAGGCATTAACAGCGTAATCGAGATAGTGTCTAAGGCCCTCACGATCGAGAATATAAAAGGTTCCGCCAGCATTTTGATAGAATCTTGAATCAAATACACCGCGTGTCTCTTTTCCTAAAGAAGCTAAATAGCCTCGCGGCGTAATAGTGATTCCTTCGATATGGATCGAAGGGTATTTTTCTCTCAGCAAATCGGAAAGTTGTTGTTTAATAGGGGTGAAATCTACAGGGCTATGGCGAGTAAAGTTGACGTAGCGGGTTTTTGAAATATCGAGTATAAATCCGTTAAGTTCAAATGTTTTGGCAATGACCTGAGCATCTATACGGTATTGAGTCTTATCGGTGGGAATTTGGAGAAGTTCAAATTTTTTGGGAATATCGGGAACCAGATCATTGGAATAAATCGTGTGATTAACATACTCATAGTTTTCAGCCAAGTCATAGCCATTTAGAGTAAAAAAACAAAACATCAACAGCAGTAATTTATACATTCTATAATTGTAACATAACGGAATTTGTTTTTCATCTCTCTTACGTTATCCTACCTCTTATATTTTATAAATCAAGTAGATTGTGATATGACTTTTAGAAAAAAAGATTTTTTAATGGAATTGGATACGGGTGAAAAAGAACAAATCCGGACTGAACAAGTTAGGATTGCTTATAAACAATCATTTGTGTCGGTTTTTCCTCTTTTTTTCGCAGGAGTGATAATTGCGCATATGTTTTTTCAAACGCCAGTTTTTTTAATAACCACTGTATGGTTCCTGGCAGTTATTTTGACCTTGCTTTGGCGTCTTTGGTTATTGCGTATCTTCCGTATTCATCCAGAAAAGCATGATACGAGGACATGGGAAAGGCATTTTGCCTATGTGATGTTGAGTTCGGCAGTGGTGTGGGGTAGTGTGGCGTTTTTTATTTTTGAATCGCCTAATGTTCTTCAACAATTTTTTCTCATTTTTCTGATTGCCGGAATTTCATCCATTGCATCGGGAACGTTGGCTTCACTGTTTGGGTTAGCAGTGCTTTTTTTATTACTTCTTCTCGCTCCTTTGTTTTGTGTGATGTTTTTTACCGGTGGTATGGAATACCAAATGATGGGTATTTTGGTTATAGCATTCTTCGCTCTTTTGGTCAGTGCGGCTAGACGAATACATCAAAATATTATGAATGCTCTTAAATCTAAAATATTGCATGAAAAAGCAACACAAGCTTTGAATCTCTCCGAAGAGCGTTTTGAAACGATTTTTAAAGATGCACCTGCCGGTATTTTCTATTATGACAGTGATTTGATTGTTATCGATTCAAATGTTGAGATGATGCAAATATTGAAAATCAACAAAGAAAATATGATCGGTTTGGATTTGAAAAAACTTCCCGACAAGTGTTTAGATGAGGCAATAAGTGCACCATTCGGGGAGCATAAGGGATACTATGAGGGTCCCTATACGTCAATGATCAAAAAGCTTGAGCTTTGGATTACGTTACGTACGTCGCCGATGTATGATACTAAGCGTAATATTATCGGCGGTGTCGCTATTGTCACCGATATTACGGAACGGATTAATGCCGAAGAAAAGATAAAACATCAAGCTTACTTTGATGCTCTGACCGATATACCTAACCGTATACTGCTTAAAGACCGGATCGAACAGTCATTAGCTCACTATCGACGCCATCATAATCTGATCGCAATAATGTTTTTGGATTTGGATCATTTTAAAAGTATAAATGATTCTTTGGGACATCATATCGGTGACTTGCTTTTAATAGAAACGGCATCACGATTGACCTCTATTTGTCGAGAGGGGGATACCGTTGCTCGTCTAGGCGGCGATGAGTTTGTTATTTTATTGAATGAACTCGGAACTAATCCTCACGTTGCAGCAACGCGTGCGGAGACTGTAGCTGAAAAAATCCATAATGCTCTTTCTATTCCATTTGATGTAGGGCAGACAGAAGCGATAATAACCAGTTCCAGTATTGGAATTGCTATTGCTAACTCTGATAATCAAAATGCGGATGATTTACTAAAATTTGCTGATACCGCAATGTATCAAGCAAAAAAAGAGGGGAGAAATACGACCCGATTCTATCAGGAAAAGATGGATCAATGGATCAAGAAACGGCTCTTTTTGGAAAACGGTCTGCGTCATGCCATTAAAAATGGCGAATTGGAACTTTATTATCAGCCAGTGCTCGAAATTGTGACGAAAAGGATTGTCGGTGCAGAGGCATTATTACGGTGGAATCATCCTGAAATGGGATTGGTGATGCCTGATGAAATTATCGATATTGCCGAAGAGAGCGGATTGATTGTCTCTATTGGGGAATGGGTGCTTCGTGAAGCATGTACACAGTTTGTACAATGGCGAGCCGCTCACATGAATAAATGGCATATTGAACGTATAGCGGTTAATGTCAGTGCGGTACAGTTTCGCCAGAGTGATTTTGTTGATAAAGTGATCCGTATTGTTGCGGAAACGGGAATTGTCCCATCTATGCTTGAACTTGAACTTACCGAATCGATGATTATTGACAAAATGGACAGTGTTATCAATAAAATGAATCGACTTCGCACGGCCGGAATCAGTCTATCTATGGATGATTTCGGTACAGGGTATTCATCGCTTGCATATCTCAAACGGCTTCCGTTTACGACGCTCAAAATTGATCGCAGTTTTATTCGTGACATTATGTCGGATAAAGATGATGCGGCATTGGTCGAAACGATCCTTTCGATAGCATCGATTTTTAATCTCGATGTAATTGCGGAGGGGGTTGAGACGATTGAGCAGTTTAATTTTTTAGAACGTCATGGATGCGGCTATTTCCAAGGGTATCTTTGCAGTAAGCCGGTACAGGTACCGACGTTTGAAGAGTTACTGAATTATGATATCCAGAGCTGTCAATCGAATTATTAACATCGATTGGCTTTTTTAGCTTTTTCGCCCTAAAATTTCATTTGTCCGCAGGATTGCTTTGTCGATGTGATCGACGATATTTTCTTCCCCGATTTTTTCATCGATATGGGATTGGGATATAAAGCGACGCACTTGAGGATTAACTCCTGAGAGTAATAATACCGTATGATTATGGGTGAGACGTTCATGTAAAATCTCGAGAGCATGCAAACCTGCAGCATCAATGAGCGGGACGTATCGCATACGCAGGATAAATATTTTAGGAGGGGTTTCAAAAAGTAAAAGGGTATCTACCAGTTTTTCGGCAACACCGAAAAAGAGGGGGCCTTGGATCTCGTAGACCTCTACACCCTCTGGGATTGATTTATTGTGGATTGAGTCGGGATCATCCTCTTCACTCTCCACGGAGCGTATTTGCGTCGCTTTCATCATTTGATCGATAAAGAGGATCGAGGCAAGGGCAATCCCCGCTTGAATGGCGAAGTTCAGATCGACGAGGACGGTCAGCAAGAAGGTAACGATCAAGACGATCCTATCGCTTCGAGGAGCCTGCATAATCTCTCGGACGTGTTTTAGTTCCGACATATTCCATGCAACGACCATCAAAATAGCTGCCAAAGCCGCCAGAGGAACTTTTACAATTAAGGGTGAGAGTAAGAGCATAAACAAAAATAGCCATACTGCGTGCATAATCCCAGCTACCGGCGTTCGTGCACCGGCTTTGACATTGGTGGCAGTACGGGCGATGGCTCCTGTGGCGGGGAGGCCGCCGAAAATAGCGGAAGCGATATTGGCGATTCCCTGCCCCATGAGTTCGGCATTTGATTTATGGCGTGTTCCGCTCATCCCGTCAGCAACTACCGCCGATAAGAGCGATTCGATGGCGGCAAGGGTGGCAATGGTGATGGCATCGGGGAGAAGCAAACGCATTTTTTCAAATGTGATTGTCGGCCATACTGGGGTCGGTAGCATGGAGGGAATTGCCCCAAATCGGCTTTCGATCGTCTCCACTGGGAGTCCCAATGCCCAAACTGCCATCCCTGAGAGCACCACGACGACAATAGGTCCCGGAACTTTAGGGATATAGCGTTTGGTGAGGAGGATGATGCCGATAGAGGTAAGCGCAACAAGAATGGCGATAAAATTGGTTTCATGCAAGTGAGTGACATAAACGGTGAGTTTATCGAGAAAATCGGGAGGGACGGTTGTAATGGAAAGGCCGAAAAAATCTCGTATCTGTGAAAAGGCGATTAATAGTGCGATCCCGGATGTAAACCCGACGATGACAGGGTAGGGGATAAATTTAATCATCTCCCCTGCGCGGAAGAAAGCCATGATGATGAGTATGCCTCCGGCCATTAACGTGGCGAGCACCAATCCCTCGTAACCGTGTTTCATGGCAACTGTGGCAACGGTTACGATAAACGCGGCTGTAGGACCACCAATTTGATAGCGACTACCTCCGTGTGCTGAAATCAAAAAACCGGCAACGATTGCGGTAAAGAGTCCTCGTTCAGGTGGGAGATTGGAAGCAATAGCGATTGCCATGGCGAGTGGCAGTGCGACAATGGCAACGGCCAGACCGGCGATCGTATCAGCACTAAAATCAGACCATGAGTAGCCTTGGCGACGAAAAAGGGTAACAAGTTTAGGCTCTAATGAGTCGTGAATCGAGCGCAGCATCGAAGATCATCCTTGGATAACGTGTTGCGACAGTGTATCACTTGATATCGGTCAAGTCAAATTATCCGTTATTTCTTTATAATCTCAATAATTTATTTATGCAAGGCAACAAATGAAAACTCCCGATTTTTTTAACCTTATTTCGCCAATCACGATGGCTGATCCGTTGGCGAAGGTGTTAGGGGTGGCAGAGAACGGTATTTTGGAATATCACTACGAAGAGGTGGTGAAATTGGCAGGACACTCCTGTCCTACGGTTGCAGGTGCGTATCTAATCATTCAAAAGGGGCTAAAGGCTCTTTACGGTGATAAAACTCCTATTCGAGGCGAGATTAAAGTTCTGATGAAGGGTAAACTAGGTGATGGTGTCGTAGGAGTGATCGCCAATGTCGCTTCGATGATTACGGGTGCAACCGAAAAAGGCGGTTTCCATGGTTTAGGGGGACAATTTGATCGGCGTGATTTATTGAGTTACGAGGCAGAGATAGAGGGTGAGATGGCATTGGAACGAACCGATACTCTTGAACGTGTTGTGTTGAATTATGATCCCTCTTTCGTTCCTGCTGATCCAATGATTGGGGCGCTATTACCGCTTATTCTCTCTAATCGGGCGGATCAGGGTGAACGCGATATGTTTGGAACACTTTGGCAAGAGCGTGTACGAAAAATAATGATTGATTACAGAGATGATGAACGTTTGGTACGTTGTACAAAAGGGGAGAATAAATGAAACTATTTTGGATTTTAGCGATGATGGGATATACACTTTTGGGGGCGGACGGTTACGGTATTTATCAGAAACACTGTATGCAATGCCATGTCGAAATGATGGAAAAACAAGAGGTTATGAAGCACTTAGGCTCATTGAAGGCACCTCCGATGGTTGAAGTTTCGAATCGACTTAAAGAGAATGTCCTGATTGCTGATGATGATAATGATGTTAAGCGGCAGGTGATTGTCGCGTTTATTAAAGACTACATTCAAAATCCGAGTGTTCAGTACAGTATGTGTCATCCGATGGCGATAGAAAAATTCGGAATAATGCCTTCGCTCAAAGGAAAACTTTCAGATGACGAACGTCAAGCAGTTGCGGAATGGATCTATGATCGATACAACAAAGTTGTGTTTAAATAGCAGATAAATGGGTAAAACGACGACGCATATACAAGAGGGCGATCGCCAAAACCAGTGACGAGGCGGATGCAATGATAAAAGGGATATTACTTCCATAGTGATCCCATAACCATCCTGCACCTGTTAAAGAGATGAGGGTTGTGATTCCGACCGCCGTGTAATAGACTCCGTACGCGGTTGCTTTGAGCTCTTGCGGAGCGGTGTCGGAGATGATGGCTTTGGCCAGTGCGTTAAACCCTCCGGCAAAAAATCCGTAAATGCCGAATCCGAGCCATACGCCCAAAGTTGAACCTGTAGTCATAGCGAGCGCTCCCAACCCAAAGGCTAGGTAGATAAAGGATAGCAATACCGGTTTGCCGAAACGGTCGGCTGCTTTTCCGATCGGTATGGCAAACGCTGATTGGGTGAGATTGTAGAGGGCATAAGCGAGGGGGATCATGACCAATGCGATACCGTTGTTTTCGGCTTTGAGAAGCATAAACGAGTAGTTCATTGCAAAAAGACTAAAGAGGCTCTGAAATACCACCAGATAGTAAAACGGTGCGGGGAGTGCCTCCGGACGAAATCGGCGGATTGAGACGGGGGTAAAGGGGACGTCGGTAACCAAAAAAATGAGGATCATCATGGATATTAGACCCGGTATCAGACTGATGGCAAAAACGGTGCGGAATGACGATTCACTCTCCCCCCAGAACCATAAGACGCCAAATGCGGTGAGCGAGCCTGCAAGTGCTCCGGCACCGTCCATCATTTTGTGAAACCCGAAGACAAAACCGCTGATCTCTTTGGGGGTATAGGCACTTATGAGGGCATCACGCGGAGCGACACGAACTCCTTTTGCCAAACGGTCACCGATCCGTATCATAGCGATCATCGTGGCG
This sequence comes from Sulfuricurvum sp., assembly GCF_028713855.1. GTDB lineage: Bacteria > Campylobacterota > Campylobacteria > Campylobacterales > Sulfurimonadaceae > Sulfuricurvum. The sequence goes on from NZ_JAQTNN010000015.1 coordinate 26,966, forward strand.
CTTTGGGCGAAAAATGCGAGTGGTTTGATGAGGTTGGACATGCCGTAGCCGAATACGGTGATCCCTTTTCGCTTACCGAGACGATCCGAGTAGAAACCCGATAAGGCTATCAGCATTGCAACCCCGAACTCCGCCATCCCCTCGATCAGACCGATTTCGCTTTTAGATGCATGTAAAAAACGCTCCAAAAAGATCGGCAAGAGGGGAAGGATCATTTCTGTAGAGAAATCGGTGAAGAAACTATTGGCTCCGAGGGCTATGATGTTACGGTTTAAAGAGGTGATTTTCATGTAGCGATTATAACGGTTCAAATCTAACCTTTATTTCTTTTTCATTTCCTCGACAAACTCTTTGGCTTCATCCCCACGCAAATAATCGGCAAGCCCCAGTAACCCATCGGTCAGATAACGGCTTTTATAGCCTTTCAGTGTTAGATAGATGCGTGCCATTTCCGCACGGTCATAGTGAGGGCAGACGGTGACGATCGTTTTGTTCTTATCCAGTTCATTTAAACGATTCGGGAGTTCATTGAGGGGAATATGTTTCATAAAGGAGAATCCCCATGTTGATTGCTCTTCTTTAAAGCGGATATCGACAAACTCCACTTCCCCCATTTTATAGAGTTCAACCGCTTCGAGACTTTTGATTTTCATTTCGGTTCGCTCGTTGTAATCAAACTGTTTGAGATACTCATCGAAACTATCTGCAAAGATTGGAAAAGTAAGAAGCACAATAAGCAAGACAGTTTTCATGCCTGATCCTTATAAATATTATTGTTAAGTATATCCATTTTTTTCATGTCAATGGTTGTGCCAAATATGCCCATTGCACTGCTCATTACTGCCATTATATTTTGCCGTCTCCGGCTGAAGTAAAATATGAGTCGCTCCTGCATAGGAGAGATCATGGCGGAGGGTTTCGATAACGGCTTCTACCTCTTTTAAACTCAGTGCTTCATCGAGGATGATATGGGCGGAAAAATAGCGCTCTTTGCTGGAGGGGCAATGCATATGGATATCGTGGGTCTGGCATACCATCGGATGATTCATTACAATCTGCGAGAGTTTGCCAACCATTTTTGGATCAGCATGATCCATCAGACTTTCGAAGGAACGTTTCAGAAGCTTACCGCTGGCGATCAGGATTACCACCGCAAATACCAAGGATAACACCGAGTCGATCCACGGTATCCCCCATAGGATCATCGCACCTCCCCCCAATACGACGGCGAGGGAAAGAATCGCATCGCTTGCCATATGCCAAAACGCCGCGCGGACATTGAGATCGTGCTCCGCTTCATCTGCTTCGTCATCCTCATGGGTATGCGCATGGGCGTGTCCCCCCAAAATTATCGCGCTGGCGGTATTGATGATCAGTGCAATACCGGCAGTAATCATCATGAGCCATCCGTCCACCGGCATGGGATGCAGCAGTCGATCCACCGCCTCAACAGCAACCCAAATCATCAGGAGCGACAAAAAGCCGGCATTGATAAAGGTCGCCATCATCTCTGATCTTATATATCCAAAGGTCATTTCTGAGTTTGCAGGACGGGTTCCTAATCCTAAAGCTATTGCTGTGACTACTAGGGCGAGAACGTCACTCAGGTTGTGCCACGCATCCGAGAGGAGGGCGAGCGAACCGCTGATAACCCCGACGGCGCTTTCGATGATGACAATGGCGATATTGAGGGCAATGACCAATCCGATACGGCGTTGGTCGGATGAGAGGTTTTTAAATAATTGAATCATTTAGATTTTATGCTTGGCTAAAAGTTGTTTGAGCGCATCGGTCGTTAATCCTCCGATATGGCGGTCGATCTCTTTACCGCTGCCGTCATAAATAATCTGTGTGGGGATCATCTGGATTTTCATCTCACGGGCGGCATCACGTTCTTCGCCGACATTGACGAAAAAGATTTTACGCTTAGGGTTAATCTCCATCTCACGATAGAGAAGTTCTCCCATCTCTTTGCATGACGAACAACGGGTTGAACCCGCTTCGACCATGACGACTTGACCCTTTCCGATCTCTTGTTTGACAAGAGCATACGGGCGCGGCTGTAATTCGGCGGCAAATAGGGAACCGCACAGAGCGAGAAGGGATAAAAATTTGATCATGGTGTTATCCTTTTAGAGTTGTTGATAGGCTAAAGTAAAAAAATAAAGCCCGATACCAATCAGGGCAAACGAAAAAATTCTCGTCATCCACGAGGTGATAGTAGCGATCTTTGAGTTCGACGCGACGTTTTGGGCAAATCCGACCGATACTCCCGCTGCTAGCAGAAGTAATGAATGCCCCAATGCAAACGTGAGTACCAAAGCATAGGCATACGACTCAGGAGCGTTAGCCGCAACCGATATGATTGCTACCAAAGGGGCAGACGCACACGGTGTCGAGACGAGACCGAAGAGCATCCCGATCAAAAACGCTCCTACGTAGCGTAGCGTGATAAGTCGGCTCATCCAGCGTGATTTGTCGATCACTTCAGGTAAAACTCCTAGCGAATACAGACCTATGGCGATGGCCAGTATTCCCCCCGCGATGTACGCTTCCAGCGGTGCGATCGAGAAAAAGTATCCCATCTTGGCAACCATATAGGCGAGTATAGAGAAACTTACCGCCACACCCAGCGCAAACAGCGATGCGAAAATATAGGTAAAGTGTACCCGCTCACGAGGAGAGAGGTGTGAACTCATCCCTAACGCACTTCCGACTAACAAAGGAACCGAGACGATGGAGCAGGGGGCGAGAGAAGTGAGAGCGCCGATACAGAACGCTCCGGCAAAGACAAGGGCACCGTGTGATTCAAGCAGACCTAAAAGAAAACTTTCCATCAATGTGCTTGGATCAACTCTTTAATCTCGTTTATCGTGAGAAGTTTGCCGGTACTGACAACCTTGCCATCGATCACGAGCCCCGGGGTACTCATGACGCCATACTCCATGATCTTCATGATGTCTTCGACCTTTTCGATCTGTGCGAATTTACCGCTTTGTGCTACCGCTTGCTTCGTTGCCTCTTCGAGAGCTTTGCATTTGGAACATCCGGTTCCTAAAATTTCGATTTTCATTGTTTTTCTCCTAATAAGCATTCTTGCATCATCGGCGCGAGGGTTTGGGCATTTACATCTCCGGTAATCGTAATGGTAGAACCGCCATCAACGCTAACGAGATCAATTGATTCAATCTTTTGCATCATCGCAGGGTCACATTCACACGTACATTCTCCAGTTTTACACGCCTCAATTTTCGCACTTAATTCTTCGGTACTAAAACCGCTAAGAAAAGCTTTGACTCCGCCTGTATGGTTCATCATTTCGATTTTCATATTAACTCCTATTAAATTATAAAATTGCGTTAAACAAATACCCGACACCGATAATACCCAGTGTCACCGTACCGAAAAAGATCGCTATCAGTTTTAGGCTCATGATTCGCTTGAGAATCATCGCCTCAGGCAGCGAGAGGGCGGTGATCGCCATCATAAACGACAATGCCGTCCCCATCAGCATCCCTTTGGAGGTCAGCACCTCAATGAGCGGCATAACCCCTGCGGCATTGGAATACATCGGTACGCCTAACAGCGTCGCGAGAGGGACAGCAAAGATGTTATCTGCTCCCGCTACGCGAACAATAAACTCAGTTGGGACATATCCGTGGATAAAAGCACCCACTCCGACACCGGCAAGGACATATATCCATGTTTTATAGAGGATGTCTTGCGTGTATTCTTTTGCATCTTTTAGTCTTACGCTAAAGGCTATTTTTTGCTCATCTACCGTGATCTCTCCGTTGATCGGTTTTACCTCGATAAGTACCTCTTTTTCCAGCTCCATCCGCCCGATAACGATACCGCCTACAATAGCGACGAGTAAGCCAAACCCGATGTAGAGTGCCGCCACTTTCCAGCCGAACATGGTTAATAGCATCGCAATAGCGATTTCATTATTGAGCGGTGCGGAGATGAGGTAGCTAAACGTCACTCCAAGCGGAATACGTGCCTGTAAAAAGCCCAAAAAGAGCGGAATAGCCGAGCACGAGCAAAACGGGGTAATGATCCCAAACAGTGCGGCAAGGACATTTCCGGTGAATTCATGCTTTTTACTTAAGTATACGCGCACCTTTTCGGTCGAAAAGTAGGAGCGTAATAGGGTGATAGCGAAGATAATCGCAGTAAGCAAAAAGAGGATTTTTACCGTGTCGTAGATAAAAAAGTTGAGGGCATCAGAGAGTTTCTCTCCATGCGGCATTTTAAGCCATTCATAAATGAGGACGTTGACGCTCTCTTGCCACATCAGTCGCACAGCTCCGTTTTAATAATCGGAAGAAGTGTTGCTTCGATCAGATCGAGTGTCTTAGCGTACTCTTCCACCTCTTTGCCGCTTGGGTCTTCGAACGCTACATGGATTGTTTTCACTGCTTTAGGGAACATCGGGCAGGTTTCGTGTGCGTGATCGCAGACGGTGACGACGAGATCGAATGGAGTATCGATAACCGTATCGATCACTTTGGAGTGATATTCTTCTCTCCAGTACCCTTTGGATTCCAAAAGCTCTTGCGCGTGAGGATTCACTTTACCGCTTGCTTTTACACCGGAGCTAAACGCTTTGACACAATCACCCATTTTAGCATTAATAAGGGCTTCCCCCATAATAGAACGACAGCTATTGCCAGTGCAGAGGATAAGAACATTTTTCATAATTTACAACCTTCAGTTTGTGATAGTTTAATAAGTGGAGGGAGCTCAATTCCCAAACAACGGATTTCGGCCAACGCTTCGCTTCGGAAGCGATCAAGTGGGGAACGAATGGAATAATAGGCCCACGTACCGCACCGATCTACCCGTAAAAATCCCCCCTCTTTGAGGATTTTCAGATGGCGAGAGAGACGTGACTGGATCATCCCGAAACTTTCCTGCAAATCGCAGACGCATAACGCTCCGTGCGTATCCAAAAATGCGAGGAGTTTAATGCGGGTTTCGTCATTCAGTGCTGAAGCGGTTTCTAAAAAAACGTCCATTACGATACCTCCGATTTGTGACAGTGTAACAAAATAAAAATAATATATCAAGATATATTGATTTAATATGCTGCTTTTAGCTATAGTGCTATCATAAAAATAAAAGGTATACCATGTTGAAAGTATTATTCGTCTGTGTCCACAACAGCGCTCGTAGTCAAATGGCAGAAGCTTTTTTCAATCAGTATGCAATAAACACTGATAGTAGCGAGAGTGCGGGGATTGAACCCGGAACTCTCAATCCCTATGTTGTCCGCGCAATGGGTGAAAAAGGGATAGATATATCAAGCAATGAAACCAAGGGGGTCTTTAATCTTTATAAAGAGGGGCGTACTTTCAGTCATGTGATTACGGTGTGTAATGCGGAAGCGGCACAGCGTTGCCCCATCTTTCCCGGAATAAGCCGTATCATTATGTGGAGCTTTCCTGATCCTTCAACGTTTAGTGGAAGTGATGAGGAAATTATGGAACAAGTACGTGTAGTTCGTGATACAATCGAAGCAAAAGTGCAGGCATTTATTGCCAATCCGCTGGAAGAGAATATCTTATGATTTTAGCTGTTTCACTCTTTTTAGTTACCCTCATATTCATCATTTGGCAGCCACGCGGATTACAGATTGGGACATCTGCGGTAGCCGGAGCGATTGCTGCGATTGCTTTAGGTGTTGTTAGCCTTGCCGATGTATGGACGGTGACCTCCATCGTATGGGATGCGACACTCGCCTTTATCGGGATTATTCTCCTCTCGATGGTGCTCGATGAGATTGGATTTTTCGAGTGGGCGGCGCTGAAAATGGCACGGCTATCGGGCGGAAACGGACATTTGATGTTTGTTTATATCCTTATCCTCGGAGCGCTTGTATCGGCATTGTTTGCCAACGACGGAGCGGCGCTGATCCTCACCCCTATCGTTCTGGCTAAAATGAAACATCTCAAGATGAATCCGTTAGCGATGTTTGCCTTTTTGATGGCGGGGGGATTTATCGGCGACAGTGCTTCCAATCCGTTGGTAATCAGTAACCTCACGAACATTGTGACGGCAGGATATTTCCATATCGGATTTTGGGAATACGCTAAAACGATGGCTTTGCCGAACCTCCTCAGTATTATCGCTTCCATCACCGTATTATGGATTTACTTTCGCAAAGATATCCCGACTCATATCGACATATCGCAATTGGCGACCCCTGAATCAGCTATCAAAAATCTGACGATGTTTCGCCTCAGCTGGTGGTTTTTAGGTCTGTTGATGATCGGGTATTTTATCGGTGATCGTTATCATCTCCCCGTATCGGTATTTGCTCTCGGCGGCGCTTTGGTATTTCTCGCTATCGCCACCTATTTTAAAGCGACCAAACCGATTATGACGATCAAAGCCGCACCGTGGCAGGTCGTATGGTTTAGTATAGGGCTTTACGTCGTCGTGTACGGGCTAAAAAACGGCGGTTTGACGACCTATTTAGCAGGATTGATTACCCAGTTGCAGGCGTTGGGTAATGTCTACGCCGTGATCGGAACGGGCTTTTTATCCGCCATCCTCAGTTCGGTTATGAATAACATGCCGACCATCATGGTAATGGATATCGCCATCGGCGAAGCGGGGAATCATGCACTGGCGTATGCAAATATCATTGGATGTAATCTGGGACCTAAAATGACCCCAATCGGTTCACTTGCGACGTTGTTGTGGCTTCATGTTCTGGCGCAAAAAGGGGTCAAAATCGGATGGGGCGAGTATATGAAAGTAGGGTTGGTGATTACGCCGCCGGTGTTGTTGGTGGCGTTGATCGGATTGATTTAGTTTGTTTCAAAAAACTCTTTCAACAAATCAAAAAGAAAATCACTAAATCCAGTCCCATCAAATATTTTCAGTCGTCTCTCTATTGCTCCTTCGGGAGCGAATCCGCCATATAAGTTTGGCTTCTCTAATATTCCTAAACTAAATAACTTGTTTTGAGCATCAATGTAAAAATATTGATGTTCATTGATTTCATAATAAAAATTTCCATTATTAGTAATTTTTTTATTTTTCCATAGTTCATAAAATATCACAAAATCTTCATATGTTAAAGAATTAATATTAGTAAAAAGTGATGATTCATAGTAGTTAAGTGATCCATTTTTCATTTTTTGAATCAATAATTTTGCTAATAGAAAAGTTGTTATACGATTATCGGCGTGCATATTTTTTAAAATAATATTTGCAATGAATTCTTTATTGCTATTGGATTGAGAATGAATAAAGTCTATAAGTTCATTTTCACTTATATCATTGGAAAGTACATCTAAAACAAGATTATTGAATTTTGCTTCTAAAAATCCATGAAACGTTTGAGCTATACTTTGTTTGATTAGTGAAAGGTTTCCTCCACTGGCAATATCAAGTGCATTGTAAACAGCGATGGCATCAGCTTTTGCTTCATTAATTATTTTTTTCATCGATAAATCTCCATCTTAATATTCATTCCCACACTGCCATTAGTTCCCATCTGTCAACAAACCCCATCGCCTTGATATTAATTTTCGGATGTGTTGCGATAAGAGATTCTATATCGTTTTTAAAATCGCTCTCTTCACCGATGGCATCGAGAATATACGCTATGACGCTGAGGGCAAAGAAAACTTTATCCCCTTCCATAGAGTGAAATTCTTTGATTTTACGCGGTTTTTCGAAACTGACTCCCAGCGTTTTATTCCATAATCGGCTGTGATGAGCGCAAATATTTCGTATGACGGTAAGGGCATGAAACCAGTTATGAAACAAATCTTTGCTAACACCGTGTAGTGCTTGTGTAACGGCTTGTTGTTCAGAGGTTTTGAGCATCGCATAGATTTTAGAAAGGGTGCTCATCGAGACAACTTCGACCATTGTCCAGACGGGGAGATCAGTGGTGTTGTATTTTTCCTTAAAATGGGCGATAAAGGTTTCACTTGAACGGCCAGTTTCTTTTCGAATAGCCAGCATGACTTTGTCAAAAAAATCAGCGGATGTTTTAAAGTTCGCAGGATCAAGATAGCCGAATGCTCCATAAGTAAGTGAATGATGATAGGCGATCTGTGTTCTGAAATAGACTTCGATCGATTCTATTGCTTTAAAGACGGTTTTACGAAGCTCTGCATCAAAAAAATAGAGTTCCAAAATATCTTCAAATCGTACATCGTCTAAAAAAATGCCATCTAATTCGGATCTCTTTTGATGTTGTAGCGGTAAAAAATAGGCACTTAGTCTATAGTAGTTAATATGGGAGAGCTTTTTGAGAGTATACGTTTCATTGGTGATGATGAGATTTTTCTTTTTTAAATGTACGAGCTGTTCTTCAAAAGTTTTAGGAGGTTTCGAGTAACCGTTAGTTTGATTTTTTAGATTTTGAAGTTGGGATTGTAAATCGTTCATGAAGAAAACCCCTCCGTTGGCACTTTGTGTAGAGGTGGGAGAGGTATGTTGAGAGAATTATCACGAAAACTAGCTTTGAAATTTATTAGGTTGATTTGTGAATCAATCTCGGCTAATGACATTCATACTCCGCAACAAAAATTAATTGCAGAGATTATATCTAAATCAGACTAGTGTAGTCGAATCCGAAAACAGTTCATCCCAGCGGCATAGTGATATTCGAGTTTATATCCATGTTTTTTGAGGATGGCATTGGTGATATAGAGTCCTAATCCCAACCCGTTCAAAGAACTTTCATAGGTGCGGTTAAAGGGTTTGGTAAAAGTTCGGTTCTCATCAGGTAAAGGATCGCCCAGCGAGTATATCTCTATCGAATGTCCCAATATTAGAAGCGTCGGTTTGGTATTTGAATATTTAAAGGCGTTATCGAGGAGATTTTTCAATGCAATCGCGAAAAGTTCAAAATCAACCTTGATGATAAGGGCGGACTCTTCCCCTTTTAGCGTAATATCTTTTTTATCGCATAATAATATATCGCAGGTATGATCGAGGATATCCACAAAACGGTATTCTTGGGTGTTAAGATACCACTCACCGCTGCTGAATTTCTCCATTTTAGAGAACTCGTTTAACAAATAATCCATCCGGTTAAAGATACGTTTGAGTCTCTCTTTGTCTTCGGAGGCATCGATACAATCCGCACTCAAAGAGCCTTTCATTATCGGTGTTTTAAGCTCATGCAAAATGTTTCGTAAGAACAGAGAACGTGCTTCTTTCATTGAAGCGATTTTTTCCAGTACCAGATTGAATTCTTGGGTTATTTGAGCAATTTCATCTTCGCCGTTGATAGGCATTTTGAGATGAGTATCTCCCTCTTTAAAATGGACAATGGCATTTTTAAGACGCTGAAGGGGGAGCAATTTACGAACCAGATAGGCAAAAAAGAGCAAGATCAGCAGATCGATGATGACAACAATGCTCCAAAACGGCACTGTGGATTGGGGTGCCAAATCTTCGATTGCCACTGAAAAAAATTCACGAGGTGGCAGAAGATGAGGCTCAAATGAATGCTCACGAAATCGATCAAATGGCATTTTCGGAGGGGGCGTGGCTATAAAATAGTGCTTATGCTGGTAGTCGATCATTTTTCCGAAAGGCAAAATTCGAACCGTTTCCCCTTCCGAAAGGAGCAGATTTGGGCTGTGTGACGAGACACGGATCAGAAGCTGTTTTAGCTCATGATCAAAATTTCCGCTTCGGTGATGGACGAGTCTCTCGGCGAGCATAAAACGTCGTAACTGCTCTTCTTGATATTGCGTGAGAAAGTATTGATACGCAACCCAAAACAGTACATTGATGAGGGCAAAGATAAAAAAGAAAAAGAGGGTAATGAGCCTCAGGATAGAGTGTTTATTCATTGACAAATTTGTATCCTACCCCTCGTACAGAGAGAATAAATTGCGGGTTTTTGGTATCATCGCCGATTTTTTGACGTACACGACCCATGATGACATCGATGCTTTTGAGACTGCTCTCATATTTGATCGAACCGATATTCATGAGCAGTTCTTCGCGTGAGATGGCGAATCGATCTTTTTTTAGCATGTAAGCAACGATATCGTATTCAGCTTGGGTCAATCGTAAAACAGAACCGTTTTTACTGATTTCGTGACGTTCGTCATCGACGATAAAGGGAGTTGCTTTTTTAGCCATAGCCGGATGAAGACGGCGCAAAATCGCATCGATACGGAAAATAAGCTCTTGCGGATCATAAGGTTTGGGGAGATAATCATCGGCACCGCGTGAAAATCCCATCATTTTATCCCGTATATCCGAGCGCGCGGAAGAGATTATGATGGGTATAGTGCTTTCTTGACGTATGAGACGGCAAATCTCTATACCGTCCATCTGCGGCAACGAGAGATCCAGTACCAACAAGTCAAAAGTGCGTGTTTGAAAAAGACTCAATCCATCCAAAGGTGTTGTCGCAATAGTTAGATCGATATTGTCTCTGTAAAGGCGTGTTTTTAGTAGTTGTGCCAGTTCGATATCATCTTCAATTATTAAAACATTTATCATAAAACGATTATATCGGGGTAAAAGTAACAAGTAAGTAACATGCCCAAGAGGGGCATGTAGAGATTTAAGCACTGATGCTTAAAAGGGAGGTGGTGTTACTCGAAGCGGCATTGTTACCATACGAAGAGAGAATACTTTTGAGCAACATGTCACTCAATTTTTGGGATGAGGTATCCGTTTGTGATGCTGTGGAAGAATCGGTTGCGGATGTCGTAGAGTTGTTTTTACCGGACGAATCGGGTTTAGAATTTTCTAACGATGTTAATAACTCATCGATACTGACAGTACCGTCTTTATTGGTGTCAAGCGCAGAAAAGACATCGCTTGTACTTGAGGTACTAGAACTGTCTGATGATGCGGAAGAGGAGTCGCTTGGAGGAGGCATTCCGCCCGGTGGTGGAGGAGGCATTTCTCCATCTTTTCCTTGCGGAGGTTCAGGCGGTTTTGAATTTTTGAGCGCCGTCATAAGTTCATCGGAACTCATGCTTCCGTCACTGTTGGTATCGAGTTTATTGAAAACATCTGTTGCCGACGTACTATTTGTGTCGGTACTGTTTGAGTTCGATGCAAGTGCCTGCGCCGCTGCGCTAAATTCGGCTTTATCGATCGAACCGCTGTTATCTGTGTCCATTGAACTCAGTAACTTTTTTGCCAAATCTTCAAAACTCGGTTTATCCATTTGTTTTGTTGAAGATGTCGCTGAAGAACTGTAAGATGAATACGCATTAGTGTAGTTGGAACTAACGGTCATGACATACTCCTTGTCGGGTGTAGCAAGATAAATTTCTTACTCGGACATAAGCATAAGATGACTAGAGTAACTAATGGGTAACACGCAAAGAAAAATTATTTATCTTTGATGACATCAAAATCAGCTGGAATTACAGGCTTAAATCGGCTTGATTCGATCGGTTTGTTTTGGGCAGGATTGGTGAAGACTATTGTAACACGGTTATCGTAGCCGTCTTGATAATTAATAGAAGAGAGGAGATCATTTTTAAACACAACAGTATAGGTTTGTCCTTTTACCGTTGCCGTGTATTTATCTCCATCCACTTTTTTTGCTTTTTGGACAATTTGTAAAAAATCGATCTCATCATCAAGGTTACGAAGAGTGACTTGTTCGATTTGAGGTTCGATAACCGTAATTTTGGATCCGTTTACATAAACACTTTTTTGGATTGGTTTCTGGTATGCCCAAAGAGCATTTTGAGGTTTGCTTGCCCACAGTTCACCGGTGTAGGTGATTTTTTTATTATTGTCGTCAATGATGGTTTGAACAAATTTCGAGTTAAATGAGGTTAGGTCTTTGGGAGAAGCAAAGAGGGTGAGGCTCAGGAGAAACAAGACGGGTAAAAAACGCACACAAAATCCTTGAAAGAAGTGAATGTGGTATTGTACCCTATGCTCATTTACCAAAACCATAGTTTTCGTATGCTAAAATCACCAACTTTTTCAATACTGTTCATAATGAAGGCTTTTAATGCTCCAATCGCTTGTCGGAAAAATTTTCGGTACCAAAAACGATCGAGAAGTCAAAAAATATCGTAAAAACGTCGAGGCGATCAATGCCCGTGAATCTTATTTCAGTGCTAAAAGCGACGAAGAGTTACAACAGGCATTTGCTGCCCTAAAAGAGTCGGTACAAAACGGTACTAAAAGTTTGGACGATGTGTTGGTCGATTCGTTCGCGATTACCCGCGAGGCGAGCAAACGTGTCCTCGGCATGCGTCATTTCGACGTTCAGCTTATCGGAGGTATGGTTCTGCATGAAGGACGTATCGCCGAGATGAAAACCGGTGAGGGGAAAACCCTTGTCGCAACGCTAGCCGTTGCTCTCAATGCCATGAACGGAAGCGGTGTGCATGTTGTTACGGTCAATGATTACCTAGCATCCCGTGACGGTACGCAGATGTCAGTACTCTATGGCTTTTTGGGCTACTCGACGGGGATACTGGTCGAAGAGGGTTACAATCCGGCCAATAAGCGCGAACAGTATGCATGTGATATTACCTACGGAACGAACAATGAATTCGGATTTGATTTCCTTCGTGACAATATGACCTATTCCCGTGAGCACATGGTTCAACGCGGACATTCGTATGTTATCGTCGATGAGGTAGACTCCATTTTGATCGATGAAGCGCGAACGCCTCTTATCATTTCCGGTCCAACCAATCGTACACTCGAAAACTATACCCGCGCCGATGCGGTAGCCAAAGCGCTTGTCAAAGACGAACATTTTACCGTTGATGAAAAAGATCGTCTTATCCTCATCACTGAAGAAGGAATCGGCCGTGCCGAAGAGCTTTTCGGAGTCGATAACCTCTACAGTATCGAAAACTCGGCTCTTTCGCATCACCTTGATCAAGCATTAAAATCAAATTATATTTTTGAGCTTGATGTCGATTACGTCATTCAAGACGGACAAATCGTCATCGTCGATGAATTTACCGGACGTCTTTCGGAAGGACGTCGTTACTCTGAAGGATTGCATCAGGCATTGGAAGCGAAAGAGGGCGTTATTATCAAAGAAGAGACTCAAACTCTCGCCGATATCACGTACCAAAACTATTTCCGTATGTATTCTAAAATCGGCGGTATGACGGGAACAGCGCAAACCGAAGCAACCGAGTTCGCTCAGATTTATAACCTCGATGTTATCTCTATTCCGACCAACGTTCTTGTCATTCGTCAGGATCTTAATGATTTGATCTACAAAACGGAATCGGAAAAATTTGACGCTGTTATTGCTAAGGTTAAAGAGCTTCATGCCAAAGGTCAGCCGGTATTGATCGGGACGGCTTCGATCGAAAAATCGGAAAAACTGCACGAATTGATCAAGGGACAAAAAATCCCTCACACCGTGTTAAATGCCAAAAATCATACGCAAGAGTCTGAAATCATCAAAAGTGCCGGAGAAAAAGGGGCAGTGACCATCGCTACCAACATGGCAGGACGTGGTGTTGATATCAAAGTGAGCGATGAGATCAAAGCGCTCGGAGGTTTGTATATTCTTGGTACGGAACGTCATGAAAACCGACGTATCGATAATCAGCTTCGAGGGCGTTCAGGTCGTCAGGGTGATCCGGGGACAAGTCAATTTTTTCTTTCGCTTGAGGACAGTTTGCTCCGTATTTTCGGTTCGGACAAGATTAAAGCGATTATGGAGCGTTTGGGTGTTGAGGACGGTGAATACATCGAATCGGCAATGGTAACCCGTGCGGTCGAAAAAGCGCAGAAAAAAGTGGAGAGTATGCACTTCGAAGGGCGTAAAAATATCGTTGAGTATGATGATGTCGCGAATGAACAACGCAAAATCGTCTATAAATTCCGCGGTGAATTGCTCAATCCGTCTTATGCGATTGCAGAAAAGGTTGATTTGATTCGTGAACAATACGTAGAGCGCACTCTTACTTTATGCGGTATTTTTGATGGAATGAATGAAGACGAGATCGATTTAGAACGCCTCGTTCTGACCTTTAAAGAGGAACTCAATGATGATATAGAGGCGTCGATTTTTACGGATAAAAGTTTTAATGCACTCCGAGAAACGGCAATTAATGCGCTTAAGAGCGGCTATGATGCAAAAATGGCGGTTGTGGATGACAAGCTTCGAAGCGAAATTGAGAGAGAGATTTATCTTAAAACCCTTGATACCGCATGGCGTGAACACCTCTATCAAATGGACAGCATGAAAACGGGTATCCGCCTTCGTGCCTACAACCAAAAAGATCCATTGGTCGAGTATAAAAAAGAGAGTTTCAACCTCTTTAGTGAGCTTGTTGAAACGATCAAATACGATACGATCAAAACACTTCACGTCATCCGTTTTAGAGTTGACAATGCTGAAGAAGAAGCCGAGGCGTTAGCCCGTCAAATGGAATTGGAAAAAAAGCAGGAAGCATTCCGTATGAGTCTCAACCATCAAGAGCACGAGAGCGAAGATAAAAAAATCTCCCGTAACGATGATTGCCCATGCGGCAGTGGTCTCAAATACAAAAACTGCTGCGGCAAAAGCGGACCTAAAAAAGGGGTATTTGCCTCTTGAATATCGTCTCTTATCTCGTCAAACGATTTTTACGCTTTGACAAAGAGCAGCCTTTTATTTTCCTCTCCGCACTCCTTGCATTTTCCGGAATTGCCCTTGGAGTGATGGTTCTCATCATTGCGATGGCACTCATGAACGGTTTTGACAACGAGTTCAAGAAAAAACTCACTGTGATGAACTATCCTCTCACCATCCAGCCTAAATTTTACGGAACATGTGACACCGTTTTGGTTGAACAGCTTAGAGAAAAATTTCCGGATTTGTCGTTTAGCCCTTACGTTACCTCTGCCGTACTTTCCCGAAGCGGGGATCAAATGGAGGGTGGCTATCTCTTCGGTGTTGATTTCGCTCAGGAAGCCAAGGTTAACCGTATCGTTGCTGAAGGGTTGAAAGAGGGGATTCCAACGCGTTTTGAAGTGATGGTGGGGAAATCGCTCAAAGAAGAATTTCTCCTTAGCGATGGGGAAAAACTCACCTATATCTTTACTCAGATGGAACCGGGCGGATTGGCTTTGACCCCGAAGATCAAACGCTTTGGTGTTGTATCAACGTTTAATTCGGGACTCAGTGCGTATGACAAAGGGTTCTCCTATACATCACTTGATGCACTGCAACGTGTTTTGGGTATCCCTTCAAACCTTTATGACGGAATCCATATCCACTCGCCCAATCCCGAAGCCGATATTAAACGTATATCGGCAGTCTTGCCCGATACTGTCTCGATACGTGGATGGTGGGAAGACAACGGTAATTTCTTCGCCGCTTTGAAAATGGAGAAAATGTCGCTCTTTATCGTCTTGATGCTTATCATCCTGATCGCCGCGATCAATATCATCTCTTCGCTTTTAATGACGGTGATGAATCGTCGAAGCGAAATTGCTCTGTTGATCTCGCTCGGTGCATCGAAACAAGAGGTGAAAACTATTTTTCTTCGTTTGGGTATAGTGATTGGGGTTTTAGGGATTACGACAGGGACAATTTTAGGGCTTCTAGGTATATGGGTGTTAGGTAGTTTTGATATCATATCACTTCCTGCTGATGTTTATCCTACCTCGACATTACCGCTTGACTTGAGTGTTATCGATTTCTTTTCCATCATTATCGGTGCGTTTGTGATCGTTTTGCTCTCCGCATGGTATCCTGCTAAAAAAGCCTCCGAAGTGGATGTTTTGACCGTTTTACGGAACGAGTAGTCAAAAGCTAAATCTTTCTTCGTCTATTCTTCTATAACTGTCAAGAAAGTGTCAATAAAATCACCGTGAACTATTGACACCTTTCTCCTAACATTTGAATATCAAATAGTAGGAGGCAGGTTATGAAATACCTCGCAATTGTAAGTTTCTTCTCGATGTCGCTTATGGCGGCTTCTCCCGAAGTGGTTCAGTATATGAATGAACTTTCCAAAACGGCCAAAGTGGAAAACAGCTCTTTTAATGGATTCGATGCTGTGAGAGGTAAAGAGATTTTTACCTCGACTCACACCGGAAAACAGGGTAAACCGATGTCATGTACCAGCTGCCATACGGTCAATCTTGCCAATTCCGGCAAAAATTCCCTTACCGGAAAAGTGATCGATCCGCTCTCTCCTCGTGCCAATCCTCAGCGTCTAACCAGCACCAAAGAAGTGACCAAATGGTTGAAACGTAATTTTATGGACGTTTATGCCCGTGAAGGTTCGGCTCAAGAAAAAGGTGACGTCCTCACCTATATCATGAAAAACTAATTTAAAGGAAATAGGATGAAAACACTATTAAATCTATCAGTAGCTGCCATGCTCTTGGCAGGAGGTGCCTTTCTTTATGCCGATGATGATGAACATGAAGAACATGAAAATCATCGTTCCAGTAGAGTTGCACAACCGGTAACACCACAGGAAAAAGCAACGGTTGCGTTGTACACCAAAGAGTGCGGAGCGTGTCATATGGCGTATCAGCCGCAGTTTTTGCCGAAACGTTCTTGGGATAAAACGATGAACACGCTGGATAATCATTTCAGCACCGATGCAACGCTTGATCCCGCTGATCATAAAACAATACAAAATTATTTGGCGACTCATGCATCTAAAAATGATCGAATGAGCGATATGAAAGGTGCTGTTGCTCTGCGCATTTCGGAGACTCCGTATTTTGTTCGTGAACATCGTGAAGTGACCAAAAAGATGGTAACACAGCCGGAAGTTAAAAGTTTTGCAAACTGTAACGCATGTCATACGCAAGCAACAAACGGAAGTTACCGTGAACGCGAAATTCGTATACCGAATTACGGACGCTGGGAATAAATAGGAGCTCATTATGAAACGGGTTTATGTTTGGACACTTCCTTCACGGCTATTTCACGGGCTGTTTGTATCATTAATTGTCGGTGCCTGGATTACTGTACAGGAAGATCAGTGGCTTTCAACGCATGTTGCGATGGGGAGTGCTGTCGGGGTGTTGGTGATATTTCGATTCGTGTGGGGAATGATGGGTCCAAAATATTCCCGTTTCGGTGATTTTAACTTCCAAGCGAGCGAGCTTAAAGAGTACCTTGTAAGCATTCTGCATCCAACACGCCATTACATCGGGCACAATCCTGCGGCCAGTTTTGTCATGATTGCCATGCTGATTACGGTTGTTCTTACTGTGATCAGCGGAATATTCGCATATGGTGTTCAAGAAAATCGCGGAGTTTTAGCATTTTTGCACGGAGAGTATTTTCAAAAGATGGATGATTTTAAAGAGATACACGAATTTTTTGTGAATCTCTTATGGGTACTTATAGCGGCACATGTAGGCGGAGTATTGGCTGATCGATTATTACATAAAACAGATCGAACACTTCCGTCTATTATCGACGGTTATAAAAATATTGAAGGTGAAAATGCCTTTTTGTCGGTGCCGCAAAAGGTTATAGCGATTATAGGGATTGGCGGAACGGTTGGATTGCTTATGGTTACACTGAGTGTACCGAATAATATCCTGATAGCGGGATATAACCCAAAAGTGGACTATAAACAGGAGAATCCGGTATTCGTCAATGAATGCGGCTCTTGCCATACCCTCTATCCGCCTACGCTATTACCGAAGGAATCGTGGGTAAAACTTATGGGAGATTTGCCGAATCACTTCGGTGATGATGCTTCGCTTGACCCTGTTGATCATACAACGGTTTTAGCGTATCTTTTGACTCATTCGGCAGAAACGTCAAATCAGGAGATGTCGGTTAAAATGATGCAATCGCTTAAAAATCGCGATATGATAGCAATTACCCAAACTCCGTTTTGGAAAAAAAGACATCAACATATATCGGATGATATTTTTAAAAGCGATCGTGTTAAAAGCCGTGCAAACTGCAAAGCGTGTCATAGCGATGTTGAGCAGGGTACAATCGAAGATAACGCGATAAAAGCACTATGAAGAGGATAGAATGAAGTGGATTTTCTGTGTGATTGCCGTGCTATGTCTATCTGGTATCAATCCAATTTATGCGGATGACGATCACCGTTTTCCGATGGATTTGCATGATTTGGGACTGACAAAGCAACAGCACCGTTCCCTTGAAGAGGCGATGAAAGAGTATCAATACGCGTATCGCCGCTATCATCATCAGAATGAGAGAGCCCAAGAAGAGCTCAACGCGTTGTTTCTCAATCCATCATTTGATGCAGAGGCGTTCCGGGCTAAAAGTTTGGAGATGGAGAGAGGTTCGATAGAGATTCGAATCCGATTGTTTGAGCGGCTGCATACGATTCTTACCCCTGAACAAAAACGGCGTTTTAGCAGACATCTGGAGGAGTTGGACAGTGAGTAGAAAAGTGCTCCTAATCGAAGATGATATTCCTCTTCAGGAATTGATCGGTTCCTTTTTGGAACCGTATGGATTTGAAACGGAGGGGTATGCCGATCCGAAAAAAGCGCTTGATCGATTGTTGGTGGAGAAAAAACCTTTTGACATCGTTGTTTTAGATCTGATGCTTCCGGGAATGGACGGATTTGATGTCGCAAAGATGATTAAAAGTCATCTCGATATCCCTATCATCATCTCTTCCGCTCGTACCGATATCGGAAATAAAATATACGGCTACGATTTGGGAGCTGACGATTATCTCGATAAACCGTATGAGCCTCGTGAACTTGTTTTGCGGATAGAGGCAGTGTTACGCCGTTACGGGCGTAAAGATGAACTGGTCGTATCGGATTTTACGATTGATGAATCGGCAAAGTCGGTTATGATAGAGGGGTACCCGATCGATTTCACACGCATTGAATTTGATATATTCTTACTGTTGGTCAAGAATCGGGGTAAAAATCTCTCACGTGATCAAATCATCGGCTCATTGGGACTTTCCGATGATATAAAACACCGTACGATCGATATGCATATCAGTAATATTCGTCTCAAAATCGGCGATGATGCCAAAGAACCCCGCTATATTAAGTCGGTATGGGGCATCGGCTATAAATTTACGGGATAAATGATGTCAATATTTACCAAAATAACTGTTTTATTTCTTATAAGTTTGACTCTTATGATCGGCATCGGATATAAGATCGATACCATCAATACCCAAAAATATGAATCGATAGTACTGCAAAAGTATCTTATTGACGGGCGGAAAATATTTAAATGGATGGCGACATCATCTGCCGATGAACTTCAAGACAAATTTAAAACGTTGAATCTAATCACAATTCCCCCGGTGCAAACCAAACAAGTTCTTATGCGGCAATCGCATACCTTTGGATTATTTGAGATATTAAAAAGTGACGAGGGGGATTATATTCTCCATATCCGTTACATCGATGATGAGATCTATTTACGAGATACGACGCTGCAAGAGTCTCTAAGGGAGGGATGGATTCTTAATGCCTTGGTAGTTGCCGATATCATTGTCTTAGCCGTCATTTTTATTATCATTTTGAGGATGTTAACCCCTTTAAATTCTATTACAGCAAGCATGCGTCGATTTGCACAAGGAGATTATCGCAACCGTAGCAGTGTAGAATCTCACGATGAGATCGGGGAAGTGGCTCGCACCTATAACGAGATGGCACAAACCATCGAGAATTTGATCCGATCACGTCAAGAGCTTCTACGTGATGTAGGACACGAATTACGCACCCCCATAGCACGCGGATTGTTTGCGTTGGAACAGATTGAGGATTCAAAAATACGAGATACCCTTAAACACTCGTTTAAAGAACTCGATCAATTGACTCAGGAACTGTTAGAGATCGAAAAGCTTCAGGCAACCGATACGATGCAAACGGAGAGTTTCAGTGCTGAAACACTGGTTATGGAAGCTCTTTCGAAACTCAATCTAACCGATGAATCAAACCTATTGGTTAATATTCAAGAGAATTTTACCTTAAACGGGGATTTGCAGTACCTCTCATTGGCACTGAAAAATCTTCTCGATAATGCGTTGAAATACGCTGAAACATTTCCGATCCTATTGGAGATCACCTCTAATCGTATCAGTGTTTTCAATCACGGTAAACCTTTGGAAAAAGAGTTCAGCTATTTTTTAACACCCTTTACCCGTCAGGAACGTTCACGTACGACCGAAGGGTTTGGCCTTGGGCTAAATATCGTCAGTAAGATTGTCGCTAAACACGGTTTCTCCTTGGTATACGATTATGACCAAGGACAACACTGTTTCTCTATTGTTGTCCACTAAAAAATTAAATTGGAAAGAGTACTATGACCCCGTTAATTGCAATGTTTATCCCAGCACTTGTCGCTTCTTTAGGAGGCCTTTTAGCCGTTTATTGGAGCCCGTCACACCAAACACGCAGTTTGATCCAGCACTTCGCGGCGGGAGTCGTTTTGGCGGCATTGGCTGTGGAAGTTTTGCCGGAAATCGGTCGTGAACATGCTCCGGCATGGGTTCTTATCGGTTCATTCACCTTCGGCGGATTGATGATGTATATTATGAAACTTTGGAGTATGCGATTAGAAGAAAAAACAGAGCATTTAGGAGATAATGCTTTTAACTACGGCTTGATCGCCGCAACATTCATCGATGTGGCAGTGGATGGCTTTATTATCGGTGCAGGATTCGCCGCCGGAGGAAATACAGGGCTTATTTTGGCATTGGGTTTATCGGTAGAGTTATTGTTTTTAGGCTTGTCGTTAGTCTCAAACACCATCAAAGGATGGCGTGTCGTATTTATGAGCGTTGCCTTGGCGGGTGTAGTTTTACTCTGTACCTTGCTTGGGAATTATCTATTATCAGGGGCTTCGACGAGCGTTATAAGCGCTATTCTCGCTTTCGGTGTAGCGGCATTGCTCTATCTCGTAACGGATGAGCTTTTGGTGGAGGCGCACACCATAGAGGAGAAACCTTCTTCAACCCTCTGGCTGTTTGCCGGATTTTTGGTATTTTGGAGTATTCAGCTCTTTAGCGGTGTATAAAAATCGGTAAAAAGCAGTTATTTTTTCTTCTTTTCATCCGGTATCATCCATAAAAACGGATAAACCAATGTCCGCTTCAGGATATTAAACGGTGCGGTGACAATCTCTTTTGCGATAGCGGTTTCTACTTTTGGATCGTCGAGTTTACCGCTGAGGGTTAGGGTGGTTGAGAGTGAACCGTCATCTCCCAACAAGATATACCCTACCACCGGAACTTTTCCCAAAACGGAGCCGAGATCGGTTTTAAGAGTAAGTGTTCCGTTTAATGTCTGATTTTTCATATCGGCTTGCCCTTCACCGAGTATTTTCATTTCTGGAGAGTTGAGGGTGAAGTTATCGACATGTACTACATTGTGATCATACGCAAAATGAGCATATCCCTCTTTAAGCGGAAGTCCTACTCTATTGTAATTAGGAAGGGAAAACGTCGCTAAGGATGGAACGGTGTTAACAAATGCCAAGACATTGTTAAGTACTTTATAGTCTTTAAGAATAGTATTTTCGACCCGCATAATGCCATCAAATGTGTCTGCTTCCCCTTTGGCCTGAAACGAAAATTTCCCTCCGTTGAAATCACTGAATAAAAATAGATGTTCCATAAATTTATCATTGAATCCGCTGCCATCGATAAAAAATACTCCATCACGAATTTTCAGCGTCGCATTTCCTCCCATGTGCGTGAGGGTTGCATCCATATCTTCATCGATGATCTGAGCATCTAAATTATCGGCAATGATACGACGCCCTTTCATGAGATAAAGGTAGGTATGTACAGCATGAATCTGGATTGGAACCGCATCTTCAGTGACGGGTTGATTTGTTTTTGAGGGCGTTGGCTGCTCTTCTGCGAGAAAACGGAAAAGGTGAGGCATATTGATACCGGCATTTTTGGCAGTAACGTCGATTTTTTCACTGTTTCGTGTTAAAACAAGCCGATCATTTATACGTATGGAGGTTTGGCCATCATAATAGACACCGCTAAAGTTATAACGTGAAATAGGTTTTTCATCCACCATCATAATAGGGTAGGGATAGATGATGGAGCCGTTAAAATTGTAACGGGAGCTTTTCGGCGAATAAAAGAGGTTGAGATAACCCTTATCGATATGGTATCGTCGCAGAAGAGGAGATTTTTGTGAAAGAAGCGAAATATCGCTAAGGGCTATTTTCCATCCGTCCTGAATTGTTGAAAAACGGGCTTTGAGAGCTTCAACATCTAAGATTATTTCATCTTTGGAGGCATCGATACTCAAGTTGAGGGATTTTTGAGCATCGATTAGAGGGGAAATTTTTGGACTCAACGGGATCATATCGCTAAGAAGGAGTGATCCTTGATGCGTGTCTAACCGATAGTTACCTGTGAACTTTCCTTTGAGCATATCTCCTAAGACCGCTTCGATATGTTCAAAGGTGATTTCATCCCCTTTCACCGATGCGCTAAACGGTGAGAGAAGTAGGGGGAGCTGATGGACAGACCATGCCGATACATTAGGAGTAGACAAAGAGGTACCGTTATGATCGTAGTGAATATCGATATTCAAAGGAGAGTGTTGAAGCTGTATATCTTCCAACTTAAAGTCATCAAGCTGTATTTGAATATCGGTTTGTTTGTTCAAACCGTCAAATAAAGCATTGATTTTACCGTGAATGGAATCATTGAGGTTAAAAGCGACGGATTGACAAGTGCTGCGGGCATTATGATAATCAAATGGAGCGCTAAAGGCATCAATGCGGAGTATTTTTCCCAGTACATTCCATTGCGAAGAAGCGATTTTGAGAGTATCGCCTTTCGGTGCAATAATATAATTGACCCTAAGCGGATCGGGAAAATTACGAAGATTGAGATGCTGTTTATTGACTAAGGGCGTTACTGAATACGCATCAATGGCAACAATACCATGTCCGGTTGATGCATCATACTCTCCTTTGACGTAGGCATGAGCTATATCATCTCCATAGTGGGCGGTGAAATTCTCAAAACCAACACGGGTGTTATCGAGTTTAACGATCCCGCCTTCCGAACGTAAAGGGATTTGATCGAGTAAAATTTCCGATGCACTAGGTCGGAATACCCCTTGAGCCGTAGTATCGAGCGTATGGAGATTGACGGTAAGATTCAGATCGACATTGCATATGCCGGAGGTTTGTTTGATGGGAAGATCAATCTTATAAAAATGCAAAAGAGCTAAAATCGGGTCATTCAACATTCCGTGAGCTGTTTGAATATGGGTGGAGAGGGTAGTGTGCTCGGTCGTAAAATCGATGTAGAGAATACTTTGTTCGGTTGGAAGAGCATAAAATGTTCCCTGATAAGGGGCAATATAGAGCTTTCCATGCATAAAAGAGAGGTCCACACGCGGTGCTTTAATGGGTTCAAATCCTTGAGCAAACGTGTATTCGCCCTGATAAACCGTTGCTTCCGCACGCAGAGTTTTTAACACCTCTTCGGGTTTATCGTAATGAAATTTACCTTCTAATCGCTTCAGCGTGAGTGAATTTATCTTGGCATATTCATCAATCCAAGGTTCGATTTCAGGATCAATACGGAAAAATTTAACCAGAGGTTTGATGGTTTGAAATGCGCCGTCTGCATAGATACGAAAATTCAAGGTATCGGTATCTCCCGATGCTACGACACGGAGCGTGGGAGTTTTGGGAAGAGTGACAAACAAATTGGCTTTGAGATGCTGTTTTGAAAGTTCTACAAAAAGATGGAGAGATAGATTTGCATCAGCGATTTGACAGGGAGGGAGAATAAGATTAAAACTTTTTTCATTGAGGCTATACGTTCCGCGGCAGGAGTAATCCCCTTGACGTACGATTAACTCCCCATTGGAGCCTTTTTTATAGTGAAGTGACGTATAAATGTTATCATATTGAATAGTATCAATATCAATCTGATTGACCCAACGTTCTATCTCTCGTACAAACGGCGGGAGCTTAGAGAGAGGTTCCAGCGTAATCGGGGTATTGTCACTTTTAAGGGCACTCAGATCAACTTTCGAGGCACGAATCAGGAGCTCATTGTTCCATTTGAGATATAATTTCTCAATGGTGACACCTTTAAATGTTAGGTGATCAATCCAAATTCCTTCAAGTAAAGCGATAAACGTGAAAAAGCCGAGTAAAAAAGTAAAGCCCAAAAAAAGAATGATATTACGATGGGTTTTTGGAATAATACTGGTGATGATTTTTTCTTTCATGACTTACCTATTCTCTACTGTTACATCACCTAAAATCGTCTATATTCCCCAAGGTTCCGTCTTTAAAAGTATAGCACACCTCCAGTCCGAAGGGGTAAACCTTCATTTTTTTGACGCATTTATTTTACGATTATTGGGCGCCCCGCAACAAGGGTGGATAAGTATCAAAGAAGAGAAGATGAGCCGCATAGCATATCTTTACCAGCTCACGACGGCGAAAGCGGCAACACGCCAGATTACACTTATTCCGGGTGAAACAACGGCGGTGTTTTTAAAGCAGATAGCCGATGCACTCTCGATGGATGTAACGTTACTCCAAAAAGCGTATGATCAACATGCTACGTATAAAGAGGGAAATTTCGTTCCGGAAACGTATAGCATTCCCAATGAACCAAATGAAGAAAAGCTCATAGTCCATCTCTTACATGAATCTGATAAAAAGATGAAAAGCTTGGCAAATGAGTACCATCAGCCTTTTGAAAAAGAAAAATGGTTACAAATTGTAACAAAAGCTTCAGTAATTCAAAAAGAAGCGGCTTCAGAGAGTGACATGCCGTTTGTCAGCTCCGTGATTGACAATCGTATCAAAAAGGGGATGAGACTTCAAATGGACGGCACCTTGAACTACGGTGAATATTCGCATCAAAAAGTGACAGCCCGTCGAATACGAACGGACAAAACTCCCTATAATACGTATAAAAACAAGGGTCTACCTACTGATCCGGTATGTAATGTATCTAAAGAAGCGATACACGCCGCACTCAATCCGGCGCATACGGATTACCTCTATTTTGTACGAGGTAAAAATGGGGAACATATCTACAGTAGTTACTTTTCTACACACCATAAAAACATAGTAAATGCTACAAAATGAAACAAATTGGCAACTTTTTATACCCTTCAGTGATGCAAAGTGAAAAAATGGCGAACGTAAGTGTTATGATGCTTTCATAAAAAAAATGACAGGAGAACCTGATGGCAAAAATCATTTGGTCAGTAATTGATGAAGCACCGGCACTAGCGACTTATTCGCTACTTCCAATCGTAAATGCATTCACACAAGCCGCAGGCGTTGAAGTTGTAACAAGTGATATTTCACTTGCAGGTCGCGTTATCGCTACATTCCCAGAACGTATGAGTGATGCTCAGCGTATCCCCGACAATCTTGCACAGTTGGGCGTTATCGCTACTCATCCTGATGGCAACATTATTAAACTCCCAAATATTTCGGCTTCTATTCCGCAGCTTAAAGCGTGTATTGAAGAACTTCAATCTCAAGGTTATGATCTTCCGTCGTACCCTGAAGAGCCTAAAACAGATGAAGAAAAAGAGATTTTCGGACGTTATGCAACCTGTCTCGGTTCTGCCGTTAATCCGGTTCTTCGTGAAGGTAACTCAGACCGCCGTGCTGCGGTTGCGGTTAAAAACTTTGCTAAGAAAAATCCTCACAAACTGCGTGCGTGGGATGAGGGTTCAAAAACTCGTGTTGCACATATGAACAGCGGTGATTTCTATGCAAATGAGCAATCCATTACGAAAAAAGGCGATGGCAAGGTTGTTATCGCTTTGAACGGAAAAACGCTTAAAGAGATCAATGCGGTTGATAGTGAAGTATTAGATGGCACATTCTTGAGCGTAAATGCACTTCGTTCATTTTATGAAGAAGCGATTGCTGAAGCGAAAGAGAAAAATATCCTTTGGTCGATTCACCTTAAAGCGACCATGATGAAAGTTTCTGACCCGATTATGTTCGGTCATGCCGTTTCTGTATTTTTTAAAGATGTCTTTGAAAAATACGCGGCAGAATTTAAAGAGATCGGTGTTAACCCAAATCTCGGACTTGGCGATTTGTACAAAAAATTGGCAAAACTTCCAGCCGATAAAAAAGCGGAGATTGAAGCGGCTATTATGGCGGTTTACCCGACTCAACCGGCTATGGCAATGGTTGATTCTGACAAAGGGATTACCAATCTTCACGCGTCAAATGACGTGATTATCGATGCATCATTGCCGGTTGTTGTACGTGATGGCGGTAAAATGTGGGATCCAGCGGGAAAAGTACAACAATGTGTTGTGACTATTCCGGATCGTTGTTATGCTACGATGTATTCAGAGTGTATTGAAGATTGTAAGAAAAACGGACAATTCGATGTAACCACAATGGGTTCTGTTTCTAACGTCGGTTTGATGGCTCAAAAAGCGGAAGAGTACGGCTCTCATCCGACAACGTTTGAATTAGCGGAAGACGGTGTCGTAACCGTTAGCGATGATAGCGGCGTATTGATGAGCTTCAACGTCGAAAAAGGGGATATCTGGCGTATGTCGAGAGCAAAAGATGTTCCGATCAAAGACTGGGTTCGCCTTGCGGTAGAGCGTGCAGAGATTGAAAACGTTCCGGTTGTGTTCTGGTTGGATGAAAACCGTGCACACGATGCTGAAATCATCAAAAAAGTGAACGCGTACCTTCCTGAATTCAATAAATCAGGGATCGAGTACCACATTATGGCACCAGAAGTTGCTATGGCGTTCTCTTTGAAACGTGTACGTGCCGGTCAAAACACCATTTCAGCAACGGGTAACGTTCTCCGTGACTATTTGACTGACTTGTTCCCAATCCTTGAGCTTGGAACATCGGCTAAAATGCTCTCCATCGTTCCTCTTCTTGCAGGTGGCGGTTTGTTTGAAACCGGTGCGGGCGGATCAGCTCCGAAACACGTTGAGCAATTCGTAAACGAAGGTCATCTTCGTTGGGATTCATTGGGTGAGTTCTTGGCTCTTGCTGAGTCACTTCGTCACATCAACAAAACGAAAAAAGATAACAAATTGACTGCTCTTACAGCGGCATTAGATGAAGCGAATGCGGCGTATTTGGACAATAACAAAGAGCCCTCACGTAAAGCGGGTGAACCGGATAACAAAGCAAGTCATTTCTTTTTGGCTCAATACTGGGCAAAAGCTTTGGCTGAACAAACAGTAGATGCCACTCTTGCGGCAAAATTTGCCCCTGTAGCTAAAGCATTGTCTGAAAATGAAGCTAAAATCATGGAAGAACTTCTCTCTGTAGAAGGAAAACATCAAGATATCGGTGGATACTACCATCCTGATATCGCAAAAGTGACGGCAGCAATGCGTCCTAGTGCAACATTAAATGCTATTATTAGCGCAATCTAAATGTTTAGATTCCGGTTCGCCGGAATCGTTTTTTATCTGTAGAGTCGCTCTATAGATAAAAGGCGATTGAATCGTCTTTTATTTCTTTATGAACGAGAAATACTGATATGACACAAGGAGCAGGAAAATGATAAACGGAAAACGTGTCGGAATCGTAGGGGCAGGAAATGTCGGATCGACGATCGCCTACTCACTTGCAATGCTTGGCTCTTGCCATGAAATCATTTTGCGTGATAACAAAATCGAAATTGCTAAAGGTAAAGCGCTTGATATGTCTCAAGCTGCTGCCGCTGTTCGATCACATTCCATAGTAACGGTTGCGGAAACTATGGCAGATATGACCGATTGTGATGTGGTCGTTATTACTGCGGGAAGTCCGCGCCTTCCGGGAATGAGCCGTGATGATTTGCTGATGATCAATGCTAAAGTAACCCGTGAAGTCATCGAAGGTGTAGCCAAATACTCTCCGAATGCTATCGTTATTATGGTATCCAATCCTCTTGATGCAATGACGTATGTCGCACTCAAAGAGAGCGGATTTGATCGCAGCCGAGTGATCGGTATGGCGGGAGTGTTGGACAGCGCTCGTATGGCGGCATTTATCCAAGAAAAACTCGGTTACGGCGGCGGACAGATCCGTGCATCGGTTATGGGCGGTCACGGTGATGATATGGTACCGTTGCCTCGTTATTCGACGGTTGCCGGCGTTCCTCTCTCGGATGTTTTGACACATGATGAGATTGATGAGATCGTACAGCGCACTCGAAAAGGGGGAGCGGAGATCGTAGCTCTTCTCCAAACGGGATCAGCCTATTATGCTCCTGCAAAAGCGACGGCGATCATGGTCGAAGCGATTTTAAAAGACACTAAACAAATCCATCCGTGTGCTGTTTTCCTCGAAGGCGAATATGGTTTCCATAATGTTGTCAGCGGCGTTCCGGTTATGCTCGGAGCTAACGGTGCTGAAAAAATTATTGAAGTGACCTTGAATGATGCGGAAAAAGAGATGTTTGCCGCATCGTGTGCATCGGTTCAATCGTTAATCGATACTCTAAATACAAACAATTTTTTTGAAGGAGCTAAAGCATGAGTTATCGTGTCGAAAAAGATACAATGGGAGAAGTTCGGGTTCCGAACGATACCTATTGGGGAGCGCAAACACAGCGTTCATTGGAAAACTTTCAAATCGGCGAAGAAAAAATGCCGTATGAAATTACACGTGCTTTTTCTCTTCTTAAAAAAGCGGTTGCATTGGTCAACTGTGACTTAGGGATGCTATCACGTGAGAAAGCGGATGCTATCGCTCAAGCGGCAGATGAGATGCTAGAAGGTAAACTCGATGCTCATTATCCGCTTGTGGTTTGGCAAACAGGTTCAGGTACACAGTCAAATATGAATAATAATGAGGTTTTGGCGAGCCGTGCAACCGAGATCCTCGGCGGTGATTTCCGTACCCAAAAATTGGTTCATCCAAACGATGATGTCAATAAATCACAAAGTTCAAACGATACCTATCCGACAGCGCTGCACGTTGCGGCGGTTATTGCGGTTGAGACTCGTCTTCTTCCGGCAATTGACCATCTTCGAAACACATTGATAAGCAAGTCGGTTGAATTTAATGATATTGTTAAGATCGGACGTACCCATTTACAAGACGCTACTCCGTTGACCCTCGGTCAAGAGATCAGCGGTTGGGTAGAGATGCTTAACAAATGTGAAAAAATGGCGAAAAATTCTCTCGAATCGGTTCGTGAACTGGCTCTTGGCGGTACTGCGGTCGGTACGGGGTTGAACGCTCATCCTGAATTGGGAGAGCGCGTTGCGGCAAAACTCACTGAACTCACAGGGCATCAGTTCGTTACCGCTCCAAATAAATTTCACGCGTTGACGTCTCACGATGCGTTGGTATTTGCGCACGGTGCATTGAAAGCACTTGCAGCGGATATGATGAAAATTGCCAACGATGTCCGCTGGTTGGCATCAGGTCCGCGTTGCGGAATCGGCGAGATCACGATCCCTGAAAATGAACCGGGTTCATCGATTATGCCGGGTAAAGTAAACCCTACCCAATCTGAAGCAGTAACAATGGTTGCGTGCCAAGTTATGGGTAACGATGCCTGTATCGGTTTCGCGGCAAGCCAAGGTAATTTCGAACTTAACGTATTTAAACCCGTTATCGCCTATAACTTTTTACAATCGGTTCGATTACTCGCTGATTCTATGAATTCATTTAACGATAATTGTGCCGTCGGTATTGAGCCGGTACGTGATCAAATCGATGCGTATTTGAACAACTCATTGATGTTGGTAACGGCATTGAACCCGTACATCGGATATGAAAACGCGGCAAAAATTGCTAAAACAGCACACAAAGAGAACTCCACACTGAAAGAGACCGCCATCAAACTGGGTCTCTTAACAGCCGAAGAGTTCGATAAATATGTCATCCCTGAAGAGATGACAAGACCAATAGCGTAAACTTATAACAGGAGGAATGGATGAATATTCACGAATATCAAGCAAAAGAATTATTCAAAAAGTACAATGTACCGACCTTGCGCGGTCATATTGCATTTACACCCGATGAGGCGGTAAAAGCAGCTCAAGAACTGGGTGGAAATATTTGGGTTGTTAAAGCTCAAATCCATGCCGGCGGACGCGGTTTGGGCGGTGGTGTAAAACTAGCTCGTTCGACTTCTGAAGTACGTGAAATGGCGGCTCAAATTTTGGGTATGCAGCTTGTAACGCACCAAACAGGACCGGAAGGTAAACTCGTTCAAAAAGTTTACATCGAAGAGGGTGCCGATATCAAAAAAGAGTATTATCTCGGACTTTTGCTTGATCGTGCACTTGAAATGCCGATCATGATGGCATCAACTGAGGGCGGTATGGCGATTGAAGAGGTTGCCCACAATACCCCTGAAAAAATTATCAAAGTCTCTATCGATCCGTTGACAGGCTTCCAAAGCTTCCACGGTCGCAAATTGGCGTTTGGTTTGGGTCTTCCGGTTGAAGAGATCAATACGTTTATCAAATTTGCATCTGCACTTTATAAAGTTTACATGGATCACGATGCAGAGATGATCGAGATCAATCCGTTGGTTAAAACGGGCGACGGCAAATTCCTGGCACTTGATGCGAAAATGGGCTTTGACAACAATGCACTTTATCGTCAGTCTCAGGTCAATGAAATGCGTGATTTGAGTGAAGAAGAACCGACTGAAATCGAAGCGGGTAAATTCGGCCTCAGCTATATTAAACTTGATGGTGATGTCGGTTGTATGGTTAACGGTGCCGGTCTTGCTATGGGTACGATGGATACGATCAACTATGAAGGGGGCCGTCCGGCAAACTTCCTTGATGTCGGTGGTTCAGCGAGTGCGGAAACCGTTGCAAAAGGGTTTGATATTATCCTCAAAGATCCGAATGTTAAAGCGATTTTCGTCAACATCTTCGGTGGAATCGTCCGTTGTGACCGTGTTGCAAACGGTATTATCGAAGCAACAAAAATTACCAATGTAAACGTTCCGGTTATCGTACGTCTCGATGGTACGAATGCTATCGAAGCGGCAGAAATTTTAAATAATGCCGGTATCGCAAATATCGTAGCGGCAACCGATCTTGCAGACGGTGCGCGCAAAGCCGTTGCAGCAGCTAAGGGAGAATAATTAATGTCAATTTTGGTCAACAAAGATACAAAAGTTATCGTACAAGGTTTCACAGGTAAAGAGGGGACGTTCCATGCAGAGCAATGTATGGCATACGGTACCAAAATCGTCGGTGGTGTTACACCGGGCAAAGGTGGACAAGAACACCTCGGACAACCGGTATTCAACACCGTAGCCGAAGCGGTTGCTAGCACAGGAGCTACCGTCTCTATGATCTTCGTTCCACCGGCTTTCGTATCCGATGCGGTTATGGAAGCGGCTGATGCGGGGATCACTCTTGCGGTTATCATTACCGAAGGTGCACCGGTAAAAGATATGATGTTTGCAAAAGCGTATGCTGTTAAGAAAGACATGATGACAATCGGACCGAACTGTCCGGGGATCATTACCGCTGAAGAGTGTAAAATTGGAATTATGCCGGGATTCATTTTCAAAAAAGGGAATGTCGGTTTGATCTCTAAATCGGGAACATTGACGTATGAGTCGGCAAACCAAGTCGTTAAAGAGGGATACGGTATCACCACTGCAGTCGGTATCGGCGGTGACCCGATCATCGGTTTGAGCTATAAACAACTTCTTCCAATGTTCGAAGCTGACCCTGAAACGCATGCGATTGTTATGATCGGTGAAATTGGTGGAGATTTGGAGATACAAGCAGCAGCTTATATCAAAGAGCACATCACCAAACCGGTTGTTGCGTTCATTGCAGGTCAAACTGCTCCGGCTGGTAAACGTATGGGACATGCCGGAGCAATTATCTCCGGCGGTGCCGGTACAGCGGCTGAAAAAATGGCTGCTCTCGAAGCGGCAGGGGTAAAAGTCGTTGTTTCACCTGCCGATATCGGTAAAGCGCTTGCTGAAGTGATGAAAAAATAATGAACACCGTCTTTGAGGTAGCCAATGTTCGTTGCGGCGGGTGCGCCAACACGATTACAGCTTCTCTCAAAGAAGCAGGGTGTAAAGAGATCTGTGTTGATCTCTCGTGCGAGCCTCGCAAAGTAACAGTCGATATTACGGACGAGGCGCAATTAGCACAAGTTAAGGCAATATTAAGAAGTCTCGGCTATCCTCTAGCAGGTGAGGAAGCAGGCGCTATTGATAACGCCACACTCAAGCTCAAGAGTTTCGTTTCTTGTGCCGTAGGTAAATTTACAACCGACAAATAAAGAAAGCGTGACGTGGGATTTTATTCCACGGTGTTCAAATTAAACCATAGGAGAACAGATGTTTAAAACGATTAATCCAGGTAACACCCCGGTATGGGTCAATACCGATAACTGTAAAGCATGTGATATTTGTGTATCCGTATGCCCATCCGGTGTACTCGGTATGCGTTACGAACGTACATCAACACTGGGTGCAATGATCTCTGTCGATCATCCAGAGGCATGTATCGGCTGTAACGAGTGTGAACTTTCATGCCCTGACTTCGCAATTTATGTTGCGGACAAAGCAGATTATAAATTTGCAAAATTGACCGATGAGTCTAAAGCACGTCAAGCTGCCGTCATCGCGAATAAATTTATGTCTTTAGACCAAGCAGGAGTGAAATAATGGCAAGAGAAGTAATTTCTACAGGTAACGAATTAGCTGCGCACGCAGCATTTGATGCCGGATGTATGTTTTTCGGCGGATATCCGATTACTCCTTCATCGGAAGTAATGCATGAAATGTCTGATCTTCTACCGACCGTTGGTGGAAAATTTATCCAAATGGAAGATGAAATCGCCGGTATTTCCGTTGCACTCGGTGCTTCTATGGCGGGAACCAAAGCGATGACGGCAACCTCAGGACCGGGGATTTCGCTCAAAGCGGAACAAATCGGTTTGGCGTTTATCGCTGAAGTTCCTCTCGTTATCATCAACGTAATGCGTGGTGGTCCATCAACGGGTCTACCAACACGTGTATCTCAAGCGGACATCGGTCAAGCGCAATACCCGACTCACGGTGACTACGCATCGATCACATTGTGTGCCGGTTCACTCGAAGAGTGCTATACCCAAACGGTACGTGCGTTCAACTTGGCGGAAAAATACATGACTCCTGTTTTCATGCTCTTGGATGAGACGGTTGGTCACATGCACGGTAAAGCGGTTCTTCCTGATTTGGAAGAAATTCAAGCGTCTATCGTTAACCGCAAACGTTTTGACGGCAAACCGGAAGATTACCGCCCGTATGATGTTCCTATGAACACACCTGCGGTATTGAACCCAATGTTCGAAGGATATCGTTTCCACTTTACGGGTCTTCACCACGGTCCGACCGGTTTCCCGACGGAAGATGCGGCACAATGCCAATTCAACATTGAGCGCCTTGTCGGTAAAATCGATGCTGTTTCAGCAGACGTCGGATTGGATGATGACGCCGATTATGAAGAGTTTATGCTCGATGACGCAGAAGTATGTTTGATCGCGTACGGAAGTATCTCTCGCGGTGCAAAAGAAGCGGTTATGAAACTTCGTAACGACGGTATCAAAGCAGGTCTTTTCCGCCCGATTATGATCTGGCCGAGCCCGGCGAAAAAACTCAAAGAGATTGGTCAAAAATTTGATAAAATCTTTGTAACTGAGCTCAATATGGGTCAATACCTCAAAGAGATCGAACGTGTAATGGGACGTAGTGATTTCACTACACTTCACAAAGCAAACGGTCGTCCTATCGCGCCGCTTGAAATGGTAGCAAAAGTTAAGGAGATGTTCTAATGGCTTTCAATTACGATCAATATTTACGTGTAGATAAAATGCCGACACTTTGGTGTTGGGGCTGTGGTGAC
Organism: Sulfuricurvum sp.; assembly: GCF_028713855.1. Lineage (GTDB taxonomy): Bacteria > Campylobacterota > Campylobacteria > Campylobacterales > Sulfurimonadaceae > Sulfuricurvum. Next base: position 60,722 of record NZ_JAQTNN010000015.1, read on the forward strand.
GGTGTTATCCTTAAATCGGTTATCCGTGCCATCGACAAAATGGGATGGGATATGGACAAAGTATGTGTCGTATCGGGTATCGGTTGTTCTGGGCGTTTTAGCTCATACATCAACTGTAATACGGTTCATACGACTCACGGGCGTACGATTGCGTATGCTACGGGGATCAAATTGACCCGTCCTGATGCACACGTTATCGTTGTAGCGGGAGACGGTGACGGTCTTGCGATCGGTGGTAACCACACGATCCACGGTTGCCGTCGTAACATCGATTTGAATTTTATTCTTATCAATAACTTCATCTACGGTTTGACCAATTCTCAAATTTCTCCGACAACTCCACAGGGTATGTGGTGTGTATCGGCGCAAAACGGGAATATCGATCCAACGTTCGATGCGTGTAAATTGGCTATCGGTGCAGGTGCATCATTCGTAGCGCGTGAGACAATGCTTGATCCGAAAAAATTGGAAAAAGTGCTTGTAAAAGGGTTTTCACACAAAGGGTTCTCTTTCTTTGACATTATGTCTAACTGCCATATCAATCTTGGCCGTAAAAATAAAATGCAAAGTGCTATGGAAAACCTTGAGTGGATCGACAGTATTACGACTCCGTTGAAAAAATGGGAAGCGTTGTCACCTGAAGAGCAGTTGAATAAATTCCCTACGGGTGTATTGCGTGAAGTTGAGCAAGCGGAGTATTGTGAAATGTATGACATGGTCATCGCATCAGCACAGGGCAAACGCGGCAAAATCACGCAAGACGACTTTGCGAAAAAAATCTAAGGAGAAACCATGAGACATACGATACGATTTACAGGCGTCGGTGGACAAGGGGTTCTTCTCGCCGGTGAGATTATGGCAGCTGCTAAAATCAAATTGGGCGGTCACGGGCTAAAAACTGCTACGTATACGTCACAAGTTCGCGGTGGGGCAACGGTTGTTGATATCACCCTCGATGATAACGAAATTTTTTACCCGTATGCGAATGAGGGTGAGATCGATTTCATGCTCTCTGTAGCCAACGTAAGCTACCAACAATTTAAAAACGGTGTTAAACCGGGCGGAATCATCGTAGTTGAACCAAACTTGGTTCACCCAACCGAAGAAGATCGCCAAAAATGGATCATTGTAGAGATTCCAATCATCACCATTGCAAAAGAAGAAGTGGGTAACGTTATTACTCAATCGGTTGTTGCTTTGGGAATCACCAATGAATTCACGGGTGTACTTGATCCTGAAACATTGAGAGAAGTTATGCTTTCTAAAGTTCCTAAAAAAGTACACGATGTCAACAACAAAGCTTGGGCTTTAGGTATTCAATACGCTAAAGAAGCTAAAGCTAAAATCGGAATGTAATTTCCATTTTGTATGCGGTTCTATCCGCATATAATCTTCAAAAATCCACGACTCATCCATTTAAAATTTTTAGTCCTTATTCTTTTAAATTACCTAAAATCTTGTTAATAACAGTTTTTTACATTCTGTATGATAAAATTATTCATTATAAGAACATGGAGATAGATGATCCGATTCATATTCATTTTTTTACTTTTTTTTAGCATTATTATACAGGCGCAGACACAGCATAAAAAGCGTATTTTTATTTTGCATTCCTATTCGCAGGAATACAGCTGGACAAAATTACAACACGATAATTTTGTCCATTCGTTGCAAAACTTATATCGCTCACCGCTTGATATTTCCGTGGAATATTTAGATACCAAGCGTCTTAAATTTTCTAATGATTATCAATCCTTTTTTCTTGATTATTTACAAAAAAAATACATGGGCTATTCCCCGGATGTTATTTATGTGACTGATGACAATGCCTTGAAATTCTTTGTGAATAACCAATCAGCATTATTCTCTAAAACACCGGTCTTTTTTTCAGGGATTAATAATCTATCATTAGCCCATACCCTTGATGCTAACAAGTACGCTGGAGTATATGAAACCAAAGAGATTATCCCGAATATTGACCTTATCCGTCAATTTTCTCCTCAGACACGTGAAATATGGATTGTTGGTGATACCTCAAACACGTATCGTTCCATTGAAGCGGATATCCGTACCCATATTCGTCAATACCCTAAATATACGTTTCATTTTCTCTCTTCCGCACGTATAGATGAGATTATGGAAAAACTCCCAAATACGCCAAAAACGTTTGTATTATTGACAACAATCGGGGAGTTAAGCGATGCTAACGGTCGCAATTTGACACTGAAAGAATCGATTGAAATTTTAAAGCAAAACCGACATCTCATTTTGTGCAGCATGGAAGATGCTTATGTCCATGAAGGGGCTGTCGGCGGTTTCGTCACGAGCGGGGCTAATCAGGGGGCTGCTTCTGCGAGACTTGTATCGCGCTATTTGAAGGGTGAAGCTCTATTGTATATTCCATCTGTCATTAAAAGTCCGAATGTTTATATGTTCGATCGTAAAGGATTAATGGAATCACGTTTGATACTTTCAGAATACATTGCTCATAATGCAGTCATTTTACATGAAAAGAAAACCTTTTTTGAACGGTATCAGCAGAGTGTTTTAAATGTTATTTTTATCATTTTTATCCTTTTTGTCTTTTTATTGGTTATCAGTTTTTTTATTGTTGTACAAAAAAATACGCAGTTAAAGAAAAAGGAGGCTGAACTCGAAGAGTGTTCCGATGAATTAGCAATGATAAAAGAGAAACTTTTTTTAATAGAGCAGACAAATGAATAAAAAAATTATTCTGGCTGTTACTCTTTTTGTCCTCTTATTAATTGCTGTTCCTTTTGTGCAAGGATTGTTTTTTGCACAGCAAACGACGGGTAAAATTATGATCAATAAACCGATTAATGCGCCTTATTTAAAAGATACTAACAAAGATCTAACCTTGATTTTTTTTGGATACGTAGGCTGTGTCAGAGTATGTACCCCGATTTTACATCAACTGGATGATCTCTATGATTCGTCTGCGTTTGCACCTTTGAAACCGTTTGTCGGAGTATCGTTCATTAATTTGATGCCTGAATTGGGGACTAATCAGCCTCAAGCCTTTGCAGAATCATTTAATCCTCAATTTGAAGGTGTCTATCTCACCCAAAAAGAGCTTATGGGGATTGACAGAGAATTTAGTGTTTTTTTCTCAAAAAGTCTTTCGGAAAAAGGAGAAATCGATCATAGTGATCATCTTTATCTGATTGAGCGAGACAACAGTGGGTTAGTAGTTTTGAAAAATATATATACGACCCATCCAATCAATAAAGCATTAATTGTTTCAGATATCCAAAAATTGTTAAATGAGAAAAAATGAATAGTATGCTTGAGAACTTTTTTAAACTCCCTTCAATACCAAACTTTGCAGAAAAAAATTTTAAAGACCATTTTCTTCAAGCTGATAAAGTAATGCTTGTGCTGATCGGCATTCAGTGGTTTATAGCAACTTTTATCACCTCGATCAGTTACGATACCTATCTTTACGGCTTTTTCGGAGGAGGGCTGATAACCTTTCTTTTAGTGATCGCCTATCCCTTTTTCAAAGGGACACAAGTGATGCGTGCCCTTGTCGGAATTGGGATGATGCTATTCTCTTTAATCTATATTCAGCAACATCTCGGGCGTATTGAGATGCATTTTCATGTCTTTATCGCTTTGGCTATTCTTTCCATTTACAAAGATACGGTTCCCGTTTTTGTTGCTGCTGTGACAACGATAGTGCATCATCTTATATTTAATTATCTTCAATTTTATGAAATATCTTTGTTTGATATGCCGGTAATGGTTTTTAATTACGGGTGCGGTATGGATATCGTATTACTTCACGGAATATTTGTTTTTGCCGAAGCGTTGGTTATCGGATATATCATTAAATTGCAAATTGAATACGGTGTAGAGCAAAACCGTTCTGAAAACCAGATTCTGGGGCTGAATGAAGAACTGAGTTTTACGTCATTACATGATTCTCTGACCGGCCTGCCTAATCGCTATAACTTATATTCTCAGCTCAAACTGACGGTAGCCAATGCAAACCGCTATGAGCGTAAATTTGCCGTACTATTTTTAGATTTGGACCATTTTAAAAATATTAACGACACGCTTGGTCATAATGTCGGAGATACACTTCTTAAGGCCGTTTCACACAAACTGAAGTCAATGATCCGGGAAAATGATATCGTTGCCCGTATCGGTGGAGATGAATTTATCATTATCCTCAATGATTTTAATGACTTGGGGACATTGGAACAGGTGATTTCCAAAATACTGGATGCTTTTCATCAGGAATGGGTCGTACAAAAGCATTTTTTACGCCTCTCTACCAGTATTGGCGTTGCTATCTATCCGGATGATTCCCAAGAGATTAATGAGTTGATGAAGTTCGCAGATATAGCTATGTATAAAGCTAAAGCAGAGGGACGAGATCAATTTAGTTTTTTTACCGCAACATTGAATGCACAAGTGCATGAAGAGGTGAAGATTGCTCATGATATGCATCGGGCATTGGAAGATCACGAATTTGTACTGTATTATCAGCCGAAAATACATATCTCAACAGGTAAAATTATTGGAGCAGAAGCCCTCATTCGTTGGAAACATCACGAAAAAGGGATCATTTATCCAAATAGTTTTATCTCTATCGCTGAAAATACCGGGTTTATTTTAAAGTTGGGAACATGGATTATTGACGAAACGGTTGAGATGCTCAGCCGATTACAGCATGCCGGATATACGGATATTCATGTCTCGTGTAATGTTTCAACACGACAATTTCAAAATCTTCATTTGTATTCTGATATTGAGAATGCCATCTTTACCAATGGGATAAATCCTGCGCAGTTTGCTATTGAAATTACTGAAAGTGTTATGATGGAATATCTTGATGTAACTCTTGAGGTACTGAAAAAAATGAAAGGGTTAGGGATACATATCTGTATGGATGATTTTGGGACAGGATATTCTTCTCTCTCGTATCTTCGACGTTTTCCAATCGATTCACTCAAAATTGATAAATGTTTTGTGGATGATATTTCAGCCAATGAAAACAATGATCATATACTGCTGAATACAATCATCGCGATGGGACAAACCCTAAATCTCAATGTTATTGCAGAAGGGGTTGAAGAAGCATATCAAATGGAGTATTTGAAAGCAAGGGGTTGCGAATATTATCAAGGGTATTATTTTGCCAAGCCGGTTTCTGAAGATGAGTTTTTTGCATTACTTGAAAAAAATCGGTCGAGTTAAGTTAGGCGATAGTACTTTATAATCTAATATCTTTTATAATGCGACAGGTACAACAGGTGATAGCTTGGAACTAGTAATCCCAAGAGGTAAAGTCCGGGCTGCTGTAGGACACGGTTCCATCTAACGGATGGCCATGGTAACATGAGGGACAGTGCAACAGAGAGGAAACCGCCTCGTAAGAGGTAAGGGTGAAACGGCGGGGTAAGAGCCCACCAGTCTCACAGGCAACTGTGAGAGCTATGTAAACCCAACCGGGCAGCAAGAAACAGATGGTTAGCGTCCTACATCGCTATTGTTTCGCTAGAGGCTCAGAGTAATCTGGGCAGTAGATTAATTATCACTTCATCCAGAACCCGGCTTACGTTGTACCTATTTCTTTCAAAGTCCCTGTACAAGGGAGTTCCAGAGGTGTCTACTTTTTGGATTGTGCCAAAATTGTGCCAAAAAGATTGAAATCTCTACCTAAATCTATTGTATTAGAATCTATTATACTTGCATAGTGTGCAAGAGTGATCTTCGGACTAGAATGTCCTAACAATCCCGCTAATTCATTAATACTTACAATACCGTTTTGAAGCATCAAAGTTGCAAACGTATGACGTGCTGAATAAAGCTTCCGTTTTGGCAACTCACACTTCTCTAAAAGTGCTGGCCACATTCGTTTTAATTTCGTTGCATCGTCTATATCTCTAAATAAAAAGAGATGATCGCTTTTAATCGCTTCGAGTTCTTTGAGAACGAATGAAGGGCAGGGGATTTTACGAATAGAATTACGTGTTTTTGGAATATCAACACGTCCACGAGTACGAACCCGTTTTATATCGATCCAACCATCGGTAATATCTTTCGATTGCAATCCCAAAATCTCTTCTGGTCTCATACCCGTATGAAATGCGAGCATTAAATACGGTTTCAATATCCCCTCGGCACGTGAGAGAATAAGGTTTACTTGCTCTTTGGTAAAGTATTGGATATTCTCCTTAACGTCACCATGAAGCTTTATATTGGTTGCGGGATTAGTATTGAGTACACCATCATCGACGGCGAGTTCAAGTACCTCTTTGAGTACCGTTTTATAAGCACCCTTAGAGACCGATTTAATCGGCAGAGCGTTGATGTAACTCTTTACATCAAGCCGTGTGATCTTATCCACTTCCAAGTTCTTAAATTTTTCATTGACCTTTAGCCAGATCGGCTTCTTAACGAAGTAGGATCGGTTTGAGTCTTTGAGGGTTAGAAATATATCAAAGTAGTGTCCAAATGTCTTTGGCTTCTTTTGATGTATTTCACCTGTTACGATCATGGTTGATAGTTGCGGGAGGATCATTTTTTTAACGAGAGCACGATTTTCTTTTGTATCGTCTAGTCCTGTCCCTTTACGGACACGAACCCCGTCAACCATATAATCCATCCACAACTTTTTACCACGAACGAAGCTTCTCGCCATGGGTCTGTCCTTTCGAACAGAAATGCTATGCGTTGGAATTGTACCATGCTTCAAATTAGCAACCTGTTTAAAACAGATTCTACGCACTCATTGTCATGCATATCCGTAATCAGAGGATGCACCTTTGAAACATCGAAGCGGACGCATTTTCCGATAATAATATAGTGTTCATCTTTCTTGATATCAATAGTTCTAAAGCGACGGCGTAATGTGTCTGGATGAATATCATAATACTGTGCTAAATGAGGGAGTGATAGATATTTCATACACGAACCTAAAACATATCGGGGATAAGTTTCCGACGTTCTAACTCTCTGGTAAGTAATGCATGACGATGATCCAGTTCATCATATAAAGGAGTTCTTATAGGTGTACTGCTTATTTCTTTGGAAAGTTTTTCATCCAGATTCCATAATCCCTCATCACTGTACAATTTGAGATCATCTTCAAATGTCGGTTGCTCTTTGTGTTCCTCATGCAGATTTTTAATGTTCTGTCTTAGATCAAACTCCGCTTTGGCTTTTTGAAGCACATCGAGGAAGAAGAGCAGGGTAGGATCGTTGTTATGCACTAATAATCGTGTAATGACCTTTTTAATCGACTTCTCTGCATCTTGAAGCGAGTATCTAAAGCTGATCCGTTCTATCTTCTCCAATGGGGTATCTGTCTGCATAAATTCAAGGATTGAATAGTTTTCCTTGATATATTCCCAAATTGGTAATACATTTGCTCTCTTACGGTTAGGAGAGTTCAATTGCTTCTCACTGATACTTTCGGTGTCTATCAGCTTGATAAGGTCACACGAGCTTTTAAATAGACTCTCAGCACGTATCAGAGCATCATCTATCGTATCAATTCCGAATGTCTTTAGATATTCACGATGTAATTCAAACTCGACATTGAATATCGGCTCTTGCAAATCCATCCCATTAACTCCGAAATGGTTGTACATGATCTCCCGCTTGATCTGTGATGCGGTTGTCAGCTCTTTATGCTTATTGTAGATACGGAGTAAAAAAGGTTTCTTCCCGACATAGTACGTTTCAAGTTCGTAAGCATTTGAACGCTCTCCAATGTTCGCGGAATGATTTTGTTTTTTTGACAAAATCATTTCTTTTCTAAGATAGCTGAAATCATGTTGGATGAACATATTGAGATCGATCCGTGTAACTGGAAACACTCTCATAGTGAACTCACCTAAGAATTTCTTGTTTACGTACTCTATAAGCGATTTTAAGCCAAGAGTATAGATTCCTATAGCATTGAGTTGTATTCGTATGTTATGAATGTTCATAGCCTTCTCAGGGTCTTTAAAACCTGATCGAAAGAAGTCATGATTGAACCAATGGAAACCGTCTCTACCCATACCGCTGTAAACCACATCGATTCCGTTTATCTTTACGATGATGTCATTATCAGCGTACTGATAGTTAAGAGATTTAAAATAGGCTTTCTTATCTTCGATTTGATTTATGATGTCCTCATATAACCGATCATAGAAAGCACCTGATTGTGCAAAGTAATAGAGTGCATCAATACCGCTTGCGAAGGGTATGTTTTTGACATGACTATTTTGCATAGGGTTTTCCTTTCGACGATATACGTCATTTGTAAATTAAGAGAGGAGAGAAATATTTTATGACTTATGTCAGGGGGTGTTACTAGAACCCCCTGAGTAAAAAAGCGCATAGCTAACGGCATCGAGCCATACGGCGGCATAGCTGTAAATTTCACTCCCATGTTTCCAGTCATTTCACTTTTATGTTTCCACCCGTTTCACAAACATGTTTCCACCTATTTCACTCGAAGTTTCCATTTGGAAGCAGTGCGTGAAACGAATAGGAGTT
>NZ_JAQTNN010000016.1 GCF_028713855.1 Sulfuricurvum sp.
TACACTCTATAAAATTTAACTTAATTTTAATTATCTTTAAGGTAGTATTCTACCCTAAAAAAAATTCGACAAGGATAAATGCCATGGCAAACCATAAGTCAGCATTGAAACGTATCCGTCAGACGGAAAAGCGTACTGAACGCAACCGATTCTATCGCACACGTATTAAAAACATCGTTAAAGCAGTCCGTACTGCAGTAGATGCAGGAAACAAAGAAGAAGCGCAAGCTGCTCTTGTCATTGCTAACGCCAACTTACATAAATATGTTAGCAAAGGTGTCTTGAAAAAAGAGACTGCTGCTCGTAAAGTAAGCCGTCTTCACCTCGCTGTTAACGCAATCGCAGCCTAAGCTTAACCCCTCGGGGTAGCTTTCCTTCTCTAAAATATTTTCTCAAAACGCCTCTCTTTAGGAATACCATTATGTTATCCGACAAACTAACCCCTTTCATCAACCGTTATAACGAATTAACCGAACTTCTCAGTTCTCCCGATATTGGTAATGACATCAAACGGATGACCGATCTCTCCAAAGAACAATCCGCGATTCAAGCAATTGTGACCAAAGCAACCGAATACAAAAAGCTCCTTGATGATATCGAAGAGAACAAATCACTCGCGTTTGATGCGGAACTCGGTGAACTTGCGAAAGAAGAGCTAAGAGCATTGGAACCGATGGTTTCACCACTTGAAGAAGAGATCAAAAAACTTCTCATCCCCGCTGATCCTAATGATAAACGTAACATCTATATCGAACTTCGCGCCGGAACCGGAGGGGATGAAGCAGCAATCTTTGTCGGCGATTTGTTCAATGCTTATGTCCGTTATGCCGATGTCAAAGGATGGAAAATTGAACTCATGAGTTCCAGCCCCTCTGATGCAGGAGGCTACAAAGAGATTATTGCCCTCATCAAAGGGGAGCAGGTTTATTCACGGCTCAAATACGAAGCGGGAACCCACCGTGTTCAACGTGTCCCTGCAACCGAGTCTCAAGGACGGGTTCACACCTCAGCAATCACCGTTGCCGTAATGCCGGAAGTCGATGATGTCGAAATCACGATTAATGAAAGTGATCTTAAAATTGACGTCATGCGCTCAAGCGGATGCGGCGGACAAAGTGTCAATACAACCGACTCTGCGGTACGTATTACCCACATCCCAAGCGGAATTGTAGTCAACAATCAAGATGAAAAATCACAGCATAAAAATAAAGATAAAGCGATGAAAATTCTCAAAGCTCGTCTGTATGAAATGCAGATTCAAGAGGCCAAAGAGAAAGAGATGAATGAGCGTAAAGAGCAAGTGGGTACAGGAGATCGCTCAGGTCGTATACGTACCTACAACTACCCTCAAAACCGTATCTCCGATCACCGTATTACCTTAACACTGTACCGTCTTGAAGAGATTATGCAAGGGGGGTTGATGGATGATATTATCGATCCGCTGATCGCTGATGCACAGGCGCAGATTATGGAAAGAGCAGGATTATAAAAAAATCGCAAGCGATTTTGGGCTTCCTGCCGAAGGAAACCCAGTGTTAACGTAGCCAATCGGGACGCGTTCCGATGGCGTTTAAAACCTCCAGTAAGTCTCAAAAACCCCTTTGACTTCCCCTTTAAACGTAATCGTCCCCTCATCAAGTCCTAGATATAGTGTTTCTCCACTTTTTGGATAGACACGGGCATTATCCGTAACCAAATTCTCAATCGAAGCACGATAAAAACACGCTGCCATACCAGTTCCGCAGGCTAATGTCTCATCTTCTACCCCGCGTTCATAGGTTCGTACCCGCATACTTCCATCAGCATTTATACTTGCGATATTTACATTGGCATTGTATTTGTAACGAAGTTCTCTCGCCATCGCAATATCAAAATGATCCATACCCGCATCAAATGTCACGAGATGAGGGACACCCGTATCGATAAGCCACCACGTCATCTCATGCTCTAGAATGGCATCATTAATAACTACCGGAGGAGTCAAATCACTCTGAACCATATCTCCTTCGATAGCGGCTTTTATCAACCCGGCACCCGTTAAAAACTCCATTTTTTCGCCTGCTAATCCAAATCGGTAAGCATAATGGGCACACGCACGGCTTCCGTTTCCGCACATCGATGCAGTGGAACCGTCAGCGTTATAAAACTCCCATTCAAAATCATGGCTCTCATGAGGAAGAATGACAATCAGTCCATCCGCTCCGATACCGTTTTGGCGGTCACAAAGAGTCCGGGCGAGTCCGGATCGATCCGCTCCGTGAAAGGCATGAAAGATGACGAAATCGTTGCCGCTGGCACAATATTTGGCAATTTGAAGCATGAGATAATCCTTTGGATTAATAATACGGTAATTATACCTTAGGCGCGGGATAGAGTGTTTTAATATTATCAACAAACTGCTCGCATTCGTGCTGAAGATGTTTGAGATTGGAGGAGTTATCGATCACCCACGTTGCACGCTCTTTTTTCTCCTCGATATCCATCTGACTCTCGATGCGTCGAAGGGACTCCTCCTCAGAGAAACCGTTGCGTTTCATAAAACGCTCCAACTGTAATACTTTAGGGGTATAGACAACAACGGAGTTTTTGATCGGGTACGACGAGGTTTCAAAAAAAAGGGGGATATCGATCAGATAAGGGTATTTGAGGCTATCTTGTTTTTCACTTTGCTCTTCGATCGCAGCGCGAATTTTCGGATGGAGAAAACTTTCCAACTCTTTTTTTGCTTCGGGATCGGCAAAAATGATTTTACCGAGAGCGGGACGATCCACTTTGCCGTTTTTGACAAACTCGTGACCGAATCGCTCGGTTACCCATGCACCGTTTTCATCCAAAATACGGTGTGCTATCGTATCGGCATCAATGATACGCAGACCATTAAGCCCCAGTAAAGAGGCAACGGTACTTTTACCCGTCGCTATCCCTCCTGTAAGTGCAATGGCATATTCAAAAGCCATTAGTTACGGATAATACCCAAATAATTTTTACGGATGTATTGCGGCATGGCAAATACCCCGATATGGACATCGCAGTTGTAAAACTGAAGTCCCTCAATCAAATCGCTACGCTGTAAAATCAAATCAGCGGTCGGGTGATACTCTTTTGAACAAATTAGCAATGTCGAACCATCCCCTGCGTAATAAGGCATAATGATTTTAAAATAGTTCCCTAAAATCTGCATTACCTTTGTATTTTCCGTGACATCATCCAAATTTGGATGTTTCGCAACCATAAGCCCATCATCCTTGAGAAGGCGATTAGCATGGGCGAATACGGCGGCATCATCGCTTTGTGCGTCCAAAAGTAACACATCAATACTTTTATCGATGCCGTCGCGTAACGATGCGAGAATATCCATACTGTCAACTACTGTTGACTCGATATCACGATAACGTCCAAGCTCATCTTGAATGAGCGCACTATTGGTACTTGCTACCAAGACACTCTTCGGGGTTTTGTGGGTACACATCGGAACATGGACCATCATTTCAGGATAAATAAACGTTTTCATTCGTTGAGTGATCTCTTCTTCATCGGAATTTTTGAGCGATTGTAACACGCAGAGATTAAAAGGGTTTGAATATTCCAGTTCTCTTTTAACATTAAAGCTTCTGCTATTCTCTTTTGATATAATTTTACCAAATTAATCCTATAAATATCGGAGTTATAATGTGTGCTGAAAGAATTCAACGTTTTTTGATGGCAATCGTCTTAACCGCAGCAATGCTTCTGTTTGCAAACAACCAAATGTTCTACGCGATGATCGTTCAAACACTTGTAATCGTGATGGTTATCGTGTGGGCTCTATTCGATTTTTGCCCTTCTTTGTGGCTGTTTAAAAAAGTTTTCGGATCTTGTTACGAAAAATAAACTTCTCCTAACACTCCCTTCGTTATAATTCCCTTATTACAACAGATGAGGGACTTCATGAGTCAAATCAGCTATAAAGATGCCGGTGTCGATATCGACGCAGGTAACAGTTTTGTCGAAAATATCAAACCACTCGTTAAATCGACGGCTATCCCCGGTGTACTCGGTGGAATCGGTTCGTTTGCGGGGGCATTTGAACTCCCTACCGGATACCGTGAACCCGTTATGCTTGCTGCAACCGACGGTGTAGGCACGAAACTCAAACTCGCTATCGATTCGGGTATTCATAATACTGTTGGTATCGATTTGGTCGCCATGTGTGTGAATGACCTCATCTGTAACTTCGGAACCCCTTCGTTTTTCCTCGACTATTACGCAACCGGCAAACTCGATGTTACCGCAGCAACGGCTGTAGTCAGCGGTATCGCTGAAGGGTGCCGTCAGGCCGAATGCGCCCTTATCGGCGGTGAAACAGCAGAGATGCCGGGAATGTATCACTCAGATGATTATGACTTAGCCGGATTTGCTGTCGGTATAGGCGAAAAAAGCGAACTTGACCGCTCTGATAAAGTAGAAGCAGGGGATATTCTTATCGCTCTTCCGAGCTCAGGCTTGCACTCAAATGGCTTCTCGTTGGCCCGTAAAGTATTGTTCGAAAAAATGGGGATGAAATTTGAAGACGATTTCGAAGGAAAACCTCTGATCGAAACCCTTCTTACTCCGACACGTATTTATGTTAAAACATTTAAAGCACTCAAAGACAAAATCCAAGCACTTGCACACATCACGGGCGGTGGAATTGTGGAAAACTTCCCGCGTGTTCTCCCAGAGGGGCTACGTGCCGTCATTACCGAATCTTCAATCCGGGTATTGCCAATTTTCGAATTGATCGGTCAGCATGTCGAACGTACTGAAATGTTCCGTGCATTCAATATGGGAGTCGGCATGATCCTTGTGGTCAAAGAAGCCGATGTTGCCGATGTATTAGCATCTACTGACGGCTATGTTATCGGTCATCTTGAAGCAGGTCAACGCGAGGCTGTTCTCGTTTAACTTTTCCTCTCCGCTTCGGCGGATACCCGTTGTTTTAACTTCATTAACATTTTTAACTTTTTTTTATATTATGATATTCTTTTTATTTAAAGGACTTGTCATGAAACTCAAAATTCTAGGAGCTTTAGCGGTTACTGCAATAGTGATTCAATTTATTCCTTACGGTAAAGATCACGTTAATCCTCCAATCATGAGTGAACCTCAATGGGATTCCCCACGTACACATGAGTTATTCAATCGTGCTTGTGCCGCTTGCCACTCACACGAAACAACCTATCCTTGGTACAGTAATATTGCTCCGATATCATGGCTCATTGCGCGCGATACTAATGAAGGTCGTGAGCATTTTAATGTTTCAATGTGGGGCATTCAAAAGAAGAATGAAGGTAAAGATGCCGCTAAAGAAGTTCGTGAAGGAGATATGCCTCCATGGTTTTTTCTTCCAACCCACCCTGAAGCACGATTAACTGCGTTAGAGAAAAAGGATCTCGCAGCCGGGCTTGAAAAAACATTTGGAAAAGAGGCAAAGGAAGAAGAAGAAAAATAAAGATAAGTCAAAGGAGGGAGTCATTCCCTCTTTTGAATTTATTTCAGCATATCTGCACGTGGGAAAGTAAAGGTCGATTGTCGTATAACAACTACTTTATCTTTTGCGTCCATTGCATAAGCACGTATGGTAATCGGTATAACCGTATCTTTACGATCATCATTCACAAGAACTTCATCTGTATAAAGGACAATTACTTTCTTCTTAACAACACCCGGTTTCACTTTGAACGGCTTTTCAGGCTCAGCGATTTTGATTTTGCCTTCCATACCTTTAGGTGCGATGACATCAAAATAGTATTCATGATCTTCATTCAATGTATTTTGCAATAAGAACGTATAGGCATTGTCTACCTGCACCTTACCTTCATCATTGGTTGTAATCGAATACAAACGGTTCTCTTTATTGATATTAAGAAGCATATACTCTTTTTTGCTTCCCATCATCCCTAAAATGACACTCACGATAACTAAGATTGTAATGTATCCAATAATTTTTGGGCGTAAATAGTGCGTTTTCCCTTTCATGTAGAGGGTCTCTTTTTCGCTTGACCATTCCACAAGACTCGGCTTACCGAGTTTGCCCATCACTTCCGTACACGCATCAACACATTCCAGACAGTTAATACACTCAAGCTGGAGCCCTTTGCGAATATCGATATGAGTTGGACATACCGTAACACAGCTCTCACATGTCGTACATTCCGCATGGGCGTTGACAGCTAACAAATCTTTTTGTTTAGTAAATATTTTCTCTTTTTGCTCGTTGTAAATCTCACCGCCGCGATTTGGGTTATAGACCGCCATAACTGTATCATCATCATATAAAACGGACTGAATACGTGAGTAAGGGCAAACGTATACACAAAAATTCTCTTGTAAGAAAATAATGTCATAAACTAAAAATAGAACAATCCCGATAATCGATCCCATCAATACCGTATGTTCCATCGGATTTTGAATATACGCCAAGAAATCTTCCGGCGGTACGAAATACCACATCAGATCGGCCGCAGCGATAAAAGACAATCCAGTCCAGAGGAGAATTCCTACCAGTCGTTTTACTTTATTTTCAAACTTAGAATAATCCGGTTCTTGTTGTTTGTTTTTAATACGTTTGCGAAGACCTAAAAGTTTTGTTTCGATCAAATCACGGTAAACCACACGGAAAATGGTTTGGGGACACATCCATCCGCAGAAAACACGTCCGCCCAATACGGTAATACCAAAAATACCAATAAAAAGGATCATCAGCAAAAATGGCATCAAATAAAGTTCTTGCATATCAAACTGAATAAACATCAAATGAAGTTTTAATTTATCAAAACTCAGCAAGAAAAGGTGATTACCATCTACTGTAATCCATGGCACCGCCAGTGCAAAAATAGTAACCAGCCCATAAAACCAATACCGTCTAATCCGCCAAGGGGTCCACCCCGACAGATACTCTTTCCCTTTTGGGGACACTGTTTCTTCACTCATTATACGACCTCCATCATATTAATAGTTGATTCATCGATTGGACACCGAATCGTTCCAATCACTGTAGCTTCTGCATCCACATCGTCTCCGATACCGATGACACCGCTAACCACCTCTTTAAGCTCGCGTGATTCGATGTAATCTTTAAGGGAGCTTCGACTCACTGCCAAGACACGTGCGATCTCGCTCACACTTTTTCTTTTCTTCAATAAATCGATAATCTGTTCCAAATGCATATCGAATTTTGACGATGATTTGGATCCGCGCGGACGGCCAATCCCTTTTTTGGCATCATCTTGTAGCACCTGACGGAGCTGATCAATAAGACCTAAAACGACCATTGTATCACTTTTACGGTCGATTATTACACCGGATTTGACAAAGTGGATCGTATTATTATTTTTTAGAAGACAGCTGAACATTTGAACAACATCCTCAATATAGCTGCTCAAAGTCCATGTATCATAAATGATTAAAGTATCGCCATTCAGTGTACGAAAGAACCGCACTACTTCATGACGATCTACCAACCGTTTGTTTTGGGAAGTTTGATCCACAAGCTCTTCGTTAATCACGATCCCTTTTTGATCGGCATATCCGTTAATCAATTTAAGCTGTTCATAAACACCATCGAAGTCTTTGTCTGGACGGATATAACTTACGGTCATTGTATGTTTAAATCCTTTCTAAAACTGAATTTCATCGTCATTTTAACAACTATGACGACTAAAGTCAATACAAAAGATTATTTTTTCGTCAGAAATTTATCATCCACCAAAACAATTTCACATTGTAATTCAATATCAAACTCTGTTTTTACCCGTCTCTGTGCTTCTTGTATCAGGCTTAACGCATCTTCATACGTTCCGCCGCCGTAGTTGACGAGAAAATTGGCATGAACTTCACTAAAAGCCATAGCTCCGACACACTTACCTTTTAATCCAACCGCTTCGATAAGGCGTCCGGCATAATCACCCGGAGGATTTTTAAAACAGCTCCCGGCGCTTGGCTCGGATGGTTGATTTGAACGCATTTGAGCAAACATATCATAACGCTCAGTCGAATACCCCGACTCTGCCTCGAACACTGCTTCAAAGACTACTTCATTTATAGAGGTTTTACGGTAGCCGTACTCAATTTGGTCTTTAGCTATCCAACCGCTTTGAGTGCGGATGGCAATAAGATGGTTAAAAATCTCATATTCTTTGAGTCCGGCGTTCATTTTCAACATTCCGCCGAGTGTTCCGGGAAGTTTCGAGAGATACTCAAAATGGGCTATATTGTGCTTTTTGCAAAATGAGACAACCCGTCCGCCCGGAGTTGCCGCACCGATGTGAAGTCCATCCCTCTCAAGAGCGATAAAATCATACGCTTTTGAGAGAATCATCAATGGCGGAGGAGTGGACGAAACCAATATATTGTTAGCAGCACCGATAATAAAACACTCTTCAGGGACAATATCATTTTCTATGAGAGCGACATCGACGACGGGGCCGATGCGGATGGAGCTGAACTTGGAAAAATCGATCGTTTTGCTGTTCATTGCGTAAAGGTTGGAATCATATTAAACATCCGAATCGTAAAATCCTGCATTTCGTTCATCATCCACGGCATCGTTAAAATAATTACAATGACGATACCGATAATCTTAGGGATAAAACTGAGTGTCATCTCATTGATCTGAGTAGTAGCCTGAAAAATACTCACCGCTAATCCTAAAAACATTCCGACAAGTAGTGCCGGAAGCGCTAAAATTAATGCGATTTTAAATGTTTCAATCCCTAATCCAATCAATTCTTCTTGCATCATGTTATGAATACCTCAAATCAGTATATTCCAAAGGAATCATAAAATCCCTCGGATCAATCCGTGTGTCAAAGAAACCGTGTTTATGCCCTAACTCAAAAAGGAGATCAATCGCTTTGTATTGGGTCTCACTCAGAGTAATGGATTCATCATTTGCGTAGAGTTCCAAATATTTTTCCAACGTCGGCGCATCAATACGGACAAGATTGCGCTCCATCAACATTTTAGATAGATTTTCTTTATGGTCTCGGGCAATTTGCACCGCTTTGGTCAAAAGATTCTCATACGAAATAGCGGAAGTGATCGGAAGTGATCGGCGAATAGCCATCCCACCAAGAGGAAGAGGAAGTTCTCCTCCGGAGAGTTCACACCAAATATCCCAAAGTTCTCGTTCAACTTCCAGCGAGTCATCGTATCCCAAAATACTTTCATGAATCAAAACGCCTGCATCGACAACACCGTCCAAAACAGCCTGTTCAATCTCTAAAAAGTTCATATAAATGATTTTTGCATCAGGATAAGCAATTCGAAAGAGCAATGCATTGGTGGTGTATTTCCCGCTAAGTGCCACTTTAAACCGTTTTTTGAGAAGCGTATCTTTTTTCCGGATGAGTTTTGGACCATACCCTTGACCGAAACTCACTGCCGTCCGAAGCAATGCGTAATCGTTTCGAATATGGGGATAAAGACCAAAACTGATCGCACTAATATCGTACGTCCCTTTGAGCGCTTCCGTATTGAGAGTTTCAATATCTAAAGCAATGTTGTCAAACTGAATATTGTTTTGCCCTACCCAACCGAATTTAATGGCGTAATACATAAAAATATCATCGGCGTCGGGAGAGTGGGCAATCACCATTTTTTTCACTAAAAATCCTATTCAATTATGTATATCAATTAAATTTTAACCAAATAACGCTAAAATATCTCTATTCCAGAATGCGAATTATTAATATTTCATTTTGTCATATTTTTAGAATATATTTCATTTTGTCATATTATGACGCAATTTTAAAACACTAGTCTCAGGAGAGCAACGCATGATGGATCCAAATAAACTCAAATCGCTTGAATTGGCAATGAAACAAATCGACAAAACCTTTGGAAAAGGGACGTTGATGCGTTTGGGCGACAAAGAGATCGAACCGATCAATGCGATCAGTACCGGATCGATCGGTCTTGATTTGGCGCTTGGAATCGGCGGAATCCCTGAAGGTCGCGTTATCGAAATCTATGGACCTGAAAGTTCAGGGAAAACGACCCTTAGTTTGCAAATCACCGCTGAGTGTCAAAAAAACGGTGGGATTTGTGCGTTTATCGATGCCGAACACGCACTTGATATCGGATATGCAAAAAACCTCGGCGTTGATGTCGAAAATCTCCTTGTTTCTCAACCCGATTACGGTGAGCAAGCACTGGATATCGTCGAAACAATCGTTCGCAGTGGTGCAGTTGACTTGATCGTTATCGACTCGGTTGCCGCCTTGACTCCAAAAGTGGAAATCGAAGGGGAAATGAACGACCAGCAAGTAGGTGTTCAAGCACGTTTGATGTCAAAAGCATTACGTAAACTCACCGGTATCATGCATAAAATGAACTGTACCATTATCTTCATCAACCAAATTCGTATGAAAATCGGAACGATGGGCTACGGTTCACCCGAAACGACAACCGGTGGAAATGCGTTAAAATTTTACGCATCAGTCCGTATCGATGTTCGTAAAATCGCTACTCTCAAACAAGGAGAGAGCCAAATTGGAAACCGTGTTAAAGCGAAAGTGATTAAAAATAAAGTAGCACCGCCATTTCGTCAAGCAGAATTTGATATCATGTTCGGTGAAGGTATCTCCAAAGAGGGAGAACTTGTCGATTATGGTGTAAAACTTGATATCATTGATAAGAGTGGTGCTTGGTTCAGTTTTGAAGATACAAAACTGGGGCAAGGGCGTGAAAATGTTAAACAAAAATTTAAAGATGAGCCTGAATTGGCTCGCAAAGTCGAAGATAAAATTAAATCCGCAATGGGTGTTACGGGCATCATAGTTATGGATGAATCTGATATAGGTGAGGTAGATGAATGATTTTTATTGATGAAGTAAGTGCAATCGAAGTAATGGATTCACGTGGGAATCCAACTGTAAAAGCAACAGTGCAATTGAGTGATGGAACACGTGAAAGTGCTGTCGTTCCAAGTGGTGCAAGTACCGGTAAACGAGAAGCGTTAGAATTACGTGATGGCGATTCTCGCTATATGGGCAAAGGGGTTCTAAAAGCAGTTGAACATGTCAATACTGATATCGCAGATGCGATCATGGGTCTCAGCCCGTTTAATCAAGCGATGGTTGATGCGGTTATGAAAGAACTTGACGGAACTGAAAACTACGGGAATCTCGGCGCAAATGCCGTTCTTGGTGTATCCATGGCCGTAGCACGTGCTGCAGCAAAAAGTCTTGGAATCCCTCTCTATCGATACCTCGGCGGTGCCAATGCAATGGTTCTTCCGGTACCGATGCTCAACATCATCAACGGTGGAAGCCATGCGGACAACAGCGTTGATTTTCAAGAATACATGATTATGCCGATTGGATTCACTGATTTCAGCGAAGGTCTTCGTGCCTCTGCTGAAGTGTATCACAACCTCAAAAAAATCCTCAAAGACCGAGGGGCTAATACGGCACTCGGAGACGAGGGTGGATTTGCACCGGATTTGAGTTCGAATGAAGAACCTATACAAGTAATCATGGAAGCGATCGCTGCGGCGGGCTATAAAGCAGGGGAACAAATTGCTATCGCACTCGATGTTGCGGCATCTGAACTCGTAACCGAGGGCGGTTATAAACTGGATTCTGAAAATAGAACGGTTACCTCTGAACAATTGGTCGATTATTACGCTGATCTTTGTGCGAAATACCCTATTGTGTCAATCGAAGATGGGCTGAGTGAAGACGATTGGGCGGGATGGAAAATTTTGACTGAACGTTTAGGTAATAAAGTACAGCTCGTCGGAGATGACTTATTCGTTACCAATGCCAGCATTTTGGCCGAAGGGATAGAAAAAGGGATCGCTAATTCGATTTTGATCAAACCGAATCAAATCGGATCAGTATCGGAAACGATGCTTACCGTTCGTCTTGCACAACGAAACGGCTATAAATGTGTCATGTCACATCGTTCAGGTGAAAGTGAAGATGCGTTTATTGCCGATTTTGCAGTAGCACTAAACTGTGGTGAAATCAAAACCGGGTCTACTGCACGAGGTGAACGTACCGCCAAATACAACCGTCTTCTAGAAATCGAAACCGAAGTGATGTATGGCGAATATTTGGGAAGTGCGCTCTTTAAGTGATGCAACGAGACGACCAATTCCTGATACGTGAGGAAAAAGAGAGCTTATCTGAGCGCTATTTTGGCCTCTCTACCTCAAAATTCCTCCTTGCGTCAGGAATCGTATTGGTTGTCGGTGTTTATCTGGGAGTTATCTTTTTTGGGGACAACTCTTTAAGTGTTTTACTCGATCTCGAAGAACATCAAAACTATCTAAGCGAAGATATCGAACACCTCAAAGTTGAAAATGCTGCTTTACAAAAGCAATATTTTGAGCTTAAAGAGCTCGATAGCGACTCACAATAATGACAGGGAGACTTATGAAACGATCATTCTATTTGTCTCTTCTTCTTCTTGCACCACTAATAGCACGTGAGAACCCATTTTTTGCTACCGATGAAGCAAAAAAAGATAAAATAACCTCCAATGTGCCGGATAACAGACCTCAACTTGGAAGTGTCAATTATACACTCCCGGACCAAGCACGTATCCTAAAAGAGGTTACCTTTACGATTCAAAACCTCGATGGCAGTATAGAAAGCCGTAAAATACAGGTTGACCAGAGTATCGATTGGCACAAATCATTAACTATTTCCCAGACGAACAGTGCTCCAACAGCACGTTCCAATACAGAAAGCAGCTCTTCTGCGGACTTTGGATTTATCCGATTTGACACCAAAGGCAAACGCCTTGCCATTAAAACCCAAAATCTCCTCATGCGCCATTTTATGCTAAGCGATCCGAATCGGATTGTCCTTGATTTTAAAAGTGATGCCGTATTTAATGCAACACAAAAACCGTTAAAAGCATCACCTTATGTTAACGTAGCAGTAGGCAATCACGGTAAATTTATCCGCGCTACGGTTATGCTCGACGGTCGCTACAGCTATATTTTGAATAAAACGGGTGAGTTGGTAAGTATTACCTGTAAGTAAAAAAAATCGAAAAAGGAAGAATATTTCTCTCCGAGAGGAGAGAAGGTGAACTTACGCTACAGCAGCCAATGCAGCATCGTAGTTTGGTTCTTCAGTGATTTCAGGAACGATTTCTTTGTAAGTGACAACACCCTCTTCGTTTACTGCGAAGATTGCGCGGCACGTTACACCTGCGAGAACTGAACCTCCAAGCAATACACCATAAGCGTTTGCAAAATCTTTATTACGGAAATCTGAACATACTGTCAAATTATCGATACCTTCTGCTTGGCAAAAACGGCCGGCTGCGAACGGAAGATCAAGAGATACGATTGTAGTGATAACATCTTTAAGACCAGCAGCTTTTGCATTGAAGTTACGAGTTTCAGTTGCACACACGCCTGTATCCAATGACGGAACAACGATGATAAGTTGTTTTTTACCTTGTGCGCCACCTACGGTAACATCACCAAGACCTGCTGAATTAACAACTGTAATCGCAGGTGCTTTATCACCTACATTTACAGTGTTTCCTAAAAGCTCTACATCAGTACCTTTGAATTTTGTCGTTGCCATTTAAAGCTCCTATTTTTTGTTTGGTACGGAAATTGTACTTAAATCGGATAATTTAACTCTGAATTATGAAAGAGACGTTTCTGCTTAAGCAATTTTACAGTTTACAGCGAGGATTAATAGGGATATTATTGTAGGATTGCATCTCGTTTAACGCATACGCTTCGAGAGCTGCACGTCCAATCATTGCGGCATTGTCCGAGCAATACTGAAGTTCAGATAGATATAAATCGGCTTTATAAGGTGCCAATAGCTGCATTACATTTTCACGTAAATAGAGATTAGCGCTCGCCCCCCCGACGATTGCAAATCGTTTTGGAGGATGAGCTTTAAAATACTTTTTGAGTTTTTGGAGTAAGTGTTCCGTCGCTGTTTTTTGAAATGCTGCGGCAATATCAGGATACGCTGTAACACCATTGGCTTCTACTGCCAATCGAACTTGATTTTTGAGCCCTGAATAGCTAAAAGCTATCAATGGAGATTGCCATAGTGGCACGGTAAAGCTCAAACGACCCGCATCACCACTATGGGCTAACTCCTCAATAAGCGGTCCTCCTGGATAGCCTAACGCCATCATTTTCGCTACTTTATCGAAACTCTCCCCGTAACTGTCATCCATTGTTGTAGCAACGGTCTCCATTTGCGAATATGATTTTACCTCTATTAGCTGTGTATGACCGCCCGAAACCAATAATACGGTAATAGGGAGAACAGCCTCTTTCTCTATAAAAAGAGAATAAATATGCCCTTTGAGGTGGTTAATCGGAAGTATCGGGATATTCAAAGAGATGCTAAGGGCTTTTGCCATCGTAACTCCTTCGATCAGTGTTACCCCTAACCCCGGCTCATTGGTCACCGCAATCGCTTTGAGCTGATCGAACCACGGTTCGCACTCGGCCAAAATGCGCGGTAA
The DNA here is from genome assembly GCF_028713855.1 of Sulfuricurvum sp. GTDB lineage: Bacteria > Campylobacterota > Campylobacteria > Campylobacterales > Sulfurimonadaceae > Sulfuricurvum. The sequence continues at coordinate 14,482 of NZ_JAQTNN010000016.1, forward strand.
AGCTTCGGCATGAAGACGACTAGCAAGTTCAGGAACGACACCGCCATAAACTGAATGCTCTAACTCTTGGGAAATCTTCTTATGATAGATAAGCTTTTTAGTTGCAATCTCCGTTATCGCGATTGAACTGTCATCACAACTACTTTCTATACTCAGGATCATTGGAATACCCACTCTTTTACCCACGGCCATTCACCGTATCCGGAAGAGGAGTTAATATGGCCACCGTTTTCAATCACCTTCATCTCTACCCCAAGGGCATTTTGAAGGGCCAATGCTTCTTCAGGTGTCATATAGGGATCATTGTCTGAAGTGACCAAGAACACCTCTTCGGCAAACAGTTTTTTCGGAGCTTCAAGGGGAAAAAATGTTTTCAGGGTTTCCAACTCGCAATTCAAGCTCGGAGGGGCTACCAGTAAAAGCCGTTTGACAGGATTGATCTCCCCTTCATTACACAAATGGAACCATACTATATTAGCAAGTGAATGACAGATAACGACATCGGGCTGGAAATCGTTTAAAAGTGCTTTGACCTGTTTCATCCATCGATTTTTACTCGGAAAGTGGGGATTGTCCAAAAGCGGAAAAGAGACCGTACCGTAGTTCTTTGCAATTTCACCTGCAAGCCATGCCTGCCAATGAGGGTCATCCGATCCACCCCAACCGTGCAGCATCAGTACTTTTAACATCGAATCCCTCTAACAAATGCACGTACTTCATCATCAAGTGCAAAAATGGCATCAATCGATTCCGGTACCGAGGTAAACGTCTCATAGGCACGAAGAATCATTGCGGAGATATCGACAAAACGGATCTCTCCGCGAACAAATCGTTCAATCGCTGCTTCGTTGGCTGCATTGACGATAACCCCTCGTGCAGGGTTGCTAAGTAAATCATTTTTGATTTCCCATATAGGGTAACGCGCAACCTCTATAGAACGGAACTCCAATGCACCTACACGGCTCAAATCGATTCGATCCACAATCGGAGTCTCAACTTTTCCCATAAGGGCGTAAGCGATAGGCAGACGCATATCCGCATGAGCAAAATGAGCCGTCGTAGAACCGTCCGTATAGTCGATCATCGCATGAATCAGTGATTTTGTCTCAATTAGAGCATCGTATTCTCCTTCACCGAAGAGCCATCGAGCTTCTAAAAGTTCAAACAGTTTGTTCACCATCGAGGCACTGTCAATCGTGATCTTCTGTCCCATAGACCAATTGGGGTGCTTTAGAGCATCTTCCAAAGTAGCCGTCGATAACTTTTCCAATGGCCAATCCCGAAACGCTCCGCCGCTGGCAGTAATAACCATCCGTTCAACCTTGCGATCGCCTTGGTTCAAGTACCACAATCCAAAATGTTCGCTGTCAATCGGGACAATCCGCGAGGTGTCAACAAATGAGCCACCCACGACCAATGACTCTTTATTCGCCAACGCGATTTTTTTACCGCATTCAAGTGCTTTAAGGGTAGGTCTGAAACCAACAAAGCCAACCAAAGCATTAATAACATGATTCGAATCCGACTCTTCGATTGCTCTCAAAATTTCCGCTTCGCCGAAACGAACATCATCATGATGCACCAAAGAGCAATCCTCTTCTCGCATCACAACCACACATTTAGGATTATGACGTTTGATTTGTTCATTGAGAAGGGTGATATTACGTCCGGCGACAAGAGTATCGACCGATAGATGGAACTGTTCAGCAATATTAAGAGCGTTGACCCCGATCGAACCGGTGGAGCCTAGTAGGATCAAACAAGTCCCCGTAATAAGACAAGCATAACAATGGATGCAAAAAGATATCCGTCAATACGGTCAAGTACCCCGCCATGTCCCGGCAAGATGCTGCCGCTGTCTTTTACTCCGGCTCTGCGTTTGAGATAACTCTCGAACAAATCTCCGAAAACAGCACTGATAGCGGCCATCATGGAGATAATAATCGCTTGGGGAATATCGACAATCATAATCCCTATAAAAAATCCGGCAGCGGTAGCAACGGCAATACCGCCGTATACCCCTTCTCGTGTTTTGCTTGGGCTTGAAACACTAAACGGTGTTTTTCCGATGCTGCGTCCGACAACGTACGCACCAATATCGGCAGAAGCAACTACGACAAGGAGCCATAAAAGTGCCGTTATACCGTATTCTTGGTACATACTAAGGGTAAAAAGCATACCTGCCGTCGGGTAGACAAACGGAAAAAAGTTTTTCCACGGAATGTTCTGAGTGTACGCTACCGCTGCAGCAAAAATAAGCCCGGCGATGATAAACAAATCCTCACCGTAGGGGTACCATGCCGCCGCAAGCCAAAGAATCGCCGCATACGCATAAAGCGAATTGTTATTAATTCCAAATAATCGTGTCGCTTCATGAAATGCTAGGAGATAGATAACTCCCATTACTGTCCATATAAGCCAAAAGTTGTTGATCAATCCGACGATAAGGATGCCGGTGACAAGGAAGATCGCGGTAACAATGCGTTCTTGAGTTGAATTTTTTGCGGTTTGCATAGTTTGATTGACCAATGGTATTAAAATTTCGCGATTATAGCATTTATTTGATTGTAATAAGCGTGATTAAAGCTCGTAAAACTCTAAACTTTGATATCTAAAAGGTGAAGCGGTTTTTGAGCTTTTGGTTCTTCCGCTGCCTCTTCATGATGTGAGGATCGTCTCTCTTCTTGTTCGGCTTGCTCTTTCGTATGTTCACGATCAGGATCGACCGCTTGATTTTCTTCAGCAGGGCGAACCTCTTCGATCTCTTTTTTTTCCGCTTGGGCAGCTGTTGCAGCGGCCAAAGCCTGCAATTCGAAACGGTTTAAAACAGCATTTTTCTCGCTTGCTACACTTGCCATCTGCTGGTTGACATAAATAGCACCGCCGATGGGACCGATATCTGCCATAAGTTATCCTTTTTGGATATTCAGTGTCTTGTAATTGGTATAGAGGACGTTAGCCCCCTCTTGCACCTTAACTTCTCTTCTAGGAGTATAATCGACCAAATAGCGCCCCTTCTCAAATACCGAGAAATCAACACACAATTTTGCCGCCGCTTCAAGGAGCCGTTCGGGAAGCTGCTGTTTATCGGTTGTAATGACGACATGGGCGGAAGGACGGTCTTTTAGGTGCATCCAGATATCCCGTGCTTTTGCATTTCTGAGCAATTCTATGTTCCCTTTTTCACTTTTGCCCAAAGAGACTTTTACCCCTTCAATCCAAAATTCGGCAACCAAATCAGACGTTTTGAGCTTTGTTCCTCCGGTTTTACTCGGAAATAACAATCCGATCTCCTCAGGCGTAGAGGCCTCAGATACCGTCTGGATAAAGAGTTCATGATGACGGATTTTGGCTTCGAGGTTCGTCCGTTCTTGATGTAAACCGATCGCTTTTTGTTTTGCTTTTTTAGATCGTTTGAAAAAGCTCTCGGCACATCCTGAAGCGCTGTTGCATCCTGCGGGAAGTTCTAACCGAATCGGCGTACCGTCAAAATCATTCAACGCAGCACTCTTTTCATAAGGCTTTATCGTGTCCAAATTAGCAAGAACTAAATGCCCTGCGTGCTGAAGTCTTTCCGCTTCTTCCATCAATTCGGATTCGCTCTCAAGCGTATCTAGATGCTTTTTAAGCGTTGCCAAACGCTTCTTCAGAAGAGCTTTTTTTTCTGCTTTAAGCCGCTCAAGTTTATCACCGCTGCGACGGCGAAACTCCTCAAGTAAAAAGAAACGAACATCCTCCAATGGGTAAGACTGAGGTTCGTAGGGCGGTTTAGGCATTTCGTCCAAAACCTGTCCTACTCGCACACTCCGCGTCGAAACTTCTTTGTCGATATGACGCAGTGCTTCCAATACAACTTCATCTTTATCCAAAATAATGACATTGGTGTTTTTTCCGGTAAACTCAAACTGCAAGATCGTTGTTTCCGATTTGTATGAGCCGCTGGTATTCACTGTGATACGGATGATTTTATCATGGTTGTGAAGGGTTATCGACTGGATCGTCGAACGGTTAAACCGTTTGGCCAGCAATACGTCAAACGGAGCCTGATAGACTTTGCCCCGATTGGCAGCCTCACCGATGCTGATTGTCGAATTCCCTCTCTGCATCTCGAAATTCCAGCTGTTATCGCGATCAAATATCAACCGAATACTCGTATCGTCGTATCGGTATGCCGCAACAATATGGGTGAAGCGGTGCATGTGTGCCGCAATCTGTTCTAAATAAGAAAATCTCATATTTTACCTTCGCTTTAGTAAAAGAAAATTACAATGATGCCATCTTACCGATAATGGATACCCGATATGAATCTTTTCAATACGATCAAAGCTAAATTTATCGTCAATCTTGTGGCAGCCGTGGGCGCCATCCTCGTTAGTGTCATTGTAGCATACTTCATCGCCACCGGTTCGATCAAGACGATCATGACCAGCGATCTCAATACCGTTGCAGACGCTTTGGAGAAAAATGTCAACTATATTGCAAAAATCGAACCCAAGGCTTATGAAGATGAAGCGTTTAAAGATGATATCAAAAGTATAAAAATCGGTAAAAGCGGTTATGTCTATTTTATCAATGCCGATGGGGTCATGACGATTCACCCAAAACCGGAGGATGAAGGAAAAAACAAAGCAGGACATGATTATATCGACCACATTCGTGCCGACAAAGCAGGCGGTATATATGAATACGTCTCCTCCACCACCGGTCAGGACAAAATTGCGGCATATCGCTATATTCCGGCATGGGATATGTGGGTCATTCCCGGGATCAATAAAGGCGATTATTTTGAAGAACTCAAAGCAAGCTTTTTTAAATGGTTCCTTATTCTCGGCAGTGTACTCGCGGGAATATTAATTGCGATCAATTATTTTTCCGGTACCAGTATCCTCCGACCTATCGAAGAGCTTGATCACGTCTCTTCCGATTTGGCACACGGAAACGGAGATTTGACCAAACGGCTCCCTATTCTCAATAAAGACGATGAGATCGGGATAGCAAGCCATTATTTAAATCAATTCATCGGAAAAATCCAAAGTACCATCAACGATACCAAACATATCACCACTTCCGCAGTACGTTCTACAGAAACGCTGCACAGCGCAGCTACCAATCTCTCGGCGCAGTCGGAAAAAACCAATACCATCGCTCAAAATACCAATACGACGGCGGCTGAAATCGGTGTAACGCTGGAACAAAGTGTCAACATGGCAAAAAGCACCCTTGAAAATAGCCAATCTACCGAAAAAGAGCTGGGGCATGTCCGTGAAATAGCCAATGCGATTACCCGTGAAGTCCATAAAACTACTGAAATGAGCAATGATCTCTCCGAACGTTTCGCGCAGCTTTCCAGCGATGCCGCCAGTGTCAGCGGTGTTCTCAGCATCATTTCCGATATCGCCGATCAAACCAATCTTCTCGCCCTCAACGCTGCGATCGAAGCCGCACGTGCCGGAGAACACGGACGCGGATTTGCTGTTGTTGCCGATGAAGTACGTAAACTTGCTGAGCGAACCCAAAAAAGTTTGACCGAAATCAACTCAACCATCTCTATCGTCATCCAATCGATTTCGGATTCTTCCGACATGATGAACTCAAACAGCGAAAACATTGAACGTCTCGCCGAACGAAGCGAAGAGATCGATGTAAAAATCAATTCGGCATCAAACGCACTGCGTTCTAATGTCGATGCAAGCCATAAAAGCGTTCAGGAAGCTGAAAATATGGCACGTAAAATCAACGAAATCATCAGTAAAGTTTCTGAGATGTCCAATCTCTCTGAAAACAACCAATTAGAGATCAAACAAATCTCGAAAATTGCCGGCGAACTCTACAATGCCGCCACAAACCTCAATACGCAATTGGGGCAGTTTAAGTCCTAAAACCCTTTTCGCTATAATTCCTTAAAACAAAAAAGGGAGAATAGCGATGCATGCACCGAAGGGATTTGGTAAAACCTATTTCTCTCTTGCCGCTATTCAAGCCTACGCTTCACAAATCCGGCTTATTCAAATTATCCATCAGATACTTTGGATTTGTCCAACACACCCTATTCATACCTATTCTACTGTTTCACCACCAAAAAATGTCCTTAAATCATCCCTTATTACGACTATTATTCAAGGACATTCATGTTTAGACCAACCCTTTCGCTTGTCGCCTGTGCGACCCTCGTTGCCTCATTAGGGGCTAATACTCTTCAACTCGAACCGATCACCATAACTTCAAACGCTATTGAAAGCAATGAGCTTCAGGCACCGTATGCGGCTGAAATTTATACGGCGGAAGATATCAAAAAATCGCATGCACAAAATATTTATTCTTTTCTAAATGAGAACACATCTCTTGTTACCTCATCTGGATATGGCAATTCCTTTTCCCAAAAATTGGATATTCACGGTTACGGGATAGGTGACGGTTATCAAAACATCGTTGTTACTCTCAACGGACGCCGTTTAAACAACATTGATATGACCGCGCAGTTATTAGGTTCTATTCCAGTAAACACCATTGATCGTATTGAAATTCTCAAAGGAGCCGGTTCGGCGGTTTACGGTGATGGAGCTAACGCCGCTGTTATCAATGTTATAACCAAAGAGGGCAATCACAACGAACTCGGCTTTTACAGCGGCAATTATCATACTCTCGGACAGTCGCTTTATCTCTCCTCCTCCAAAGACCGTTTTTCCTATGCTCTTCATTTGGATCATTCCGATACAGACGGTGTTCGTGTTGTTGATACAAATAGTAATCGAGACCAACAAAAAAGTACCGACGGCGGAGGAGAGTTTTCTTATCGTCCTACTGATAAACTCGAAGTTCGTGCAGGTGCACAATTTACCCGCAACGACTCGATTTACGGTCGTCCAATGACGCTCGCAGAGTACAAATCTAATCCGGCGCAAGAAGGTTCGGCCGGTTATGGAAGTACCCGCCAAAGTTTTAAATCCAACGTACTAAACAGTGGATTGATTTATACTCTCAATGAAAACACCTCAATCGAAGCGACAGGATCGCGGGAAATTAAGCAACTCAACTACATTACCTATGGCAGTATTGCAAACTACCGCTACGATGAATTCCGTACTCAGATCAACTACGATTCAACTCAGTTTAAAGCAGCCACAGGGGTCAATGGGACAAGGGGGAAACGGGAAGGATATGGCAATGAAACAAGTAAAGACAATAATGCTCTTTACGGAACAATCGAATATCATGCTGATAAGCATACTGTTTCTGCAGGCGGACGCCATGAAAAAGTATCGTATGAATATCTTGCTTCTTCAGCAGCCTCTTCCCAAAATAATTCATTAAACGGATACGAAGCGGGATACGTTTACCAGCTCTCTCCTGACCAATCCGTATTTGCCCACTATGCCCATGCCTATCAAGCTCCTGACATTGATCGTTTCTTCAACTGGGGAGGAACCTTTAACGGATTCATTCAGCCGATGAAAAGCGATACCTATACCCTCGGCTATAATTTCATCACACCGGAAAACAAACTCAAAATATCGACCTTTTACACGAATTTGGATAACGAAATATATTATCACGCCGCAACCTACACCAATACCAACATCGACCAATCCCACAAATACGGCATCGATATTTTTAATCAGTGGCTTATCAGTGAGCGGTTCAATATTACCGCTAATTACAACTACGTTCAAGCGATTATCGACCATGAACAAGAATCCGGTGATGACTACTCAGGGAAAAAACTTCCCGGTGTCTCCAAGCATAACGCTAAAGCGACACTGTCATATCTACCCAATACCCATACCACGTTTTCTCTAACGCAGCTTTACCGCTCATCTGCCTATGCCCAAGAAGATTTCAGCAATAGTTTTTCTCAAAAGCAAGATGCCTACTACTCTACCAACCTCTCGGCTACCTACGCTAAAGACAATTATGAAATCTTCGCTAAAATCAATAATCTTTTTGATCAATCAAACGGCATCTGGATCAATAACGACGAAATATATCCCGTCGATTTTACCGCAACGTTCACTGCTGGATTGAAATTTATTTTTTAGGGTCTTATGAAACTTCATTTCCATCCCTATCTCCGATACAAATTTCTAAACTCCCTCTTTACCGGTATGGTGGGAGGCTCAGTGTTTACGATTTACGGATCACTCAGCCCTTCTACCTTTTCGGTAGGGGGGATTATTCTCGCCCTTGGATTGATGGGGATGGCGTACGTGTATCATCACCTGATGACGTTAAAACGTTTTTTTATCCTTTCGTTTTCAGCAGAAGCAGTGATGCTTTTGATGATTGGATACTTTCTCATTTTTCCTAAATATCAACTTACTGCGCTTATCGTTTATGGAGCCTATCAGCTCTCATTTATATTCGGAGGCTATTTGGTACGGGCTGAAACCCATTTTGCCCGTAAAGCACGGGTTATGGGTTGGATCGATATCGCCAAACAGCAAGGCTATCTCGCTGGGCTTCTCCTCTCGTACGGATTTTACAAAGCCTTGGAACACTACGGTTCAGTCGATGCAAAAGTTCAGGTTTACGGACTTCATATTATCTTATTTCCGTTAGAACTTGCCATCATTATGTTACTGTTTGGGGCTTTTAGGGTAAAATAGAGGAGTTTTAGAGAGGAGAGTGTATGCGAATTATTGCTTTGCTGATGGCGTGGTCGTTTCTTGCCTTCGCCTCTCCTCTTCTTCTCACCTTCAAAGGTAACGAAAAAATATCAGATAGCAACCTCTACGACGCGTTGGGCTTGCGAAAACCCTACGCGATAGAGGTTTGGGAAGCACATCCATCTATCGAATCTGCGGCAATTTCCCAAAGTCTCTCCGCATTGACAAGTTTTTACCGATCCAAAGGGTTCTACCACGCAAAAATCACCTCTGAAACCAAAGAAAACGGGGTTGTTTTCAAAATAGAAGAAAATGATCCCATCATCATCGGTGACGTCAAAATCAACAGTCCGATAGAAGTGAACTCAGCGGTTACGCTTCATAACGATGACGTATTTGATCAGGAAAAGTTCTCTGCATCCAAAGCCGAAATTAAAAAACGCTACGCCCAAGCGGGCTATTGCAATGCAGACTTTAATTCCAAAGCGTGGGTCGATATCGAAACCAATCATGCCTATCTTCTCTTCGAAGCGACTCCCGGAGAACCCTGCACCTTCGGTGCTGTCAATGTCGAATCGACGCCGAATATCAACGGAAAACTTACTGCCTCAATGCTCCGTTTTAAAGAGGGCGATCCCTACAGTGTCGAAGCCATCCGTCAAAGTTACGAAGCCCTATATGCGCAAGAAGGGGTAACACGGGTTATTATCAACGATAACGAGCGTAACGGCAGCGTGGTCCCGATCCTGCTCAATATCGAAGAGGCCGAACTTCCGATCCGCTTTACCGCAGGGTTAGGGTACAGCAGCGATGAGGGAATTACCGCTCAAACAGGACTCAAACACCGCAATTTTTTAGGCAATCTCAAAACTCTCTCTCTGGATGCTCGTTATTCACAGATTAAGCAAGAAGCCTCCGGAACATTTGGTCTACCGCTCGAAAACCGGGGGCTTTTAGGTGCTGAAATCGGGTATAAAAATGAGATTTTCGACGGCTATAAAACCGAAAGCACCTATGAAAAATTAACCGCTAAATACCAAGACACCCCGGGATCAGCCATGTTTGGCGTGTTGTTGGATGAGGTTCAAACCTATCAGAGCCAAGACATCACTACCTTCCCCAACAGCAAGCTATTTATCGCTTCACCCATAGGCGAACTCAACTATGATACACGGGACAAGCCGCTCAATCCGACCAAAGGGTATTGGCTAAATGCCAACCTAATGGGATCGTTGTATACCCCAGGACTCTCGGATGCTACCTATTTTAAATCTCTCCTCTCTGCCGCATACATCACCAGCATGAATGCGCATGTATTTGGTGCCAAAGTGAAATGGGGAACCCTCCGAATCTACGACGGCTCAATTCCTTCATCCTATCGATTTTACGCAGGGGGGATGAACTCCAACCGTGCGTACACCTATCGGGATTTAGGTTCCAAGAACAGTGACGGCGATCCAATCGGGTTTGCATCGATAACGGAGGGGACGCTAGAGTATCGATTTCCGATTTATGAAGAGTTTCGAGGGGTTTTGTTCAGTGATGTCACCTTTGCCTCCCAAAATATTCTCCCCGATTATGCTAATGACGGATATTTAGGGGTAGGGGTAGGATTCCGTTATGTTACTCCGGTCGGACCTGTCGCAATTGATTTCGGGATTAATCCCGAAGATACGGCTCAATACGCGATCCATTTTCGAATCGGAGAACTGTTTTGAAAAGGTTCCGTACTCTCCCTTGGCTCAAGTGGCTCAAACATCTGTTTGTAACGTTTCACTTTCTCCTCTACACTATGGTGCTATTGGCTTCAGCCGCTGTGTATATCGCCTTTCGTCCGGATAGCCTCGAAATCGTTAATACCTATTTCCTCGAACCGTTCGATATACACTATTCCCGTGCCGAAGGGTCATTGCTAGAGGGATTTACTATCCATAATCTCCACAGCAAAAAAATAACGGCTAAAACTCTCATTCTCAAATACAACCTCGTAAAAATGTTAGAGGGAGAACATACGATCGACTCAGTTCATATTGACGGATTACAGCTCCATTTGGACGACTTTTTAACCGATGACAACGCCCCGTGGCCTTTTCCGACGTTCAAACTTCGCGAAGTAGTGATCACCAATCTCCAGCTTATCAGCAGTTATCCGATCGAACTGGATATTCATGCCAAAAATGGGAACTATGATGGAAATGTGATCAATTTTGCATCATTAGATGCGACTCTCAAATCTCGCTATGCCAACGGTGCGATTCATGGAAAAGTATCTAAAAATGCCCTCGTCGGAACAGGTGATCTGTATCCGAATGCGGTCGAGCTCGCTCCCTACAGCGAGAAATTCACAACATTGCCCCGCGTAGTTCGGCTAACTATAACCGAACTCTCCGATACCAAAGCGCTGTTACAAACCTCCATTGCGAGCCTCACGTCCAAACAAGATGCTACCGTGAGTGCCAACACCATAGCGCTTGATTTTCGCTATCGGTATGATGATGAGTATTTTGATGTCGATGCAACCTATGTGCTTCAACGCATCCAAGATTCAATGCAAACAAAACAACATTTGCGCTATACCCTAGAGGGCAAAACGGCAACCGAATTCGACGGACTCATCACCTCGCTTCAACCCCTTCCGGCTAATACCTTGCATGGAGAGGTTACAGATGATGCAAACGGAGTGAACGGCACAGTATCCCTCGATGGAAGTACGCTGCATCTCTCCAGCCCTGATTACGACCGTTTTACATGGGATATGGGAAGTAATCATCAAAATCTCGCTTTTATCCCTTCCCTTCCAGAATTTTTACGTGCTTCACCCTTGCAGATAAAAGCGCATGGTACCTATATCCTCAGCACCAATGCCCTTGAGGGCTCTCTTGATGCCGCGCACAAGTCTGCCCTCTTTAAAGGGAAATTTTCAACCTTAAACGACCATCATTCTCTAAGCGGAAACCTCACACTGCCAAGCGATGCACCGCTGTGGAAAAGCTGGAAACATAAACCGCCTGAACAGCTCATGATCTCACTCAGTAACGAAGCTAATGCTACTCGCATCAACCTCTCCGGAGATTCTTTAGCCCTATCGGCTGCTCTGATTGGAGAAAACATCAAAGGTTCAGGCAACTATATGGGTGCTTTTTTCGATTTTCAAGGAGGGATATCCGCCAACCAAAGCACCCTTCAAATCGATACTCTTATACCCTCTTTGTTTGCCACTCTCTCCAAACTGGAACCTATCGAACTGAATCACGGAGAATATTACGATATGGAAGTTCGGGCAAAAACGCAGGTTACATTAAACGACACTCTCCATATCCAAAGTGATCTTACCATCCCCTGGTATGCGGCAGTGCTTGATTCTCAACGCTCTTTCGGGGGAACAGACGGTCAAGTCCGTATCGAATACAATGACGGTAATATCACCATTCCCCACTACCGTCTCGAAATTGCCGGGCATGACGTGATGAGTGATAAAACTTCCCACATGCATCTAGGAGCGGATGGAAAGCTTAGTATTGATGAATTTTGGATGTACGATACGCTGCTCCTCAACGGAACAATCTCTCCCGATTTGAGTGCATCGCTGCGGCTTCGATCGGATCGTTTCAGTTATCACGGTCCTGAAGGCTCTGCCCATGCGGGAGCCGATCTCACCTTTGAACGCGATTCACAAGCCAATCAAACACTTGCGGGCTCTTTAAACATATTAGACGCTACGATCACCTACCTGCCGCTGCAACAGCTGAAAGTTATGGACGATGATATTGTGATCATTCAAGATGTCCGTCCCCCTAGTCATATAAAACTGGCTATGAACCTCCATATAACGGCTCAACAGCCGATCCATTATCAAACCAAAGAGCTCGATTTGCGTCTCAGTCCTGATATCACTCTCTGGAAAGACCCTACCGCTCTCATGCAAATTTTAGGGATGGTAAGTATCCCTTCCGGCACCGCTAAAACGGGCGGGAAAGAGTTCACGATCAAACCGAGCGAAATCTATTTTGGCGGTGATGTTCCCCTGAATCCCTACCTCAATCTGACCATTGCCCATGAAGTCGATTATAAAAAAATCCTCATCTATGTTACCCACACTCTCGATTCACCGATTTTCCTATTCAGCTCCGATCCGGTGATGACCCAAAACGATATCATGAGCTATATTCTCTTCGGTGCTCCGGCCAATACGGCAGATAACAGTACCTCCGGCGTCCGTGCCGATGCAACAAACTTTATGTTAGGGGCAGGTCTAAAAGGACTTATCAACGGAGCGACCAAAATTCAAATCGATACGATGAATATCCTCACTACTGCCGAGGGAGGTATGGGGTTTGAAGTGGGCGCCCGGCTAAACAAAGATCTCCGCGTCCTCTATAAAAATGATACCGTTTCCAGTGTCTTGATCCAATACACAGTCAATCGATGGCTCCGTCTGGATGCCGATGTCCATGAGCTTGGACAAGGAATTAATGCCGTTTATATCAAAGATTTTAGAGACTTTCTCCCACATAATAAGCCCGTTAAAAAATAAATCTTGATATCCGTCAAGATCTATTTCCACTGATTTTTCTATACTTGCAGTTATACTTTAGCCAAGGATTCTATTATGATACTCGAATTTATGCGTGACGATCACCGTGCCTGCGACCACCTTTATGCCGAAGCAGAAAGTGCCTTGCTAGCAAAAGATGCTGAAAAAGCCAAAACGATCTTTGATCAATTTTACACTGCCACCAACCACCATTTCGATATGGAAGAAAAAGAGCTTTTTATCACCTTCGAAAAGCGGACAGGAATGATGGGGGGACCGACACAGATGATGCGTTATGAGCACCAACAGCTTCGCAGTTTAATCGAATCGATGCGTCTTGCCCTGAATGAAAACCGTACAAACGATTTTTTCGGTATTGGTGAATCGATGATGATTATGCTCCAGCAGCACAACATGAAAGAGGAACAAATGCTCTATCCAATGATCGATCGAACCCTGGGCGGTGATGCAGAACTTATCATACAAACATTGAGGGATATGCCGATATGATTCTTCTCGATACTCGAGAACTCGATCATCCTATCCCTTTGGAGATGGCAGTCGATGCATTTAAAACTCTTAAAAGCAATGAGGTTATCCACATGATTCATCGACGTGAACCGATCCCGCTGTTTGAGATCATTACAAAAAACGGCGGACGCTATCTCTCCTACCAAGATACAGATCAGCTATGGCATATTTATATCACACGCGATGGTGATCTGGAGGCATTGCGTGTTTGAGGGATTATCACTCGATCAGGCGCCGCCGATTTCCGTCGTTCTCCGATTTTTTCTCAGCGTACCGGTTTTTGGAATATTCTTATCGGTGCTAATGATGCTCTACCCAACACAGATTCTTACAGTGAATCATCCTCTCTCACTCGCCGCGATTCATCTGCTGTTTTTAGGGGTCATTACGATGAGTATGATCGGTGCACTCTTTCAAATGCAAAGCGTCCTCGGCGGACGCCCTATTCCTGCACCACTGGGAAATGCCTTTTTAATTCATATTTTATTCAGCGTCGGCATCTTTACGTTGGCAGGGGCTTTTATCACCCAGATCGCTCCGCTCTTTGTTTTAGCCGCCACCCTCTTAGGGAGCGGTATCGTCTATACCGTTTTTTTAATTATCCCTTTACTGTTTAAAAGCAGCCTCCATGACACCCTCAGAGGGATGCGTCTGGCACTAATTTCTCTTTTTATCACCGCACTCCTAGGGATCGTTATGGCAGACGCTTATGCAGAGGGAAATTTCTCGACATTTCACGAGGCCATTCGAGCAACACACTACTCGTTTGCCCTTATCGGCTGGATCGGTGCGCTGATTATCGCGGTCGCATTTCAGGTAGTCGAGATGTTTTACGTCGCCACGCCGTACAGCGACTGGTGCAAACACAACGTTTTTCGCATCATCCCAGCCGCGCTCATCCTCAAAACGCTATGGCTCTTTTTGGCGCTTCCCTATGTTTGGGTGTTTGATCTTCTGTTAGCCGCGTTACTGATGGGATTTTTTACCACAACCGTGCGTCGGCTGCGTGAACGCAAACGACGTGTTAGCGATGTGAGTATTTGGTTTTGGAGTATAGGGATGGGATTATTGTTTGTATCACTGATCGCCTATGGAGGCTATCTTTGGAATATGGAAGAAGTGATTCTACAGATTGCCGTTATCGCGTATGCACTGTTTGCTCTCTCTATCATTTTAGGGATGATGGGAAAAATCGTCCCTTTTTTAGTCTGGTTTCATCTCAGTTCAGCAGGATACATGGATGCCCCTATCATGTCGCATGTTATTCCTCTTAAACGATCCCAATCGCTGTTTGGTTTGTTTGTTCTCGTCTGTGGTACAGCCGTCATGTCGGTATTGTATCCGCCTCTATTCATACTGACAGGGGTATTCTCCTTTGCCCTGTTTGCACTTTTGGGCTACAACCTCATCCAAGCATTAAAACTATACCGTTACACCCTCACTCACGGTACACGATTTACACTGGAGTAATACACATTCAAATAAACGAATCGGTTGATTATACTTCTCACGAGTATGACAATCAACCAACATGTAATCCATCCGGCGATAACATCCGAGGGGAAATGAGCACCTAAACTTATACGTGAAATTCCCACTAAAACCACAAAAAATACCGCGACATACTTTTGCCAAGGGAATACAAATAATGGCCAGATGCTGGCCGCTATCAGTATTGCAAACGAAGCATGTCCGCTGGGTAGACTATGATGATATTCTGCCTCTCCGATAATATAAACCGTTTCAATCGGAAGTGCTAGCGGTGGTCTGGGAAAATCAAAGAAAGGTTTTACTACGCCCAACAACCAGCCATCGGCCAGATAAGCAACGCTAAAGACACTAATCGTACTGATCCAAAGCAACGTATTGGTATCGGCCTGACCATTAGACGTTCTAGCAATGGCACGTGTAGCGATTAGACTCAAGATTGCAAGATACCATGGAAAAAGATGATGTGAGGCTGCAGCCGTTGCTGCAAGCATAATACTGTCTATAAAACCATTATGGATATTATTGATTAGATGAAATATCCAAACATTTAATCCACCCCAATCGTACAAATACCACTTCATAATAGTGCTTCCGTCCGTAATGAGTAACTACTAATTGCCTTCTCCCTCACGGAACACGCTTCGAGCAGTTATAATCGACAGTGGCTTCGACTTGTGTTGTTTCATCGCTTTGTATAGGGCTTTCGGTCGGAACCGAAGCCACCATTGCCATCCCTTTCGCCATCATAGGTATCGGTCGTGATACTCCGCTAAAATTGACCGTGCTCACGAAACACTCCAACCCCGTCTCTTTTGAAAAAGCTTCAGCTTGATCTCGTGCTTTACGCAATAATTCCATACGCAGGTTTCCTTGAGCCGTAGCCTCCTGAACACGACTGACACCCCAATTCAACTCCCCCTGACTCTTTCGGACACCAACAGCCGTAACCTTATCGATTTCCGTACTCAACGCATTGTAAGTATCGATACTCTTAAACTCACATCCGAAGCTAAGATTTGCACTGTAGCCGACAAATTCACGCTTTTGATCTTTGTAGCTATATTGCGGAGAGAGATAATAGCCTCCGCCTTGGCACATCGTTGCATTCGGATCAAACCGTTTTACCTCTGCGACGATGGTATTAAGGTGTTCTTTTATCGTATTTTGATTTTTGCCCTGCTCTTCAAAGCTCAAACTCCCGCGCAGAACATCCGGTTTTAAAAGGGTCTCCACCCGCTCAGAAGTTGTAATATGCATCTGGGCGCTTACTAGTACCGGCAATAAACAGGCTATCGAAAATTTATACATAAGAACTCCTCTATCGAGATATTTTATCTAATAACAGATACGGTTCCTGCCGGTCGTTTTCGCTGTATACAGCGCATTGTCCGCCACCTTAATCATTTCCTCTTTATCTTGACCCTTATTGACAGTAGAAACTCCGATACTGACCGTCACTTTTCTACCTATTTCGAAATCATAATTTTCGATAACCTCTCTAAAATGCTCAGCCAATTGAAGGCTGTTTTTTAAATCGGTATTAACGGCAAGGACCATAAACTCTTCACCGCCCCAACGGACACAAACATCCGTAGAACGTGTATGCTGGTTCATAAGAGATCCCATGAGTTTGAGAACCCTGTCCCCTTTATCATGCCCATAGTTGTCATTGATCATCTTGAAGTGATCCACGTCGATAAAAAGAATCGAAAACGGGGTTTGATAGCGATTATATTTTTGGACTTCATTATCCATTTGCTCCATCACCACCCTTCGATTTAAAAGCCCGGTCAAAGGATCGGTTCGCGACAGTGCATTAAGAAGTCTGTTTTGCTTTACAACATAGCGGATCAGGAAAGCGATAATACCAAAAAGCACCAGCATTGCACCGATAGCTATGCGCTGAATCGAAATCGTCCCCTCTTTTTGAACCAGATTTTTATTTTGGGATTCGATCTCTTTATTTAACGATTCAAGCTCTTCTTTTGCCCCGATTATCTTTTGCTGCTTCTCTTGATGTGATTGAAGAAGTTGTTTGAGAGTCTTCTCTTTCTCGGCAACTTTTTTCTCTTCCAGAAGAAGATTTTCTTTTTGAATAGCGATATTTTTTTGGATCGTATCGACTTCGAGCTGTTGAGCCTTTATCGTATTTTTCTGATCACTAATCGCTTCCAATTGTTTCGTTATCATCGTATTTTGCGACTCTATCTTCGACTGTTGTTCCTTCAATGCCGCTTTTTGATTTTCAATAGCGGCAATCTTTTCGGATAACTCGTTATTTCTCTCTTTGATTTTTTTATTAAGTTCGGCAATCGTCTCTTTTTGCTCTTTAAGTTCATTTTGTGAACTTTTATAGAGTTTTGCGACGTCGATTTCCGTACCGCCCAGCAAGATTAAATCGGGAGAAACCCGCAGTGATCGGTTGATAAGATTAGGTTTATTTATCTCAAAAGTGACCATATCCCCGTTTTGGGTTAGATTGATCATCACCTTTTGTTTATCTTTGTAGTCATCACTGATGAGGAGGACACTGGATGAATCGTACTCATGGAAAAGCTTTTCATACATCGGTGCATTGTCGCTGTCGACGTATACCGCCTGAATATTTTTCGGGATTTTTCCATCATAAAAAGAGACTCGGATTTTTTTATTTTCCAGCAGTTTTCTCGAAGAGAGGATTAAAAACATATTTTTCAGATTCTCATTCTTCGAGACAACAAGCAGATCGTAATCCTCAAACTTCGATTCATTCGGCCACGTCGTATGCTTCAAAAAATTATAGACATACGCTACTTTTACCTGATCACTGTTAATCTCTTTTGCACTAAGTGCAGTGAGCAACAATCCTAAAATTAGCCAAATAAATACTTTCATAACGTCCTAAATACTCATGCTGAATGTGATCGAAATCATTTGTGTATCTTGTGGGGATTTATACTTTGCACTACTATTATAGCGTACACCGTAATAATGCTCGTCAAAGAGGTTATCCACCCTCAAAGCAATTTTTTTATTCTGATCAAACGCGTAGCTGGCAAAAAGGTTAGTAACAAAATGTCCCTCAACCGTTGCGAATTGGCCGTTATCATACGGCGCCGCCGCAATCGGGCTTACCCAGATGCATGAAGGGGAGAACCGCCAGTTTTGATACCGTAGTGTTGCACCCGATTTGAGCACATGCTTGGATTGGTAGGGGAGCTCATAATTATAGGTATCCTCTATTTTTCCATCGATATAACTGTAATTTGCCCAATAGCTCACATCATACCCCGGAAAATACGAATGCCCCTGATATGAAGCATCTCCGCCATAGACGGTTGCTGAAACCGAATTTGCCGCTCCGACCGCATGAATAATCGTCGTATCAGGGATAAAATAAATTTTATCCGGTAAATCCTCTTCATTTGAAATAATGTCTTTAACGGTTGCATAGTAGATTGAAAAGCTGAGTTGATCGTTCTGACTCAACAAAATGTCTAAATCATACTCGTAGTTTTTGCTTTTTTCGGGCTTCAGATCGGGATTTGCCACCCTGAAACGATCCGTTTGATAAGTATTACCATCCCCCAGGGTATTCGGTTGCAACGCATTACCGTAAATCTTGTATTTTTGATAATTCGAAGGGGCCAGATACGCTTGTGCATAGATAAGTTTTTGGGTCACATTATCGGTGGAGTAAAGCAGAGCAAAACGGGGGTTAAACGTCGAACCGTACGAAGAGCTATGATCGTAACGCCCCGCGAGAGAGAATTGTAAATCATCATCCAATCGTATCTGATCTTGGAGATAGATCGCCTGATTATTCCACTGGATATGATAAATCGGCGCTTCGATATTTGATCCGGCGAAATAAATAGGGCCAGTGACAGAGGGAGCAGCTAAATCAACCGTCATCGGAGTAGATTTAAATGATTCGTACGACATTCCGAAAATAAGGTTATGCTTCTCGAAATTTTTATTCAACGTCTCCTCCGCCGCGTACCTTTGGGAATAGGAGTATTTGTATCCCGGAACATACGACGTGTATTTATTGATAAAATAACTATCTTTCAGCAACTCTGTGGAATCATAGCTCAGCGTGGTCGTTGATTGCACATCATCCAAAATTTTACCGCTGTATCGTCCGAAATAACCGAATAATTCCGTATTTAAATTGGAGTTATTGTCGTAAAGGTTACTCTTCGAGTTCCCTCCGTTCATAGCAATCAAGGTCGATTCAGACGAATAGCGGTAGTTTATCCCCATGTCAAACCCTCCGTTTTCATACCGTGCACCAACCGATTTGGTGATAGTGGGCTGAAAATCGAACTCTCTATCCTGTGCGCTTTGGATAACACTCGATCCGAGAGTGACATCTTGTCTTAAAAAATCATTAGGGTACTCTTTTTCAAAATCATAATCTTGATCATGATGATAATGGGCTTTCAGCGTTAACATCCCTTTGTACAATGGTAAAGATTTAACGCCGTACAGATAGTTGTACCCTTTTTTACCCCCCGTGACGCTCAACTCATCTTTCGGCGCCTTTGAACTAATAAGATTGATTACCCCACTCATCGCATCCGCACCGTAAACAACCGATGCTGGACCGTACAAAACTTCCACCCGTTCGATTCCAAACAGCGGATACTGCATCGAGTGGCTAAGAATTTCTCCGTCTGTCTGATCGATCTCTATTCCGTCTTGGAGCACTTTAAAATAGTTTGTCCCCATAACCCCACGAATGCCGATCTGATTCAAAATACCGCTATCGGCATAACGCATCACTTGAAATCCGGGGAGATCACCTAAAAGCTCATCCAGGCCTCGATAACCGCGATCTTCGATTTGTTCTTTCGAAACAACAACCATTTTGGCAGGGGTAAAGTTCAAACTTTGCACTGATTTGGAAGCCGAAGTCACTTTTAGCTGTTGCAAATCATACAAATCGAGTCCAAAAACATCATCCATCAAATCGATTTTATATTCATTGCCACCCAGCAATGAAGCTGCAGCGATGAGAGACAAAAGAAGCTTCATTAATGCACCATTCTCCTATAATTTCTAGTAGAGTATCTAGTATTAAGGATACTATTTTATTCCTTAAAGACATTTATCAACAGGATGGCTAAAACAGTGTTGTTTAACATCTATAAGCATGTAACTTATGCCGTATAAAAAAATAAATAATTCTTATTTGTTTACCAATTTGATTCATACTTCTTTTACCCAATGATCATAGCCGATCAAAAGGGCTTGATTCTCAAACTCCTTAAGCTTGGCTCTTTCCTTCTCGTCAATCGAAAGAGCATTTTCATCCCGAATTTCTCATATTTGAAACCATTAAAAAGCACAATGTTACGGTAAAGAATAAAGCAATATTTTATTTTATTGAAAAGAAAGTACTGAGTAGGTTAAATGTCATAGTTAAGGGGGTTGGATAGATGGCGGACAGCTAGGGGTTCGAACCCTAGATAGGTTGCCCTATACACGCGTTCCAGGCGTGCGCCTTCGACCACTCGGCCAGCTGTCCATTAAAGTGAGCGTGAAATTGTACCTAATATAGCTTAAGGGTTAGCTTTCAAATCCCATAACCACGCTTAGGCGGTTTTTTGCGTGCTTGCTCGTTACTCCAGCGGCTATTGATATGCTTGAGCCATGCCAGAAAAATCCCGACTAGGATCGACACCGCACAAACTTCATATCCGATAGCCCAGATAACGGCAAAAGAGGTTAAGTTAAACTGTAAAAAATATTCGTAACTTGCTTCGGCTACAAATAAATATAAAAATGTTAATCCTGCCAGATAAGGAATCGTTATCAAATAAAGAGCTAAGACAATTCCCTCATACCCTTCAGGAGAGAAAACAAAATCACGATAATCAAGTGATTTTTTAAAAAAATCACTTTCTATCTGACGTCGCACTTTGAGATTTTCTCTCTGGTATGTTTTAGCACTGTCTCGTGCACTATCTGAGATCAATGCTGACTGTACCCGTTTCTCTTTATTTGCATTCATAATTGATTACCTTACGTTAGACGCGTGATGATAAATTATATCTTGTTTTATAAAAAATGTCGGTGGATTGAAAAAAGAATTATGCGATAATTAAAATTTATAGATAACCGAAACACGAAGGATATGTATTTCGGTCAAACTATCGAAGGAGAATCGAACCACCATTGTAGAAAAGAAGTGTTAATTTTGTGTAAAAAAATATTATTTTTGAATGACCATTAGATTGATATAATGCCATTAAACTATTCAAAAGGGTTTAAGTGCTCCCAAATCAACGTTTTTACTCCATCAGTGACGATTTTCGCTCCCCCTACGCCCGAGACCGAGACCGTATTATCCATTCAGGGAGTTTTCGACGACTTGAGTACAAAACACAAGTTTTTTTAAATTCACAAGGAGATTTTTTTCGTACCCGTCTCACCCACAGCATCGAAGTAAGCCAAATCGCCCGCTCTATTGCATCGCATCTAGGGTTAGAAGAATCGCTCGCCGAGAGTATCGCCCTCTCACATGATTTGGGACATACACCCTTCGGACACATCGGTGGGGATACTCTCGATGAGTGTTTACGCGAACGTGGATTTAAAAGCGGATTCGAGCACAATTTTCAGAGCTTTCGGGTCGTAACCAAACTCGAACAGCGTTATAAGGCATTTTTAGGGCTGAATCTCACCTACGCAACATTAGAGGGGATTTTAAAACACTCCTATCCGTATAACAAACCGTTTTTACCCGATGAGATACGAGAATCTTTTGCCCTCGATACCCACCCCAGCATCGAAGCGATGATTGTCGATCGTGCCGATGAGATTGCCTACATCAGCCACGACATCGATGATGGAGTCGCTTCGGGGCTCATCAGTTTTGATACTTTGAAATCCTCTGAGCTGATCCAAACTATTTTAGAAAAAGTTTACGAAGAAGGTATCCACGAGGACGAGGACGAAATGTTCCGCTACCGGTTCAGCTCCCATCTAATCAACCATCTCGTTTATTCACTCCTCGAATACGCCCGAGACAAAATCGATAACACACGTGTGTTAGCCTCCGTTATACCTGCGTCAGAAGCGATTGTAGTCGGATTTGAACCTGAGCTTGAAACCCAAATCAAAAAACTCAAAAAACTCCTTTATCAGGAACTTTATCAACACAAACACATTATGCGCAAGATGTTTGCCGGAAAACAAGCGATTATCGGTCTCTTTAACGCCCTGATGGAAGAACCGAAGATGCTGCCGCGTTATTATCTCGAACAGTGTGATAGACGTAATCCCCACCGTGTTATCAGCGACTACATCGCCAGCATGTCGGATCGATATGCTATGGAATTGTATAATGAACTGTATGGGAGAGAGGGGTAGATTTCTGACAATATGCAATAAAAAATAGCTACTTATTTTATTCAAGTTATCCTATTGCATATTACTCATCGGAGTCCATATGGATACACTTATTATCGAACCCATTCGAGAAAAAATCTACCATCTGCGTAATACTGAAATTATGTTAGACTCCGATATAGCCGAGCTGTACGGTGTAGAAACCAAACGGATTAACGAAGCTGTTAAAAATAATCCTGAAAAATTTCCTAATGACTTTATGCTTGAACTGACCGATGATGAGTTTGAAAACTTGAAGTCGAAAATTTCGACCTCAAGTTGGGGTGGGCGTAGACATCTGCCGAAAGCCTTTACAGAACAAGGTGTTTATATGCTTGCCACTGTACTAAAAAGCCAAAAAGCAACAAATGTCACAATCTCAATCATGCGTACTTTTACCAAAATTCGTCGCTATGCGCTGGAACATGGGGAGTTACTTGAACAAATCCATGAATTAAAAAAAGAAACCGCAAAACACAAAGAGTGGACGAAAGATAAACTAACCGCCGTAGCCGATACGATAATTATGCTCGAAGATTCACTAGGTGCTCTCGAAGAGATGATTTTAGATATAAAGTCGGCGAAAGAGGTGGAGACGATAGGGTTTTTGAGGAATTAGCAAAACCTAGCGAGATGGGTGGATATAACTGAAAAGTGAAAAGTTCATAGTTCGACAAGCTCACTACGAACGGATATAATACCCCCATGAAAAAGATAGCAATTATCGGCGGCGGTGCAAGCGGACTTATGGCGGCGCTTTTTGCCGCACGCTCCGGTGCGGATGTCACCATCTATGAACACAACTCCGGTGTTGGAAAAAAGATATTGGCTTCTGGTAACGGACGGTGCAATATTATCAATACGACATCCTCTGCCGATGATTACGCAGGGGCTGATCCCCATTTTGTCACCTATGCACTCAAACAACTCTCATTCGGCTATTTTGAAAAGTTTTGTAGCTCTATCGGATTGATTCTCGAGATTAAAGAAGACGGACGATGTTATCCACTCTCCAATGAAGCCAAATCGGTATTGATCGCGCTTAAAAGTGCGGTGAGCGAAGCGAGGGTACATATCTGCACTGACACTTCGGTGCGTTCCATCTCAAAAAAAGATACTCACTTTATCGTCGAAACCAATAGTGGGAAAAGTGTTTATGATAAGGTGCTGATTGCAACAGGTTCTGAGGCAGCTCCTCAACTGGGAGCAACTGCGGACGGATATAACTTCGCCAAAAAATTCGGTCATGAAATTCTTCCGACCTATCCCTCTTTAGTACAGCTTCATTTGAACTCTAAAAATCACCACAAAATGGCGGGAGTCAAAACGACAGCCGAAGTAACCCTCATCATCGATGGCAAATCCAAAGAAAAAATCCAAGGGGATATTCTGTTTGCTGCGTACGGCATTTCGGGACTGGCGATCCTCGACATCAGCCAGAAAGCTT
Source organism: Sulfuricurvum sp. (assembly GCF_028713855.1). Classification (GTDB taxonomy): domain Bacteria; phylum Campylobacterota; class Campylobacteria; order Campylobacterales; family Sulfurimonadaceae; genus Sulfuricurvum. Next base: position 38,465 of record NZ_JAQTNN010000016.1, read on the forward strand.
CGTATGCCCTCCATAACAAACAACGCGTTAGTATAGCCCTCAATCTACTCCCGCGCTATGATAGAGCGACCCTTGCTAATGTGATCGAAAAACTGTTTGCTTCCGTTCCAAAACATGACGTTCATACCGCACTTTGCGGCATCATCCCTGCTAAAATTACAACCTATCTCCTCGAAGATGCCGCTGTTCCTCTAAGCACTACCGTATCTGCTCTAAATCCCAAAGAGATCAAAAAAATCGCCCACTTGATCGGAGAATGGAAATTTGAGGTGAATGACACCCACGGATTCAAACATGCCGAAGTGAGCGGCGGCGGGGTCAGTACGGCACAGATCAGTAACAAAACGATGGAATCAAAATTGGTAGAGGGGCTTTATTTTGCCGGAGAAGTTCTCGATATTGTCGGAAAACGTGGGGGATATAATTTTAACTTTGCGTGGGCTAGCGGTATGATTGCGGGAAAAGAGATGGCGAAGTAAGCGCGCAAGCGCTCTTACTTACTTCTTAGCGCCGTAACGTTTACGATCACTAGGATCTAACCAACGTTTACGGATACGGATACTAATCGGTGTAACTTCGAGAAGTTCATCGTCTTCGATCCACTCTAATGCACGCTCAAGGTTCATATCACGTGGTGGAACGAGTTTAATCGCTTCATCGGCACCTGATGAACGGACGTTTGATTGTGCTTTCCCTTTGATCGGGTTAACATCGAGGTCATTGGTACGGCTGTGTTCACCGATAATCATCCCTTTGTATACTTTTGTTTGTGGGTTGACAAACAATACACCGCGATCTTGTAGGTTGAACAATGAGTACGCTAAGGCAACACCGTCTTCCATAGAGATAAGTGCTCCGTATTGGCGGCTCTCAACAGAACCGGTATAAGGGCGGAATTCCAAGAATGAGTGGTTCATAACCCCTTCACCTTTGGTATCGGTCAAGAACTGACCACGGAAACCGATCAAACCACGTGCAGGGATTTCGAACTCTACGCGAGTAAAGCCCTCACCCATTGGTACCATCGCTGTCATTTCCGCTTTACGACGGCCAAGACGCTCGATGATCGTACCTGCATTTTCAGCCGGAAGGTCAACAACAAGGTGCTCGAACGGTTCACATTTAACCCCTTCGATCTCTTTTACGATAACTTCAGGACGTCCGATACCGAACTCAAAACCTTCACGACGCATATTTTCTGCAAGAATCGTAATTTGAAGCTCACCACGACCGGAAACGATAAATTTACCTTCTCCGACCGTTTCGTAACGCATAGCAACGTTGGTGTTCATCTCAGCATCAAGACGCTCACGGATTTTGTTTGCCGTAACGTGTTTACCCTCTTGACCTGCAAGCGGAGAGTCATTAACCGAGAAAACAACGGTCAATGTAGGCTCTTCGATGTGCATAGGGTCGAGTGGCATAGGATTTTGCGGGTCACAGATAGTATCCCCAACATCTACGGTTTCGATACCGGCAACAGCAACGATATCACCCGCTTCCGCTTCTTGGATCTCCATACGGTTAAGTCCGAGGAATCCGATCAATTTAGAAATTTTACCTTTGACCATTTCACCGTCAGCTTTTGCAAGGAGGATGTTATCCCCTTTTGCAATTTTACCGTTGAAAATACGGGCAATACCGATTTTACCTACGTAGTTATCGTAGTCGAGTGTGAAAACTTGCAACTGAGTAGAGTTTCCTGCATCACCGGTAGGCTCAGGTACTTTGTCCAAGATAGTATCAAACAAACATTTGAAATCGCCATCCGGCTCAGACATGTCCATTTTCGCGATACCATCACGCGCCGCAGCGTAAACGATCGGGAAATCGAGTTGATCTTCGGTCGCATCCATCGCTACGAAGAGGTCGAATACTTCATCTACTACACGCTCAGGATCAGCGGAAGGTTTGTCGATTTTGTTAATAACAACGATTGGCTTGATTCCAAGCGCAAGCATTTTTTTAACAACGAATTTCGTTTGAGGCATAACACCTTCATACGCATCAACAAGGATCAAAGCCCCGTCAACCATTTTCAAAACACGCTCAACTTCTCCACCGAAGTCGGCGTGGCCCGGAGTGTCGATAATGTTAATTTTGTGATCGCCGTAGCGAACTGCAGTGTTTTTCGAGAGAATGGTGATTCCGCGCTCTTTTTCAAGGGCGTTAGAGTCCATCGCTCTTTCATTCACTTGTTCGTGGCTTCCATAGGTTCCAGATTGCTTGAGCAACCCGTCAACAAGAGTCGTTTTACCGTGGTCAACGTGCGCGATTACGGCGATGTTACGAATTTTTTGCATTGCTGTCCTTTAAAATGAGGGCAAAGATTTTCGCGGATTATACCTTTTTTTATGTTAAGCATACTTTAAGCCATTTTTTTATTGTTACACTTTAGTTACTCCAATATATGGAATATTTTTTGCTTTGCATATTTACTTATACTATAAAGCGTGTTCGGCATATACACAAACAAGGATCATTGATGATCATTCAAAGCAAAGAGGTTCAAGCCAAAACATCACTGATTGATTTATTGGGGGGGAATTCAAAGTCCTCAACAACCAAATCAAGTGATCTGTTTTCAAAGCTATTGGCGACATTGAGCAATACTCAGCAAACCCATGATTTCAAAGCGATAATCGATCCAAAAAACGCATCCCTTAAAACAACCAAATCCTCTGCATCGACCCAAGAGCTGCAAACCCTTTTACTCGGAGGAGAGCAAAAAGATTCAACTCTGTTTTCCAAAGAATTAATAAGTACCCTCTCAAATGATCAGGTGCGAACCCTCATCAATCGGGCAAAAGAGTATCTGAAAAATGAGATTACTGCGAAAAATCCCGAATACCACAATAATGAAATCAAATCTCTCCCGAAAACATTGGCAGGATTAGTGAAACTGGCTGAGAAACTGGGATTGGATCCCCAATCAATCACCCTCTCCGTATTAAAAAATGATTCAGCCGAGCAAACTATTTTTACCCCTGAATCACTTTCCAAACCTCTGTTTGACACCAAGGCTATCACTCAACTCTCTATAATGCCAAAAGAACCAAGTCCTTTTGAATCGATAATTCAGCTCATCAGTGAATTGAAATCCAACGAGCCAAAAGAGACCAAAGTTCCTGCAACTACTGCATCAACCGCAGCGTCAACGGCACTATCTGCTGCAGCATCAACTACAATACCAGCGGCAGCATCAACTACAATACCAGCGGCAGCATCAACTACGGTATCGGCACCATCGGCTAAAGAAACAGCCGAGAAAATTGAAACCCAACCGCTAAAAGCGCTACTGCAGCATCTCGATAAACGTGAAGCCCCGACATTGGTGTCTACCCTTCCTGTCGAAGAGATAAAAACTCCCGATGTAAAACCGCTCGTTGCGGCCATAACATCTAAAACAGACACCCTTATCGCTCTTCTTCAAGGCGAAGGCGACCTAAAAGACTCAAAAGCAGATCGTCTCAATGTATCAAAAACCGATGCCGAGTCTCCCCGAACGATGCATGCCCCTAAGGCCGACTCGATTGAAGTAAAATCCAAAGAAGCCCAGCAAAGCATGCGACTTTTTGCAAGTGACCTTAAAGAAGCGGTACAAGAGTACAAACCCCCATTCACACGCCTTACCATGAAATTAAATCCGGAGAAGCTCGGCGAAGTAGAAGTTACTCTCGTGCAGCGGGGAAACAATGTCCATGTCAATATTCAGTCGAATAATACCAACAGTGTCGCCTTTTTAGCTCACAACGCTACCGAACTCAAAACGCAGCTGGCCAATCAGGGGATTGCTAACGCCACTATGAATTTTATGTCCGGAGGCGAGGGGCAAACCAATCAGCAGACATCGCAGCAAAAACAACAAGAACAGCAACAAAACCGTTTCCGTGCCTATGAGTCGCTCAACGATCTTGAGCTAAACAATGAGCAGTTATCGGCTCTTGAAATCATTATTCCGCATTACGCGTAAACCCAACCAAGGAGCATATCATGGCAATCGACGCATACGGCAACACATTAACATCCGCATCGGCAAATACCACAACAACATCATCCACTGCGGTCAACCCTAACGGTATATTAGGAAAAGACGATTTTTTAAAGCTTCTCATGCTGGAGCTTAAATACCAAGATCCTACCTCTCCGATGGACTCCGAAAAGATTTTGACCCAAACATCTCAGTTGGCGACACTAGAGTCGAGCGAAAACACGACAAAAGCACTCACAACACTCGCTACGGCACTCACCGCATCCGCGCAATTCACCGGTATTTCCGCTATCGGGAAAATCGCCGATACAGGAAGCAATGCAGTTCTCGCCTCCAAAGGTTCAACAACCGACTTTGAGCTTTATTTTCCGGATAATGTGACTACCGGAAAAATCAATATTATGGATTCCAACGGTAAAATCCTCAAAACTATGGATATCGGAGCGACCGATGCAGGTGTCGCACAGTTTAGCTGGGATGGTACAAACAGCGCCGGTACAGCCTTAGACTCCGGCACATATTACGTCGAATCAACCTATAATAAGGCTGACGGCACTTCGGCTACAACACGTATCGGACGCTATCCGATCGAATCGATCAAATTTGACAGCGGTAAAACTTATGCCAAACTCGGATCAAGCTATATCGATTTCAGTACGATCCATGAGATTACCAATAACTAAGTTCTGCTGCTATTTATAAAAGGGAAACACTATGACACAAGGGTACTATACGGCAATATCGGGTATACAAGCCAACCAATACGGCATGGATGTTATTTCGGATAATTTAGCCAACGTATCGACAACGGCTTATAAAAGCTCAACAGCAGAGTTTGCCGATCTTTTTAGCAAAGCCATCTCAAGCAGCAATACTCCAACGTCCAACGATATCGGCTATGGGGTAAAACTACAAGCCACAAGCTTTCAATTTACCCAAGGGACATTTATGCCCTCCGATCGATTTAGCGATCTCGCACTCGAGGGGAACGGATGGTTTGGTGTCACTTCCAATGGAGAGAGTTCGTATACCCGAGACGGAAGTTTTTCGTTTGATACCTATCAAAAAACAAGCGGTGACGTCAACTCATCTACTAACCGGTTAGTGACGGCAGACGGACAATTCGTTACGGGTACGATGCTCAGTAATTTTGCCTACAACCCATCATTTGATTACGGTGATCAAACGCTCAATGGAGCCGTCGGGGCTTATGTACTCAATAATCCGGCAAGTGATGTTGCCCTCTCCGACGTCGGCAGCCAAGGTGTGCTTGAGTTTCCAACACGCCTTGCTTATCCGGTTGTACCGACGACCCAAACGACTTTTGTCGGAAATCTGGGGGTTGTCGATGAAACACGCACCATCAGTGCTAAAGTTATAAGCGCCAACAATGATGCCAATCAGCTCAAGCTGACTTTTACTAAAAGCGCGACTCAACCGACAAGCGGAATTGCTTGGGATGTCGTCGCCACCGTGACGTCTAATGATGGCAGTATCGTATACGACACTCAAAATGGCCAAGCTACCTTCGGTGCATCCGGCGCTCTTGAAAATTTTAATATCTCTTCCATGAACAACGACGGAACACCGGTTGCTGTAAATTTGGGGGCAGGATACAGCGGTGTAATCGCTATCGATGGAGTCGGGATTAGCGGATCATCAACCTCCGATGGGGTCTCCGAAGGATCACTGACCAAATACGGTATCAATTCCAATGGGGTCATCATAGCCGATTTTTCCAACGGTCGCCAAAGTGCTATCGGCCGTGTCGCGGTATACCATTTTCAAAATGATCAAGGTCTAAACCGCGAGGGGGGAACCTATTACACACAAAGTTCCGACAGTGGAAAACCTATTTTTTGGAGCGATGCCAATGGTAATACCATTACCGGAGCAACTGTCCGAAGTAATTATCTAGAGGGTTCTAACGCCGATGTATCGGTTGGACTAACCGATATGATCGTCACACAGCGTGCCTATCAGGCCAATTCCAAAATAGTAACTACCGTGGATGAGATGATTCAAAAAGCTCTCTCAATGCATCGATAGTTTTTGGAATATTTTTTGCTTATAACTTTTACTTTGTCATAAAAAGGACAGCTCATGTTGAAATCACTTTTTTCAGGCGTTACCGGATTGCAATCGCATCAAATCGCTATGGACGTCGAATCCAACAACATTGCCAACGTTAATACGATCGGCTTTAAATACTCTCGTGCCAATTTTTCGGATTTGCTGGCACAGACCAATCAAATCGCAACAGCTCCCCAAGGCTCACTGGGCGGTAAGAATGCGGTACAAATCGGATTAGGGACATCGGTAAATTCGATCACCCGTATCCATTCACAAGGTTCTATCCAAAATACCGATAAAAATACCGACGTCGCAATCCAAGGAGACGGATATTTTATTGTCTCTCCGGATGGGGGAAGTACCTATAAATACAGCCGATCCGGTGACTTTAAATTTGATGCAGCCGGAAATTTTGTTGACAACAACGGATTTATCGTTCAAGGATGGGTACGTGACAAAGTAACCGGGCTTGTGGATTCTACCGCACCTATCAGCAACATCACAATCCCTCCAGGACTCACCACTCCGGCAAATGCCAGTTCCGAAGTCGTTGTCAAAGCCAATTTGAGTGCAAGCACCACCATCACTCAGTACAAACCGACTTATGAAACCGACACCGCAGGGGCATTTGTAAATACAAATGGATATCCTGTGGCTGCCGAAGACATGGGAGTCATGTTCAATGCCAGCGGTACCGCGTTTGCCCTCACTTCTGCCGCAGCCGGTCCTGGTGTAGGCGGAGACGGTATTTTCATCAGTACCGACGGCGGCGTGAACTACGCTGAATTTCGTTATACCTCCAACAGTGCCGACGTTACCACTACCGGTACCGGTGCGGGCGGGGCGGCAACCTCTCCGCTTCAAAGTGACGGCTTCACACCATCCAACAACAGAAACGTCTACTATTTCAACACGACCGAAGACCTTCGTGCCGCTGTTGCCAACTGGACATCAACCAATGCTCTTAATCCTGGGCGTTCTGCCGGTTCGACCGTAAACTACAATCCACAAGGAAAACTGCTTATTTCTAACAGTGCGGGGGCGAGTGACCTGAGTATCAACGTAGCCGGAATCACTGATGTCAATACCGTTAAAAACGAAACCTTTACCTCCAACTTTTTGACCCTTGCCGGTAATATAACGGCAGGTTCCGCTACGGCAAAACAATCACAAGCCGTCAATGCGGCTACCCACTCTGCAAGTATCGACGTGTATGATTCACTGGGAAGTAAACATACCCTTAAAGTCGATTTTAGAAAAGCAACCAGTAATTCGACCAGCGGAACAACATGGAATTACACCGTTACTGTCCCGAAACCTGCGGATATCGGAGGGGTAGCCCCCTACCAAAACATCCTCAATCCGGCAGGGGCAATTACGTTTGACTCTACCGGGGCATTGGCAGGGTACAACATTCCGGCAATCGACTTTACCGGAAACAACGGTTCCAAGCCAAACCAATCTATCAATCTGAATTTCGGTACGATCAACGGATTTGACGGTATTACCAGTTTTGACAATCCATCTGCCACCAGTGGAATCAGTCAAGACGGTTATCCGGGCGGTGACCTAGAGGGTATTCGTATCGATGCGAGCGGTACACTGATCGGTTCATTCTCAAACGGCCGTTCTTTCGGTCTTGCTCAAATCTCAATGGCAAAATTCTCGAACAATGAGGGTCTTACCAGCGACGGCGGAAACGTTTATCTCCAATCGGCAAACTCGGGTGATCCGATTATCGGTACAGCCGCTACTGCAGGACGTGGATATATGCAAGCATCCGCTCTTGAAGGCTCTAACGTCGATTTGTCCAAATCATTGACAAACCTTATCATTATTCAACGCGGCTATCAAGCCAATGCTAAAACCATTACCACTTCGGATACCCTCCTCGAAACTCTTCTGGGCATCAAACGTTAACGCTAATGCGTTAGCGGCTTTGTTATAACTTTGTTTGTTTAATATTTAATAGGAAGAAGTAGATAGACCCGGCAGTGAAGAAGCTGCCGGACTTTGAAACTTAAGGAGTGAGTGATGAAAACACCCTTGACTTGCTGCTGTCAATTGGGATTTAAGTATTATGAAACAAATTAGTAAACAAACAGTAATAAGGTTATAATTTCGTTATGAGATGGCGAACCCTAAAAAAACAAAAACAGCACCAACCACCAACCCCTAAATCCAAAAAAATAATCTATGCCCCCTTTTGGCCTCGTGTCGCAGGATTTGCTACCGATATTTTTATGATCGGTTTACCGATATCGCTTATAACTATGATGCTATTCGGATACGATCAGATGCACACGGCAACCGCCATAGATGTGATTGTTCACAGCGATAAAGCACAGTTAAATCCCCCTAATCCTATAGCCTCTATCACCCAAATAACCCTTTTTCTTATCACCTATGTCTGGTTATGGCATCGAGACGGCCAAACGCCGGGGAAAAAACTTGCCCATATCCGAGTGATCGATGCAACGACGCTAGAGAATGCTCCGTATTGGAAACTCTCCCTACGTTTTGTCGGTTATTTTATCTCCTTGATTAGTGTAATCGGTTTCTTTATCGGTTTACTCCGCAAGGATAAGCGTTCACTCCATGATCTCCTCAGCGGTACGGCTGTAATCCGCGTCTCTTAATATGCCGGTTTTAATCGCCTCGTTCTATTTTTTCTATTTTGCTCTGATCGGGGTACACGTTATTTTTGTCCCAAAAATTCTCGCGATGGTGGGGTATGACCCGCTTCATATCGGGATTATACTCGCCTCCGCGCCATTGGTTCGTTTTGCGATGCCGTTTCTCTTTTTACAAGGTTTTCGGCTGGGTCAACAAACTTTTTTTACCTCTTTGGCTTTAATGCTGCTTGGAGCAGCAGGTTTCTACCCTTCACTAACCCATTTTTATCCTTTGCTTGGGGCGAATATCCTTTTTGGAATCGGAATTTCCCTTATTCTCCCTTATATTGAAGTCATCGCACTGGAACATATTGGAAAAGAGCGTTACGGGCGAATCCGCCTCTTTGGCTCATTCGGGTTCATCGCCGTTGCCTTGGTGCTGGTCAAATTTCTCACCACCCCCTATGTCGGGATCGATTTTTTAATCGCAATGGCATTACTCACACTGGCCTTCGGAGCACTGATCGGTATGAAACAATCACATACCCCCTCTTCAGAATGCTCATCACAAGATGAAGCATGCCGATTTTCGATTGTGAAATACATCCCTCTTTGGATCGGATTTTTCCTAATGCAGGTGAGTTTCGGCCCTTTTTATAACTTCTTTACCATCTATGCCACCGATCACGGCGTATCGTTGGACACGACGGTGTGGCTGTGGAGTTTCGGCGTTATTGCAGAAATCGCAATGTTTTATTTTCAAGGGCCGCTCCTTCGCGGCAATTTAGGACGAATCCTTCAGCTTACGGCATTGGTTACCGCATTGCGCTGGCTTATCGTTGCCCTTTTCCCCGATTCTACATTTCTCTTATTTGCTTCCCAGAGTCTTCATGCCTTTAGTTTTGCTCTGTTTCACTCTGCGGCGATTGGAATGCTTTTTCATCTCCATAAAGCGCGTCGCCTTGCGCAACAGTTTTTCTTCGGTATTTCATACGGTTTGGGAGGGTTTATAGGGGCAGTCGGGGCAGGGGCGCTCTATCAGTACACCCCTTCGTTATTATTTGTAGGAGGGGCGATAGCCGCATTGGGTGCCACTATCGCCTTTAGTGTTAATAATCGATCATAACTCCTCTTTTCGAACATGCAGTGCCATTTGAGGAAACGGGATGGAGAGTTTGTGTTTATCAAATTCTAGTTTTACCGCTTCGATGATCTCAAACGTCACATCTGCATAAGCATCCACTGCAACCCACGGGCGTGCAAAAATCTGCACCGAATTTTGTGCTAATGCCCCTATGGCAACCACAGGAGCAGGTTCTAAAAGAACCTTCTCATTAGCAAGGAGAACATTCATAATGACCTCTTTTGCGAGCTTCAAATCATCTTTGTAGTCAATATCAAAAACCATATCGATACGGCGTGTCTCATTCCCCGTGTTATTAATAATATTACCTGAGATAAGGGCACCGTTAGGGATAATAATAGAGCGGTTATCCGGCGTTGTAAGCGTTGTCGAAAAAAGATTAATAGATTTCACCGTCCCCATCACCCCTGAGGCCTCGATAGCATCCCCCACTTTAAATGGGCGAAAAAAGATAATCAACACTGCCGCTCCGACATTGGAAAGGGTATCTTTGAGCGCTAAACCAACCGCCAATCCGGCTGCACCGAAGACCGCAACAAAAGAGGTCGTTTCCACACCCAAATTGCTAATAGCGGCGATAACAATGACTACGATCAATGCCACATAGGTCGCATTGGCGGCAAAAGAGACCAAAGTAGGATCAACATGCGTTTTTTGCATCCCTTTTTTAATCAGGGAAACTATTTGTCCGGCGATCCATTTGCCGATTAAAAAAATGAGAATAGAGCCTACAATCTTGATGCCGTATTCTGTCCCGTATTGATAGGCTAAGTCCGTGTAATGCTCAACTTTATCTCCGTAATGTTCAATCTTTTGCAACATGGTATTTCCTTAACGGTATTCGATAATTTGTTTCACATCAAGCCGTTTTTGAGGGCTTTGCGGATTTACACGGTATCCAAATGCGCATAGAACAGCCACACTATGACCGTATTCGAGATCCAAAATGGCTTCAACCTCCTCTTTATCAAACCCCTCGATCGGACAGCTGTCGATCTCTAGAGTCGCCGCATAGGTCATCATGTTTGCCAAGGCAATATAACACTGTTTCGCCGTCCAGTTTTCCAACAGCACCTCATCGCATTCGATCGGTTCCAGATAGTTTTTATAAACTCCCATATAAGTATCGACGGCATCAGATGGAAGTCCTCGACGCTCAAACATTTTACGAACATACGGTGTGCCGCTTCGTACAGTGTCATTATCGGTAGTGAGTATCACCAGTTCTGAACAATCCGTAATCTGGTTTTGATTCCAGCACGCACTTTTGAGTGCTTTACGCAAAGCAGGCTTTCGCACCACGATCAGCCGCCATGGCTCCATCCCGAATGAGGAAGGAGACGTCCGAGCCACCTCCAAAATCTGCTCAAACTGCTCTGCGGGAATCTGTTTTTCGGTATCGAATGCTTTACAGGCGTGACGAAACGCCATAGCTTTTAAAAATTCAGACATGCTGTGCCTTTGTGTGTTCAATTATTTGTACCATTTTAACGTAGAGTTGTTTATGAGGGGTAATAAGATTTTCTAAAAGTGGGCAATATTTGAGATAATTTTTCCATGCTTTTTCCGAAGCTTCTTGCCGTCCCCGCTTGATGAGTTCAAAACAAACCGCCGCATTGATAAACCCTTTCCATAACAGCACTTCATCATCCTTCTCAAAACGACGGGGATACCATAAATGCTCTAAATCATTATGCGCGTCATAATAACGACCTTCTGAAAGAGACCGTTCGTAAGCCTCAAACGCTATTGTTATACCCGTAGATTCTTGCGCCAATACCCTCGCCCTCCCCGTAAACTGATACACACATGATTCGGAAATTTGGTTCGAAATTCGTTTAGCCGTTCTTTGGACGATTTACCGGTATCGCAATAGAAAACAAATACACTCCCATCAGGCTCGTTTTTTAAAAGCGGAGGAGCATACAATGTGGTTTCGATTCCATCGATCGGATTGAGGATCGTATCGATCAACACAACCCGAATTCCTTGTGCTTCTAATGAGCGTTTATTCCGTAAAAACTCTTCCTGCGTCCATTCATCGACATTTAGATCGATCATCGATTCTTCCCGTTATATTATTTTATGAGAGTTTATCAAAGCTATAAATGCTTTAGCCTTAGGATTTATAACTGGCTGTTTTATGAAAGAGAACCGTATTTCTCCTCATATTCCCGAATCCGAGCTAACACTTCATTCACACTTTCAGTGAGTTCGCTACCCATCTTTTTGTATTCCTCATCCTCTCCCATAAGGCTCATAAGTGCATACCAAATTGGTTTGTAGATGTCTTTAAAGCCGTATTCTTCCATTTCAAAGAATTTTTTGGCTTGATAGTATTGACCTTTGGCGATCAATAAAATTAAGTAATCTTGAATATTTAGATCATGTTCTTGTTTTTTGGAGCTACACCATTCAATAAATTCAATATAACTTTCTTCAAATCTTTCACATTTTAACTTCATTAGTGCCAATGAGTAATAACCATTAGGTAACATGGTGTTATGAATATCAAACATTTCATCATAATTTGTTTTTGAATATCGCTGAATAATTTTATCTTGCGCCATGTGCAATTCATCAATTGCATCTTCTGCCTCCAATCGTTTAATTATAATATCAAGAATTTCACCTATGTCTTGTTTGTTTTTAATTTTGAGTAGATTTTTTTTAGCTTGGTCAGTATTTTGTTCTCTAATTCCTTTTATTCCAGATAATAATAAATCCAAATCAGATTCACTTAATTCCTCAGCAAGATCTGATTTTATTGATAATAAATATTCCATAGTTTTTGACTTTAACTTATGTTCCATATCTACACCTATACCTGCATGACTTAACGCTTCCGCCATATGATACGCATGATTTGGACTCACTTCAGTTGTTTGCAACGAATCGATAAGTCTTTTTGCCCTCTCCTCCAACTCCTCTTTCGAATACCACGATTCCAAAAACTTCACGAGCCATTCAACCCGCTGTCGGTCTTTTTTCCGTCCGTAACGCATCAGATACCAGATGTTAAAAAATCGTTCCTTGATCTTGTAAATCTTGTTTTTCCCGATCGATTCGGATTCGACGATCTCGTATTTTTCTAGCTGTTTGAGCTGTGAGGAGATCGCTTTGCTCTCCAGTTTCGTTTTTTTCGCCACTTCACGGGTGAACATCCCATCCCAGTTCATTGCGATTGTATGGACGATCTCCTGCAACTGCGGAGGCAAATCATCCATACGGTGTTTATAGAGCGGTGTTACCTCATCGAGAATTTTGAGCAAATCATCAAAGGCATTTCCCCCATCATCCATCAAAATATCAAAAAGCATTACAAGTGTTCGCGGCACCCCGCCCGTCAATCGTCGCAATGTTTCAATCCGCGCAGGATTGGTTCGAATCAAAGTTTCTATCTGCTCTTTTTGATCTTCTTTGGCAATAGCACGGAGAAAGGTGTGGGCTTCGGATTCATTGAACCCGCGCAGTTTGATAATCTTGAAAAACTGGTAAAACGGTTTATCGTATTTGTGGTGCTGTTCGAGCATATCGGTGGAGCCACCGATGATACGAATCGACGAAGAACTGAGCAAAATTTCGCGTAATCTACGTTGTTCTTTGATGCTTAGTTTACCGATCAACTCATCGATGTTATCGATCAGCAATAGTAATTTTTTCTCCGATTGGATAACGGTGTTTTCAAAGAGGGAGAAACTTTTCAGCTCATAATCATCATCCTCAAAATGCCCTTCCATCTTATCCAGTATATCAGGGAAACTATCGGGATAGATACTTTGTAGATAATCGGCAACCTCTTCCCACAGTCGGCTAAGGGAGCGGATTTGATACTGCTCTTCGGAAAATTTGACGGGTACAATACGCTCCGAGAGGTCAGGAGAGTTTTTCACCTCAAGCAACACCTTTCGCAATAACGTCGTTTTTCCCTGCCCACGTTGACCGATGATAATATAGTGTTGTTGCGGTACCGTATGGTTGGCTGATTTTATATCTTCAAATATTTCATTAAATATGTCCGTGCGAACGACGAAGCGCGATAGGAACTCTCGCTCTTCCATCTCATCAGGGGTGTATTTGTAGCGTGAGTAATTAGTTAGCGACATTGTTATACCACCACATACGCAAAATCGGGGAATTAAAACGGTATATATTTGGATCGTCACTGTTATTGATATAGCCATCATAGACGAGAGTATGGACAATCTCTTTAGCTATGTCATGATCCAAATTATGTTTTGAAATCAGGTTCGTAATCGATGATGATTTGATCGTATGTTTGTCAGATATAACATTCAAAATCTCTTTTGCGAAGTTGTATCCTGTCGGTTCAAATGCCTCTTTGAGCTTGCTTTTCCAGTGTTCAAAGTGATTCTTATGTTGAAGTGCCGCAGTAATGGCACAGTCAATATTCTCATTTGTAAGTGATTCTTTGCTAATTGCTTTCGCCTCTTGTAGAACAAGCTGAATATAAAAAGGGATCAACCACTCAATTTTCTCTAATAAATACGTAATCGCTTCATTATCCACTTCTATCTCTTTACATAAAGCGCGAGTAAATACAAAAGCATCCTCAAACACCAAAGGAGGTATTTTTATACTGTTTAGATCATTAATCGATTTTGTTGCACCGATTCTCGCAACCACACTTTCCAATCCGATGGAACCTGCATATATAAACGTTACTTTTTCCAATATTTTAGGATTTTGTCGCAAGCTCCGTGCAGTTCGTAAAAATGATTCGGCTTGCTCCTTACTCTGATATTTAATGATATTCTCTACCGCTTGGGCAAATTCATCCACCATGATGATGAGCTTTTTTTCTATCTGCAATTCTGTTACAAATTTTTCAAATGCTGCTGCATAATCCAATGTTTCCCCATCACCGAATTCGATTCCCGATGTCGAAACTTTTTTTACTTTCCCCGCTAATTCGCGTAGTGAAGCTGCCAATTTTGCGGCATAACGGTGCGTTTGAGAGATAAATGTTTCACTCGTTAGTGTATTAAATAGTTTGTGCCAAAATTCATGCTCATTATCCGCCGATTCAACATCCACAAACGCGACAACATACCCATTACGTGGTTCATCGTACATTTTGTACATGACAGAAGTTTTACCGACACGTCTCGGAGCCGCTATCAAAATGTGCCCGCCTGAGTCCACTGAATCCCAAATACGGTTTATCTCCGTATCTCTCGCCCAAAATTGATCTGCACGCGCTACTTGTCCAACACATAATTGCATTTCAAGTTCCTTGACAAAATATTTATTGTCATTCTATCTGACAAAATATTTATTGTCAATGATTCTGACAAGATATTTATTGTCATATCTAATAAGAAGAAAATATTAGGAGAAAAAAGATACACTCTCTTATGGCAAAGAAAAAGAAAAAAATGATAAAACTCAACCAATCCATCCGCCATTTTTTCGGCGATGAAGGATTTGACGAGGGGATTGAGCGGGTTTCGACCGAATCGCTGATCGCCCTCGCCCATACACTGGGAATATTTAACGGTACTACTGATAAAGCGGCCCTGATTAAAAACTTCCGCCGTTTGTGGTCGGAGGGGGAGACCGACAACCGCGAGATGATCGTCGCCTTTTTCAAAAATGAGGGGAAAATCTACCCCAACCCCAAACCCAAAGAAAAACCCCATGAGCGAGAAGACAAGATTGATGAGCTGTTGGAAGCCTTTGAAATCACCGAAGCCGAACGACGTGATTTGCACGCTTCGTTTATCGATATACGCACCCGTAAAATCACCCCAGAGAAAATAGCGTCGAAGCTAGAGCACATCCGCTATACCAAAAAACGCGAATCCCTTGAGAA
This sequence comes from Sulfuricurvum sp., assembly GCF_028713855.1. Taxonomy (GTDB): domain Bacteria; phylum Campylobacterota; class Campylobacteria; order Campylobacterales; family Sulfurimonadaceae; genus Sulfuricurvum. Next base: position 54,124 of record NZ_JAQTNN010000016.1, read on the forward strand.
AGCGTTAGAGGGGAAATTCAACTATGATGATACGATGGAGTATTACGCTCCGATCACCTACCGTATCGACAGTGAAACATTTACTAAAATCCATGTCCTCAAAACAGCACCGCTGAATGAAAAACGGCTCCATGAAGAGAGTGTAGAGACATTGGTACCTGAGATCACCGAACTAAAGTCAGCACTAACAACACTAAAACAAGAACAAACCGATCTGTTTTTATCGTCTATCAATCTCACCAATCATCGCTACTTGACCAAAGAACAAATCATATCTGCACTCAAAAGCGCCCCGCCATCGACCCAAACCTACGGGACGCTCAACATTACTATTTTACGCGACGTATTAGCACACCATTTACACACGCCGCTGATCTCTGTCGGAACCGATGATTTAATCATCGAAATCGAGAAACAACTTCTGCTTCCTCATCGTAATATACCGCTCGAATATACCCTCTCTCTCCATTTGGATGCACAGGAATTGAGCCGACAAATCTGGAACGAAGAAGAGCTCACTATCACTACGATGGTAGAAGAACAAAGCACCCATGAAGAGAGGGCTTTTTTAGTTGAGTTAGAACATTTAGTCCATGAGTGCCGTGAGCGTTCCAAACTGCTCGAAATGAGTGAAGAGCTTCTTTACGGTGTTGTTTATGAACTTCTCCTTCCCTATCTCACCCTTACCCCTCACATCAGTTCTAAAACAACTCGACGGGTTCTATTTGCTTTTGATCAACGCAATGCGAATGAACTGCTCAAACGTCAGCGCCAAGCGTTGTTAGCGCGAACCGTACGTGATTTTAAAAATCTTTTTCCCCTTGCGCGCTCCCTCCGCCGCCGCCTTATTTTTCATACGGGACCCACGAACAGCGGTAAAACCTATACGGCATTTCAACAGCTTAAAAAAGCGGGGACAGGATACTATCTTGCCCCTCTGCGTTTGTTGGCGTTAGAAGGGTATGAGACTCTTCGGGATGATGGGGTCAGTGCATCCCTCATTACCGGAGAAGAGCAGCTGCTTGATGAGGATGCAACCCATATCAGTTCTACCATCGAGATGTTGAGCTTCGAAGTCGAAGTCGATTGCTGTGTCATCGATGAGGTACAAATGATCGATGACCGCGACCGGGGATGGGCGTGGGCAAATGCTATTATCGGTGCTCCGGCTAAAACGGTGATTATGACGGGTTCCCCCAATGCCCGTGAGGCGATTATCGCATTAGCCGAATACTTGGGTGAGCCGTTGGAGATTGTCGAATTTGAGCGGAAAAATCCCCTCGAACTTCTCAAATCACCGACGTCCATCGATGCAATTGAGCCTAAAACCGCCGTTATCGCCTTTACCCGTTCCAATGCCCTGCGGCTGAAACAACAACTTTCCAAAACGTACCGTACCAGTGTCATCTACGGCAATCTGAGTCCGGAAGTACGCCGTGAAGAAGCACGCCGTTTCCGTGAGGGGGAGACCGATATTCTCGTCGCCACCGACGCGATCAGCATGGGTCTGAACCTCCCGATCAAAACCCTGTTGTTTTCCAAAGCGGACAAATTCGACGGGCAAAACCAACGCAATCTCACCGCGACCGAAGTACGACAGATTTCAGGGCGCGCTGGACGATACGGGTTGAGTGAAAAAGGGTATGTCGGAGCACTAACAGGTGATGTGCTCAAAACCGTTACCAATCTCTTTACTAAACAAATCGAACCAATCGCATTGCCGTTTAACGTCATGGCAAACTTCGATCATATCATGCTTGTTTCCACTATTTTGGAAGAAAAATCTCTCTCAAATATCGTCGATTTTTTCGTTGAAAATATGAAGTTCGAAGGCCCTTTCCGTGCGGCCAATCTCGAATCGATGCAGGAAGCCTCCGCCATCGTCGATCATTACGATCTCGATATGCGAACCAAATACACCCTTGCTACGGCACCGCTCTCCACCTCATCGCCGCTTGTGATGGCGGCATTCGAGCGCTATGTACGTGCATTAGAGCAGAAAAAACCGATTGCCTACATCCCGCCGCAACGGTTAGGAAATTATGCCCTCTCAATGGAAGAGCTCCAAGAAGCGGAAGATCGGATCAAAGAGATCAGTCTCTATCTGTGGCTATCGTATCGAATGGGGGAATATTTCGTGGATGCAGAAAAAGCACGAGCGTTTCGGGGGGAACTGAACCGTTTTATCGAGAACTCGCTTCAGCAAAGCCATTTTGTCCCACGATGCAAAACATGCGGAAAACCGTTAGCACCTAACGCTGAGTTTGCCATCTGTCAGAGTTGTTTTCACAATCTAAATCGTGCAAAAGCACATACGACAGCTCCCACTAAATTTCAGCCAAAAGAGAAAAGACGCTCTACTTACAGAGGCTGATCGCTCCTCTGCATCTGGATGAATGCATCAACTATATACATATCCAAGTGGTGTTTCATGGTCTCTTTCATCAAATGAAGTGCCTCGAACGAACTCAACCGCTCTTTATAGGGACGCTTTGTCGATAGTGCATCAAATACATCACACACCCCTATAATTCGAGCGAAAATAGTGACTTCTTCTTCTCTTAATCCATCCGGATAACCGCTTCCGTCGAGTTTTTCATGATGATGGCGTATTCCATCAAGAACCCGCTCATCATGAATTCCGATTTTCATTGCAATCGTATATCCATAGGAAGGATGATGTTTCATTTGTTCATATTCATCATGCGTCAATAACCCATTTTTGTTGGTTATAGCATGATCGACTTTGCTTTTTCCTAAATCGTGCAATAATGCAGACATCCCAAGCTCTTCAAGCTCATTAGCATTTAGTCTCAAATATGACCCTAAACTAAGCGCATAGACGCAGACATTGATCGAATGGGTATGGGTATAATAATCATACGATGTAATTTTTATCAATGACTCAATCGCATGGGTATCACTAAAAATTGTATCAACGAATTGGTTAACCACTTTCTTCGATTTGGGAACATTTTCAAGGGCTTCAGGATCATCAAACATCTCATTAAGGATAATAGAGGCCTGCCGATAGATAACAGCTGCTTTTTTTGTAATAGCAATATGGGTGTTTTGAGATACAGCTTGAACAATAAAGTCGATAAATTGATTGTAAATCGGCTCATCTTCTTGACAGATATAGAGGGCTTCGAGCTGATCCATCTTCTTTTTAATCTCATCGTGCAACGGTTTATTTTTAGGAAGAAAAAGCTCCTTTTCGCCGCGAGTTCCTACTGATTCATACAAATTACATTCTATTACATCACCGACGTCAAGAAGCCATTTTTCGATTTTGACATAAATCTGTGTCTCTTCTAAAGGAATAGCATGAAAAATACGGATTCGCTTCACCGTCTTTACATCCTATGTCAATAATTCTGAATAATCATACTGCGAAGGATTTAAAAAAATCTTTCCTTCACGGACACTAAGGCGTTCGTCACCTTCTTCTGCAACCGATTCAAAGCGGTTTTTTATTTTTTTCTTCTCTTTGTCTTTGATCCGCTTCAGTTTTAAAAACGATTTCAATGAAATCCACTCTTCGATAACGGTATCCACAACATCCGCATTAATTGCTTCCTGCATCACCGCTTCTTCATTCGCATGGGAGAGAAATTTCGTCGCAACAACATGCAAAACGCTTCTTAGCTGCGCATCACGCTCTTTATAAATCTGTTCGACTTTGATCCGCTCGTCAATCAACATTTGCTCACGCTGATCGCGCAAACGGGTTGTCTCTTTCTCAAGGCACTCTACCTTGTCACGTAACCGAACATTTTCTTCTTCGATGTACTGCGTATAACGGTTATCACTCACGAGGTTAGTCACTGCGTTATTCTTTGCCGCTTCTACCGCAACATATTTCACCCCGTTTTCGACAATACAATTCAAACTGCCGCGACGGATACGATTATGAATCGCCTCTTTGGATACGTTGAAATACTCTGCCGCATCGGCTATCGTCATTTTTTTCATGATTTTCCTTGTTTGTGTAACATTCGGATAAATGCATCTACCATATTCATATCCAAATGCCCGACCATCTGCTGTTTCATTAGTCGAAGCGAATCAAAAGAACTCATCGGATCTTTATACGAGCGCTTTGTGGAGAGAGCATCAAACACATCGCATGTCCCTATAATACGGGCAAACTGACTGATTTGATCTCCTGTGAGATTATCAGGATAACCACCGCCGACAATCTTTTCGTGGTGATGACGAATCCCACTCAAAATTCGCTCATCACTAATACCCAGTTTTAATGCGATCTCATGTCCAAGGGCAGGATGGAGTTTCATTTGCGTAAACTCCTCATCACTGAGTTTCCCATTTTTATTGATAATCTCATAATCAATTTTGCTTTTTCCCAGATCATGTAAAATCGCCGCCATCCCCAACACCTCCAGATCTTTCCCCGCTATCCCAAGATAGGAACCCAGACTAAGAGTGTAGATACTGACATTGATAGAGTGGGTGTGAGTATAGTAATCGTGCGCCGTAATCTTCATCAGAGACTCTACCGCACTGTTGTCCTGTAAAATGATGTCGATTAAATTATTGACAATCGGCTGAGCATTTTTGACATTTTCGAGCGATTCCGGATCTTTAAACATCGCGTCAACCGCTTCGCTCGCTTTTGCATAAACCAAACGCGCTTTCTCTTCTGTGGGGATATCACTGTTTTTGGCAATACTTTGAAGGTGTTGAGCAACATACTCGTTATAACGCTCTTCATCTTCTTCGCTCACATAAAGTGTCTCAATCTCACGAAGCTTTACTTTCGCATTACCGTCCACCGCAGTATCGCTTTGGAGGAAAAGGCTCATAGCACTTTTAGCTTCATTGGGCAAAAAAAGGTTAAAGTTAATCTCAGACCCCTCAGTTATGAGCCGTTTATCGATCGCTTTATACCGTTTTTTGCTCACTTGAGACCCTTAGCGGAAATTTTCAAATACGAGAGGAGCATCCCACTCAAGCGATTTAATGTGAGCCATAATCTTTTGAAGCTCATCAATCTGTTTGGATTTCACACGGATGTAATCACCCTCAATCGCCGCGCTTGCTTTTGTTTTGAGATTTTTAATCTCTGCCATAATCTTTTTGGCTTCTTTGGACTCGATGCTATCCACGATTTTATAGGTCGCTTTTCGTGCTCCCCCGCTTGCATCCTCGGTTTTTAATTCTTCGAGTGCTTTGGAAGAGAGCCCTCGTTTAATAAGTCGTGCAATGACAATATCTTTGAGAGCATCGAGTTTGTTATCGCTTGAAGCGAGGAGGATAAGCTGTTTCTCTTTTTCACGGTAGTTGATTTCGTAGGTAATCCCTTTAAAATCATAACGACCGATTGCCTCTTTTTCAGCTTGGGCAATCGCATCTTTGAATGCTTGGAGATCAATTTTTGCGGAGATATCGAGAGAGTGTTCTGATGCCATACTAATTCCTAACTGTTTTATAACAGTTAGTATAACACACTAAAACCTTAATGTTTTAAGGGGTTAAAACATCGGGCTTCCAAAATCCAATCCGCCGCCAAACGCCATTGCCGCATTGGGATCCTGATATCCCATCATCGCACTTTTCATCCGCAACATCGTTATGTCTTGTTTAGGGGCAATATTTTGCGGACAAACAGGGACACATTCGCCGCAGAGGGTACAGTCCCAGATTCCGTTTGTTTGGATCGCCGCTATCTTCGTATCACTTCCATTTTCCCGAACATCATTTACATAACGCCACACACGGGTAAGGGCAAAGGGACCGATAAAATCAGGATTCACCGCATATACGGGACAGGCGCTGTAACACGACGTACATAGGATACAGTCGCTTTGCGTCTCAATACGGTTCGCATCTTCTTCGCGTACTTTTCCTTCGTGTGAGCCTTCGCTCCACGCAGAAGCGACACGATTAAAATGCTCAACCATACCGGAATCAACCACCAGATCCCGAATTACACGGGCATTACGGATCGGCTCTACACAATCGCCATCGGAGGGTTTATACTCACACATCAACTGCTCACGCCCATTCACACGAACGGCACAGCTTCCGCATACGCCGCTTCGGCAACCATGAGAATAGGTCAAAGTAGGATCAATTTTGGTTTTGATATGATTAAGCACGGTGAGTAAAGTAACGTTATCTAACTCGACGTTATAACTTTGTGCTTCATTATCAGTACTGCGTAAAATTTTAATTTCCATCAGTCGCACCACTCCCGCTCTTCATCTTCTTCATCCTCATAAGGGTCTTCACAGCATCCCTCCTGATTCGAATCTTTATCGTCATCCCAAACTTTATCATCACCCAACATTTTTATTGTATAAAATCCGCGCATAGCACTCCATCCTCTTTCCATGTAATTGTGTGGGCTCCGAACATTCGGTCATTACGCGCAGGTGCATCGATACGGTAATGCGCCCCTCGGCTCTCGACGCGGCTGATCGCACACACAACGATAATTTCGGCCAACTCGATCTTATTTCCAAACTCGATAAATTCGACCAAATTGGTATTGCATATTTTCGACTTATCGCGAGGTCCCATAAACGGCAACTCTTTTTGCATCTGACGGATCGCCCCAAGCACTGCCTTCAGCCCCATATCATCTCGAACTAATCCCACATTGTTATAGAAGATATTAGCGAGCATCTCCTGTTTTTGGTAAAAATCAATCTGATTGGTGAAATACATCACCCCACGAACAAAATTGGTATCTTTAGCTAACTGTGAGCTTTCACCTACAGGAGCAGAGGATTTATCTGCATATTCGGTCGCGTTTTTTCCGCACTCACGTCCATAAACGACAAGTTCCAAAAGTGAATTACCCCCAAGTCGGTTCGCACCGTGGGTTTTATGATTGGCACACTCACCAACGGCAAACAAGCCACTCACACTACTCATACATGCGGCATTGACTTCGATTCCCCCCATGCTGTAATGGGCTGAGGGTTTAATCGGGATAAGTTCATGTACCGGATCAATACCCTCATAGATTTTTGCGAGTTTGCGTTCTTGAGGCAGTTCATGATCGATAAACTCTTCCCCTAGATGGCGGATATCGAGATAGACCGCACCGCTTTTATTTATCTCATCATGGATAGCACGGGCAACGATATCACGGGAAGCGAGCTCATCGGTAAAGCGATCCCCCTGCGCATCCACCAAATACCCGCCTGCACCACGAGCACTCTCAGAAATCAAAATCGAGGAGCCTTTCAGCGCCGTAGGGTGAAACTGGATAAACTCCATATCGGCAAGTTTTGCCCCCGCACGTACCGCTGCCGCCAAACCATCACCGGTTGCCTGTACGGAGTTTGTTGAATGTTTACCATAAAGTGCGCCGTATCCGCCCGTCGCAAGTATCACAGCATTGGCACGTATCTCTTCGACCTCACCCGTTTCGATATGTAAAAACGTCGCTCCTAACACACGGTTAGCAGTTTCGTCTACAATCAGATTGAGCAAAAATCGCTCGTTTTTAAATTCTATCCCTGCTTTGAGGCATTGGTCGTAAAGGGTATGAAGGAGTTTAAGCCCCGTATAGTCTTGCGCATAACAAGCACGAGGCGCACTCGCTCCGCCTAAACGCCGACGGGCGATTTGCCCTTCTTCGTCACGACTGAAAGGTAAGCCGATACGGTTGCACCACTCTATCGCTTCGGGTGCTTTTTCACACATAAATGCGATCCGTTTTTCATCTCCCAATCCAGCTGAGGATTTGAGAGTATCAGCAATATGGCTTTCGATCGTATCATTAGAACTCAAAACTGCGTTCATCCCTCCCTGAGCCATCGAGGTTTGTGAACGTGTGGGAAGTGTTTTGGAAGCGACAATAACCTCTGCCCCGCTCTCACGAGCTGACAATGCGCTCACCAATCCTGCACCGCCGCTGCCGATAATCAATACTTTCGCCATAGTCTGACTCCTTATTATTGCGATTTTACCCGATGGAGTGTTAGCTCTCACTCAAAAAGATTGACTAATTTTTTGGATAAAATAAACTATGCAAACTTTATTCTCTATTATGGGTATCTACCTCTTTATCGCTGTCGGTTTCGGTGCCAAATGGACCTTCAAAGAAAAGATCGATGATCGTACAATTACCTTGCTCAGTGTCTATTTTTTACAGATTTTTCTCACCTTTTGGGGTTTGCTTAAACGTCCTATCGATACCGAACTCCTCTTTGCCCCCTCGCTTTATCTGGGAATTTCCCTTTTGGCTTTGTTACTGATGATTCCTCTGGCTAAAATTCTTTTTCATAATCCCAAAGAGCGTTCCATTGCTACCGTTGCCGCACTCATCGGCAATACGGGAAATCTCGGTATTCCTTTGGGTATCGCATTGTTTGGAGAGATGAGTGTCCCTTATCTCACCCTCATCAATCTCGTCAATGTCTTCGTCGTTTACACTATCGGGGTTTTCTACTATTCACGTGGAGAGTTCAGTGTGCGCGATTCGCTCATAAATATTCTCAAACTTCCCGTACTCTGGGCAGCGATGGTGGCAATCGCATTGAATCTCATCGGATATGTTCCCTCTCCTGCTGTGGATAAAACACTGATGATGGGGGCATATGCCTCGATGACGATGCAGTTGGTACTCTTTGGGATTTATCTCTATGGTATCAAGTTGGGAGAAATCAATCTGCGGCTCACCACTTGGGTAAACGGAACAAAATTTCTTCTCATACCGCTGATCGCATTTGTTGTGTTAGGAATGGTGGAGATGGATAGTACTGTGAAAGGGATTTTATTTTTAGAGCTGATCGTTCCACTGGCGGTGGCTAACGTGAACCTCGCCTCACTCTATAACTGCTCCCCTCGTACTGTTACAGTAGAGGTATTTACGACTTCCGTCGTATTTTTGGGAATTGCACTCGTATTACCTACGCTGTTACAAATGTTTTAATATTATCGATTGTAGCAGCAATCAATCGCTCACGCGCTTCACGAGACGTCCATGCGATATGGGGAGTGATATAAAGACGTTCAGGATGTTTTACCGCTAACAGTGGGTGTGGTGTTTTCATCGGTTCTTTCACCAATACATCCAGTCCGACAAAAATCGGTTTCACATCGATGATCACCGAAAGGGCATCCTCATCGACAATTCCGCCGCGTCCGAGATTGAGCAATACCGCACCGTCTTTCATCTGCAACAGTTCAGAATGAGAGATCAGATTTTCGGTCAATGGATTGAGTGGTGCATGAATGGAAATAATGTCACTATTCTCGATTAGACGGCTGAGGGTCGTTTTCTCAAAATCGCTGTTCTCATTTTTTCCCGAGGTCGAGTAATAACAGACATTTGCACCGAAAGCTGACGCGATTTTTGCCACATTGCGGCCGATTTCACCCAGTCCGATAACTCCCCATGTCTTACCGCGCAATTCGCTGAATGAGGGGCCGATATGGGCAAATACCGCTTCACGCTGCCACTCGCCGCTTTTAACGTATTCGTCATAGTATCGGCTGTGACCCATCAGGTAAAACAACATCGAAAATGTATGTTGAACAACGGCATCGGTCGAATAACCTGCCACATTTTTGACGGTAATCCCGCGACGTGCCGCCGAGTCGTGATCGATGTTATTCATCCCTGTCGCCGCAATACAGATGAGTTTGAGATTTGGTGCCGATTCCATCACGGCATCGTTAATCACCACTTTGTTCGTAACAATCACCTCTGCATCACGTACACGCTCCGCTGTTTCATCAGCGGATGTCGTCTGATGGACAATAACCTCGCCTAAGGTATCAAACCCTGCTAACGTGGTGTCACCATACGTTAGTGCATCAAGTATTACGATATTCATGCGTCTTGAATCTTTTTAATCAATTTTTTCGCTTTTTTAAGCGCTTTATTCACTTTGTCAAACACCAAAACAACCGCCATACGACGTCCGACATGCGCTTCGGGTTTCCCGAATACACGGACAAAACTGTTATCATCAAACAACTCATCCGCAACATCGATCACCGGTTCATGCGATTCAACAGTCGATTTGAACGCCGCACTTGCACCGTCACCGTAGAACGTAAATCCAAGAGGAAGCCCAAGTACTGCACGTACATGAAGGGCAAATTCGCTTTGACTTTGGGTAATGAGTGTCACCATCCCTGTATCATGCGGACGTGGACTCACTTCGCTGAAATAGACTTCATCCCCTGCCACAAACAACTCAACACCAAATAGCCCTTTACCGCCCAATCCGTCGGTAATCGCTTTCGCTATTTTCTGAGAACGTTTGAGGGCTTTTTTGGACATCTCCATCGGCTGCCAGCTGTAAATATAGTCACCGTCTTTTTGGATATGCCCGATCGGCTCACAAAATACTGTCTCTACTCCGTTACGCGCCGTTAACAACGTGATTTCATAATCAAAACGGATAAACTCTTCGACGATCAGTTCACTCGCATCGCCGCGTGCCTCTTTGGCAATTTCCCATGAGTTTTCCAAATCAAACGGACTATGCGCGATACTTTGTCCGTGTCCTGAAGAGCTCATTACCGGCTTGATAACACACGGAAAGCCGACATCTTCCGCTGCTGTGCACATATCTTCGTACGTGCTCACAAAATGATAACGACTGGTTTTAAGTCCTAACTCCTCCGCAGCAAAACGGCGGATATTTTTACGGTTCATCGTTTTGTTAACCGCTTCGGCATTGGGTATAACACAAAACCCTTCGGCTTCTGCTGCGAACAATGCATCAATACTGATGGCTTCTATCTCAGGGAGGATATAATCGGGTTTCTCTTTGCGGATTATTTTAAGAACCGCTTCTTTGTCTTGCATATTCACCACGTGGGAACGGTTAGCGACCAAATGTGCCGGTGCATGCGCGTAACGATCTACCGCAACTACTTCGATTCCGAGACGCTGTGCCTCGATCGCCACTTCTTTTCCGAGTTCGCCGGAACCTAACAACATGATTTTTTTGGAATTGCTTTTGAGAGGTGCGCTAAAGAGCATAGAATAGCCTTGTGCAGAAATTATTACACGAAGTTTATCATAGGGTTCGTAAAGGTTTTGTTACAAAGGGGAAAATTGAAGGAATTGAGAGGGTGTAACCCAAGCGCCGAAGCGCAAGAGATTACAGGCGAGATTCGTAACGTCGCATCATATACAAACGTTTTAACATCTTTTTGCGAGCGCTGATTTTGAACTGTTTACGTTTTTCAGTCTCTGTAACATGGTTACGACGAGCACGAGCTTCAGT
>NZ_JAQTNN010000017.1 GCF_028713855.1 Sulfuricurvum sp.
AATTGTTCAAGGTGTTTGTTCATACGGTTCCTTTTGGAGTTACACGATTACCTAATTTTAGCTCAAAGATAGGTGAAGGGGTTCTTAGATGGCGAAATTATAACACTCAATCCTAATTTTTCCAAATGCCCCCCTAAAACCTCGCCAAAATAGCGTTCGCTTTCGTAGTGTCCAATGTCAATCATGGATAATCCGAGCGATGAGGCTTCCATTGCATCATGGTATTTGATATCTCCGGTCAAAAAACACTCTGCCTCAACATTGCGCATTAATGATGCACCCGAACCGGTAACCAATGCACAGGTTCGGATGTATTCATGGCATTTTACCCCTCGGGTATGAGGTAATCCCAAAGCAGTTTTAATTTTCTCTGCAAACGTATCATAGGGTTCATCAACACCCAGATAAGCGACAAATCCCTCTTTGGCAATAATCGGATATCCCAAAATCTCCGTTGCGACATAATCGTTGAGATGCGTTTGGTCAAAGTTAGTATGCATCGCGATATTGGTGATATTTTTACGGATCATCGGAGCGAGAATTTTAGCAGGGTATTGGTTGAACTGAAGCTGTTTAAGTCCGCCGAAAATGATCGGATGGTGGGTGATAAGCAGGGCGTTTTCAGGGATAGATTCAATCAATTCGGCATCAATATCAATGCTCAAAACCACATCGGTGATCTCTTGCGAAAAATCTCCAACCAAGAGTCCCGAGTTATCCCACCCCTCTTGCAGTGCAAACGGAGAAAGTTCGTCGAGGTACGTGTAAATATCTTGAACCGTCATTTTTCATAACTCCTTTTGTGCCGTTTTAACCGTACATGCACGGCCTGGGAGCCTGAAAGCGGATCGGAAAATTTAAACTCAAACTCTCCCAGCCCCTCGATCAGATCAAGCAGCTTTTTATAACCGTAACTGCGAGGATCAAATTCGGGAGATTTGTTAATCAAATTTTGTCCGATGGAGCCTAGATACGACCACCCTGCTTCATTCGTCGTGTCTTCAACCGCATTTCGAACGAGTGCCAAAAGAGCTTTATTGTCCGGTTTGATTTTCGCTCCAATCGGCTCTTTATGATTTGCGTCACGGCGGAGGTTTTCGGTATAAATAAATTTATCGCACACCCCGATAAAAGATTTGGGTGTTTTTTGCTCTCCGAACCCGTACACTTTTATTCCCGATTCACGGATACGACTCGCGAGACGGGTGAAATCGCTGTCACTCGATACGATACAAAAACCGTCAAAATTTTTCGTATAAAGCAGATCCATCGCATCGATGATCATCGCGCTGTCCGTCGCATTTTTTCCCGTCGTATAGGCAAACTGTTGCATCGGATGAAGACCGTGCTCTAAAAGGGCATTTTTCCACCCTTTGAGTTTGGTATCGGTCCAATCGCCGTAAATCCGTTTGACACTGGCGATACCGTGCGACGCAATCTCATCCATAAGTCCCGCGATAATAGAGGGCTGAGAGTTGTCCGCATCAATCAAAACGGCCAATCGTGCTTGATCGTCGATCATTTCATTCCTCCTAAGGATTTTAACGCTTCACGTGCCTGTGCAAAGTCATTTTGCAGTTCAAGTGCATGAGTGTACATTGTACGCGCTTCGTCAATCTCATTCATATCCACCAACAAATTTGCGTAATTGTAATAGGTTTGCGCATACGTATCATCGATCTCCAGCGCTTTTCGATAATGATCCTGCGCACGTTCATAGGCATGCTCGGCACGATACAGCGAAGCAATAGCATTGTGGGTCAGATCATCGTTTTCATCCAGTTCCAAAGAATCTTCATACAGTTCAATCGCTTTTATCCGTTCTCCCGATTTTGCGGTGACGAAAGCGAGTTTATTCAAAATTTCAACGTTTTTCGGCTCCGCTGCAAAAGCCTCTTCGAGATAGCCTTTTGCTCTCGCCGTATCTCCCGCTTCATAAGCACTGTCCGCTTGATCGATCAACGCCGATGATGGGGGAGAAGGCTCCTTAAAATCGGTATTTTTGGGGGGGGAATCGTCTAAATTTTGAACATGGCGAAAAATCTGATATGCGAAATACAGTGTCATAGCAAACATCAAAATTTGGAATGTACTCATTATGTTCCCCTTTTGTAACTCTAAGTATAATATAATCACGTTAACTTAAACCAAAAATCGGTAGAAACTATGCCCAGCAATTTTAAAGATCCAGCCCTTTATATCAATCGTGAGCTCTCATGGCTCCAATTTAACACGCGTGTTTTGAGACAAGCACAAGACGAGTCGCTTCCTCTTTTTGAACGACTGAAATTTTTAGCCATCTACGGAACGAATCTCGATGAATTTTACATGATCCGTGTCGCGGGACTAAAAAAACTTTTCAGTGCCGGAGTCAACGTTTCGGGAGCCGACCGCTTTACCCCGCTCCATCAACTTCGTGAAATCCGCGAGTATCTGCATAAAGAACAAGAATCTGTTGAATACTGTCTGCAGGGGATTATGAAAGAACTCGAAAAAGAGGGGATCTTTTTCCAATCGTACAAAGAGGTCACTCCCGATCAGCGTAAATATCTCGACAAATATTTTCATGAAAATATCTATCCGGTTGTCATCCCGATTGCTATCGATGCTACCCACCCATTCCCTCATCTCAATAACCTCGGGTTTGGACAAATTGTCAAACTTCGGGACAAAGAAGACGCTAACGTAGAGCGTTACGGACTGATTCGTATTCCACGGGTACTTCCCCGTTTCGTCGAAATTAATAATCGTATCTACATTCCGATCGGAAGCATTGTTGCCGAGCACATCCAAGACCTGTTCCCAGGCTATGAACTGATCAAATTTGCCGCATTCCGTGTTACCCGAAACGCTGATATCGCAATCGAAGAGGAAGAAGCGGACGATTTTATGGAGATTCTCGAAGAGGGTCTTAAACTTCGTAAGAAAGGGGAATTGGTACGTCTTGAGCTGAGTGTCCATGCCGATGATGATCTCCTTAACTTCTTTAACCGTCACGCCAATGTTTACAAAGATGATATCTACCGTTTTCAAACGTATCTCAATCTCGGAAGTCTATGGCAAGTGGTCGGAAACAAAGATTTCGCTCATCTCACCAGTCCGAGTTTCAAGCCGCGCAATCTTCCGCCGCTTGACTCCGATGAGAGTCTCTATGCGACATTGGATAAACAAGACCTCTTGCTGTTTCATCCATTTGAAAGCTTTGAACCGGTCGTTCGGCTGATTCAGGTTGCCGCTAAAGATCCCGATGTTGTTTCCATCCGTATGACACTCTATCGTTCCGGCTCAAAGTCCCCTATTGTTCAGTCACTTATCAGTGCGGCGGAATCGGGTAAACAGGTCACGGTTATGGTCGAACTCAGAGCCCGTTTTGACGAAGAAAACAATCTCCACTGGGCTAAAGCACTTGAAAATTCCGGAGCACACGTTATCTACGGTATTGCAGGATTCAAAGTACACGCCAAAGCTGCCCTCATCACCCGGCGGGTGGACGGTAAACTCAAACAATACGCCCATATCGGAACCGGTAACTATAATCCCTCTACCGCGACTATCTACACCGACATCAGCTATATGACCAGCAATGATGCGATTACGCATGACATGACCCGCTTCTTCCATTTCCTCACCGGATTCAGTAAAAAAGGGAAATTGCATGAGCTTTACATGGCACCGACCCAAATTAAACCTAAAGTCCTCTCCCTCATCCAAAATGAAACCCGCATGGGAAGTGAAGGGGTCATTATCGCCAAGATGAATGCTCTTGTCGATGAAGATATCATAAGAGCCCTCTATAAAGCATCTCAAGCCGGGGTAAAAATCGAGCTTATCATCCGTGGAATTTGCTGTCTGCGTCCGGGAGTACCGGGAATCAGCGAAAATATCCGCGTTATCTCGATTATCGGGAAATACCTTGAGCATGCCCGAATCTATTATTTTAAACATTCGACGCCGCAAACGTATATCTCAAGTGCCGATTGGATGCCGAGAAATCTCCTTCGCCGTATTGAACTTCTTACCCCTATTTCAGGGGAAGAGAGCACGAACAAGCTGATCCAGATTTTACAATTGCAAACATCCGATAATGTCCTCGCCCATGAGCTTCAAAACGATGGTACCTATGTCAGAATCAAACACGAGAGCGGCAATCTGATCGACAGTCATAAAATCGTTGAAACCCATACCAACAAAGTGTATAATTCGGTCAAAAAACAGGCTCCTAATTACGTGCAACAACTCACCACGCGATTATTTAAAGAGAGCTGATAAGGATATCGATGCTTGGTAATTATTTACACTACACCCCTGAAATGAAAGAACGCGTTTGGATCGCAGATTCCGCTGACGTAATCGGACGGGTAAGAATGGGGGAAGATGTGAGTATCTGGTTCGGATGTGTTGTACGTGCAGATGTACACACCATCACAATCGGCGATCGCAGCAATATCCAAGATTTAAGTATGGTTCACGTTACCCACTATAAACTTAGCGATATGAGCGACGGATATCCAACCATCATCGGCAATGATGTGACGGTAGGACACCGTGTTATGCTCCATGGGTGTACAATCGAAGATGCATGTTTGATCGGTATGAGCGCAACCATCCTCGATGGAGCCGTGATCGGAAAAGAGTCGATCGTTGGTGCAGGTGCACTGGTGACCAAAAACAAAGTATTTCCACCCCGTTCACTTATCATGGGGAGCCCCGCTAAAGTAGTCAGAGAGCTCACCGATGAAGAGGTCGCAGAGCTTTACGCATCCGCTAAGCGTTACGTGAGCTTCAAAGAAAACTATCGCGTGCCTAATGTTTGATATCGTCATTGCTGCCGATATTCTCGGAATTTGTGCCTTTGCTCTGAGCGGATTTTTGGTCGGGGTACGCAACAACCTCGATCTTCTCGGTTTAATTATCTCCGCTTCATTGACGGCTCTTGGCGGCGGTGTCGTTCGAGATGTTCTTTTGGGACGAACCCCGTTTGCCTTTAATGAATACTATCCGGCTATTACGGTCATCACCACAATCCTGCTTGCTTTCGCTTTTCGCCTTTACCGCCGTGAGCAGTTAGAACGCCAATGGCTGTTTGTCATCAGCGATACGATCGGGCTTGTCGCATTTAGTATCACAGGGGCCCTGCTAGCCATCGAGGTTGAATTCAACTTTTTCGGGGTTATGATCCTTAGCTTTCTCACCGCCGTCGGCGGAGGGGTATTACGCGATACAATGATCAACCAAGTCCCCTCGGTCCTTATCAGTGACTTTTACGGCTCAATCGCTATTATCGTTTCTGTTTTACTCCTTCTCTTGGCACAAATGGATATGGTAAATACCTGGGGAGTCGCCGGCGTTGCAGGATTTGCAATCTTTTTACGGCTCCTTGCTTATTATAAGCAATGGCATCTCCCTACACTCAATACGGATTAATCATGACTAAAATCAAACTTTTTTTTATTCTCTTCCTCATCGGAGGCTTTATCGATATCGGGCGTTATCTCGTCTACCCTAATATTTCCGATCTTCGTGACATCAAACCTATTCCTACCGCATTTATGGAGTATAGAGAAGCCGAATGGGCGGAACAAAATCGCGATATGGAAATTACACAAAAATGGGTTCCGATGTCTCAAATCTCCCCTAATGTTATTAAAGCGGTTCTCATCGGGGAAGATGACAAATTTTGGAATCATGACGGTTTTGATGTAAAAGGGATGGAACAAGCACTGGAACGAACGCTCAAAAAAGGGAAAATGGCTGGGGGAAGTACTATCAGCCAACAGTTAGCCAAAAATCTCTATCTATCCCCGAGTAAAAATCCGGTACGCAAACTCAAAGAGGCGATCCTAACATGGCGAATAGAAAGTACACTCTCAAAACGCCGTATCCTCGAAATTTATCTCAACGTCGCCGAATGGGGAGATGGTATCTTCGGGATCGAAGCGGCAGCCCGCCATTACTATCATAAAAGTGCCAAAAATCTGACCGGCATGGAAGCAGCCCGTCTGGCAGCTGTACTCCCCAATCCGATTCGCTTTCATGCGACCGGAAATCAAAAATACGTAAAGAACCGCTCCCGTATTATTTATAAAATCATGAAACGCCGCGGTATTGTCATTCCTCAGTTTCAAGAGGTTATGGCTCCGCCGAAACAAGAGGAAGCATCTCCCCTCAATGAAGAGAGCAATCAAAGTGTCACCGATTTATTTGATGAAGCGACACCTACTGAACCTTCAATTGAATCTGAAATACCCACTTCAAACGATGAGAACAGCTCTATGACGTTTTAATGCGGCTCCTTTTATGGTACACTAAGTCTACCAAATCAGGAGGTTTTCCTATGAATAAACGGACGTTCCTTAAATTTTTTGCCCTGACCTCAAGTTCGCTAGTTTTAGCCAATGAACACGAGCCCTCTTCTGCCGCGCATCATGCTGTACCCAATACGCAAGAACTGCAAGAGATCGCTAAAAAAATGTTTGGAGAAGTCATCTCTCAAAACGATTACTACGTCAATCACCATGGTTCAACATTTTTTGAAAAACTCAAAAACGGTCAAAATCCTCGTGCAACGGTAATCGGATGTTCAGATTCACGATTTCAAAGCGATTCGCTGGATGCAACCGCTGAAAATGATCTCTTTATTATCCGAAATATCGGCAATCAATTCAGTTCCAATATGGGAAGCGTCGAATATGGTGTACGCCATCTGAATACTCCGTTACTGATTATAGTAGGACATTCTCGATGCGGAGCGATCAAAGCCGCACTCAGTGATTATTCTGAAGAAGGTCCGCACATTATCCATGAGCTCGATTCCCTCTCGCTAGCGGTTCGTAAAACCTCACTCATGGGTACGGATGAGACAAAATGGCTTGCCGCGGTTGTCAGCAATGTGCATCAGCAGGTTTATTACGCGGAAAAAGAGTTTAAAGGCGATATCGAGAGCGGTAAACTCACCGTTGTCGGGGTCGTATACGATTTAGCCAATGATTTCAACCACGGCTACGGCCGGCTAAAAATTGTTAATATCAACGGTGAAAGCAATCCTGAAAAAATGATAGAATTTCCATTAATGAAATCACTCTTTAAGCCGGTACACGTCTAAGGACAATCCACCCAATCGCCGATGCAACCGCAATAACATACGACGGAGCATAGGGATTACCGCTAAGCTGTGTGATCGACGTCATCATCGCGGGGGTAATCCCTCCGATAATTCCTGCCGCACTCCCTAAAATCACTGCTGTGAACGAAGCACGATACCCATGATAGCGCAGAGCGTTCACCGTCGAAGCAAAAATCGGTGCCTGGAATGCACACAACAAAACAACCAATCCGATCGTTCCGCCGAGTGATCCCCAATAACCGCCGACACTCATCCAATAAAAGAGCGGATAAACGCTAATCGCGAGTGTGATAGCCGTTAGCCGCATCAGACGAAGTGAACCGATGCTATCCGCGACCATTGCCATCAAGGGGATGAAAATGACCCCTACGACAATGGAGAGAGTATTGATCTGTCCCGCTTGTGCTTTACTAAGACCAGCACTTCCCTCCAGCCAGATAGGGAGGTAAATAAATACCGTATAGTAGAAAACCCATATTGCCGAGGCGATGGTCAGGAACTGCCAAAATTCACGACGGTGATGGCGTAAAATCGCTACGATCGGAACCGTTTTATCTTCGCTTGGTTCATAGTTATCGGTCAAGTTGCGGCGTAGATAAAGTCCTGCTGCGGCAATGACGATACTTCCCCAAAACGGAACCCTCCATCCCCACTCACCCATTGCATCGGCACCGATATACCATAACAATGCTCCGCAAAAACCCGATCCCAATGCCATCCCGATTTTAGCCCCTACTGAAACAAACGAACCGTAAAGATTTTGGCGCTTAGGAGAAGATTGTTCTACCAAATAAACGATGGAACTGGCATATTCACCACCAACCGAAAGTCCTTGGATCATCCGAAGTAGGACGAGTAGAATCGGAGCCATCATCCCGATTTGAGCGTAGGTAGGCAAAAAACCGATTAAAAAGGTGGGCAATGCCATCATGATTAAAGAGCTCATAAGAGCCGTGCGCCGACTGACACGATCGCCGATGTGTCCGAAAATCAAAGCACCGACGGGGCGCATAATCATTCCGGCAGCAAATGCCCCGAACGAACCTAAAAGAGAGA
The DNA here is from genome assembly GCF_028713855.1 of Sulfuricurvum sp. Classification (GTDB taxonomy): domain Bacteria; phylum Campylobacterota; class Campylobacteria; order Campylobacterales; family Sulfurimonadaceae; genus Sulfuricurvum. The sequence continues at coordinate 8,180 of NZ_JAQTNN010000017.1, forward strand.
GGAAAGGATCAGTGGAAGGAAAAAAGAGCTTTCCCATCATCACGGCTAAAAAACCGATGAGGGCAAAGTCGTAATACTCAATGACGTTGCCGATAATCCCTGCGGCAATAATACGTTTTTTTGATTTAATCAAACGATCCATCCGCCGCCAAGCAGTTTATCTCCGTCATAAAAGACACCCGCCTGCCCTGAGGCAACACCCAATACCGGTTCGTGCAACTCAACCACTGCATGATCTCCGTCAATTTTAACCGAACATCGTACTGCCGTGGTACGGTAGCGAAGTTTTATGTCACATTCGAACTCCGTGCGCGTATCGAACATATTCACGCGCTCTAGCTCGACACGGTGACACTCCAAATCTTCGCGTGTTCCGACAACGATTTGATTGGTGTCAGGTTTGATTTCTACAACGAAATGGGGATCATGTGCACCGTGAACAGTAAAGCCTTTGCGTTTACCGATCGTATAGTGCATATATCCTTTATGTTTACCGACCACTTTGCCTTCCATATCGAGGACGTCCCCTTCCTGATCGACAGGGACGTAAGGCTTTAAAACATCCATATAGGTCGTCTCGACAAAACAGATTTCACTCGATTCACCCTGAGACGCAAAAGACTCTAACCCCTCAACACTCGCGGCGAACGCTTTAATATCGCTCTTGTGACGCTCACCCAACGGAAATAACAGACGCGGAACCAAAACAGGGTCAATGTAAAAAAGAAAATAACTCTGATCTTTCGTATCATCTTGAGCCTGAAGCAGATACTGACCGTCATGCCGAATGTAATGACCTGTTGCGACAAAATCAGCACCGATACTGTCAGCAAATGTTACCATCGCGCCGAATTTAATATTACGGTTACATAATGCACACGGGTTCGGGGTCTTTCCCTCTTTATACGTTTCGATAAAAGGGGTAAAAACTTTTTCGTTAAACTGCTCCTGAAGATCGAGAATATGGAGTTTTACCCCTGCAAAAGCAGCCGCTTTCTGCGCACGGGCTTGATGGATTTCATGATAGCCCGGTTTGGAGTGGAGTTTCATATAAACCCCTTCAACCTCATAACCCTGTTCTTTAAGCAGTAGTGTTGAAACGGTCGAATCAACACCGCCGCTCATCCCAATTAATACTTTTTTACCCATTACACATCACTCCCGTCACAAATCGGTCTATTTTCGAAATAACTAGAAAGGATTTTGTAATACTTCGTATCATTGAGCCCCTCTTTTTCCAGTGTAGCCATTTGTGCAACTAACGATTTTTCGATCTCTTTTACTACCAAATCCAAATCATCGGTAAGGATAAACAGTTTGAGATCCTTTTCATCGATCATCCCCTCTGCCAATAATTTATCTCGGATAAATTGGATCAAAGGGGCATAAAATTCCGTACCGATAATGAAAAGCCGCACGCCCCAAACTTTTCGGGTTTGAATGAGTGTCAGCGCTTCAAACATTTCATCAAGCGTTCCGAATCCACCCGGAAAAATAACGTAGGCCATTGAATATTTAACCAACATCACTTTACGCGAAAAGAAATAATCAAAACTTCGCCCTTTGGTAATATAAGGGTTCGGCTGCTGTTCAGAGGAAAGCTCGATATTTAGCCCGATTGATTCTACATTCTCATGTTGATAAGCACCGCGGTTGGCCGCTTCCATGAGTCCCGGTCCGCCGCCGGTGATAATATTGTATCCGCGTTCGCCGAGCATACTTGCAAGTTGCGTGGCTTGTTGATAGTAAGGATGTTTCTCATCCACTCGCGCGCTTCCGAAAATGGTTACGGAAGGGCCGAGATCCCCTAATTCATCAAATCCCTGAACAAAGTCGGCAATAATTTTAAAGACACTCCACACATCCGCTGATTTAATATCTTTAACATAGCGGCTGCTTGGGTACTCCTTTTTTTTCCCATTTCTGCGCACCATGACTATCCTTTTAATTTATTCAGACGATCACGTTTGGTTCCGATAGAGGTAATTTGAACACCAAAATTCCCATCCACGATCACCACTTCGCCCTGAGCGATTACATGGTCATCTACCAATATATCCAACGGATCATTGGCAAGTTGATTGAGTTCAATAACCGAACCGATGTCCATACTCAAAACATCTTTTAGAAGCATCTTTTTCTTACCGATACGTACCCGCACAGGAAGTTTAACATCCATAATCAGAGAGATATTTTTCATCTCTCCCTCTTCAAGCTTCACAGAAGACTCCGGAGCAGGTGTATCAAAAATACTTCCTGATGGAGCTATGGAAGATGAGGGCTTCCCGCCGTTTAAAGCACTGTTAATTCCCGAATCGATTGCGAACATCATAAGCGAATTGATCGTCCCGAGGGTAAACGAAAAAACAAACATTTTGGCATAGGCATCAAGGTTCACTTCACCGTTTTCGGCAATAAATTCGGCACGTTCGGGTTTGATCGTGAATTTCGGAAGTTCTTTTTGAGAACCTAATGTGGTACTCATTGCCCCGACGATATTGGAAATGATCTCTTTGGCTGCATCAATGTCTTCATCCGACATCGTATCATGCGCCTCACCCTCTCCGCCAAGCATCATATCCCCCAGTGCCGTTGCCAACTGAGGAGGCATCATAATGAGACCTCGACCCGAAGCATCACCGCTAAAGCTGACGTGAATCAGCGCTATCGGCGGAATAACATTGGAAACAATAGAGATATCTTCTGCCTCTTTAAGGACAATCGAAGGGGTTTGACCTGTCAACCCCTCTATGGTAGCAACTGCCTCATTCGCAAATACTCCGGCAAAATCACTCATCGTCGTCCTCCTCTTCTTCTAATGGCCCGCGTATCATCTCTTTAACTCCGCTTATGCGTGCTTTACGTTTCGTTTCGAACTCTTTGAGTGCTCGCTTAACCGCATCTTTTTCGGTATCGATCAATGAGGTAATCTGGATGGATTTTCGGAATCTTCGTAATCCCATCTGTCCTACAAAACGTTCTTTTCCATCGACACTGACATGTACAACATCATCCGCTGGAATATTAAGCCGTATTATATCTCCCTCACCTAATTCCAACAACTCATGAAGCGTTAATTCCGCTTCACCAAGATTCACTTCAACATTCACATGCGCACCGCCGAGAAGAACTTGAAGCTCTTGATTACGGCTCTTTTTAGAATTGGTTTCGTTCAACATCAAATCACGGCTGGCAAGCTTTGGTAAAACCGGCTCAAGCGCGATGACAGGATAACAAATGTTCATCATACCCGAACTGTGCCCGATGATGATCTCCATAACAACCATCACGACAATCTCATTTTGTGCGACGATTTGGACGACGTTGGGACTCGATTCTTTCGATTCTACCTGCGGATAAAGGTCGGTAACCGGGCTCCATGCCTCACGCAATGTCCCCATCATGACCCGTAAAATTGTTTCAAAAAGGGAAAGTTCGATGTCCGAAAACTCACGGTTTGCTTCGAACGGTTCACCCTTCCCACCCAAAATACGATCCAGCATCGGAAAGGCGATAGAGGGGTTAATCTCTAAAACACCATTTCCTTCCAACGGCTTCATCGAAAAGACGTTAAAGCTGGTCGGATTCGGTAACGACATCAAAAACTCCCCATAGGTCATCTGATCGACCGAATGGAGCTGAATTTCTACGATGGAGCGCATAATCGCCGAAATCTGAGATGCGATCGAACGTGCCATCTTGTCGTGAATCCCGCGAAATGCCCGAAGCTGCTCTTTGGAAACGCGGTTAGGACGTTTAAAGTCATACAGAGTGATTTGACGTTGAGGGAAAAGGGAATCATCACCCGATTCTAATATCCCTTCGCCTTCATCGTCTACGACATCGAGAAGGGCATCAATCTCTTCTTGCGATAAAATATCTGCCATTATCTCCCCCCTACCGCGTCTTTAATACGCCGAATTACCGATTTGTGAATTTGCGAAATGCGCGATTCCGTGATGTTGACGATTTCACTGATCTCTTTAAGGGTTAACTCTTCAAAATAGTAAAGCTGAATAATCATTTGCTCACGCTCTTCAAACCCATCCAAAACTTTTTTAATCGCTTCAATCAAATCTTCATGTTCTAGTCGCTCTAACATTCCACCCTCTTCGGGAGTACCCAGTTGATCATCCAACGGTAAAACAGTATAAATGTCCGAGGCAATACGTGCTTCATGAATTTTTTCGACTTCGATCCCTAAAATTTGAGCTAGTTCTGCATCGCTAGGCTCATCATCATGATCGGCCATATAGGTTTCGATCGCACTATCAATCTCTTTGATCAGCCGTCGGCTTGATCGGCTTACTAAATCAAGTGAACGCAGATAATCGAGCATTGCACCGTATACTCTCGTCTTCGCATAGCCCCAAAACGAATCATTTTGCGCTTCATCGTAACGGCGTGCCAATTTGACTAATTCTTCCGTCCCGATTGCACTTAAATCCATGTAATCAATCGAGCTGGGAAGACGCTCTTTCAGACGAAACGACATCGCTTTTACGGCAGGAAGATACTGAAGTGCTAGCTGATCTTCACGGTGTTTTAATTCTTGCGTATAAACATGTGCGCCGCTCATCCCTGCCCCCGTCCGTTATCATCTAACAACTCCGCTTTATGGGTATAAAACGCATCAATAAACTGTTCTCGTTTGTTGATCTCACGTACAAAGAAATCGAGATTATGCTCATGGGCATTTTTAGGAAAAGGATGGGTCTTGACACCGAGTGTTTGAAAGAAAAATCCAACACACAGATGGGCGAAAAGATAAAAAAATGCGCTTATCAGGATCACAAATCCCAAAAAACTTTCCGGAGATGTCGACTTAAGTATCCCAAAAACAATACCGATAAAAAAACCTTGTACCGTTAGAAAAGAGACAAAATTCGAACCTCGCATTGGCGCACCTTCTAGAATTAAAAGTGCTCCATAAGACGCTTGAACAAGCCTCCAAGACCACTCTCTTTGGGATCTACTAGCACATTTCGTTCCAGTTTTTTTGCAATACGCTTAACAATCTGCTCTAATTCAACACTCGGCGTAGAACTCGGAAAATCACGACTGAAAAGGGCCCGTTTTTTGACACTGTTCGAAATTTTAGGATCGCTCGATACCTGTCCCAAATAGTTTAATCGCAATCCCCCGCCGATATTAGCTTGCGCCACTTTATGAATTTTTTCAAACAGCCCTTCTGCTTCTTTTGACGAGCGAACCTGATTCATAATAACGTTAATCTCATCGCGTAGACGTGCCGTGACCTTGATCGTCGCATACGCATCGGTAATGGCGGCTGGATCGGGAACCGTAACGACAATCACATCATCGCATGCGCGTAAAAAAAGTTGAATATGTTCACCGATTCCGGCTCCCGTATCGATAATCATAACGTCTAAATCGTCCAATACGGACGCCTGTTCCATAAACCGCTCAAATAACCCGCCGGATGCGTATTTAAAAATCTCTTCTCCGCTTTCTCCTGGGATAAGGACAAGATTTTTTTCAATCGGAACCAAAATATCTTCGACTCTTGCTTCCCCTTTGAGAACATGCAAGATATTTTTCTGGATTTTAACATTGAACATGACATCCAGATTTGCCAACCCGATATCGGCATCAAAAATTCCTACTTTAAGTCCATATTTTGCCATGATATAGGCCATATTAGAACTAATGGTACTTTTTCCGACACCGCCTTTTCCGCTTGTTATTGCGATAAATCGGGTCTTTTTAGCTGCCGTATTTCGGTTTTGATTCACTAACGCTTCAAGTTTGGCGGCTTGGTGCTTCATACACTCTCACCTTTGATAAATCCGTTCATCAGGCAGTCGACTAAAAAATCGCTCGTAGCCACTGCTAAATCTTCGGGAACTTCCTGCCCTACGGAAAAGTAACTGATCGGAACTTTGGTCTCATAGACCAGCGAAAAAATATTTCCGAACCCTCTGGTTTCGTCCAGTTTGGTAAACATCATCGTATCGATCCCAAGCGGAGCAAAATTCTCATACGTTGCTTTGAGATCCTCGTATTTGATCGAGCTGGGCATTACCAGTACCACATCGACACTGTAATCGGTATCGTTACCGCGCAGACACTCATAAATCTTTTCGATTTTTCCTTTGTCATACGGGGAAGAACCCATCGTATCAATCAGAATATAGTCGCTGTAACGCAGTGCATTCAAAGCACTCGAAAATTCCGGAGGATCGACCACCGTCTCGATCCCCAGTTTCATCATCCGTGCGTACTGCATCAGCTGCTCAACGGCTCCAATGCGGTACGTATCGAGAACCACCAGACCCACTTTGTATTTTTTATCGAGCAGATACGAAAAACGAGCGGCAAGCTTGGCAATCGAGGTTGTTTTACCGACGCCCGTCGGACCAACCAGCATTATCACCTTTTTACCGCCGTTTTTAGGGGGAGTTTCCATCCGTACCGGGATCATTTTTCGCATCAATACCTGAAAATAACGCTTAACTGTTTCGGAGCTCTCTCTCATTTTTGAGGGCATATGTTCCAGTGTCAGATGCATAATCTCATCAAGATGGGCTTGATCCATTCCGCTTTGTTGGGCGAGACGATAAATCTCGGCAAATTCCGGGGGAATAGCGGCAGTCGTTTTGGGGGATTTTTCAGACCAAAACATATTTTGGATCAGCTTGACTTTATCTCCGAGTTTTTCGATCTCCTCTTTGATCCGTTTTAGATCTTCGCTCTCTCGAACGGGTGCTTGAGTGGGAGTACGCTCTTCTTCGGTCACTTCGGCAATTTTAGAAATTTGTTTGGCGGCTTCAGAGATATTATAAAGGACATCACTGCTTTTTTGAGCCAAAGGACGCTGCTTCATCAAAGGCTCTTCGACTTTTGCTCTTGGTTTGGGAAGAGTATGTTCTTCAACCCCAACCACAATCTCATACAAAGCACTTTTGCCGAGGGACTTTTTTTGTACCTCACGCGTTTCAATCAACATCGCCTCTTCACCGACTTCCAATTGTGCTTTTTTAAGCGCTTCGGCAGGGGTGGCACCGCTAAATGTCAAGATTTTCATATTGTCTCCGTACGCTCTGTCGAGCCAAACTTCCAAGCGGAATCGTCACACTGACCCGCTCACTCCAGTGAGGATGAGGAATACTCAACTCTGCCGTCTGAACTGAGCGATTCTCAAAGAATAGTATATCCAAGTCTAACGTCCTCGGCGCATTCGCAAAACTGCGACGACGCCCAAAACGTTTCTCTATCCGCCACACCAGTCGCAGGAGTGCTTTCGGTTGCAATGAAGTGGCAATTTCTATAACCGTATTATCAAAATCGCTTTGCTCATGAAACCCAAACGGAGGATTTTTTAAAATCACTCCGCTTCGAATTCTGCATATTTGCGGTAATGTTCCCAAATAGTGCCAAAGATGATTCAGCCGGCGCTGTGTATCGCCGATGTTCCCCCCTACTCCTAAAACAACCCGATAGCGATAACCGGTAGCCTTTCGAAGTACTTTAGGGAAATTGCGATCCACATAAATACGATGGCTCTTATCCAAAATACGGCAGAGCGGCATGATTTATTCTTCTACCGCGCCTTGCTGAGCAGCAGTCGCTTGGCGCATTGCATTGATTTCGCTGAGGATTTGCATCATCCCAACCATAGCCAAATGGTATCCGAAAGGACCGAAGCCGATCACAGAAGAGGTACATACCGGAGCCGTCATACTTTTTTGACGAAACTCTTCACGACGGTAAATATTGCTGATATGTACTTCGATAGTCGGGAGGTTCACCGCACTGATCGCATCACGAATCGCGATCGAAGTGTGGGTATACGCCGCAGGATTGATAATGATCCCGTCCGCATCGCCGTAACATTCTTGAATACGGTCTACGATTTCACCCTCAAGATTGCTTTGGTAAAACTCGATTTCAACACCGTTTTGCGTTGCAACATCTTTCATTTGTGCATGAATCTGCTCTAAACGCATCGGTCCGTATACTTGTTGCTCTCGAACACCTAACATATTGAGATTTGGCCCTTGGATAACGACTATTTTCATTGATTAAACCTTGAGTTCTGTTTTTAAGGATAGATTATAAGAGGTTCTATATTATAAGGAACTAAATCCCTTCCAAATGATCATTTATACGCTTCTGCTATACTTTCTTTTTTTGAATTTTGATTAAAGGCATTAGGTGCAAATACTTTTAAGTGACGCTATTTTCACAAACGGGACTCTCTACCGCAATCACGGCATTGTGATTGATAAAACGGTTCTCGAAGTGAGTCCGAACGATGATTTACGTTCCCGTTACGGTGAGCAGTGCATTGAACTGGGAGAAGGGTCTGTTCTCCTTCCGGGACTCATAAATGCCCATGTCCATTTGGAATTCAGTGCCAACCGTTCCAGTCTTACCTACGGAGAGTTTATGCCGTGGCTCTCCAGTGTTATCGCATCTCGTGATGAACTGATCAACGAATGCGACGATGGATGCACAACGCGTGCTATCGATATGATGCTCTCCAACGGTATCACCGCATTCGCAGCAGTCAGTTCGTACGGTTTTGATTTGGAACCGTGTTTCAAAGCCCCTCAAAAAGTGGTCTTTTTTAATGAACTCATCGGCTCCGATCCTATCATGGCCGATGCGTTGTATGGCAATTTTCAAGAGCGTCTTTTTGCCTCCCAAGAGATGAAACGTGACGGTTTTTATCCCTCTGTTGCCATCCATTCTCCCTACTCCGTCCATCGGATTTTGATCCAAAAAGCCCTCAAATATGCGAAGAGCAAAGAGCTGCGAGTTACCGCCCATTTACTGGAAAGTCCGGCAGAGCGCGAATGGCTGGACAGCAACAGCGGAGCCTTCCAACCGTTTTTCCAAAACTTTTTAAAACAAACTCAAGCCGCCAATACGGTTAAAGAATTTTTGACCTATTTTAACGGCGTCCCTACCTTATTTACCCATGCCATTCAAGCAAACGATGATGAACTCTCCGCCATCAAAGCGGGGGGACATAGCATTATCCATTGTCCTATCTCCAATCGCCTTCTCGGAAACGGCGTACTCGATTTACAGTGCCTCGATGCGCATTCAATCCCATGGTTATGTGGTACCGACGGATTAAGTTCCAACTACACATTAGATTTGTTCGAAGAGATGAAAGCAGCCCTCTTTATGCACCCTAATGACAACCTCCTCTCTTTGGCGCATCGTCTTTGGGAAAGTGTTACGAGCAACGCGGCGGAAGCATTGCGCCTCAATTGTGGTACAATCGCACCTACATACGATGCCGATATTCTCATTATGCGGGTCAATTATCCGATCAATGACCAATTACCGATCCATCTGATCGTTCAACCGCACACTATCGAATCGGTTTATATCCAAGGGGAAAAAATCAAATGATGGAATTTATCCGAAAAATCGGCTCATGCCTTGCGACAGGGCTTAAATTTATCCAAGAACATTTTAAAGCGACCGTTTTAGTATTGGTTGTACTTTGGCTGATTCTCCCTTCCGGCGAAGATGGAATATCACCCCATAATCTCCAAAAAATCTCCCTGATGGGCCCGATTATAGATGCGACACCCATCGTCGAACAAATCGATGAAGCACGTGAAAACAAAGATATCAAAGGGGTATTGTTCAGTATTGACTCCCCCGGCGGTGCAGTAGCTCCTTCGGTTGAAATCGCCTATGCCATTAAACGTCTCTCTGAAACCAAACCAACCGTTGTTTATGCGGCCGGAATCATGGCCAGCGGCGGATATTACTCCGGTATCTGGGGCAATGAGATCGTTGCAAATCCGGGCAGTATGATCGGTTCTATCGGTGTCATCATGGAGGGAGCCGATATCTCAGCACTCATGGAAAAAGTAGGAGTAAAAACCCAAGTCGTCCATGCCGGAACCTACAAACAAGTGGGGACATTTGACCGCCCTTGGAGCGCCGTAGAGCGAGCCGAACTCGATAAAGTGATCGGCGGAACCTATGATCTGTTTGTCGGAGATGTCGCACGCGCTCGCAAACTCGATCTTAATCGCAGCACTGAATATGCCGATGCCCATATCTTTACCGCTGTACAAGCCAAAAAAGTGGGTCTCGTGGATAGTATCGGAGTGGAATTCGATGCGAAAAAACGGGTAGAAGCATTGACCAAAATCAGTGATCCGGTTTGGAATAAAGATGATCCGATGGATAAATTTTTCAAACGGTTCGCCGCAGAGGGAGCCAGTTTAGCTCACATGTATTTTCCGCCGGTTACATTGAAATAATCTCTACCACCTCCGAGCGGACAACGCGCCGCTCGTTCATCGCATCAAACCGATCCCCGACACTCAGTTCATCCAAATCGATCACTTTCCCATCACGGGCGATCTGCGCAAATCCGCTTTTATTTTTATTCTTCGGGTGGTTGGCATTAAACCCTTCGGTGAGTTGCGTAATCATAAACCGCTTTTGTCGCAATGTCGATTCGATGCTTTGGGTTAACCGCTCCATTAGTGGTGTAAGCTCTCGTCTGCTTTGTTCCAACCGTTGTGTCATTTGTCGATTTAACCGCTCTCGCAACTCTTTGACCAGCTCACGTTGAACTTCCAAACGATGCTCTACTCCGTGACGTTTAAATGCCTCTTGCATCGAGAGGAGCTGTTCGCGTTTACGCTCCAACCGCTGAGTAATCATCCCATAAGCACTGTATCGAATCTCATCGATACTTTGAGATAGCTCGTTTTGATCGGGGAGAAGCATCTGCATCGCGGCGCTCGGTGTCGGTGCGCGCATATCGCACACGTAGTCGCTGATTACCCAATCGATCTCATGCCCTACAGCTGACATCACGGGAGTGTTCATGGCGAAAATCGCATCGGCAACGATCTCCTCGTTAAATGCCCATAAATCCTCGATACTTCCACCGCCCCGTCCGACAACCACCGCATCCGCGTTTAACGTATCAGCATAGCGAAGTGCATCGGCAATTTGTCCTGATGCACTTGATCCTTGAACCAATACATCCAGTACGATGAGTTTAACTAACGGCCATCGCCCAGAGGCGACTCTTTGCATGTCCTGCAATGCCGCTCCCGTCGCCGAGGTGACTAACACTATGATTTCGGGGAATTTAGGAAAGGTTTTTTTGCGTGCAGGGTCGAAGTAGCCTTTGGCTTCCAGTTTTTGTTTTAACTGCTCAAATGCTACCGCCAATGCCCCAGCACCGTAAGGCTCGGCGCTAAATGCGTTGATCTGATACTCGCCTCGCGGTTTGTAGAGTGATAATGCCCCGTGTAGGATGATATGAGCCCCCTCTTCGAGAGAGAACTTCAGCCGTGCGGCATTTCCCTTGAACATCACACATTTGATCGCGGAATCGTTGTCTTTGAGGGTGAAGTAGATATGTCCGCTGCCGTGTTTGGTGACACGGGAGAGTTCACCCTCGACGCTGACAAATTCAAAAGAGGTTTCTAAAAGCGTCTTGATCTGCTCATTAAGACCGCTGACGCTGAGAGTGGAAGCCATAAAACTACTTTTTACGGGCGATCATCAGGGTCGAAATATCCATTGAAAAGCTTTTGGTATAAAGCATCTCAAATCCTGCTTCTTCGAGCTCCGTTTTCATCTTGCCGACGGTTAAAAATCCCTCAATAGAATCGGGGAGATAGCGGTATGCTTCATAGTTGTTGGAAATCAATCCGCCGATACGCGGAAGGACATTGTTCATGTACCAATCGCGTACTTTTCCAAGAGTTGACGGATTTTCATTTTTCATAAATTCGAGGATGACAACCAATCCGCCCGGTTTGAGAACACGGTTAAATTCACGCAATCCTGCCTGACGTTCGACAACGTTACGAATACCGTACGAAATACTGATGATATCGGCTGACGTGTCAGGCTTCGGAAGTTCCGTTGCCGGAGCGATGTGAAACGACATCAGCGGAAACTTCTCTACTCCGACACTGACCATCCCCTCGGAAGGGTCGACACCGACGATTTCGCTGACACTAATTCCGGCTTTGTCTGCACGGCGTTTCCAGTATCCCATCATATCGCCCGTACCGCATGCCACATCGACAATCGAATCAATGCTTTTCGTCGAACAATAACCAAATGCCAAATCACACGCTTTGCGGCGCCAAAAGGTATCGACACCCATACTAAGCACCCGATTTGCACGATCATACGTCGGTGCAATGTCGTTGAACATCGATACGATTTTCTCTTGTTTGGTCATAAAAGTTCCTGTTGTTTCTTCATCCAAAGAATTATATTATCGGTGATTTTAGCGTGCAGTACCTCAAAATCCTCTGTAACGGTTCCAAGAGTTTGTGTTCCACCGCCGATTTTAGGCGCAATGTAACCGAGATACCAATCACATAGATTAGAGCTTGCTTCTAACATCCCTGCTCCACCCTCAATCATCACTAATCGATAATTGTGAATCTGTTCAAAATCCGATGCAATAAATACCTGTCGGTTGGGAATATTAAAAAGAGGAATGGTTCGGTCAAAGTCTTCATCACGAGAATAAATCAGTACATCGGGAGCGTTACCGTTCACCAACCGCGCATCTAACGTCGGTTTGTCTTGCCGTACGGTATTGCCGCCGATCACGATCAAATCACATTTATCCCGTAATGCGTGCATATGCGTCCTTGAAGCGGCAGAGCTGATCGTTCCGTTATCAATTGTCCCATCAAGTCGCTGTGCCCATTTAAAGAAAACGAAGGGATTGGTTTGCCATTTCAAAAACGGCTCCAGCAGTTTTTTTCCCTCTGTTTCCATTATCCCAAAAACACACTCTGCCCCTGAAACACTCACTATTTCAGCACCCCCTGCAGCTGCCGGATTGGGATCTTTGCAACTGATAAAAAGAGATTTTATCCCTAAATCACGAATCAATAAAGCACATGAAGGGGTTTTTCCGCTGTGAGAACACGGTTCCAGTGTCACTGCCATAGAAACTGTATGAAATAGTCCATTGTGATGAGTTCGAAGGTAATCATGTATGTAATGAGAATCGTCCGAATCCGCTATCGATACATCACCGCTTAAAAGCGTATAAGCATCACGTAGAGCATAGACTTCGGCATGAGGACCGCCTGCAATTTTATGTGCACCTACGGATACAATTGAACCGTTTTCAGAAATACAAGCTGCACCGACGGCAGGGTTAGGAAAAGTGAGTAGTTGATAATCCCACGCCGCATTCAGGGCGAGGGTCATAGCGTGGGTAGCAGTGGTGGGTTTCATTACCACTCGAAGTAGGTTTTTGCCTTGCTAATCGAGCGAAAAGGGATACGCTTTTCGCCATCTTCTTTGGTTTTAAGGATGACTTCGTCGTTTTCAACGCCGATCACTTCACCCTCATATTTTTCTTTTGAAAGGGTACTCAAAGAGGCTTTTTCACCTACCGATTGGATAAAGTGCTCTAATGTTTTGAGTTTACGCTCAATCCCCGGAGAGCTTACTTCCAAACGATACTCACCGCTAACCGGTGACGTGACGTCTAACAAAGGGGAGATCAAATGGGTCACTTCAACACATTTATCCAGTGTTACACCGCCCGGAGCTGTGACGCTTACGCGGAAAATAGTGTTTTCATTTTCATTGAAGACAGCTGTATCGTATAACGATAAGCCGACCGATTCAACCATTTTTTTGATATCGCTCTCAAGACTCATCTTTTTTCTCCTTCGCGATTTGGGCGAACAATGCCTCGATATTTTGGCTTCGTTTAAGGGTGTCATCAAACACGAATGTCATACGTGGGGAACGGAACCACCCTTGATCTTTCATACAGTGCTCTTCGATAATCGGACGGGCTTTTTCAAGCAGTTTTAAAAAGACAGCCTGCTCTTGCGGCGTATAGTGATGAGGGTCAAGATACACTTTTGCATCGCTTCGTCCGCGTGAGCAATGGACATCAATGACGTCCACTTCACGCACACGCGCATCGGAAAGTTGTGAAATCGCTTCGGGAATCAACTCTTTTAGAATCGACTCCGTTCGCTTGATTTTTATTTGTGCCGGCGTCACAGGGATACTTTTGTCTCGATTTTTTTGAAGGTTTCGATAACGTCACCCACTTTGACATCGCTGTATCCGTTAAGAACAACACCACAGTCAAACCCTTTACCGACCTCTTTGACATCGTCTTTGAAACGTCGAAGAGAGGTGAGATCACCCTCATGGATAACAACGCCGTCACGGATAACGCGTACCATTCCGCCGCGTACCAATTTACCGTCAACAACCACACATCCTGCGATGGTTCCTGCACCTTTAGGCATTGGGAACGTATCACGAACTTCGGCTTGTCCTGTATTCTCTTCACGGAATTGTGGTGCCATCATACCGCCAAGCAACAATTTAACATCGTCGATCAACTGATAAATGATAGAGTACGTTTTAATCTCCACACCCATTTGTTTTGCCATAGCATTGACATTACCGGTAGGACGAACATTAAATCCAAGTAGAGCACAGTTTTCACTGTTGTTCACCAACGCAACGTCGTTTTCGGTAATGCCACCGACACCGCTGGAGATCACTTCAACTTTTACTTCTTCATTACGCAACTCTGCAAGAGCCGATTTAATCGCTTCAAGAGAACCGTGAACGTCTGTTTTAAGAACCACTTTAAGCGCTTTGATACGCCCCTCAGCAATCAATGACGTCAAGTCATCAAACGATGCTTTAGTACTCAATGAAAGCTCACGGTGACGATCATACTCAGCACGTTTTTGTGCTACTTCACGCGCTTCACGATCACTTTCCATCGCCATCATTACTTCGCCCGATGGCGGTACGTCACTCAAACCGACAACAACGGCGGTTTGACTCGGTCCGATTTGTTGAAGCTGTACTTTGCGATCATTGATCAACGCACGAACGCGTCCATAAGCACCACCGCACACGATGTTGTCTCCGACACGTAACGTTCCGTTTTGAACGATGACGGTAGCAACCGGTCCACGTCCTTTTTCTAACGTACTCTCGACAACTACCGCTTTCGCCATAACATCAGGATTCGCTTTGAGCTCCATCACTTCGGATTGGAGCAAGATCGCTTCTAATAGTTCATCAATACCGGTCATAGCTTTTGCTGAAACGCCGACGAACTCGACATCTCCGCCCCACTCGGTAGGGTTAAGTCCAAGTTCCGCCATTTGTGCTTTAACCATATCCGGATTTGCACCCGGTTTGTCCATTTTATTGACCGCAACGATCACAGGAACTTTTGCATCTTTCGCATGCTGAACCGATTCGCGGGTTTGAGGTTTAACCCCATCGTCTGCCGCAACGACAATAACGATAATATCGGTCAACTGTGCACCGCGTGAACGCATTGCACTAAACGCTTCGTGTCCCGGAGTATCCAAGAAAGTAATCAATTTACCTTTTTGCTCTACCGAGTAAGCACCGATATGCTGAGTAATTCCTCCCGCTTCGCCGTGTGCCACTTTGGCATTACGGATCGCGTCAAGGAGAGAGGTTTTACCATGGTCAACGTGTCCCATGATCGTGATAACCGGAGGACGCTCAACGGAACCTTCACTGTCTTCGTGCTCTTCATCGTAAGCCGTTTCAAGATTAAACGCATCTTTTGGATCGATGGTGGTCACTTCGACACCAAACTCACTCGCCAAGATTTCAATCTCATCTTTGCCCAAAAAGTCATTTTTAGTAACCATCATCCCAAGATCAAAAAGGACTTTGATAACCGCAGAAATACTCTGCCCTACTTTTTCAGCAAATTCATAAACACGGACATCTTCTGCAATTTCAACGTGAGTGATAACTTCGTCTTCTTTTGCATCTTTCGTATAACGCTTACGTGCTTCACGAGAGACTTGACGCGGTTTACCACGATTAGCACCTTGTTTTTTACCCGCATTACGACCGATAGGTTTTTTCTCTTTCGGTTTTTGCTCTTCTTCCGGTGGTAAACTTGCACCCAAATCGTTGAAATCCATCAATACGACTTGATCTTGCTCGTAATCCATTGATACGTCAGAAATTCCGCCGCCAAAGATATCAAGACGAACCCCTTGATCTTTTTTCTGTACCGGTGCACTGCTGCTTTGTGTTTTTTTCGCTCGTTTAGCTTCTAACTCACGTTGAGCCTGCTCACTGAGTTTGCCATAACTGGAGACATGAGTACTCTCATGACGAACCGGTGCTATGACTTCTTCTTCAACTGGACGCTTTTTCTTAACGATTTTCAGCCCCGAACGTTTTGGTACTTCTACCTCTATTGGTGCTTCGACTGATGTTTCATCTTTTGTTTCGACCACCGATGCTACGGATTGAATACTTTCTTCTGTTACGGCAACAGCAGCAACAGCAACGGGAGCTTCTTCTGGCGAAGCAGCTTTAGAGGAAGACTTGGGCGCTGTATTTTCAGCAGATGCCCCGCTCATGATATAGTTCATGATTTGTTCAGCTTCTTCGATCGAAACCGAACTTGAGGCAGTTTTTACATTGAGCCCCATTGCGGCTGCTTTATCCACTACCTCTTTTGAATTGATACCAAGCTCTTTGGCAATTTCATGAACTCTAACTTTATCCATCATTAACGATGATCTCCTTTAACCGATTCATTAGCTCTACCGTTGCGCCGCTTTTACATTGACGGGACAACTGACCCGGAGTCTTCTTATGCTCAATACAAGATCGACACATATAAAAACTTCTTCCTATATGACTATAAGGTTCCAATAACCCATTGCGACATTGAAGGCGTAAAAGTGCAGATTGAGCGAAGCGCTCACGACAAACCACGCACATGCGTATAGGCTGATGTAACTTTTGCGCCATTATATCCAATACTTTCTTAGTTATCGTTCGACAACTAAACCGTCATTATCAAAGCCCAAAATTTTGACCTCGAAATCGGTAAATTCCGACTTAAACTTATCCGCTAACATTTGAGCATCTTGATCATACACCATGTTGAAAAAAGTCGATCCGCTACCGGAGAGGGTACTCATCAATGCACCATTTTCATAGGCCATTTTTTGGACGGCAAACAGTTCTGGAAGCATCTTCATCCGTATTTTTTGATGGAAACGGTCTTGTGTCGTAAGGCGCAGCATCTCCCAATCTTCATTGAAAAATGCCCCTACCGTTACCGCCGTATGCGAGAGGTTAAACACAGCGTTCTCTTTGCTGTACGATTTAGGGAGGGTTGTACGCGATTTGGCGGTTGAGATCGGCTTGTTCGGAATGACTACGACCGCTTTGAGATAATCAGGGAGGTGTTTTTGCTGGGAAAAAACTTTTTGTTTCTCCACCATTGCGGCATTAAATCCTCCCATGACTGCCGGAGTGATATTGTCAGGATGACTTTCATACACAAGGGCGTGATTGAGGATACGACGCTTTGACACCTTGACCCCTGCGGCTTCGTGTGCACAGCTGATCGCGCTTACGATGACCGCCGAAGAACTCCCAAGTCCTCGAGACATCGGGATTTGGTTGTAAAACGTAAATTTGAAGTTTTGCCGTTTTTGGGTTAAACGGCGGTAATGTTCGTTGAAAATACTGACGAACAGATTGTTCCCTTTAAGACGTGGATTGTTTTCCCCCTCACCTTTGATCGAAACGGCAAAAAAGCGGGAAGGAACCAATTCAACTTGGTTACGTAAATCGACGGCAAGGCCTAATGAGTCAAATCCGGGTCCTAAATTCGCACTCGTTGCGGGTACACTAACGAACAAATAATTTCCTTATCCTACGGCATCAATCCCATAATAAGGGAGATTGTCCGAATCAAATTTTTCTAAATCGATATTTTTGGGGAGTTCAAATGCGATAATCTCAGGTGAGACTATCGGTTCTAACTCAATGGTTGTCCTATTTTTAACAAAATAGAGCTTTCCTACTGCTTTGATGGGGCTATTTTGGTTGAAAAAAAAGGCATCCGTTGCTAAAAGGGGGATTTTTAGCGTAATACTGAGGGTTTTGAGAAACAAATAGGTGACCTTAATCCCCATAAAACTTCCCGGCCCTTTAGCATAAATGAAATTTGAAAAGGTGTAGCGTTTCAGCAGTGAATCAAAAATCTCTGCCAAAACATCCGAACTCATCCCCTCGGAACGAATCTCTTCGACTAAAATTCCGTCTTTGTAGATACCGACAAGTACAGGGGAACTCAGAGCAATGACAAGGGCATCATGCATACGCTTTGGCCAACTCTTTGGACTCAGCAGTGGCGAGCTCGACAATCTCGTAGTTGGCAGGATCTTTGAGAAGTTCGAGGGTTAATTTGTGGTTAAGATCATGACTCCCTGCGTAAGCTTCGTAATTACCTATAAAATTCATTCCGATCAGAGACATATCACCGATTGCATCGAGAATTTTATGACGAACGAATTCATCTCCGAATCTAAGTCCTTCGGGATTGAGTACTTTTTTATCGTCCAATACAACTGCATTCTCCAAACTTCCGCCCAGTGCCAACCCTTTGGAACGAAGATACTGTACTTCATGGACAAATCCGAAGGTACGCGCCCGGGCAATCTCTTTTTTGTAGTTTTCTTTCGTAAACTTCAAAATATAACTTTGCTTATCGATAACGGGATGAGCGAATTTGATCGTAAAATCGTAATTCATATCATTCGAGGGGATCAGTTTGACATACTTATCCCCCTCTTGAACAATAACCTCTTTTTTGATTCTCATGATTTTTTTGGCGGTATCTTGCATGATGATTCCGGCTTCTTCGAGAAGCATACAAAAACTCATTGAAGAGCCATCCATCACAGGGACTTCATCCGCATCCACAATAACGCGAAGGTTATCGATACCGTAAGCATAAATAGCCGATAACATATGCTCAATCGTCGAAATAGTTACTCCGTCTTTACCGATAACCGTGGCCATTTTGGTATCAACAACGTTTGCAGGGATCAGAGGAATTGAGACTCCGGCGTCACTGCGGTAAAAAACAATACCGCTGTTGACCCCTAACGGCTCCAGCCGCAATTTGACAGGGGAACCCCGATGCAAACCGATCCCTACGAGTTCGACATTTTTACCTATCGTTGTTTGCATCATATGAGTGTTTTCCTTAGCTCTTTCAACTTATAAAATTATAGCGTGTTTCAGCGTTGGTTAATGATAACCTTGGCACTCTCAATGACACTGGTGACGTTGTCATATATCCATTTAGTATCCATCCACTCTTCCGGGCGCACTTCTATTCCTTGTACCAAAACACCAAAATGAAGGTGGTCACCCATTGCATAGCCGCTGAGCCCTGTTTTGGCAATCTCTTGGGCGATACTGACATTATCATGTTCTTGTACATGTAGTTCTGAACAATGGCCATATAGAGTATATAATCCGAATCCATGATCGATGATCGGTAAATTTCCATAAATGCCGTTAGGCTGCGCAAAAACAACTTTTCCGCCGTTGGAAGCGAGGATAGGCCCCATATGAACACTCGCTAAATCCAGACCCATATGGTAGGCATTAGAAATATTTTGCTGCCCTTTATAGCTGTAAATACGGTGATCTCCGAAATCGGCTACTTTCTGACCGTTAACCAACGGATAAAAAGGCTGCGGATTAAAGTCAGTGATCATTGTGTTAGAAACTTTTGAGGTGATCTCATGGATGACTTTTTCGTTATCGGAACGCACTTTTTCGTTGATGATGCGGAATTGTTCCAATCGATCGGTTACTCCTGCCGTTTGATCATACGTATTGGCAAGTTCCGCGATTTTACCATCCAAAAATGCATCGCTAAGTTCGATGTTTGAAACACGATATTCATGATCTTTGAGACGGAGAGGAACACCGCTTCGCGCCTCATTCCCGGCACTGTCACGTGCGATAACGGTTGCACTGAAACTTGCTTCCTGCACCGGCCATGCGACCAATGAGGCGTAGTATCCCTCTTTCATAAACGGCTGAGCGATAAAAGTCTTACCAAAATTCGTCTGAATTTTCAGACTTTGCAAGTGGGTGTCTTCGGCTTTAAAGATAACAATCGCCGATCCCCCTTTTTGAATTTTATACGAGTTTCCGATAATAGCGAGAATCGGCTGATGCTGATCGATAACGAGGGTATACTCCTGTTTAAAAGTATTGCCCATGAAAAGTCCCCATAGACTGTTATCGGTTGCTTCTATTTTCAGGGTAACGGAAGTGGCTTCTACTCGACGAACTCCTTTTGGAGGAAGAACATCAAACGTTTTTTTGGTTTCCAAAGACGGAGTATTGTCATCAACCACAACCCACTCATCATGAGGAGTCGACAGGGTCGCTTTAAACGATTTTAACCCGCTCACATCTTGGATATTCACATGTATAGGATCTCTAAAATTCCAATAACCGTCTTGAGAAATACTTACCTGAGGGGCTTGACGCTCAAACTTTGGCGAAAAGCCCATAAAGCCAACAGCTCCCAAAACTAAAACCACTAATATCCATCCAATAATCCCTGAACCGTTTCGGCCTCTTCTCACTCAAACTCCTTTTTTATCATCATCATCATATTCTCTACGAGCTCTGTAAAATTTTCCTGTTTTAAACGCATCCCTGCCCGCTGAACATGTCCGCCACCGCCAAAAGAACCCATAATTTTCGAAGCATCGATCGTTCCATCGGTGCGCATTGAAAGTTTTGCGCCCCCCTTGGGGTGTTCAATTTGCATTATCGCGGCTTGAACGCAATGCATTCCCAAAGCGTCATCCAAAACTCTTTTGCATTCGGCGAGTCCGGCTCCGGTCTCTTCCAAAAGGGAGAGTGGGACGTCAAAAACAGCCAAACGCCCATCTATCAAGAGTTTCATCTGCTTTAAAAGAACTCCTTGTATTCGGAGCGATGCGAGAGAACGACGATGATACAGCCACTCTACGCACAGCGCGTGCTCCGCACCCAACTCAATAAGCGAATGTGCCAAAGCAAAAGTTTTGGCAGTACACTGGGACGCACTAAAACATTTTGAATCATCTATCAGTCCCGCGTAAAGCGAAAGCGCCATTTTACCATTGATTTTTATACTGTTAGCAACAAAAAAATCATAAACCACTTCTGTGGTGCTGATTGCAGAGGTGTTAATGAGATTATGTGTGCCGAAAAAATCGTTGCTAACATGATGATCAACGTTTATTAGGGGGAGCTCTTTTTCAATTCCAAGCCGTCCATAACTGCCACAATCGAAACTGATCATACAATCCGCATCTTCAGGAAAGCGATCGGTCAGTTTATCAAACCACGGCAGAAAAGCAAGGTTGGGATTAACCTCGGAAGAGGCGCAAAAAAGGGTGACCTTTTTATGAGTGCGAAGCAAATAAGAATAAAAAGCCGATGCTGCACCCAGCGAATCCGCATCGGGATTTTGGTGAGCTATTAAAACAATATGGTGAGCAGAATCGATAAGTGAATGCGGCATACGACCCCTTATAGTATTGAGGCGATTATACCATGGTTTTATCGAACTATTTTACTTTACAAGTGAGTTAAAACGCTTCAAAATTATAATAAGTGATACGATTACGCCCCATCTCTTTGGAACGGTACATAGCTGCATCGGCATGACGGATAAGAATATCAATTTCCTCACAATCATCCGGAAATAACGTTGCACCGATACTGACACCGATATTTATCGTAATCCCATCAACCTCGATTGGCTCTTTCAAAGCATCGAGAATACGCATCAGTAACTCATGAGCGGCTTCAATACTTATATCACTTAGGAGAATGACAAATTCATCCCCTCCGATACGGGCGATGATATCACTTTGACGTAACTGCTGCGCTAAGCGTGCTCCGGCTTGTTTTAATATTCGGTCTCCCATCGCATGACCGTAACCGTCGTTTACCTGTTTGAAACCATCTAAATCCAAAAAGGCTACGATGGCTTTAGACCCTTTACGTTTGGAAAATGCCAACATTTGTTCTGCTAATATCATATACATATGACGGTTAGGGAGGTTGGTCAACGGATCATAATTAACCAGCCGATGCAGCTGTTCTTCCTGTTTTTTATGTTCCGTAATATCGCTGAAAATACCGATAAAATTTTCAATCTCTCCCGTAATGTTACGTACGGCATCGATGCGTAAAAATTCAGCGTATTCCTGCCCGCCTTTTTTCTTGTTCCAAATTTCACCGCGCCATGATCCATCCCGCTCGAGCGCCTGATCCATTAACGCATAAAAAAACTGGCTATGTCGTCCGGAACGCAATATCAAAGGCTTTTGTCCAATAACATCATCTCTTGTATACTCAGTCAATGTACAAAAAGCTTCATTAACATCGATAATGATCTTATTGGCATCGGTTATAACAATTCCCTCTCTAGAATTATGGAAAACGCTGGCAATCCGTCTGAGATATTTTTGAGCCTCCTCACGGATAGCTATTTGTTCCTCCAAGGCTTGTGATTCCGATTTGAGGGTGATGGTCAGTTTTCGTAATCTACGTGCAAAAAAAAGCAATATTGCAATCATTACACCTAATGAGATAATAATCATCAATGCATATTTTCGTATAACATCATTTATGGTAAAGACAGGGGCTTTGTCAAAGGGGGTCACTCTCATGTCTTCCATAAGGGCACGTATCCCTTCGTATGCAAGCGGGATATTCCAACCGTAATAACCTGCTGTTTTGGGTATTTCAGAACCTCGTGGAAGGCTGAGCAATGCAATCGCCACCTGATTGGCCAACTCCGGATCCGTCTCTTTAAACGCGACAAACGGCCACTCCGGAAAGAGTTGAGTAGAAAGAGCCTGAGGAAAGTTTGCAATTTTTTGCGGGTTGATAATTTTAAAATCATCTCGGTTGACTTTCCCCTCTTTAGCCATTTTTTCCAACACACCTGTACGGATAAATCCTGCATCCGCTGAACCGCTCTCAACAATATAGACGACTTTATCATGAGGCATATCAGTAAATATCACTCTGTCATCGTGGGTAACATCAATTCCCTTCGTTAATAACAGACTGCTTTGCGCTAAATACCCCCCCAACGATAGCTGATCGACTGCCGCAATATTTTTATTTTTTAGGTCTTCCCAACCCGTTATATCTTTTCGATCACTTCGGGCGATAATCACCCCTCCAAACTCTTTTAGCTCATTACCACCCACATTGGCTCGGATCAGGGTAGCGATCCTTGTAGCGTTATATTTAACGGAGAAGTAAACGTAATGTTCCGGATTGGTAAAGGCGAAATCAAGCTCTTTTTTGGCAACGGCATCGTTAAATTCTTTGTAGCTTAGTGGTCTGATAGTAAAAGTGCGGGAAGGTATTTGTTTGTTTAAATAGTGGGTGAGCGGAATCCATTCGTTTAGCGTATCTTGTTTGGAACGAAAGGCCAAAATACCAATCACCACTTGGTGTTTATCCGCCGAAGCGGATACGGCATACAAGGGAAAAAAAAGGGCTATTAGAATAAAAACAACATTAAGAATAACTTTGTTCATCTTATACCTCAATTAGAGACAGTATAAGAAGATTAGCTTTAAGAAAATATTAACTGTTATTCTATCGTGCTTTGAAGCACACCTTCAAAATCTTTTTGTGCTTGCAGCAACACCGATTTGGCTTCCGCATCCTCAACGCGGGCACTGCTCATCCAGTTATAGACACCGGGGAATCCCATAACGATTTCGCCTGCATCTTTTTTCTTATACACCATCAACGTACACGGAGCGAATGCCGCCGCTTCCGGACGGGTTTTTGCTACGGTGTAAATCACTTTTAGTTTACAAATAGAGTAGGTATCGTAAAAATCAAACGGACTCTCTTCACCATTTTCAGTCAACATAAACTGATAGTCGGTAAAGTTGGAAAGGACAAATCCGGCAGGCTTTAGCCCTTCTTCGATCATCATCTCCGCATCGTCTTTATCACTCTTCCAGTTGTTAACATCAATCTTCTTCACAAATCGGGTGACCAATTTTCCCTCTGCAGGTAAAGAAGTACCACTCAAGGCATGCTTCGTTGCTTTAGGAAGGACTGTTTTCAAGGTAGCAAACACCTCTTTTTCGATTTTAGTGAACTCAGGAGCTTTAAAGCCGGCGATTTTTTTCATCGCATCGGCAGTCAATACGGATACGTGCAAATCACTCTCACCTTTACGCTGATAGATGCCGACTCCCATCGGGACAAAAACACCGCCGTCCGGATGCGATTTGACTAGAGAAGCCGCTTCTTTTTTAGGGATGACCGTCATCAAGTTAAAGACAGTAAAATCACTGCCGCCGAACTGTTTGGTAAACGGTCCTGTCATCTCCGTGTCCGCAGAGATCACGAAGCCATTGGCTTCAAATGCCTTTTCAATCATCGCAGGGGTAATTTTACCATCAGCATTAGGGGCGCTAAAAAGGTGTAAATCACCTCCAAAAAGGGATAAAAATCCCGCTAAAACTACAAGTATAATTGCTTTCATGGTTGACTCCTTAGGGTTGAATATAAAATGCGCCGTCATGCGCACGCTCTATAACTTCCGCGATACCGGCACTGACAATTTCGACATCTTCGATCAATGCGGAAGCGGGAATTTTCTTCGTCTCCATCGTATTGCCACAGGCAACGAATTCGACACCGTATTGCTGTAACGCACGAACGCGAACCGCAATATCTTTTTCATCTTTGAGCAATGTCCGGATACCGTGATAATAGGCGACTATGCGGATATGTACTTTCTCAGGGCCGTAAAATTTGAGTACATTGTTTGCGGTGCTTAGACCGTGGTTAATCGACTCATCATCCCCCTGACTGATCCCCATCACCACTTCACGCGGTTTTTCCATGCTAGGGATCGGTTCGGAGAGTCTAACATCCGCACTTAAAAACGATGATGCTAAAAGAACTATCAAGGCAATACGTTTCATTATCACTCCCATTCTAATACTCGATAAGATGCTTCAACATTTCCGCTTTGCATCGCATCGTATAGTTTATATTTTTGATATTCTACCATCTGAACTTTTTTAATCGTCTCATCAATCCCCAATCCGGATTCGATCGCAAAGCGGATTTCGGAACGCATTTGAGTGAGATATTCATGGGTCATTTTGGAACTGTTTTTATCGGTATTTCGACCATGTCCGCCGATCACATGCAATGCGCCCATCGCTTCAAGCTCTTCAAGTGTGGTAATCCAGCCGTTGATATTACCCCCTTTTACTGAGGGCAAACGATCATTAAAGACTAAATCACCGGCAAACAGCACTCCCAATTTGGGTAGATATACGACCAAATCTTTAGCAGTATGTGCCGTACGGGAGATAAGTTTGAGTTCAATATCCTGATTGCCGACCTTTTTACGGGTGCTTTCCAAAATAATCTCGGTAGGAAGTGTCGATACGGTACCCTCATATGCGGCAGGGGAGATAGTATTTTGCATTCGCGTCGCTTCATGCACATTCACATTATGCAAAAAGTCATCCGAACCCACAACACTAACCCCGTTTTGGGTAAAAAATCCGTTTCCGAGCCAATGATCGTCATGTATATGGGTATTGATCACCAATTTGACAGGTAAGGGTTTGATGCGCTGCATTGCGTTATACGCTGATTGCGCATAGGCATACGAGGGACCGGTGTCAACGACCACGTATCCCTCACCTGTATCGATATAACAGCTGTTAACGATGTTGCCGTTGTTGGTTTTATTCATCACTTCAGGGGCACCGAAAAAACATGTGACATCTGATGTGATACGCTCCGGTTTAAGGGCGTAATCAAACGCACTCAAACTCGTCACAGCAAAAAATAAAGATCCCAACAACGCTTTCATCATTCAGCCTTTAGAAGAGGTAGTTTACTTCGAAACGGTACTCATTGTATGAAGCATAATCAACGGTAACCGGTGTCGCTGTCGTCGTTACAGGATCAGCATTAACGGTTGCAAAACGGAATTTAAACTCCGTGTTTGGAAGGGATTTAAAGGTCTGCCATGCATCAACGTGGAAAATAGTTCTATCTGAGAATGCACTGGCTCCTGACAACATTTTGGCATCATCAAAGTTCATATCTTCATAATCCGCCGCTACTTTTAATCCCGGTACGATTCCGGCTTTGCCAAAGTCGTACGTTGCTTTTACAGCCCAGTTTTTAGTGTTTGCAACCCAGTCGACTTGCGCCATTGAACGGGTATATCCTCCCGTAGGGAATCCACGCCATGGAGCGATGATATCGGCATCATCCGCAATTTTAGAGTATCCTGCTGCCAATTCCAACGGACCGCTAGCCAATACTAAACGTGCCATAAAAATACTACCGTCAACGCTGGTAGGATTTGTATATGAAGCTCGGCCTGCAGCGCTACCGCCATTGACAGTAACTGCGGCCTTTCCACTTAACGCAGCTCCACCGATCGCACCCGCGCCGTCATCCATTTGACGTAAATAACGGATACCCGGAGTCAATGTCCAAGAATCGTTTAGTTTGATTTGGTAGTTAGCTTCAGCAATGGCCGTATTAAAATAGCCGTCCAATCCGATGTATTCACCATTTAATTTCAAGTTCGGAATGGATTTATTCTCCACTGTTACCAAAACCATTTCCGGATCAGCGTCACCGTTTACTTTAGCAATATTTGCTAGAGTTAATCCTTTATGTGCACCTGAATCATCATTCTCATTGACTTTTGTAAACGAAGTAGTGCCGTCATACGCAATCACGCTGTGAAAGAGTTGGTGGTCACGAAGTTTTTGGCTCATGATATATCCGGCACGAAGCGCTGTGTTCGGAATATCTTTGTTTTCAATAACAGCCCCTTCGAAGGTATTAGGAACCATTTTGGTATCATTGGTTGCCAACATCACAGTGTCGATCCCTTGACGACCCACTTTTACATCGGTTTTACCATTTTTATACTCAAGGTACGCTTCTGCAAAAACACCGATTGCAGCTTCAGAACCGTCCATACGGGTACGGTAGGTATCTTTACCCATTTTACCGAAGTTGGTATTGGCTACTGCAGGGTCAGTATTTTCACTGTCCATAGGAATTGTTCCGTAAAATCCTGCTGTTGCCCCAAAACCATGGAAAAATCCGGTTTTATAAACTAAACTTCCGCCAAGACCCCACATGTTATTGTTACGCGTTGGGCTTGATCCAAATTTTTCATTATCCCAGACGTTCCAAAACATGTTTGAACGAATACGTCCGTATACTTCACCTTTCGTAAGCATTTCACCAAGTGAATTGACTTCACCAGGAGTTTTAAGATAATCAACTTGATAATTTCCCAAAAGATTACGATCTTCTGTTTTAAGCGCATACGCCGACGTAGTCAATAAACAAGCAGCAGCTGCTGCAATACTCATTTTAATCATTTTCATTCTTAACTCCTTAAGTTTTAACTATCGCAGGGCTTAGCAGCCCTTTGAACCTTTACGAGGACAACCGCAGTCATAATCGAGGATATCCACATTGCTGTGACCGTCGATATTGACATTCTTTTGACGTCGGATGTACGATGCCGTCACATCATAAACCGGGCGCGTCAGAGAATCTCTTAGGTTGGTTCCTGCATTTTGCAAATTACCGCCCCATGAAGAGACTTTGTAGGTTTTGTTATCATCCAAAGGTTTCCCTTTGACTAAGATATTACTGATACGTTTTCCGCTTGGTGCACCGATTTTGATACTGTACGTTACACCGCCCAAACGGCTCATATCTCCCCCTTGCTGGTACAGAGGATTCGGGTTGAAGACGTTATCGGCTATGTCTTCGAGAAGTGAACGGATATGTTTTCCACTCAATTCAAACGTGTAGACATTAGGATAGGTAATCGCCGTCATATCATAAACGCTGTCCATAGTGATCGTGTCACCGCCGAGAACGGTTGTTCCCCAGCGATATCCCGGAGTAAACGAAATATCTGAATCCATCGTATCAATGATCGCATCATTGATAAGTTCATCGAACGGAGAATGGAACGTATCGCGTTTGTACAAGATATTTTTTGTCACACCGAGCACTTCACTGAATTCTTTCTCATGCGGAGCATAGAGAGAATTGACCAAATCAACCCCTTCAGGATCGGCTGGAATCAAGTTCGCCGCTACAGGGATCAGTTTATACTCATACCCTTTAACACGGTGGTTTTGGATGTCGATATCCAAACGCCCGATATATTTACCGTGGCTTCCCGCGATCACGATCACCGTACCGTTGATAACCGTCGGCTGTGGAGATGGATCATGCGTATGCCCACTGAGGATAAAATCGATCCCCTTGACTTGGCGCGCAACCTCTTGGTCAACACTGAAACCGTCATGCGACAATACGACGACACAATCCACTTTTTCTTCTTTGCGAAGTTTGTCCACATACGTTTGAAGCGTATCCAAACGAAGACCGAAACTCCACCCCTGGGTAAACTCTTTCGGGTTTGCCGTCGAAGTAAACGGAAACGACTGACCGATAATACCGATCTTCGCACCGCCGCGCTCCATAATCGTATACGGTTTGAAAATCAACTCTTCAAAATCATCGGCAAATGAATCGTCACCGATAATATTTTGAGAGATAAACGTCGCGTTGAGCATCTCGATCAGCTCTTTAACCCGTGTTTTACCGTACGTAAACTCCCAGTGACCGACCATAACGTCTACACCGAGATAGTTTTGCGCTTTAACGATCGCTTCACCGGTTGTTTTGAGTGCCAATCCGGTACCTTGCCAGGTATCGCCCGAATCGAGCAACATGACATTGTCCGCACCGCGCTCTTTTTTGATATGGTTGATGAGGGTTTTCATATGGGCGATCCCCCCCATTTTTCCGAATTTATGTGCCAACGCATCAAAATTCATATGGGTATCGAAATAAGCATCAAGTGTTTTGCCCTTCATCCCATAATGTTTCAAAAACGATTCACCGCACAAAAATCCCGGTGTTCCGGTGAGATTCGGCGCTGAAATCAGTGTCGAAGGCTCACGCCAGTACAACGGTTTGATATGGGCATGCATGTCACAGATATGCAACAACGTCACATTTCCGCGAGCATTAAAAGAATAAATATCTTTTAATCCTACCTCATCCGCCCGTTTAGGTGTCGAAGCAGCTGATCCAAGGGTCGGCATACCGATTCCTAATGCAGCGGCAATGTGGAAAAAATCTCTACGTGATACGTCCATCTTTCTCCCCCTTAGCGTTTCAAGCCCGGGATTTGAATCTCGTTGCCTTTGGTTTTGTTGGTAACATAGACTTCAAGCGCTACCATCTCACGCGAACCGAGAGGGATTTTGGCTAACAGCGCATTTTCCATACATTGCTGAAAACGTTTATCCAATGTTACCATCTGACTTTGCGTCATACGATATGCCGGCCATGTTCCGCCCGCTTTATTCACACCCAAATCCGGAAGCGGCTGCATACGCAAACGTTGACCTATAACATCCGCACTGTGACAACTGTTGCACGAAAGTCCCCGTCCGCCACGGCGTTGTTCAAATACCTCTTGACCGAGAGCCATCATCTCTTTCATTTGAGTGTCACTTTTAACATCAATAGAAGTTTTTTGACCGTTTGCCAACGATTTCACGTACGCCGACATTTTGACAATCTCGTTACTTTCCAATTTTGGAACGCTTTGTCCACGATCTGACATCACCATTTGAAGCGTTTGTGCGATCGTTACCACTTTACCTGCCGCTTTGACGACACGTGGAAATCCGGCAAGGTATTTCGGAAGATCTTTCTCTTTGACCCCTAACATTTGAGCGTAAGCCGCATTACCGATAAGACGGTTAAACATCTCTTCGCCTTCAGAAACATCCATCGCTGCAGGATTGTTTTCAAGCATTTCGGCATACATTGCTTTATCGGCATCGCTCATGCTCAATTTTTCTTCAGCATTGGCATTGCTCAAAAGTGCCAGAGTAATCAATGCGGCACTTATAGATAGATTACGCATGATTTATCCTTTTGGAGTAATTTGTTCGCTACTCTCGACGCTTTGCCCTTTGTTATCTTTGGCAATTACTTTGAGGGTTCCCGCACCCGATACTTTAAAACTGATACTCATCAACGGGTTGACTGACAATGATTCCCAAATGATCATTTTTGTAATCAACTGATCGTTGAACATAAATTTCACTTCATCGATATAATTTGCAGGAATAATCTCTCCCGTATCTTTGTTTTTACGCATACCGGTTTCCATCGGGTGCATTGCCATAAAGTCCACTTTTACGACGTCCCCGACTTTATACTCTTTCGGTTTGATTTTTATCAATGTTTTCATAATATTAGTCCTTTATCTATTTTACTTTGAATCATGCTGTAGGATTGATATGAATCAACCGCATCCGCCGATGGTTACTTTGACATTTTGCTTTGCACTCAAGAACGTTCCATCGCTCATTTCTGCAATCGCAACCACATCCTGAGTTCCTCCGAGTTTTACCCGTGTACCGAAATACGCTTCCCCGTTAGCCGGAGTGAGATAAATATTTGCACATCGGACATTTCCGTTTTTAGACGCCAATACATGAATCGCTTTGACATAATCTTTATTTGTCATTGGGCTCTCAACCGTTACTTTAACAGGAACAACCGCACCGTTTTCCGCAATTTCAGGTGCAGAAATAGCTACTTTAGCCGAAGGAGTTACCGGTTTTCCTCCTGTAATCGCCGCCACTGCCGAATCGTAGTTCATCTCATTAGGACCTACAACTTTTTTTGCTTCCTCAGCCGCGTTAGCGATTTGAGGGATAAGTGCCGTACATGCGGCTACAACTCCAAATCCTTTTAAAAATGATCTGCGTTCCATAGTTTCTCCTTGGGAATTATTTTTTTGATACGATATAAGAGGTCAAATCACACACTTCACGCTCATTCATCAAACCGTTAGTCATATTAATCGTCATGTGTGTAGTCGGATTATCGACACGGGCATCCGCTATTTTTTGATACACAAACTCATGTTTTCGTGCACCGCTATCCACATACAGCCCTTTATAGTTGCTCAAATCAGGACCGATGTTGCCGTATCCTTTAGCCCCTTCGATATTGTGACAGGCGACACAGTTACCGAATTGTTTCTCTTTTCCGTCGGGAAGGATTTTGACCAACCCTTCAGGAGCAGGATCTTTAGCATCTTTTCCATTTAAATTATGAAAAATATATTTACCTCGTGCAATAGCAGCGGGATCTTCACTGATACACCCCTCAGGCATTACAAAACTTTTTGCTGCAGGAAGGGCATCTTTTTTCAAAATGGCCGTCGCATCGGGACTTTCAATTACTGACGAAAGATCCGCCGCTCCCAAAAGGGTGGCGATTCCAAGCATGATTGCTATTCGCATTGGCTCTCCTTATTCTAATGTTCGCTTAGCATTGTAAAGGAGGAGTGTAAAATTAATGTAAAAAAAGGGGGGTAAATTATTCGCCAATGAAGACAGGGGGGTAAAAAGTATACGAAAAGGTGCTCCCTTTACCGTAAACAGAATCGATTTTCAGCTCAATGCCCGCTTTGTCAATAATGGATTTAACGATATTCAGTCCGATACCGAATCCCCCTTTATCGCGGTTTTCTCGATAATAACGTTCGAAAATACGGTTTACGTCTTCAATTCCGACACCGTCATCTTGAAAACGCATCACGCATTTCTCTTCAGAGTGTTCCAATATCACTTCGATTTTCCCCTCTTCATGGGAATATTTAATCGCATTGGAAAGATTATTGTCGATGATGCGCTGCAACTGTGTCGGATTAAACAGTATAAAAATACCGTCTTCGATATGGGGAAGAATTGTAATATTTTTCAAAGCTGCTACTTCCGAAAAATAATCAATCCGATCCTGCAAATAATGACTCAACTCAATCCGCTCATACTCAAATGCCAAACGCTCATTTTTGATCAGATAATCCATATCGTTATAGAGGGTTGCTAATGTTTTTGTGGCCGCCTTGATTCGCTGAAGGTATTTGTTTTGCGGATTGGCACGATGGTAGAGATCGATATTGACATTAATAATAGATAGCGGCGTATTGATTTCGTGCATCGAATCTTTAATAAACTGATCGAGACGTTTATTGATCCGCTGAAACGGAAGGGCGAAGCGATCCAGAAAAAAGAGGGAAAGGATAAAAATAAGGGCGGCAATAGAGAGGAGGATAATCACGACATCCTGATAAATCCGTGCATACGACAGCTCTCCCCCCACTACGAGATACGATGCCTGAAAATAACGCTCTTCCGGAAGCGCCACGATCAAATAGGCATACCCGTTCTGCACATGATAACCCGATTCTTGAGTTTCCAGTGGAGTATGAATGAGGGTAAAAACAGGCTTAAAATGTTCATCGTACAACCCTGACTGAAACGACCGGAACCGAGGGTAATCAAAGGCTCGTTTCTCTTTGGGGTCGAACTCTTCCATCGCACGCAAAATTAGATGCGATTGGTGCTTAAGCTTGAACTCATACTGTATCTCATAGACGTATTTCATGTAGGTAACGTACAGATACGTCGGAACCAGCAGCAATACTGCCACGAGCATCGTATAGATAAAGGCATTTTTGAGAGCGTAGCGATTATCGTTCAATGATGTATCCCAGCCCGCGCCGATTTTGGATGATCTCTATAGGGAGCTTTTTTCGTAAATTATTGATCTGCACCCGTATGTTGGCAGGATCGACATACTCACCCCAAATCTCGTCTTGAAACATCTCTACCGATACGACTTGATTCGTATGTTTGAGTAACACCGTAAAAATCTCTTTTTCTGTTTTACTCAGAGCGATATTATGCCCGTTATGGGTCAAGGTGAAATTTTCGGTGTCGTAAATCAGTTCTGAGCCGAAATCGATTTTATTTTCACCGTCATGATAAAAACTTTTCAGCGCATGCATAATCCGTATCTGCAATTCGGTCAAATCAAACGGTTTGCGGATATAGTCACAACACCCTGATTTATACCCCTCTTGCAAATCGCTCACATTAACCATCGAGGTGAGAAAAATGGCCGGAGTTTTATTCCCCTCTTTACGCAGGGTACGGAGCAAATCAAAACCGTTCATTCCCGGGACATTGACATCGAGCAGATAAAGATCAAAATGGGTCTCATAGATAGCATCAAATGCCTTTTCGCCATTGGAGAATCCGGATACTTCATACCCCATATCCTCTAAAAACTCAGTAATGCTGATACGCAGCATATACTCATCTTCGAGTAACAATACCTTCATCGGATCTCCCCCTCTATCTTTTTATTCACTTTATAATCCAACATAATCCCGATCAATTCTTCTTTGGAATAGTTCTCCAGCCGCTCATGCGCCTCCTGCAAAAACAGTTCACGATCTTCAGGCGCTACCGTATCTTTGAGATAGAGTAAATCTTTATCATACACACTTTGAAACAAAGCGTTATCCAGCGATTTTTTAACCATGACATCATAAAGCTCATTTCGGGAAAGATGGATAAGAAATGAGATATCTTCTTCATCCGAATGCGCATACGTTTTGATCTGCTTCGGCGACAGTGAAAAGACAAAAGCGCCTATTGTCTCCCCCTCACCGTTTTTCATCGGCTCATAAAACAGATAACGCCCTCCGCTGAACATAACACGGCTGTGCTTAAGAGTATTAAAATCTATTCCCCCCAGAAGCTTTAGATCACTTTGAGTATATTTGGGATTTGCCAAAATATAATTTTTACCAATGGCAGGATTTTCTTGCATAAAAACAGCCGTTTCATAGAACCGCTCATCCATCAGGATGTACAGATTGATCCCCAAACGATCGAAATATTCCTGCGTCGATTCGAAAAACGATACCACCTCCACAAATCCGTTCATTTTATCCTGATGGTAGATCGGAACGGTTGCTTTTACCCCAAGCTTTCGCCCGACTTCGATCGCCGAACGAGGATTTTTATGGGTTTGAAAATAAAGCAGATCGGGACGATGAAAATCCAGCGGCATCCCTGCATACGAGTTATCCCAACTGCGGGCAAAAATAATATAATCGGAAGTGATAATCTGAGAGCGGATCAACGAATCGGTGTGAACTTTGATCGACTCCATCCCCTCCGAGAGGATTTTAAATCCTTTGTCCTCATCGTCTTGCTCCAACGCGTCACTGAGCGCCGTATTTTGAGAAAGGATTAGGGCGTAACGCAAGGCTGTGGAACGTTCTTTATCGAGTTGATTGTTCAATGCCAATGAGAGTTGATCGCTCAAACGTTCCAGCGTCTGTGAAGTCACTTTCTTCTCCAACTGCCATAAAACAATCCCCAAAATCATTATAATGACCAAAAACACCGCTGCAATTGTCTTTTTATTCGCAAAAAATTGAACCCAGCGATCCATCACAGCGTCTCCTTCTTCTTTTTACCCATCTTATAAACATATGCCAACACCTCAGCAACTGCGGCAAACATCATATCAGGAATGGCCCGATCAATCTCTACCTCTTTATAAAGAGAACGTGCCAGCGGAGGGTTTTGAACAATGTGCACTCCGTTTTCACGGGCTATTTTTTTAATCTGAATCGCAATATTATCGACCCCTTTCGCAACCACGACCGGCGCATTATGTTTCGTTTCATCATACATAATCGCTACGGCATAGTGCGTTGGATTGGTGATAACCACATCGGCAGTAGGGACAGAGGCCATCATCCGCTTTCGCGCCGCCTGCATCTGAATCTGGCGGATTTTTGCCTTGATATGGGGATCTCCTTCCATATTTTTCATCTCATCTTTTATCTCTTGTTTGGACATTTTGAGTTTGTCGAAATATTGTTTCCGTGTCAGGAGGAGATCGATCATCGCATACACAGTAATGATGATAAGCATGACAGCCGCAAGGACAATCGCTTTGTCTCGGAGCCATCCCATCTGATCTTGGAGCGTAAACAGAGCAACCGTCGGGAGTTCTTGGATGTAATACCAAAAGAATAGAAAACCGACCCCCAGTGCCGTCAAAGACTTGAGGGTAATTTTAATCGATTCGAGCCCTTTTTGGAGGGTGAAAAGATTTCCAAACCCCTTGATCGGATCGATTTTGGAAAAATTCGGCATCAACGGTTTGGTCGTAAAATTAAATCCGATTTGCGCTATCGTTCCGGCGATCCCGGCAACAGCCACAACAATACTGATCGGCAATGCCATGATCAAAAACTCCCGAAACGTGATCCACGCCATATCAAACATCAGTTCCCGCGTCAACGGCTGTCCAATCAATGAAAAATAATACTGGGATAGTTTCAAAATGCGATCGGTAATGAAGTTGAACATCATCAATAACCCTAAAATGGCAACGAATAAAACGAGAACTCCGACGATATCCTGACTTTTGGCAACATTCCCCTCAGCTCGGGCGTCTTCAATCTTCTTGGAGGTGGGTTCCTCCGTTTTTTCCATATCGTCAGCCACAGATTAATCCATTTTCATTGACATATCGATCCAGTTGGCTTGATGGATAAGAGATCCGGTGCTAATCGCATCAACACCTGTTTTGGCATACTTTTCAATGGTCTCTAGCGTAATATTACCGCTCGCTTCGAGCAACACACTGCTATGGTGCTCCCATTTATATTCCACAACTTCGCGAAGCTGTTCAGATGTCATATTGTCACACATCACGATATCGGCACCTACCTCCATCGCCTTTTTTGCCATCTCGATGGTTTCAGCTTCAATCTCGATTTTAGAGGTAAACGGAATCTTCTGCCGAGCACGCTCCATAAATATTTCCAGATTATCAATCGTTTTAAGATGGGTGTCTTTGAGCATCAGCGCATCATCCAACCCCATCCGATGATTCGTCGCCCCACCGATACGGGTAGCGTATTTCTCAAAATTGCGAAGAAGAGGGCGGGTTTTTCGGGTATCGAGGAGTTTTGTGCCGTACGGCGCGATGAGATCGACGTATTTGCGCGTCAGTGTCGCGATAGAGCTGGCATGCAGCAGCATATTAAGAAGCGTCCGCTCAATACGCAAAAGGGTATGAGAATCGCCACTAAGACCTAACAGCACTTCCCCTTTTGTAAATCGTTCGCCGTCACGTTTATACGATACCATATTGAACTTTTCGATATCGGCCAGTACACGCAAATACTCTTCTCCCGCCAAAACACCGTCACTTTTAGCGATTATCTTCGCACTGGCAGGAACAGCCTCAGAAACCCGCGCATACAAATCCCCACGTCCCACATCTTCGGCTAATACTTCACGGATAAATTGTTCGATCATACGGTTACCTTTTTCACTTTTTTTACAGAACTTTTATCTCTTCGATAGAGATGTTCAAAACACTACAAACCTCTGCAAATAAGTTATTTGTAAACTCCAGCATAGATTTGATTTCTTCCTTTGAGGGTAGTCTTCTATGGGGTGATGGATACGATTCACGGATATGGTATTCACTTATAATGTCTAAAAAAGAGAGATCACATTCAGGTAGAGTTAATCGATGTTTTATAAGCTTGTATATTTCTATCAAATCGTGAATTTTTACAATTTTACTGTTTTCAAATGCTAATATCGATTTTAACGTTATCTCAGCAGAATAATGAATTTCAACGGCAACAATATCGCTGTAATGGTTTAGATCATACAGTAAATTAGCCGTGCTTAAGTGATGCCAAGCCTTTGTTAACCACTCTTTAGCTGACGTTTCGTTCATACAACACTTTTCCATTTTGCAGGATGTCTACTTTGTAAAAATAATCTTCACGTGCATTGATAAAACTCGATGGAGCGGATAAAACATCAATGCCGTTTGTATGATGATTCATGATGATGGATCGCAGTTGTTTTCTTGCTTTTAAATTATAATCTCTACCATCTTCTATGTTCAAATCATCTTTGACCAAAAATAGATCAATGTCACTATCTTCCGTAGGAGTGCCATAGGCATAAGAACCAAACAAGATAATCTTATCAGGATCAAGAGGCTTAAGACATTCAACAATTTCATGTTTGAGTGCTTCAATATCTACCATCTGATCCCTCCTCTTTGCAATTGAGTAAATTATATCCCAAAACTCATAAAGAGATTCACAACTGATAGTTTTATATTTTTTTAGTCTTTAGATACTGCAAAATATTATTCCAATCATCTTTATAATAATTTTTTATATAAGTTTTAATGCTCTTTATCTCTGTCATTCTCCGTTTTTCCAACATTATTAGACTACCATCCGCTTCTAATATTTCCAACCAACCTTGGAGAGCATTCTCTTCCTCTTCTGTTCGATTTGGAATATTTTTCAGTAAATATTCATGATATGTTGCTTGTTCTATTTTGTCCAAATAATCTTTAGGTAAATTATTGTAATCATGATAAATCACATTATTACCTTTTGCGATATATATTTCATCCAATATCAGACAATCTGAATTAATTTCATTTATAAGTTGATTGTGAATAGTCACATCTATTTTTTGACCTTCATAACTATTCCACTGATGTAGCGCATATTTAGCATTATGCTCGATAAGACCAAAATGAAGACCGATATCAATATGATAATATCGATGCAAATAATATTTTAGTATAAATGGTATCCGGTCACAAGCACCTTTAATATTATCTTCTTCAATTTTATCTGCTAACAAAGAGCTTGTTTTTGTAATTATTTCCTGAGCAGATACCGAATTTTTATTCATAATAAGTCACTTTCTTAATATAACTGGATTCCCGTTCGCCCTGAGCCTGTCGAAGGGTAATAAAAGTTCATGGTTCGACAAGCTCAGGGCGAACGGAGATTACTTATAACGCCATCATCCTCTCTAATGCGATTCTTGCCCAATAGGCAGTATCTTCGTCCACTTCGATCTCATTGATCGGAGCACCGTCCTCGATCGATTTAAGGACATTATACAAATCTTCCAGCGTCGTTTCATTCATCGTCGGACATTCGGGTTTTGTAGAAGAAAGAATATACGTATTGGATGGACGGAGGCGGTTGACCATATTAAACTCCGTCCCTACTGCCACCTTTTGATCCGCTGGAAGTTCCATGATGTATTTGATGAGTTGCGAAGTCGAACCGACGAAATCGGCGCGGTCACAGATGGCGGGATCGCATTCAGGATGAACGGCGATCAAAATGTCGGGATATTTATTGCGATAAAACTCGATGTCATCGACACTGAAAAGCTGATGAACAGAGCAAAATCCGTCGTAGCAAATGATGTCGGCTTCTTTAGGATCGGTTCCATCACCTAGTACGCACGATTTGAGTCCCATCATATTGGCGATGTTTTGCCCCAGACAGCGATCAGGGACGAAAAGGATCTTTTTCCCCTCGGCGAGTGCATTGGTGATAATCGTTTTGGCGTTGGAGCTGGTGCAGACCATCCCCCCCATTTTCCCGACACGCGCTTTGACGTCGGCATTGGAGTTGATGTAGGTGATCGGGAGGATATTCTCTTGCGCGATCCCGCTCGCTTCCAGCTTGGCAATCGATTCGTCATAGTAAAGACCGTCGATCATTTTTGCCATCGCACAACACGCGAGTTTTGGCATAACAACCCGTTTGTGTGGGCTGAGAATTTTGACACTTTGCCCCATAAATCCGACACCACAGAACACGACGAACTCTTTATCATCCGCCATCGTCCGCTTGGCGAGTTCGAGCGAATCTCCCGTTATATCTCCCATCTCGAACACTTCATCGCGCTGATAGAAATGCGCTACGACGGTGACGCTGAGGCGATTTTTTAGATCAATAATTTTTTGTTTTAACTCTTCTGCACTAGTATTCAAAACCATTCCTTACTCTCATTAGGATGTTATTATATCTTTTGAAATATAATACCATCCAAAATTTACCAACAAAGAGTCACCTATTATGGATTTTTTATTTAACCTCAATGTTCAGTTTTATTTAGCAGCCTATCTCCTCGGCGGTATTCCGTTCGGGCTTATTTTGGCAAAAGTATTTGCAGGGGTCAACATCACCGATTCAGGCTCAGGAAGCATCGGGGCAACTAATGTATTGCGTGTTGTCAAAGAGACCAACCCTGCCCTCGCCAAAAAACTCGGAGCCGCGACGTTAGCCC
This sequence comes from Sulfuricurvum sp., assembly GCF_028713855.1. Lineage (GTDB taxonomy): Bacteria > Campylobacterota > Campylobacteria > Campylobacterales > Sulfurimonadaceae > Sulfuricurvum. The sequence continues at coordinate 47,167 of NZ_JAQTNN010000017.1, forward strand.
TCGATGCCCTCAAAGGGATCGCCGTCGTCCTCGCTGCCAAATATTTTGAAATGAGTGATTCGGTTCAATGGATGGTTGCCGTCCTCGCTGTTATCGGACATTGCTTTAGTCCGTATATGTGGTTCGAGGGGGGTAAAGGGGTTGCGACGGGCATGGGCGTTATGGCGGTTATGCTACCGATCCCTACCGCCATTGCACTCATCGTTTGGGGCGTTGCGGCAAAAACCATCCGTATCTCATCCCTTTCCTCGATGCTCGGACTTCTTGCCCTCGTCGTGGCATCATTTCTCCTTTATCCGGCAATGTTTCACGCTCCGGTAGTTTTCATCGCCTTTATCCTCTTTTATAAACATATTCCGAATTTTATCCGTCTATTCCAAGGCGAAGAGAAACGGGTCGCATGAAAATCCTAATCGAAAATCTCACCTTTGATACCATCATCGGGATTCTCGATTTTGAACGTATGACCCCTCAAAAAGTGCATATTGATTGCACGATTGACTACCCCTATTCTCACGGTAATTTTATCAACTACGCCGAAGTTGCCGAAATCATTGAAATGACCCTGCACAGAGAGCAATTCGAGCTCATCGAAACCGCCCTCGAAGTTTTAAGCGCAACCCTTAAAGAACACTTCCCCCTCATCAAAGAGCTCTCATTAACCATCCGAAAACCGAATATTCTTCCGCACTGCACCGTCGGCGTACACCACACAACCCGGTTTTAACCTCATAACGTCAACAATTCATTCACGATTGCTTATTATAATTGCGATTATCAAACTTTAAAGGATACTTTATTATGAAAAAAACAGCCCTATCTCTTTTAACGGCAAGTCTCTTATTCGTCGGATGTACCGGCATGGATACCGGACTTACCAATGCCCAAACCGGAGCACTCATCGGCGGCGTTGCCGGAGCGGTTGCAGGTAAAGCGACTTCCAACCACAGTACCAAACGAACCCTTATCGGCGGTGCCGTCGGAGCATTGGCCGGATACGGAATCGGTGCCTATATGGACAAACAACAAGCCGAACTTAACCAAGAACTCAAAGGAAGCGGTGTAGAAGTACAACGCCAAGGCGATACGATCAACCTCAATATGCCCGGCGGCATTACTTTCGATACGGGCAAAGCTACGATCAAACCTAACTTTAATCCTGTCCTCAATGACATCGCGAATGTTATGAGCAAATACCCTGAAACCCGAATTGAGATTCAAGGCCATACCGATAATGTCGGAAGCGACGCAGACAATCAAAAACTTTCCGAATTGCGTGCCCAAAGTGTCACATCAGCCCTTATCGGTATGGGAGTCACAAGCACACGTCTAAGCCCTGTCGGATACGGCGAGACCAAACCGATCGCGACCAATGACACACCCGCAGGTCGTGAAGCCAACCGCCGCGTTGAAATCAAAATCATCCCTAATCCTGCCAAATAATCTTCTTCCTCTCTTTTTGTGAGGGGTAATATCACTCTCCAAGAAGCACCGTTATTGTTCAAAAAAATTCCAATATTTAAAATAAATTGAAAAAGAGTTTAAATTTTCCTAAAATTGTGGTATCATTTCCGGAAAATTTCGCACCGAGGAGCGTGAATGCGCATTCTGATCATTGAAGATGAAGTAACCCTCAACAAAACCCTTGCAGAAGGGCTCAAAGAGTTCGGTTACCAAAGCGATGTCGTCGAGACCCTGAAAGACGGTGAGTACTATCTCGATATCCGTAACTATGACTTGATCTTGATGGATTGGATGCTGCCAGATGGCAATAGCATCGATATCATCCCAGACATTAAAACTAATACCCCTAAAACCGTGATCGTCGTTCTCTCTGCACGTGATGATAACGAAAGTGAAATTGAAGCGCTTCGCGCCGGTGCTGATGATTACATCCGCAAACCGTTTGATTTTGACGTACTTGTTGCCCGTGTTGAAGCACGTTTGCGTTTCGGCGGCAGCAATATCATCGAAATTGATGATTTGACAATCAATCCTGAAGAGGAAAAAATCATCTACAAAGAAAAAGAGATCGAACTCAAAGGGAAACCTTTTGAAGTATTGACTCATCTTGCACGTCACCGTGATCAAATTGTTTCGAAAGAACAATTGCTTGATGCGATCTGGGAAGAACCAGAACTCGTTACCCCGAACGTTATCGAGGTTGCGATCAACCAAATCCGTCAAAAAATGGATAAACCTCTCGGCATTACAACAATCGAGACGGTACGTCGCCGTGGATACCGCTTTTGTTTTCCAAAAGAAGTATAAGACGACGCTTCCTTTTTCAACTCATTGTCGCCTCGGCGGCATTGGTTATTCTCTTTTCCTCTTTTCTGTATCTTTTTATCAAACAATCCATATACGATGAAAAACAAGCTGAACTGATTACCTACGCTGAAAACATCTCTGCCTATAAATCTTTATTAGCTTCTCAACAAAATAATGCGGATGCCCTTATGGGTCTAAGTGTTGAACTGCTCACCCTTCATACTCAAGAAGAACATCTTGACTTTTATGAAACCATTCATCGGGATAAAACCACAACATTAACGTTAATTTACCCTTTTGATTTTGAACACTCTTCGTATCTAAAAGTAAGCCGTGATATTACTTCGACGAAACGGCTATTAGCTAAAATCCTCAACTCTATTTTTCTGATCAATGCTGTCGGTTTTGTTGTAATTATCCTCTACGCGATCGCCTTTTCAAAAATGCTGATCGCTCCCATCAGTGCCCTTACCCGCCGACTAGCCAATATGAATGAGCATCTAATACGCCCAATCAAAGTCGAACAGCTCCCTGATGAATTCGAGCCTCTGGGGGAGACTCTCAATCGCCTGATGGCACGCATTCAAAATTTCGTAAAATACCAAAAAGAGCTCTTTATCGGTGCGGCACATGAGCTTAAAACGCCTCTTGCCGTCATCAAACTCAAAAATCAGGTTACTCTGATCAAAAAACGGAGTCCGGAAGAGTACATTGAGGCGATCCGAATCACCAATAAAAGCGTCGATGAAATGAATAAAATTGTTGCTGATATTCTCAATATCGGTCGACAGGAAGGGGCACAACTGGAAATCCCTGTCGAAGCCGATATTATCCAAGTTCTCAAAAAATGGGAAGGGGATTTTGCCTTGCTGGCACACAGTGAGAACAAAACATTGAAGGCCCATTTTATCCCAGACTCGTTTATGGCTGTTTTACAAGTGACGCTGCTTAATCAAATCCTCCAAAATTTCTTGCAAAATGCGCTGAAATTTACCCCTGAAGGGAAGAATATTACTTTCCAAAGTTATCTCAGCGATATCGGTATTGTCATCGAAGTGATCGATGAAGGGTGTGGAATTGATGAAAGCGTCGATCTGTTTGCCCCGTTTAAACGACAAGGAAATAAATCCGGAGTCGGATTGGGTCTCTTTTTAGCAAAAAGTGCCGCAGAAGCAATAGGGGCGAAAATCACCCTTACCAACCGTGAGGATGGAATTGACGGTTCATGTGCCCGTCTTGTTCTCCCTTCGAAACTGTGTTGTGTCCTTCCGCAGCGATAAGTTTGAGTAGTTTAAAACTCCTCAAAGGTTCCTTTCGCTATAAATCGCGCAATAACCAATAAAAAAACCGAGGTTTACCCTATGCCACTATTAATAGTCGATGAATGTATTGCATGCGACGCATGCCGTGAAGAGTGCCCGATGGATGCAATTGAAGAGGGCGATCCGATTTATATCATTGACCCGGACCGTTGTACCGAATGTGTAGGAACCTACGATGAACCTGCTTGTATCGCCGTGTGTCCGGTAGATTGTATTATCCCTGATAAAGACAATGTCGAAACGATGCAAGAACTCCTCTATAAGCATAAGCAATTGCAAGAGGAAGAGGAGTAAATGGCAAAATGTACCGCGGTTATCGATATTGGAAGCAATTCCATGCGTCTTGCGGTATTTCAAAAAACCAGCCGCTTTGCTTTTCATATTCTTCATGAGGTCAAAAGCTCCGTTCGTATAAGTGAACATGCCTATATAAACGGTGGCCATCTCCAAAACGAAGCAATGGATCGGACTTCCCGTGCTATAGCGGAATTTTTATCGATTGCCCACTCATTTGACGCACGTAAAATTTTATGTGTTGCTACGTCCGCCCTCCGAGATGCTCCCAATGCTAATACCTTCCTTTCTCGTATACGACGTGAATACAATCTTTCGATCAAAGTAATCACAGGAGAAAAAGAAGCGTATTTTGGAGGAATGGCCTGTGCCAACCTCTTACCTCGAATGGACGCTATTACTGTTGATGTCGGAGGAGGATCGAGCGAGTTCACCCGCCTTCGAAACGGTAAAGTCGAAAGCCTCTTCTCTCTTAATATCGGTACCGTTCGGATTAAAGAACTTTTTTTTGATCAGAACAATATTGCCGGAGCAATCGCCTATATTGACGAAGCTCTAACGCAGCTCCCGGAGTTTGATATCGATACTCTGATTGGAATCGGCGGGACTTTTCGTGCCCTCTCCCGATCTCTGATGAAAAAAGAGGAATACCCTCTTAAAAAACTACATGGATTTATGACTGATGAGAGCCGTTTTCTAGGATTCACAGACCAAATTCTTGAAGCAGGGCCTAAAAAACTTCGATCCCTTTTTATTAAGCCCGATCGATTCGATACTATCAAGCCCGGCGCATTAATCCTTCAACGTATCATACGTAAAACACGTACCAAAAAACTTGTATGCAGCGGTGTCGGAGTACGTGAAGGGGTCTTTTTAAGCGATCTTTTACGTAATTCGGGCGATGTATTTCCGGCCAATTACAATCCCAGTGTTCGCTATCTCCTCGATACATACGCAATTCACAGTGATCACGGATTACAGTGCGCTCATTTATCCAAACGTCTTTTTGAACTCCTCCATAGTCCGTTGAATCTTGACCCTGCTTATCAGCATGAACTCATCATCGCAGCCAAACTTCTCTCGATCGGTGTCGGCGTGCGATATTACACCTATCAGCGTCACAGCCACTATTTAGCGATAAATGCTTTGGACTATGCCCTGAGCCATTCGCAGATCGCGTTGATTTCCCACCTGCTCTTGTTTAAAAAAGGGCATACCTCTTCCGCTTTGATCACCAAAGAGGGATACGGTTCACTCTTACCCGATAATACGACCGTAGATACCCTCTCAGCGCTTCTTCGACTCGCACATATCCTCTTGGCCGGTCGCGTGAATGCATCGTCTATAACGCTTAGCTACGAAGAGGAAATATTAACTGTACGGGGAAGCCATCTCTATCTGGCAAAAGAGCAGTTGAAAAATATCATTCTTCCAAAAAATTTGACTGTGGTGTTTGATTAGGGGTCAATGCAGAAGTGCTCTCCCGTTCGTGGTGAGCATGTCGAACCATGGACCTGTCACACCCTTCGACAAGCTCAGGGCGAACGGATGCAGTATTAGAATCTCTGTCCAATCGTAAACTCGAAGTGGGCGACATCGTCTCCTGCTTTACTGCCGATCGGATTGGCAAATACTAGCTGTAACGGTCCGACAGGGCTGAACCACTCTAGTGACACCCCATAGCCTCCCCGTTTGATTTCAGTTAAGCTGCTCTCTCCGATCATCCCGTAGTCGACAAAAGCCGTTGCCCGCATTTTTGCTTCAGGAACAAGAGGGAAACTAAATTCAAGGTTATTAGAAAAAGTTTGGGTTCCACCGATTTTAAACGGTTTAAGATTTATATCTAACCCATCAGTCGGAGAAAGAGAATACGATTGATATCCACGAACCGAACCGATTCCCCCCATGTAAAATTTCTCTGCAATCGGTAATTCGCCGGTGTTTCTGGCATAATTAAAACGAGCTTTGTAGCGGAGAATCAAGTCGAAATCGGTCAGTTTTTGCAACCCTTGATAGATACCAAAACTGGTTTTACTGGTCCAGAAATCAGTATCTCCCCCCAATCCCGCTTTTTCAAAACTCTGTGAGAGGGTCATCCCCTCGCGAGGTATATAGTAATCGTCAGTATTATCAAACGTTGCTGAAACAGAAACCGAGCTTTTCGTATAGTTTGCATAATAGCGTGGATCAACCGCCGTTGTTGTGGTATTAACATCCGTATTATTGACATCCGTATAATTATTTTGGGAGTAGTTATACCCGACATAACCGCTCACATAACGGTTAAATCGATGCCCTGTTCCGATACTCAATCCTGTAGAGTTGATAGTATAGCTGTCATATTCCGTTGAGCTTTTTTTAACTGCAAAGTTGCCGCTGAAATCGCTGTCATTGAGACGAGGATTCGAAACGTTGAACGCATAGTTTTTGGTTCGTTGGGATTTTTCAAGATTTATCCCCACATTGATACCCGATCCGAAGATATTACGATCACTCACCGCGACACTCATCAAGATACCGCCGAAACTACCGTATCCTCCGCCGAGTTGAATATTCCCTGTCGGCGCTTCTTTCGTCTGAACAATCAGATCCATATTCTCATCGTCTATACGTTTCTCTTCGATCGTGTTGCTCTCAAAATATCCCGTACGCCCGATCGCATTGCGGGAGTCTTTGAGATTACTCAGACTGTACAAATCACCCGGTGCCAAGAAAAGCTCACGGCGTACCACCCGGTCTAATGAACGACTGTTACCGGCAACGACGACATTGCGGATATGTACTTTTTTACCCGGAACAATGCGATAGACAACGTCAACGCTTTTCCCCTCTTTGTCTTTTTTCAAATCAGGCTGCACCTGTGCGTAAGCGTATCCCAAATCGGCGATCTTGGTTTTGATCCGATCGGCGTCATCACGGAATGTCTTGATATTAAACGGTTTGTTTTTTTCGAGACTGATAACATCCATTAGGTCTTTATCGGCGATAACCTGAGTATCCTGAAAAATCAGAATATCACTGACGCGATATATATCGCCTTCGAAAACAGTGTAATCCATCTGCGCTGTATAATGATCAAAATCGACTTGGACAAACGGTGCATCGACTTTAGCATCGAGGAATCCGCGCTGCATATAAAAGTCACGGATACGCAACGGATCGTACTGCAACTCTCCCACTTTCATCTTACCGTCATTACGCCCCCAAAGCCATCCCATGAATTGCTCTTCTTTATTCGCGATCATACTGTCAAATTCATCACTCTCTTGCGTTATGACACCCGTATAACGGATTTTTTTGATAATAATCTCTTGTCCTTCATTGACAATAAAAGTGACCTGCATACTGCCGTTATCAAGCTTAGTCGTCTCAATCTCGACAACCGAATCGATTTTACCGTCTTGACTTAGTGCATCAATAATCCGCTTTTTTGCCCCTTCGAGCCGTTTTTCATCGTATAAAGAACCTTTATCGATCTGCAGCAACGTTTTTTTAGCCTCTTCGTCGTTATCTTTATAACCCTTGAGTTCGATTTTAGAGATGCTCGGTTTCTCTTTGAAATGAAACGTCACCTTTCCGTCGTTCTCATCTGCCCAAACATCTTGAAAATACCCTTGGTCAAAGAAATTTTTGATCGTCTTGTCAACCGCAACCGTATCTAAAGGGGCTCCGATTTTAACCTCATTAAGACGTTTAGCAACCGTCTCGGATATATGGACCATGCCGTCATACTGAATCGATTGGACATTTTGCGTAGATGCGTGCGCCAATGCACTCGCTACTATCAATGAGAGGGTTATTGTTTTCAAGCCAAGATTTCCGTTGCGTTAAAATAGTCTCTCATTCTATCACTTAGATGATTAATGTTCCGTAAATTAAACTTAAAGCGGCTAAAATAGCACTATTAAAGTAAAAAGGAAACGGATGCGGATCGGGATAGTCGGATTGGGGTTAATGGGGGGTTCTATGGCATTAGCCCTCAAACACCTCTCATTTATCACTTCAATCGTCGGTAGCGATCACAATGAAGAGCATCAGCGTATTGCGTTGGCACGCGGATTAGTGCAGGCAATCGTTCCCTTCTCCAAGCTCAAAGAAGAGTGCGATGTTATTTTTTTAGCCGTCCCCGTCAACGGCGTTATCGCACTCTTAAATGAATGCACCGATTTAGAAGGAAGTGATAAAACCCTTATTGATTTGGGAAGTACCAAAGCACTTATTGTGGATGCCGTTCCTCCTTGTATACGGGAAAATTTCATCCCTGCCCACCCAATGACGGGAACAGAACAGTTCGGTCCAAATGCTGCACTAGAAGGGCTCTATGCCGATAAAGTGGTCGTATTATGTGACTTGGAACACAGCGGCAATACCCAGCGTGATACCGCATTGCGTATTTTCCGATCCATCGGAATGCAGGTACACACGATGGGTGCGGCACAACACGATCGCCATGCGGCTTTTATCAGCCATATGCCCCACGTCATCTCCTATGCGCTTGCCAACACTGTGCTAGCCCAAGAAGAAAAAGAGAATATTCTCGCCCTCGCCGCGGGGGGATTTCGCTCCATGAGCCGTCTTGCTAAAAGTTCTCCGGCAATGTGGGAAGATATTTTCCGTCAAAACCGTGAAAATGTTCTGGAAGCGGTAGAATTTTTCGAAACAGAGCTTCAAGCCCTCAAAACTGCCCTCAAAAATCAAGATTATACCGAGCTGCGTCGTGAGATGAAGGGGGCAAACAAGCTCTACGAAATCTTTTCGTAAATCACATCGAATAAAGCCTCGTTTTTCCCTGTATCCCCATTGGTTTCCCCTGTTTTCGCACTGACCTTTTCAGAAAAACAGAGGGATTCCGTACGGATTTTTTTACTCTATGCACTTCAGTATCGTCATAAATCCGCTGTTCGCACAATCCAAGGTTATAAGCCGTTCGTTGAATCAAAAGACGATCACTTGTGTGAACGCTTCTAAACCAATACCGCGCTTTTTCATACTCTCCGGCTTTGTATAGAGCATTGGCGAGGTTATAACGTATTTCTGGAGAATCATGCTCTTTTTGATACCATCTAAAGGACTCTGCACTTTGAATGTAATTCCCTCTCTCATACGCTTCATATCCGTCATCTAACTGCTTAAAATCCAAGATTCCCGCATCTATGGGAACAGTGTAGAAACTCAACATCACCAATATCACTGAAATAGATACACTTTGCCGTTTGCTCATAGAAGAGAGTGCGAACCAAATCAACAGCATCGCCAATCCAAGCGGATAATAAAAGAGAGGGATATGGGCATAAAGACGCTGGGACTTTTTGATCTTTTCTATTGTCTTTTCAATATCGGAAAGCTGTGTATTGTGTTCGGGGATCGGATCACCGATAATGATTTTAAGCCCTTCGTCTGTTTGAATCTTCCCTACTACAGAACTATCACTCACAAAATGCTGCATCGCCTCCGAGTCCAGTCCTTTGATCAAACTAACCATCATATCCGTGTCCGTCGAGAAGGGAGAAATACGGTACAGCTGTGTATCGTAACCAACCAAAGAAATATTTTCTCCCCGAAGAAGCCGGAGCATATCAATCGCCAAGCGCTTCTGTGCTTCAAACGCATCAGGAGATTTTTTGGATAAATCGAGTGCAATGAGTACGTCGGCTTTCCCATCAGCTGCCGCTTCATCTTGGAATATTATCGGCTGTGCCATTGCGGTTATCAGTAAAATTGCCGCCATCAGAAATAACGTATTACGTCCACGAAGAGTCATTGTTATCACCGGAGAGCGCAAACGATCCAAAATAGTTTCACTAAACACAGCCGATTGGGGCGATTTTTGAGTCTGCCAGAAATAGAACAATACGGCAATCGGAGGGAACATCCAGTAAAAAAATTCAGGATGTAAAAAAGTCATTTAATCCCCTTTTGATTCCGTCCGTACAGATACGCAAGCATGGCCAAAAATCCTAAAAACAAGGGATACACATAGTAATAGTCAAAATAACGGCTCGTCAATTGAACTTTGTAAGGGGGATAGGTACGTCTGAGGGTATCTAACCAGCGCGTTTCTCTCTTGGGAGAAATCACCGCCGTTTGTATCCCGCTCGGTAAAGTATAGACAAACGATTTTGGATTATTCGAGAGGATAACAGCCACTCCTCTACCCTCCCCTGATGTCGCAAAAAAACGGCTGATACTCCGGTTTACCGATGTGGAAGTATCTTGTTTAGGAGTCTGCATCACAATAGATTTAAGTACATCATGCTCATAGGTTAGAGGTACAACCGTGTTTTCCGGTATCCAAAGGGCTATCCGCTCATCGGGACGGCTCTCGATAAATGAGGTGATTTGGGTGAGTGCTTCAGGGTTGATGAGTGCGGGATCGACAACCAAAAGGATATCCCATCCTCCTTCGTGATGCATTATTTTACGATCATGTACCGGCGACATCAATGCCACAATCAAAAAGGAAATCATCGCCCATTTGGCAATCCATAACCATAACGAAGGCTTTACCCCTACTTCACCGAATAAAAGGGTTCTGGGAAAATAGAGGGGATTGGTGCGCAGAGGGCAAAGTGCTTCACAAGCGAGGAAAAAAAAGAGGAGAAATCCCAGTTTTGGAAACTGGAAACAAATCCCATCAAACATCAATTATCTCAAGGTAGAGATGATAGTACCCGAGTGTCTCCTGATCGATCGGCTCCACTTTCGGAGCATATTTATACGGTTCGAGTCGCTCAAAAAGATTGTGGTAGGCACGCTCCGTCCGCTCATTATCATGGACAAAGACTCTGCCGAGCTCACTGATCCGATAAGCCGCATGTTTGGGATCGGAGAGATTAATTGATTCAAAAGCTTTATAGGCAAGTTTACGCTCGCTAGTACGACGATTACGCCATTTTTTAAGGACAAACAGAATAAAACTCAGCATTACAACAATCGACATCGCAATAGATCCGCCGAAAAGATAAATCGAATAGTCATGTACCTCTACAAGCGGTGCGATATCGTTAACTGGGATATCTACCATCTGGCTCATACGCGCCCCTCAAATAATCTTCGCAACGTCACCGAAACCGAGACGTCCGTATAGAGTTTCGTAGCACGAATCCCGTCACGGCGGAATCGATCAAACAACGCGGCATCATGCTCACGAACTTTTTCATGATATTTACGGACACTCCGAGCGTTAAAATCTCCCTCCAACACCGCTGCGTTCTCGGGATCGATCAAAGCAGTAAATCCCATCGGTTCCGGCTTCTCTTCGAACCGATCCCGTACAACAATGGCAACCACTTCATGTTTTTTCGCCAACAGCCGCAAATCGGGAATCTCGAAAAAATCCCCGATCACCACGATCAGCGAACGCCGTTTTAGACGTCGATAAAGTGTCGCCGCCATCGCATTGTAATCGGCGCGGCGTTGAAGCAGTTCGGAATCCATAATCCCCTCGACACTCTGTGCGACGGCAAAGCGCTTTTTACTCGCACGCACCTCATCGCGCAAGGTTTCGGAGAAATTGATGTGGGTAAAAAGATCGCCGTTGCCAAGTGCCGAATACCCGATCAAAGCCACCGCTTCGGCTAAAGAGTCAATCTTGAACCGCTCTTTCCCAAAATGAAGACTCCCTGAAAGCATCGCCACCGTGACGACTGAAAGTTCCCGTTCTTCGCGAAAGACCTTCACAAACGGACGCTGCATCTTGGCCGTGATATTCCAGTCGATATGGCGAGTATCATCGCCGCTGACGTATTCGCGCAATTCGATAAAATCGTACCCTTCCCCCCGAAACATGGAGGGGTTGTTACCGATACGATCGCCGATAATCTGGCGGCGGGCTTTAAGAAGGATGTGACGGCTGTTTTTCATCGTTACGGAATCGGTACCGCTTTGATAATCTGCTCAATCAGATCGTCGATTTCAATCCCCTCCGCTTCCGCTTCATACGTCATGACGATCCGGTGACGCATCAACTCTTTGATAATAGAGGCAATATCACTCGGCGTAACGAACTCTTTTCCGCGTAAAAAAGCAACCGCACGTACCGCTTTAAACATATCGATACTGACACGGGGACTGGCGCCGAATTGTAAATACCGCTTAATCGATTCAAGTCCATATTTTTCAGGTTCACGCGTCGCGGTGACGAGGGTGATCATATAACGTTCCACCTCCTCGTCAATATGGATCGTCTTGACCTTCTCTTTGAGAGAATTGAGGGTATCGACATCGATAACCGTAGTGATCGCTTCCGCAGTTGATGAAGCAATACGGCGAGCTATGGAGAGTTCCTCTTCGGCAGTGTTATAACCGACGGTAATTTTGAGCATGAAACGATCCAATTGCGCTTCAGGAAGAGGATATACCCCCTCGTTTTCAATCGGATTCTGCGTCGCCATAACCAAAAACGGCGGGGAGAGTTTAAAACTCTCATCTCCCAGTGTCACCTGACGTTCCTGCATTACTTCCAACAATGCAGACTGTACTTTTGCCGGAGCACGGTTGATCTCATCGGCGAGAAGAAGATTAGTGAAAATAGGCCCTTTTTTGATTTTAAAGGCATTATGTTGAGGATCATAGACCTCAGCCCCCAAAATATCGCTCGGCAGCAAATCGGGGGTAAACTGCACCCGTTTAAACCCGAGTCCCAATGCCGCTGAGAGGGCTTTGACGGTTGTCGTTTTCGCCAGTCCCGGAATCCCTTCGATCAGGATATGTCCGTCGCACAGCAACCCGATCAACAGCCCGTCGATCATCTTATCTTGCCCGACAACGACTTTGGCTACTTCGGAGCGTATTTGGTTAATAATATTTATCATGCTTTCACCTCTTTTTCTGTTGTGAGTGTACTTAATTTCTTTTTGGCTTCGCTTAAACTGATCGTATTTGATTCAAGAGCGGTAATAATGGCTTCATAACGCTTATCCCCGCTAAGGGCCAACATCAATATCAGTTCTTTGGTATTCTTGCTTCTCTCCCAAAATTGTGCCGTTTTTCGGCGTGGGCGACGTTTCCAAAGCACTCTTCCTGCTTCCCCAAAAATGACTCCCAAAATAACCAATCCGATGTTGTAGGCGTAGTGTTTAAGCGTTGACATATCGGTCAAATCAGGAGCATCGAGGAGCGATGCAGGGTCATATCCTTCGTTGATCTCAACCTGAATTGGAGCACTTTGAAGCAGCACAGCTCGATTATGTGCAGTATCAAAGACACTCAGTTTAAACGTTGGGATTACATACGATTTCTCCGCCACGAGGGCAAATTCTTGACGAATCTCCCCCTCTACACCATCGCTGGAAGGGGTAAAAAGTTTTTGTGCCGGTTCCGAGAATACCTTTACCCCGCTGATATTAAGTTCATACGGGATAAATTGTTCGAGATTTCCTGAACCTTTGATGATAACGCTCAAATGGAGCGGTTCGTGAGCGCGTACACTGGTACGATCCACTTGTGCTTCCATCGTAATATTCCCCGTCAATGCCGCACTGTTTTCTTGCGAACGGATACTTATACCAGGAAGAGCCACCTCTTCTTCGGAGATATCGTCACGGCTAAGGTTATCACGGCCCAATACTGTATTTTCAACCGCACCGGGTGAGGTATAACGTACGTCTGCCTTCATACGAATCTCTATCACCCCTGCAGTTTTAGGGGTAATGAGCAGATCGATCGTATCAATCCGTTTTCCCTGTACCACCCTGGTGTTTTGAGAGAGAACCGAAGTGCCGTACTGTGGGGTATCGACGAGTTTCAACTTGGTCGAATATTCTGCCGCACTCCCCTCAAAAGTACATGCGTAGCGTATCACACCGCTTTGTCCCACTCGAAGCGATTGCGGAGATTCTAGAACGCTCCATCGATAGCTCATCCCCCAGAGGGTAGTATGGAATATCACGAACCATACGATTATCCTACCAAGGCTTCGTCTCATGCACACTCCTTTGATTAATCAGTTCATACTGGCGGGAACTGAGTTTCGCCTTCCCTTGCGACATTGAAAAACGGGGATCACTTTGGACCTTTTTTCCCTCGTCTCCGCCGCCACCGGAAGCCGTGTCGGTTTTCATGTTCGAACCACCTCCCTCTTTGGAGGATTTTTTCTCACCCGTCGGCTTGTTCTCCTCGGCGGAAAAGGTATCTTTTTTCTCTTTACGGACATTCAGAGTCTGCTGTTCCTTAACCCCCTCAACAGCACGGAGGTTTTGATCGGCGGCTTTGGTATAACGCAGTGTCAGCGATTTTAAAAATGCTTCACGGGCTTCGGCAAACTTTTGCAACCGTATCTGACAATTACCCATATTGTAAAAAGTATTGGCTTTAAAGGAGGCGTTATCGGTACGTATGGAGTGATAAATACCCAAAGCATCCGCGTATTTTCCTGCTTTATAAAGAGCATTGGCACGGTTATAACGAGCCCTATCCCCTTCAATATGACGATAAAGCTCCGCCGAACGCTCAAAGTGCCCTTGCTGATAATTGCGCTCGGCCAAATACGCATAACCAAAATCGAGCATTCCCCCCTGCGCCGATACCCCGATTAATGCCAAGATAGGGATAAAGCGAGTGGTAAATTTTCTCCCTATCGTCGTAAATGCCGCGATAAAAGTGATCAATGCCAACACAAGAGGAATATAAAAAAGCTCTTGATAGCGCATCACCGAAGATTTGCCGGCAAAATCATTTTGTCGAGCATCATCAATGAGCGAAAGAATTGCCCCCGCATCAGAGCCTCGAATCATTTTCCCCTTATGGACGATCTCTTCGATGGCATCGTTACGTGAACTCACGACAATATGCCCCGCATCGTCTTTCAATGATGATCCATCCGCTGTCGGAAGGGTACTTCCGTCATTGGAAGCGAGCATCACCACACTTACCGCCAAGTTATTTTCACGGACAAAATCAGCCTCTTTGCTGTACGACGTTTCATCTCCTCCATCGGTAAGGAGGATCACGTTAGGACGTACCGAATGGGACATTTTTCGCGCCAATTCCAGCGCACTCATCACATCGGTCCCTTTGGTAATGATCTGCGATTCATCGAGGGAACCAAAAAGGTGTTCGAGAAGCTCCGTATCTTTGGTGAGCGGTGAAAGGACAATGGCACTCGTCGTAAATCCGATCACCCCGAAACGATCCCTCTGATCGGTATGGACAACCTCATGCAGTATTTTTTTGGCCACTTCCAGACGACTGGGAGCGAGATCCGTTCCCCGCATCGAATACGATAAATCCACTGCCAAGATTACATCCGATCCCGCCTCTTCGACACTAATCGGCTTCTGCGGCAATACGGGACGGGCAAGCGATACGATTAACAGCGCTATCGAGAAGATTAGCCATCCCTGCTTATTCCACCCTTTGCGTCGACCTATCCACAGATAAAGTACAACTGCGACCAATCCACTAAGCCAAAAAGGAGATAAAAATGTCATCATACCCCTCTCCTGCGCCACATTAACAGTGCCATAATTGCTAATGACCCTGCGCCGAACCACTGATAATAATGCTCTTCAAAGGTGTGTTGTTTGCTTTTGATCTTCGAGCGTTCCAACGTATCGATCTCATCATAAACCGATTGAAGCTCTTTTTGATTGGCTGCCGCAAAAAATTTCCCGTTTCCGTCCTCGGCGAGTTGTTTGAGAAGAGCGTTATCAAACTCCCCTTTTTCCCCTATCCCGATGGTGTAAAGCTTGATATGAGCCTGTTGTACCATCCCTACCGCTTCTTTGGGAGAGATAGAACCGCTGTTGTTTTCCCCATCCGTGAGGAGGATAATCACCTTGCTTTTGGCTTTTGAGTCACGTAATGCCCGAACACTCATCGCAATTCCCTCGCCGATGGCGGTATTTTGTCCTGCCATACCATGGTTGAGATACCCGATCATCTCAGAAATGATCTCTTTTTCATACGTTACGGGAGTCGCGATAAAAGCGAAATCCCCAAACAGCACCACCCCGACATTGTCTTCGATGCGCTTCATCACAAAATCACTGGCGATTTTCTGGACAATTTCAAATCGGCTTGCTCTGGGCTCGTCGCTGCTGAATCCCGATGCGTTCATCGATCCGCTCCCGTCGATGGAGAGAACGATATCGATCCCGTTACGGTTACGCGGATCCGAATAATCGGTCATTACCGGTGTCGCCAATGCAGCGACCATCAACGTCACTGCAAGCGCTTTGAGCAACCAATCGAGATTACCCCATTTGCCCGGCGTTCCGAAAAAATGCAGATGTGGAAAATGGCTTGGGTTAAGAGCAATTTTGCATTTGTAGAGGCAATAAAGCAGTGGAGGAAGGAGTAAAAAAAACCATACAAAATCAAATGACCAAATATTCATATTGTAAAATTATACTACTTTGATGAAAAATTATCGACCTTTATCACAAATTCATCTACTAATATACACATAAGTTTTTCTTTTAGTGACAAGCCTCGTCTTTAACCTAGTGCAAATGAAGTCTCATTTAGATAGATACTCCAAATGTTCTCAAGATTTTCTCATGTTGATCCTATAGAATCCCATTATATTTTTATACAAAGGATAAATAGTGAAACGTATTTTCTCTATCTATTTGACATTTCTTTCCTTGTCTCTTTATGGTGCAATGGGTTCATCGGTCACTATTCCGACACAAGAACATATGAAATATACTTTTGGGAATCACAGAAACCATTTAGTAAAAAGTATGCAAGAACAGCAGTATTATCAATCAATGGCACCTATGAATGAAGAGGATATCCGCAAGCATCTTTTAGATGAAGGATATGGTGTCCGCGGTGTCAAACTTCGAGACATTGCTTCTGAATTGGTGTATCAAGTCTACGCTACGGATGCCACTGCAAAAGATATTAAACTTTATGTCGACCCTGCTAACGGATCGATTTTAAAAATGGAGCCGATACAATGAAAATGTCATGGGCATATAGTGCTATTTTAATACCGTTTTTAGGGCATGCAATCAGTTTCCATAACCTCTCTGAACAAGCTTATACGGTTTCCGGAGAACTTATCCAATCTCACGGACGTATGAATGCGATCGGTTTTGAAAAGGCTGCCGTTTTGGCAGGGGAACCTTTGAGCATCGAGACCTCCGGGCGAAAAATAAATGCGAATACCCCTGCCGACAGTGGTCAGCAGTATGGGATGATGGTTGATTATACGATGAAAATGCCGTCCCTTAGATCGGCACAAGCATACGAATTTGAACTCCAAAAAAAAGGGACTGAATATGAGATGTCGGTTCAAAAAGGGGTGATACAAGTAGCATTGAAACGTTCTTGGTTGATGTATCAGCTCGAACAGGAAAGAAATGCGGTTTTGTCGCAAAAACGTGATTTTTCTTATAAAGCTTACCAAATAGGAGAAAAGAAGTTCAAAGGCGGGCGATTGTCGCAGATGGAACTTTTGCGTTTGGAAAGCGAATACAAAAATACACTTCAAGAAGTAGCCGCGGTAATGATGGAAGCTGAACATGCACAGCACTATCTAAAAGAATCGGTTATGTCGCAGGAAAACGTTATCGTCGA
>NZ_JAQTNN010000018.1 GCF_028713855.1 Sulfuricurvum sp.
CGAACCTATAACCTACGGATCCGAAGTCCGTTACTCTATCCAGTTGAGCTACGAACGCACAATCGCCTTCTAAAACATCGTGTATCAAAGGTGTTTCAAACCAGAAACAAATGGGGTGGGTGATGGGAATCGAACCCACGACCCTCAGAACCACAACCTGATGCTCTAACCGACTGAGCTACACCCACCATCTGTAATAAAGAATCTGTTTGAAATGATACGAAAAAGAAAAAAACATGGTCGGGGCGAGAGGACTCGAACCTCCGGCCCCTTGGTCCCAAACCAAGTACTCTAACCAGACTGAGCTACGCCCCGACCTTCATCTAATCTAACCCGAGTGAGCTAATTAGTGAGGCGAAATTATAGTTGAAAAACCAAAGATTGTCAAGAGATATGCGTAAGAGTGTGAAAAAATAGATTCTTTTTTAACTATGACGAGACGAAAACTTACAAAGGGTATAGAAATAATGTATAATTGAGTCTTATTGTAAGCAAGGTTCTATGCATAGTATGAGATCGAGTTGAGGAGGGTGAATGAAAGGTATTTTTCGGAAAAAAGATATGTCCGGTGCTACGGGAGAGTTTCAACGTAGCTTAGGACTAATGGATGTAACGTTTATCGGTGTGGGTGCTGTCATCGGTGCGGGGATTTTTGTCATTACGGGTCAAGCGGCGGCGACGATGGCCGGGCCTGCAATTGTTTTATCATTTTTACTCGGTGCCGTGATGATCGGTATTACTGCCTTGATCTATGCGGAGCTTAGTTCAGCGTTTCCGGTAGCGGGGAGTGCGTACAGTTTTACGTTTGCTTCGCTGGGTGAAGTGTTTGCATGGTTTGTCGGGTGGAATTTACTGCTCGAATACGGGGTGGCTACTGCTGCAGTCGCCACAGGGTGGTCGGGGTATCTGCGCCGTTTTTTAGAAAACAGTATGAATATTCATATTCCGCAAGCTCTTAGCGGTGCGTATAATCCGACTGCCGGTACGTATATCGATATCAGTGCGTTCGGGATCATTTTGGCGATTTTTGTCCTTCTGGCGATCGGTATCAAAGAGAGTGCCAAAGTCAATACGGCAATCGTAATGATCAAATTGGCGGTACTGGTAACGTTTGTCGTCGTCGGTCTGCCGCACGTTGATTTCCATAACCTCTCCAACTTTTTCCCGTTCGGATGGGAAGGGGTTTGGCACGGGGCTTCATTGATTATTTTTGCGTATCTCGGGTTTGATGCGATCAGTACAGTTGCGGAAGAGACAAAAAATCCGGAACGTAATATTCCTTTAGGGCTTATCCTCTCTCTGGCGCTCTCTGTCGTCTTTTTTATCCTTGTAAGCTTTACCCTTACGGCAATCGTTCCGTATCAAGAACTCAACGTGCCGGATGCTCTTGCCTTTGCCCTCTATAAAGTCAATGAGCCGTTTGCCGCTAATGTTATCGCATTGGGTGCGGTCATTACGATTACAACGGTTATGATCGTTATGGGACTTGGATTTACCCGTATCTTTTTCGCCCTTGCACGGGATGGGCTTTTACCGAAAGCATTGAGCGAAATTCATCCGAAGTTTAATACACCGTATAAAGCAACGCTTATCGGGGGGGTTATGCTCAGTGTAATGGCAGGGTTAATTCCTCTTAAAACGTTAGCGGAATTGGTCAATATCGGGACACTGTTCGCTTATCTGATGGTAGCGGTAGCAATTATCGTATTACGACGTCAAAATATCATTCAGCCCTCTTTTAAAGTTCCTGCGTTTAAAATCCTTATGCCGCTCAATTTCATTTTGATTATTTTTATGATGGCGGGATTGCCGTTTGAGACGTGGTTGCGTTTTATCGGATGGTCGATCATCGGAATGTTGATTTACGCTTATTACAGCACTAAACGTGCAAAGGCAGAATGATGTCGGTATCGGTATGGCGTCAGGTATTGACGCTCCCTGTTATCGTTATTGCGATGGGGTATTTTGTTGACATTTACGATTTGATCCTTTTTGGGGTGGTTCGTGTTAATAGTTTGAGCGAACTGGGACTCGATAAAGAGGCGATTACCCTGTGGGGATCGTACATCCTTAACGCTCAAATGGGCGGGATGCTGATCGGAGGGATTCTTTGGGGGATACTCGGGGATAAAAAAGGGCGGTTATCAGTACTCTTCGCCTCTATTATCCTCTATTCTGTGGCGAATCTGCTCAATGCGTTTGTCACCAATGTTGAACAGTACGCACTGCTGCGTTTTATTGCCGGTATCGGTTTGGCGGGAGAACTCGGTGCCGGGGTAACGCTGGTGGCTGAAATCCTCCCCAAAGAGCTGCGCGGATATGGGGTGATGAGTATCGCCGCATTCGGCGTTCTCGGGGTTGTTGCGGCAAACATTGTCGCACAGGAATTTGCATGGCGTAATGCTTATATTATCGGTGGTATTCTCGGGTTTTCCCTGTTGATTCTCCGACTTCGGGTCAGAGAATCGGCGATGTTTGAGCATCATGCTTCGGATGATGTGAAAAGGGGGCATTTCTTTGCCCTGTTTACACACAAAAAGCTTTTCAGTAAATACATTAAAGCGATTGTTATCGGGATGCCTCTGTGGTATGTCGTCGGAATTTTGGTGATGTTCTCTCCTGAATTCGCAAAAGCGCTTGCAATTAATGGAGAGGTAACTGCGGGTACGGCATTGATGTATACCTACATAGGACTCTCTGTGGGGGATTTAGCGAGCGGTTATCTTTCGCAGCGGATGAAAAGCCGTAAACGTGCTTATACGATTTTTATGGTTCTCTCGGTTGTAAGTGTCCTTTATTATTTCACATTATCGGGTGCAAGTGCGCAATCGTTTTATAGTGCGGTCTTTTTACTCGGCGTATTCTGCGGTTATTGGGCGCTCTTTATCACGATGGCGGCGGAACAGTTCGGAACCAATATCCGAGCGACCGTTGCAACGACGGTTCCCAATTTTGTTCGCGGTTCGGTGGTTCCGATTACGTCAAGCTTTATGCTTCTTAAAGGGAGTATGGGGGTTTTAGGTTCAGCTGCCGTGGTAGGTGCGGTAGTCTTTACGATTGCTTTGGTGGCATTGTATTTTACCCGTGAGACGTTTCATGAGGATTTGGATTATATCGAGGCGTAAGAGTGTCGTCATCTTCGGACTTGATCCGGAGATCTAGCTGGATTCCCGCCTTCGCGGGAATGACGGAAATCAAAACTGAATCATTCCATCAATCGGAGATGAGGCAGTCGCATACGGACGTTTGGGTATGCGTCCAGCGAGATAACTCAAACGTCCTGCGATTACCGCATTCTTCATCGCTTCTGCCATCAACATCGGATTTTGCGCTTGCGCTATCGCCGTATTCGTCAAAACACCATCAGCACCCAACTCCATTGCTAACGCCGCATCACTGGCACATCCGATCCCCGCATCGACGATAATCGGCACTTTTACCGCCTCGCGTACAAACACGATGTTATAACGGTTTTGGACTCCCAGCCCTGAGCCGATCGGAGCGGCTAGCGGCATGATCGCGTGAGCCCCAGCATCTTCGAGACGTCGCGCCATAATCGGATCGTCCGAGGTATACGCCATGATCGTAAAACCGTCACGTGCTAACACTTCACACGCTTTGATCGTTTCCAAAACATCGGGATAGAGTGTTTTTTGGGTATCGCCGATTACTTCGAGTTTGATCAGATCGATTCCTGTCGCTTCGCGGGTGAGACGGAAGAGGGTGATGGCCTCTTCCGCGGTCGTACAACCTGCCGAGTTTGGTAAAAATTTAACATTGGTACCCGCAAAGGTATCACGAAGATTCGGTTCATTCGGGTTGGTGATATTGAGACGGCGAACGGCTACGGTGATAAGCTCCGAACCGCTCGCTAATGTAGCGGCTTTGGTCGTTTCAAATGAATCATATTTACCGCTTCCGACAATGAGGCGGCTGCCGAGAGTATATTTTCCGATTTGTAATGTATGCATTGCTATCCTTTTCAATCAATCATGTAGAATTTTTAGTACGCTGAGAGGAAGTATCTCATGCTCAATCTGGCGAATTTTAGCCGAAAATTCTTCTAAAGTATCGGAGGAATTTTTAGTAAAACTTTTTTGCAAGATTATCTCACCGCCGTCGAGTTCATCGGTAACCCAATGGACACTCACACCGCATGTTTTCTCGTCACTTTCAAAACTTCGTTCAATGGCGCGCGAGCCTTTAAAGGCAGGCAGGAGTGAGGGATGAAGATTGATAGAGCGGATATTGGAGGTAAATACGCTCGTGAGTATCCGCATAAAACCGCACAGTACGACTAGATCCGGATCGTACTCACGGATCATTTCGACCAGTGCCGCATCGTAGGCTTCTCGCGTTTCATACTCTTTATGGTCGCATACTTCAACGGGAATGCCCGCTGCACGTGCTTTGGCTATTCCAGCCGCATCGGGATTGTTCGTGATAGCACAGGTAATAATGGCGTGCTTACGATGGATTTTTTCGATCAGATTAGCGAGGTTGGTCCCCTCGCCGCTAAAGAGGGCAACGATTTTTTTCATAAGTGGGTAATTCTTTCTATTAAATCAAATGGGCTGAGGGCATAGTTGTTTTTGCCCAATTTTTGTGAGGCAAGGGTATGGGCAAGCGATCCTTGGATCGCGGCTTCCAGGGGCGTGTGCCCTTGTGCCAAAAGTGCACCGATGAGACCGCTGAGAACATCGCCGCTTCCACCTTTGGCTAATGCTACGGTACCGTGAGGATTGATGTAAAAATTATCTTGTGAGCCGATAATGACATTGGCACCTTTGAGGAGTAAGACGATATCGGGAAATGCGCTGCAAAATTGCTCGACATAGCCAAAACGGTCATTTTGCAATGTTTCGGTGTTGATATCGGCAATGCCGCAGATGCGTAATATTTGAGTGAACTCTTTAGGATGCGGAGTGAGGACGATACTGCCCCGTTTGAGTAATTTAACAAATAACGGATGATAAAAAATATCGGCGTCTAAAACCAGCGGGAGTGTGTTGTCGAGTAAGCAGGTAAGCTCATCGTCACAAAACTCCACTCCCAGACCCATCCCTACCGCAATAGCAGTGGTAGTCTCAGGAAGGGAATGGTTTTGCATGAGTTCATAAGGGATAAAGACGTTTTCATTGCTGAGAAGACTCACTAGCCCTGTACCAAAACGGAGTGCCGCTGAACCGGCGATAACGGCAGCACCGACTTTTTCACCGCAGATGAGGGCCAAGTGTCCGTAACTCCCTTTGTGAGTAGAAGCTTTTGTCCGAAGAGGCAGGGACAAATCGGTGGGATCGAGCAATTGCCATGATGAGGGTATTTCATATCGTGAACGTGAAATTCCCAGATTGGCGACGTGTATCTCCCCTGTGTATTCTTTTGCTGCGTCACTGAAGAGGCTTCGTTTGAGCCCTCCCATGGTGATGGTAATATCCGCTTTAAACGTATGGGGATCGAGCGTACCCTCAGCAAATAAACCGCTAGGGACATCGCAGGCTATTTTAAAGGCATCCGAGGCATTGAGGAGATCGAGCAGGTTGCCTGTGGCACGATCGATTGCTCTGTTAAGACCACTTCCAAAGAGAGCATCCACGATGACATCGTAACGGGTATCACTCTGATAATGGAGAGAAATACAATACTCCTCTTCGAGCTGTCGTGCGAGGATGCGTCCGTCTGCCCCGTTGTTACCATTGCCGCAGACGATGAGTATGGATGCATTTGGCTCAAAACGTGTACGAATGAGTTGAGCCATGGATAATGCAGCATGCTCCATCATGATTGTCTCGCTGAGGGCAAATTTTTCGACGGCCCGACGGTCTAGCGTGTTTACTTCTCGGTAAAGGTTTTGCATGGATAAAGTCCATTTCGGCTATAATTGTATTTATGAACAATGATTATATCGCAATAGCCAAAAACACACTTGAAATCGAAGCACAAGCCCTCCGTGAAGGTGCTGAAACGCTCGGATCAGAGATAACGCGTGCCGTAGAAATGATTTTGGCATGCAAAGGGAAACTGGTCATTACCGGAGTAGGAAAATCGGGGCTTATCGGGGCAAAGATTGCCGCAACGTTTGCCTCTACCGGAACACCGAGTTTTTTCCTCCATCCGACTGAAGCGCTGCACGGTGATTTGGGAATGATCGGTAAAGAGGATGCTGTTTTGGCGATCAGCTACAGCGGTGAGAGCCCGGAACTCAGCTCTATCCTCCCTCATATCAAGCGCTTTGATATTCCGTTGATCGGAATGACCCGAAATGCCGCATCAACACTCGGACGCTACAGCGATGAAGTGATCAATATCAATGTGGAGCAGGAAGCGTGCCCACTCGATATTGCCCCTACCAGTTCAACGACTCTCACTCTTGCGATGGGGGATGCGTTAGCGGTTTGTTTAATGAAGGCACGTAATTTTCAAAAAGAGGATTTTGCCTCATTTCATCCCGGAGGAGCATTGGGAAAACGGTTGTTTGTTAAAGTAAGCGATTTGATGCGTACGGCGGATCTTCCGATTGTAAATGAAGAGACTCCGCTCAAAGAGGCAATTTTAAAACTCAGCGAAGGGCGTTTGGGCACGGTGATGCTTACAAACAGTGAGGGGAAACTTTCAGGATTGCTTAGCGACGGTGACATCCGCCGAGCCCTGCTTGGTGATACGTTCTCGCTGGATACCCCTGCCAAAGTGTATGCTACTAAAAATCCTCTCGTAATAAACGATGCGACAATGCTTGCCAGTGACGCGCTTGTTCTGATCGAAACAAAAAAAATCCAGTTGCTGGTAGTGACCGACACTAACGGCGTAATCCAAGGTGCCTTGCACCTTCATACACTCGTGGAAGCAGGTATCTCATGATGCGTTTAAACAAATATATCGCCCACTACTCGACGTACTCGCGTCGTGAAGCCGATCAGGCTATTCTCGACGGATATGTCCGTATCGACGGTGAAGTCGAAACCAATCCCGCCATTCAGGTAGATGAGCGCAATGCCAATGTTATGATCAGCGGCAATAAGATCGTTCCGAATGACCAATTTACCGTTATCGTTTACAACAAGCCGCGCGGGGAGCTGGTAACTAAAAAAGACCCTCAGGGTCGTAAAACGATCTACGATTCTCTCGCGAAACAATACCGCCACTATATCCCTGTCGGACGGCTCGACTTCGCCTCTGAGGGGTTATTGCTCCTCACTGATGCGTCTCGTGTCGCAACGGCACTCATGACCTCTAAAATGGAACGGGTCTATAAGATCAAAATCAAAGGGCCTGTGTCTGAGGGGATGAAAATCGCCATGGGTGAGGGATTAGAACTCGAAGATGCCAGTGCCGGAGCGCATGAGCATGCGGATGCGGGTCCGATGAGTTTTGCCCCCTTTTATGCCTATCAGGTGCAAAAAGACCAAGGGGACTACTCGATTTTAAAAGTAGCTATCGGAGAGGGGCAAAACCGTGAACTCCGCCGCTTTTTCGCCCATTTCGGTGCTGAAATCGTGGATTTGAAACGTCTTAGTTTCGGAGGGATCGAGCTCAACAATCTCCCTACGGGGAAGGTACGCTTTTTAGAGCGAAGTGAGTATTCAAATTTACGTGAATTTTTGGATGCCGTAGAAAAAGCGGAGAAGCAGAAACAAAAAAATGAGAAAAAAGCTCCGAAAGTATTCGAAAAATCAGAATCCAAACCCGTGAAAAAGACGTTTGTTAAAGATAAGGCAAAGGTCAAACCAAAGCCTTCCAACGAACCTTTCGGTACGAATAAATATAAACCTGACTCTAAATTTTCAAAAGGTGGTAAAAAATGAAAACACTTACATTTCCAACCAGTCATAAAACACAGTTAATGGATATCAGTGCCGAGGTGAAAGAGGCGGTAATCAAATCAGGAATCAAAGAGGGAATTTGTGTTGTTTTTACTCCGCATACGACCGGAAGCGTCTTTTTATTTGAAAATGCCGATCAGAACCTTCGACGGGATTTGTTAGCGGCACTCTCTACGGTTATCCCGAGCGATGCAAAATATTCTCATGTCGGGGATAACGCTGCGGCACATCTTAAATCGTCTCGCATGGGTGCATCGGTTAGTATACCGGTTTATGAGGGGCGTCCGATGTTCGGAAAATGGCAAGGTGTTTTCTTCGGTGAATTTGACGGACCTCGCCAAGTGCGGGAAGTCGTTATCAAGGTTATTGCAGGCTAAAAGTGGCAGACTTTACCTATCTCCTCCGTCCCAAAGCGTTTGACGATGTCGTAGGACAATCTCACTTATGCTCTCCCGATGCCCCTTTGCGTTCACTATGCGAAGGGGGGAATCTTACCCACTCTTTTTTTTACGGTCCTCCCGGTTGCGGAAAAACAACATTGGCACGAATCATCGCGGATGTGATGGATACCCCGTTTTATGAGTTCAATGCTACGTCGCTTAAAGTCGAACAGCTTCGTAAAATATTTGATCAATACGAAGGTTCTTTGACAAAGCCGCTCATCTTCATCGATGAGGTTCACCGTTTGGCAAAGAATCAGCAGGAAGTGTTACTGCCGGTTATGGAAAAAAACAGTGTGTTAGTCATCGGTGCATCGACAGAAAACCCTTATTTTAGCTTAACTGCGGCGATGCGTTCACGCTCATTGTTGTTTGAACTTCATTCCATCGGTTATGATGCGTTAGCGGATTTGTTAGTCCGAACGGCGGTGGAAATGGACGAAGAGGCACGAGAATATTTGATTGCCAGTTCGGGGGGCGATGCACGCTCTATGCTGAAACTTCTTGAAGTCTCTACGGCATTGAACAAACCGATTACGCTATCACTGCTTAAATCGCTCCGCCCTGCGGCACAGTCGCTTGGGAGTTCGGAAGCGGGTGTTCATTACGATCTAGCTTCGGCTCTCATCAAAAGTATCCGAGGCTCAGCCCCTGATGCGGCTATCTATTATCTCGCCCGTCTGATCGAGGGGGGAGAACCACCGGAGTTTATCGCTCGCCGTTTGGTTATCCTCTCCAGTGAAGATGTGGGGAATGCCAATCCTCAGGCGTTGACACTGACAACATCAGCGATGATGAGCGTAAAGCAGATCGGTTATCCCGAAGCACGGATTATCCTTGCCCAAGCGGTGATTTATCTGTGCGCTTCTCCAAAGTCCAATACAGCATACACGGCGATTAATGCTGCACAGAGTGCGGTAAAAAACGGGGTAATTCTCGATATTCCGGAACATTTGCGCCAACAGCACAAAGGGTATCTTTACCCGCATGATTTCGGGGGTTGGGTGGAGCAAAAATACCTCTCAAAACCGCTCAAGTTTGTCGAGTTTAAAAACAGCGGATATGAAGCGAAAATGGGAGAGTGGATAGAAAAAGTGTGGGGTAAAAAGTAATCTTAGTGCACTGACGATAAACGATAACCCATTCCATATATACTGTTGAGAGCTTTTTCGGGAAGCTTTTTCCGTAAACGCATCATCATTCCGCGTAGATTATCCGAACTTACATCGATATTGTTGAGATAAAAGTGACTTAAGATTTCATCGGTACTGCATACCTGCTCGAACTTTTTCGTTAAAAGCTCCATAAGGAGAATTTCATATTTTGTTAACGTGATGGTATTCTCTTGTTCTGAGAGCAGTTTTTTATCCATATCCCAAAAGATAGTGTTTGTTAGAGAAATGATATGGTTGGGGTGAAGAGGGGTAATGGGCGCCTGGTTGATTTTATGACATACTTTATAGAGGGTATCAAACATCTGAGGGTATTGAACCGGTTTGGTGATGAACTGCGCTACACCGAGATTTATGAGTGAAAGTAAATAATCGGCTTCCGTATGAGCGGAGAGGATAATGATGGACTGCATTTCATTGATGGTACGAATTTCAGTAGCAAGTTCCACTCCATTCATCCGAGGCATTCGAATATCGGAGATAACAAGATCGTAATGCTTGTTTTTTGCGTCATAATAATTGTTGTATTTTTCGAGCCCTTCCTGTCCATCGACAGCAGTATCAACCCGATAAAAATAATCATCGAGCACTTTTACGATTCGCGTTCGAAAAGGCTCATTATCTTCAACAAATAGAAGAGATAAACGTTTTGTCTGTTCTATGATCAAGTGCTCATTATCCATCATAACAATAGCTTTCTTAGTCCTAAATGTTGTAATACGTTGCATCTTTATGATGCACGACCAGCGCAGTGGTACTTTGCTCCGGATGAATTTGGAAGGTTTCAGAGAGGGTAATTCCAAATTCTTCAGGACGCAACAAATCGAAGATGATTCGGCTTTGTTCCAAATCGGGACACGCTGGATACCCGAAGCTATATCGAGCCCCTGCATAACGGTTTAGGCGGACATCACGGAGACTAAAACCCTCATCATCGTGTGCAATATTGAGATCCAACCGGATTTGTTTGTGTGCCACTTCGGCCAATGCTTCGGCAAGCTCTACCCCAAACCCGTGCACCATGTTGTATTCGAGATACTCATTTGCAGCGTACAGCTCTTTTTCATACTCGCTGAATTTATCTCCGACACTGACACAGCTGAGAGGCAATACGTCGTCGCGTGTATGCCTGAAAAAATCGCTCAAAGCGCGATGAGGTGCCTTGCGCTGGCGTGGAAATTCAAATACGTATTTAGCATTTCCGATCACTTCATCAAGCGGCTGGCGATTCGCGTTTTCATCGATGTTCCATCCATAGCTCTCATCAAAAATGAGGAGCTCTTGCTCACTGCTTCGGACAGGGTAATATCCATAAATCACCGTAGGATCAAATAACCCGCGCTTGATTATTTCGCGTTTGATCCGTTCATACGCCGGATAGACTTTGGTCTCGAGAAGTTTTTTGTACTCATCCACCGGCATTCCTGCACGTTTGTACCCCCAGTGCATTTTGAAAAGACTCCGTTTGTTAACCCATTCGCATACCATGTCAAAATCAAGATGCTCTTTACGTAATACACGACGCCCCCAAAAAGGAGGGGTTGGAATTTTGACAACGCTTGGCATTTTTAACTCATGAAACGGTGGAATAACAATATCGACAACTTCTTTGACAGTACGTTCAACCATATCGCCACTCAGACGGGTATCGAGTCCAATGCTCGGGTCAGCATTGTATTTTTCAATTCGGCTCATCGCGATAACTCCGTCAAACGCGTCGCGGCAGTAAAAAATTGCTCCGTTGTAGATCGGTCGGCAGAAATCATCGACAAAGCTACGGGTTAGTGCCGCACCGCCTAGCAGTACCGGAGTGGTAATTCCCATACTCGCCATTGTCTCCAAATTGTCTTTCATAACTTGGGTTGATTTTACGAGAAGCCCACTCATCCCGATGGCGTGAATATCTTGATCTTTCATAACGTCGAGATACTTTTCAAGTTCCGTTTTTATCCCGACATTGATCACTTTGAAGCCGTTGTTGGAGAGGATAATGTCTACGAGATTTTTTCCCACGTCGTGAACATCTCCTTTGACGGTTCCGATGACAAGGGTCGTATCAGTATCTTTTTCCTGTTTTGAAAGATACGGGTTGAGATAATCGACCGTAGTCTTCATCGTTTCGGCACTTTGCAATACAAACGGCAGCTGCATTTTGCCCGATCCGAAAAGCTCTCCGACGATTTTCATCGCATCAATGAGGATTTCATTTACGATTCGGTCAGGATTGATCGTATGACGAGCACTTTCTACAAGTGGAATCATCCGTTCTTTGTCACCGTCGATGAGAAGTTTAGCGATTTTTTCTTCATCACTCATTGCATCATAGGCTTCATCGTTTTTACCGTTGTCAATGGTTTTATCACTGAAATGGTCGATAAATTTAAAGAGGGACTGGTCATCAGGAGAGAAGAGGAGCTCTTCACAGATAGAACGATCCTCTTCGGACATTTTTGAGAGCGGGACGATATGTTTGACATTGATGATGACGGATGTCATACCTGCTTCAATACAGTGATGTAAAAATACACTGTTTAAAAAGACACGGGCATTCATGCCCAGACCAAAAGAGATATTGGACAGCCCCAGCGTAGAGCCGACATTCGGGTACTTCGCATGAAGTTGGCGGATTGCCTCTAATGTCTGGATGGCAGCGTCGCGGTACTCCACATCCCCGCTTCCCACCGTAAAGGTGAGCATGTCAAACATTAGATTGCGCGGATCGATATGGTGGCGATTGACACACAGATCGTAGATACGATCGGCAATGCGCATTTTATCCGCCGTGGTTTTCGCCATCCCCTTTTCATCGATTACTAAACATACCAGCGCTGTTCCAAATTTTTTGGCGAGTGAACAGATCGCATCAAGTCTCTCTTCTCCGTCTTCGAGGTTGACGGAGTTGATAATCGGTTTACCGCCGATGCATTTAAGTGCCTCTTCCATCGTGTTGACCCGTGTAGCATCGGGCATAAGGGGGATGGAGATTTTTTGGTTGTAGAGTCTCATGACGTGTGCCATATCGATGGCTCCGTCCCGTCCGGCAAACTCGACGTTGACATCAAGACAGTGTGCCCCGTCACGCACTTGCGCTTGACCGACACTGAGCGTTCCCTCGTAATCGCTCGCGATGATCAGTTCACGAAATGCTTTCGATCCGGTTGAATTGGAGCGCTCTCCGATGAGTAGCGGAGCGGGTGTTTGGATCAGTTCGACGGTGTTAAACAACGATGCGATAGAGGGTTGTGTTTCTCCGCTTGGTTTTTTTGGAGTAATGGAAGAAACTTTATTTACAAGTGCACGGATATGCTGAGGGGTCGTTCCGCAGCATCCGCCGAGGAAACTGACGCCGTCATAGTTTAAAAAGTCACATTGAAGTTGGGCAAATTCATCGGGTCCCATTGGATAGTAGGAGTGTCCGCCTCGGTTTTGAGGCAAGCCCGCATTAGCATGAACCGAGATCGGTTTCCCCCACACGTCACTGAGGGTTCTAACGTGTTTTCCATACTGCTCAGGTCCGGTTCCACAGTTGAATCCAAGGCTGATGATGTCGAAGGGCTCCAAAATCGTGGCGATGGTTGCCGCATCGGTACCGATGAGCATAGACCCTGCCAGCTCGATGGTAACGGATACCATAATAGGCAGCTCAGAACCGCGTTCGCGGTTAGCCGCTTCGCAGGCATGGAGTGCGGCTTTGATCTGGAGTGGGTCTTGGCAGGTTTCAAGGAGGAAAATATCGCATCCGCCGTCGATGAGTCCCAGACAACACTCTAGGTACCCTGCGTACATCTCATCGTAGTGAATATGTCCGAGCGAGGGAAGTTTGGTTCCCGGTCCGATAGAACCCAAAACAAAACGTTGGTGTGCAGGAGTGGAAAATTTATCACACTCTGCTTTACAGACTGCGGCTCCTGCACGCGAGAGCTCGTACGCGCGGTGACCAATCCCGTACTCATCGAGAACCCAGCTGAAAGAGCCGAAGGTGTTGGTGGTAATGAGGTCAGCTCCTGCGGTTAGATAGGCGTGAAAAATATTGCTCATCACGTCAGGTGCGGTGACGTTGAGGAGCTCATTACATCCCTCTAGCCCTTCCCATGCACTTTCCGGGATCATATCGGCACGCTCTTGAAGCTGAGTCCCCATGGCACCGTCGATGATGAGTGGGCGACGGGAGATAGTTTCAAGCAGTATTGTTTTGACCGACATGGTAGAGACCTTGTGTGATAAATAGTATTGCGATTTTATCCAAGAGTAGCCTAAAGGGTTCTAAGTATGAAAATATAATTCTTTCGATACACTCTTAGCCATGAAAAAGCTGCTACCTTTATTACTCTTTTTTATTACACTTGCCTGGTCGAATGAATCAGTAACCCTTCAACTACCGTGGATGCATCAGTTCCAATTTGCAGGGTATTATATTGCCAAAGAAAAAGGGTATTACTCGGATTCAGGGTTGGATGTCACGATTTTGGATGCGCACAATAAACAAGATCCTTTTGGTGCCGTGATGAAAGGAAAAGCGCAATACGGGGTTGGGCGTTCATCCTTGATAGTTGATTACGTCAACGGCGCTCCGCTGGTATTGATGGCGGCTGTATTTCAATCCTCTCCAATGGTACTGCTTTCCCGTAAAGACTCCAACATCCGAACTGCCCAAGATTTAAAAAATAAGCGGGTAATGCTCACAAGCGACACAATCGAGGGCGCTGAGATGCAGATGATGCTCCGAAGTGTCGGTCTGCGCTCGTCAGATTTACGGATACAGGAACATTCGTATGATCCGATGTCGTTGGCTCGCGGTGAAACCGATGCTATGATCGCATATCTCTCCAATGAACCGTACATTCTCCAAAAAGTGGGGGTTGAAACCCATGCACTTCATCCCAAAGAGTACGGGTTTGATTTTTACAGCGATATTTTATTTACTACCAAAAACGAAACGCTCCAAAACCCTCAGAGAGCGGAAGCTTTTTATGATGCCTCGATGCGGGGATGGCTCTGGGCCTTTGATCATATCGAAGAGACGGCAGAACTGATCTATCGCAACTACAATCCTCAGCATAAATCGTTGGATGCATTGATTTATGAGGGGAGAGTCTT
The DNA here is from genome assembly GCF_028713855.1 of Sulfuricurvum sp. GTDB lineage: Bacteria > Campylobacterota > Campylobacteria > Campylobacterales > Sulfurimonadaceae > Sulfuricurvum. The sequence continues at coordinate 14,530 of NZ_JAQTNN010000018.1, forward strand.
AAAAGAACTCGCATTCCGCCCTAACACTTCATTTGGTTCAATTGACCCGGTACGGTTGGAGATGATTGCACAAGGGTATCGTCTGATGGGTGCGGTTCAAGCAATCCCTTCTTTTGAATCTCTGCTTTATAAACACAGCGTATTGAATCTGAGTGATAAAGAGAAAGCGTGGCTAAAAGCACATCCGGTGATACGGGTTGGGATCGATCAAAATTGGGCTCCGGTGGAGTCTATCGATGAAAAAGGGAGATATACCGGCATTAGTGCATCGTATCTGAATCTTCTGGAAAAGCGGTTGGGAGTCCATTTCGAAATTGATTACAGCCGAAGATTCTGGAGTGATTCGATACGTGCGGTTCAGAACAAAGAACTTGATATGCTCTCGTGTGCGGCCATTACCGAAAAGCGACGAGAGAGTCTTGTCTTTAGCCGTTCGTACTTAACGCAGTCAATGGTTGTAGTAGCGGATTCGCATGTCGGATATGTTAATGATCTGAATGATTTAAACGGTAAAAAAGTAGCCGTTGTCCGTTCCTACGCGAGTGAGGATTTTTTACGCTCCCATTATCCCAAAATTATTCCTGTAATGGCGGATACATCGTTGGAAGCCCTCCAAAAAGTTGCCTCCGGTGAAGCGTATGCCTGCGTCGAAGGGCTGGGAGTCGTAAGCTATCTCATCGAGCGTCATGGTCTGAAACGTCTCAAAGTAGTCGGAGAGACGCCCTATCGTTATGAACTTGCCTTTGCTTTTCGTAAGGACTGGGGAATGCTGGCTTCTATGTCAGATAAGGTATTAGGCTCTATTACCCCATCGGAGTATCAGGAAATCCACGGTCGTTGGTTGGTTATGGAGCGAAATGACCCGATTAATTATCGGTTGGCTTGGGCTGTAGTTGCTTTTATGGTGATATTGTTCATCTTGATCGCCTATAAAAATCGTCGATTGGACGTATTGGTACGCCAACGTACCGATGAATTGGAAACGTTTAATCAGCGCCTCCAAGAGGAGATTGAGAAAGCGGTTGAAAAAAATCGGAAGCAGGAAAAATTGCTGATGCAGCAAGCCAAAATGGCAGAAATCGGGTCTATGCTTGAATCAATCGCCCATCAATGGCGTCAGCCTCTCAATATTCTGGGCCTCACCATGACACGTTTAAATCTGAGCTGTTCGATTTCAGGAAATGATGAAACGGCAAAGGTTATAGAGATTGCAGAAGCACAAATCGAATACATGTCTCAAACGATTGATGATTTCCGTAATTTTTTCAAGCATGACCGGAGTCAAGTTTCGGTCAATATTAACTTGTTGATTAATGATGTAGAAGCCTTGTTAGGCCCTTTATTGATGCGAAAGAAAATTGTTATTGAGAGAGAAATTGATTTGGATATAGAAGTGTTAGTATATCCCAATGAGTTGAAGCAGGTTCTTATTAATCTCATCAATAATGCACGTGAAGCGATTGAACAGCATCGGGGCGAGAATCGAATAATTTATATCCGATGTGTAAATGATAATCGCTATTGCACGATTAGTGTCGAAGACACTGGAGGAGGCATTCCATCCGGGATTATCGATAAAATTTTCGACCCATATTTTACCACTAAATTCGAGTCACAAGGGACGGGGATCGGTCTTTATATGGCCAAAACGATTATCGAAAAACACTTTTTGGGCAAGCTGAGTGTTTACAATACGACGCAGGGTGCATGTTTTGAAATACGCCTTAATCGATCACCGAAAGAGGGATCTGGCACTCTAGCTCAAAGCAGTGTTCCCCTGCCGCATAGTGATAGAAGAGATTGAAATTGTGAGCGTCAATAATGGATTTAACAAGATAGAGCCCTAATCCAAAGCTATTCGGATTCTCATTAGAATGAAAAAAAGGCTCACTGAGCGATTTCAGTGTATAGCCTGATGGCCATGGTGCCCCTTTATTGTAAAAAAGAATTCGTGCATGGTTTTGGACAATACGAACTTTTCCTTCATCACTGTATTTGATCGCATTATCGATTAAGTTTTTAAACACCGTTACAAAAACATCGCAATCGGCATAAACCATTTCCCCGTCAAATACTGCTTCGATGGCTTCATCGTTGAGAAATAATAGTTCTTTGGCTTTATCTACTAAAAGTTTCGGATCACACGTTTGTAAATGAGGAGAAAGTGCTCCCGAAGTAATTTGCTCCACCCGAACCAATTCCGCTATCAGATTTTCCATCCGGGAAAAAGCTCTCTCCAAAATAGATCTTTCTTCCCCTTTTTTTAGAAATGGAAGTGATAGTTTTCCCACGGTAATAGGGGTCTTGAGTTCATGCATAATGTTGCGTAAAAAAAGTCTGCGTGCTTCGAGGAGCGTTTGGTTTTTATGCATAGCGCTATCGAGCGCATAGGATACAAGGGCGATTTCATCTTTTCGGGTACTTTTGATCGGCGTATATGTTCCCTCTTTGCCGTATTTATTTATCGATTGAATCAAAAGTTTAAGAGGAAACAGGGTTTTAATAATGAGCCAATACAATAGCAAGAGGGCAATCATTAAGCTTACAAAGAGCGTTTCGAGCCAAAGGGATTGTTTGGCTGCATCGGTTTTAAGAACTAGCAACGGCGGAGTCGCTTTCGTCAGGTAGATATAGAGATGGTTGTCATCTTTTAGGATCTGTATACGCCCCTCTTTGAGGGAGTCTTTGATTGCTTCAGGATAATCTTCCGGAATCGTTGTGAGGGCATTACGGAGTGTTTTTATAAGATCGGGATGAGGTTCGGTGATACTGTATCCCTGCGCTTGCAAAAAAGAACGACGCATAGGCGGTGAGAGGATAATACTTTTGCGTAAAACCAAAAGGAGATTTCCTGCTTCTATTTCTAAATGATGTTCATATTCCTGAGTGAGTTTTTTGTGAATAGCGTAAAATCCTACACCCATACCGATAAACGTAATGAGGAAAAAAAGGGTGATGCGAAGAAAAATACTATGACGCATCGTTTAACCGGAAAACCGATATCCGCTGCCGCGTATGGAGTGGATAAAACGGGGATTTTTAGGATCTTTTTCAATTTTTTGGCGTAAACGACTGATAATGACATCAATAGTACGAACGGAACTTTCCCAAGAAATCGCTTCGGAGTTGTTGGAGAGAAAATCACGGCTTAATGTCTGATTGGGATGGAGAATAAAGAGCGATAACAACTCATATTCGGCACGTGTCAGTGAAAGAGAATCTCCGTTATAAAGAATCGTTTGTTCATTCTCATTCAAGACAAATGCTTTGTCTTTTTTTTCCAGTGAAGGACGATAACGGCGTAAGACGCTTTTGATACGTGCAATCAGTTCACGCGGTTCATACGGTTTTGGGAGGTAGTCGTCTGCCCCGTATTCAAGCCCGATAATTTTATCGTTGATGTCACTGCGGGCACTTGAAATCAGGATCGGGATATCGGTTATAAGACGGATTTCTTTACACAGCTCCAGTCCATCCATTTGGGGCAGGGTCAAATCCAAAATGATTAGATCGAAATGATCCGTATTTAAAAGATTAAGGCCTGCAGATGGGGTGGAGACGGCGTTCACGGCAATACCGTAGTTTTTCAAATAGTTAACGAGCAGTGTCGTGATATCCGGGTCATCTTCGACCATTAGTGCTTGAAGCATTATTACCCTTTTTTAATCATTAGTGCAGAGTGTTTTATACCGCGCAAAGAAAAGCTTACGCTGTTGTGGATTGAGAACTTCGATTTGTTTTGCATGAGAGTGACGTTTTACCTGTTCAACGGTTGTATCGATCTGTTGCAGTTGTTTGATTTGATTGGTAGAGAGATTCAAATCAGATGCCATATCAATAGGTGAGGGGGTAGATGCCGATAGATAGGTGCAACTCAAGAGAGGGAGGATGATGGATCGAATCATAAAATACTCCTTAGGTATAAATATGGCCTCCTTTTGAGGGGCATATTCAACAGTATGACGTAGCGATGTTAACGAAGGGCAAAAGAACTTTAAATGAATGTAAAGCAAATTATAACGTTAAAAAGAGTTAATAAGAAGAGGGGGGGGATTGAAAAATTATGCCTGGATAGGCAAAACGTGTTTTAGTCTACCATCCAGCTGGCGCGTTTGGATCGGCGAAGTTTTTTGACGATCATTTTTTCCAACGGTGTCATTTTTTCCATTTGGGTCTCCTTTACTAATGTTATGATGGCATCGTACCGTTTCAACGTTACTCAATGGTAACGTTGGATAAAGGGATTTTATTAGATAGAAGGGCTAATCATCTCTACAGTTGATTCAGCCGATAATCACCCAAAAAGTAGGAGCTGTTATGGGATGTGTTGAAAAAGCCCTTGTGGGCGGCGGGTGTTTTTGGTGTATTGAAGCGGTCTATAATCGTGTGGATGGTGTTTGTTCGGCTATCAGCGGTTATGCAGGGGGGACACGTAAATCTCCCAGTTATGAACAAGTATGCAGTGGAGCGACTGGCCATGCCGAGGTGGTTGAAATCACTTACGATCCTGCCATTATTAGTTATGAAGAGATACTTGATATTTTTTGGAGCATTCATAATCCGACAACATTGAATGCCCAAGGGGCGGATCGAGGGACTCAGTACCGCTCGGTGATCTATTATTATAATGAAGAACAAAAAGCGAAAGCTCTTCTATCGATTCAAAAGATCCAAAAGGAATGGGATGATCCAATCGTTACGGAACTCTCGTCTGCCCCTGAATTTTATCCGGCTGAATCGTATCATCAAAATTATTATACGGAACATCCGACGCAAGGGTATTGCAGTGTGGTGATTGCACCGAAGATTGATAAATTTATGAATAAATTTGGGAATAAAGTTAAAAAATAGAAGAATATAGATTCCCGCTCAGGCGGGAATAGGAGAGGGTAGCTTATTCGCGAAGATCAACTTCGATGCGGCGATTTTCTGCACGTCCTGCTTTCGTTTTATTGGTTGCGATAGGCATATTTTCACCTTCACCCCGTATGCTCAAGCGGTCTGCGGCAATGCCCCGTTCTATTAATAATGATTGAGCCTTCATGGCACGTCTTTCGGAGAGTTTTTGATTATACTCGGTTGGACCGGTGCTGTCGGCATGACCTATAATAATGGCATCGTATGCAGGGCTCTCTTTCATGAATAGTGCAAATTCGTTTATTTTCACCATCCCTTTTTCATCCACTTCGCTTGAATCGAATGCAAAGTGGACAGGAAGTGTCGCTTTGAGCGGGCATCCGTCCGCGCCCACTTTGAATCCGGCCGGAGTGTTAGGACACTTGTCTTGAGAATCGAGTACGCCGTCATTATCACTGTCTGCCGGAGAAGGCTGGATGGCTGCTACAGGTTTAGTCTCAGGTTCAGCTTCAGGTACCGTATCCGGTTTCGATTCATCTATGGTGGCTGGTGCAGCTGGTTGTACTTTTTCACCGAAGGCGAAGTTAATCCCTGCCATAAGAAGCAAACTGTTATCCCAGTCAAAATGGTTAAATTTAAGCATTTCGATCGCTTCAAGTTTAAGAGCGATTTGATCGGTAATCCCCACTTTTACACCGGCACCTACATCCGCAAAGGCACCGTTATGATTTAGGTTGTCAGTACCGTTTCCGCGGTCGTTGATATGTTCATAACCAAGACCGGCTTTAGCAAACGGAGTAATGCTATTGTTGGTGGTAAAGTCATAAACACCATTGACCGCAGTACGCCAGATATCGGTTGCATGCGGTTTGATATACTCATAATCCGCATCACTCCATAATACGGAAAGTTCCGGTCTTAACAGTGAATCGAGTGCATTATATTGGAACTCTGCACCGTATGCGGCGTAATTTTCAAGTCGTTGACCTGATGGGAATACATATCCGGCCATCGGCGAAACTTCATAATTATAATCACTTGCACTAATGATATTGGAGAACAACAGTGCACAAAGCAGTACTTTTTTCATAACCTAAGCTCCTTGAGAAAGTTTAAAAGCGTTAGCGAAGGTTGGTACTATAAATCAATAAAAGTTATATATAGATTAAGTGTTTTAAGAAGAATTTTTTATTAAATGTTTATTGATAGGGAAAATTAAAAAGCAGAATAATGTTTCCCGCACTTGCGGGAAAAGAAGCAAGGGGAGAGAATCTTAGCTTATTTGCAAAGTTCCACTTCGATACGACGGTTTTCAGCACGTCCTTCTTTTGTTTTATTAGAAGCAACCGGCATTTTTTCACCCATCCCTTCTGACGTTAAACGATCAGCAGCTACACCATCTTTGATGAGCATGGCTTTAACCATTTCTGCACGTTTTTCAGAGAGTTTTTGGTTGTATGTATCTGATGCAGTACTGTCTGTATGTCCGACGATATTGGCTTTATAGGCAGTGCTTTCTTTCATGAATGCAGCGAATGCATCGACTTTAGCCGTTCCTTCCGCATCAACTTTGTTTGAATTGGTAGCAAAATTCAAATGAAGCGTCGCTTTTAATGGGCAGCCCTCAGAATCTACTTTGAACCCTTTTGGTGTATTAGGACATTTGTCCTGAGGATCAAATACACCGTCTCCGTCACTATCAACCGGAGCTGCTACTATGACAGGTTTCGGTGCTGGAGCAGCGACAACTGGTTTTGGTGCAGGGGCAGGTGCCGGTGTAGGTACAGGAGCAAGAACAGGAGCAACTGCTACAGGCGCAGCCGGCTGTGCTTTTTCACCGAAGGCGAAGTTAAGTCCAGCCATAAGGAGCAAGCTGTTGTCCCAATCAAAATGGTTAAATTTAAGCATTTCGATCGCTTCAAGTTTAAGTGCGAGTTGATCGGTAATACCTACTTTTACACCGGCACCGGCATCAGCAAACGCACCGTTATGGTTTAGGTTTTCAGTACCGTTCCCACGGTCATTAATGTGCTCATAGCCAAGACCTACTTTAGCAAACGGAGTGATGCCGTTGCTGGTTGTGTAATCGTATACACCGTTTATCGCTGTACGCCAGATATCGGTTGCATGTGGTTTGATATACTCATAATCTGCATCACTCCATAATACGGAAAGTTCCGGTTTTAGAAGTGAGTCAACGGCATTGTATTGAAATTCTGCACCGTATGCGGCGTGATCGTCAAGACGTTGACTTGATGGGAATACGTATCCGGCCATTGGTGACACTTCATAGTTATAGTTGCTTGCACTAAGTAATGTAGCAGCGAGCAAAGAAGAAAATGCTATTTTTTTCATAATATTAGTCTCCTTAAGACATTTGAGAATAACAAAGTATAGCACAAGAATGTGATTGAAATGTTATTAAAGGGGCATTAAGTATTTTTTTTAATGGTTTTAAACGCCGACTGCATGGCATTTAGCATGGATGAAATTTCATGATTTAATTGTGTTTCAGCTGCATCAATTTTTTCGAGATGAGAAGATTTTAGGGTTTCGAGCTTTTGTAAGGTTTCTTGAAACAGTTTTTGGTCATCGGTGAGGAGAATAATTTCTTCTTTTGGAGCCCATTTTCGTTTTACAACCCCGTTGTGCTGAAATTCAAAAATAATATTTTGGCTATTGTCAGAACTGATATATTTGGGGACACTGTAAGCGAGATAATGCTTTTTAGGGTCACCTTGGTGACGTTGGATGACATAGTACATAGAAGAATGATAACATAAATCGAATTTTATCCCTCTTTGTGCTAGAGTATTTAGATTAGAAAATGCAGGAGTTCGGATGGAACATGTTTATGAATTGGCAATAATCGGTGCCGGTCCGGCTGGAATAGCGACGGCAATTGAAAGTTATGCATTAGGAATGCGTGATATTGTTGTACTGGAAAAAGATGAAAACCATAATGCAACAATCCGAAAGTTTTACAAAGACAACAAGCGGGTGGATAAAGACTGGAAAGGCCAGAAGGTCGAGCTGGACGGAAGCATCTACTTTATGGATGGAACCAAAGAATCTACATTGGACTTTTTTGACCAACTGCTGGATAATGAAGCAGTGGAGTTGAAAACCCATACGGAAGTACAAAAAATAGTAAAAATAAAAGAAGGGTTTGAAGTCTTTATCGCCGGAGGGAGTGTCCGTGCCAAATACGTTGTAGTTACGATCGGACGGATGGGAAAACCCAACAAACCGGATTACAAAATTCCACCTTCCATTAAAAATCAAATACACTATACTTTGGATGGGTGCTCGCATGGAGAAAAAGTCATGGTTGTCGGAGGCGGCGATTCCGCAATCGAATACGCAGTGGAATTATGCGTTCGAAATGATGTTACCATCTGTTATCGTCGCGGGACATTTCGCCGCGCAAACCCAACCAACCAAGCCGACATTTACAAAGTAATGGTAGAAAGTTCATTGCGGGCAATGTTGAATACCGAAATTGTCGAGTTGGAGAGTGAGAGCGGAAAAGTAAAAGTGATCTTCAGTGACGGAGAATCCGAATTATTTGACCGCCTCGTGTATGCGATCGGCGGGACGACTCCAAGCGGCTTTTTGCAAAGCAGCGGAATTCGTGAAGAGGATGGCAAACCGGTACATGATGAAAATTATCAGACCAATGTAGAGGGACTGTTTGTTGCAGGAGACATTACCCAAGAATCAGGTGGCTCGATTGCTCTTGGGCTTAATCACGGTTTTGCGATTGCCAATTACATACAATCGTTATAGATTACCCTTTTAGGATCGGGTCGCTCTGATGGCTTAATTCTCCATCAGCGGTAAAGAGGGTGAGTTTGATAGTCGTATGAAGATATTCGGAAGTGACAAGGGGATTGAAGTTTTCATCCTGAAAGGCGGCAATTTTGGCGTTATGGATGATCTCTTCGAGAAGTGAACGCTCCAGTTTATCTGTCCGTGCCGAGCCGCGAAGTTTGTTATTCAGATAGAGGTTGATTTCACAATCCATCGGTTGAGATAGTATGGGATAATTTTCGAGAAGTTCAGTGCGGTTGATGCTGTTTTGCGCTTGCAGTACCTCTTCGATAGAGGCTCTGGCGATGGTTAATAATACGGATTGTGACATCTGTCTATCTCCTTTTCGCCTTGCTTGATGGTGTTATTATAACTTACTTATCCTCAGGTGAAGAAGCAATTTCAAATCCGAGATTTTGGAGCATCATTAGATCACTATGGGCTTCTCGTCCGGCGGTAGTGAGATAATTTCCGATTACGATACTGTTTGCACCGGCCTCAAAAATCTCATCTTGACGCTCTTTGAACGTAATTTCCCGCCCACCGGCGATCATAATCCGATCTGCTTTATCCAAAATTTTTCGAGCTAATGTGATGAGGTTTAGTGATTCATCGATAGTGAGCGGATTAGGGCTCAGCGGCAATGCCGGATTGTGATGATAAAAGTTTAGCGGCACTGAAACTGGATTTAGTTCCTTAAGTGAGTACAGCATACTGAGACGGTCTTCGTGCGTCTCTCCCATCCCGAAAATCCCGCCGGTGATGAGTTTGAGCCCGGAGCGGTTGACGTTTTCACAGGTCTCATAGCGCTCTTCCCACGGATGGGTCGTGCAGACTTGCGGATAAAAGGCACGGCTCGTTTCGAGATTATGATTATAGGCGCTGACTCCGGAGAGTTTCAGTTCGTTTAACTGTTCTAATGATGCGGTACCGTTACACGCGATAAGACGGAGACGGGGTACTTCACGTTTAAGGGTAGAGGCAACGTTACAGACAAATTCGAGGGTTTTATCATCCAGCCCTTTTTGCGCCGTTACGAGACAAAATCCTAATGCACCCAGCCCTTCGAGTCGGCGTGCTTCTTCTAGAATTTGATCCATCGGTTTTTGCTTATAGCGCTCAATGTCAGCTTTGTATTTGACGCTTTGGCTACAAAATTTGCAATCTTCGTTGCAGGTTCCGCTATTGATATTGCAGATGGAGCACAAAAAGATTTTTTTAGTCATATTAAGACCTTTCAAACGAATAGTGTCGTTCTTCGAAGATATCGCTTCCGACTGCACGGGAATAATGGGTGACAGTAAGATTTGTGTCACTGGTTTCAAGCATTGCACAGTTTGAAAACGGTTTATCGCGTGCACATGCTTCACCCGGATTAAGAAAGAGGGTTCGATTTTTAAAATCGCATTCAAATACATGCGTATGCCCAAAAATAATCACTTCGGCATCGGCGTTCATATAAAACGGAAGGTGCATCAGTTTGAAATTCACCCCCGCGAGTTTAAAATAGTGGGGCTCTTGGACGAGATTAAAACGGTCATGATATTCGATAAGACTGGCATCGTTATTGCCATAGACAGCTACGTAACGCAATCCGCTGTTTTTGAGCTGTTCGAGGATCTCGGGTTTGACAATATCCCCTGCATGGATCAAAAATTCTGCACCCTGTGCAACCAGATGGTCAATTATTTTTTGGGAGCGCCCTTTTTTGGAATGGGTGTCGGAAAGCAATCCGATTTTCATTCACCACTTTCCTCTCGCGGTGTACGGTCTTTACATTTGACACACTCGTATACTTCTTTATTACGGTAAGTACGAGGGGCAAGTGCACCGCCGCATCCTTCGACTTCACATTTTTTATCTGAGGGCTCGAATTTGGAGATAAATTTACATTTCGGATAATGTTCACATCCCCAAAATGCACCGCGTCGAGATTGTCTCCACAATAGTTTCCCGCCGCATTCTGGACAAGGAACTTCGGAAAATTTTGTTTCTTGATTAAGCGTTTTGGTATTTTTACATTTCGGATAGCCGCTGCACGCTAAAAATTTCCCGTTACGGCCATTTTTAACCACCATGGCACTGCCGCATTTATCACATACCTCTTCACTTACTTCATCAGGAGTGGTTGGATTTTCTTTTTGGTTCTCTTCGGTTTGTTCGGTATATTTGCATTTCGGAAAACCGCTGCACGCGATAAACTCTCCGAAACGTCCGGAACGAAGAAGTAGTTCGCTGCCACATTGCGGGCAGTTACGTCCGAGCGGTTTTGCCATTTTTAGGCTGACGATATTATTTTTCCCCGCTTCGATTTGCTCAAGAAACGGATAATAGAAATCAAGCAAAATTTTGTGCCACGATTTGCCGCTCTCGCTGATTTCATCGAGGGTCTCTTCCATTGTCGCGGTAAATGAAGCGTCTACGATTTCATTAAAATGGGTTTCTAACATTTCGGTGACGGTAAAGGCGATCTCGGTTGGCATGATTTGCCGTTTTTCTACAGTGATGTAATCACGTGCTTGAAGAGTGCTGATCGTCGGAGCGTACGTCGATGGACGCCCGATTCCCTCGGATTCGAGTTTTTTAATTAAACTTGCTTCGGAGTAGCGTGCCGGAGGTTCGGTAAAGTGTTGTTCAGGGGTAATACTTTGAATATCGATCGCATCACCGGTTGTGAGTGATGGGAGTAGTTTATCTTTATCATCACTTCCCATTACACGGTAGAAACCGTCAAATAAGAGTTTGCGCCCGGTAGCACGAAATTGTGCATTGGAGGATTCAAAGGTAATGCTTTGTTGTTCAAATCGGGCATCGTTCATTTGACAGGCAATAAAGCGATTATAGATAAGGCGATAAAGTTTGATCTCGTCAGGTTTTAAATACGTTGCCGCTACTTCGGGAGTAAATGCGAGCATTGTCGGGCGGATCGCTTCATGCGCCTCTTGTGCCCCTTTGGATTTTTTCGTATAAACTTTTGCGCTCTCGGGGAGATATGCTTTGCCGTAGCGCTCTAGGATAAGCTCGCGAGCCGCTTCGACCGCTTCGGTTGCGAGGTTCAAAGAATCGGTACGCATATAGGTGATAACCCCGCTGGTTCCCTCTGGAGTTTTGACCCCCTCATAGAGTGCTTGCGCTACCATCATCGTCTTTTTCGGAGAAAATCCAAGCTGAGAGGAAGCCGTTTGTTGGAGTGTTGATGTCATAAACGGCGGAGGGGTAGAACTTTTACGCTCTTTCGTCTCAATCTCACCGACTTTAAACGCCTCTTTTTTCAAAGTCTCTACGATCCGTTTAGCCTCATCGCCCGTTTTGATGGTGAGTTTGTCGATTTTCTCATTTTCAAAGTTTACGAGAGTAGCTTCAATGTCTTTTTTGAACAGTGTATCGATTGTCCAATATTCTTCGGGGATAAATGCGCGGATTTCCCGTTCACGATCGACGACGATTTTGAGGGTTGAAGATTGTACCCGTCCTGCCGATAACCCTTTTTGGATTTTTGAAGCAAGCAGCGGAGAAAGTTTATATCCTACGATACGATCGAGTAAACGGCGTGCTTGTTGGGCATTGACCCGATCCATATCGATTGTGCGAGGGGTTTCTAGCGCATGGATAATGGCGTTTTTCGTAATCTCATGAAACACGATACGCGGCAGTGACTCGGGGTCTTTATCAATCGCATGGGCAATATGCCATCCGATCGCTTCTCCCTCACGGTCTTCGTCGGTCGCGATGTAGATGGTATCGCTTTTTTTAGCCAACTCTTGGATTTGTTTGACGGTAGCGGTACTGTCTTCGCTGATGCGATATTCGGCAACGATTTTCTCGTCATCAATTTTAATACCGAAGCGGTTTTTAGGGAGATCACGAATATGCCCTTTGGAGGCGATTACTTCGTAGTCTTTAGAGAGGAAGTTTTTGATGGTCTTGGCTTTGGCCGGAGACTCTACAATAATTAATTTCAAAGGGGCGTATCCTATATATATGGATGAATTTCGAAAGTGTAACAAAAAAATTGTCAAAACCGTTAAAGTTTTTTGTTTATGTCCCGATATAGTCTGTAACAGCAAGGACGCTGAACTAACTTAAGAGCAAAAGCTCTTGCGATAAAAGGATTTATCATGGGTTTCAAAATTAACACAAACATTGCAGCGATGAACGCGCATACTGCGGCGAATGTAAATAACCGTAATTTGGACAATTCACTTTCCAAATTATCATCAGGTCTTCGTATTAATACTGCGGCGGACGATGCATCAGGAATGGCGATTGCGGATAGTCTTCGTTCACAATCAAATGCGCTTGGACAAGCGATTTCAAATGCGAATGACGGGATTGGGATGATTCAAACTGCCGATAAGGCGATGGATGAGCAACTCAAAATTCTCGACACGATCAAAACGAAAGCGACACAAGCGGCACAAGACGGTCAAACAACACAATCTCGTCAAGCAATTCAAAAAGACATTGCACGTTTGGTTGAGTCTTTGAATACGATTGCAAATACAACCTCATTCAACGGTCAGAATATGTTGGCAGGTTCATTTACCAACAAACAATTCCAAATCGGTGCGTATTCGAACCAAACCGTAACCGCGTCAATCGGTGCTACCAATGCGGAGAAAATCGGTAACGTACGTTATGAAACAGCGAATACCTTTACTCAAGCGGGTGCTGCCGTAATGACCTTCAGTGTTGCCGGACGTACGATAACGCTGGAGACGGTTCAAGTGGATTATTCTGCAGGAAGCGGGATCGGTAAATTGGCGGATGTTATCAACAAAAATTCAGACGTAACCGGTGTACGTGCGAGTTATGTTGTTGAGCAAAAATATGCTGCGGAAGTAGCAGCCGGCGATTTCTCTGCGATTTCAATCAACGGGGTTAACATCGGTACGGTTAGTGGTGTTTTAGCGGCGGATTCAGACGGTCGTTTGGTTGCGGCTATCAATGCGCAAAAAACTGAAACCGGAGTTGAAGCTTCTATCGGTTCAGACGGTGCATTGGTTCTTAAGTCAGTTGACGGACGCGGGATTCACATCAGTTCAGAAGGTGGAGCTCTTTCAGCCGATAACTTCGGTCGTTTGACATTGAGCCGTTTGGATGCGGGTGATATCAGAGTCAGTGCAGGTGCTACCTTAATCGTATCAACATCGGTGAATGAAGTATTGAACCTTTCTGATTCATTGGCAAATATTACGAGTTCACAAGCCGAAGCAATCGGAGCATTGTCTGTTTCGAGTAACGGTGCGGACGTAGCGGGCGGTATCGGTGTAGGGGTTACGACTCTCAAAGGTGCGATGGCTGTTATGGATATTGCGGAATCGGCTCAAAAACTATTGGATAGTATCCGTTCTGACCTCGGTTCGGTACAAAATCAATTGGTATCAACGATCAATAATATTTCAGTTACTCAGGTTAACGTTAAAGCGGCTGAGTCTAACATCCGTGATGTTGACTTTGCGGCAGAATCGGCTAACTTCTCTAAATACAACATTCTTGCTCAGTCTGGCTCTTATGCTATGTCTCAAGCGAATGCGGTACAACAAAACGTTCTCAGACTTCTTCAATAGTCTCTCTCTTAATGCTCGCCTTTTGGCGGGTATTGTCTTTCTTACTCTTTTTTCACCTAATTTGATTTCTTTCTTATAACAAATAATTTTTTTTGGAATATTTTTTGCTTTCATATATCTTTAGAATTGCACGGATGCAAAAAAATTCCTAAGGATTTATCATGGGTTTCAAAATTAACACAAACATTGCAGCGATGAACGCGCATACTGCGGCGAATGTAAATAACCGTAATTTGGACAATTCACTTTCCAAATTATCATCAGGTCTTCGTATTAATACTGCGGCGGACGATGCATCAGGAATGGCGATTGCGGATAGTCTTCGTTCACAATCAAATGCGCTTGGACAAGCGATTTCAAATGCGAATGACGGGATTGGGATGATTCAAACTGCCGATAAGGCGATGGATGAGCAACTCAAAATTCTCGACACGATCAAAACGAAAGCGACACAAGCGGCACAAGACGGTCAAACAACACAATCTCGTCAAGCAATTCAAAAAGACATTGCACGTTTGGTTGAGTCTTTGAATACGATTGCAAATACAACCTCATTCAACGGTCAGAATATGTTGGCAGGTTCATTTACCAACAAACAATTCCAAATCGGTGCGTATTCGAACCAAACCGTAACCGCGTCAATCGGTGCTACCAATGCGGAGAAAATCGGTAACGTACGTTATGAAACAGCGAATACCTTTACTCAAGCGGGTGCTGCCGTAATGACCTTCAGTGTTGCCGGACGTACGATAACGCTGGAGACGGTTCAAGTGGATTATTCTGCAGGAAGCGGGATCGGTAAATTGGCGGATGTTATCAACAAAAATTCAGACGTAACCGGTGTACGTGCGAGTTATGTTGTTGAGCAAAAATATGCTGCGGAAGTAGCAGCCGGCGATTTCTCTGCGATTTCAATCAACGGGGTTAACATCGGTACGGTTAGTGGTGTTTTAGCGGCGGATTCAGACGGTCGTTTGGTTGCGGCTATCAATGCGCAAAAAACTGAAACCGGAGTTGAAGCTTCTATCGGTTCAGACGGTGCATTGGTTCTTAAGTCAGTTGACGGACGCGGGATTCACATCAGTTCAGAAGGTGGAGCTCTTTCAGCCGATAACTTCGGTCGTTTGACATTGAGCCGTTTGGATGCGGGTGATATCAGAGTCAGTGCAGGTGCTACCTTAATCGTATCAACATCGGTGAATGAAGTATTGAACCTTTCTGATTCATTGGCAAATATTACGAGTTCACAAGCCGAAGCAATCGGAGCATTGTCTGTTTCGAGTAACGGTGCGGACGTAGCGGGCGGTATCGGTGTAGGGGTTACGACTCTCAAAGGTGCGATGGCTGTTATGGATATTGCGGAATCGGCTCAAAAACTATTGGATAGTATCCGTTCTGACCTCGGTTCGGTACAAAATCAATTGGTATCAACGATCAATAATATTTCAGTTACTCAGGTTAACGTTAAAGCGGCTGAGTCTAACATCCGTGATGTTGACTTTGCGGCAGAATCGGCTAACTTCTCTAAATACAACATTCTTGCTCAGTCTGGCTCTTATGCTATGTCTCAAGCGAATGCGGTACAACAAAACGTATTGAAATTGTTACAATAGTAACAAGATCGTATAGCAACCTTTTGGTTGCCTAATACGTTTCTGTGAAAACGCGCTTATTCGATTACATTGACTTCAAATTCTTTTTTTTCAGGTATTACAATTTGATTTTTTAGTTCATCAGGCCACCCCTCGGTTGCCCGGATAATAGTGTCACGAATTGCGTTTAATCCGCCTGCTAATGAAAATAGCCAATAACGATGCTGCATCACCCACTCCACAAGTTTTGCAATTTTCTCTTCTTCTGAATAGACCGGGCGAATTTGAATTTGTGCCAAATCAAGTTCAAAATGTAGAATGTAGGACTGAACCGTATCAACATACAGATTGGTAAAGAGCGCATCATCAAAAAAAGCTTTAACTTTATCGATATCTGACGTTAACTCTGATAGCCATTCTAATGATATATCTTGCAAGTTGTTAGCATCTTTTAATGCTACAAACTCTTCAGAAGCTTCTTGGACTTTAATGAAAACTTCTTCAACGATCTCTTGTTTTCGAACAGAATCGGCAATCCAAAGATTCGTTTTTTTGATAATGGATGCATACAAAGTTTCAAGCTCTGAATCAGAAGTTAATGTTGGATGAAACGGTGTTTTTGGCGATGTTAAATCGACATAACGATCCGTTGCTTCTTGAAATGTGAGTTCTGTTGCACCGGGAATACGAGCACCGCCTTCGGTACAATTGATGGTGGAGATATCGCGGCTGTTGGCTATCGCACGTTGAATGTAGTTGTTAAACAAGACCCAATATTCAGTTGTTCGAATAGTGCCGTTGCCTCCCCAGCGTTCAACGTATATTTTGTGTCCGGAAGCATTTTCTTCGTTTTCGCCATAAACGTGTCCTTCGGCATGAGAGGTATCATCATCTCCAAAAGCCAAATCTTGTCCGATAAGAAAAACCTGCTTGAAATGCAGAGCGATAGCCAGCTCATGCGCAAGGTTCGCCGCACTCATTCCCATTCCGATGTAGCCGTACTGGTCCAGATCAAAAAATTGGGTATATCCATGAGGACGCATGGAGAGCATGAGGGTACCGGCACGCACGGCATCGATCACTTTCTGATGAACAATAGAAACGAATACAAAGGTAACATCTTTTTGAAAATCGAGGCTGTTGTTTTCAAAAAATTTCGCTGTTTCGGGGATCCGTTCCAATGCCGTAACAAAATCAGGTTTGATACCGTATTTCTCAAGAATAGGGAAGCTGGCATCCACGCAGATGATAGTGACGTAGTCTTGGATTTTTTTCAGTAAAGGAAGTTGTTTTGTGAGGCTTGGACCTGTAGAGACAACGATCGCTGTATCCGGGTAGGCATTTTTGGGTAAATCACGTACTTTCGGACCTGCTACCATACGCGGTAGATTTCGAACGTGATGCTCGATTCCCATGAGTGAATCGATAGAACAATTCCCATGTCCTATGATGACGGAATGAAACGAATCCGCCATAAGCTGAAACAATTTAGAGATCTCTTCGGCAAAATATTGGTCGTAATAGCTGTTGTTTATTTCGATATCAAAGAGTTTCGCATAAATTTTCCCTTCACTGTGGGAGAGGTAGTGTACAGCGCGGGGTAAATCCATTTGAGAGGTAGTATCAAACAGTAGTTTTCCTGAATCAAGATAAGATGAAAAATCAATCATATTGAGAACAATATAAAGGAGCTCAAGTTCGGGCTCAATGACTAAAATACGTTTTAATTTCGGATCATGCAGCAGCATCGTTAGTAAAATACCATTACCGATTCCGAACATATAGCGGTAGGGAATATGGGTACGATCTTCGATCATTTTAGATGCTTCAACGACATCTTCAACGGGTTTTGAGTAAACGAAACATTGTTTTTCGGTATCGAGAAAATTGATATCAACAGGATCTTTTCCCTGAAAAACTTCATAACGCTGATTGGTCGTTATAGCAAACAGTTTTATGACAAGCGGAGGATTATTTTTGGCAAGAGCCTGTAAATTTTTTTCAAAAATGGGGTTAAGTTCAGGGGAAGATTCGTTCATGAGTATCCTTGGTTAATGTTTCGGCGTTTTAGGAGCTACGGTAGGGAGTATCTCACAAGAAGCGAGATATGTTAAAAAATCCAATAAAAGTTTATCCTGGTATTTACCTGCAACAGCACTCACTCCGATCGGCAATCCATGGGCACCTTTTAAAACCGGGAGAGTTGCAATTGGCAGCCCCAAATAGGTCCAAATCAGATTAGCGTCCGGGATGTCAGGAGTGGTTAGCCCGATAGGAGCTTCATCGGCAGTAGCAAGGGTGATTAAAATATCGTAGGAATCCATCCATGTGTCAAATTCACGTGTTTCGCGGGATTGTTTTTCAAGAGCTTCTTGGTACTCCTCTTTGGATATATGCAGCCCCTCTTGGATAATGTCGTAAAAGATCGGACTCATCAGTTCATGTTTGGCATATTCCTCTTTAAAATAGTAGGCGAGGGATTTGTCGTAAATGCATTGGTGGGTTGCGTGGATAGTATCGCAAAATCGTGGAAGGGTGACCTCTTCGATCACGAATCTCGGGTCTTGCAAACGATTACACCATTGGGTAAATTGCTCTTTGGCATAAGGGGAGGCTTCATCCCATCTCGGATGTTTGACAATACCGATACGGTAAACTTTATCGGGAACAGAGACGTAATTATCAATATAGCGATGAACAAACTCGTAATTCTCTCCGTGAACACGCGAAGCCTCAAACATCAAATCCAAATCGGCGACACTTCGGCTAAAAAATCCAAGGGTATCCAGAGAATCGGTTGTTTTGAGAACACCGATACGGGGCAATACGCCGAATGTCGGTTTAAATCCGTAAATACCGCAATAGCTGGCAGGTCTGCTGATCGATCCAGCGGTTTGCGATCCCAAGGCCAGAGGAACCATCCCCGTAGCGACAGCAACGGCTGAACCGCTCGAAGAGGTTCCGGGAGATCGGCTAAGATCATGGGGATTGCGTGTTTTGTCCTGATAATGGACAGCAAACTCCGCCGTTACCGTTTTTCCTAACATGAGGGCACCCGAGCGGCGAAGATAATGGATTAGACGGGCATCGTTACCGGGGGTGAAATCACTCCACAACGGTGAGCCCATTTGCGTCGGCATGTCGAAGGTATTATAGATATCTTTGACCCCGATAGGGATACCAAAAAGGGGATAATCTTCTTGCTTGTAGGTAGCGATTTTGGTGAGCTGTGCCTCAATCGCCTCTTCGTCAAAATACTCCCAAGCATTAACGAGGGGATCAATCTCGCGGATTCGTTGAATACAAGCTTTAGCAATCTCTTCGGGTGTTACGGCATTTGATTTGAGTTGTTCTAATAATTCGGTCGCAGTGCAATCGGTCAATCTCATCGGCTCTCTCTAAATTTTCCTTGGCGCATCGCTTTGAGGACATTGGTGTATTCTTCTTCGGTGATGTTGGCCATATCTAAAAATTCGTCTAGGTATGCAGGGCGCTGTTGATCGTATTTTTTGGCAATCTCAAAACCCTCTTCGCGGGTGAGTAATCCTGCTCGTACATCGGCACTGGCTTGATCGGTTCCCCGTCCGAATCCCCGTTTAACATACTTCATATGATCGTGGAGGGTTTCGAATTTGCATTCGTTTCCTTTGAACCCTTTGTAGTGACCCGGACGGTGTTCTTCACGCCAGTCATACTCTTTTTTGATAAATTCCATCTGCCGCTCATCATCCCAAAAGAGGTAATCCCCCAGATGCAAACCGACCACTCCGACCCGTTCGATATCTTCAAAGCTAGGGAGCTCAAACGGTTTGAGGTCTTTGCGGGTGATCTCGTCATCAATCATTTGCTCGGGATAGAGTTTCGCAGAGACTTTTGTGAAATAGTCACGATCGAATTTTTGGACGTTATCTCTAAAATCGGCACGACCGCTGCTTTCGCATACCGACTCTCCCCAAATGAGGAGCGGAATATTGAATTTTACGGCAATTTGGAGGGGAAATGCGCCCACACCCGCGTGACAATGCCAGCAGGAATCTCCGATTTTGTAAAATGATTTGACAAACAGTTTTTTGACCAACGCCTTGTTAGGGGTGAACATAATATGGTCGATTTCAAGTTTTTCGAGGGCATTTTCGAGGTTGTATTTGCCTGTTTCCGAATACCAGTTGTGATTGAAAGTGACGGCAAGGGGTTTCATACCGTATACTTTTTTGAGCACATGTAACTGGAAAACGCTGTCTTTTCCTCCGCTGATAGGGATAATACAGTCGTAATTGTCCCCGGCTCTCTCTTTGTACCCTTCTAATGTTTCGCGTAAAACCGCTTCACTTTTTTTCCAATTGATTCGCATTTTTTGCTCTTGAGCGCGGCAGGCTAAACAGATTCCAAGTTCGTCAAATTGCATCCCTTCGTTGGAACTTGGCATACAGCAACGGGTACAGTATTGAAGATAATCTTTGTAAAGAGGTTCGCCATACGTATCGGTAAAAGTCATTTGTTTGGTCATTTAGGCTCCTTTTTTAGAAGTAGAGTTGATTAATCCATATTCCACTATATCGGCAAATTGTCCATTTTTGAAAAGAGCATCACGCCGACGTCCCTCTTCGCTCATGCCAAGTTTGAGTGCAAGATGCTGCATGCTGATATTTTCCGCATGAGTACCGCAGTAGAGGCGATGAAGTTTTAATGTGCTAAACGCATAATCGACCAACAGTGCTCCCGCTTCATACCCAATTCCTTGGCCGAAAACAGAAGGTTCGCCGATCAAAACGGCAAATTCGGCATTGCGGTTTTTAGCTGAGATTTGTTGAAGAGCAATATTGCCGATATGGCGGTCATTTTCCCGTAAACAGATAGCAAAAACGGCATAACTCGGATTATCGGTGACACTCTCGATATAAGATTGTGCCATTTCACGCGTGTAAAGAGTATCACCGTGTGAGTTATAGAGGCACACTTCAGGATCATTCAGCCATGCAGGGTATGCGCCGTCTGCATCACGCAGTTCAAGCGGTCGTAAATAAATCCGTTCCCCCTCTAATCTCATAAAAGCTCCGCTTTGTTTTCCCATACTTTGGCGAAGGCTCGGATAACATCATCCATATCGTTGCGAGTCATCCCCGGACGCATAAATTCATGGGTAACGAGACGATTAAAATGCATCTCTTCGGTTATCGGACAGAGCCCTTTGGGGTAGGTAACATCGCTGAGGGTAAACGGGTATCCATCCCGTCCGAATGCAATCTTCTCCTGATAAAGGGGCTGGAGGTAGAGCGGTTTGACATAGCCGTAGCCCAGCAGTACAACCGACTCTTCGCGTAACAGTGTCGGAGGGAGTTCGGCTTTTACTGCATCGATAAAACGGTTGCGGTGCATTAGTGCAACCTCCGCATCAAATTGCAACGGATGGACGTAAAAGGCGTGTTTTGCCCCCTCGCGGATTTTGGTCGGTTTCATGCAAGGGATTTGGGCTAATTTTTCATTCAGATAGGTGGTATTGTCCAATCGTTGGCTCAACAAAGATGGGAGCTTCTTCAACTGGCAACGGGCAATGGCCGCTTCGATCTCAGTCATCCGGTAGTTATAACCGACCATGTTGATCAGTTCTGATTTGTCTTTTATTCCCCGTGCGGAGAGAACCGCTTCGGCATGGTTTCGGATCAAACGGATTTTATCGGCTAAGGTATCATCATCGGTGACGATAATTCCCCCCTCACCGCTGTGGATATGTTTATGGTAGTTTAGCGAGTACACACCGATATCCCCCAATGTTCCTGCGTATTTACCGTCCAACATCGCTCCGGGGGCTTGCGCCGTATCTTCGATGACAAAAAGATTATGTTTTTTAGCGAGGGTATTAATCGCGTCCGCATCATAAGGTTGACCGAAAATATCGACGACAATGATCGCTTTGGTTTTGGAGGTGATCTTAGCTTCGATGCTTTTGATATCCAAACAATAAAAATCCTCTTCGATATCGGCGAAAATCGGGATAGCCCCGTACACCAATGCAGCGGTTGCCGATGCACTCATAGTATACGCACTGACGATCACCTCATCTCCCGGACTGATTCCGCAGGCTCCGACGGCGGCATAAAGCCCCGATGTCGCGGAGTTCACACTGATGGCGTGTTTGACCCCGAAATACTCTGACCACTCCGCTTCGAGCGTGCGTACTTCGGGTCCACCGTAAAAATCATCATGCCATGTCCCTAAAAACGTAGAGAGTTTTCCACTGCGTAAAACACGCAGAACCGCCTCTTCTTCCTCGGCACCGATAGTATTATACGCGGGAAACGGAGTCGTACGGAGTTTTTCTCCGCCGTTTATGGCGAGTTTCTTCATCGGTATACCTTTGTGAAAGTTTGAAAAATCAATTTGTGGATATGAAGGTGTTCTTTGAAAATTTCGCTGCAGGTTTGGTTGCTCTCACGGAGTAAAAATTCCAATGAATCGAGTGCATAGTGGCTAAGGTCGGTGGTGATGTCCTCTTGCAAAGCAAGGGTAAAATACCCCTCATATACGCTTGATGGAACACGAGCGTGTATTTCGATTTTTTCACCTCCATCAAGGATTTTGATAACCCCTTTTTCAAACCATAGAGTGAGCTCAAACAACGAATATTCAGGAGAGTGCAAAACCGATATGGTTCCGCTCCCCTCTTTCAAGGATATTCCGAACTCACCGCACAGATCACCGTTGCAATGCGATGCTCCAAACGGTTTAATGGCATTCAAACTTCCTAAAAAGTGGCTCAAAACTCCTAGCAGATGCGAGCCGTTATGGAGCAATCCTTTGGTGCATACCCCTTGAAAGCCGAGTGCTTTTCCAAACTCCCCATTTTTTATTCGTGAAGCGAGAGCAATAAACGCACTGTTATATCGGCGCATGAGATGAATAAGAACTTTTTTATGGGTATGTTGGAGCATGCTAACGAGAGAATGAAACTCCTCTTTGGTAGCAACAATCGGTTTCTCGCACAATATCATGGAACAATCACTCCGCTGAATCAACGTCGCGAGATCGTGAAAATGTGCTGAGGTGGATGAGGAAATGGAAGCAATATCATAGTGATCATCTTCTCCAATATCATCGACCGAATAATACCGTTGTATTTCACCCCATCGTTCCATAAAGGCGAAAACATTGAGCTCGGAGGGCTCACATATGGCTTTTAGCTGCGTATCGGGG
Source organism: Sulfuricurvum sp. (assembly GCF_028713855.1). Lineage (GTDB taxonomy): Bacteria > Campylobacterota > Campylobacteria > Campylobacterales > Sulfurimonadaceae > Sulfuricurvum. The sequence continues at coordinate 37,553 of NZ_JAQTNN010000018.1, forward strand.
CATAATGCATAGGCATGAGCGTGACTGGCAATAGCGCTTGATGATGGAAAATCGATGAGTCCGCCGATACTGCCTGCGCCAATAATCAGTGCTTTATACATTTAGCTCTTTTACATATATAGTTTTTAAAAATAAAGCAAAATCCATACCGAAATCATCTATGTGCAACGGTGAAGGGGAGAGAAGTTCTGAAGGAATTTTTGATAGCGTGCGAACTTGCCGCTCCCGAGGGAGGGGAAGTAAAAATTCTCTGTTTTTTGAAGGGAGGTACGAGAGGACAGGCCGCTCTAAAAGTGCGGCGATATAAAGTGCCATCGTATCGAATCCAATGATCATTTTTGCATTCAAAAGCTGATCGCTAAGATCAAACACTGTCGCTTCATTGATTTGGACGCGGATGTGAGGATAGGATTTCAAAATCTTTTTATACCCCGATCCGTTGTCACTGGGATGGAGGCGAATCGTGAGAGCTGCACATTCGAATTGATCAAAATTTTTGAGAATATCCTCTAGGGCACTGTATTGGGTAAATCCCCAGTAATTTTTATCTCCATAGGTTCGAAGGGCTACCACATCAGTCGGTTCGCTCAAAAAGAGGAGGTTGTTGTTTGGGTGAAGCTCTTTTTGACGAGCTTGATTGATCATATCACGTAAATGAAAGTTCGGAAGCGCTATTGGATTAGGGAGATTAAATGACTGGGCAAGCGAGAGTGCTTTTCCATCCGAAACAGCCGTAAAATCCCCTAGATTATCCTTCCAACCGACATCCGGAAATCCGAACCGTTCACGATAATTGCTCCAATGATCCAAAAAGGCAACCGTAGGGATAGTGTGTTTTTTACAATAAGTGACGTACGGGCGTTCAATTTTATCCTGCCATCCGGTTCCGAACAACAGCATGTCGGGTTTGATAGAGGGAAGTTGTTTCTGAGGATCATCGATAGGGGTGAATGGGAGATTATATCGCTTACAAATATCCCCCATAGGGCTTTGTGGTATCGCAAAAATATGCCATGAAGCGTGCTCGAAATATTTGCGTATTAACGCGCAGAGTATCTCCGAACTTCCCGCATCATGGGATACGACCGCGATGTTCATCCGATATAATCCCATGACAATGGGGTTCCTTTTTTCACATCAGTTGTAAAACTTTTCCCTATAATCTCTTTGAGATGTTTGGGCGACAATCCAAATCCGGGGCGGACAGAGCGGACGTTAGTAGCACTGATTATTCCACCTGCTTTTACATCTTCGGCGATAAATAGACTGCGCGAAAATTCACGTGATTTCAAACTTTTCGGACTTAACTCGTAGGTCACTTGCCCCAAAAGTTTTTCGGTATCGCGCACCGCATCCACCATCGCTTTAAACTCATGGGGTTCCAAACTAAACACACTGTCGGCACCCCCCATTTCCCGATCTAAAATAAAATGTTTCTCAATGACGCGAGCGCCCAAAGCGACAGCCGTGACAGGTGCAGCAAGGCTCATGGTGTGGTCGCTCAATCCCACATTCACCCCAAATCGATTTTTCATATCGTCTATGGTGAGGAGATTCATCTCCTCCAGCGCGGCAGGATAGGCGGAGGTACATTTGAGCAAAGTAATCTGATCATTCCCAACCCGTCGGCAGGCATCGAGTGCCTCTTCAATATCTATCAATGTCGCGATACCGGTGGAGATGATGATCGGTTTCCCCTTTGCAGCTGTATACTCGATGAGAGGAATATCGGTGATCTCAAAGCTCGCAATTTTATACGCCGGAACCTCCAACTCGGATAAAAAATCGACGGCTGTTGTATCGAATGGAGAAGAAAAAGCTTCCATTCCAAGGCTTTTAGCATGCTCAAAAAGGATAGGGTGCCACTCCCACGGTGTCATTGCCTCTGCGTAGAGATCGTGAAATTTTCGTTTGTCCCAGAGGGTCCCCTGTGAAATCGTAAACATGTCACTGTCACAATCGAGAGTAATCGTATCGGGTGTATAGGTTTGGAGCTTTATAGCATCGGCACCGGATTCTTTCATTGCTTTTATCGTTTCGAGTGCGATATCCAAAGAGCCATTGTGATTGGCGGAGAGTTCGGCGATGATAAAGACCTTTTCACTTGTATTATGGTTACCTATTATCATTTGTGCAGCTCCATTGTGATCATTTCTCTCCCGTTATAGAGAGTTCGGTTCGTCTCGGTAAAATCGAATTTTTCGTATAAATGTTTAGCCCTATCATTGTCGGCAAAAACACTGGCTATCAGGGTCATCAGTTTGAGCGTTGAGAACGCATACTCGATCAGCACACACATTAGGGACTCCCCGACACCGCGTATATCGGGATTCGTATAAATCCCGATTTCGGCTGAGGTTTGTGTTATATCAGTCAAATCGATTACACCGATATACTCACCCTCTCGCTGAACTAAAAAATAGCGTCTATCGGATCGTTGTTTGAGCGATTCGATAAATTGCAGATGATTTTCCATCGAAATTACATCGTCATTTAGCATCCAATGACGAATATCGGGATGGTTACGCCACGATAACACTAATGTTAGCAGTTGCGTGTCAAGCGTTGTGAAATCGACTAATTGCATCGGCATCCCACTCCTTTAAAACGACATAGTTCTTTTTTTGCAAATACTCAAACATATCTTTTTGATTAGAAGCTGTTTGGATGGCGATAAAGGGGATTTCCATAAAAAGAACCTCATGTACCATAACACTGGGGGTGATAATTGCTAAGCGGCTTTGGTTGAGCAGTTGAGCGATGAGACTTGAGTTTACCTGCAACGAGATATTCTTTTTCTCTTGCACAAAGGTTTCCAGTTCACTCAGATGGGGGTTTCCCGATGTTGTTACAATACAGATATCTAACTTATTACTCAATGTTTTAAGAATACGAAGTGTCATATTGGTAGGATCGGTTCCCCCCATGGAGATAAAAAGATCGTAGAGCTTTTCTCGTTTGATCTGTTTTTCGGTTTTAAACTCATCTCGAATCAGCGTATACTCCGCGCCGCATCGAAGTTCACAATACTCTGGAACTAATCCAGTATAGCGGCTTTTATCCGCCGAAATGTTGTGGTTTAGGAGAATGTTGCAGTAGTGTTTTTCGTAGGTATCATCCAAACACAAGAGACTAACACCCGTTTGCTCTTTGATCTGCTTCTCCATGGTTGCATTGATATCATAATGGTCGATGATAAGCAAATCAATAGAGCAGGTGCGGATAAGATCAATCAGTTCTTCGGGATCGTTGGAGCTGAGGAGATGGACGGGATAGGGGATCTGATCGATGATATTCCCGCTCAATGCTTGGCATGCAAACATTACGTTATCATCGCTGTATTGCTGGGCTAACACCAAATCCCGCATAATGTGACCCAATCCGATAGTGCTCGAAGAGTCGGCACGGATAAGGAGATTCATAGCGCTTGGAGCACTTTGTGCATCAACTCGGCGCGCGTCCAGTCCTCTAACGTATCGATGTCCTGCACCAGATGACGCGGTAATACAATCGTTGTCGCCGCATCAGAGAAAATAGGTTTTCCCTCCAGCCATGCATCCGCCGTTCCCCAGTAAAATTGCCCCACATCGTGATACGCTTCTTCGAGATCTTGAGAACGCGTTGCGAAATGTTCCGGATAAAACATCGCTATATTCCCTTGCTCGTCACGCATAACCGCACGCTGAATCGGAAAAGGGAACGTCGTAACAGGAAAAGCATACTGTTTGTTATGAGTGATAAGGGCGTTATAGGCATCAAGAATGTCTTCTGCGCGGATAAATGGCGCTGTTGCATAGATACAACAAGCGTAATTGATAACCGAATCGTTTTGAAGTGTTTGGATGGCGTGAGCAATAACGGGAATAGTCGCAGTGTGATCGTCGCTTAATTCTTTAGGACGGATAAAAGGAACTTCTGCGCCAAATGATCTGGCAACCTCAACGATCTCTTCATCATCCGTCGTTACGATGATACGATCAAACAGCCCCGATTCCTGAGCTGCTTTGATACTGTGTGCAATAATAGGCAAACCGGCAAAAGGTTTGATATTTTTACGGGGTATCCGTTTGCTCCCGCCTCTAGCAGGGATGATAGCTACACGCATCTATTCTCCTTTAAAAACTGCATCCGCGATAGGAATATTTTTCAATCACATTGAGTACGATATCAGCGACATTCACAGCATCGTCCATTGACATTTTCTGATGGCAGGGGATGGAGAGTTCGCTTTTGTAAAAAAGTTCGGTAGTGGGAAGTCTGATCTCTCCAAACCGCTCTTTATAAAAACTGTTTTGATAAATCGGTTTATAGTGAACCTGTACCCCTAATCCACGCGTTTGTAACTCCGTAAATATTTCCTCTTTGACACAGTGAAGTTCAGGGTTTAGCAGTAGTGGATAGAGGTGGCGTGCACTTTGTTCGTTATCAGGGATTGTAATTGTTGTGAAAAGGGGATGCTTTTCGAATCGTTCATCGTAATAGCGAGCGATATGCTCCCGTACGTTTATGAAGCGATCGAGTTTCTGAAGTTGTGATAGCCCCAATGCTGCGGCGAACTCGGTTAGGCGGAAGTTATGCCCAAGACTGACCATATCGGAGTTCCATAACTGCTTTTTGATAATACCGTGAGAACGAAAGAGTTTTAGTCGCGACGCAAACGTTTCGTCATTTGTAACGACTGCCCCACCTTCACCGGTAGTGATCGGTTTGATCGCATGAAAACTAAAAATGGTCATATCGGCAAACGAACCGATTTTTTGGTGGTTGATGTCGCTTCCCAGCGCATGTGAAGCATCTTCAATGACAAGAAGTCCGTGTTTTTTTGCAATACTTTTAATCGACTCTACCGCAACCGGTTTACCGGCAAAATCAACAGGAACGATAGCACGGGTTTGTGGAGTAATGAGCGATTCGATGAGGGTCTCATCGATATTTCCATCCATTTTTACATCACAAAAGATTGGTTTTGCCGCCAATGCAACGGCCATATTGGAGGTAGCGACGAAACTGATCGGGGTGGTGATGATTTCATTGTTTTCTTTGAGATCCGCGACAGCATACGCGCCTAATAAAGCGGACGTTGCCGAATTAAAAGTGATACAGTATCGAGCTCCTACATAATGGGCTATTGCTTCCTCAAACTCCTCGACTTTGGCACCCTGTGTCAAATGAGAACCTTTTAGAATTTCAACAACGGCGGTAATATCATCCTCTTCGATAAATTGAGTCGAGTAGGGGATCATTTCTCTTCGCTTTGAGTGAGAGCAATTTTTTCCAGTAATGCTTCGGGAGTCAGCCAATCGAGATTGGTTTCGGAACTGTATTTGAATCCATACTCCACAAGTTTTCCAATCTCTTCACAATTATTTTTGGAAAAATCAGCATTTTCGGTAAATTGGATAGAGGGTTTAATGACGTAATGGTCGTGAAATTCGAGGGTGAGATGGGAATCATCCCGTGGACACATCACTTCATGCATTTTTTCTCCCGGACGAATCCCCACATTTTTATGAGGCAGATGCGGAGCAATTGCTTTGGCGACATCCACTACTTTCATGGAGGGGATTTTTGGGATAAAAATTTCTCCCCCATGCATACGCTCGAAATTTTTGAGGACAAAATCGACCCCTTCTTGGAGGGTAATCCAAAACCTTGTCATCCGATCATCGGTGATCGGGAGTTCAGTCGCACCTTGCTCAATCAGTTTCTGGAAAAATGGGACGACAGACCCGCGAGAGCCTAAAACATTACCGTAACGGACGACCGCAAAACGGATGTCTTTGCCTCCACGGATGTTATTGGCTGCGACAAAGAGCTTATCGGATGCGAGTTTTGTAGCTCCATAGAGATTGATCGGGCTTGCGGCTTTATCGGTGGAGAGGGCTATTACTTTGCTGACACCGCAATGCAACGACGCTTCAATGACATTTTGAGCGCCATTGATATTGGTTTTGATACATTCCATAGGGTTATATTCGGCGATAGGTACATGTTTAAGTGCAGCGGCATGGACGACATAATCAACTCCATTCATAGCACTTTCTAGCCGTGAGAGGTCGCGAACATCCCCAATAAAATAGCGCATACAAGGATCGTTAAAGCGTTGCGCCATTTCATATTGTTTCAGTTCGTCACGGGAATAAATTATGATTTTATTGGGGGAATAGTGTTTTAAAATTGTTTTGACGAATTGTTTGCCGAAACTACCGGTTCCACCGGTGATGAGGATATTTTTCCCATTAAGCATTGCATGTCCTATCAACCTAGATGATAGAACTAAGCAAAATTAATACCAGTTTTAACTATTGGTACCGTTGATTGCCATATTGATTTGTGTTTTTAGCGATGCAAATTGATTGGTTAATTTAGTCATGATGGTGTCGTATTGAACAAATCGCGCGGTCATTGCTTCATATCGTGCATCTAATAGCGCTTGTGAACGTGTTCTATTAGTATTGAGTGCTTTGAGCTCAGTAGCTGACCCGGTTGTTAGTGTGCTAATAATACCGTTCGAATCTGTATATCGTGCTATTAAATTATTCATACTTGTGAAAACGCCATCCGTGGTGTTCGTGTTATTATAGCTATCGACTGTAGTGGTACCGGCGAAAAAAGCTTCTGATGCAGATGAGTCTGCTTTGAATTTTGTCAGAAAAGTACTGGAGTTAAAACTCATGGTTCCCGTTTCACTCAGATCGATTCCAAATTGCGGGAGAGATAACCCACTGCTGCTGACAGAGGTAACAACCCGATTGATTTCACGGGTAATAGTGTTAATGGAATTATCCCCGTTAAAGATACCAACGGTTCCGGCTTCTACATCGGTAGTTGTCATGCTGGTTAACTGCGATGTCAATGTATTGTAACTGGAAACAAATGAGCTCAATGCATCACTGATCGCTTGCGTATCCTGATCGATAGAAATATTGGCACTCCCGCTGTCTTCGAGCAGGTTGAGTGTCATACCCGGGACAATATCGGTAATAGTATTGCTACTTCTTGTCATACTGATACCATTATATTTAAACGTTGCATCGCGTGCAGCTTGTATCTCTTGCATTCCTGTTGGATTGGTTGTTACATCGTAGGCGAGCAATTTTGTATCGAGCGCTCCACCTACGGAGTCAGTAAGGCTGATGGTTTGATCTGCTCCTGTTTTTACCGATGTCAGAACGAGACGATAATCATTGGCACCCACTTGCAATGTGGATGCTTTTACACTCCCTCCGGCAACACTGTTTATAGAATCTTTGAGAGAATCCAAGGTGGTTGAAGCAGTATAATTGATTGAATAAGATACCCCTCCCGCAGAAAGGGCCATAGTTCCTGTTCCTGTCGCAATAGCGTTGCTTCCAGAACTAAATTGCCCTGACTCTTTGACATTGTTTAAAGCCATTAGAGTATTAGAAACCGAAAATGATTGTACCGCTACCCCTGAGTTAGCCGTAACACTCACCGATGAAGTATTCCCGCTTACACTGCGCTCTTGATAAAGTGCGGTGTCTCCTAAACTGCTGGCACTCGATTTAAACGTTGTTAAGAGGCTACTTAAGAGGCTTAGGGCACTGTCTTTTTGTTTTTGCAAAGTAATTTTATTGTCGATTGGAGTGATGATTGCTTTTGTATCGGCAGCTTTAAGCTGATCAATAACTGTAGCTGTAAGTACACCAGACCCCGCTCCCAATGAGCTAACTGACATAGTAAATCCTTTTACTTCTATTAGGTACACACAATATCGACTGAAATTGTTAAAGTTTTAGTGGTTCATAGTAAAAAGCAAAAAAGATACCATCTTGCATTTAAGTCCGCAGTTTGGTATAATTCCGCCTCTCTCCTCTAGACCTGTGCAAGAGTGCATGCAGACATCGTGTCAGGGTAGGAATACAGCAGCACACCTATATGTGCTTTGTGCCGCAGGTATCTGGGGGGGAGTCCTTTTTTTACCCCTTTTTCTCACACTTTCATCACATTCTATTTTAAATTGACTACTTAAAGAATAAATTTAGCGTACATTACCCTATAATAATCTCAATATAGTCACAAACTTTTATTTTTGGAGAAGCGTATGAGATCTGAATTAATGGAACAAATTGAGCATGTCCCGATGCTGCCCGAAACGGTTAAAAAGGTGGAAGCCGTTTTTAATGATCCTGAGGGCGGGGTGGATGATATGGCAAATGCGATTAAAAATGATCCGATCATCACTGCGTATATTTTGAAAACAGCTAACTCGCCGATGTACGGGCTAAGTCGAACGGTGACGGATGTTGCACATGCGATTTCTCTTTTGGGAAAAGAAGCGGTGCGTACATTTACGATTGCGTCTGCGGCAAATTCATGTATGGATATTGATCTCTCTCCGTACGGAATGACCAAAGAGACCTATTTGGCACGTTCACAACTGCAAAATGCGTTGGTGAGCCGATGGGTATCTAAAGTAGATCGCTCCATGTTAGGACATCTCTCCTTGGCCTCTTTTTTATTAGAATTGGGCAAAGTGGTCATAAGCCGTTATTTGATCGAGTCAAAACAAAGTGCACTGTTGAGTGATAATTTACAACAGGGTACATCCATAAAAAAATCTGAAATTGCCGCCTGCGGAAGCAAATCGGAAGATGTGACGGCGACATTGTTTTTCCGCTGGAATTTTGATCCTGATTTGGTTCATTTGATCCGTTTCGCGAATGAGCCTGAAGATGCATCAGACCCTGAAACTCAGGAGATGGCAAAATTCCTTAAAGTAGCGAAAGAAGCGATCAGTTTGGAAGGAACGATCACAGACGCGACACTTAAAAACGCCCGTGAATTGATCGAAGAGTATGGAATGAATCAGAACCTCTTTGATGAAGCGGTGGATAAAATCCGCAGTGCCGCTTAAAAATCAATCTTCTCTATAACTTCCCGCTTTGCAGCCAGTTGGGCTGCTGGGCGGATTATCCCGTAAATAACATAAGTCTTCATGTGCTTGTTTCAATACCTTGCTTTCTCGTAATAAGGGCAACATCTTTTCATCTTTTTCACTGAGCGATAGGGATTGATTGTACAGCAGTACTTTAACTTCGGCATCGACGGCAGCAAGAGCCGCTTCTATATGAGTGAGGGAAACCATACTATTCTCTTTTTAAACCATTATAACAATGAGGTTCTAAAATAAACTTGGCTGAAATGATCTAAGTTGAAATATTTTTGGTTATATTTTAAATTTTAAGTGTTAAATAATATTTATTTTTCACTCTTTGTGATAAAATAACTCCTTATGAATTACATCTCTTTTTATTTAGGAATAGTTCTATGAGCAGTTATCTGTCTGGTTTTTCTGTCTCTTCGGTTGGTGCATCGGGTAATGCCAATCTAAACGCGCTTCTTAGTGGCACAAAATGGGGAGGAAGTATTGGAAATGGCGTTTCTTTGACATTTAGCTTTCCATGGACAACCAATACGACGGCACTATGGGATTATGGGTATTCAGAACCTACCGCAACAACCCATTATGGTTTCAATGCAACTCAGCAGACAGCGGCAATCGCCGCACTTAAAATCTGGGCGAATGTTGCGAACATTCAGTTTACGCAAATCGCTGAAACTGGGACAGAAGTTGGTGATATTCGATTTGGTTTTTCATCGGAAGTAGCAGCCTCTCCCGGTACGTGGGGGTGGTGCTACTATCCTAATGCTTATTGGGCTGATGGAGGTGATGTGTGGATCTCTACAAATTTATCAGGCACCAATATGGATTTTTCTGTGCAGGGATATGGTTTTTCTGCATTAATACATGAGCTAGGGCACGGTTTAGGATTAAAACATCCTGGCAATTATAGTGGATCAGAGACAGGTCCTTTTTTACCGAGTGCATTAGATAATAATCTATATTCTATTATGTCGTATAACGAGCCAACTAACAACTGGTGGTATGACACACAAACTTCTTCTTGGGTTAAACCATTTGCTAGTACACCTATGATATATGACATCGCAGCGATTCAGTATATGTACGGAGCCAATACTACCTACCATGTAACGGATGATATATATACCTTTGATACCTATGCGCCATTTTTAACAACTATTTGGGATGCCGGCGGCACGGATACCATTTCAGTCTTTAATTCCACCCGTGGATCACTGATTAACCTCAATGAGGGGAGTTTATCAAGTATCCAAACCACTCGTTTTTATAGTCAAAACGGTATTAGTAGTACGGTTGACGGATCCTATAATCTTGGTATCGCGTATGGAGCAATTATTGAAAATGCTACTGGAGGTTCTGGCGCGGACATTCTTATCGGTAACAATGTCAATAATACGTTGACTGGTAATGAAGGCAATGATACCCTTGATGGCGGAGACGGTAATGATACCCTCTACGGTGGTGCAGGTAATGATACTATGGATGGCGGTTTGGGAAATGATAACCTCTCTTACGCCGGTACAACTTCAGGAATCACTATAAATCTTGCCCTAACCACGGCTCAAGCTACCGGAGGGGCAGGAACGGACACGATTATAAACTTTGAAAATATTATCGGCTCAAGCTACAATGACACGCTTACGGGGAATAATGGAAATAATATGCTCAACGGCGGAATAGGCAACGATACTTTAAACGGCGGAGACGGTAACGATATTATTGACGGTGGATTGGGTAATGATACCCTTAACGGAGGGACAGGAATTGATACTGTATCATTTGCATCAGCTACAACCGGTGTATCAGTTAATCTTTGGCTAAGCTCTGCACAAAATACCGTCGGAGCCGGAACCGATACCATTGTCGGTATTGAAAACCTTGATGGCTCCAATTATAATGATACCCTTCGGGACAATGGAGGAGCCAATGTTGTCAAAGGGCTCAATGGCGATGATATTCTCCTTGCCGGAAGCGGTGTAGTCAACGACAGTTACGATGGTGGAAGCGGAATGGATAAGCTCTCCTATCTCTATTCAACAGCCGGTGTCACTGTTGATCTTTCTACAACATCTGCTCAAAACACTGTCGGTGCCGGAACCGATACCATTGTCGGGATTGAAAACCTTGATGGTTCAAACTATAACGACACACTCCGGGACGATAGTTCTTCCAATATTATTCGCAGTCTAGGCGGCAATGACACACTCCTAGCCGGCAGTGGTGTAGTCAACGACAGTTACGATGCTGGAGGTGGAATCGATACACTCTCTTATATTTATTCGACAGCCAGTGTAACCGTCAACCTCTACCTAAGCTCTGCCCAAAATACCGTCGGAGCCGGAACCGATACCATTGTCAGTATTGAAAACCTTGACGGTTCTAATTACAATGACACCCTTCGGGACAATGGCTTTAGTAATGTAATAAACGGATTGAATGGCAATGACTACCTCTTAGCAGGTGGCGGAGCGGTTAATGACTTCTACGATGGAGGAAGTGGAGCAGATAGACTCTCGTACTATTACAATACTTCAGGTGTCACTGTTGATCTTTCTACAACATCCGCCCAAAACACTGTCGGTGCCGGAACCGATACCATTGTCGGGATTGAAAACCTTGATGGTTCAAACCATAACGACACGCTGTTGGGCAATAGCGGATCCAACTCAATTCGAGGACTCAACGGTAACGATACTATCAACGGCGGTTTAGGCAATGATACGTTCATTGGTGGCTCAGGGCAAGATATTTTTATCTTTACCACGACCTTAAATGCAACTACCAATAAAGACACCATCACCGACTTCTCAGCAGTTGATGATACGATCCAATTGGAAAATGCAATCTTCACTGCGTTAACCTCTACAGGTACACTCTCGGCAAGCAACTTTGTCGCTAGTGCTTCAGGTGCCGCTGTTGATGCCAATGATTACATCCTATACAATACCTCTACCGGTGCCTTGTACTATGATGCTGATGGAATCGGAAGCATTGCTGCCCTTCAATTCGCTATACTAGGTACACTCTCACACTCTTCTATCAGCAATGCCGATTTTATGGTTTCGTGATTAAGGATATGCCTACGCAAAGAAGGGAAATGTAAATTGTGATAATAACTTTCTTAAAACAACGAAGGCTGCAGCGCTTTTAATTTAAATGTTTTACGATGGATTTCACAATACCCATATTGACGAATTGCTTCGATATGGGCTGCACTGCCGTACCCTTTGTGTCCTTCAAATCCAAATTGAGGGTAGAGGGTGCTTAATTTCACCATTTCACGGTCACGTGTTACTTTGGCCAAAATCGATGCGGCGCTGACTTCGGGAATAGTGGCATCGGCTTTTACCATCGTCCGAATCCCGCTTACCCCGAATTTTGAATTTCCATCGTACAGATAATCGGCTTTCCCGATTGTTGCCATAATTTCACGCAGTCCTGCTGCCAAACATGCCGATAGCCCCAGTTCATCAATCTGTTCCGCAGTGAACCTTGCAATATGATAGGTAGAGTTTTCACAAATAAGATCATAGAGGGCTTCCCTTTTTCTCTCAGTGAGCTTTTTAGAGTCATTCAGACCGGCTATCGGTTGATGTAAAATAACTCCGGCGATGGTAAGCGGTCCAGCCAGAGGTCCGCGTCCTGCTTCATCGATTCCGCAAAGATTCATAATCCGTCCATCGTTAAAATTATTGATATTGTAGCGAAAGCGTTCATACTAAATAGGGTATCATTCTCAAAAAAAGGATTTTACAAGGATGAGATCAGTATTTTTAGCGCTGTGTTTGGCATCAGTTACGGCATCAGCCGCCACCATTTTGGGTTTTGGTGCAGAGGTTGATTATTATAACCCTACCGCAAGTGGAGATTTTAACTATAAAACAACCCAGACTCATTTTGGAAGCGATGAAGAATCAGGGTATCAAGTGGGAATTTATTTTGAACATCCTGCCCCGTTGATTCCAAATTTACGGGTTGATCTAACCCCTGAAATCTCATTTAGCGGTTTGGATGGTGCTACGGTTAGTAAAGTGTCGCTGGATCAAGTTGATATTACGCCATATTATGAACTTGTGGATAATGTAATCGATCTGGATATCGGTATGACATTTAAAGTTCTGGAGGGGAAAATTGAAGGAACCGACAATCAATCCTTCAAAGAGGTGATCCCGATGGGTTACTTGGGTGTGGGTATCACCCCTCCACTCTCTCCTCTTTCATTGGAAGGGAGTATGAAATATATGGAATACAATGGGGATTCATTGACCGATGCGCGGATTAAAGCCAGTTGGAAGATTGCGCAAGGATTTGCTGCTCAAGCTGGGTATCGCTATGAATCTCTTCAAATCAGCGATCATTTTAATATAAATGCCGATACAACCTTTCAAGGACCGTTCGTCGGTTTGAATTATCGTTTCTAAGTATCTTCTCCCAATGCCCATCGCTCAAACGGGATCATCTCAATGCGTGAGACCGGATGAGAGAGGGTACTCTCTAGATTCATCGTCACGACGATCACTTCACGAACGCGGTTCGAGACGATAAATCCCTCCAATGATTCTACCTTCTTAAAGAGTGCATGCTCATTTGCAAACGGCGAGGCTATAATGATTTGCCCCCGCTGCGGAAGGTAAAAATCGATCCCTTCATCGTAATAACACTCAAGATGGTGTTTATCAAGTTCTGAGAAAACGAGATTCTCAAAAATACGTCCGAAATGTTTTTGTATGACGAGGGCATGTTTGATGGCGATATCGCACAAGTAGAGTTTTTTAACGGCACTGGGATGGTTGAATTTACCCAGTGATTTTAGGTAGCCGCGATCAAAGAGTGATTGCAGGTGGATATAGAGTTTGTCCTTGGAAATTTTACGCTCACCCTTGAGTCGTTCGTACAGGTTAAATGCAGATACTTTTTGCGTTACCATTTTGGAAGCTTGTGAAAGAATAGAGAACTCGATTGGTTCCAATGCACGGTTTAAAATACTTTGGAGGTAAAGAACTCGATCTTCACTTGCTATTTTGTGCATTGCCGGAAATCCACCCAGCTGAAAAAAATGGTTGAGTGCTGTACCGTCGAATTTGGTTTCAAACGCCAAAAACTCTTCATAATCGAGCAATCCAAGGTTAATAATACGATAAGGAAATTCGAGCGGCTCTTCGCATGAGAGGATAATTTGATCGATCTCAAAAAGGTCTATGGCATCATAGTAGTTGTCCAGCGCGAGGATAGAAATCTTATTCTCTCGACAAAATACTTTTAAGGAGGCATTTAGCTCTTTGACATCGAGACGGCAGTCCCGGCAGTCAAGATATAGGTAGATTGATTTCTTATGCGTGAGGAGATAGCTTTTAATGAGAGCGGTTTTGCCGGATTGTGCTATACCGCATATAAGGGTATTTTCTTCATGAATCGATTGCTTGCGTTCAATAAATCCACTATTGTGCAAATCATAGCGATAGTACTCGTCTAATAAGGTATTCATACCTGAAATGATACCCTAAAAAATATAGCTTCCTTGTTATAAGGAAGTAAATTTAACGCTTGATATGTTTTTTACCCCTAAAATCCTTGACCCTGAGCGGATATGTCAGTATAATTTCGCCGCCTTATATAGTCAGACAAGATCTGACGAGTTCTTTTATCTAAGGAAAACATTATGGAAAAAATTCGTTTAAAACTTAGAGCCTACGATCATCGTGTACTTGATCGTTCAGTTGCCTCTATCGTTGAAGCTGTAAAGCGAACGGGTGCGGAAATTCGCGGCCCAATCCCTTTGCCAACCAAGATTCGTAAATATACGGTTCTTAAATCTCCGCACGTCAATAAAGACTCTCGTGAGCAATTTGAGATTCGTATGCACGCACGTTTGATCGACATCGTGTCGGCTACGCCAGATACAGTTGATTCGTTGATGAAGCTTGACTTGGCTCCGGAAGTGGACGTAGAAGTTCGCTCTATGGACAAGTAAGGAGTAGGGTGTGGAATACATTGTAGAAAAAATCGGCATGAGCCGAACTATCAGCGTTCCGAGCAAAGTAGTAACTCTTTTAAAAGTAAAAGAGATGAAAGTTTGTGAAGTGAATGATGGCGTTGCACTTGTTGCATACAGCCAAGGCAAATCGATGAACAAACCGGTTGAAGGTCAACAAAAGAAATATAATCTTTCTGCTGAATTCAACAAATTCGCTACATTGGAAGTTGCAAACACCGAAGCCGGTGATTTGGATATGGCTCCTTTGGCAGACGCTAAAACGGTTAAATCGTCTTTCAACACTAAAGGTCGCGGTTTTACCGGCGTTATGAAACGTTGGAATTTTGCCGGCGGACCTGGCGCACACGGTCACCGTTTTCACCGTACTGGTGGATCTATCGGTAACCGCGAATGGCCTGGTAAAGTCCAAAAAGGGCGTAAAATGTCAGGTCACTACGGTAACGAGCAAGTTACTGTTAAAAATGAAGTAATGTCATACGACGCAGAAAACGGTGTGTTGGTTGTTGTGGGTTCAATCCCAGGCGCTAACGGTGCACTAGGTCGAGTAAAGGTTGTTAAATAATGAGCGCGATTGTACTGAACGAAAAATTCGAAAAAGCCTCTGAATTGGCATTGCCTGAGAGCTTCAGCGGTATCAATACCCACAACCTATACTTGTACGTTAAATCGTATCAAGCAAGTATCCGTTCTAATACAGCGTCTGTAAAAACTCGCTCGACTATTAACGGTGGTGGTAAAAAACCATGGGCTCAAAAAGGTAAAGGTGGCGCACGTGCCGGTTCACGTCGTTCACCAATCTTTGTTGGCGGTGCGATTGCACATGGTCCAAACACAGGTCGTAACTACGATCAAAAAATCAATAAAAAGCAAAAGAAACTTGCACTTAAATGTGCATTGGATGCTTTGGCTACAGCTGGAAAATTGTTCATCGTTGATTCGATTGAAGTTCCAACTGGTAAAACAAAAGACGCATTGGCGTTGTTCAATGCATTGAATGTTCGTGATGCGTTGTTGGTGAAAAAGATTCTCGATGAGAATACCTATCTTGCATTCCGTAACATTGCTTCTACATACGTTGTAGAAGAGAATGAACTCAACGCCTTTTTGGCTGCGACATACCGTTCGGTGGTTATCGAAAAAGCGGTATGGGAAAATCTGACTAAAGAGAGCTAAGATGGCAGATATTACTGATATCAAATCAATCCTGTATACAGAGAAGACCCTTGGTCTTCAAGAAGAGGGTGTTATCGTTGTTCAAACGTCTCCACGTATGACAAAGAACGCTCTTAAAGAGGTGTTTAGAGAGTATTTCGGAATCGTTCCGGCTCGCGTAAACTCATTAAACCAAAGCGGAAAAGTTAAACGTTTCCGTGGTCTTGCTGGCAAACAAAATGACTTTAAAAAGTTCTATGTGAAATTGCCAGAAGGCGCACAAATCGATAGTTTGGCGGTGTAATATGGCGATCAAAACGTATAAACCAACCACCCCGAGCCGACGTTTTTATACTAACGTTGACAACTCGGACATCACGGCAAAAGCGTCTGTTCGTTCTTTGTTGATTAAACTTCCGGCAGCTGCTGGACGTAACAACAATGGTCGTATCACATCACGTCATAAAGAAGCGGGAGCTAAAAAGCTTTACCGTATCATCGATTTCAAACGTAACAAATTCGGTGTTGCCGGAACTGTTGCAGCGATTGAATACGATCCATATCGTAACTGTCGTATCGCATTGATTAACTACGTTGACGGTGACAAACGTTATATCCTTCAACCAAAAGGTATGGTTGTCGGTGACAGCGTTATGGCTGCTGAGAGCGGATTGGATATCAAAGCGGGTAACGCTATGAAATTGATGAATATCCCAGTGGGAACCACTGTTCATAACCTTGAGCTTAAACCGGGTAAAGGCGGACAAATCGTCCGTTCAGCTGGAACATCTGCTCAAATCATGGGTCGTGAAGGTAAGTATGTATCCGTACGTCTTCCATCAAGCGAAATGCGTTATGTTCTTGGTGAATGTATGGCGACTGTCGGTACTGTTGGTAACGAAGAGTATATCAACATCGTTCTCGGTAAAGCGGGTCGTACACGTCATATGGGTATCCGTCCTCAAACGCGTGGTTCTGCGATGAACCCTATCGATCACCCGCATGGTGGTGGTGAAGGTAAAACGAATTCAGGACGTCACCCGGTTACTCCATGGGGTAAACCGACTAAAGGTGCTAAAACACGTAAGAAGAAAGCAAGTGATAAACTTATTATTACTCGCCGTAAATCCAATCCGAAGAGGTAGATAATGGCTAGATCAGTAAAAAAAGGACCATTTGTTGATGGACACCTTATGAAAAAAGTGATTGCTGCCAAAGAGACGAAAAGCAACAAACCTATCAAAACTTGGTCACGCCGTAGTGTGATTTTGCCAGATATGATCGGTTTGACGTTTACCGTCCATAATGGCCGTCAGTTTGTACCGGTTTTCGTAACGGAAAACCACATTGGTTACAAACTTGGTGAATTTGCACCAACACGTACGTTTAAGGGCCATAAAGGTTCTGTACAAAAGAAAATCGGGAAATAAGGAAGAGATATGGCAAGAGCACTATTAAAATTCGTTCGCGTATCTCCGACTAAATCTCGTTTGATCGCTCGCGAAGTTCAAGGAATGAATGCAGAGCAAGCAATGGCTGCATTGGAGTTTACTCCAAACAAAGCGGCTAAAATCATCGCTAAAGTGGTTGCGTCAGCAGTAGCTAATAGCGGTATCGATGCGCAGGATTGTATTGTTAAATCATGCCGCGTTGATAACGGTCCGGTACTTAAACGTTTCACTCAACGTGCACGTGGTACCGCTTCTGGAATCCGTAAGCCAACAGCACACATTTTGGTAGAAGTAGAGGGTAAATAATTATGGGTCATAAAGTTAATCCTATCGGACTTCGTCTTGGTATTAACCGCAACTGGGAATCTCGTTGGTTCCCTAACTTTAAAACAGCTGCGGTTTCACTTGGTGAAGATCATAAAATCCGTACCTATTTGAAAAAAGAACTCTACTACGCGGGTGTGAGCAACATCGTGATCGAGCGTACTGCGAAACGTCTTCGCGTTACGATCATCGCGGCTCGTCCTGGTATCATCATCGGTAAGAAAGGTTCTGACATTGAAAAAATCAAAGAATCTCTTCAAACCCTTATCGGTAAACCGGTAGCCGTTAACATCAAAGAAGAGAAAAAAGCACAAGCGTCTGCACAACTCGTTGCAGAAAACGTTGCGACTCAACTTGAAAAACGTGTTGCTTTCCGCCGTGCGATGAAAAAAGTTATGCAAAATGCACAACGTGCAGGGGCTAAAGGTATTAAAGTTTCAGTAGCAGGTCGTCTTGGCGGTGCTGAGATCGCTCGTACTGAATGGTACCTTGAAGGTCGCGTACCGTTGCATACGCTTCGTGCAAAAATCGATTACGGTTTTGCTGAAGCGCACACTACTTACGGTGTTATCGGTATTAAAGTTTGGGTATTCAAAGGTGAAGTTCTCACTAAAGGTATCCAACCAGAAGCAAAAGAATCTAAAGAAGAGCGTGGCGAAGATCAACAACGTCGTCCACGACGAAAGGCTAACTAATCATGTTGATGCCTAAACGTACGAAATATCGTAAAATGATGAAAGGGCGTAACCGTGGTTACGCTACTAATGCCAACAAACTTGATTTCGGTTCTATCGGATTCAAAGCAACGGAAGCGGGACGTATTAACTCCCGTCAAATCGAAGCGGCTCGTATTGCAGCAAACCGTCATATCAAACGTCAAGGTAAAATCTGGATCCGCGTGTTCCCGGCTAAACCATTGACTGCCAAACCACTTGAAGTGCGTATGGGTAAAGGTAAAGGTTCTGTTGACCAATGGGTAATGAACATCAAACCAGGCCGTATCATTTTTGAAATGGGTGGTGTTGAAGAGACTCTTGCACGTGAAGCATTAGCGCTTGCGATGCAAAAACTTCCGTTCAAAACCAAAATTGTAACTGCGGAGATGAGCAATGAAATATACTGATTTGAACGACAAAACAGCTGCTGAACTTCAAGGTATGCTCAAAGAGAAAAAAATTGAGCTTTTCACTTTGAAAATTAAGCAAAAAATGATGCAATTGACTAACACGAGCGAACTTCGCACGGCGAAAAAAGACATTGCACGCATTAACACTGCTATGAACGCAGTGAAGTAAGGGCAGAGCTATGACACATAAACGTGAAATTCAAGGTATCGTAGTTACAAAAGCAGGCGAAAAAACAGCAACTATCGTTGTTGAGCGCCGTGTTATGCACCCACGTTACCACAAAACGGTAAAACGTTTCAAAAAATACATGATTCATGACGAAAACAACCAACTTAACATTGGTGATGAAGTGATCGCGATCGAGTGTCGTCCACTTTCTAAAAGTAAATCGTTCCGCCTTAAAACTCTGGTTAAAGGAGCGAACGTATGATTCAAAGTTTTACTCGTTTAGCAGTAGCCGATAACACAGGTGCGAAAGAGATCATGTGTATCAAGGTTCTTGGCGGTTCAAAACGTCGTTATGCGACAGTAGGTGATGTTATCATCGCTTCTGTTAAAAAAGCGGCTCCAACCGGTAAGATCAAAAAAGGTCAAGTAGTTACAGCAGTTGTTGTTCGTACGAAAAAAGAGGTTCACCGTGAAAACGGTTCACTTATCCGTTTCGACGAAAATGCAGCCGTAATCCTTGATAAAAAACGTGAGCCGATTGGTACACGTATTTTCGGACCTGTAAGCCGTGAAGTTCGTTACGCAGGTTTCATGAAAATCGTATCACTTGCTCCAGAGGTTGTATGATGGCAAAATTTAATTTCAAAAAAGGCGACATTGTTGAAGTGATCGCCGGTGATGACAAAGGTACTAAAGCAGAATTGCTTCAAGTTATGCCTAAGAAAAATAAAGTAATCGTTAAGGGTGTTCGCATTGCTAAAAAAGCGATCAAACCTAGCGAGCAAAATCCACAAGGCGGATTCTTGAGCAAAGAAATGCCTGTTGATGCATCAAATGTCCGTAAAGTTGAGGCGTAATCATGGCACGACTAAAAGATAAATATTTGGCTCTTAAGCCAGAGCTTCAAACAGCACTCGGAATTGCAAATGTAATGCAAGTTCCAGCTCTTGAAAAAGTGATCATCTCTGTCGGTTGTGGTTTTGCCATGAAAGACAACAAATTGATCCAAAGTATCCAAGATACAATCAGCAACATCGCTGGTCAACGCGCATCTGTAGTAGTTGCTCGTAAATCAGTTGCTGGTTTTAAAGTACGTGAAGGGATGCCGGTTGGTGTTAAAGTTACACTACGCGGTGCTCAAATGTACGATTTCATGGATAAATTGATCTCTGTATCACTTCCACGTGTTAAAGACTTCCGTGGTATTCCACGTAACGGTTTTGACGGTCGCGGTAACTACAACTTCGGTTTGACCGAGCAGTTGATTTTCCCGGAAGTTGATTACGATTCAATTATGCAAATCCACGGGATGAACATCACAGTGGTAACAAGCGCTACAGCAGACAAGGATGCGTTCAAGCTTCTTGAAATGATCGGTATGCCGTTTGCTAAAGGGAGAGAATAATGGCTAAAAAGTCAATGATCGCTAAACAACAACGAACTCCAAAGTTCGCTGTTCGCGCGTATACTCGTTGTCAGATTTGCGGTCGTCCGCACTCTGTTATCAGCGATTTCGGAATTTGTCGCGTTTGCTTCCGTAAAATGGCGAACGAAGGGTTAATCCCAGGCGTTAGAAAGTCTTCTTGGTAAAAACACGGAGAGGGTGCTTAGCTCCCTCGGCGTTTTACCTGGCAAGAAACTCCTAATGATTAGATAAGGAAAATAAATGATTAATGATTTGATCGCGGATTCGTTGACTCGTATTCGTAATGCTGCAATGCGCAGATTGGACGTAACAACTTTGGTTCACTCAAAAGTAGTGGAAGCAGTTGTTGCAATTTTGGCTGATAAAGGCTACATCGAAAGTTTTAATGTTGTTGAAGACGGCGTTAAAAAAACAATCAATGTAGTTTTAAAATACGACGAAAACGGTCGTACAGTTATTAGTGAAGTAAAACGTGTCTCTAAACCGGGACGTCGTGTTTACAAAGGCAAAGATGAGCTAAAACGTTTCAAAAACGGTTACGGTACCATCATCGTCAGCAGTTCAAAAGGGGTTCTTCCTAACGATAAAGCATTCGAGCTTGGCGTTGGCGGTGAAGTCCTTTGTACAATTTGGTAAGGAGATAAGATGTCACGTATTGGAAAACTTCCTATTTCTGTCCCAACTGATGTAAA
>NZ_JAQTNN010000019.1 GCF_028713855.1 Sulfuricurvum sp.
TACTGGGTTATTACTCAGGTATGCGCCTCAATGAGATTAGAACCAGAAGGCATGCCGATATTATTCGAGAACCTTTGTATCTTTATGACCGTAGGATTAAAGATGCAGTGTATTCGGTAGACATCAATGTTGAAGGTCTAAAAACAGATTTAGACAGTAAAACAGCCAATAGTTTTAAAACCTCGAACGCAAGCAGACGGGTAGGGTTTGTCATTTCCAACGAGAAACACGCAAAAATATTTGATGCATTTTTGAAAGAGAAATTTAAGAAAAACGAGATGTATTTGTTTAAAGATTTTGACCTGGCCGGACACTCAAAATTTGATAGCGTTATGAAGCTTTCAAAGGCGCAGATTCTGAATGAAATCATTTCTAAGGTGACGAAGAGGTATGCCACTCTTCATTCGTTGAGGCATTCCTATGCCACATGGTGGTTCATGCAAAGAATCATGAGTGGCCAAAATTTCAATGACGCGCTTTTGAATTTTTCGATCGAAATCGGTCACGTAACTCCGGACGTTACAATGAGAAGTTACATCCACTATGAACTAATTGAAGAGGTTATCGCACATGAGAGACGAAATTAAGCAAGCCATTCTCAGTAAAAACAGTTTTTTGATTTATGGATATGACCAGGGATATAACATCGATATTTTTAACGAGCTAACGGAAGGGTTAGAGTCACGTCACAACGAGATTTTTTATTTTGATATGGTGAGCTATGGGGTCAAACCGAATTTTAAAAAGGAATTGAATCGAGTCCCCCAGCAATACAATTTATTTGAGTTTTTTAAAGAAAAAGAGATCTCGAAAATACACTTTGACAGATATATCCAAGATATCTGCGATTGCCTTCATGCCGAACTGTTTGATACAAAAGTCGACGGACAAATTTATTTGAAACACCTGCTTGAGGCTGTTTACCAATCTGATGACAGCACCACTTTTGATGTAGATGAACTTATTAAGCTTCTTGGCAATATTATTAATACTCCAAAATCCAGGATAGGTAACAAATTTTTTAAAAAGCTTGATCAGTTAGACAGTTTGAAATCAAAATATCCAGATGATTATTTTACAGATTCTGACTTCGATAAACTGGCTCAGGATGCAAGACTGCTATTGGAACAGTATCTTTTTGAGGATCCCAGCAAAAGGAATTATTCAGATGTCGTATTGAAATGGTCAAATTATGATTTAGGTGTGAAGTATTTTACTAAATTGTTAGAAAGAATGAATATTCCTTTACTGAAGAAATTTAGTAATGTGCCCAAAACGGTACCTGGTAAAATAAACCATTTTCAAATTGATCACTATACAATGCGGTGTAACTATCTAGGTATGGTTTTATCTTCTATAGTCCGAAAATTGAAAATATACGATTCTTCGAATAAGCCATTAATAATCATTAACGGAAAACAAAAGGATCTTTTTAAAAGCGTAAGTATGGATATAGAAGAACTATTTCATCACTGTAGAGTTTGCTTCATTATCAGCAGCATAGAAGAGCTTGATGCGAGAGTTAATTCTTTTGTAGATGTGAAGATTTATTCTGATAAACACAAGAATTTATCTTTAGGAAATACTGGCTCGGAAAAAAGAATAAAAAATGGCTACAGTGTCCAATATTGATTTTTATGGAACACAGGGGTGAAATGTACGGTATGAGATTGTTATAGAATTAAAATAGTTTTTACAATCTTGCACAATGCCATTTTTTGAGGCTGGATGAACAATGTGTTTTACACTTACGGTTTATTCATGAAGGGAGATAAAAATGGGGTATGCAATTAAACAGATTGGGTATGTCGATGGGGATAAAATTTTAAAGGGTGTCATCCCCAACATGAAAGTCGGTGAGCTACGATATTATCCACAGGACAATCCAAATTTGTATCGTACACAGTCACGAGAACTTTCTCCTAAAATAGTGATGCGGATTTTCAAATCTATGTTTCCCGATTATGAAGTAGAGGTAAACGAAAGCGATACCTATTTGATCGACCATATTGTAAAACGCGAATCACGTCAATATGTCATCAATAAGGCTTACATCTGTATCAAAGAAGCAACTCCGGAACATGATGGAACGGTGATCAATCTGCATAACGGGTATGTATTAGTCTTCAAAGAAAAATACATCTCACCGGTTTGTTAAAGCGCTTCAATCTTCTTGATTATTTTTTCCCGATGTTCGGCAAACAACTTTTCGATTGATGAGGTAACTACTTCCACTTTCGATCCGTATTCCCCAAATCCGATCATCGTATGAATACGCTCTTTGGATGTTTGATCCAGTTCTATAAATTCTTTATCAAACAGACGTTTGATTTCGAGCAAACTCTCAATTGCCGCTCCTAAACGTTCCCGCTCATTAACCCCTTTGTCTAAATCAAGTGAATTGGCGATTTTAGAGAGTTCTTCGAGACTATTGGCTGATAAAACGACTCTACGGTCTATTTTTTCACTACTCATGTATTTATTTCCTTCTAATTTGACTTTATGGCTATATAATAGAAGTATAATAGCTATAAATGTGTATATAGTCAATATTAATGACATTATGCAAACTATAAATTAATATATCACATAGATAATACACTTTAGCTATATAGAGCGATCGGTTGCAATGTTGATGCACAATATGGCTTCGTTTTGGTATTAATACTAAGATAATACAATATTATCTTGTAAGTAAAAGGCAATTTTGGTATAATCTTTGAGAATATCGATGGATTTAGAGATGAGATTTGATTGTTTACTCAAAGTATAGAGGTCATTTAATGGATATAAGCCATTATTTTAGAGACTAATAGTCTATTTTTAATTAATTATTGTCTTATATGTGCACTATATATAAATTATTTGACAATATGTATAGATAAGTTAATAAAACCTGACTTATCCATGAAGTAAGAATGATTTTCTTAGCGTGCTATTTTTTCCGAATTCTGTGTTGATCAAATTTCAGGTTTGTTTAAAACGGATAGGGAAAAAAATCCCTTTGTAGGTTTAGCAGCTTTTTTTAAACGGTTGAAAAAGATTCAACCAAAATGTTGAAACATTGTAGTCTACCAAAGTTCAACCAGGAGTGAATATGTCACCAAAACAATTTCAAGATGATTTAGCCGAATGGGATCTCTGTACCGGTAAAGGACTCGTTAGTGATCTCGATGCTTGGCGAGATCGCTACATCACCGAGAAAGTGGCTCAAGGGGTAAGTGATAAGACCCGTAAATCGTATGGTGAAGCACTTACACCCCTTATAGAGTTTGCTCATCAGTACGATTCTATTATGGATTTGGAAGGGTTGTCGGCAAAGTTTGTCAATAACTACCTGATGTGGTATCAAGAACATCTTGCGTCTAAAGATCTCGAAGCTAAAAAGATCTCGATGGAGGAGTATAACCAAGTCGTTTCCAATCGTAAAGCCAACCGGGGGAAAAACGATGCGAAGCTCTCAATCGCCTATCGTTACGAGAAAAGTATCTCACACCGTTTGACGGTTCTCAAACAACTCCTCCTTTTTATCAGTGAAAACAACAAAGGCAACTATGACTTCACTCCTATCTTTAAATACTTCACCAAGATCAAGGTCCAAAAACGAAGTACCGATTTCGTCACCGAAAACGAACTCGAAGAGCTGATCGATTTTATGAAACACTGGCCGGATGTTTTTAAAGAGCATTTTCCGAAGAGTTCGCAGCGTTATGCCTATCGCAATGCTTTGATCGTATTGCTTTATTGTCTAAACGGTGCACGTGCTGATGAAGTGATCTCTCTAAGAATGGAACATATCAAAGAGTCCGAATACAAAGACGATCATGGTACTACACATCTGTTTTATACGATCGCTTATCATACGACAAAAGGGGATAAATACCGTGAAGTGGTGGTGAGACGTGAAGAGATTGAAGTGTTCGTTAATTACATGAGAGCTGTTCTGCCGGACCCTTCCTATGTCCTCTCAAGCACGTATGCCAATGGAACTTACACAAACAAGAAGATGCCCGATGTCGATATGTGGAAATTCACCACCTATGCTTTAAAAGCAATTGGAGTTAATAAAAGTGGACGCCATATCATCCGCAGGGGTTATGCAACCAAAGAGCTCGCCGATGGGAAAGATTTGGCAATTGTGGCAATGGAGCTGGGGCACACGTCGACAAATACGACGTTTACATCCTATGTGAAGAACAACCCGGAGTTGATGATGAAGAGAAAGATAGAGGGTACAAAAACGAAATCTTGACCGCTAACAAGTCATATTTGAGTTTAGCGTGTGTTCTATTCTCTTCGTTTCCGCAGGTCATCCCTATTAATAAATAAACACTTTTTTCAAAGCATCTAGCGTAAGCCCTTTATCTATAGTAACCATTCCATTGACAATGGTTTTAATCATTTTTTGATCTACTTCTTGTTCTAAATGAGTTATAAAACTTTCAAAATGTTCCATCATTTTACCGGTCATTTGAATCCTTTCATCGCCGGTTAAGAGCAAGGATAATTTTAAAATGTCTTGCCGATGTTTCTTCCATTTGTTATCGTTTCTTGCTCTGAGATCGTAAAATGCGGACATTTTTAGCATAATAGTAGCCTGGGTATTGGTACAAGGTGCAATTGCTGACATGCTTACATTGTTTTTGATCATCTCAAAATATTCCGGGTCCAGCATGATCGCTGATAACGAATAGAGACCCTCTTCCGGATCAATAGGGATAATCCGTTGATTTTCATCCAAATGAAGATCGTTTTCATTAGAAGCAAAAAGTTCTATCTCTTTTGCAAATCCTTCTGTCTCAGGTTTAACGAATCGGTAATAGTGATACTGATCTTTGTCACCTTTTTGTATTTCGTATTTACCCTCTTGGACGTATTGTTTGATTCTTTGAGACATCTCAACCGATGATGTGGTTAATAATACAAGATCAATATCATGAGTAGCTTTACCGTGACCATCACCTAAACCTTCATCAAGTAGCAAAACCGTTGCAAAGCCCCCTACAACAACGTACATATCCTCTAAATCTTTGCAATATTGCTGGAAATGACTTAACCCTCTGTAATCAGTTTCTTTCATCTTGGTTACCTTCAAATTTTTTCATAATCTCTTGTTCGAGTAGTTCGAGTGCGTATTGAGTACGTTCATCATTTTCTTTTCGTAAAGTTCGCAAAACATAGAGAGGATTAACGTTGTCGTCTACTGCAAAAATGGATGGATCACGATCCCACACTTCTATACGAAATCGAGCGTTTTCTTTTTCACATTCATTGAGTTCGGAAAAGTGGCGCATTCGAATTTTTGAACTCATTGCTCTTGTCGGTATACGTTCATCCATTAAGGTAGAAAACACTGATAATGCAGAATATCCACTATTCATTATAGGGTGATCGAGCATAGGAGAATCAGAATAAAAAACATATTTGATTGGTGATATTCCTTCTTCTTTCAAGCGATCATAGACATCTTCATGTGAATTGAAAACAATGCGTTTACTACGTCCTTGTTTTTCTATTCGCACATATTCAAATGATTCCAAAATAGACAAAGCAGCTGATGTCGCACGGATATCTCTGTCAATCATGGAAGCAATTTGTGAAATCATAAAGCCTGATTGTATGTTTTTATTCAAATAACCGATTAGGATCATATCAGCATCGGGAGTGAGTGACTGGAAATTTTTACGCGGTATTGGCAGTAATTTTTCTGATTTCATTTGCATTAGTGCAAACGGCATATAAACATATTTGTCTATGATGACGAAAGATTGGCGTTTTTCAATTAAACGATTGATATTTCTGCTTCCTAAAGAGTCAAAAACCAATACGACGTAGCAGGGGCACTTTTCCTCAATTTTACGTACAGCATTATAGTGAATTCGCATATCGGTAGTTGTATCTTTAACATGAGCAAATACAACTCCGAAACCACTAAGACTACAGCTCCATAGATCATATCCAGCTTGAATATATAACGGTAGACTCATAGTGAGTTCTTTTTCTTGTATGCCATAGCCAGTTGTAGTTTCTATGTAATGGAATAGTGCATCTTTATACTTCATAAACTTATATTAGCATAAAATAGGCATTATTTGCAATAATATGTAAATATTGAATAATTAATGTAAATTAAAGGCTAATAAGATGAATTGAAATAGATACTAGAGTTTAAATTTGGTTAACCTAAGATAAATTATATTGAAAATAGCAAACAGCCAATATAGATAATTAGGCAAGAAATAGAGATTATTATTCTAACACTTAATACTTCTAAAATAATACAATTTCCCTCTAAATAAATTAGTGGAGAAATAACATGAAAATAGCATTAGTTACAGGTGGTAGTAGAGGTTTAGGCAAAAGTATCGCATTAAATCTCGCAAAAAAAGGGTATGACATTATCCTTACCTATAAAAGTTCACAAACTGAAGCGGAAAATGTCGTCCGTGAAATCACCCAACTAGGTTGTAAGGCTGTTTCATTGCAACTCGATGTTGCACAGACCGATACATTGGCTAATTTTGTAGAGAAATTGCTCCTAGTTTTAAATGATCGTTGGGGGACATCTCCAAAAATCAATCTGTTAGTCAATAATGCCGGTATTGGTATTAATGCCGCATGTGCCGAAACTACAGAAGTGCAGTTTGATGAGTTAATGAACATCCATCTCAAAGGACCTTTCTTTTTAACACAAATGTTGCTGCCGTATATTGCTGATGGTGGAGAGATATTGAATCTATCCTCAGGGCTTACCCGGTTTAGCTTGCCTGGGTATGGGGTATATGCAGCTATGAAAGGGGCTATAGAGGTCATAACACGCTATCTCGCACTCGAACTAGGTGAGCGAAAAATCACGGTCAATACTATCGCTCCGGGTGGGATTGAAACCGATTTCGGCGGCGGTGCGCTAAGAGATAATCAAGACATTAATGCGTACGTAGCATCCCAAACCGCACTGGGACGCACCGGATTACCTGATGATATAGGTGCAGCCGTTGCAGCAATCGCATCAGATGATTGCCGATGGATGAACGGTCAACGGATTGAGTTAACCGGTGGAATGCGTTTGTAATGACAAATCGATTCATTATGTGTATAATAGAATTTATCTAAAGATAGAGGAAATTACACCAAACAATGATGTCGGAACTAAGCCAAAAACTGCTTCGTATTGTTGAAAATGAGGCCATGGATGAAGGTATAAATAAAACCGTTGTACCTTATATTCAATTTTTCAAGGCATCCGATGTTTCTCAAGTTCTGCATGTGGTTTATGAGCCATCATTCTTTGTTATCGTACAAGGTGCAAAAATTCTTACATTAGGGGACCATACTTATCGGTATGACCCCCTATCTTATCTAATCTCTTCTGTACATCTTCCAGTAACAGGACAGATCGTTGAAGCTTCTAATTCACACCCTTTTTTATCGATACAAATCACGTTCACAACAGAACAAATTTATGAAATTATCGAAGAGTATAATGATTTAAATATTAATGACAATTGTGAAGCCTCTTTAGGACTTTGCATGGAACCAATAACCACCGAGATGCTTGAAATCATTTATCGACAACTTTCTTTAATAAATTCACCTAAAGATATAAAAATGTTAGCTCCTTTATACCACAAAGAACTTCTGTATCGAGTATTGCAACAAGGTAGTGCTACTGCATTACGACAATTTGCCTCTGCGCAAAGCAATGCTGGACGTATCTCTAAAGCGATTCGGTTTATGCAAAATGATTTATTTGAACCGATTCATATCCAAGAGTTGGCTGATGTTGCAGGGATGAGCGTCTCATCTTTTCACAAGTATTTTAAAGATATTACTTCAATGAGTCCGATTCAGTATCGAAAGCAGAATCGTTTACAGGAGGCGCGTCGGTTGATGATAGCAAAGCAAATAAATGCTTCAACCGCTGCATTTGAAGTGGGGTACGAAAGCGCGTCACAATTTAGCAGAGAATATGCAAAATATTTTGGGCTTCCACCAAGTCAAGATATTAAAAAGATCAAACAGGCGTTAATTTAGCTAGGGGTGTTTAGCTCTTTATCATCACGCCATGTAAACTTAGCCAAACGTTTAGCGATTAGCCACTCTCCATTGATACGTACATATTCATCCTTATAGATGATACCGTTGGTGTTTTTCATCTTTTTACCATCTATACTTGATACTAATACAACCATGCAATAGTGATCAGAGGTGGCTTTGTCGCCACTGATCTCGACGGTTTGCTGTCCATTGATATGGTAGACGGTTTCGAAGTTTGATAAGAATGAAGAGAATACATGATTAATCTCATCACGTCCGCGCATAGACGCGAACAGTGTATCGCCGAAGTAAGTATCTACTGTGGCATCTTCCGTAAAGAGGAGCATCTGAGCCTCAACATCTTTGTCGTCGGCTAGGTTTGAAAATTTATCGACAAGGTGCTTGAGTGCTGCTCTGTCTTCTAGTTGTTGAATTCGTTGTTCTAAAGTTGGGTTCATGTTTATCCTTTATGTTCAGTTTTAAGCGATGCACTATCGATTACAAAACGGTACTTGACGTCGCTTTTGAGCATACGCTCATAGGCTCCGTTGATATCTTGAATATTGATCATCTCAATATCCGAGGTGATGTTATGCTCTCCGCAAAAATCGAGCATCTCTTGGGTTTCAGCGATTCCACCAATGACCGATCCCGCAACCGATTTACGCCCTAAAATTAATGGTACTGTGCTGAGTATTGGTTCTAATCCGCCCACATATCCGACAAGGACAAGCGTTCCGTTCAGCGATAGCGTATTGAGATATGGATTGATATCATGAACATCGGGGACGGTATCGATGATGAGTTCATAGTGCCCTTTGACCGATGCCATTTGCTCCTCATCGGTTGAGATGACGATAGTATCAGCCCCAAGACGGCGAGCATCTGCTTCTTTCCCCGGTGAGCGGGTGAATAAAGTCACTTCTGCTCCCATCGCCTTTGCCAGTTTCAGTGCCATGTGACCAAGACCGCCCAAGCCTATAACCGCTACTTTGCTCCCAATGCCTACTTTCCAGTGACGAAGAGGGGAATAGGTAGTGATACCGGCACACAGCAACGGTGCAGCACCCGCAAGGTCAAGCCCCTCAGGAATTTTCAATACGAATTTATCTGATGAGACGATTTTTTCAGAATACCCGCCATATGTTGGCATCCCGTCATGTCGGTCATACGAGCCATACGTTAATGTGTGACCATTTTCACAATACTGTTCCAACCCATGTTCACATGGTTTACAGTGTTGACACGAATCGACCATACAGCCTACGCCGACATGATCCCCCGCTTTAAATCTTGTCACTGATGAACCGACACTCAAAACACGTCCGATAACTTCATGACCGGGAACCAACGGATAAAAGCTCCATCCCCAATCATTACGAGCCATATGTAAATCAGAGTGGCACACACCACAATAAAGAACTTCGATGAGTACATCATCCACGCGTGGTTCGCGACGCTCAAATGTATAGAGTGATAAATCGGTAGTAGCTGATTGTGCAGCGTATCCTAAAACGTTCATAATATTTTCTCCTCTAAATAGTTATAGTAATTGTATGCTCTTTGATTAAATGAGTGATAGACAATTCTTCTATATTTATTGCCTATTTCTGCAAATAATGTATAAGCACACTGTAGTATTCATTCTATTTTCATAACCTATCTATTACTGTAATTGATTATATTCTTCATCTGTGACATGTTCCAGCCACGTTGCCGGACCTTTATCAGGATCGACTTCGATGGCTAGGTGTGCAAACCAACTATCTTTAGCCGCTCCATGCCAATGTTTAGCATCAGCGGGAATCTCTACAACATCTCCTGTATGAAGTTCCTTTGCTGGCTCACCCCATTGCTGATAATAGCCTCTGCCACCCGTCACAAGAAGTATCTGCCCGCCTGCATGTTTATGCCATCTGTTACGACACCCAGGCTCGAAAGTCACGTTTCCGATAGGACATGCTGAGCCAAAAGGGGTCAACATTTTAAGCCATACGGTACCTTTAAAATAATCACTTTCAAATTTTTCACCAATAGGGAAAATGACACTGTTACTTAAATCGTTTGTACTCATAATTATCTCCTTGGGGGTTATTTTCGCATCTTTCGTCTTCTAAATTAATCAACAAGAGCTTTTAGGAGCGAGCTCTCCAAAGAAATACGAAGCCGTAACTCCCCCATCCATCAGGAAATCGCTCCCTGTGATAAATGCACCATCACTGCCCATAAGAAGTGCGGCGAGATTGGCAACTTCGTCCGAAGTGCCGGCTCTGCCTATCGGGCAAAGCTCAATCATACGGCGGTAACCTTCTCCACGTGGACCGGTTAGCTCGTCAACTGCAAGTGGTGTGATAATGATCCCCGGACTAATCGTATTGATCCGAGCACCGCGCTTGCCCCATCGAACCGCTTCTGCCATCACCCGTAATGAGTTCCCCCGTTTTGAGAGTTGATACGCGTGTAAGGTGTCTTTCACCTGTCCCTGCTGAAGCATCGGAAGTGCTAAAAGTTGATCGGCTGGTGTAGTTGCAAGAAGTCTATTTTGTTCATCGCTAAGAGCACCCAGACGATGCCCTGATTGAGAGGAGATAACCACACCTGAACCGCCAGAGGCGATGATATTCCCAAACTCCTCCAGTATGTATGCCGTACCCACCATATCAACCGCTAAAATTTGCTCAATGGATGCTTGCGAAGGTGAAACTCCGGCTGCATGGATGAGCCCCGTAACCTTTCCGAGTGCTGCGGCTTTCTTGGCAAGGCGTTTAACTTGGTCGCGTGAGGAAATATCTACGAGTTCAATGGTGACCTCAAACCCTGCATTCGTTAAAACGTCAGCAGCAGCATCCGCAACCTCTTTGCTCAAGTTGGCAAGGAGGATATGTTTTCCTGAACTCACTCGGCGCGCGATTGCAACACCTATCGAGCCTGATCCTATTAAGACTGTGACATTTTTCATAATTATCTCCTAGCTAGATGTTTGTTTATTCTATATTTGGTAAACCATTCGAACAATAATTATAGAGCGTAATGAAATATCGCGATAGAATGATTTTGTATATTAATTGCCTAATTCTGCAAATATATCTATATGTTTCGCTCTATTTTTAATAACTGTGCAAATACTAAAATTCCGATTAAGACACTGAGTATCCCAATGGGAATAATTGATTTAATAGAGAACAAACTGATAGCTATCCCACCCAGTGCTGCTCCAGCGGCAAATCCAACCTGGATTATCGAGCTGTTCAATCCTACCAATATAGTCGAAGCATTGGGCACCAAAGTCGATAAATTATAACTTTGGGTTGGACCGAACATCCACATCGCCATTGTCCAAAAGAGAAGCATAATTATTGTCATTGGCAATGAATGTGAAAAGAGATACATCATAATAAAAGATAAGATAATGATTGTTAATGTAGTAAAGATAATGGGTGCTATTCCTATTCTATCAGCCAACGATGCACCCAATTTTGAACCGATAACACTTGCGATACCTAAGAGTAAAAAGATCAAACTAAAGGTATGTTCATTAATTGGTTTTATTGACAAAAGCAGCGGCGCGATATAGGTAGTTATGATTGAAAAAGCGATAAATATAAAAAATGAGAGACTAAGACCCAAAACTACTTTATGATTATTTAAAAGTTTTAATTGCTTATTTAAAGGTATCCTTTCTTGTCCTAAAATATTGGGAATATGGTAAATGATAAAAACGGTTCCAATCAGTACCAATGCCAAAATCGTCCAAAATATCATCTGCCAATCATACATTATGGTTATCGATCTTCCGATAGGGACACCTAATACCAAAGAGAGACTAAACCCCAAGGCAATATTTGACATTGCGCTCCCTTGTCGTCCCTCTTTTGCAAGTTTTGAGGCTAGGATATAGGAAACGACAACGAATACTCCGGCACCTATACCCGTAACCATTCTTGCAAGAATCAGAAATTCAAAATTTGTAGCAATGGGGGTTAAAAAAACTCCTGTAAGAAAAATAGAAAGTGCGATTAGGAGTTGTTTCTTTTGATGGTGTTTTGCAATTACCATTGCGACAATAGGAGTCCCGATTCCACTTGCGATAGCATAGACCGTAATTAATTGGCCTGCCGCAGAGATAGAAATATTCATGGACTCTGAAATTTTATCCAGTACCCCGGCGATTACAAATTGCGATGTTCCTACAAAAAAACTTATTAGTGTTAAGAGATATATTCTCAAATTATTTTTCATTTATTGTCCATTATAATTTTTTAATTGAGCTAATATTATAAATCTTTCCAAAATTTATCGATAGAATAATGATAGATATTCATTGCCTATTTCTGCAAATGGTATATAATATCTTTTGAAAAGGAGTCATCATGAACACAAAACTGTTTGACATATACCGTCAAGAACTGATTGAACGTATTCAGACAAAATGTCGAAATGAAGGGTTATTTGAAACCGAAGTTCCAGCTTTGAGTTTTTATCATTCAACCAAAGAGACAGAATTTTTAACAACCGTATACGAACCCTCATTGTGTGTCATCGTGCAAGGGGCAAAAGCGTTAGGTCTCGGGGATGAAATGTTGATGTATAACCCTGATTCCTATCTTCTCGCATCCATTCATATGCCCGCACGAGTGAGAATTGCAGAAGCATCTACAGACGCCCCCTATCTTTCGTTAAAAATCACCTTTTCTATGGAACAGATTTTTGATGTTATGAAAGAGATCGATGAGCAACCTTTTAAATCTTCCTCAAAAGCAAACCACGGCTTGCATATTGGTGATATGAGCCAACAGTTGCTCGAACCGATACTAAGACTAGCAAGACTTATGGATACACCGAAAAATATACCGCATATATCACCGTTAATTATCAAAGAAATACTCTATTTGATCATCAATGAAGAGGGAGGGGACTTTCTCCGCCAATATCTAAAAGATGGAAGTGCAACTCAACGAATCGTACAAGTCATCACAAAACTCAAAGATGATTTTGCCGAAAAACTGGATATCGAGTCCCTCGCAAAGTCGGTGTCAATGAGTGAATCCTCGCTCTATCATAATTTTAAAAAAATAACGACAATGAGCCCCCTGCAATTTCAAAAAACTCTCCGCCTTAAAGAGGCAAGACATATCCTTATGACCCAGAATGTTGATGCATCACAGGTCGCGTTCGATGTCGGGTATGAAAGCCCATCGCAGTTTAGTCGGGAGTACTCTCGTATGTTCGGATTTCCGCCTAAAGCGGATATAAAACGCTTGATGGGAGATTGTTCAAATTGAATATTCTCTTCAACCTTTTAATCCTTTGAGTAGTACATCCTGTAAATATTCATAAATCGCTTCTTGGTTATTGTTTATTAGTGAATGCTCGTTAATTAGAAAAGTTGCGAAACCATGCATAGATGCCCATACGGTTGTTAGTTGAATCATCAAATTTCCTCGTGCAATAACTCCTTTTTCTTGGGCTTCTATGAGAAGTGCCATGAGAAAACGTAAGCCCATTACATGCTTCGTATCTTTATACTTAGTTGTTTCTTGTCGTTGAGGGTATCTCTCTATAAACAGCAACCGATAAAGATTTGGATGCTCTGCTGCGATATTGAGGTAGACTTTCCCCATCATTTCAAAGCGTTTGGCAATACTTTGAGTTTTATCTTGAAAAATAGGACTTAATACTAAATCAAGTTGTTCATGCCCTTTCTTAACTACGGCAGAAATCAATGCTTCTTTATTATCGAAATGGCGATATACGGCTGATCTGGATGTCCCCAATCTCATTGTGAGTTCACGTAGAGTGAGGGCTTTTATCCCCTTTTTGTCAACCATATCATATGCCGTTGACACTAACGACTCTTTGAGATTACCATGATGATAGGTAGATTTATTTTTAGTGAGTTGACTCATATTCATGATAACCCCGATAAAAATGCTTTTTCTTGCAAAGGAATTTTCGCTATATTGCCACCAAAGTCGATAAAAACAATATCAATCTTCATCTCAAAGATCTTTTCATCTCCCCTAAAAATCTTTTGCAATAAACAAAATGAAGCGTTTTTTATTTCTAAAAGGGTCGTATTAACTTCCAATATATCTCCAAACTTTGCAGTTTTAAGATAGTCTGCATCGATGTGTTTGACAACCAAAATACCCTCTTCAAAAATTAAAGAACGATCTGCATCAAAAAAAAGCTGGTTTCGTGCACGATCGCAAAATTTAAGATAATTAGAGTGATAAACCACCCCTCCAACATCAGTATCTTCATAATAGACTCTTATTTTCAACTTGAAACTCCGTATTTATTACTTTTAAGTCATTTTTCTTTATATGTGGCAATTTTATAAACAAAATCACTGTCGAATCTGTCCTCTCCCATAAACTTTATATTTGTAAGTCGTTAACCCTTCTATTCCCATTGGCCCGCGAGCGTGCAGTTTGCTGGTACTGATTCCTACTTCTGCACCGAATCCGAACATCCCGCCATCGGTAAAACGGGTAGATGCATTGACATATACGGAAGAAGCATCAATTTCATTCATAAAAATCTCAGCCGTTGTAATATTTTCAGTAATAATGGATTCAGAATGACCTGAACCGAATTTGGTTATATGATGGATTGCTCCATGGACACCATCTACAATACAAATACTTAGAATATTGTCTGAGTATTCCGTATTAAAATCGATCTCCGTGGCTTCAGCTACATAAACAATCTCACGTGTTAGCCGACACCCTTTTAATATCGTTTGATTCTCTTCAAACCTATTTTTAAATATCGGTAATACTTCCTTGGCTATCTCTTTGTCAATCAGCAGTGTTTCAATAGAGTTGCACGCAGATGGACGTTGCACTTTGGCATTGATCGCAATAGTTATAGCTTCAAGTATATTTGCGTCTTTATCGACATACAAATGGCATTGTCCCTTGTCGTGTTTGATTACCGGCATAGTGGCATTTTTGCTTACAAACTGTATCAAAGTTTCACCGCCACGCGGAATGATTAAATCGATATATTGGTCCATTTGAATGAACTTTGCGACACCTTCTCGTGTTGAATCTGGCAACAAAGCTATGAGTTCTTTGGGAAGTGAATTACGAGCAAGAACCTCTTGTAGCACTTGCATAATAACTGTATTAGAAGATTCAGCTTCTTT
This sequence comes from Sulfuricurvum sp., assembly GCF_028713855.1. Taxonomy (GTDB): domain Bacteria; phylum Campylobacterota; class Campylobacteria; order Campylobacterales; family Sulfurimonadaceae; genus Sulfuricurvum. Next base: position 15,191 of record NZ_JAQTNN010000019.1, read on the forward strand.
ACCTCCCTTTAGGACACACCCATTGGAACTTTTGAAACACAACGCAGCAGCATCGGTTGTCACATTTGGGCGTGATTCGTATATGATCCCGATTACTCCGATAGGTACGCTGACTTTTTCAATTTTTAATCCGGCTTCGCTAACCCACCCATCTATAATACGACCGACGGGATCTTTAAGTGCTGCAATCTCTTCCACCGCTATCGCCATCGCTTCGATACGTTTTTTATCCAACATCAAACGCTCTTTAAGAGCCAATGGAAGATTTTCTTCGTCAGCTCGCTTCATGTCCGAAGTATTGGCATTGAGGATATCTGTTGCGTTTAGACGCAAAGCTTCTGCCATTTCCCGTAAAATACGGTTTCGTTCCTGAGAACTTATGCTCAAGAGAATACGACTGGATGATTTGACTTGTTGTAGATAGTGTTCCATCTGATATTTTTCCTTTATCGTCTATTTTCTTGTACATGATTAAGAAGTAATGATTTGATCGTTTCAATGATTTCAAAATATAATTGTGTATGTTGATACTGAGACGTAGCACCCTTTACCGTAGCCAAAAGCATTGTTGCAAGTCGTGAAGGTTCGGAGTTATCCATATATTCACTTTGGAATGCGAAAAGATAATATTCTTCTATAGCAGCGGTTATTTTCTGCAAGTCATTAACAATATCGCGATCAAGGGTTTTTGTCTCAAAAACAAGATAACTATAGATAAAGTCCTGATGGTTAGAATGAGTCAATATATCAAAAAGCGTCATAAGCGGGCGCTTCGAATCATATATGGAAGCATATTTGGTCTGTATGTTTTTGGCTATCAGCTCATTGATAATGGCTAGAAATATTGCTTTTTTACTGTTGAAAAAATGGTAAAATGAACCTTTATGAATGGATGCATAGTGAAGAATAGATTCAATCGTTGTACTGTGATAACCATGTGTGTAAAATAACTCCAACGCGGAGAATAGTAGTTTGTCCCGCGTAGATATTTTACAATTTATGATTTCCTTATTTTCCAAAGATAATAGCTCCATTTGTTCCGCCGAAACCATAGTTAGCACTTAACACAGTGTGTAGCTCAGCTACTCTTGCCTTGTTGGGAATATAATCAAGCTGCATATCCTCACTTGATTCTTCAAAATTGATTGTTTGAGGCATAATATTCGCATTCAATGCCATGATAGAGACTACTGCTTCAATCGCTCCGGCCGCGCCCAATGTGTGTCCGGTTGAGCCCTTGATTGAGCTAAGGGGGGGTACACATTCAAATAATCCCTCAAACATTTTACTCTCATATAAATCGTTGTAATAAGTGCTGGTTCCATGTGCGTTGATATAGTCGATCGTTGGATTGCCCGCCATATCGAGTGCAGCTTTGATTGCTCTTGAAGCACCTTCATGATTCGCCAAAGGGGTTGTAATATGATGAGCATCCGCGCTTTCCCCAAACCCTAATAGTTTCGCGTATATTTTTGCCCCTCGTTTTTGAGCGGACTCAAGACTCTCTAAAATCAGTGCTCCAGCACCCTCTCCGAGGACAAAACCATCTCTGTCTTTATCAAAAGGACGTGATGCATGAGCGGGGTCATCATTACGCGTCGATAATGCGTTCATGTTCGCAAAACCACGTACGCCGATAGGGCAAATACACGCTTCTGCTCCAACAGCAACCATTGCATCTGCACCTCCGAGCATAATCGTTTTAGCCGCTTCCGTAATTGCATGTAATCCGGCAGTACACGCTGTAGTGCTGGAAAGATTCGGTCCCCTTAGATCGTGATAAATAGAGACATACCCACTGAGCATGTTGGTGATAGTCGAGGGGACAAAAAATGGAGAAACCCCTTTGGAACCTTTTTGAAAACTGCTAATGACATTTTTTTCGATATTCGGGAGTCCGCCAATACCTGTCGCGCCACAAACACCAAATCGATTCCGATCAATATCATCATCCCCAATATTCGCACGCTTCATTGCTTCTGCAACCGCACAAAGACCGAGGTGAATAAAGCGATCCGCTTTTTTCTGCTCTTTTTTATCCATTACATCATCAGGATTGAAATTTTTTACCTCACAGGCTATTTGAACTTTTTCATCGCTCGCATCAAAATGAGAAATAATATCTACCCCAGTTTTACCGGCTAAAAGAGCACTAAAGGCATCTTCCGCATTATTCCCAACACCATTGATCATGCCATAACCGGTAACTACAACTTCGTGTATTTTCATAATACTTCTCCATTCAGTGTATTTGTTATTACGCAGACTTGTTGATCATATTTAGAGCAAATCGCGGCGAAAGGCGACTGATCATTTTAAGCGCAGCGCTTTGTCCCGGTTTTATTTCCGATATGCCGCACTTAATTTTTTTGATCGCAATTTTGACGAGCTTCGATACGGGCATGACATTTATATTATTTTGTTTACTACTCTCATAAGCATCGATCAACGGGGTTTGCGTAAATTGCGGAGCCACTTCAAAAACTTTCACGTCCGTATTTTTGAGTTGAAGTCGCATCGAATCGGTAAACGAGTGCAATGCGGCTTTGGTTGCGCAGTACACAGGAGAGTTCGCCAAAGGGACAAAAGCTAGCGCGGAGGTAACATTGACGATTGCAGCACTCTTTTGTTTTTTCAAAAGTGGCAAGAACTGCGTACTCATACGGATCGTTCCGATAAGATTGGTATCGATCTCTTGTGTGAGGTTGGTTAAATCACTCTCTTCTTGCAAATCGATCTTTTTCATAACACCCGCATTGTTGATCAGCACATTCAGCTCCGGAAACATTCTTGAAACCTGTGCATACAAAGCTGTTATCTCCTGCGGATTAGCGATGTCGCATCGAAATGTATGCACATTTTTTAGTTCTTTCTTCGCAAGATCAAGTTTTTCCTGATCGCGACCAGTAATGATAACTGTGTTTTCTTCGCACAATTGACGCGCGAACTCATAGCCGATACCGCTTGTACCGCCCGTAATGAGGATAGTGTTGTTCTTCATTTGCATCTTTATTTCCTTCAGTAAGTTCTGTGCAAATTTACTTGCATTATGAAAGTATATTATTTTTGCTATAATAATGCAAGTAAAATGGAGAATTAGTATGAAACGTAAAAGCTATAATGAAATGCCATGCCCAATAGCACAATGTTTAGAGCATGTAGGTGAGTGGTGGAGTATGCTGATTATCAGAGATGTATTTAGAGGATTCAGACGATTTGATGAACTCACTAAAAGTCTGGGAATAGCCCCGAACATCTTGACTCGACGATTAAATGATCTTGTTGAATCCGGTATTTTAGAGAAACAAAAATACGGAGAGAGCGATAAACGGTTTGAATACGTTTTAACGCAGCGGGGGGTTGATCTCTATCCCCTACTCGTCGTGATGTTCGAATGGGGAAATAAACATTCAGCCCCTAAGGGGGTAAAAAGTTATTTCATTAGTAACAAAACTAAAGAGATTGCAGAGCCTATAGTGATCGATAGAAAAACGGGAGAAGAGATGATTCCTGAGCGTTATCAACCGTACTTTACTAGTGAAGATAATGAATAAATTACTTGAATTTCTGAACCTAAATATCACTTTGAGCAGTGATGAAGTGGATTTACTTAACCATAAAATGGTTCAAAAGCATTTCAAAAAAGGTGAAATGATCCATCATTGTGAACATATACATGATAGTACCTATTTTATAGAATCGGGTACTGCAAGAGGCTTTTATATCGACGAAAACGGTAAAGACACCACGTGGCTTATCTATTTTAATGATGAAAACTCTCATATGACCAATCTATTCGTCCTTGATTATGACAGCTATCTGAATCAAACTCCCTCAAAACTTCATTTTGAAGCGCTAAGCGATTGCACGGTTTCAATCATGAAAAAAGAAGATGTAGAAACTTTGTGTTCACACTATCATAAGTGGTCGGAGTTTATGAGAAAGTCGAGTGATACGGCATACTCTTTGGTACACGAAAAATTCTTTTCCCAACTGGTAGAAAATGCAGAAGAGCGCTTTGCCAGATTTTTAAAGACGACCCCACATCTTTTGCATAAAGTTCCGCAATATCATATCGCGTCGTATCTAGGAATAACTCCCCAACATTTAAGCAGGTTGAAAAAGATAAATCTGTGTGAATGACATATACGCACCCAAGCCTATAAGCTCAAGTGCATGTTTTATATTTCAAGTGTCGTGATATTAATGTTGCAAGACAATGTCGATCAGCTTTTGAGGATTATCAACAAAACCAAAATGCCCACTATTCTCAACAGTGATGATATGTACACCGCCAAGCTCTTTAGCCGTTCTTTCACGCTCTTGCAGTGTAGACCAGTCATGATCGCCATAGACCAGCGTCACCGGTGCCTTTACGCCAGCATAAAAATTACGAGCTTTTCCCCATGATTCCCAATTCTCAAAAACATTGCGTTCCACGTAACGGTAATTTTCGCGATAACCTGCCGTATTTAACTTGCTCAGCAAATCATCCGGCATCCCACTCTTATTCGCAAAACCGCCGCTGAGCACCATCCCTAAAAACAACCGATTTTCAAGTTTTGCCATGATGGCACCATATCCAGGAACCGAGTAATTAGCAAGCATAAAGTTGGCAAAGAAATTACCTCTACGAACTCCATCTGCATAGCGAGTGTCGTAGTCATAAGGATTTGAAGAGATGACTTTAGTGATTCGATCTGGAAGCGTACTAGCAACACTTAGTGCCAAGACCCCACCAATCGATTCACCAACTAAAGTTGGGTGTAAACCTACAAATAGGGTTTTTTCCCTATGCGCTTTAAAATTAGCTTAAAGTCATTCTACGAGCCTCTATAAATCAAATTTCTACTTCCGGTATAGTTGTCGACACGGATAACGCCTTTATCGCCTCTATATCGAATTCATCTTCAATTGGTTTCTCTGTAAAATCGTACTCCCCGTAAAAGTTAATGTGCTGCCAGTGGATAATCGAGCCGCTTTTAAGGGCATTGATAATTTTGTTTTGTTGCTCAAGATCTTTTTCTTTGGCAAGTAGGTTTGAGAAATAGAGATAGTTCCAGCAAATGATCGAGTTTTGGATCAGGCGAAGAGCATTGCTCGCGATATCCTGTTCCTCTTTGGTGGCATAGAAAAATTCCCCGCTGTTTCCGAAGAACACCGCTTTTGAGAATTTGTTCGCGTTCTCCACTTTATTGAGCTGCTTTTCAATCTGTTGGCGGAGTGAGACATCATCGATGTAGGTGAGAAGGAACCTTGTCTTAATTATCCGACCAAACTCCCGGAGTGCTTGATAGAGTTTGTGTTTGCGCGAATATGACGTCAACCGTTTCAACAGTTGTGATGCGCTGACCCGCCGTTCCTTGATTGTAATCACTAACCGAAGTATCTGCTCCCACTGCTCTTCTATGATTGCGGTGTTGATCTGCTTAACTGGCAGGAGCGTATAACCGTTATCTCGGTAAAGCTTTTTAGGTTCAAAAGCATAAAGCTGCTGATCTTTGAAGTTCTTGATCCGTGGCGCAAATGTAAATCCTAGGAGATGGGTCAGGGCAAATATAACCTCACTGTATCCGAACGTGTCTGTAGAATGGATATCGCTTTGTATTACTTCTTGATGCATTAAGCCATCAATGACATACGCTGCTTCGCGCTCGCTGGCATTGATCACTGTCGTATAAAAAAGCCGGTGCGATTCATCCACAAAACTGTATCGGCTAACACCACGCCCCAATCCGAAATATTTGAATGAATACCCCGAATTGAGTGAATCGACGCTGAGATTAAATTTCTGACCGTCACTGGCGGTATGATTTTTGTCTGGATTGGCACGAAAGAGTTTAGGAATATTAAGTGTTTCCGTAAACGCGAGTACGGCGTCATTAGCTTCTTGAAGCATATCGGGCGAGAGGTACCATGTGCGAATATGATCAATATCGTGCACCGATATCCCTTTGGATATCTTTGCCATTTTTGGGATGCTAATGTTGCATCCATATCCTATGATGGAGGCGTAGAGGGCATTAGATTTTGGGGAACGATGGTGCAGCGTCCTCGTATGGTGATGAAATTTTACTCCAAATATAGCCAACCGGTCTATTTGACGCAGCACATCAATAAGAGGGATAAATTTCTCTTTTGGTAGATAGGTATTCAGCCCATCCTCCTCTTCACGCTTGTCGAGTTTAGGGGTATGTACAATAAATGATCCATCACCTTTAGTATGGAAAAAGCTGTTAATCCCCTTGATGACATTATTGTTGACGTTGCGATAAATTCCATCAAGCTCACCACTTAAATCATCAAGTATCCCAATTGAAGATTTCAGCTTATCCATTCCATAGCGCTTGAGAAAGAGTTCCTTCGTACGGGTGTATTCGCTCATATCAATCAGATAATCGTTAAACGCACGGTAGCGATAGGAGTTTTTTAGATTGAGTGATCCCGATTTGATTCCCTCTGCAATGGCGATGAAGAGAAACATCTTGTAGAGCGATATTCGAAACGGCTCGTCTGTGCTGCTTTGAAGTAGAGAGTTTTTCTCCTCTTCGCCCAAAAACTCCATTGGCAGCTTTGCTGTAACGTTTCCTCCGGTAGTTTTAAAGAAGGCAATCGCTTTAAGTAGCGACTTATCGGATTCCTTCTCATCGAATTCCAACGCTTTAATGATATCAGAAACCCGGTTCTGAAGTTTACGGGAACGCTCTTCGAGTATAGTGTGATAACCAATATGATCTTCCAATTCATCATGTGCATCCAGATACGGTTTTTTCTCCTCTTCATCGGTAATCATCGCTTCGATTTGTTCACCGATAAGGCGAATTTTTTCATCTGAACTGATATCAGAAACCAGCATTTTTTTAATGGAGTGGAGTTTGGGGATCAGGCGGTTTTTGACCAGATCGGCGATTTCAACAGAAGCTTTTGAACGTGACTGTCTCTGAAGGAAATAGGCATTTTGATGTTCACGCAAAGCGGAGAGTTTGGCGCTTTGGACCGATTGCACCAGTATCTCACAGAGCTGATCGCTTCGTATCCTTGTCTGATGTGCGACGAAACAAATCAGATCGAACTGCTGTTTGTGTTTTGCTTTTCGTAGAATCTGATGTACATCGCTTTTCTCAACCCATTGGGCATAGTGGCGGGCAGTATTTTCTTCTAGTTCAATATCGCGGATAATATCGGTTAGTGAGGTATGTATATTGCGGAGTGTCTCATAGGTACGGACTTCTTCTTTAATTTTCGAAGGTTTGAGCGAATGAGAAAACTTCTTAAATCGTGCAATAGTGTAGCGCCCCGGCAGGGTTTCATCGGTTTGTAAAAAAAGTTCCAGGGATTGCAATGCCGTATGCGCCGAGTACGACTTCAGCCTCTTGAAGATATTTCCACGATGCGTATTCATCGCTTCGGTGATGATTTTAGAAAGGAAAGTGTAAGACGGTACTTCATATCGATAAGCAATAGCCGATTCGACCAACGCATAGAATACTGCTTTAGGTGTAGAGAGCCCAACTATAAGTCTTTGGGACTCATCGATCAATTTTTGCTTGAGCTTGTCATCCGGTGCCATATAGCCAAAATGTTCCCGGATGATTTTTTTGTAGAGGGCAATGGTGTTTTTTGCTGATGAGATATCGTCAATCTTTAGATCATAGCGTCTTGCAATATAATCGATATCGTTTTCATAAAACATACTCGGTTCATAAAATGAACGTGTCACTTTAAAATATCCAAACATTGCTATGAACCTTGCCTTATTGATAGCTTTGTCAATGGCGACCATCTGACGTTGAATTGGAAGCGGTAATGAAAAAACTTCTTGTCTCGATTCATTGTTAAGAACCGGAGGGGTTTCGAACTCTTTTTTCTGTGCATGATTGAGGATTTTTAGATAAGTCATTTATTCTCCGATAGAGATCGTCATAAAATGATAGAAAAGACTCGCTGCTAAATAGTGTAGATATTACTTGTTACCATAGTTCAATTCTAAAGTGACGAACAAAATGAACATATAGAGTGCGATGAGTAAATATATTACAATGAGCCATGCCATGTTCTAACATTTTATTGCATGGCAACCGGATCATTGAAAAACAGTTCCCGGTTTTCATCGAAATTTTTGACCAGCGTTGTAAAGCATCCCGCCATTTCACGAATCGTTTGAATATTGGGTTCGATGTACACTTTATTCCCCTTTTTCTCCACGGTGATAATTTTTGCCTCTTTAAGCTCTTTGATGTGGGCAGAAATGGTCGGAAGGGAAAAATTAAAATGCTCTGCAATGGTACTGACACAGGTAGCAATGGGATTGACTTCAACACCGGGCTGCTTTTTATCCAGTGAACAAGTATATCCCCCCGTAAAAACATTTTTAAAAATCAGAAAACGGGTCTCGTTACTGAGCGCTTTAAAAATCTTGAGCTTTTGTTCCATATCGAGCATGAGATTCCTTGACAGATTGATTTTATTATTATACCATACAAGCTAATTAGTTACTTAGCTAATATCCTAATGTAATACTTTTAAAGGAGATTGCTATGATTACCTTGCTTTTAAATCATGAACCCTATGACGGCAGCGACATTACCTACAATGCACTTCGTTTGGCAAAGAGTCTTCATAAAAATGGCGAAGAGGTCAATATTTTCTTAATGAACGATGCCGTCGATTTGGCGCGCAGTATTTGTGTGAAACCGGAGATATACGATTTTGATCTGCACGATACGATCAAAAAGTTGTATGAACGTGGTGTGAACGTTCGCGCCTGCGGAACGTGCAACGCACGATGCGGACTTTATAAAAACACTCCATATTTCAGTGACGAAATTTCCTCGACTATGGATCAGCTCACCGAATGGGTGATTCAAAGTAAACAAGTTCTTACATTCTAATGGCTAATACACAGAGTTTTGATCAATATACGGAGGCGTATGAACAATGGTTTGAAAAAAATCCGCACATTTATGCAGATGAAGTTCAAACTCTTAAACAGCTTGTAGGGAATGCAAAAAATGGTCTTGATATTGGTATGGGAAGCGGACAGTTCGCTCTCCCGTTAGGAATTGATATTGGCATAGAACCGTCACAGCAAATGAGAGCAAAAGCACTTTCTAAAGGATTACACCCTGTTGACGGGATAGCTGAAAATCTCCCTTTTGAAGATGAGGAGTTTGATTTCGCATTAATGATAACTGTCATCTGTTTTGTCGATGATCCTCTTAAAGCAATACAAGAAGCCTTTAGGGTTATCTGCAAAAATGGGTTGTTAATTATCGGTATTATAGATAAAAACTCATCAGTAGGACGACAATATGAAGAAAATAAGGAATCAAACCGTTTCTATAAACAAGCAACTTTTTTTTCCATTGAAGAAATTAAAACGTTAGCTCGGCAAGCAGGTTTTAGCGACTGCTCCTCTACGGGAGTCAAAATGATGGATGACTCTTTTGTTTTCATCCAATGTTTTAAATCATAGAGAGAAAGGAACTCACGAATGAAATATATCTTTGTATTTTTGCTCATACTAAATACCTTGGTCTTTGCCGAACCAAAATTTCTGATGCCCGAAGAGGCGTTCAAAGCGTCAGCATACATGAAAAAGAAATGTACCGTCAGTGCCACAATCGATTTGGGCGAGAGTGTTTATCTCTATAAATCTAAAATTAAAGCCACTATTCTGGAAAAAGACAGCGGGGTCATCATCGATCATATCACTTTGCCTGAGGGGGTCGATCATGAGGGTGAAACGGTGTTTACCACATCACCTATCATTGATATCAAACTTGCCAAAGATCGGCCGATAGATACAATCGTTCCTATTACATTGCAGCTGAGCTATCAGGGATGCTCTGAACAAGGACTTTGTTATGAGCCGATTGATACAAAGTTTACTTTTAATATCGAAACCTCTAAGCTTGTGTTAAAAGCTGATCATGCTATACCTGCAAAAGTAGCTCCGGTTCTCAAAAAAAGTCCAATTAATCTCTCTGAAACCGATCAAATTACCCAAACCTTTATCGAGGGAAATGTACCGCTCATCCTCCTAACATTCTTTACTTTTGGACTTTTACTTTCTCTAACACCGTGTATTTTCCCTATGATTCCGATCCTCTCTTCAATCATCGTAGCACAGGGTAAAAACATGAATGCTACGCGAGGTTTTATGCTCTCCTTGGTTTACGTTCTTGCAATGTCGGTTGCCTATACGATTGCCGGAGTGTTGGCAGGGTTATTTGGTGGTAACATTCAAATCGCGATGCAAAACCCGTGGGTCATTTCGACATTTGCACTCCTTTTTGTCGGTTTAGCCGTATCGATGTTTGGGTTCTTTAAAATCGGTCTCCCCTCATCATGGCAAACCCGTCTTACGAAAACCTCCGACGAAGCAAGCTCCAAAGGCGGCTATCTCGGTGTTGCAATTATGGGCTTTTTATCGGCACTGATCGTAGGACCGTGTGTTGCTCCTCCGCTCGCTGGAGCATTGGTTTATATCGGGCAAACCGGTAATGCTATACTCGGCGGTGCTGCTCTTTTTGTTCTAAGTCTTGGAATGGGTATCCCTTTACTTTTAATCGGAACGGGTGCCGGTAAATACATGCCTCGACCGGGCGGATGGATGGACACGGTATCCCATATCTTCGGTGTCGTGATGCTCGCTATTGCTATCTGGATGCTAAGCCGTATTCTCCCTCCGGCTGTTTCCATGCTGTTGCTGTCGGCATTATTGATTGTCGTATCGATTTATTTGGGAGCATTGGAACCATTGGGAACACATCCCAAAGGGATACGTGCATTCTTAAAAGGGATTGGAGTCATTCTTCTAGCCTATGGTATGATATTGCTTTACGGCGGGATTAAGGGCTCAGGAAACCCATTGGCACCGCTCACTTTTGCCAATGAAGTACAATCCATTCCCGCAACGACTAAAAGTACTGATATGGAGTTCAAGATTATCCACTCAGCGAAAGAACTGGATGCCCTTTTGGCACAAAGCAAAGGTAAAAAAGTGATACTTGATTTCTATGCAGACTGGTGTACTTCGTGCAAAGAACTTGATCACGTTACCTTCAAAGACCCGCGTGTGATAGAATCACTTAAAGAGTATGTTTTAATCCGAGCCGACGTAACCGCCAACAGCGAAGCCGAGCAAGCGCTTTCAAAACGGTTCAATCTTTTCGGTCCTCCGGCTATGATCTTTTTTGATGAGAGCGGAAAATCCATCAAAGGTGCCGATTTAATCGGATTTAAAGATGCCGAAACCTTTATAATCCATATCAAAACATTGGAGATAAAATGAAAAAAATACTATTAACCGTCTTGTTTTTAACAAGCTCCCTTTTTGCCGAACTCGATTGGGCATCCTCGTATGAGCAAGGATTGGTAAAAGCCAAAAAAGAGCATAAAGTCGTGATGCTGATGTTCTCAAGCAAAACCTGCAAGATGTGCAACTACATGAAAAAAACGGTCTATGAAAATGACGATGTTATGGAGTATGTGGGTAATTTCTTTATCCCGATCGAGGTCGATGTACAAGCTCATCCTGACAAATACGGTTATCAAGTGATCGGTACTCCTACCTATTATTTCTTAACTTCCGATGGAAAGCAAATCGGGCGTATGATGATGGGAGGCGCTACTCCTGAAGGATTTTTACAAAAACTCAAAGAAGTAAAGCAGGGTCAATAACGGATGATTAAACGCTCACTTCTATTATTCCTGTTCCTAGGAGTTTCAAGCTCAGCACAGAGTTTTGAGGATATTTTCACCGCAGGCAAAGTGAGCGGTGATCTCCGCGCTTTTTGGTATGATGGGGAGAGAGAACTTCGCACCGACCGTACCGCCCTCACCGTCGGAGGCATTTTGAGCTATAAAACGGCCCCTTATGAGGGGCTTATCGGAGGCGTTTCTTTTTTTTCGAGTAACGGGATCACCTCACTTACCCATATGCCCGAATCGGGGCAAACCCATAATCTCAACCTTGACGGAAGTTCGATCAACACCCTCGGGGAAGCCTATCTCCAATATAGCGCTCACGATACGTTATTCAAATACGGGCGCCAACGCCTTGATCTGCCGCTAGCCAACGACTACTACAACCGGATGCTCCCCAACAGTTTTGAAGCGCTCAGTATCGAAAATCGATCCATTGAGCATACAACCCTTAAAGCCGCTTATATCACGGGATGGAAATACAAAGGTTCCGATACCTTTGTCTCTCCGACCTATTCACTCGGGATCGACCGTGATATTGCCGTTCTCGGAGCGACCTATTCACCTGATCCTGCATGGAAAATCGAACTCTACGATACCTACGTACGAGATGTGATGAATGCCCCTTATCTACAGCTAATCAATAACGAAGTTTGGAAATCTTCCGATGGTACAATCTTATCAGGTGCATTGCAATATTTGAATGAGCGGAGTGTCGGAGAGCATGCCGCAGGAGAAGTCGATACCTATCTGATGGGATTGCGCGGAACCGTGAGCAAAGGGGAATGGAGCCTAAGCGCCCTCTATACCCGTATCGGGGATCAAAGCTTACTCGGAAGCGGGGGACGATACGAAAAAATGGGTTGGGGAGGATTCATCACCTACACCGATCTGCAAATCGATGGAGAGAGTGAAAACGCAGGTGCAAAAGCATACGGCGGAGTTCTCACATATCGCCCCGCTTCGACATTCGAGATTTCTGCCAAATACATGAAGATTGATCAAAACGACGCGATCCAATCCAATCCTCTTTCCCTCACTCAAAATCCCCGTCCCGATTCGGACGAATATAATATCGATGCCACCTACCAGCCCCGTAAAGAGTTTCGGCTACGTACCCGCTTAGCTTATATCAATTACGACAGTGGCAGTACTGAACTGTATAAAGCTAAAGCGTATGATGAGACGAACGTCCGCATCATTGCCGATTGGCTGTTTTAAGATAAAAAATACTTTTGTCATAATAGGGGTCGCCTGAGAAAACAGAATATATAGTACGTTAAGCGAAATTGACTTCATGATCCGAAGCTGGGATCCATCGATAGAGTGTTGCCAGTGATACACCAAGATCTTTGGCCACATCACGTGGAGGTACACCGCTGGAAAGTAAACGCTTGGCGGAAGCAATTTTAGAGTCGGTCATAGTTCGCTTTCGTCCCCCTTTGCGTCCAAGAGCTTTGGCTACCTCAAGACCCGCACGTGTTCGCTCAATGATGAGTTCACGTTCCATCTCAGCTAAAGATGCCATCACATGAAAAAAAAACCGTCCGGATGGTGTACCCGTATCGATGGAATCGGTAAGACTTTTGAAATGAATTCCATTTGCATTCAGATCACCGACAAGTGTAATCAGGTTTTTGACACTGCGCCCAAGACGATCAAGTTTCCAAACAACTAATGTGTCTCCACTTCGCAGCATCTCCAATGCTTTAGTAAGACCAGGACGTTCAGCACGAGTTCCGCTGATAGTATCTTCATAGATACGTTCGCAACCTGCTTTTTCTAATGCCTCTTTTTGTAAAGCGAGATTTTGATCCGTAGTTGATACACGAGCATATCCGATCAACATCAGTTGAGGGCTTCCTCAAATAATACAAACTCAACGAGTTCACTAATCTCTTTGGATTCAAATCGGTAACGGATTTCATCTCGATTTAAAGAACGGAGTGCTTTTAAAATATCAAACAATTGCTGTTCGCCAGATGATGCTGCTGAGTGATCACCAGCCATTGCAAGAAGTTGCTTAGTTCGTTCTGTCATATTGATCCTTTTTATTTCTCATAACTCAAGAAAAGTATAGTATATTTGGAATTAAATTCAAGAATAGTTTTTGAGAAAAATTAAATCCCTAATTTTAGGCGAGAAGTAAATCGTAAGATCTCTGTTCTTAAAAACCACCGTTTATAAGAAGAACTGTAAGAGTTAAAGGGAAAAAGTTTCATAGGGAAGAGCTTTTGTTGATTAAGCTAACTTTAAAGTGCATGGGGAAAAAACCCTATTTGTAGGTTTGCACCCAAAGTTACATTTTTTAAATCTTTTTTTTCTATGAATGAAATCACAGCCTTACGAAAATAAGGTTCATCATAAGATGCCGTGGTATCAATCGATGAGTATCCATGACCCGGTAAATCTAGTGCATAGACAGTGTGATTTTTCGCAATGGTAGGAATTACATCTTGGAAATAATCCAACTGTGTTCGAATCGTATGTAACAAGATAAGCGGCTCACCTTGACCTGATTTCAAGTAGCGAAGCGTTATGTTGCCATCAACTTGTATTTCTGATACTTGACCAATCGCTGATAAGCTCTCTTTTGTGTCATCAATATTTCCCGCAAATGCAGTTTGATTTACCGATAAAACAGCGAAAACTACTAGCAATAAATTTTTGAAATGCGACTTTATATTTACACGCATAGTTTTCTCCTTAAAATTTAAATGCGTTTAAGAGCGTGTCTGACATGACCATATGTGTAACTGTATAAGCGATATCAAATATCTCTGTTTCAGATATGCCGAGTGCTTTTAAGTTTTCAATATCTTCACTACTGACCTCCTTTGATTGTCGTACAACTTTTAGTGCAAACAGCAAAAGTGCTTTATGATTGTCGTTTAAAGGTGCCAATGTAGGTTCTTTAGTTATCAAGAGCAGTTCATCTTGTGTCATTCCAAACATATTAATAAGCATTCCGGCATTAAAACCGATACACGTTTCACACGCTTCTGCTTCGGCGATGATATAACGCAAGATTGTTTCGAATTTTTGAGTTTCGCTATCTTTCGCAAAACCTTTTTTGATATCACTCCAATAACTTTGCAGCGCTTCTGGATTAAAGCTCCACATTTTAAGACCGTCCGGTACCTCACCGAACATCGATTTTATTTCAGTATAAACCTCTTTTAGCACGCCTGTGGCAGTATTTTCATCTACTGTATTTAATAAACCCATTTGATTTTCCTTATAGAAATTTGTATACAATTTTACTTGCATAATGAAAGTGTATTATTTTTACTATAATAATGCAAGTAAAATTGAAATTTTCTCTTAAAACATAAAATTATGAACCTATGTGAATGACATCATCTTAGCTATTTCGTAAAATTCCCCTATCTTTAGTCAGGGATATTTACTATGGAAATTGCATTTTTAAAGCATCGGACGATTTGGCTATCTGTTGCAACAATAGTGTTGTTATCAGGTTGTGCCACGCCTGAAGCAAAAACTCCTAAGCTTGAGTCCAACCTCTCTTCAACCTTTCACCAAATGCCTACGGCCATGGCACTCTCTGAGGATAGAGAGTGGTGGGGAAGATTTAACGATCCTGCCTTGAGCGATCTCATCGAAAAAGGGCTCAATTCAAATCATGATGTTAAAATCGCAATGAGCCGAATAAAAGCGGCGCGTGCAGGACATGATGCGCAAAACTCACGTCTTTGGCCGACATTAGATCTACAAACATCGGCTTCGACGTCTCATAGTGGACTTCCCTCACCCTATAAACAGGGGATGCCGGATGTAAGAGCCTATCAAGCGGGTATCAACTTGGCGTGGGAAATCGATGTGAGCGGTGGGGTTCGTGCTGCTGCTAATGCCGCACAATACGATGCTATAGCCACAGAAGCAGCACAAAGAGGCGCACAGTTGCTGATAGAGAGTGAGATAGCACGTCAGTACTTTATCCTGCGCGGTGCAGAGCAACGACTGCATCTTCTTGAAGAGTTGGTAAAAACCCAACATGAGAGTGCCCACCTGATCTCTCGACGTTTTGAGCAGGGACAATCTAGCCGTTTTGAGCTAAACCTTGCTGAAGCAGAAGCCGGTACTCTCGATGCACAGATACCACCATTACAAACATTGGTTGCTGTATCGCAAACCCATATTGCCCTCTTGCTCGGTGAAAATCCATCCGTTGCTCCGGTATCTGCTAATCCTGAGTATGTCTGGCCGCAATCTCTGATTATCGGTACAGGTCAGCCCAGCGATTTGCTTCGGCGGAGACCTGATCTCATGGCAGCCGAAGCTCTCTATAGTGCCGAATCCTTACGATCCAAAGAAGCAGAATCCCAAACATGGCCTAAGCTCTTTGTTAATGCCCTAATCGGGAGTGAAGACCTACGCATCAACGGACTCGATTTGGCACCAGTCCCATTTTCCAATGTTGCTATGGCTTTTGCCATGCCAATCTTTAATGCAGGACGTATTCAAGCGGGTATAGACGTTCAAAGTGCGCGTGAAAACGAAGCATTGCTCTCGTGGCAAAAGTCTGTTCTTGTTGCGGTAAAAGAGGTGGAAGATAGTCTAAGTGTCCAATCTGAAGAACAAAAGCGAGGAGTATCGCTTAACGCTGTCGTGCAAAATCGACACAGTGCGATGCGAGAGGTTAAGTCGTTGTACCGTGAAGGGCAAATAGACAAATTAGCTCTGCTCGATATTCAGCGTTTAATGTTGGCGAGCGAGATAGCCCTAATGGATAATGAGACACATCGTCTCTTGGCGGATGTACAACTTTACAAAGCTTTGGGCGGGGGATGGAACTCATCTCAGAACGAATTAAATGCAGACTCTAACTCTACGAAGGTATTACCATGAATAACTCCCTAAAAATCAATGTGCAAGCGATTTCCCTTCTTCTCATTCTCATTATGCAAAGCGGCTGTGAACACAAAACTACGCAAGCTCCTCCATCTCCAACAGCGGTCTATGTCACAACGATTGCTAAAACGGATGGGGTAGAAGAGAGATGGTTGAGCGCGAGTGTTCACGCACGGGTTGAAACCGATTTTGGTTTTCGTACCGGAGGAAAAATTATCAAGCGACTTGTGAATGTCGGTGATCGTGTCACCAGTGGTCAGCCTTTGGCACAGCTTGACGATGCCGATTATCAATTAGCCCTCAATGCCGCTTCGGATCAGCTAAAAGCAGCCAGCGTAGATGCACGACAAGCTGCTTCAGATGCTGAGAGATTCCAACGGCTAGCGAGTGATGGTTCAATTGGTTCCGCAGATTTAGAACGCCAAAAAAGCCGCTCCGATGCGGCAAATGCACGTGAAGAACAAGCACGTCGAGGACTCCAAGTTGCCCAAAACAAAAACAGCTATACAATACTAAGAGCACCCTATAGCGGTGTTGTCACCGCCATTAGCATGGAAGTTGGTCAAGTCGTTTCCGAAGGCTCTCCTGTCATATCGATTTCCAAAGAGGATGAGCGTGAAGTAGTCGCTGACGTACCTGAAGAGATGGTGAACCAAGTGAGACAATATAAAGCGAGTGCTCTTTCTTGGGATAATAACGCATCTTCAGTAGCACTCCATCTGCGAGAACTTTCCCCCTTGGCTACCTCACAAACACGAACTTATCATGTACGCTATGCGCCAAATTCTTCCTCTGAGATGGCACACTTCCCTCTAGGCAGTACGATACAGCTCCGATTGTCTAAACAATCAACATTTGGAACAACAGTGCCGTTAAATGCCCTTGTTAAAACATCTGTAGAACCGGGAGTATGGGCGTTAAATTCCACAGGAGATGGTGTCGTTTTTGTAAAAGTGAACGTCTTGAGCTATGGGACAAATAGCGTTCGTGTTGTCGGAGTGAGTAATAACATGCGTATTGTCACCGTTGGAGCACAAAAACTTGATGCTTCGATGAAAGTACGACCAATAGAACGAAAACTTGAAGAGAGTGAAGGTAGCCTGTGAAGAATTTTAACCTCTCAGAATGGGCGGTAACGCACGCTCAAATGGTACTTTTTCTCATTATTGTTACGTTGATTGCCGGAATTGTATCGTTTACCAAGCTAGGTAGATCGGAAGATCCGAATTTTAATGTACCCGTCATGACAATCGTGGTGGCATGGCCAGGGGCTACCGCTCAAGAGGTTCAAGACCAAGTGATCAATCGTATCGAGCGTAAAATGCAACAGTTGGAGCACATTGACAATATACGCTCCTATTCACGTCAAGGTTATGGGGCAATAACCTTGTGGATGAAGGGGGGAACTAGTAAAAAAGATTTGGATGAATCATGGTATCAGGCACGAAAGAAAATTTCGGATGTGCGTCACGAGTTCCCAGCAGGTGTACGCGGACCATTCTATAATGACGAATACAATGATGTCTACAGCGTCCTGTATGCTCTTAGCGCGCCTGAGCTGCGTATGCCAGAGATGCATGATACTGCCGAAGAGATTAAACGTCAGTTACAGAGCGTAGCAGGAGTCAACAAGGTCGATATTTTGGGCAAACAGGGAGAACGTGTTTTTGTTGAAGTTTCTACACGTCATCTTGCCGCGTTAGGAGTGACCCCCAATGTGATTTTCGATGCATTGACGCATCAAAATATGGTGACACCCTCAGGCTCAATCGATACCGACAATGATCGCGTAGAGGTTCGAATCGACGGTACATTACATAATGCTAAAGATGTGGCCAACGTGAGTATTCAAGTCGGCGGCAAACTGATGAAGCTCTCTGATGTAGCTACCGTCCGTACGGGCTCTGAGGACCCTCAGAGTTTTACTATACGTCGTAACGGCGAATCTGTTTTAGCCATCGGTGTGACGATGAAACACAATGGTAATATCCTAGATTTAGGCTCGGCACTGGATAAGCGTATGGAGACGATACAAAAGCAATTACCGTTAGGGGTGCATATTGAAAAATATTCGGATCAGCCCCATATTGTCGAGGAATCAGTTTGGGAGTTTGAACGCTCTTTTCTTGAGGCGTTAGCCATCGTTCTAGCCGTTTCATTTCTCTTTCTTGGTTTTCGTACAGGGATTGTCGTTGCGGTTTCGGTACCGCTTGTGTTGGGGCTCGTTGCCATCATCATGTATGCAAATGGCTGGAGTTTGGATCGTATCTCATTGGGTGCACTGATCATCGCATTAGGACTGTTGGTCGATGATGCAATCATAGCCGTGGAGATGATGGTGGTCAAACTCGAAGAAGGATGGGACCGATTAAGCGCCGCTACGGCAGCTTACAGCTCTACTGCTTTTCCTATGCTCACCGGCACATTGGTTACAGTGGCAGGTTTTATGCCGGTCGGTTTTGCCAAATCAATCGCCGGCGAATATGCGGGGGGAATCTTTTGGATTGTTGGAGTGGCACTTATTGCTTCATGGTTCGTTGCGGTTATCTTCACCCCCTATCTAGGGACGATACTGCTACCATCCTACCAAGCGTCATCCCATTCGGATAATCTTTATGATCGCCCCATCTATGCAAAGCTGCGCCGTGTTGTCGAATGGAGTGTGGTACGACGTTGGTGGGTACTGGGAGCCACATTAGGGATATTTGGACTCGCCGGTGCAGGGATGCTTTTGGTTCAACAACAGTTTTTCCCTACGGCTTCACGATCCGAACTATTGGTAGAGTTTCGATTGCGGGAAGGTTCTTCTTTTGAAGCTACACAAAAACAAGTATTGCGGATGGAGAAAATACTCAAAAGTGATTCTGAGATAGCCGGATTTAGCGCCTATACTGGAGCAGGAACCCCTAAGTTTTACTTATCGATTTCTCCTGAACTTCCAAGTCCCTCATACGCACAGTTTGTGATTAACACACGTGGTCTCGATCAGCGAGAACACGTACGTAAGCGGCTTATGGAACTCTTTGAAAAAAACGAAGCTTTCCCGAATGTACGAGCACGTGTCCTTCGGCTCGAATTTGGTCCTCCGGTAGGTTTCCCTGTACAGTTTAGAGTAATGGGGCAAGATACACAAAAAGTGCGTGAAATCGCCTATCAAGTTCGAGATATTGTCCGAAAAAGCCCACTGGTAAAAGATACACAACTGGACTGGAATGAACAAGTCCGTTCTCTAAAAGTACAGGTTGATCAGGATAAAGCACGCTTATTGGGTCTCAGTAACGAGGATATTCAAAATATTGTTCAAACCGTATCGAATGGTGCAACCGTAACTCAGATTCGTCGTAATGAAGAACTCGTTGATGTCGTGGTACGTGCAACACCTCAAGAGCGTTTATCCATCGAACAGCTAGGGGACATTCAGCTTTTCTCACATACAGGTGCGGTGATTCCACTCTCACAAGTGGCTAAAATTGAGCCCACATTTGAGGAGCCGGTATTGTGGCGCCGTGATCGGGATATGTCTCTGACAGTACGTAGTGATCTCATCGATGGTATCCAAGGTCCTTATGCAACAACAAAAATCATGCCATCACTCCAGCCGCTAATCGATAGCCTCCCATCAGGCTACCGCATCGAAGCAGGCGGGGCTATTGAGGAGAGTGACAAGGCAAACAAAGCACTCTTTGCTATTTTTCCGGCAATGTTTGCCGTTATGCTGCTGTTGTTAATGATTCAACTACAGAGATTTTCTTTGATGTTTATGGTCTTTATGACTGCCCCATTAGGACTCATAGGAGTAGTTCCGGCACTGCTCATCTTTAATGCCCCATTCGGTTTCGTGGCACTGCTAGGAGTGATTGCACTAGGGGGGATGATTATGCGTAACTCCCTAATTTTGGTCGATCAGATAGAGCAAGATATTGAACGAGGTGTCCCTGCATGGAGCGCAATCATCGAAGCCACCGTACGACGTGCCCGTCCTGTTGTACTAACGGCCGCTGCTGCTATCCTCGCAATGATTCCACTTACCCACAGCGTATTTTGGGGACCTATGGCGATAGCAATCATGGGTGGTCTCATTGTTGCGACAGCACTCACCCTTGTATTTGTTCCGGCTTTGTACGCGGCATGGTTTAAGGTGCATCCATCAGTATAATGCATCTGAACTTAGGGTCACTCCACTTTATGCTGACCATAATGATGGGATGACCCCTTAATACTAAAGATCATTATTTTAAAATAATATGGAAAACAAGTGTTTTCCGTACACTATCCCCTACCCTACTTTTAAAGCCCAAAAAGTTGTGATATTCCCTACGAAAAACACTGTCGGAATGATATAATAGCCGGATACTAAAAATTGAGGTTTTCCGACATGCTAATAGGATATATGCGAGTATCAACTGATGGTGATCGCCAAAGTACAGATTTACAACGTGATGCATTGATGAGTGCTGGCGTAGATGCAAGAAATATATTTGAAGATAAAGCCTCTGGTTCCAAAGATGACCGTGTAGGTTTGGCCAAAGCTTTAGATTATGTTAAAGAGGGTGACACTCTCGTTGTTTGGAAACTGGATCGATTAGGACGTTCCCTACCACACTTAATCGAAATCGTTTCACAACTCAAATCCAAAGGTGTCGGATTCAAATCTCTAACTGAAGGAATGGATACCTCAAGTCCCTCAGGTGAATTACTCTTTCATGTTTTCGGTGCACTCGCTCAGTTTGAACGTTCGCTCATCCAAGAACGTGTTAATGCCGGATTAGCAGCGGCGCGAAAAAGAGGACGAATTGGTGGACGACCGCGAGCGATTTCGAAAGAGAAGATGGCTGCTATTTTGGAGGCATTGAATAATGGGATGTCTAAAGCGGCAGTGTGTCGAACATTTGAAGTGAAGCGGTCAACCTTGATTGATGCATTAAATAGAAAATTATGAAATCTCAAAAAATTTACACACATCAATATCTAGTGCGATTGAGATTTTATGTAATTGTTCAATATTAAAATGTTTTCTTTTCCCAATTTCACCAAGTGAAATAATGGTCGTTGCACTATGTCCAATAGCTTGTGATAATTCTATTTGTGACATTCGCTTCAATTCTCGATATTTTTTTACATTCTCACCAATTTTGATGTGTAATTCTTCAATTGATAATTGATTTCTTTCTGACATGTATTTAACTTCCAATAGGAATTATTTTGTTCTAAGTTTATAACAGTTATGATTTACAATCAACTTCCGATAGGAAGCTACAATGAATTATAATTGGATGAAGAAAAGTTCAAATGATTGAGAATAAATTCGCGAATTTTTGGTTAAATCGATATAATCACAACAATAATAAAGGTGTGAATTTTATGGATCAATTAACTGAAAAAATTACTACTATCAAACGTCATCTAAAAGAAGAATTTCTTACAGATACCCGGCCTTGGGTAGTAACATTTTCGGGAGGGAAAGATTCTACAACTGTTTTACATCTCGTTGTTGACATGCTTCTTGAAATGAAAAAAGAAGGTATCGTACAGACCAAAAAGGTGTATGTAGTTTCTTCTGATACTGGTGTTGAGATGCCTTTGATTGAAGATTACGCAGGTAATAAGCTCGATCAAATTCGAAAATTTGCCGAAAAAGAAAATTTAGATATTCACGTAGAAAAACTTTCACCTAAAGTGACCGAAAGTTTTTGGACACTTCTTTTAGGTAAAGGCTACCCCTCCCCAAATCAAACCTTTAGATGGTGTACAGATAGAATGAAAATTCGTCCAGCAACTACTTTTTTAAAAGGTTTGTCTGATCAAAATATATCAATTTTGATGTTACTTGGTGTGCGAAGCGATGAATCTGCTTCGCGTGCAGCATCTATTGAAAGACGAGATGATAACTTTAGAGGTTATTCTATGCATCCAGATATACCTAATGCTTTTGTCTACTCACCTATCAAAGATTGGACAAATGCTGAAGTATGGACTTTTTTGAGTAAGTACCCTGCCCCATGGGGCAAACATGATGACATGATGGTTCTTTATGACAAAGGTTCAGGGGAAGGTGATTGTAACGTTGCTTTAAATCCTGAAGCGGCCACTTGTGGAAAAACACGTTTTGGTTGTTGGGTATGTACTGTTGTCACTAAAGACAAGTCTATGGACAATATGCTCAAGAACCCTGAAGATCAGTGGATGAAACCATTACATAACTTTCGTAATCTTCTTGAGGACTATAGAGATCCTGAAAGCGGAAAACGTCAGCCACGACGCAGAAATGGTCAAAAATCTATTGGCCCATTCAAACTCCAAACACGTAAAGAATTACTAGAGAAACTCTTAGAAACAGAACAAAAACTCAAACTTGAACTTGCCGGTAAAACACTAATCAAAGATGAAGAGATCATTCAGATTCAAGAAGAGTGGCTGAATGATGGTGATTTTTTTGAAAGCGCTATTAAACTAGCAAAATCATATGGTCGCAATGTTCCTTATCAATCTGTTAAAGCATTCAATCAAGACGAACAAGAGTATATTGACAGTCTGTGTCATGAACACAATATCAATAAAGAATTAATCGATCATATCATGCAATGTGAACATTCATACAGACACCATAGTATCAGAGCTAAGGCCTTTGGAGAATTTGAGACTATCATCGAACGTTTCGCAAAAGGACAATTAAATGAGATTTAAGTCCATTGCTATAGAAAACTTATTTTCATACCATGGAAAAATTAGTTTTGATTTCAATAATGACAAGCAGCCAATTACCCTTATTATTGGTGAAAATGGGTTTGGTAAAACATCTTTTATAAACTCAATCAAGCTTGCCTTGCACGGCATTTCTAAAGATCTTTTGCAAATAGGTGCACAGAGTTTAACCAAATCAGAGTTCGTACTAGGCAGCAAACATAAAAACTTTAGTGGAATGTTGAATCGAAATGCAAAAGCAGCCGGTCATACTACGGCTAAAGTGGTAGTCGAGATAGATGAAGGTGACTTGTTTACAGTTGAAAGAGTTTTCAAGTTTGATGAAAAAAGCTATACCGAAACACTTTTTCTACGTGATGAAGAAGGTTCGATTTTTGCTCAAGACAGTGAGGCCCAAGATATCATTAATTCAAAGCTTTCACCCACAATGGCACAGTTCTTCTTTTTTGATGGAGAAAAGGTGCAAACCATTGCTGATTTTTCTCATGAAGAGTTTACCAAAATGCTCGAAGATGTACTTGAACTTGATATCTATGATCAAATGATCAAGGACTCAGAATCAATCATTCGTAAGATTACCAAGAACGAATTAGATAGTAATCTTCAAGAAGAAGTGGAAGCCAAATTTACAAAACTGACCGAACTATCACAAGAAATTGAAGATAAGAAAGAAAAACTTAAATATGAGCAAAAAACAGTTTTGCGAGAGCTTAATACCACACTAAAACAAGTAGAAAGTAAATTAGGAAAACTAAAAAGTAAATTCACTCATGCAATTGCCAATGCCAAAGAAAAACATACTAAATTACTTGAAGATAAAAAAGTTTTGACTGATTTTTTGAAGCAAGCCACACTCGTCCAACTTCCTTTGCTACTCAATAAAACTCTTGCTCAAAAAGTCTTACATGATATTGATGAAAACTATCGAGGCAAAATTCAAATTGATACCGACCTTTTAGCTCAAAAGAAATCTGCTTTACTTGCCTTGCTTGACTCTGAAGATACTAAAGTGTCAGCAGCCTTTGATAAGGTATTTTCTGCAACCAGCGAGAATCAAAGTGTATTATTCGCCGATCCATACCGTATAGAAAAACAATATGACTCATTATCTAAAATAGAATTATCGAAGCTCTTAAAATCCTTGTCAGACAACAGACTTGCAATCATTGCAATAACTAAAGAGTTACATGGATTAGAAGAACAGCAAATAAACGAACTAAAAGATGCTGAATCGGATCGAATAAAAGAAAAAGATTTATTAAAAAATATCGGGCATCAAGAGGCCATCTGTGAAGCGTTAGAAATACAAATCAACGAGCTAACTGAAACACATAAAACACTCAAAAGTGAATATGATAGACTAACTATTGTTGAACATCAGCATGAGCTTACTCAGAAAAAGATTAATACCCTAAATGCAGTTATCAATGTTGCTCGTCAAATGAAAAGTAAAATTAAAAAAGACAAGCGTCTATCTTTAGAAAAAACGATCAATGAAAAATTTTCTAAATTAAGAAAAGATGGTTATGAAGCTGATCACATCCGTTTAGACGAAGACTTCAACATCAACATTTACGATAAAGATAATAAAGCGATGGATATTTTATCAAGTTCCTCAGGACAAAAACAAATCATTGCTACAGCACTCATCTGGGGTATATCAGAATACATCCCTGAAGAGATCCCTATGGTAATCGATACACCATTAGGTCGTTTGGATGAAAACAATCAAACCCGTATTCTCAATGAATTTTACCCTAATGCTTCAAATCAGGTCATAATCTTGCCGACTCCAAGTGAACTCAGACATGAAGGCTTTCAACACTTAAAAGAGCATATAGAGCAAGTTTATATATTAAGTAACGCTGGTTCTGCTACAACAATTACAGAAGCTTCTATAGAAAATATCATCCTATCCAAACAGCATAAAAATCAGGAGTTAGTCAAATGAGAACGACTATATATACTGAAGAAAACTTACCACGTATTGCAAGATTATTGGGCTTTGAAAACGAACCTAAATGGCTGACAATTCGTTTTGCTATTTCAATTTCTTTAGCCTTAGAAGAGCCTATTAACTTAGATGAAAAAATAGATTTCACCAGTGGGAAAATCTATAGCTGGGATGTTATTACCGGCAAAGGGAAAAATGAGTTTCATGGAGATCAAGCAGACTATCATGATCTCATAGGCGTCATTGTTGCAAATGCCAACGATCAGCAGTTAAAAAGCGATAAAGAATTTGAAAAAGCATTAGAATATCACAGCGAAAGAGGCTTTAGTATTTTAGCCTCTTCACTTCGTGATAATAGTGATGTGTTTGAATGGCTGAGTCAAGAGTTTATTATGAATAATAAGTAACCTTATTATTCTATTGCTAAGACCTTTTTATATGCTTCGATTTCATTTTCTTTAATATCTAGCTCATGAATTTTTTTCAAATGACAAGCAAATAACATAGATTTTTTAACTCGTGCTCTAACCTTACTTTGAATACCAAAAAAATCATCATTAAAGTTTATTCTTTCAGAATATTGGAGTAAATCTAGAAAAAATTCTTCTGTATATGGATAATTGATACCTTTAAAAATAATGACTTCTTTTAATACATCAAATAAAGCTTGGATACCTAATGTTTTATTAAATATTGAATAATTTCGTACCCATAATATTTTATCTACGGCTTTTAGATAATTCAATATTAGATTATAAAGCGTTTTATCCTTATTTTCAAGATACATCCGTCTAAGTGGAGCAGCTGAATCTGCTAGCAATAAACGGTTGCGTCCTTCTTTTAATGTTTTAGTATGTAATTCAATTCTATCTTTTTTCGGGTTTGTTGTAATTAATGATAATATTCCATCAATAACAGATGCCATTGAAATTGAGGTTTCATTCTCCATCTCTGCAATACCAAGCCGTAGCTTATTGTGTAATGGAGAATCTTCATTTTGAGTAAGTATTCTTGCAAAATACACAGCTAATGTTTCTGGAGACCAAGCATATGATTTTCCAACATCCATATCAAATTGAAATAAATTGTAAGCTAAATTCTTATCAACTTTTTGCTGATTCATATTGATAGTTGTAAATATTTGAGCATGATATGGAATTGGAAGATCTAGGAAAATAGAGCAGACCAAAGGCATATCATTTAGTTTTGAATTTTCTAATCCAAACACTCTATGTTGACCATCAATAATAGATGCCAACCGATCTTCACTTGGTATGATTAAAGTATAACATTCACTCTCACCTTTTTCAATAAACCACTGCTTATTTGTATCTTCATTTAATGTGCCATCAACATTATAATTTGCTCCCAATATAATAGAGTTTGGGAATCCAGCATCAACCGTTTCTGAATATTTTCTAATTTCTTCAAGACGTGAGGTTTTTTTTACTCGTTGTGTCCCAGATAGTTTGTCAAGAATTGTTCCTAAAAAAGTATCTTCATGCTTTGCTTTTTTATTATCTTCATCATCATTTAAAATTCGTGCTTCAACTACATAGCTTACTTTTAGAATTAAAGAAGCTGGTAGAGAAGTAATATAAAACTCTCCTAATGGTTGCTTTACTCTTATTGCAGGTACTTTTATTGGAAATTTCATTTTTCTTCCTCATTGCTTGTAGGTGTCTCACCATCAGGTAAATCGTTTACATTGGTTTGAACATCATTTGGTCCTGTAGGTCCAGTCACTGTCGTGACTTTAGGACCTTTATTAAAAAACTGATCATCTTTTGCATGAGCAATCACAAATAACACTATTGAAAAAAGTGTTCCATATACACTAAAAAAGTTTGTATACTCAAAATGAGATATATAACCTATAATTATTATAATAAATATTATAGTACCACCAATAAGACCAAGCGATATCATTTCTTCTCGCCTATCCTTCCGGTCCGGTGGCATTGCGATTAATGCTTCAACAGCTAACATAAATAGCAAGGCTGTACTGTATGTAAAATGATTACCTGCATCAAGCCAGGTAACATCCTTAGAGATTACAGCGGGAATCCATATACCCATCCCTCCAAGGAACATGACACCAACAAAAATATAAGCGGTAAATTTTATACTTCCAAACGCTTTGTTAAATCTTTTTCTAGATTCATCAAAAGCAGTTTTCCATTCACTCTCTTCCATTTAAATATTTTCCTTATGCAATTCCCAAAATGCTAAATCTCGCGTCTTTGTCATATTTTTATTCCCATATAAATACTGTAATGTTTTTCAAGCTTTCGTATCTGTTCCATGAGTCCTTCTTAAATTAAATTTCTGAATCATTTTCTACATCTCGTTTAAATTCAATATAAATTGGGTTATCACTACTTGGAAAAAAGCGAAATAGATTTTTATCCAAAATATCACAAACGATAAAACGATTCCACATCATCGTATCTAATGGAATAGCAGCATTCATAGACTCTACCAAATCAGATAGATGATATTCACCCTGAATATGTTTTTCTACAAAATGTGTTGCAGTCTGAATTATTTCATCATTTATATTAATCGTTTTCATTTTAACAAATAATTCATCATCTATTCGAACAATTAACCTAAATTTAGAATAATTGTAATAATTCATTACAAGCTTTGGATCCAGTCCTCTATCTACAAAATAATTGAATACTTCATTTTTTGAAATTTTTTCTCTGTCTAACATAAGTTGTTCAATTAGAAAATGAAAGTTCAAGCTATGTCTTGTAATAGGGTATTCTTTGCTCACGATACGAGTATTTGAAACATTAAAAAGCTTATCGCCACGATATTTATTTAGCAATTGCAGCATCATAGTTTCTTTATTGAACATTCCTATAGAATGTAGATGCTCTCTGAAATTATCTATAACCAAGCCGATATAGATGAATTTGAATTCTTGAACTTTTTCATTAATGAACTGCACAATTTTCTTGAAAAGGACTTCATCAATATCAATATGTTCAATTTTAATATATGTAAATAAATCTACAGCAATTACATCATCAAGATGTTCTATCAATTGCTGTATTCTATTTTTTGGTGTATTAAGCTTTTGTGTCAATTCATCAATATCATAAGTCCTATGCTCTGACATAACATCATGTAAAATCTGACGTAATTCAAGTCTATCTGTGCCAAGTGAAGCGATTCTAGGTGAATCTTGATAAGAATATTCATCAGGATATTTCAGCTTAACGAGTGTATGGAGGGCGTACTTACTAGGAATACCAAATAATTGTAGCGCCATACTATTTTTATTATAGTAGCCATCCAAATCTACAGCTAAAACATTTTGTAATTCATGATCTATATAGCGTAATAAATCAGTAAAATCAAAATTAGTTAATATATCTTCCGCGTATTTTATATGAAGATGCTTACCCCATTCCCATAACAAAATTTTCTCAGATAATGAAGCAAAACCAGTCAAAGCCCTATCACTATCTTCTTCAAAAACATCACCAAAATAATAAGACAATTCTTGTTTGAGTAAATCAATTTTTTTATTTGTCTCGAACCCATTAGGATATAATGAATAGATAAATTCAACTTTATCTCGCTTAGATTTATACAAACCTTGAACAAACACCTTTTGATCTTCAAGTTCAACTACACCATCTGAAGTCAAAAGTTTGTCTACTATTTTTTTCACATCAGACATTGGATACAAATATTTTACATAACTAAATATCTCATCTTTTTGACACACAGTAGTTTCGATCGATTCTAAAAAACTAAAAATTTCTGTGCGCATATTATTGAATGTATATTTTTTATCACTTATCAAAGCATTTAATTCTATATCATAGATTAAATGACCACTAAAGTCTTTATTCGTAATAATTTTTAGAAATGATACCCGCAAAAAAGGATCTGTAATACCAATCTTTTCGACTGAAAGAATATGAAGTCTTTTTACATCATCATTAATAGCATGTATGATGTAAAGAGGGATAAAACGAATCATTTTCCTTATTATGCCTGATTCAATTTGTCTTACTCTTTCTCTGGTGAGTCCATATTCATTTGCTATTTCTTGTAGAGTTTTTTCTACAACAAATCTATCCTTTATAATAGCAATTTCTCTTGGCTCAAATTCATTAAATACATTCATAATGACATTATCAAATGATGATAAATCACCAATTGTTTTTTCAATAATCTTATCCACAATCAATGCTGAAAAAAGTTGACTTAATTTTTCAATTATTTGTTTTTTGCTTGTAGACGTATGATATATTTTGTCGGTTAAAGCAATAAAGTTTTTATATGCAAAATTATTACTTAGTATCAATGCATTTAACCGATCATCGACACTAAATTTTAAAGGTGATTTCCTATCACTCAAAGCAGTTTTGAAAATATTTCTTAACATGTCGTTTTGTATTAATAAGTCTTCTAAAAAGTATATTTTGTCTCTTGATACGCAACTATTCAAGTATTCAATGATATCAGCTGGTATATGTTTGATAAATTCTCTTATAGCATTTCGAAGTGATTTTTCAAAGTCACTTATAGGAATGTTTAACAAATTAGCTATGTATTCAT
Organism: Sulfuricurvum sp.; assembly: GCF_028713855.1. Taxonomy (GTDB): domain Bacteria; phylum Campylobacterota; class Campylobacteria; order Campylobacterales; family Sulfurimonadaceae; genus Sulfuricurvum. The sequence continues at coordinate 45,012 of NZ_JAQTNN010000019.1, forward strand.
CAGAATATTGACCAGAGTAATGTAAGGTAAGCGTAATCTTTGCATTCGAAGATATTTTTTCTAACACCTGTTTAAATTTTTCATCCCAAAAACCAATTTGATCATCTTGGTTTTTTACAGCATTAACTATTTCATCTGACTGAATTTTAGTCGTTTTAGATGGTAATATACATTCAATGTTTGTTAAAAACAAAATCCTATTTTCATCAATATCATATGAATCAAATAAGGCATGGTTCTCCACTGCAACATCATAAAAATTATAAGATTTAAACTTAGAAATTTTTGCCGTAAAAGAATCAATATAAGTTTTGATTTGTTCCACTATTGGTCCAAGTATTCTTTTAATTGCGAAAAATTCATGAACAAATCATCATCACTTAACTTCAGGATGAGATTCTGTTTATCTATCGCTTGTATGATCAGGTCATAGAGATCTCGATACTGAGAAAACTTTCCAATTTGTTGAATACTTTCTAAATCTTTAGGTAAAAATCTATTATATTTTAATTTTTTTAGAACTTGTGGAATAACCTTTTCAGCTTTAATATCAGGGATGTTTTTTTCTTCTTTAGGCAAAGATATTTCTGTTTGAGCCACAATATTATTGTCTACCAATTTAATATGGTCTGCATGAAAATAAATTTTTGATAAATGAGATATAACAGATGGATTTTGATCAATGAAACTTTCTTCATTGATCAAGCTTTTGACATCTTCAGTTAGTTTATTACCTTTTGATAGTAACAAATAACCATCTATAATATTTTCCACATTTTTCAAAACTATCCCTGAAACATCATTTAACTGTGTAAAGACCTCATATACATTGAAGTTTAGTATTTTCCCAGCTTCTAAAATAAGAGTTTCTATATTGTTGATAGCTTTAGTGCTATATCTATTTTTCAAGTCCTTAATACCATCTGTATCTATGCCCATGAGATATCCTCATCAATATCTTCTGGCAATCCATCTTTGAGTTCTCTATCAATCAAACGAACCACAATATTAAAAGCATCTTCAGGATGCACTTGAATGTGATCTAAAATAATTTGTAAACCACCATTGGTATATTCTTCAATAATTTTCCTCATTTCTGAGACACAATCTTCGGAAGCTTTATCCAATGATTCAAGCTTTCCTGCTTCACTATACAAAACTGCCATATCAAAAAACTTTTTTTGTTCATCCGTAAAATAACTAACATGAATCGATTCACTAGTTGGACCGATGATTTTAGAACGCTTTCTATTTTTTAGCCCCAATGCTAGTGCAAAAATATAGATATCAGTCATTTGTTGAAAAAACCCATATCGGCTATCTTTTTTTACATCTAATCTCTTAAAGACTTCATCTTTATCCTGTGCGCGCGCCAAACGTTTTGATTCAAATAAATCTATCATTCAATTACCTCAATTCTTTGAATAGACGTATATTCGCGAACATCTTGAACCTCAAGATCAATTTTTGGTCCATTACCGATTTTTAGAACATTTCTTTCACTATCTAAAATGTCAAGTTTTGGTCTATGTGCTATTAATGCATACTGGTGAGCCAATGAATCTTCAAATATTGGGCCAAGAGTTTGACCTTCATTCCAATGTTCTTGATTCAAGAGTATGATGACCTGTGGAGCAAGAGTTTTAACCGCTTCAGAAATATTCTTCTTATAGACGCTATCAAACTCACCATAAGGTGAATCGATAACAATAGGATAAATTCCTGCTCCAGGATCAATAGCACTGGAATCTTTTGACATCTCACGATCTTTAGCCATTTCTATCAAAGTAGATATAAAAATCAGACTTATTAATTTATCTTCACCATCTGATTTTGGAGTAGGTTTGCCATTCTCAAGAATATTCAAAATAAAATTTTCATCTAATTCAGCAGTCTTATTGGAATGAAGAATTAGGCCAAATCGCTTTTGTAAGCGTACAGTTAGCTCCTGCCGTATTTTTTCTATTTCTATAGCGTTTTCTGAAGATAGCATATCCATTGCTTGTTCACAAAACATTACTCTGTTGCGTAATTTAATCAACTCTTGATTATGCACTGTTGCAGTTTGAATTAATTTTTGAATATCACTGAGATTTTTACGTAAAGATTCTAATTCAACTTCAAGTCGTGTCTGTTTAGCTTTAGCCTCATCACGTTCAAAATGAAGTTCTTTACTTCTTTTCATGAGGTTGTCTTCTTCTGGTAAGCCGTCTTCAATTTTCTTTTCAAGTGAAGTAAGTTGTTCTTCTCTAGCATTTTGAAATGCCTCTTTTTCTGTAATTTTTGATAATATTTTATTGAATTCCAACGTAAAAGTAGATTTGCTATTTTTATGCGCCTCTATAAAAATCCCTAAAGCACTAACGCTAGCTTCTATATTTGACTTCGCTGTTGCACTATTCATAATTTTTAATAGCGCTTGATGATGTTCATCACCATCATTAAAATTCGTGCCACAAATACACATATGACTTTTTAATAAATTTTCTATATATTCTTTTCCAATACCAATGATGGGCAACTCCCCATCTTTACGTTTAGAATCCAATAATTTATTTGACACACTTAAAACTTCATCTGACAATGCAAGATATGCAGATTTTGTTATCATGCTTTTTTGTTCATCATGCAACAAAGTGATTTCATCTTTTGTTTTTTTTATGTCAATCTTGCAATTATCAGCCTGCTGTGTTAAGGCTTTTGTACTATGTACCTTAGATAAACTCTCTTGGTTTTCTTTAATTAATATCTCGTAAGCCTCTATTTTTTTATCTAACTCATTTATTTGCAGTTCAATACTATCAATACGCTCTTCGATATCTCTTTTTTGACTTTCAGGAACATTACTATCCCCTAGTGTTTCTTGTAAATCTGAAGCTTCTTTTTCAAATTGCTTGCGCGTAGTTTTAATAAGATCCAAAGCTTTTTCACGGGTATCAATTTTCATGATGTTTTTGATACCCTCTTGAACAAGCTTAGGTTTCTTGCTATCAGCATATTTTCCTACACCTTCACCTTTAAAGAAAAAATAACCATGCATTGCATCACTCAAAACATTATCAATTCTATCTTGTCCATTATTTTGTGGAACATTTCCAATAGTTACCATAGGTACGTTAAATTTAATATTCTCTTGCTGGTCATTAACTTTTTTGACAACCACAGACCTTTTGACAGTATATTCTTCATTTCTATCTTCAAATGTCAAAATAACTTCTACAGTAATTTCCCCATTTTCAGGCAAATTCTTAAAAGTGTTTTTATTTAAAAAAACATCTTTTTGGTCTCCATATTCTATTGATTTCCCACCATATAAGCACCAAACTATCGCAGAGAGAATCGTTGTCTTTCCAACCCCATTTGATGCAAAAATTAATGTAACATGCTTGTTATCTCTGATCGAGAAGTCAAGCTTATTGTTCTTTCCTTCAAATTGTCTAAAATCATTTAAAATTAAACGTTTTAAAATCATGATTGAACACTCCGTTCCACATATCTTTTAATTTCTTTGATCTTTGTAGCTTCAGATTCATTCTTGTTTTGTTCGATTATCAAATACACTTCTTTAATAAATTTTTGTATTTCTTCAACTGTTGCCATTTTTATTCCTTTAGATATCTTGTAAACTATATGTTTTAATTAACGGTACTAATGGTATTTCACATTCTGGATAATTCATTGCCAATCGAGCAAATTCTCGATATCGAATAAGCTCATTTTTAAAATACTTTTTATTGTATTGGTTATACTCATCACTTCCTGTATCTTTTGGAATGACAATAAAATCATAAATTTCTGCAAATTTTTTACCTTCTGATTTACGTAAAACACGACCTCTACGTTGGATAAATTCCTTTGGATTAGAACTGCTTGACATAATAAAAGCTCTTCTTACCGCAGGAATGTCAACACCTTCATCAAGACATCTTATAGCAACCAAACCATCAATAATTTGTTCTTTCAAATCATCAATCAACGTATGACGCTCTTCTTTAGACGCTGCATCAAAAGATGTGAAGTTTTTCACCTGCATTCCAAGATCTGTTAATACCTGTTTTACCTTGTCAACCATTCTAAGTGCGCCATCTTCTTCTGCATCTATTTTTGCTGCACAATAAAATAAATTAAATGCTGAATAAGCTAAATTTTCTTCTTTAATTAGTCTCTTCAACACTTCTACTTTATTTTCTGCACTTGCGATTATTCTTGCTCTTTTTATAAGTAAAGAGTTTAAATAAGCGTTATTTTCTTCATTTTGGTACTGTGCAATTGCAGAAATTTTTTTCGATAACTCTATATACTCTATCTCTTCATTTTCCGTTAAATGTACTAAAACTGGAAAATATTTGTATGGCGTCAACTTCCCGGATTTAATAGCATCTTCAAGAGTATATTCAAAAATAATTTTTCCAAGATATTTTTTAAGTGCTTCACTCCCCTCTTCATCCAAATGACGTTCTGGTGTTGCAGACAAACCAAGCCGAAACTTTGCATTTTCTAAATACAATTGACGAATATTTGTTGCACCAAAGTTATGTGCTTCATCAACAATTAGAAGAAATGATGATAGTTCTTTCAGAAGAGTTTGAAATTTTTTTGTTGTATATGTGCTATTCGTAGCTATAATAAAAAGATAATCTTTTTGAAAAAAATTAAACTTAGTAATCTCATTAGACAAAGACATATACCATTTTTGACTGCTTTCAAAACATTTGAGAAATGAAATATTAAACTGTTTTGCTTCGTCTGCCCATTGTTCAAGTAGATGTTGATAAGGGACTATAACAACAGCTGCCAAATGCGGTGTTGTTGTAGATAGCTTTGCAATTGAACTAAAAGCTGTAATCGTTTTTCCACTTCCTGTCGCCATAGATAAAATGCCGCGAAAATTATTTTCTTCCCATTTTTTGTAGGCTTGTTCCTGATAATCTCTTAATACTACTTGATTGGGTATCGTAGGTTTAGTATTCATATTGTTATTTTTATGCGCTTTCGCAATTAAGTATGGTCTTTCATTAGTAGTTTTAAGTTTTAAAAGCTTTTCTTTGATAAGTTCATTGATGCTAAATACTGAAATATTTGTATCTTCTTCTGCCCATAAACGGTTGAACCGTTGTAAATGATCATTTGCTTGAAAACGACTTGTTTCATCTCCCCAAGATTTAAAAACTGAAATAGATTCGTAATTATAATTAGACTTGATGCTATCATTCATGGAACCATTAAATGAGATAAAATGATTATTCCCATCAATGAGAACTCCAAACTTATCATGAAACTCACCGCCTTCTAAATGATTTTTTAAAATTGCAAATTTAAATTCTATGATTCCATCTTCAACTAACCAACCTAGAAGGTTTCGTGTTTCATATTCAAGATTTTCTGCTATCTCATTAATATTTTTAATGATGGCATCATCAATTTTAGTTCGATCATATTTTCCTTCTAATGCTTGAATATCATTTTTGTCAAGAATTGGACTTGTGATAAACTTGATTTTTCCACCATTTTCAATTAAATGAGCTAACCCTTTTGCATTGTGTCTGAGCCAACCTGATGTAAAATATCCAACGCCGCGTTTATATTCAATTGAATTTGCAAAAACAGGCTCATAAAAATCTTTCGAAATATTATGCTCTGAAGTGTTGTAACTGAGATTTAATGATAAATTTCTGAGCACTTGTAACCTTCATCCATAGTCAAGTAGATTGTATCAAATTTAAATATTTTTGAACCTTAATAGTCATTTCTGACACATAAGATTACCCCGATTGTATCTTTTAGAAAGCAAAAAATACCCACTGACTAATCGTCTCTTGAGTTCTCTTCATCCATGAAGTGCATGTAGCTGTTATAGGTTTCATCGTGTCATCCTTTACGTTTTGATGATGGCAGTGTAAAGGAGAGGTTGGACACCGTCGTGTCCGTTTATTGATTAAATTTATTACTCATACTCAACCATGATTCCGTACTCTTTTGTCCCAAAGAACAGCCTTGTGTAGCCCCTGCTTCACATCAATTTCAAATATATCAATCTCTTTGAGCAAATCGCTCAATTTTTCATATCCAAAAGTTGTTGCGGAAAACCCGTTTCTTTTCAAATTAGCTTCAACAGAAAAAAAACTGGCTTGAGCATTTTCATTTTTTTCTTCATCCACTGCGTTACGAAGCATATTGACCAGCCTTGTGTCCTGCCGTAATTCTTTTCGAGTTTTTTTACCAAATTGTGCATCAATACAAATGAAATCTGTACAGA
>NZ_JAQTNN010000020.1 GCF_028713855.1 Sulfuricurvum sp.
GGTACAACGAAATCCTCTTCGAAGACGCTAACTCCAACGAACAACTCAACATCCGAGCCCAAAAAGATTACAGCCTCCTAGTCCTCCATGACGCAACCGAACATATCCAACATGACCGAAGTGAAACCGTAGACAATAACGAAGACGTTACTATCCACGGCTACCGCCAAGAGAGAGTCAACAAAAGTAAAATGGAAACAATAGACATAGCAAAAGCTCTAACAATCGGTGCAGGGTATCAGGTATCCGTTGGGGCTAGTAAGAATGAAACGGTGGGGATTAGTAGTACGGAAGAGGTGGGTATTCTCAAACATACTATTGTTGGGGAGAAGTATGAGATTATGGTTGGTAAAAGCCATATCACCTTTTACGCTAACGGAGAGATCATCATCGAAGGCGATGATATTGATATCTTAGGGACAGAGCATATCGAGATTATTGCGCCGAAGATTTATATCAATGGTGCAGAAAAAGGTAATGATGAAATGTATGTTATCAAAGATCAACAAGGTAAACCGATTCCAAACTTTGCTTATAAAATCACTGTCGGTAACGGTCCTGCAATTTACGGATATACCAATGAAAATGGTGAAACAGAACGGATTCACAGCGGTTCACGAACGGCTACATTAACGATTACTGCCGATGATCGTATCAAATAAAGGAGGGGTAAAATGGGAGGAGATTTAGAATTATTGTGTAAACCAAAAACACTGAGTAAAGATAAAACCAATCCAACCGATGGCTCATCTGTCGAAATTTCCCTCTCTTATTTTACTATCAATGTCTTTTTCGACGGTACATGGAACAATAAGTATAATAACAATATGTATCGTGAAGCAAAAACCTTTGACGAAAGAGCTGCTATATACAAAGACGGTGATGGTAAGACAAGCTATGCGAGAGAAGCAACAGCAGTAGAGTGGCTATTTAAAGGATATAAACCATCTGATAATAACATCGGCGTTTATATCGAAGGGACTGGAACTTTTGATAATGAGAAAGACAGCGATCTAGCCGCTGCATTGGGTTCGGGCTCGAAAAAAGGATTTGGTGCAAAATACGATCGTGCATTGTCATTAATCAATCAGGAATTAAGTCAAGACGGGCGTGCATCAAAAGTATTTGATGTGCTCAAACTAAACATTTATGGCTTTAGTCGCGGTGCTGCTTCTGCTCGATGGTTTTCAAACCGAATTCGGCGTGATGTGAAGCTTCTAGAGTTTGATAAACGTCTCCAACCTTGCCAAATACAGTTAGGCTTTATCGGTATTTTTGATACCGTTGCCTCCGTTGGATTTAACCATACCAACGACACGATAGAGTTTGAACAAAAACTGACACCCAATGCTCTCGGACCAGGTGACATGGACATTCCGCGATCGTATAAAGTGATCCATATCACCGCGAGAGATGAAGCAAGAACCTACTTCCCCGTCTATGAGATTAAAGAGAGTGCCGTTAAAAATGGATTCGGATTAGAATTTTCTCTCCCTGGATGCCATACCGATATCGGTGGTGGGCTCAATATCAAAGAGGCGAAGGTTAACGGTGTTGTTGTAACGACAGGACGTGATGAAATAGTCGATTATGTACATGAACGACATAATACGGATGATATAAGTGAGGATACTGTCTATAACAACAAAGGCGATCACCATGAAGGTAACGCCTTTCTCGATAACGCTATTTTTACGTTATTAAAACAAAAACATGCCGCAGGTGAAGTCGATGCAAAAGGGTTAGCCGATTTATTGGTAGAGTGGGGATATTATGATAGCTGGAGTGAAGAGAAAGAGTTTTCGATTCCAGATCCGGTAGCCGATAAGTTCGAAAGTAAATTAGTCTTGTTAGATAAGAGCAGTTACACGAGGACAGATCGTCTCCTCAGCGGTTATCGCCATCAAATTCAACTCGGCTTTCCACGAATCCCTTGCAATATTATGTTTGAATTTGCCACGAAGTACGGCGAAAAAAACTTCACAAAGTTTAAAGACCGTGAAGAGAGCCAAGTACCGCCTGAGTTATCGGCAGTTTATGATGAGTTTAAAAAGAAAGCATTTGATTTGGATAATGAAGCGGTTAGTGCAAAGAAAGGGATATCGGCTGATTTGTTTCTAGATGATAAAAACACAAGTCGATGGCTGTATAAACATTATCTTCATTGGTCGGGTGATGGCAAATTGCTGGATGCCCAATTGCATAAAAATGGTCAATGGGAACGTACAAAAGTCCATGCTCACAATCACTATAGGAATGAGGAAAATAATTATGAGATTACGTAATCTACTGCTTTATATGAGCATTCTTTTTGCCATTACAGGATGTAGCAATCATCAAACATTAGGAGATATTATGAGTGGAAAACCAAAAGTAACCTTTGAAACGAGTATCTCCGCCCCTAAAGGCTATCCGGTGGAGTTAGTTGACGGATATTGTGGATATTTTAATGAAAGTGGTAAACCTACGGGTGGTTTTTTTGGTTCTGCTAGTATGGGTTGGGATGAGTTCGGCTCTGTAGGCACTAGTACTGTATATGGCTTCCCAAAACGGGTACGTTTACGATGGCTTTCATTGGCAGAGAACCAATTTTATGAGCTGGATGCTGAACTGCCGATGGAAAAAATGCGTCAGCTCTATGCACAAGGATATCGAAGTCCCGTAAAAACAACACACTACATTGGTAACGGTGTTTCAGAAGACATAAGTATTGGCCAGTGGCGACCTTTTACTGGATTTACTTTTATGATGGCACCCGGTGGCAGTGTCGTTGTAAAATTAATAGGTCGAGAAGCACGGGAACTAGCCTATTTCCAAGCCAAAAAAACAGATATGCCGTGGCATGACTTTCAAAACGTTCCTAAAGAGAGAGTTGGCGATCGTAATGAATGGGTAAAAAAGATGTACGACATTACGGCTAAAGAATATCCAATCGGATACGCACAGGTTATGAACAAACAAATCCCTTATGGACTGTGGGACGATGTTTACCGTAGACGCTATCCGTGGCATGTTTCTACTACTAGCCCTTTGGCGTATCGCGAATACAATGTGGAGTATCTCAACACCGAACGCTTTATGATTTGGGGCGACCAAGTGGATCAGGATCTCCTCTTAGCAGATAGACCTGCCCCGGCTAAATTAAAAGTGTTTTTCAAAGATGCTGATGGACGCAGGTTAAGAGGATTTTTACGCTTTGATGAAGTCAGTGTCGCAAAAGCATTCGGTGAGTTTTTTAAATACTCCAAAGAGCCTGCACGTTTACAAATCGAAACGAGTGATGATCTTAAAACGGTGGAAGTTAAACTGATTAATGCCTCGCACAGTATGGTTATCCCCTACACGTTTTGGAGATTACAGCTTTTAGATGGAGATGGCTGGGATGTAGATAATTCTGATCATGCAAGGGCGCTGAGTACAACCTATCCGAAACCAGTGAGGGATGACAGTATTTTGCAAGATAAAAAATAGGGGCACCCCCTATCTCATCATAGAGTTCCATTCTCCAAGTCGAAGAGTATTGCACAAAGAAGTAGCCGAGTTCATTAATCGTCTTAGTAGCACTAAAAAGGTGGGAAAATGAAATTTATACTATCGATCATTATATTTATTGGGGCATTTACAATTGCATTAGCAGATAATTCATTTATGAAAATATGTAAAAATCCGACTTCGAGTGATCGCAAAACACTCATTGCGATTAAAAAATTTATGTATGACGGTTATGATCCTGTACGTTATAAGCAACCATTTCAACCAAGTGATTGCAGTTTAATTAATAATGCATTATCAAAAGCGGAAGATTTGGGTATAGGTGGAGAAAATGTAGAAAATATTTCGCTACTTCAATTTTTCCCAAATTTAAAAAATATTAGTCTCAGTAATAGTAATGTTAGAGATCTAACTCCACTAGCAAAAATTTCAAATTTACAAGAATTGGATATAAGTGATAATCCTGTAACTGACTTTAAGCCCTTACTGTCCTTGAAGAAATTGGAAACACTATCTATTAGGAATGATAATATAGCTGATCTCTCAATCCTGGGTCAGATTAAGTCTCTTAAATCATTAAGAATATATTCGAATGGTATTAAAGATATTACGCCATTTTCTAATCTCACAAATTTGGAAGATTTACTAATTAGCTCCCGTAGTCTTTCTAATATTTGTCTATTAAATAAGTTGACAAAATTAAAAATCCTCAATATGGGGTTGAGTGAACAAGTGAATGATATCTCATGTTTAAAAGATTTAAAACAATTAGAAGAATTGGATATTACTTATACGAAAGTGAAAAAGATCGAGGTAGTAAAAAACTATACCCATTTAGTTTCATTCAGTGGCAATAGTAGTGTAGAGGATATGAGCCCGCTTGTAGGATTACAAAAATTGGAATATGCAACTATACACAGTATGCATTTGATGGAATGCTCCCCAAGTCGTATAGAAGAGGTTAGAGCCGGAAAACACTGTACAAAAGAAGATTATGCAAACCTAAATAAACCATGGTGGAAAAAGGTACTCGGATTATGAAAATTAAATATATACTAATTGCCAGTTTAGTCATTGGGACTTTCACATGTGTATCGGCTGCCCCCTCATTTATGAAGACATGTCAAAAACCCACTCCGAGTGATCTAAAAACGTTAAAAGCACTCAAACAGGATATGTATATCGCTCTTCCTAAAAAGTACAGTATGTCTTTTAAAAAGAATGACTGCAAAAGCATGTACAAATACTTGCAGACAGCCACAGTGTTGCGTCTTAGCGGAAATCAAGCGGATAAAGTATCTTCTGTTATGGATTATCCGGATCTTCATCAGATCGATTGGATAGAGGATATTTCGCTATTGCGGCACTTTCCTAATCTCCAAAAAATCGATTTGAGTACTAATTCAATTGAGAGTTTAAAACCACTGGAAAAAATGGTTTATTTGACGGAGCTTGATATTATCAGTAACCCCGTAACCGATTTTAGCCCATTGGTAAAACTCAAAAACTTAGAGCGGCTCGAAATCAGCAACTCTGAGATCACGGATATCAAAGCGATCGGACAGATACCGTCTCTCAAAGCTTTGACGATCTATTCGGATGGGCTAAAAGATATTTCACCTTTAGGTAATTTGGCAAATATGGAAAGACTAAGGGTATCATCGGATGAAATTACGGATATCTGTGTACTGAACGCGCTTGTTAAATTAAAAGAATTGGATATAGACGGATGTTCAACAGTGAACAATATCTCTTGCTTGAAAGATTTAAAGCAATTGGAAAAACTAAACATCAACAATACAGCAGTCAAAACAATCGATGTTGTAAAAAACTATGGAAATTTAGTCGTTTTTAACGGCAATGATACGATGCAGGATATGAGCCCTCTTGTCGGATTGGAAAAATTAACAACTGTGGATACACACAGTGCGACTCTTCTCGAATGTTCTCCCCAAAATATGGATGAAATTAAAAGCAAAAAAAGCTGTGACAAAAAAAATGATGAGAATGTGAACAAATCATGGTGGAAAAAGGTATTGGGGTTATAAAGGGAGAAACATCTGCACGCTATTTTTCCAACCTTATTCGAGAGAGTTACGAAGACCCAAAAACTGGGAAAACTCGATATATGATTGATCGGTTTAAATTTAAAAATCCTTTACAACCGTGTCAGGTGCAAATCGGATTTATCGGGATATTTGACACGGTGGTATCAGTAGGACTCAAACAAGACAATGATGCCAAAGAGTGGAAACAGGAGATAACTCAGCCCAATCCTGACGGGGCTGTACCTGAACCGCCTAAAAGCTACAAAGTTATCCATATCGCCGCTTCCAATGAAGCTCGTACCTTTTTTTCACTCTATGACATCCATAGCAGTATGGAAAAAGGGTATGGTGTAGAGTTCCGTATCCCTGGGTGTCACACTGATATAGGCGGAGGATTGGGTGTCGGTGAAGAGATCATCGATGATAAAGTGGTTATATTCGGTAAAAATGAAGTAGTGAAATATGTGCATGAAAACCATGATGCCAATTATGTCAAAGAAGATACAGGAAGTAACCAGTTTAATAGCCATGGTGATCATGATGAAAGCGGATGTTGGCTATTTACCAATGTTCTTTCACGAATGTTACGACAACTCACTTCGGCATCAAACGTCGATGCAAAAAAAATGGCGGATGTATTGATCGAGGCAGGATATTATGACGAGGCAGAACTGATAACAACAAACAAAAGATTACCCGATTATAGAGCCGATATGAGCGGAAGCAAATTGTACTTGATTGATAATACACATGATATCGAAGAAGCAATAACGAGTGGAATTCCAGCTCGGAATGTGATAGATAAGACGTTATGGGGATATCGACAACAAATCAACAGCGGCTATTCGAGAATTGCGTGTAATCTTATGATGGATTTTATTAAAAAATCCAATATCAAAGATTTTTCATTATTTCCAGATAATATAGAGGCACACATTCCGGACAGTTTTTTACAAAGTGTTTATGATGAGTTTAGGCAGAAGGCGATGGCTCATGATGATGAGTGTAAAGCTGCACAAAAATGGACACCTAAAGAGTTGCAATTGGATAGCAGTGCAGATAGGCGAAAACTCTTCAAAAACTACCTCCATTGGTCTGGAGATGGCGGGGCGTTGGACGCACAAATTACTCCAAATGGGCATGGAATACGTACCAACCATTTAGCAAAAAACGAAATACCGAACACGTACAATATTTTATTAGGAGACAATAATGCCATTACGTAAACTATTACTTTCCCTCGGAATTATTTTAGCCCTATCAGGCTGTTCAACTCATCAATCATTAGGAGATATTATGCGTTTCAAAAAACCGGTAGAACTTCATACAGCGCTATCTAGTCCTGAAGGGTATCCAGTCATTATGGCACAAGGGTACAATGCTTATCGAGATAAGAATGGTAAGCTCATGGGAGGTTTCTTTTCTAACGTGACAATGCAAGGATGGGATGTTCCCAACGGTACTGCAGGAGGAGAGATGGAAGATTATCCGCATCATGTCCACCTAAGATGGCTCTCAGTAGCGGAGAATCAGTTTTATGAACTCGATGCTGATTTACCCGCAGAAAAAATACGTCAGATATATGAAGAGGGATTTCGTGCGCATGATGCTCAAACTTATGACCCTAGCACAATTAATCATGTCAAAATTGGAGATTATGAGCCTTTAAACGGTATCTGCTTTTTAATGGCTCCCGGTGGAGGAGTACAAGTTAATATGATCGGCGGAGAGGGACGAGAGATAGGCTATTACAAAGCCAAAAAAACTGATATGCCATGGCATAAATTCCATAACGTAACGGCGGATAGGATAAAGCCCGGAGATCGTGAAACATACATTGAGCATCTAACAACAGAAGAATTTATTGGTAACCCTGTGGCGTACGATCAAATCAAAAATCACAAAATCCCCTATGGTTTATGGGATGAAGTATATCGATTACGCTACCCATGGCATGTCGAGATAGTCAATCCGATAGCCCACAAACAACATTATATAGAGTATGCAAATACAGAGACATTTTTAGTCTGGGAAGATCAGATAGCACAAGATAAAGCCAAGCCGGACAGACCAGCACCTGCACATATGGGGATTTATTTTACCAACAGTTCAGGAGTACGTTTGGTGGGATTGTTGAAATTCGATGTTCTTAAAACACCGGAGCTATTTAAAGAGTTTTTTAAAGACTCTCATGGACACGCGCAATTAGAGATAAAAGTGAGTGATGATTTACAACATGTAGAAGTAAAACTTAAAGATTCCCATCGCAGTGTCATAGTACCTTATAGAATTTGGAAAGTTAAACCTGTTGCGGGAAACAGCGGTTGGGGTTTTGATACGACAGGGTAATCTATGAAGCACACAATATTCATACATGAGGAAAATAATTATGCGATTACGTAATCTACTACTCAGTATGAGCATTCTTTTAGCCCTCTCAGGGTGCAGCAATCATCAATCACTAGGAGATTTTATGAGTGGAAAACCAAAAGTAACTTTTGAGTCAGATATAGCTGCACCCAGAGGCTATCCGGTGGAGTTAGTTGACGGATATTGTGGATATTTTAATGAAAGCGGTAAACCTACGGGTGGTTTTTTTGGTTCTGCTGATATGGGTTGGGATGAGTTCGGCTCTGTAGGCACTAGTCCTACGGATGGTTTCCCAAAACGGATACGTTTACGCTGGCTCTCATTAGCAGAGAATCAGTTCTATGAGCTGGATGCTGAACTGCCGATGGAAAAGATGCGTCAGCTCTATGCACAAGGATATCGAAGTCAAAATGGGATGAGAGAAATTGTTACTGATGATTACAGAGAAGAAGCTGTAAAAATCGGTCAGTGGCAGCCTTTCACCAATTTTGTATTTATGCTAGCACCCGGCGGCGGTGTCGTTGTGAAATTACAAAGCGAAGAAGCTCGGGAATTGGCCTATTTTAAAGCCAAAAAAACAGATATGCCGTGGCATGAATTTCAAAACGTTCCTAAAGAGAGAGTTGGCGATCGTAATGAATGGGTAAAAAAGATGTACGACATTACGGCTAAAAAATATCCAATCGAATATGCACAGGTTATGAACAAACAAATACCCTACGGATTATGGGATGATGTTTACCGCAGACGCTATCCGTGGCATGTTTCTACTACTAGCCCTTTGGCGTATCGCGAATACGATGTGGAGTATCTCAACACCGAACGCTTTATGATTTGGGGCGACCAAGTGGATCAGGATCTCCTCTTAGCAGATAGACCTGCCCCGGCTAAATTAAAAGTGTTTTTCAAAGATGCTGATGGACGCAGGTTAAGAGGATTTTTACGCTTTGATGAAGTCAGTGTCGCAAAAGCATTCGGTGAGTTTTTTAAATACTCCAAAGAGCCTGCACGTTTACAAATCGAAACGAGTGATGATCTTAAAACGGTGGAAGTTAAACTGATTAATGCCTCGCACAGTATGGTTATCCCCTACACGTTTTGGAGATTACAGCTTTTAGATGGAGATGGCTGGGATGTAGATAATTCTGATCATGCAAGGGCGCTGAGTACAACCTATCCGAAACCAGTGAGGGATGACAGTATTTTGCAAGATAAAAAATAGGGGCACCCCCTATCTCATCATAGAGTTCCATTCTCCAAGTCGAAGAGTATTGCACAAAGAAGTAGCAGAATTCATCAACTGTCCCAGTAACACTAAAAAAGGAAAAAATTGAAATCTAAATTGTCTCTAGTTGTTCTCATAGGAACTTTTACATTCGTATCGGCTGCACCCACATTTATGAAAACATGTCAAAAACCCACTCCGAGTGATCTGAAAACATTAAAAGCACTCAAACAGGATATGTATATCGCTCTTCCTAAAAAGTACAGTATGGCTTTTAAAAAGAACGACTGCAAAAGTATGTACAAATACTTGCAGACAGCCACAGCGTTGGGTCTTAGCGGGAATCAGGCGGATAAAGTATCTTCTGTTATGGATTATCCTGATCTTCACCAGATCGATTGGATGGAGGATATTGCACTATTGCGATACTTTCCTAATCTTCAAAAAATTGATTTGAGTACCAATGAGATTAAGAATTTAAAACCATTGGAGAAAATGGTTCATTTGACAGAGCTTGATATTATCAGTAACCCCGTAACCGATTTTAGCCCATTGGTAAAACTCAAAAACTTAGAGCGGCTCGAAATAAGCAACTCTGAGATTACGGATATCAAAGCGATCGGACAGATACCGTCTCTCAAAGCTTTGACGATCTACTCGGATGGGCTAAAAGATATTTCACCTTTAGGGAATTTGTTAAAATTAGAAAAACTAACGG
This sequence comes from Sulfuricurvum sp., assembly GCF_028713855.1. GTDB lineage: Bacteria > Campylobacterota > Campylobacteria > Campylobacterales > Sulfurimonadaceae > Sulfuricurvum. Next base: position 9,854 of record NZ_JAQTNN010000020.1, read on the forward strand.
TCTCATCCGATGAGATTACAGATATATGTGCACTTAACACGCTTGTTAATTTAAAAGAATTGAACATAGACGGGTGTTCAAAAGTGAACGATATCTTCTGCTTAAAAGATTTAGCGAAATTGGAAAAGCTTAATATTAATAACACGGCAGTCAAAGCGATTAATGTTGTAAAAAACTATAAAAATTTGGCTTTTTTTAACGGTAATGATACCATGCAAGATATGAGCCCGCTTGTTGGATTATTAAAATTAGAAACAGCTGATACGAATAGCAACAACCTTTTAGAATGTTCTCCTAAAAATATTGATGAAATTAAAAGCGGGAAGAGTTGTAGTAAAAAAGATGATGAGAATGTGAACAAATCATGGTGGAAAAAGGTATTGGGGTTGTAAAAGGTGAATACGTGAAGAAAGGCTCTTCCTTATTGAGGGAGAAGCCTTCTTTCCATATCATTCATTTTTTCTACGATCAACGGTAAAATATTTTCACTTTTCGTTTTATCGATAAAACCATCCGCTCCTAAACTTGCCGCTTCTCGTTTATTATTGTCACCGGTCATAGAACTGTTCACGATAACAGGGATTGATTTGGTTTCAGGATTGGCTTTGAGGCGCTGGATAACAGTGAAACCGGACATTTCGGGCATTTCGATATCGGTAATGATCGCAGGTATCGAAGAAGGATTGGGATGTCTGGCAATGAATTCAATCATGTCTTTACCATTATTGAAAATCTGATAGCCGATATGGGCATGTTCAAAAATATGGACCAAATGGCGCTGAGCTGTTTTAGAGTCTTCTGCAATCAATACAACACCGTTTTTGAGTTTTTCAGGAATTGAAATATTGGATAATGCTTTTGCCGCTATATCGACGTTGACCATTGCTTGAGGAATAACTTCAGCCAAGAGTTTTTCATAATCCAATACAAGGCATAGGCTTCCATCATCCAGACGGGTATCATTAATCACCAGTCCGTCATCTCCCAAACGGTAAGAATCGGGAGAATGCATTTCATTCCAATTCTTTTTGATCACTCGGTACGCATACATAATCCGAATCCCGATAATGATACCGTTAAAATCACAAATGAGTAGATTGGAAGCTTTTTTCTTTGCCTCTTCAAGCTCAACCCCCAGCCATCGTGGGAGATTGAGGATAGGGATCTGCATTTCACGTAAAACAATAGTTCCTTCTAATAATGCGTGAGCACCTGGGATTTGGGTGAGATGGTGCCGTTTGGCCTCAACTACTTCACGGGTTTTAAATACATTAATAGCATAATAGGGTGATGATTCTGCAGCATCGATTTTAAAGACTAAAAGTTGTACTTCATTATTTTTTGCTAAGTTCGTTGCAGCATCAACGTGTTCCAAAAGAGACATAGTGACCTCAATACTTTTATATTTGTTTATCATATCCTATTCGGGAGATTTTTTTACTAAAAACTAAAGGGTGTGAAGGGTAAAATGCGCTAATGAACACTCATATGAATCAAATCACTGCGTGCCCGCTAGATTGTTATGACGCTTGCCGCATCGTGATCGATGAGAACGGAAAACTCAGAGGGGATAAATTGCACCCTGTTACACAGGGGTATTTGTGCCCGAATCTTAACCATTTCAAAGAACAGGATCGTCTGATTGGTGCAAAACTTCGGGGCGAAGATGTATCGATTGAGACAGCCATAAAAACTCTGATTGAGGTGTTAAAAGAGACTAAAAGTGATTCGGTTCTTTATTATCGCGGTAGTGGTAATGTCGGTCTGATGCAGCGTTCATGTGAGCATTTTTTTGCTTCTTTTAAAGCTGTCGGAACCTCCGGATCATTGTGCGACGGGGCTGGTGAAGCCGGTATCCTCCAAGGGCGGGGGAGTAATGAAATTCTCTCTCCGCAGATGATTTCCGAAAGTGAAGTGGTTGTGTTTTGGGGACGGAATCCTCATACGACGCATTCTCATCTGTTACCGTTTTTAGAGGGAAAAACGATTATTGTCATCGATCCGCTTATAACGGCTTTGGCAAAAAAAGCCGATTTACATATTCAGATCAAGCCTCATTGTGATTTGCATTTAGCTTTGCTGTTAAGCCGTTTTGCGATCATCGAAGGCTTGCATGACAAAGAATTTTTAGAAGAGCATGCGAGTGAGTATAACGATTTTTACGAGCTGACACAAACAGTGAGAATCAAAGCAACCCTTGATACTATCGATGTTAGTCTCGGACAAATTGGTGCAATACTGGAACTGATACAGGGGAAGAGGACGGCGATTTTGGTCGGAGTCGGGGTTCAAAAATACCGAAACGGTGCTGATGTACTCCGTGCCATTGACGGATTTGGAGCTATCATGGGGCTTTTTGGCAAACCCGGATGCGGGGTAAGTTATGTGGGAGATTCGCTTAGAGGACTTGCATTGCCTTTTAATCGTATCGCCCATTGTGTTAGTAAGCCAACGGTTGATTTTTCGAAGTATAATTGTGTTTTCATTCAAGGTGCGAACCCATTGGCTCAGATGCCGAATTCTGAGGGTGTGAGGCGGTCGTTTGAAAATGGAGGATTTCGTGTCTATTTCGGGCTGTACGAGAATGAAACATCAAGGGCGGCTGATTTGGTGATACCGGCGAAAACCTTTTTGGAAAAAAATGATTTTCGCAGTTCGTATGGAGATTATACCCTCCAAGAGATGGCTCAGATATTAGACAGTGATATTGGGATCAGTGAATATGAACTTACGAAAAAATTGTGTGAGGCGTTTGGAATAGCGTTCGAAAGTGAAGCGTATTATCGTGATTTTTTCCGGAATCAGATTGATGAACATGAGGGTGTAGGATATCGTCCGAATACTCCTAAAATTCCTTATGCAGAGGGATTTGAAAACGGCGAATTTGAGTTTTTGGATGAGATTGATTTGGCGATCGATAAGAATGAAGATTTTCATCTGATCACGCTAAAATATCCTAAAGGGCTTAACTCGCAGTTTAAAAGAGCTGAAGGGGTTTATTTTCATCCTGAAGCGGGGTTTGAGCAGGGGGAAATAGTTCATCTTTCCTCACACGCCGGAGCAGTTGATATGGTAGTAAAATATGATGAGTCTTTAAGGCGTGATTGTCTGCTGATCTATTCAGGGACATCGAATGTAAATGTGTTAACGCCGGCTTTGCTCAGTTATGATGGGGAAAGTGCCGTGTATCAAGAATATAAAATAAAGGTGACTAAAAAAAATGACTAACAATTTTGAAAATTATGTATTACCAACTTATGGACGCCAAAACGTCAGTTTCGTATCAGGAAAAAATGCGATTTTGATCGACAGCGAGGGAAAAGAGTATATCGATTTTGCTGCAGGGATCGCCGTGTGCAGTGTAGGGCATTCGAATGATCGTCTCACCAAGGCAATATGCGATCAAGTGAGTAAAGTGATCCATGTATCGAATCTCTATTACATCGAACCGCAAGCCGAATGTGCTCGCCGTATTGTTCAGCTGAGCGGTTATGACATGAAATGTTTCTTCGGAAACAGCGGTGCCGAAGCGAATGAGGGGGCGATTAAAATTGCTCGAAAATACGGAGAGATAGAGGGACAGCCGAAACGCTATAAAATCATCACTCTTGATCATTCCTTCCACGGTCGTACGATTACGGCTCTCAAAGCGACGGGACAAGAGTCGATGCACAATTATTTCGGGCCGTTTCCGGATGGGTTTGTATATGCCAAAAATATCGATGAGATCGAATCATTGATCGATGATCATACGGTAGCGGTGCTGATCGAACTGGTACAAGGTGAAGGCGGAGTTCAGCCCCAAGATCGTGCCAAAGTACAAACGTTAGCCGCAATACTGAAAGAGCGCGACATCTTGCTTATGGTAGATGAAGTACAGACTGGGATTTACCGTACGGGTGAGTTTTTGGCATCTAATCTTTACGGGATCGAACCGGATGTGATTACATTGGCAAAAGGACTCGGCGGCGGTGTGCCTATCGGTGTTGTCATGACCTCTAAAAAAGATATTTTTGCCCCCGGCGATCACGGCTCGACCTTTGGTGGGAACTACCTCTCGACAGCAGCAGCAAATGAAGTCCTTGATATTCTTGAAGAGCTCAAAGAGAGCGGTGAGTTGGATGAGCATCTTCTTTATTTTGAAGCATCTTTAGCCAAATTTGCAACTGCTCATCCGGCGATCTTTTTAGATCATGTTGGGCTTGGGATGATGCGCGGATTGCGTGTCGTAGATGCTGACACATTGGGCAAAATTATCAATGCTGCACGTGAAGCAGGGGTAATCGTCCTCAAAGCAGGGCGTAATACACTTCGTTTTCTTCCGCCTCTTACGATTACCAAGGCTGATATCGATGAAGGGTTTGCACGTCTTGAAAAAGCGGTTGCAACTTTATAAAAATTCTGCCTCGAAGAGGCAAGCTTTAGTGCCAAAGCGGCTATCGTAGCCAAAGGGATGTATTCCTTTGGCGTTCAGAAAGGAACTTTCTATTGATTTTTAGTGTCTATATGAATGAATGGCTCTACGGAGCTGATGGATATTATGCTTCGTATCGTCCGATTGGTAAAAAAGGGGATTTTTACACGGCGGTTAGTACATCCAAATTTTTTGGAGGGACGATTGCCAACCATATAATCAAACGCCTCGATGAAGGATTTTTACGTACCGATTCGCTGATTTGTGAGATCGGTGCCCATCACGGTTATCTCTTAGCCGATATCATCGAGTTCGTCCATACGCTTAGACCCCAGTTATTACAAACCCTAAGGTTCGGGATTGTGGAGCGGTTTGAACACCTCCGCAATGCACAGACAAGTTATTTTAACGAATCGTTCGGCAATGCGGTTGTTCTGGAACATTACAGTGATTTGTCCGAACTGAGCGAGCAATCCACTTTTTTTATCGCCAATGAGATATTTGACGCATTCGGCTGTGAACTCTTTTACAAAGGGAAAATTGCACGGGTAGAGAATGATGAGATTATTTTTGATATCGACGATCCTGAAATCTCAGTTTTGGCAGAAAAGTATCAGCAAGATCGAGGTGAAATCGCATTAGGATACGAATCGTTTGCCGAGGCTATGAACCGTGCATCAAAGCGTTTTGAATTTATGACATTTGATTACGGTGAATTGAATGCACGAAGTGATTTTTCGATTCGTGTCTATCAAAATCATCAGGTATTTCCACTCTTTGATGAAGCATTGAATCTACACGAGGCCTTTGGAAAAACGGATATTACGTACGATGTCAATTTCTCTCACGTCAAAGCGGCATATGAGATACATGGGATTATTTGTGCGCAATATGCTACACAATTGGTAGCTTTGGTCGAAATGGGGATTTTGGATCTCTTAGCGATGCTCAAAGAGCATGCGGGGGATGAAATTTATACTCAAGAACTCGAAAAGGTCAAAGTGTTAATCACTCCTTCACTGATGGGAGAACGGTTTAAGATGATTCGGTTTGTCAAGGAATAGCTATGCGTAGATGGATTCTCTCCTTTTTATTCATTGGTATCGCTGCATTTGCAGGAGTACTGCATGATGCGGCGTATGAGGGTGACGCAGCAAAGATAAAAGCTCATTTGGCGTCAAAGCATAGTGTTGATGAACAAAATGCAGCAGGGCTTACTGCTTTGCATGTTGCGATTAAAATGGGAAATGTAAAAATTTCTCAACTTCTGCTTGATAACGGTGCGGATATAAATGCTCAGGATTTTCACGGAAATACGCCTCTGATTTTAGCGGTTAAAATGAGAGATATTGATCTGGTGACTTTTGTGGTGATGCACGGAGCGGATGTTAATCTTGCGAACGATGAGGGGATAACACCTTTGCATCAAGCAGCGTTCAGCGGTAACGAGGCGGTAGCGGACTTCCTTCTAAAGGCAAAGGCTGACCCCCATGTGAAAAACAACGATGGAGCGACACCGTATGATTTTGCAATTGCCAAGAAAAATTTTCAAATAGCACAACTTATTAGAATGTCGATGTAGGAGAGAGAATGCAGGTAAAAGTAAACGGTGAAATGCGTGAAATGGCAGAGGGATCGACGATGCTCGATCTTATCCGATCTTTGGGCTTGGAGGAACGGGTTATGGCCTCAGCGCTTAATATGGAGATTGTCAAGCAAGAGGCATGGAACAGTGCTGAATTAAAAGAAGGTGATACGATCGAACTGCTTGATTTTGTCGGGGGAGGGTGATTTAGTGTTCGCCCTGTGTGGATAGTAGTTTCTCATATTTTGTTTTTAGAATGAGATAGTTTCTGTGTAGTTCTTCATACTCTTTTTTATAATCTATTTCATCAACTTTTTCAGACGAATTGGAGATTAAAGGAGGCTGCTTTAGCTCAGAGAGGACAATATAGGTTACCTCTTTGCCATCCTCATCTTTTACGAGGGTAGGAAGTTCACCGTTCATTGTTTTTTTGATAACGGCGTGAATACTGAGGCGATTTTTTGCCGCGTATTTTTGGATCGAAATTAATTCGGGTGAATTCATTGTTTTTTACCTTTTTGTATGTTCCAATGCGACGACGGCAATGGCATAATCACCATCATGAGTGATTGAAACCGATGTATCAGTAATACCGAAATAATCGCGTACTTTTGGAGTTAGAGTAATATGAGGTGCCCCTTTAGGGGTTTTAGAGAGGATAATGTCATGGAAACCGCATTCGGCTCCGATACCGCATCCGAGGGCTTTAGCACAGGCCTCTTTGGCTGCCCAAAATCCTGCTGCATTCCGATTATTTTTAATAAGCGCTATTTCATTTGTAGATAAAAATTTATGCAATCCACGATCGCCGAAACGCTCTATAAAGTGTTTCATGCGATCGATTTTAATGAGATCAATACCGATCATTGCACCACGAAGTCAGTGAAATAGACATTTTTCACTTTGCCGTCTTTGAGATGTAAATTGATTTCATTGACGATCTCTCCTTTGAGCTTTTCTTTCCCTTTGACGGTAGAGATCTCTTCGAGTGATTTAGAGGAGAGAATACGAATAATAATATCTCTAAACACCGGTTTTTTCTCTTCGAGTTCTGGGCTGAGTTCTTCTCCACCCATTTCAAGATTCATCTCAACTTTGAGATAACGTCGTCCACTCTCTGATAAGAGATTAACGGTAAACGTTTCAAGTGGGAACATTAAACCGATTTCTGTAGATCCTTCTGCGCCTGCGGCTGCTTCTTGGCTTGCATGTTCGTCTGCAGGGGTAGCAGAAGCTTCTTTATGAGATGCTTCCCCACCTTTTGCGGCTGCTTCATCATTTCCCATCATTAAGAAGGCGACAACACCGCCAATAATCAGAATAAGAACCAATACTCCAATAATGATAACGAGGAGCATATTCCCCTTTTTTTTCTTTCCCTCTTCTTCTGGGGCAGTTTCTTCTTTCTCTTTTTCAGCCATCCGTAGCTCCTCGATAAATTAATCCTTTATTGTAGCGAGAAACTTATGAAATTGCCACGTTTCATAATCAAAATTTCGGTAAACTTAGTGGATGAAAAGAAGGAAATCCTTATGGTAGAAACACTTTTAGGTTATATTGGTCGTCCGTTTGTTCGATCTTTCGAAACGATTGAGCGGTTTGGACTCTTTATTTTATTTCAGTTAAAGCTCGTTAGCCTTTATCCGCATATTTTTAAACGCCCTAAAATCCTGTTCACTCAAATCGAAACGGTTGGAATGGGATGTATGGGTGTTATTAGTTTGACCGCTTTGTTTACTGGGATGGTGGAAGCGATCCAATTGTATAACGGATTCCATCAGTTCGGTGCTGAAAACTTTACGGGATATACTGTTTTTTATTCGATTACCAGAGAACTTGGACCCGTTTTTGCATCTCTCATGCTCATTTCACGCTCTATCAGTGCTATGGCAGCTGAACTCGGAACCATGCGTGTTTCGGAACAGATCGATGCGATCGATATTTTGGGTGTTAATTCCAAAGAGTATTTAATTACTCCCCGCATTGTTGCGACGGTTATCTCTTTGCCTTTACTGGTTATTTGGTTCGATTTTATTGCTGTTGGCTCGGCATATTTAATTTCGACGGGGGTATTGGGAATCAATTCTATCGCATATCAGGAGACGTTGATGCGTTTGGGAGAATTTGATGATATTATGACTGGTGTGATTAAAGCGGCGGTGTTCGGGTTTATTGTGAGTTCAATCGGGAGTTATATCGGCTTTCATACCAACGGAGGGGCGCGCGGAGTAGGACAAGCGACGATTGCAGCGGTTGTCTATTCCGCTGTTGCAATTTTTGTCACCAACTATTTTATATCTTCACTCTTTTTATACTTGGATTGGTAAAGATCAATCCCCAAGTTCACTTAGCGGACGGAACTGATAACTATCGGGATCATAGTATTCGATAGCTCCGGTCTCGATATCATAATACCATCCATGGATAAAGAGCTTGTCTTCCTCTACCATTTTTTTCACATACGGATAGCTGAGAAGATTTTCGATTTGGGTGACAATAGAAAGTTGTTCGGTAGCACGGAGCAACTCTTCACGTGGAGCATTTTCTCCTAAGGCTAGAATTGCCATAGATTTTGCTTTTTCTCCCAATGTGAGCCATTTAGCCGTATGAATCATTGATGTATCACATGACGTTTTATAGAGAGCTTCGATTGCTCCGCAGTGTGAATGGCCGCAGATAATGATTTCGGATACTTCTAAAACCAACACAGCATATTCTATCCCAGCTGCAGTCGAGTGAAAATCCTCATCCGGTTTATAGGGAGCAACAAAATTACCGACGTTGCGAACAACAAAAAGATCGCCCGGATTCGATTGAACGATCAAATCGGGAATAACGCGTGAATCAGAACATCCGATAAAAAGGGCACGAGGGTTTTGTCCCTCTTTGACGAGACTGAGTAATTGAGTTTCATGTTTTTTAAAATAGGTTTGCTGAAACGTTTCATTGCCATCAGCAAACTCTTTGAGTCGTTGGATACTTAAATCAGCAGCATTCTTGCTTAGTGGCACTCTTCAATCCCTAATTGTTTAATAATCGCTTCATACACTTTACCACCCTCACGGTCACAATCATCATGGTATTCAATCGTAATCATTCTTTTACCTTCTGTAATATCCCCGCCATAAATATTTGGTTTGATGGAACACAAAGAAGTACACTCAAGAATGGCTTTTTCGATCATTTGGTGCTCTTCTTCGGTTGAATAAGCAAGTGACAATTTAGTGTATCGCTCTTCAGATTTGTGATCGGCAACAATAGAACATACTGGCATAAAAGATCCTTGTTTTATAATTACTCTATTATACGAAAATTTAGGTTAAAACCACTCCAAAAGTTTGCTTACTTCGTCAATTTCATAACATTTAATCGCTGTTTTTTCAAGTGGTTTTTTCGGAATAAGCGCTTTGGTAATCTGTTGAGACGCCGCTTCTTTGAGGCGTTGGTCGAGCTGATATACCTCTCGGATATCCCCGACAAGAGAAACTTCGCCGATAAATACCGTCTCTTTGGAGATGGCACGGTTACGGAAACTGCTGATAATGGCCGCTAAAATCGCCAAATCGGCAGAGGTTTCGGTGATTTTGATCCCTCCGGTGATGTTAATGAAAACATCGTAGCTGTTGAGGGGAATTTCGAGCTTACGTTCTAACAATGCAAGGAGCATATTGAGTCGATTATTCTCGAACCCCGTCGCTTGACGTTTCGGATTAGGCGCGTGGGTATCACTGACGAGAGCCTGAACTTCGAGGACGATGGGGCGAGTTCCCTCCATAATAACGGTGAGGGCAGAACCGCTTTGTGATTTGGTGCGGTTAAAGAAGCGTGATGAGAGATCTTTTGCAGATACGAGACCGTCATGACGCATTTCGAAGACTCCGATTTCGCTTGTAGGCCCGAAACGGTTTTTGAAGCCGCGCAGGATGCGAAGCTCATGGCCGCTGTCACCTTCGAAATAGAGGACGACATCTACCATGTGTTCCAGAACGCGAGGTCCTGCGATAGAACCTTCTTTGGTAATATGCCCGATAATAAAAATCGCAATACGGCGCTCTTTGGCAATCCGCATCAGATCAAAGGTGATTTGGCGTACCTGTGTCACCGACCCCGGAGCGGAAGCGATGGTTTCGGAGTAGAGGGTTTGGATTGAGTCGATGATGATACATTCATATGCTCGCTCGTGCAATTCTCCGAGTACCTGCTCTAACCGTATCTCTGCGAGGAGATAGAGATTATCAACATTGGCTCCCAGACGGTTGGCCCGGAGTTTGATCTGCCCTTCGCTCTCTTCGCCGCTGACATAGAGGACATTTCGGTTTTGCTTCGCGAGGTTTGAACCGATTTTGAGTAACAGGGTCGATTTTCCCACGCCGGGACTACCACCGATAAGAACGAGAGAACCGGGAACGATACCGCCGCCGAGAACCATATCGAGTTCGGCATCGTCACTGGTATAGCGTTCCGTATGTTCCTCAACGATTTGGGTGATCTCTTTGGCTTTGGTTCCGGCAGAAGGAGAAGAGGTCGAGGTGAGTTTAATCACCTCTTGCTGTTGTTCGCTCAATTCAACAAAACAATCCCATCCGCCACAGTTGGTACATTTCCCCATCCACTTGGGTGTAGTGAATCCGCAGTGCTGACACTCGAAGAGGACGTTTTTTTTCTTGGCCATTATTTATTCAATTCTTCACCGAAAATTGCATCCAAAATTCCATCTACAAATTCATATTTATTAAACGCAACGAGGTGCTCCGGCTGTTCACCGACACCGATATAAAGGATTGGAAGTTGAAGAGCGTAGGCGATAGAGAAGACCGATCCCCCTTTTGCCGTGCCGTCAAGTTTCGTGATAATGATTCCATCTACACCGACCATCTCATTAAATGCTTTGGCTTGTGCTATGGCTGAACTTCCCTGTGTGCCGTCAAGGATAAGGATTTTACGGTGAGGAGCCCCCGTATGGGCTTTGTCACAGATGCGGACAATTTTTTTAAGCTCATTCCCTAGATTGGTTTGAGTGTGAAGCCGTCCTGCAGTATCGATGATGACCTGCTCAAATCCGCGTGCTTTAGCTGATTCGATTGTATCGTAGGCTACAGCGCTGGGATCATGTCCCTGACGCGACGAGATAATCGGAACATCCAGTTTGTCGGCCCATCTCGTGAGTTGTTCGATCGCGGCGGCACGGAATGTATCGCCTGCTCCAAGGATTACCCGTTCGCCGTTGTTAAGATGGTGTTGCGCTAGTTTTGCGATTGTTGTCGTTTTTCCGGCACCGTTGACACCGATGATGAGACTTACCGTCGGTTTATTGGGATTATCGGGAAGGGTATTCTGTGCAAAACTGAGTGTTGCAAGCAGCTTGGATCGTAGCTGATCTCGGGTAATGTTATCCTGATAGAGCTCACGCAGGATGATTTCGACAAGATCGTATTCGACATCGGCTTCAAGGAGAATGCTCTCAAGATCGTCTTTGGAAATCTTTGCTTTTTTTTCAGGTGCGATGGCAGCAATGGCCTCAATGGTTTTTTGGAGACCTTTTTTGATAAATCCAAACATTTATTATTTTCCTAATGCTTGAGCGATATCATGATCGATAATCTCTTCTTGGGTTGCTCCGGAATAGTGGGTGACATATTCACCGTTTTTATACAAAACCATTAGGGGAATCGGGAATTGTTGACCCACACCGATAGTTGCCGCAATAGCCCGCGCAAGGGTTTGATTATCGGCTTTATTGGCAATCAGGTAATTTCCCCCTCCAAATTTTTCACGGAACGCATCGAGTTCGGCATTACTTTTATCTTCTTCGATGGTAACACCCATAACGATCAGATCATCAGCGTATTTTTTTTGTAAGTTGCCCATATGCCGTATTTCAGCTTGACATGGAGGACACCATGTCGCAAAGATATCGAATAATACGACTTTGTCTTTTCCCGCATCGAGAGTGAAGTTGGTTCCACGTTTTTCGACAGTGTAACTTTTCCCTTGAGTATCCATAAGGGAAAATTCGGACGTAGAGACCAATGCTTCTTCGGAGGATTCTTTTTTATTACACCCTTGGAATAGGAGTGTCAGTGAAAATAAAGGGATTAATAAATGAGCTAAACGCATACAAAACCTTTTTTAGAGTAAAATAATGAAGATTATAACGAAGCAAAGGTAAAAAGTGACCAAAAGCGATTTTAGAGCTTATTGTCTCGATCAGATCAAAAATGCGAATGTAAGTACTAAAAACTATCGGGATGAAAGAGTACGAATGTCACTTGCGAAAGTGCTGAAAAAGTTGGGGGCAAAGCGGATTTTAGCTTTTTGGCCGATGGGTTTTGAAGCAGATATTCGTAAAACTATTACTGCTTCTCGTATGCAAAGTGAAGTATATTTGCCATTTATGGATGGCGTCAGTTTCAAAATGGTACCATTTAGATACCCGTTGGAACGTAAGGCTTTTGGGATTTATGAGCCACGGGATTCGTATAGAAAATATAATTTAATAGATGTAGCTATTGTCCCTGTAGTAGGGGTAGACGGGTCACTGCGCCGAATAGGTTTCGGTAAAGGGATGTATGATCGATTTTTTCCTACCCTTAAATCGAAACCGTTTACGATATTTATTCAATCATGCGCGTGTCAAACGACGCAAAAAGTATGTGATGATTATGATGTGCAAGGAGACCTGCTAATTACCTCCCATGGGGTGCAAAGCATGAGGAATACTAATGTTGAACGAACTACTCGTAGGGGGCGGAGTCGCTCTCACCAGCGGGTTAGTCGGATTTTTAATTTCAAAAAAGATTACCGCCGCACATTTTGATCTTTATTTGGAACAGGCACGTGCCAAAGCCAAAGCGATCGAGAATGAAGCACAAATGATACTGGAACGTGCTTCGATCCGATCGCGTGAGATCGAAAAAGAGGCACAAAAACGGTACGACGAAACGTATGAACAAGTAAAAAAAGATTTGTCGATGCGTGAAGAGAAAGTTCAACACAGTGAACGCGAATATGAGTATCTTCGACATTCTGAAGAGGAAAAACTCGCGTCAGAACGTTCTTTAATTGAAAATCGGCGACTTAATGTAGAGCGTAATGAACGTGCTTTAGAGAAATTAAAAGAAGACTACCACCAAAAAAGTGAACAGATGAAGGTGATTGTTGAGCAGCGTGCGCTCCTTTCGGCGCATGAAGCAAAAGCAATTTTATTAGATCAGGTGCGTGAAGAATCGCGTCTGGAATTGGCACGCAAAACACGTGAACTTGAGGAAGAGTCCAAAGAACAGCTAAAACGCAAAGCCAATTATATTTTGGCGCAGGCAACGTCGCGATTTGCCGGAGAGTATGCGGCTGAGCGGTTAATCAGTGTTATTCATCTGGACGATGATGAGCTCAAAGGGCGGATTATCGGAAAAGAGGGGCGTAATATCAAAACCCTGGAGATGGTCAGTGGAGTTGATATCATTATTGATGAGACGCCCAATGCCATCATTGTCAGCTCGTTTAACCTTTATCGACGAGCAATTGCGGTAAAAACGATTGAGTTGTTGATTCAAGACGGTCGCATTCAGCCTGCTCGAATTGAAGAGGTATACCAAAAGGTATGCGATGAATTCGATGAGGCGATGCAGCGTGAAGGGGAAGATATTGTCTTTGAAATGGGGCTTCAGGGGATTCATCCGGAATTGATAAAACTGATTGGCAGACTTAAATACCGCTCCAGTTACGGACAAAATGCCCTTGCGCATACACTGGAAGTGGCTCATTTGGCCGGTATTATGGCAGCCGAGATGGGGGGAGATGTGAAACTCGCTCGACGTGCAGGATTGTTGCATGATATCGGCAAGACGCTCACTCAGGAAAGCGGCGGAAATCATGTTGATATCGGAGTAGAGTTATGCCGCCGATACAACGAAGATCCGGTTGTAATTAATGCGATTTACGCCCATCACGGACATGAAGATATTAAAAGTATCGAGTGTGCGGCTGTGTGTGCTGCTGATACCCTCTCCGCCGCCCGTCCGGGAGCACGGCGTGAAGTATTGGAAAGCTTTTTACGCCGTGTGAGTGAAATCGAAGAGATCGCGACACAAAAAGCGGGGGTGAAACAAGCATATGCTATCAATGCGGGGCGCGAAGTACGGGTAATTGTAAGCGCACAAAGCGTTAATGATGATGAAACGGTATTGATCGCCCGTGAGATCGCTGATGAAATTTCGCAAAAAGTACAGTTTCCAGGTGAAATAAAAGTAAGTGTTATTCGTGAAAGTCGTATTGTAGAATACGCACGATAATCGCGCTTTAAATAGTAATTTCATAAATAAATGTTATAGTGTTGTGATAATGATATGCTATGATTGTTTAATTAGATTATAAATTCAATGGAGAATAACCGTGAATAAAGAAGAGACACTTACTCATTTACGAAATGCGAAAAAAGCACATATTACATGGGTTCATCGAGCTCATGCCCTAATCGAAGGGCTTCCTGTTGAAAAAGAGCAGGTTCCGGTGAGTTGTACCGATTGTAAATTCGGACAATGGTTCTATGGCGAAGGACAAAGATTAAACATGATGCCGAGCATGGATTGTCTAAAAGAGATCGAGACGCTCCATTTTGAATTGCACGATATCTATATGAAGATTTTTAAAATTTATTTCGGAGAAGAAGATCGATCTTTTTTCTCTAAAATCTTTGGGACCCGAAAAAAAGTATCCTCATTCAACCATGATGTCGCAAAAGATTATTACATGCAGCTCAAATTGATTTCCGAGAAACTAATTACAACGATTGAACGATTGGAGCGAAGACTTTTCGCTCTCCAGGATAGTAATTTCGTTTAAAAAGAGACACTAACCATTCCCCGTAAATCTCCCATTTTATAACCGGTTGCTTTGTCGTCGGGATAACTCTCTTGGAGAGCTTTCCCCAGCGGTGAATCTTCGGTTACATCCCCATGACATTTCAAGCATGTTTCGTTATTAATTAAAATCGGTTTGTAGTATGCACTTTGACCAGTGGAAAGTTTTACAAGTTTGTAGGCAGGAAGAGTTTCTCCACTATTAAGCATAGCTTGCCATTGGCTTAAAACAGCTTGTTCTTCTGATGAAGCGGTATTGACCGGATTACGATTTTTAGTACTGACTCGTTTGATAGAGGTTCCTGATTCTTTAGCGAGCTGATCGGTTAAATTCAGAGCATTTTGGGAACAAAAGTGAAGTGCTGCAATGGGGCCACCTGAAAGCATCTGTATTTTGAGCTCACCTCCCAGTTTTTGCACTAGTGCCGTAGAAACTTCCGTCCCTTTTTGAACCATTTGTTCTGGTGTTAGAGGTTCAGCCATGAGTAATGATGAGATAAACAAGAGTGAGCACGACGATCTAAGGTTCATTTTTATATCCTTATATTATAGTTAACATAATTTTAACGGATTAATATTGATCTTGACAGCTAATTTTTAATCTAAATTCGCCTCTTCAGAATCATCATAAGGATCGAGGTGAATGAGTGAGTATACAGTATTTTCGGGAAAGAGATTTTTAAAAGCGAGTTCGATACGATCACCTACCATGTGCGCATCATACAATGAGGTGCTGATACTGAAAACAACATGAACACTAATATAAATTTCCGATCCCGATTGGCGTGTTCTAAGGTCGTGATGGCTGCTGATATCGAATTGGGAATTTAACAGTTTATTGATGTTTGCAACACTATTAGAATCCAGTGCTGCATCAAGAAGCATTAAAATACCCTCTTTGATCAGCGGAAAAGCGGAGTAAATCATATAAACACTGATCCCGATACCTAATAGGGGGTCGATAAAGGTATATTCGGTAAAAGAGATAATCACCAGAGAGACTAAAACTGCGCCATTGCTGAGTAAGTCAGTTTTGTAATGGAGTGCATCGGCTTGGATGACCATATTTCCCGTTTTTTTAGCCACATGATTAAGGAAAAAGACCAGACCAGCAGTGATAATCAGTGAGGCAATCATCACCCCGATAGAGATATTTAAATGTTCAATGATACTTCCCTGCACCATTTTAGAAATAGCGGTATACAGGATGAAAAGCGCTGAGAGACTGATAATCGTCCCTTCTATCACGGCTGCAAGCGGTTCAAGTTTACGGCGTCCGAAGTTGAAATTTTCATCCGGTTCTTTATCCGAATTGTGAAGGGCGAAGTAGTTAAAAAGTGAAACAACCATATCGAGCAGTGAGTCGATAGCAGAGGCCAGGACAGCAACGGAACCGCTGATAATCCCGACGGAAAGTTTAAAGGTCACCAATAAGAAGGCAACAATGGTGGAAATAAGGGTGGCTTTTTTTTCTATTCGCATGGCGCCATTTTAGCCTAATATGGATAAAATTTCGAGATTATTATAAGGAGTCATAATGGATTTAAGTGCAATTCGGCAAGAGCGACAAAAATGGATGACATGGAAAAATATCGCTCCTTTGCGTGATGCATTAAACCAGCTTCCTCTTATAAATACAACCGTGGATTTGGGGAACACTGTGAGCCTTAAAACCGATGCTGTGGTTGATATGCTTGAACTTGAACGGGTTGCACGTCTTATGATGCCGTGGCGAAAAGGGCCGTTTGATCTGTTTGGCCTTTTTATTGACACCGAATGGCGCAGTGATCTCAAATATAATTTTCTCCGCCCCCATTTTAATCTTCAGGGTAAGAAAGTAGCCGATATAGGGTGCAATAACGGCTATTATATGTTTCGTTTTCTCGAAGATTCTCCTGCTAAAGTCGTTGGTTTTGATCCTTCTGCTCTCTTTAAATCCCAATTCGATTTGATTAATCACTACGTAAAAAGCGATATTGTTTATGAGTTATTGGGGGTTGAACACCTCCCTTTATATGAAGAAAAATTTGATGTCATTTTTTGTTTAGGTGTTTTGTACCATCGAAGTGATCCGATATCAATGTTAAAAACTCTCACTCAAGGGTTGGAAAAAGGTGGTGAAGTGTATCTCGATACCTTTATCATAGACGGAGACGAACCTGTTGCCCTTTGTCCGAGTGAGAGTTACTCGAAAATCACCAATGTCTATTTCGTTCCTACGTTAAAAGCACTCGAAAATTGGTGTATGCGTGCCGGATTTACCTCTTTTGAGGTCTTGGGAACCGTATTGACAACATCGGATGAACAGCGTAAAACCGATTGGATTGAATCGCAAAGTCTTGAAGATTTTCTCGATCCTGCCGATAGTACCAAAACAGTTGAAGGATATCCGGCCCCGAAGCGTGGATACATACGGATTAAGAAAGGGTAATTTTGGCTAAAAATAAATCAGAATCATTGGAAGAAGAGCTATCTCAGCTTGTAATGAATCAGCAGACTTCGTTGAATACTCATGAGAGAATCAATACCGTTTACAGCGGTGAGATTGTACGGTTGGAAAAGGGATATGCGAAAGTAGCGCTGGAAACCAATGAAGCAATGCGTGCGGATGATGTAGGATTAGTACATGGAGGGTTTATTTTCAGTGCCGCTGATTTTGCGGCAATGGCATCTGTGAATGAGCCTAATGTTGTGTTAGCGGCATGTAATTGTCTTTTTTTAGCTCCGGTAAGAGTGGGTGATGCAGTCACGTTTGAAGCGACAGAACACCAAAAAGAGGGGCGAAAACGTAATGTTACCGTTCGCGGATTCGTCCATGATATCAAGGTGTTTGAAGGGGAGTTTAAAACAGTCGTGACCGAGCGTCATGTACTGCGTCTCGATCTGATGAAAAACGTGGAGGGGTAACGTTAAATCATTCGAAGCCAGTAGTCAACGTGTCTTTGTTCAGCGCGGACAGAGGTAGCGTTTCCATGCCCCGGATAGAGCGGCTTATCGAATGTCCATGTTGCAAACTTTTTCAAACTTTGACGCATTGCTTCACCATCGGAATAGGGAAAATCCCATCGCCCGATAGAACCTTCAAATAAAAAATCGCCGCTGAATATCACATCCCCGATCTCGATCATCGAACATCCCGGACAGTGACCGGGAAAATGGTGAAATTTGACTTCAATACCTTCAATTACAAAAGTTTGATCCCCGTTCACTTCAATATCCGGAGTCGATGGCGGTAATCCGGGCATCCATGAGCTGTTTTGCAGCAGCATGATATCCCCTTTTGGTGTATAGAGTGGTATATTTAATTTTTTTTGCAGTTCGCTGTTACTCCAAACGTGATCGAAATGCCCGTGAGTATTGAGAATCGCCACCGGATTTTTGACATTTGTCATGACCCAGTCAGTCGCTCCCATTCCCGGATCGATGATAAGGTCTTTTCCATCGATTTTTACGATGTAACAGTTCGTTTGATAGTCGCCCATAGGACGTTTAAGGATTTCCATAATAGGCTCTTTTTTAGCAAGATTGTAACATAAATAAAAAATGAGATTTTACCTTTGCTATAATGTTTTTACTTTAGATGCAAAATACAAAATGGTTTTATTTTGGAAAAAATTTAAAATAAAAGCAGTTTGAGTCAACAGTTTGATGAATATGCTAGAATACACTCCATGAATACACAAAATGAGATAGTAGAATTTTTGCAGAATAATCGCAAACTTCTTTTGGAAAGATATCACGTTACTAAAATAGGTTTATTCGGGTCATTTGCTCGTAACGAACAAAAAGAGACTAGTGATGTTGACCTTTTGATAGAGTTAGAAGAAGGGACGCAAAATATCTATGATCTGAAAGATTCTCTCAAACAATTTCTCTCTATAGCCTTTAATCGCAGTGTAGATATCGCCCGTGATAAATATTTAAAACCGTATGCAAGAGAACAAATTTTAAAAGATGCGTTATATGTCTAATAAACTTTTACAACTAAAAAATGATATTTTGAAATTAGTAGAATAACTGCACTAATGGAACTTTACACAAGTATCGAATCAATTTTGACTTCTCCAACGCCGCAGGAAAAAATTGCTGCGTTCAAAGTATTTTACAGTGCTTATCAAAGCGGTGACATTACCCGCACAACTGGCAATCATCCTATGGTTTTCACTTCTCCTTCTTACCGAAACTTTTGTACGGTAATCGACCCTAAAGAGGTTCCAAGACGTAACAAACTCGGTTCCAAACAGGGACAGATATTGCTGACTCATGCGATCGCCCATATCGAATACAGTGCGATCGATTTGGCTCTGGATGCGGTATACCGTTTTCGAACTTTGGGCGAAGAATTCGAGCGTGACTGGCTATCGGTAGCCGATGATGAAGTGCGCCATTTTGAAATGATCGAGGCTCTGTTACGGGAACTCGGGAGCTATTACGGGGAATATCCGGTACATGATGCGCTGTTTGAAGCCTCTATGCGGACATTGGATTTGCTTGAGCGGATGGCGGTAGTTCCGCGATATCTCGAGGCAAACGGGCTTGATGCTACTCCGTTGATACTTCAAAAACTTGCCCCGCATAGTGGCGATCCTATGGTTCAAAAGATTATAGATGCTCTTCATATTATTTTAGATGAAGAGATCGATCATGTCCGAAAAGGGGATAAATGGTTCCTCTATGCCTGCGAAGTGGAAGGGAAAAACAGCGATTCATATTTTGAGATCATCGAAAAACATTATCCCAACAGCTTTCCACGTAGAGTTGATATTAATTGTGATGCAAGGCGGCAGGCTGGATTTGATAAAGATGAACTGGAAAAAATTGCGTTTACAAAGTGTTTATAACTTCGTTGCCAAAATTAGTTATAATGCAAAATGTTAATACTAAAATAAGGTTATGTGGTGGGAAAATACGAGCTTATTAGCCGCTATTTGAGTGAATTTTTAAGTCAGGAAGTACTTAAAACCGGTTTGAAAAAAGTGGTTGTGGGTTTGAGTGGGGGGATCGATTCCGCTGTTGTAGCGGTGTTGGCACATCGTGCATTCGGTGATGATCTTCTCTGCGTCAAAATGCCTTCACACTATTCATCCCAAAGTTCACTCGATGATGCAGACGAGTTGTGCACCAGTTTTTCTCTCCGCTCAGAAACCCGCAGTATCGAGCCAATGCTGCGTGCGTATGAAACTCCCGATATGTCACCGCTTCGGGTAGGTAATCTTTCGGCTCGGTTGCGCATGGTAACCCTTTTTGATATTTCTGCACGTGAAGGTGCTTTGGTATTGGGAACGAGTAATAAGAGTGAATTGATGCTCGGATACGGGACGTTGTACGGTGATTTGGCAAGTGCACTTAATCCTATCGGAGATTTGTATAAGACCGAAGTATTTGAGTTGGCACGCTATTTAGGGGTTCCGAACTCGATTATCGATAAGCCTCCGTCCGCTGATTTGTGGGCAGGGCAAAGTGATGAAGCTGAGATCGGTTATCCTTATGCCGATTTGGATCGCGTGTTAAAATGTTACGTTGAGGAGCGTCATACGCGTGAAGAGATGATTACGGATGGAGAAAATCCCGAATTGGTCGATATGATAGTGACGCGAATATACAAGAATCAGTTTAAACGTAAAATGCCCGTAATAGCAAAATTGACCTCACGAACGGTCAATCATGATTTTAATTATCCCAGAGATATAACCCTATAAAGGAAAAAAAAATGAGTATCCCGTTTTATCGTGTGGAAGTCGGCGGAGATGAGAGAGAAAAAATCGATGAAGTATTCGATGGTGAAGCACCGAATATTATTGCTGATCTAGAATCGGCATTCGAATCGTATATCGGAGCTTCTTATGCTTTGGCAACATCGGACGGTACGGCAGCTTTGCATTTGGCTATGTTGGCGATTGATCTTAAGCGCGGAGACAAGGTATTGTGTTCAATTAATGCCTATCCTTCTGTCCCTGAAGTGGTGCGCCATTTCGATGCGGAACCTATTTTTATCGATATCAATCCCGATACATTTACCATTGATTTGGAGAAACTCGAAGCCTATTTGAGTGAAAACAAATCTAAAAAACTAAAAGCGGTAATCGTATCGCACATCGCCGGACAAAGTGTCGATTTGGATCGTTTATACACTATTGCAAAACAGTATGACGTCAAAATTGTAGAAGATGCTTCCGATGCGTTGGGTGCATCGTATAATGGTCAAAAAATCGGTGCTACGGGTGCCGATATCACCTGTTTTGATTTTAGTCCGCACTTACGCCGCAATGTATGTAACGGCGGGATGCTTGTTTGTGATGATGAAGAGATCATGGAAAGAGCACGTTTGCTTCGAAACCATGCGATGGTGGTAGATGACGAATCATTGGGATACATTTACGATGTAACTGATATCGGAAGTCAATACATGATGAGTCCTCTCGATGCGGCGACGATACTCGTTCAGCTTGAAAAGCAGGATGAAATTATCGAACGTCAGCGTGCTATTGCGGAAATTTACAATGATCGTCTTTCGGCTGCTCCTCACATCAAACTTCCTGTGGCGAATGATGAACATGCGTATTCTCTTTACATCATTAAGGTGGATAAGAATCGTGACTCTTTCGCACGTGAATTGGTAGCTCGCGGGATTGAATGCGGTTTGCATTATATTCCTCTGCATTTGTTGAGCTATTATAAGTCTAAATATTCATTACGGGTCAATGATTTTCCGATTGCGCTGCGCAGTTATCAGCAAGTTCTCTCTATTCCCAACTACGCGGCACTTAGCGATAATGAAGTGGATGAGATTTGTGACGCAATTTTGGACGTAGCTGCTACACGCGTTTGAAACGTTTCTGGGTACAGTGGGGTGAACGGTATCTCTATCACCCCTCGCTGATCCAAAAAATCCTCTCTTTTTTACTTTTACCCCTAAGCTGGCTGTATTGTTTGATCGCCTACCTGCGCTATCGCAGAAGTCGCCCAAAATCGATGGGAATTCCGGTCGTCAGTATCGGAAATCTCACCGTCGGCGGGAGCGGAAAAACACCGGTGGTCATTGAATTAGCCAAACGTTATGAAAAACCGGCAATCGTTTTACGCGGATACGGGCGTAAAAGTCGTGGAATGGTTGTCGTCAAAGACAAATCGACTATTCTTTGCGATGTCATTAAAAGCGGGGATGAAGCGATGCTTTATGCCCAAAGTCTTCCTAATGCCACCGTCATCGTGAGTGAAATCAGAGAACGTGGGATTGCTGAAGCCGTATCGATGGGGTGTGAAGTGGTATTCCTCGATGACGGATATGGTAAACACACGATTGATAAGCTCGACTTAGTGATTGATGTAGAGACTCCCAACCGTTTTTGTCTCCCCTCCGGTGCTTATCGGGAACGGTTGTGGTCTGGTAAGTGCGTTGTGATGCTGTATGAGGGTAAATCATTTAAACGTACGGTTACCGTTAAGAATCCAACGGATAAAATGGTTTTAGTAACGGCAATCGCACGTCCGGAGCGTCTTGATAACTATTTACCCAAAGTAGGTGAAAAAATCTATTTTGAAGACCACCATATGTTTACACAATGGGAACTCGAAGCAATCTTAGAACGTACCGGAGCAACAAGCCTCTTGGTAACTCAGAAAGACTTTGTTAAAATGTCGTCCTTTAATCTCAACCTCTCTTGTCTGGAACTCGCTATAGAGTTGGATGAAACGTTGATAACCACCGTCAAGGAATATACCGATGCAAAAAAAGATTGATACCGTAAAAACTCTGATGGACGCGATGCCGTTCATTAAAGAGTTTCGTGATGAGATAGTTGTCATTAAATACGGCGGTTCAGCTCAAAGCTCCGATGAACTCAAGGCTAAATTTGCCCAAGACATCGTATTGCTTCATCTTGTCGGAGTAAAAGTGGTGATTGTCCACGGTGGCGGGAATCGTATCTCTCAGCTCCTCGGTGATCTGAAAATCCCGACAGAATTTATCGACGGTGAACGTGTGAGTACCCCTGAAGTCATGCGAGTTGTTGAGATGGTTCTCAGCGGTGAGATTAACAAAGAGATTACCTCTCTCCTTAATTCTCATGGAGCCAAAGCGATTGGAATCAGCGGAAAAGATGCCCATTTCCTAATGGCAAAACCCAAAGACGAAGCTAAATTCGGTCTTACAGGTCGCGTTGAGCACGTTAAAGCCGACGTTATCCATAATCTGTTACGCGAAGGATTTATCCCCGTCATTGCTCCGATCGGTGCAGATGCTATCGTCGGTCATCCGGGATACAATATCAATGCTGACCTTGCCGCATCGGCTGTTGCTGCAGCGATCGGTGCATGCAAAGTAATCTTTATGACCGATACTCCGGGTGTCTTGAATAAAGATAAAGAGCTTTTTTCAACACTTACCGAAGCGCAAGTGGATGCACTCAAAAATGACGGTACGATTAGCGGCGGAATGGTTCCGAAAGTCGATTCGTGTCTCGAAGCAGTGGATGCAGGGGTGCAAAAAGCCCATATCATCGACGGACGGATCGAACACGCGATCTTACTCGAACTCTTTACCTCAGATGGAGTAGGGACACAGATTACACTGTAGAGTCTGTTTACAAAAGTGAACTTTTCATTTGAATATGTGCCGGTAATACTAGATTAGGGTTGACAAGCACAGCCGTGCTCCAGATACCCGCATCGATAGTGGTTGGAGCGAGAATGCTTGCTTGGGAATAGGAACCGGAAAGATCACTTGGTGTAACGATATGAGATATTTTCTCGGATTGAATTATGCTATAGCGTTTAGAATGACCTGAAGTACATAACGATGAGTCATATAACTCGACTTCCATAATATTTATGTTCGGATTATCCGGACTTTGGACTCCAACTCGCCATGGTTGAGCATGACATGTTCCAAAAGCGGCAATATCTCCACCAAAATTGATCAATGCCGACGTAATTCCCATCGATTGCAGCTGTAAAACACTTTGATCCACTGCATACTCTTTCACCAATCCACCCAAATCAATTTTAGTGATAGGATTTGAAAATGTCAGGCAGTTTCCTTTCAAAGACAAGTGCGATGATGAAGCAAACGGGAGAAGATTGTTTCTTTTGGCTTGATATTCATAGATTGAAGAAACTTTGGCTGTCTCTTTGAGCGTACCTGCCAGTGCTATATCAAAAGCACCTAAAGTTACATTCGTATAAAAGAGCGAAAGTTGTATGAATCCTGCCAACTCATCACTGAGAAGATGGGTATCGAATGAACGATAATTTAAGGGATAAATGTACAACCGATTTTAAAATGATAGTAATTTGAATTTAAAATGATAGTAACGTACCATTTTAACCTCTCATGAGTGCAAAACACTATCATTTCATATTCAAATAAAAATAATGCACAATCTACAGAT
>NZ_JAQTNN010000021.1 GCF_028713855.1 Sulfuricurvum sp.
AGGGGGCTAAGGAGAGAAGCGGCAATCTCCATAAAAAACCTTTTAGATTAATTGATGTTATTTTAAATTCGAAAACTATACCGAAATAATTATTAAACTAAAATGTTTTTTGTTGTTTTTTGGAAAAGAATTAATAAAAAGTACATGTATCGTGTTGATTGTAGAGAAAATGAAGGATATGGAAAAAAGACTTCTCCCTCAATAAGGGGAGAAAAGAAGAAATTTACTCGACGACAGCCAATACTTGACCAGCTTCGATTTTGTCATTCGGTTGAACATTGATAGAAGTTACTTTCCCTGTGCGAGGAGCAACAACATCGATCTCCATTTTCATCGCTTCAAGAATCATAATTTTATCGCCTGCATTTACACTGTCACCGACAGCAGCAACAAGTTTGAATACTGAACCAGGAAGTTCCGCACAAATCGCATTTGCGTTTGCTACAGGAGCCACTGGAGCCGCTACCGGTGCTGCCACAGGCGCTGCAGGTGCTGCTACTACTGTTGGTGCTGCTTGAACAACTGTTGCGTTTCCGCCTACGATTTGTACATTGTATTGTTGTCCGTCTACGATTACTGTGTAAGTTCCATTTGCCATAAGAAGATTCTCCTGTTGTGATTGATTTGATTGTATTGATTCTGCCGCTTTCGGGCTGTTTTTTCGAACATTAACGGTTGCTTCCCCTTTAAGGAAAGCGATCCCTTTGACATCGCATGAAGCAGCGATGAAAATATTTTCATCCGTAGCTTCAATGCCTTCGTCACTCAATTTTTTAGTCCAATAGGCAACTGACTTGGTTTCATCCCGGTCTGCAATATCGATCGCATTATCGGTGGTCGGCTCAAGTTTGAGTTGTTCAGCAGCAATTCGAACAATTTCCGCATCCGGTGCCGTAGGCGTTTTACCGAAGTAACCCAATACCATTTTACCGTACCCCGGAGCGATTTTTTTCCATGGTCCCATAAGAGCATTGTTAAGCGCTTGCTGGAAGTAAAATTGAGAAACCGGAGTTACAGACGTTCCGTATCCCCCTTTTTCGACCACTTCACGCATTGCACGGATAACTTCAGGGTAGCGATCCAACATATTATTGTCACGCATCATCTGGGTATTTGCGGTCAAAGCACCGCCCGGCATCGGAGAGAACGGAATCAGAGGAGAAACCTGTGTCGCTTCCGGCGGCATGAAATAATCTTTGAGACAATCACCTAATACATCTTCGTATTTAAGGATTTTTTCGAGTTCAAGCCCACCGAGATCGTAATTCATCCCCTTGGTCGCATGAAGCATCGTCAAGATATCAGGTTGTGACGTACCGCCGCTTACCGGAGCCGCTGCCATGTCGATACCGTCTACTCCGGCATCGAGCGCCGCGAGATAACAAGCAACGCTGACCCCTGCCGTTTCGTGGGTGTGAAGACGTAAGTGCGTCCCCTCAGGAACGAGTTTACGTGCCATTTTTAAGGTTTCGTACACCTTATGGGGACTGGATGTTCCGCTTGCATCTTTGAAACAAATAGAGTGGTACGGAATACCTGAGTCTAAAATTTCGCGAAGCGTTTTTTCGTAGAAAGCAACATCGTGCGCACCGACACATCCTGGAGGAAGATCCATCATCGTAACGACGACTTCGTGTTTCAATCCGTGGTGGACGATTCGTTCACCTGAATATTTAAGGTTTTCAACATCATTCAGTGCATCAAAGTTACGTATCGTCGTTGTTCCGTGTTTTTTAAACATCTTGGCATGCAGATCGACCATCTCACGGCTGCCGGTATCAAGCATAACCGTATTAACACCGCGTGCTAATGTTTGGAGATTTGCATCCGGTCCTACGATGGCACGGAAACGATCCATCATATCAAACGCATTTTCATTCAGATAGAAAAAAAGGCTTTGGAAACGGGCACCGCCCCCAAATTCGAAATGTCGGATTCCTGCTTCTTTGGCCGCCTCAAGGGCAGGAAAGAAATCCTCCATAAGTACACGACCGCCGAAAACAGACTGAAAGCCGTCACGGAAGGTTGTGTCCATCACATCGATGTATTTTTTTGCCATTTACGTCATCCCTACTTCATAAGATTGTTGCGGTGGTGAATTGCGGCTACAACTGCCGCAATTCCTAACAAACCACCATTTTGAGAGTTCTCTAGTTCATGGTGATGAATCGCAGCTGCAATGGCAGCTACTTTTGCTCTCACATCATTATTCTCTTGATCATGATGATGCAGTGCTGCTGCTATTGCCGCTACTTTAGCACCTTCCACGCGATCAAGTGATGATGTTTCTGAAGCCATTACGGCACCCTCACTTGCAAAGTTTTGAGATTTCGGGGCATTGTTGGATTGAAATATAGAAAAATATTTCATTACTTTATGTAGTAACTCCATTTATTATCCCCTGTTTAATTTGCACGCGTATTCGTAACACGATTCGTGATTCTAGTATAAAGTTCATTAAAAAAGATTTACTGAGTCTCATTTCAATGAAGCTTTTAGTTTCTTTCGTTACAATCCGCATCATTTTTTAAGACGGAGAATTATCATGGATCTAAGCAAAATCGGCTACGGTGAAAATCCCGATAAAGTTAAAGCAATTATTGAGATTGCCTGCGGATCAAACATCAAGTATGAAGTTGAAAAAGAGAGCGGTGCATTAGTCCTTGATCGTGTTATGCATTCGGCTATGTACTATCCGGCTAACTACGGCTTTGTTAATAAAACACTCTCACAAGACGGCGATCCGGCTGACATCTTGATCCTTACTGAATATCCTATGGTTGAGGGTTGTGTTACTAACTGCCGTCTTGTCGGTGTATTGATTATGGAAGATGAAAGCGGTATCGATGAAAAGTTGCTTGCGGTCCCTACCTCCAAAATTGACCCGACATTTGAAGAGATCCAAGACCTCGGAGATATTCCGAAACATACGTTGGCAAAAATCAAAAACTTTTTCGAAACCTATAAAATGCTTGAACCGGGCAAATGGGTAAAAGTAAAAGGATTTGAAGACAAAGCATCTGCAACTAAAATCCTAGAAGATGCTATCAAAAATTACAAAGAGTAAATGATCATGATCGATTTCGGCTCACCTGATTTTTTTGCCTATACGGTTTTCGGACTGATTTTAAATTTTGTATTTTCCATCGCGTTCGGCCTCTATCTCAGCAACAATATCGGTGTCGAAGAAATGATGCATTCCAAAGGAGATCGTGAGCAGCCTTGGTGGCTCTCAATCTCCCTCACAATACCTTATGCAAAAATGCTCATTACCCTTTACCGGGTTGCTATTTTACAACTCTATTTTCTTGATCAGGGAAAAAGTCACAAAGAATACTGGATTTATCTTACCAGTAAAGAATCTTAACTTTTCAGCCTCTTTTTAACTCCGAATCTTCTTTCCAATACTTAGTCGATCACAAAGCGGATAAAAAATGTTTCATTTTTACTCATGAACTCTTTTTTTACCTTTTTTTTTGACACTTTTAGAAAACTTTTTACATTGAAACTTAAACTAACGTTCATATTTTTAACATTATAAAATATATTTTACCCATATTGCTCCCTAAACTTAATCACAGCTTTCCCTACCCATGGTGTGGCAGGCCCCTTTTCTATTAGTTTTTCTTAACTAATTCATTTAAAAAGGCCACACCATTGTTATAAACTCCCCAGTACCCTAAAATTTCACATACTAATTACGAGGTGTAACTTTTGAGATTTCTTTCCCTAATACTACTGCTGACCTTGTCGCTTTTTGGTGACGCAATGACCCCTAAACAACTCCATGTTTTACAAACCGTACGAGATGTCGCGAAATCAATCCCTGACAAAAACGGTCATACTTATGAGAATACGGTTAGTGCTATTTGTTTGACGGAAAGCAGTGCGGGGAAAAATACGATCGGAGACTTTCGACATAAAAAATCATTTACCAAAGCTTCGCTGGGACCCATGCAAATTCAAGTTGCTACGGCACGCCACGTTGCTCAAAATGTTAAAAGCCTTCGCTGGGTAAATAAAATCAGCGATGTACAGTTAGCCGGACGATTATTAGGAGACGTAAAACTCTCCGCACGTATTGCTACCTATTATGTTATCTTGCTTCATGCTCAGCGAAATGATCACTTTAATGCGATCAGCGGATACAATGGGGGATCTATCAATCGTCCTTATTACGCACGTGTTATGAAAAATATGGATATCGTTAACCATCTCGTCTCATCAGGAAAGCTGTCATAATTTTTAAGCTATAATACTTGCCATACACATGGGAGGTTTTTATGGATGATGACAAGCTCAAAATCATGCTCGCAATTTTAAGCGGTATTGTTTTTAGTCTCATATTTATATTGCTTGCATTTGTCCTCCCTATTCATCCTCCTAAAGTACCCCCTAAAACAATGGATTCAGAACTTCGAAAAATCTCCCAAGGCTATAAAAACAATAAACTCAATCCTCCCCCAGAGCATAAGTAATAGTATCATCCATCTTTCATTTCAACGAAATACAAAACTATTTTTACGTTTCAAACAATCAACTACTGTATAAATTTGTGGTATTATATTTTTAATCGTACTTTTATCTTTATTGCGGAGGTTTAAATGAGCGATCATGATTCATTACCATTGCAGTCCCCTATATTAAATTATGAACGTACTCATGATTTAGAACGACTCAAATTTGCTATCAACTCTTCCGAAGACGGGATTTGGGAATACAACATACAAACCAACATAACCAGTGTTTCCAAACGATGGCTGGATATTATCGGATATGAAGAAAACGAGTATCAAAGCTCCGTTGAATCGTGGAAATCCCTTTTGCACCCGGATGATCGTGAACAGGCATTGGGAATACTTCTTAATTCAATCGCGAACAAAATCGAGAGCGCCCATGTCCGTTATCGTGTTCGCCATAAAAACGGACAATGGATATGGATTCATGACCGTGCCAAAATTCTTTTTGATTCAGATGGTACACCGCTTATCGTTGCCGGATTTCGTACCGATATTACCAAACAAATCGAACTTGAAAATCATAATGAAGAACTTGCAGCAATCGTTCAAAATGCTTCAATCGAAGTCTATGTCCTGAATGCAAAAACACTGCAGTATGTCTATGCTAACGACGGTGCGCTAAAGAGTTTGGGATATTCCTTGGATGAACTCAAAAATTTGACGCTCAAAGATATTAACCCTGAGCTCACAGATGAACAAATCGATATTTTTAGACAATATCTCAATCATATTTCGCCTGTACTCAGCAACATTTCACGCCATAAACGTAAAAATGGTTCTTTCTATCCGGTACAAGCAAGTATCCATAAGCTCATGTATCAGGGACAAGCCTCTGTTGTCACTTTCGATACCGATATTAGCGAACTCACTGCAACACAAGATCAACTGCGCCATCTGGCTACCCATGATGCACTGACAGGACTACCCAACCGTATACTATTTCATGATCGCCTTCAAATGGCCATTAAAAAAAATCAACGAAAAAAAGAAAAAATTGCTGTTTTATTTGTTGATTTGGATCATTTTAAACAAATCAATGATTCTCTAGGGCATCCTGTAGGCGATAAACTTCTCATTCTCGTTGCGAAACGGCTTCAAACGCTTTTGCGGGAATCCGATACCATAGCCCGCATGGGCGGTGATGAATTTAATATTTTAGTAGATGAGATTACCAACACTGAAATTCTGATCGATATTTCCGAAAAATTGGTTCACGCATTTCAAGAGCCGTTTATGATTGATAAACATCGCCTCTATGCAACGCTGAGCATCGGTATTTCTATCTATCCTGAAGATGGTGCAAGTACGGAAGTATTGCTCAAAAATGCCGATACGGCAATGTATCGAGCTAAAAATGAAGGGAGAAATACCTATCGCTTCTATGCCGATGAGATGGGTGAAAAAGCATTTGAACGGGTTGTCATGGAAAATGCTCTTCGTATCGCCCTCAAAGAAAATCAATTTACAGTCTATTATCAGCCCCAAGTGAATCTTCTCAACGGACAATGGGTCGGAATGGAAGCGTTGGTACGATGGAACCACCCTACGCTTGGGATCGTTTCCCCCGTAAACTTTATCCCTCTTTGCGAAGAGACAGGTCTTATCCAAGAAATTGATTTTTTTGTTTTAGAAAATGTTATTAAACAGCATATTGAATGGGGAAAGATGGGGTTATACGTCCCGAAAACCGCTGTCAATTTCTCCGCAAAAACACTTGCAAACCGTCATATTGCTAAAGAGGTAAAATCAATTATGAAGTTTTATCATTGCACCCCTCAATGCATTGCAATCGAAGTTACCGAATCTCAGATTATGCATAACCCGCAAGAGGTCATTGAAATTCTTGGCGAATTAAAAGATTTGGGGTTAGAAATATCCGTCGATGATTTCGGTACCGGTTACTCATCCCTATCGTATCTCAAACGTTTTCCGATAGATAAACTCAAAATCGATCAAAGTTTTATTCATGACATACCTAACGATGAAGAGGATATGGCGATCACCAAAACCATTATCGGATTAGCACATAATCTTAAATTAGATGTTATCGCCGAAGGAGTCGAGACAATCGAACATCAAAAATTTTTGATCGAAAACGGCTGTTTTCTGGGTCAAGGATATCTCTTCTCCAAACCTCTCGATACCGAGGCAATTACCGTTCAATTGCGTATTAATGCAGATTCTGGCGAAAGCTTTTAACGATATATGGTATACTTTATACATTATATTTAGTATAGAGGCTTGTCATGTTTAATCTCTCAACAATCAAAGGAAAGCTGATCGCTCTAATGGCGCTTAGTTTTGTAACATACGCGACGCTTGGGTATTTGGCGTACAGCAATAATAAGGATGCAAAGAAAACAGCGGAACGAATGGTTTTACTGGGAGATATTCGTGCCCATACGAATGCGGCATTAATGGAACTTCGAGGCTATCAACTTCTCTTTAATCAAAAAAATGTTGATGAGTATAAAGAACGGGTGGCAAAATTAGGAGAAGCGATTGATAAGCTCTCTGCAATAACACGTTCCCAAGAGAATAAAGATCGTTTGGCTAATATTAAATCGGATCTTAATGCATGGGAAGAACTCAATAAACCGCGTATTGAGATTATTGCAAAATATAAAAAAGAGACCCATACCGAAGCATTTGAAGCAACCGTTGAGGGAAAAGAATTAGCAAAAATTACTAAAGAATCTGCCCAACGACATGACAACATCATTCAAGAAGAACGAGATTTAGTAAAAGTTATGAATGAAAAAAATCTCGCTACTCTTGATTCCAATGCCACTACTATTGAAATGATCATTCTCTTCAGTGCCACAGTGATGATGGTAATTTTTTATTTTATCATTCAAAATATTACCGCTTCTATCGGACGTCTTGAAGAGACAATCGAAGCGGTAGCTCAAAATAAAGACTTTACCCGTTCAACGAAAGTCGAAGGAAATGACGAACTTTCTCAAATGAGCCGTAAAGTCAATGATCTTGTTAATGTGCTTCGTCAAGCATTCCAAGGTATCCGCTCCGCATCAAGTGAAAATCTATCGGTTTCAGCTGAACTCTCTGCCACCACGCTCTCTATCGGTAAAGCGGCCGAAGAAGAGGCAAAAATCGTCACTCAAACAACCACGGAATCCGATCGTATGAAAGAGGCAATGAAAGCCTCTGCAGCAGAAGCCAAAGTAGTACAGGAAAAAGCGATCGGTGCTCGTGAAAATCTCCAAGAAGCACAATCGGCTCTTCACAATACCATCGAACAGCTCTCGCTCACCGTACAAATGGAAGGAGAGATTAATGAGCGTCTCAACTCACTCTCACAAGAAGCGTCTCAAGTAAAACAAGTCCTTACGGTTATTGCTGATATCGCAGATCAAACCAATCTACTCGCCCTTAATGCTGCTATCGAAGCGGCGCGTGCAGGTGAACACGGACGCGGATTCGCCGTCGTTGCCGATGAAGTACGTAAACTCGCTGAGCGAACCCAAAAAAGTCTGGTAGAGACCAATGCAACGGTTAATGTCATTGTTCAATCGATTAATGATATTACCGATCAAATGAACCATAATACGAAACGTATTGAGAGTCTTGTTGATGCATCTGCGGAAGTAAATGATCACACTGAAACCGCAGTCAATGCTTTAGCAGATACGGTTCAAGCGATCGAAAAACTCTCAAATGACACCCAAACCAATGCTGCAACCACTGAATCGATCATTAAAAAAATTGGAAATATCAACGATCTCTCAACGTCAAACGCCAGAAGCGTCGAAGAAATCGCCGCTGCGGCAGAACACCTGCATCAAATGACAGAGCAACTCACCGCCCAAATTTCGGTATTCAGAACTTAGATGTGATAGATAACTCCCCGCTCTGAGCGCAGGGGGGTAAATATCTCTTTTGCATTCAGATGATCATCAGCATGACCGAGGATCAGATACCCTCTCAAATGCTCCTGAAACCGTTTTAAAAGTTCTTTGTTTTTCGTCGAATCAAAATAAATCATCATATTACGGCTAAAGATGACATCAAATTCACCCAACTCTTTCCAGAGCATCGGATCAAATACGTTGCCCGCAATAAAACGGATCGATACCGACGGTAGCGGGAGAATTCGATAAGTACCGTTCTCACAGACAAAATAACGCTCCAGAATACTCTGATTCAAAGCATGAACCGATCGTGACGTGTAGACCCCTTTACGTGCCTTCTCGATCATTTCTTCCGATATATCAATACCTATTATCTCAATAGGTCTGGAAATGTTAACCATGGAGGCAGATATACGCAGAGCAATCGAATAACTCTCCTCTCCACTTGAACAGGGAGCGGAAAGAATACGGATCGGCTTCGTTGAACCCTGCTCGTTTAACTTCGGCAAAATTTCTTTGATAAGACGGTCAAAATGGTGCGCTTCACGTTCAAAATAGGTCTCATTTGTAGTCACCAGATTGATCAATGATACGGGAAGCAGTTCTGATGCACGCGGAATAGTCCCGCCATTTTCAAGATAACGGTTGATTCTGTCCCGATCGGTTTGCCGAGACAAAACAATTCCGATCTCGTTTTGTATCCGCTCCAAAAGCGACGTAATTATTTCATCGTTTATCATTTCCCAAACCGTACCATCATTTCAGCAACTTCATCAACGGGGAGAACAGAACTTGCCCCGCCCCGCTCGATTGCCCGTCCCGGCATCCCAAACACTGCTGAACTTTTTTCATCCTGACAAATGGTAAATCCGCCAAGTGATTTGATCTTGACCATCCCCTCAGCTCCATCATCACCGATCCCGCTTAACAGTATCGCTAAAATCGATGAAGGTTCATATATCTCTGCGGCACTGAGCATCATCACATCGACACTGGGGATAAAATCATTACGTATGGCTTCACACCCTTGCGTAATGACAACACAGCAATTTTTCATCTGAAAACCGATGTGCATTCCCCCTCTGGCTACAACAATCGATCCCTCTTCCAAAATCAATCCCTCAGAAGATTCGACCACTTTATTGGACGTACACGTTTGAAGCCGTGAAACAAACGAATGGGTAAGCTCGGAGGGGAAATGCTGAACAATACAAATAGGAACAGAGAAATGCTCCGGCAGCGCGGAAATAAGTTTTTCAATAACGCCCGGTCCTCCGGTCGAAGCTCCTATTAGGATAATTTTTGCATTTTTCGGAGCTTTCATGTCACCCATTCAGACCTATAGATAAGTTATTATAGCGACGTGCTTCTTAAATAGTTAGATTCATCTTATGCTGTTCAATTACCATTTGATCCAATGTAGTGAAGAGTTTTGCACTTGCTTCTTCCATTTTGGCAAAGTTATCCAATACTTTTGGGATAATATCGTGACGGTTATGTATTTTTTCTTCCACGAACACCATTGTTTTAATAACCAAATCGTGCACGTCATGATGGTATTTATCAAGTGTCTTATACGCTTCGGTTTTACCGAAAAATTCTTCTCCGCTGGTGTAATACCATTGCCCGAATAAACATTGTTTATGATTATTAAATTCTTTTATTTTTTTATCTGACAATACCGATGAATAGGCTTCGTGTTTAAATACGACATGGTCGATTTTTGCCAAACTTGCAAAAAGCTGATTCTGAATAAAGAGAGAATCTTTGGCCGTGTTATCGGCATCCTTATTGAAATTACCCAGCATAATAGAAAAATTTTCCACTTGTGGGAGTGCTTCATCCGAAATATGGGACATCTCACGTGCATTGGATGCAATATCACTCGTCTCTTCATGAAGCGAGTGAATCGTAATAGCGATCTCTTGGGTCGCTTTTTGGGTTCTCTCTGCAAGTTTACGTACTTCATCGGCGACGACGGCGAAGCCGCGTCCGTGTTCACCTGCACGGGCTGCTTCGATGGCAGCATTGAGAGCAAGAAGGTTTGTTTGCTCAGCAATCTCTTTGATTAAATCGGCGATAGCAGAGATCTCTTTCGTTTTTGAACTCAATACTTCAATACCGTTATAGGTAGCTGAAACGGTTTGGCTTAGAGTATAAAAATTTTTCATCAGTTGTTCCATAGAATCAAGACTCTGTTTCGCTTGAAAAGAAGTTGTTTTTGCTCTTATGGTGATCTCGTCCATCGTTTCGTTACTTTTGACGATATCACCTCGAATGGTTACCAGTCCTCCACTTGTGCCCCCTCCGATTTTCTGAAACTCTTCCGCATACAAACGGCGTGAAAAAAGGAGTTGTTGTGCTCGTATCCCATCACACGAATGATTTATCGGTTGTACCGATGAAGCAAAAAGCCCTTTGAAGCCGTCAGGGTGCATAACGTGATTTTCTTCCCCTTTTTCCGCTAATTGAATTGCTACGATACTCTCACGCATATAGGCCTCGACCTGGTCCAGCAGATTATTGAAATTCCACGCTAATCGTTCATATGGTGATACGGGATCGATTGATGTAATTCTCCCCTCTAATACCCCTTTGGCCGCATCAGACAGGACATTTTCAATTCGTTCTAAAAGAGAGTCTTTTGGGGATGACGGCATGATTACAAGGCCAATTAATATCACGATGATACCTACTATCGCTGCAATAAAAACATTGGAAACAAACAAAAAATAGACTAATGTCAGAACCCAAATTCCAAATACGAAAAGAAAGGGTTTATTTTTGAAGGCCGAGGACAAATTGGTCATACGTCATCCCTTGTTTTTGGAGTAGCGTTGTAAGATAGTTTTGAGAAGCATTCATACCACCTTGCTTTTCAGCATTCAAAAGCTCACGATAAAGAGGTTCAATGATCTCGATTGCTTTAGAAGTCGGTTTGCGACGTATGGAGTAGTAACCGATCCGGTTACCGGATGAATCAAAGGATGGAGTCACATACGCGAATACCCAGTAATAATCACCTTTGTTAGTTTTATTTTTAACGTAGGCATAAATTCCCTCACGCTCACGTATCCGCTCCCATAAAAGTTTAAAAATAAGTTTTGGCATATCCTCGTGTCGAAGAATATTATGAGGTGCATGCAATAACTCTGCTTCGCTATATCCCGACATTTCAATAAACGTTTCGTTCCCATAGGTAATATGACCTTTGAGGTCTGTCTTGGAGACAATAAACTCACCGGCTTTCATTTGTAATTCCATCTGGATACACCCGCATATTAAATTAGAAAAAAATTATCATAGCATAATAAATATTCTTATTAATGTAAACGGATAAAAAATATTATTTTTTATCTATACGGTTTTACCCGATACGTACTTCGTTTCGTCCGCTGTTTTTTGCCTCATAAAGCGCCGAATCGATTCTACCTATGTTTTCATGTACGCTTTGTTTTCGGATTAGTTCTCCTACTCCGATGCTGATTGTAATCGGATGGGCTAATCCAAAAGGATATTTTTCGACATCATGCCGAAGGGCTTCAGCAACGATTTCAGCCTGTTCCAACGATGTTTGAGGGAGTATAACGATAAACTCTTCTCCCCCCCATCGACCAATCATATCAGTTTGACGTAGAGAATCTTTGAACACTTTTGCCAGAACTTGTAAAATATGATCCCCCATTTGGTGCCCCATCGTATCATTCACATTTTTAAAATGATCCACATCTATCATCATAACGGCACAATGATAGGATTCGTACCGACTTACTTTTTTTTGCTCGAATTGCAGTATTTCATCGGATTTTAGACGGTTATATAATCCCGTAAGTTTATCCGTAACGGAGAGTTCCAATAGCTTGGCATTGTACCGTTTGAGGACAAAATAGCGCCATGTGAATGCAAGTAAACCGAGTAATACGACAACCAATATTCTCCACATCATATTACGATCGATCCAAGCTACCTGTTCAATAGTCGAGGCCCAACGATTATAAATCTCTTGTCTTGTCTTATCGTCCAGATTTTGTACCAGCTTTTCAAAAATATCGTACAACTTTGGATCGTCGATACGGACGGCAACACGCAGCTCATCTCTCTCTTTTAGACGTGATGAGACTTTCAGGCTCCCGGTATACTCTTTTTGAATATAAGAGGAGGTAACAATAAGATTATCGATATAACCGTAAAGCTGTCCGCTTTCTACTTTTGACAATCCTTCCTTCACCGATTCGACTTCTACAATAGTAAGTGTCGGATATAGTCTTTTAAGGCGGTTGAAAGTAGCGTATCCCTTGACCACGCCGATTTTTTTCTCTTTTAGCAAATCGATATCTTCGATAAATGGTTTTTCCATCGTCGTTACCATAACCAAAGGAACCGCTAAATAGGTCGAAGTAAAATGGAGATATTTCTGCCGGTCCGGAGTTTTGGCGGCAAGGGACAAAATATCGCATCGATGTGTCTCTGCATCTTTAAGAGATTGGTTCCATGTCGATGTTTGAACCAGTTCTATCGGAATACCAAGTTTACTTTGAAATGTTTTCATTACATCAGCAGCGATACCGACATGCTTTCCATCCCGAATTGCTTCAAGGGGATACCATTCGGGATCGACACACATGGTAATTTTTTTCTTTTGAAGGAGATAGAGTTTCTCATCTGAAGTAAGCTGAACACTGTTAATAGAGCCAGCTACAATATCCCGAAATAAAAATTTACCTAGTTTTTGGTCTTCACGAATCGCACCTACTCGCATAAGCTGTTTATACAGACGGGTCGTTGTCTCTTCATTGGTCTCCCCAATGGCATAAAAATCATTCATCATCAGCTTTGCGATTACTTTGGATTCATATGCTAGAGCTTCTGAAGATTTTTGTACATGATATTTTTGAATTAGGATATCAATCATCTCACCGGGATGCTGCAATGCGTACTCCCATCCCCGATTCGTTGCATCAATAAATTTTTGTGCCCGTAATGGATGCTCGATTGCCTCAGTTTGGGAAGTGAAAAGATTGCCGGCATTCATGATAAATCCGTATTCGACCGGATCAATAATCTCATAAGGAATATGCATTTGATCAAGAAAATAAAGCTGATTAGAGCGATAAGCACTCATGGCATCGACATCGCCTCGGATAAAAGGATCGATACTGAACGTCTGATCTACGAAACGGGTGTTACGGGAAGTGATATCAAAATGAGATAAAAGAAGAGATAAAGAGCTGTGTTTGAGCTCATTTTGCGTCCCCATAATCGTCTTTCCGACTAAACCTGCCGGATTATCGATCCCTTTTCGGGTAACTAAAACCAAAGGGGAATGCTGTAAATAGGTTGCCATGACAACGATCGGCTTAATCTTTCCGTTATCGACTACAATACTGCTGTTATAGATACCGTAATTGCTCTTACGGTTCAGAACATCTGAAACAACGTCCGAACCTTCCTGATACTCGCGTAACTCTACATCAAGCCCAGCATCACGGTAAAAGCCTTTTTCTTTTGCAGCGATATAACCGGCATATTCAAACTGATATTTCCAATCGAGCGCAACTGAGACTTTTTCAAGTTTACTGCCCTCTAGAACAGTGATTATGCTAAGAATAAATAGGAGGAACCTCATCATTCTCACACCAGCTTTCTTCTACCTAAGAGTCTTTTATTTATTATACAATGCAAATGATAAAAGTTTTTCCGCATAGTCTCTTTAGTGGCGTCGATCATTATCACGTCGCTTTGGCTCATGCCGTCCGCTGTCACGTTTTTGGGTCGGTTTTCCGCCTCGATCACCACCTCCGCCGTTTCCACCTCGGTTTCCGCTGCCACCTGCACCGCCGCGACCCCGTTGAATCGGTTCGGCTTTGATAGTAGGATCAGGTTCATATCCCTCAATAATACGGCTATCAAGCTTTTTATTGATCAATTTTTCAATGCCGCGTAAATAATCGGCTTCATCAACACATACGAGAGA
This sequence comes from Sulfuricurvum sp., assembly GCF_028713855.1. Taxonomy (GTDB): domain Bacteria; phylum Campylobacterota; class Campylobacteria; order Campylobacterales; family Sulfurimonadaceae; genus Sulfuricurvum. The sequence continues at coordinate 14,367 of NZ_JAQTNN010000021.1, forward strand.
TAGTGCTTCCCCCTCGCATCCCGCACGTCCTGTTCGTCCGATACGATGGACATAGTCCTCCGCGATATTTGGAAGTTCAAAATTCACGACATGCGGCAACGCATCGATATCGATCCCACGTGCTGCAATATCGGTCGCTACGAGTACTCTGACCGCGCTGCGTTTAAAATCATCGAGAGCTTTGGTACGCGCGGCCTGGCTTTTGTTACCATGGATCGCTGCTGCAGTAATGCCAATCTTTTGGAGATATTCAGTCAGTTTGTTGGCTCCATGTTTGGTACGGGTAAAGACGAGAACTTGTTCCCATTTGTGTTTAGCAATCAGCTCTCCCAAAAGGGCACTTTTACGTTTACAATCGACAAGGATAACGCTTTGGGTTACCAATTCGCTTGATGTATTTCGACGCGCCACTTCGACCTCAGCCGGGTTACGGAGCAATGTGTTTGCCAATGTTTTAATCTCATCCGAATAGGTTGCAGAAAACATAAGATTTTGTCTATGTTTTGGAAGGATGGTGATAACACGGCGAATGTCACGGATGAATCCCATATCGAGCATACGGTCTGCTTCATCGAGAACAAAAACTTCGACTGCACTCAAATCGACTGTCCCCTGCCCTATGTGATCGAGCAAACGTCCTGGTGTTGCGATGAGGATATCGATTCCGTTTCGCAACATCGTGATTTGAGGGTTGATCCCTACACCGCCAAAAATAACGGCACTCTTGAGAGGGAGATATTTGCCGTAGATTTTGACGCTTTCCGCTACTTGCGCAGCGAGTTCACGTGTCGGGGTGAGGATAAGAGCACGAATTTTTCGATTCGATTTCGGCATTGTTTTTTCGGTAAGAATCTGCAACAACGGAAGAGTAAATCCGGCGGTTTTACCCGTACCGGTCTGAGCACCTGCGAGCATATCCCGACCTTCTAGAATAAAAGGAATTGCCTGAGCCTGAACGGGGGTAGGCGTAGTGTAGCCTTGGTCAGTGATTGCTTTAAGCAACGACGCGTGGAGATTTAAATCGGTAAATGTCATAAAGGTGTTCCTTTGGTGGTTCGGCCCAACCAAAGTCGTAACTCAGGACGGTTTTAGGCAAGGGGGAAAAAAATAGTGTAGAAAGTGCAGTTGATGGCAAGTTCATAGCGGCGCCAACCGTAGGCGCGATTAATGGTATTTTACCACAGACTTCCCCTAAACCTCCTATGGTCGACTACTACTGTACATTCCTAAGCATCAACATCCATATAGTGTGTCACAGTGTTCAAATCCACCCTCAACATTTTCAAACCATTCTAAAAATGCTTCAGCCATCTCCCCTTTAAATAAAGATCCGTGCTGAGGGGCGATTGCTGTGATTTCATGTTTGCGTACACACTTGACCCATGCACGGCAAAAACGGTTTGATGCCATATAGCGAGAGTGAAAACTTTCTAAAAACGGCCGATGTTCTTCAAAATTATCAACATTCTTATTTAGATTCTGCGGAGAGAGAACCGCTGCTCCGATATCCCCCGAAAAAAGGATTTTTGACCGGCTGTCATAGAGGGAAAAGTTTCCTGGACTATGGAGAAAATGGGCCGGTATAAATTGTAAAAAATCGTGTTCAAATTTTAACCGAGCACCATGATCTTCGAGTGCAACCAGCCGCCCCATATCCATCAAACCGTAATGTCCCATAAAACGTGTCCATAGCTTAGACATCACCAGTTTAGCCGAAGTTGCGACACTCCATTCAGCAATTGCACCGGCAACATCGGGGTCTTGATGCGAAAAAAAGATATATTTGATCTTTTGCGGGTCGATATGACGCGATACGGCATCATATAACTCCCCAAATATCCCTCCGCTTCCCGGATCTATCAGGACTGCACTGTCGTGCTGAATAATCAAAAACTGATTAACCGATAGGGAATATTCTTGATGGTCTTCATCTTCGAGACTGAACATCACACATTTGTGGCTTTCATCTTCATACAGGAGGGTCTCATTTTTCATATTGCATTCCTTTAAATTCGCGAATTAACACCATTTGCCGTTTCGCGATGTAATCGATAAGATTTTTTTGTGCTTGCCCATGCAGAGTATACATGCATACTACCTCATAGCGGCGCTGATTCTCTTGAATTCGGTATACCTCTGCGGAGGTATTGATGATGGTTGGACGAGGTGCCGTTTCCAACACAATATCAAGTACTACTGTTTGTTTCAACCCGAATCCCGACGGAAGAGTTGGTAGTTGAAGTCGAACCGCGTTAATCGAAATATCCATAATAACAACATCGGCCTCATATTTACGCCCCTCATACAGTAATGTGATTGTCAAACTCTGATCTGGAATAACCCGAATGGCCGCCCTTCGCGTAGGAGAGGTTTGAACCATTCGGTAATGGCTAAAATGAACACATTGGGCATCAAAATCAAGCCGTTCAATCCCACTGCATAATATTGTGGTCGGAAACAATTCAGAAGTAAGATAAAACTCCTCTTCATATTGGATCGCTTTAAGTTGTACATAGGGGGTTTGGAGAACAGCTTCCTTATCAGTGAGGGTAGTAATAAGAGCATCATTCGTGATACTTAGCCCTTTATAAAGATTGTGCACACGAATTTTAGCTCCGCTTCGCACCACCATATCCAGCAATCCGCGAACCATTTTTTCATCTTTCAGCAATCGTTCCTGTTCAACGGCAGAAGCATCATATAGTTTCAACAACCCTAATTCCGTTACATCGTTCAAAGAGAGAACTCCATACCCCTCTTTGTCAGGTATACTCTGAAATCTTAGGATAAAATGATGATTTTCTCCATCACTTCCCGCAAGTTTGATATTAAATAATTTTCCTGGATTTGCAGAGATTTCCGAATACCATTCTCTCCCCTCATGATCATATAAAAAGCCATTATGTTTGAGCAGCATGGTTCCAAATGAGACAAAAGCTTTTCGCAACATTTCCACACTCGCAACCGCAAAAAATTCCAAAGACGGTTCATTGGCCATAACCACTTTTTGTCCCTGCAATAAAATCGTAAGGCTGTTTTGATAATTAAAAATGGAGTGCAGATTAGCGTAGAAAATTTTGCGGTGGAGTTCTTCATTAAGAATATGGGAACATCGTGCAAGCGTTTTGACCAATGTTTCAACACGCATTGGTTTGAGTAAATAATCAAAGACCCCTATCTGAATAGATTGGTGCAGTAATTTAAAATCATCGTGTGCAGTCGTGATAATGATTTTAGCTTCCGGATCGATTTTTATAATAGCTTGAGACATTGCCAAACCACTCATCTTAGGCATTTCTATGTCAGCAATAACAATAGCAGGGTGATATTTTTTGAAAAGTTCAAGACCTGCTTCTCCATCGTAAGCAGTGTAGACAGTTGAAAAGATTTTTTTGAATAAAACAGTTGCTTGAGCATTCAGCCCTCTGTTATCTTCTACATACAACAATGCATAAGACGCTAAGGCCGTCTGCAACTGTTTAAAGACACCGATTTCAGCCATATAATATCATCCTTGCTCGTCTATTGTAGCATGATAAAGCGTTAATCCCATACCGATATTCCTCTTCAGTCCAATGTAAAATAAGCAGTTAGCGTGAATGTTCCGATAGCGACAATATAATACAAAAAGACCAGTCGAAACAATACCATTTTTCCCAATACCAACACCAGGATCATTTTGACAATCGTATTGCTAACAATCGCAAGGACAATAGCATATTGAGCGGTCAGAGGATTTAGCGTTGTTTTAGACAATGTCGATAATGAAAGAATAATCGCATCTACATCGGCAAAACCGGAGACAAATGAAGCTACCAATACTCCTGCATCACCCATGTAGCGATTTACAATCCCGATAATCACCAACGTTGCTCCGAAAATCAGCCCCATCATCAAGGCCTCTTTCAGTTCAAACGGATTGCTGAATTTAAAATCTTGAGCGATATTTTCACGTTTTGTGGTAACATAAAGATATCCGATATAGAGATACCCGCTAAAGGTTCCAACCACAATCGGAATCACAAACGCATGTGCCAGAGGGGGATTAATGACCCATACTTCAACTCCTGCTCGAATCAGCATCATAGAGGATGCCAACGTAATCCCAATAGCAAAGTTTTTCGCAAAAAATCCGTTTTCATGAAGCCGTCTGGCCATATTCATCGCTACAGCAGTTGAAGAGACAAGTCCTCCGAAAAGCCCTGCTACCCCGATACCGTGTGCCGTTCCAAAAAACCGTATTGCAATGTAGCCGAAAAATGAGATTCCCGCCACCAGAAGAACCATGATCCATATCCTATAAAGATTGACAAGGCCCAGAGGATCAATGGAACGATCGGGAAGGATCGGAAGGATGACGAAGGTCATCATCATGAACATGACCGCAGCATTAAGCTCATGTTTCGCGATCGTTTTCTCATATTCTTGTATTTTATCTTTGATATTTAGAACAAATAAAACGATAATGGCCACAAAGACGGAAAGCATCGGTGAAGAGAATTTAAGCATCGCTCCGATTAAAAACGTTACCATTGCCGAAAACTCCGTTGTCGAACCTTTATCAATATTATCAAGACTATTGACGATATAGGCACTGATGAGAAATAATCCGATAATTACGGTGGAACCAAGGAAAAAATAGGGGATAAAAGTAGAAAACCATGCCGAGAGAAATCCGAATAATGCAATCATCGAAAAGGTTCTAGAACCTCCGAAATCCTTCTTCTTTTGAGCATAAATCGTATGCATTTCACGCTCTAAACCAATAACAAATCCTAATACTAAGGCAAGTACACTGTTCTGGACAAACAACTCATCCATTTAATCTTCCTTTATAGATCATCTCACACATCTCATACTCAATTATAGCCTATTGATTAACAACCCTATTTCGCCCGCTCTCTTTTGCCTGATATAACAGTTCATCAGCACGTTTCAACAACATTTCTGCCGATTCATTTTCTTCCAAAACGGCCACTCCGAATGAACATGTTATCTTTTCCGATGTCCCAAAATTTTCTAACTCAATAGCAACCCTCAGCATTTCAGCTAATTGAAATGCCTGATAAAGAGAAGTATCAGGGAGTAAAATAACAAATTCTTCCCCTCCCCAACGTGCATAAATATCGCTCTTTCGAAGCTGTTTCATTACCATATCGCTGATTTGTTTTAGAACCTTGTCACCTTTGAGATGTCCGTATCGGTCATTAACCTGTTTAAAATAGTCGATATCAAAAAAGATGATTCCCAACGGTTTTTGCTCACGGGCTGCAACATTGATGGCATGTTCATACACCATCGTAAAATGGAGTCGATTCGCTATACCGGTCAAGGGATCGGTCATCGAAATCGATTGTATCGATGAAATATCCGTAAAAATAACAACATATCGACTCTCTTCTTTAAATTTTAGCAAAGAGAGCTTGACATCAAATACGGTCGTTTGACCCTCAATAGTTATTTTGGCTTTATGATTTATAAGCGGATGATCGCTGATGTATTCCGTCCAACGCTGATCATTAAACATCGGCATCAGATAATCTTCCGTATCCCCTTCTTCGAAATACTCACAAACACATGCGTGATCACGCTTAAAATCGGAAACATTCCCATAATGAAGGTAGGCTAAAAAAGTTTGATTTGCAGCAATCAGTTCATGCCCGTCAGTGACAATGACCGGAGATGGGATCGCATCGAGTACGGTTTGGCTATACATCTCCTGAAAACTCATCTTGTTAGCAACAGTATCATAAATTTTATTGATAATAAAGCCTATTACAATGATTAAACTAAAGGCCATGATCGCCGTAGCGACAATCATTTGAAACACATGATTTCCAAAGTCTGAAACAGGGCGGATAAACATAATCGCTCCCATTGACTGATTTAAATAGGTCTTAACCGGCATGGTCGTGATGGCGGATGATTGATTATCATAGTGAATGATACTGTTCTTGAAACTACTATTTTCCTTTTTATACTGTTCCACCAACGGTAAAAGTTTTGCAGGGATATCGAGAGCTATGTAATTGCCGATTTGAATGTAATTTTCAACATGGGCAAAGACCCCCAAGAAATTTTGACGGATGAAAAATATAGAGGCATATCCGGTATGGCGATAAATTTTTTCGGTTATAAAAGCGGTGGACAATCCAAACTCCACCGCACCCAGATACCTTCCCTTTTCGGTAACGGGGATCAGTATCCGAAATGCCAGCCCTTGCCTTCCCTCTTCGAATCCGTACGCTATTGTATGGTGTTTATGAACATAGGCAACCATAGGGCGCTGAGAGGCGATCGGATCACCATAGACCTTAGGCTGATGCATACGTAACAGTGATGTCCCGTCCGCATTGTGAAACTGCATGACGACCAAAGAAGGGTTCTCTTTACGCATAACCGTCCAACGGGGGAATATCAGCCGATAAAGTTTATCATGATCACGAGAGCGGAACGCATCAATAACTTCGGGAGAACGGATGTTGGAGTTTGCCCTTGCAGTGTAAAAATGGACGGTTTCTCGAATCGTCTCTTCAAAATTAAGATGAACGCTTTGGTACGCCTCCTGCATACGCATATTGTTTTGCTCTTTATCGTGGATGATATTGTAAGTTGTTATTATCATTGCGACACTCACAATGACACTGCTGAGTATTAAAAATATTTTGATTTTCAAATGATTCATTTTCATGCTTTTTCACTTGATAAATCATTTGTTGGTATTTTCAAGAGTGTTTCAAATTCTTCCAGCGGCAGTGGCCGGCTAAACCAATACCCTTGATAGGCATGGCATCCCAAATCTGCCAATACATTCCATTGTTCTTGTGTTTCTACCCCTTCTGCAATTACTGAAAGCCCCATACTCTCAGCCAAAGCGATAGTTGATTTACAGATGATAGCATCATTGGTATTGGACAAAATATCGCGCACAAAACTTTGATCTATTTTCAACTGATCGAGTGGAAGCCGTTTTAAATACGCGAGGGAAGAATACCCCGTCCCAAAATCATCCAACGAGAAATAGACTCCGGCATCTTTCAAAGCAACCATTTTTTCAATCACCTCTTCTATATTTTGAAGTAAAAGGCTTTCGGTCAATTCAAGCTTGAGTCTTTGAGGATTTGCACCGGTCTCATCGATAATGGATAATACTCTCTCAACAAAATTGCTTTGGCTAAACTGACGAGGGCTAACATTGACAGACATAGTAATATGCTCAGTACAGGAACCATGTGACCACTCAGCCAACTGTTTACACGCCGTTTTTAAAATCCAATCGCCAAGGGGGAGAATCAGTCCCGTTTCCTCTGCAACAGGGATAAATTCTACCGGCCCAACCAAACCGCGCTTAGGATGTTGCCAACGCACAAGTGCCTCAGTGCCGGTGATGTAACTGTTATCGAGTACTTGTGCCTGATAATAGAGGACAAACTGGCATTCGTCAATCCCTCTGCGCAAATCTTCTTCCAATAACGAACGTTTTTTAAGAGCTGATTCCATATCCGGATCAAAAAAGCTAAGTCCGTTACGTCCACCTTCCTTTGACTGATACATTGCCAAATCGGCCTGTTTCATCAAATCATCAACCGACATACGATCACCCCTAAACAGGGTGACTCCTATACTTGCCGTACTACGATGGCTCACATTACCTAAAAAATAAATTTGATTCAATGAAGCAAGAATCTTTTCGGCCACCATCTCACTCACAGTTGCAGCCTCGGTTTCATTCTTGCTGAGCCCCGATAATATCACGACGAATTCATCTCCTCCGAATCGTGACACCGTGTCACCCTCCCGTACACATGCCCGTAAACGCTCTGCAACCTGCTGAAGCAATATATCCCCGACCTCATGCCCTACAGTATCGTTCAGCGTTTTAAAATTATCCAAATCGATAAATAATAATGCTCCGTAATGACTATTTCGTGTACTGTTCGCAATAGCCTGTTTCAGTCTATCCAACAGAAGTGTCCGGTTTGGCAAACCGGTAAGTTGATCAAAAAAAGCCAATGTATCGATTTCTTCCTGACTCTCTCGTAAACTGTTTTGTTGAAGATGGATATTTGTATCGGTTCGGCGCAATACTAAAAAGATAAAGCCCAACAGCAATCCCATAAGCGTAAGCCCTATCAAAATATTCTGAATGAGAAAATGGATAAATTCAGATCTTTCAGTACTAATATCATTCATCATGAATAAAGCACCGATTTCTTTGCCTGATACATCCTTTAACGGTATGATCGATGCCCGCCATCTCTTTGTGTTGTATAGAATTTCTTGATCCTTAGTCACTTTAGGATCATGTCCTACACTGTAGTTTTTCACTATTGATACCATTTGACCCGGTAATCGATCGTGAAGCGAGGTATAAACTATGGCATCGCGAGGCAGTTGTTCCCAATTCGCCTCACGGTTCATCATTTGCATCCCCTCTTCCCATGGCTGACGTTTTAGGTACTCTTTATGGATTAGAACCGTTATCTCATTGGAACCGTAGGTATGGAGTACATTAAGGACATCCTCTATCTCTTTTCCGAGTTCGACATAGCCGATCAGAGTGTTGCCATCAAACACCGGCTGTACTACCCGCAGGGTAAATGTCCCCAATGGGCCGATTTCAATACCCGAGGAGGATTTTCGTGTCCATTCGGCTTCTTGTGCCGTAAACCGATTAATCAGATCACCGTATTTTTCCGGTTTATGGACTCGTAGCAAACAAACACGTTTTTTATCAAGAAAATAAAAATGGGTAATTTTATTCTCTTTTTTCATCTCTTTAAAAATACCCTGCCACTTTGCCAACAAATGATCCCGACGACCTTCTATGAGATCATTTTTGACCGAAGGATCAGCGATAATAAGTTGTAACGCAGTTGATAGTCCAGCACTTTGTTGATTCAGGAGAACGAGAAAATCCTTCGATAATCCGTTAACCTGAAGATCAACTCTATCTTCCAACAAATGATTGTGCTGCTGAACCAACAGTGCACCTACTCCTATAGTAAAGATTGCTACCATAATCGATAAAATGATCATAAGATGACGTGATATAGGTTTAGGAGAAGGAGGAGCAATAAAGCCGCTAGAAAACGTGTTTAAAGTGTCAGAATGTTTCATCTATTAGCCTATATACTTTTTATCTATTTTCTTACTTTAAATTATTATACTATAAAGATAAAAAAAACACTCACATAATAAAACAGTCAAAAAAAATTACTGCGGTCCTAACAACCGGATAAAGGCATCAATATAATGTTCATCAAATTGTTCTGCCATTTCCTGCTTGATAAGAAGAATCGCTTCATAACTGCTGTAGTCAGATCGATAGGTACGACGTGTCGTCAGCGCATCAAAAACATCACACATTCCGATAATACGGGCAACTTTAGGGATACGTTTTCCCCGCAATTTTTTCGGATATCCGCTGCCGTCCAATTTTTCATGATGATAATGAACACCGTCCAAAACTTTTTGATTTTCTAACCCGTTATTTCGAAGAATTTCCAAGCCATAATCCGCATGACGTTTAATCAATTCATACTCATCATCTTCCAACGAAGTTGGCTTAAGAAGTATGTATCGGTCTATGCGTATTTTGCCGATATCGTGAACCAATCCGGCATAAGCAACATCACTTAACTCTTCTTTTTTTAAACCGATCGACTTGCCTAAAATTATTGAAAGCATAGCCACGTTTGTACTGTGATGGTGAGTGCTGTACTCATGAGGCATCATTCGTAAAACAACGGGGATAACGCTGATATCAGGGATATTCAAACAATCTATAAGCCCTTCTGTACATTCTCCCAAGGCATTTAACGGTAATGTTTCATTCATTTCATGAAAAATCGCTTCCATTAACGCTGCTGTCGTTTGATAGACTTTTTCAATTTTTGCCTCAAAACCTTGAACCTGTTTCAATTCTTCATTAAGAGTCAACGCTATCGGGAGCATCTCCTGTACTGTTCGAATCTTTTTCGATTCGATTCCAAAATTATCGACTCCGTATTGTTTCGTATAAACATTTACCTTATCAATTTCATAAATGGAAATGTACATCTCTTGATTTTGATTGATTGTTTTAGCTAATTCCGGGGTGATCAGTGTTCCTGATTCTATTATAATGACATAATCATCAAATCTTTTGATGTAACAATCAAAATCAATGATTGTCCCCTCCACTAAAATATGTGGATTCATGGCAACATATTTATGATTTATAACTCTTCGAACCACTCTCTTCAAATTCTAAATCCCTCTAGACACTTTTATAAAACTGCCCACTTTTAAAATGACTTATTTATTCTATATTCTACCCGCATGTAACCTTAAAGTTCTCTCTTATCTTACATTTCTGTATCATTTTTAATCCAAATGGGAGTAAAACAATATCGAATACTCATTATCAGGAGTCTTCAATGAAACGGATTATTACTATCTACACGGAGCATAAAAACAGTATCCAATTTTATCTACGCAAAACAATGGGAGATTTCCACCCTTTTTCGCTAAACGCCTCCGATATGAAGCGTTTCTTCGAATTTGAAAAAGCAGCGGAAATTATTTATGCCGTATCTCCCACCTTTGTCCAGTCAACTCCTAGTTACGGGGTAAGTGAAGACGATTTAAATCGTCAAGGGGCCGATAAATCATTTTATTTCAAGTGGGTCAGCTTTGCAGAAGAACCGATCCATATCAGTAATCCCTACCTGAACCATTTGAGCGGTCTCCCCACGCTCACGGTTGTTAAACAGGAAAACAATACGTATCTTGTTGCCGACTTTGACATGTTGAAACTGCTTGAAGAACTCCGACTAATAGAACACAACACTCTTTTAGAAAAAGTCAATAAAATGGTCATGGGTTTCGGCGGTTTGTTACTGGGATTTGTTTCTGCATTTTTAATTTTGTACGGAGCCTATATTTTTGGTGCCATGCTTTTCATCAATAATCAGCAAAATGAAGTGATGCATGAAATCTTTACTTCTATTATCTCGATTACGATCGGCCTTGCCATTTATGATCTGGCTAAAACCATGATTGAAAATGAAGTCTTATACAAATCAATTGAATACGGAAGCGATATGCAGAGCAAATCGCTCAGCAAGTTCCTCACTTCCATTATCATTGCCCTCTCTATCGAATCGTTAATGGCAGTCTTTAAAATCGTGCTGGATGATTACAGCAAAATCATCAATGCGTTTTATCTCATTATCGGTGTTACGTTGCTTATCGTCGGTACGGGGGTATACAACTACCTTTCTCGGCAAAACAAAGGATGATGTTATCGATACCACAGCCTCATCATGGCGGCACCCAGTAAAACATAGGCAGCCTCGCTCATCCCCGCCATCCATGCACCGATTACTCCCAGCATCAAAATCAGTGCTATATAAAGCGGTACGGTTGCCTCGCGCAACTCTTTTTTGATCATTTCGTATTGCAACGGTGAGAGTTCTACCGCCAATTCTCCCTTACTCGCCCGTCGTATAAGATGACGCAATGCGGTGATATCATCGGGAATATGTTTAATCTCATTTATCAAATTTTCGAAAATAGATTCTTTCATCCCCAATGCTCTGGGAATATTCCTCTGTAAGATGGGAAGAATGTCTTTAATCCCGTTAAAATTTTCGATATAAGTGGTTCCCAATCCCTCGATAATAGCGCTTACACGTAGGATATATATTGCCTCTTGCGGGAGTTTAAAGGGGAGATTTCGGGTTTGTTCCAACACCTCAAATGCCAATTTTTGCATGCTTCCGCTATCCAGTGCATCATTACCGAAGATATCAAACATCCTCTCCGTAAACTCGGCAAGCTCCGCCGCAGGAGCATCGTAAGCCACCGTTCCCAATCGTTTAGCCGCACTGACATACGCTTCAAAATCCCGTTCATTCGCTGCACGAATCAACTCGATAATGGCGATACGGGTATTGTTGGGCACTCGCTTCACCATCCCAAAATCGAGCAATACCAGTTTGCCCTCCGGATTGACCAAAAGATTTCCTGGATGGGGATCGGCGTGGAAAAAGCCTTTGACCAGCATTTGATCGGTATAAAACCGTACCAATTTATCAATAAGGGGTTTAATATCCAGTCCATGTGAGAAAATGGCATCACGATCATCAAACCGCCACCCCTCTTCAAAACTCATTACCAAGGCATCATCACAGCTGTACGCACTATAACTTTTCGGAAAAATGATCCCTGATTCTGCATACATGAGAGAAAACTTCTCTAAATTGATCCGTTCTTGGTTGAGACTGCATTCTTGAACAATCATGATCGAAAATTCGGCTATGACCGATTCGATGGAGTGGCGAGTCGTGTGGGAAAAGAGAGGTTGAAAGAGACGGTTAAACAGTGAGAGAATCCGTATGTCCGCACGAACGCGGTTCTCTATCCCTTCGCGTCGAAGCTTTACCGCTACTTTGGTACTCTCGTCTATCCATGCCTCATGCACCTGCCCGATCGAAGCGGAAGCAATACTCTGGGGATTAAAACGGATAAAAGAGGTCGTAGGAAACGCTTTAGCCATCACCCGCTCATACGCATCGTGAGCCATCGGCGGTAAATCATCATGTAATGTTTTAAGGGCGTTTAAGTACGGTTCATCGAAAAAATCGTTACGAGTTGCCAATACCTGCGCAAGCTTAATAAAACTCGCGCCCAACTCCGTGATCGTTGCTGCCAGTTTCTCAGGAGAAAGGGGAGAAATTCCCAAAAAACTCTCCCTTTTTTTCAGCAACAGATAAAATGACAATAGAAGCCGAAAAATGTTCCAAAGGCGATACGGTGAATACAAAGATCTCACCCGCGTAACGCTTCGATATCCTTTTTCGTCGCAATTCCGAGTTCTTCAATCACCTCTTTTATTGCCGTTTTAAGCTCTTCTTTCACCCTTTTTTCCTCATCTTCACCGCGCGTTTTCAGCCCTTCCAAAAAACTCTTGGAATCTGTAGCGTTCAATTTTCCTTTCTCTTCGAGCTTTTTAAGCTCTTCTTCAACCCGTTCTTTGAGCAATAACGCTCCGCCCATTCCCGTATAAAACAACTCTTTTAGCATGGTCTATCTCCTATGGCGTAATAAAGAAGTATAGAACAAAATCAACACAATTAGGTATCCCTTTTATGTCAGTTCATTTCTATTAGTATTGTTTTAAATTTTAGTGGAGAACTGATGTGTCTATACAACGGGGGGCATTCCAACTAACAAAAATATTTGTAAGAAATATAAATTTATTTTTTGCATTCTGTAGTTTTCAATTCAAACCGATAAACATTTTCTGGATTTGGAAAATACGCTATTTTACTTTGTTGCGTTTGCACAAATTTGCCTTCATCAATATAATATTCATCAAAAGTTACCCCTATCGGTAAATCATTTGACGAATCATTGATATATGATATTTTGTCAAAAGCAATTTTTTTATTTTCGAGAAGTCGAATTCCAGAACAACTTCCAAAAAGACTTGGTAGTAAATAGAATGATTTTTTCTTTTGTTTAAGTTGATTAAAATCAATCAAATAGATTGAATTATGCCTTGCTGCTTTTCCGCTTGCAGAAGAATAAACAGCTTCTATACACGCATAATGTCCGGATATATATAATTTATCTCCAACCAATTCTGAATTATCTACTTGCTCATTAGGAAATACAATAGCCTTATTAAGATACAAGCGATACTTATTCAATGAAATATATCCATTGCTTATTTTTACTTTATACTGTTTTTTATCTATATTTCCTTTCCAAAACGATAAATCATTATCATTATTTCTTCTCCATTCAAAATTAAAAACTGGCTCTTTGAAGATAGTATTTGTATATGTTTTATAAAAAGAGTCATAGCCATCATAAATGGTTTCAGCAGCCAATCCTGTGTATATTAATATGTGTAAAATGATTTTATACATTCTTACCTCGTCCAATCGTCAAAATAATAACCACGGATAAATTCTTCTCTTTCATTTGTCAACATTTCTTTTGCAGCAAAATAATATTGATTTTTCATTGTTCCATTTCCAATAATTGTATACGCCTCATCTCCTGCAAGTTCTCTATATTTTAACCACGCTTGTTGAGATTTTTTAGCTTTTGACAAAAGTTTCTTGTCGTTTTTACATGAATTTATTAATCTCTTATATGTTTTGTTTAGTTTTTGATCACTCTTTTCGAAATCTCTCTTCGCACAAAAGTCTTGCTCTAGTCTTCCTCCATGATGGGCATTGCAGTATTTATCAATTTCTGTATCGTTCATGTCGCTAAAATACTCATTACTAGATATTTTTGATAAATCTACCATAATGCTAGCTTCTGCAATAAAAAATAAAAATGGAAATATAACCATTAAAATACTAATATTTCCCATCATACACTCCTGTTGAAAATAATTTAGATTCTAATTTTCGTCACAAAATATTATTTTTACCTCTACCAGTCCAGAAGAATTTTAACTTTTCCAGCGTATCAGCATTGTCGCCATTATTACCTATTTGTAGCTCGATTAATATCTGTGTAGCACCAATTATTCATCATTAAAATTGAGAATAGAATTGTCTTTTTCATTATTGACTTATTCCACTCAGCATATCTTCTAAAAAATCATGTTGATTAATAGAAAGTTTGTAAACACATTCATAATAATCGACATCATTTACATGAAAAGCTTTTACTTCTAACGCATCATAAATCCCCCATGAATTTCGCGATCCTTTGATCAACTCACAGTATTTTCTTTCTTGCTTTTTAGCTTTCATAAAGTCCATAAAAAGTTTTTGATATTTTGTATTTTTCGGCATAGTAGATAAAATTTTTTTACTTATTATAAAACTATTATCATCTTGCTCTTTTGTTAAATCCATATAACAATAAACATCAGACATACCGCCTCCTAGATGAGCCAAACAAGAATTGTTCTCATCAGCTTCTACATAAATAAAAAGTAATAAAATTCCTATTATTATCTTAGTGATCAGTATCATAAATTCCCTCTCCAAATAATTTTGCTTCTGCTGTTCTGCGTTTTAATTTTCCTTCAACTTTTGCATGATAAGTTTTTATAATCTTTGGAATATCTTTGTATATACCTTTGTTAACTATCTCACTTATCTCAGTCAGCCCTCCATAGGCACCCGCATTTATACCAATCGATACCAATGCATCATACTCATATTGATACAATGGAACTTTAATCTTTTTATTCACTTGATCTTCAACAATTTTTATATCACTTTTTAAAAATTCCATAGCCTTTTGAACTGAAACTTTATCCCCAACTTTCAAATGATCTTTGTCTAAGACAACATGCCCCATCCCTACTGTTGGTTTGTTAATTTTTGGATTTTCAGGATGATCATTATATACTTCTAAAATCATTCCTTGTGCAACAGGTAGTCCACGAAAAGTTCCATTTAAAACTCCACTTTCCCATACTCCTAAAAATGGTAATAATTTATCTGATGCTTCCCACGGCTTCCAAAGCCTATCTGTTTTCCCTTCCGCAAGAGATTCTGGAGTCATATTTCCTGTTCCTGTAACTATAGACATTTTATTTTCCTTTTATATATCTTCTTTATGTCCTATATAAATAATAATATCCTCAGCTCCATTTGTTAGAAATCTTTTAGTTTTTCCCTCATCATCGGTTTCATCATGGAGTATTTCACCTGATGGAAGCTTTGCTGTATAAACCATACCTGCCATTGGATTTCCAGTGGCATCTTTTAATATAAACTGCTCATCAAATATCTCATCACTCTGCGTAGAAGTGGCTTTCCCCTTCCTCTCCCCCTCACACCCGCCATTGACACAAACCTTCTTCCCTTTGATCTCAACATACTCACTGGCTGCTACTTGGATATTGCTTGCGGTGATCTCTATGGTTCCTTCGGCACTCATATGGATGGTGCTGTTTCCGACAGTGATGGTGTATTCTTCTCCTACGATGGTTGATTTTATATATCCCACTTCTTCTGTAGAGCTTATCCCCACGGTCTCATTCTTACTAGCACCGACAGATACCTGATACCCAGCCCCAATAGTCAGAGCTTTTGCTATGTCTATTGTTTCCGTTTTGCTTTTGTTGACTCTCTCAGTTCGGTAGCCGTGGATAGTAACGTCTTCGTTGTTGTCGACTGTTTCACTTCGGTCATGTTGGATATGTTCGGTTGCGTCATGGAGGACTAGGAGGCTGTAATCTTTTTGGGCTCGGATGTTGAGTTGTTCGTTGGAGTTAGCGTCTTCGAAGAGGATTTCGTTGTACC
>NZ_JAQTNN010000022.1 GCF_028713855.1 Sulfuricurvum sp.
GTCCCATTCCGAACCCGGAAGCTAAGACCCTCATCGCTCATAATACTGCATCTTTCAGGTGTGGAAACGTAGGTCGCCGCCTGGCCTCAGATTTATCCCCTTCTTCTTTCTTTTTCAATCAATCATATACTCCTTCTATTACGCAGTCATGACCTATCAATAATCACTTTTTTAACTGTTAAAATTAATCTCTTAGTATCACTAATGTATACTTCTTTTTATGAAACCAATCCTCTATTTCCTTAGATCTTCCGAACAAAAAATACTTACCGATATGCTCCATTATGCTATGCGGTTAGATGAAGTCAATAAAATATTATCGGATATCCCTAAACTTGCTATCTATGAAGAGTTCTATGGCTTTACAAGTAAAGATCTAGGGCTCTATGCTCTTGTTGATAATCAGCTCGTTGGAGCTGTATGGATACGGCGTTTAAATACTGATCACGGATCAAATGGATATATTGATGATATGACTCCTATTTTAAATATTGCTGTGCTTCCTGCATACCGAGGACAAGGAATAGGTTCTATGATGTTGGAACAGCTATTTGTCGAAGCGGGAGCTTTGTATGATCAAATCAGTGTCAGTATTGTTTGTGATTCTTCTGCAATTCCCTTTTATGTACGTCATGGATTTACGCAGTATGGTAGCGACAGAAATGAAAAAAGTTTTGTAGACGGATCTGATGTTATCACTATGTTAAAACGATTGGAGAGAGCGGAAATTAAGCGTCCTACTGATGGATATGACCCAAGACGCTGGATGGATTAGTTTCGAGATGTATAGGCTTTTATAGCTGATTTACTCCCGATTGGCAGTGTTATTGTATTTCCGTTACGTTTTATCGCTATTAGTGCTATTTCTGTCTCTTTGAGTTTACTGAGTTGTATATTTAATTCTTGTATTGTTTTTATTGAGATGCTATTGATTTGAATAATGATATCTTTGGGGTCTATGCCAATTATTTTCGCAGTGCTATAGCTTACTAAAACTTCTATCCCTGCCGATGTTTCTCTCAATATCAGCCCATTTTTTTCACTCACATCTGCTGATGCAATATTGGTTACTTCTTTTTTCTCTAAAGGGGTTGTTCCTAATTTTATTATTACTGTTTTGTGCTCTTTGTCTCGTATCAGTGAGAGTGTAATTATCTCTTCAGGAGAAGAACTTTCAAGAAATCGGTGTAATTCACCTCCGTCATTGATTGGAGTTCCATTCAAGGCGGTTATGATATCACCGGTTTTTAATCCGGCAGCCTCTGCGGGAGAATTTGGCTCAGTCCGGCTGATGAAAACGGAAGAGAGATATCCAAGTTTGCGTGATATTCGTTCGGAAAGTAGTAGTTCAGCCCCCATGTATCCACGCTCTATCTGCTTTTGATTTAAGAGCCGTTCCGCAACACGATGAACATCGGCTATGGGTATAGCGAAAGCAATATTGGTATACCCACCTTGTTTAGAAAAATAAGTAGAGGTCATACCGATTAGCTCACCGTTGAGATTGAAAAGTGCACCACCTGAATTTCCGGGATTGATGGCTGCGTCTGTCTGAATGAAATGAATATAGGGGTAATTCGGCAAGAAGCGATCAATTGCACTGATAACGCCAAGGGATACGCTATGTCCAAGAGAATAAGGTGCTCCGATTGCAAATACTCCATCACCAGCGCATGGAAGAGAAATATTATTCTCTAAGATTACTGTTGTATCAAAGGTCGGTACATCTAAAAGAGCAATATCAGTTTTTTCATCTTTGGCTATCAAAGTTGCGGGGTATTCAATGTTATGATTATCAACGATAACTATTTTTTTGCCATCGGCGACTACATGGGCATTTGTTACGATATGGTGTTCATTATCAACAACAAAACCTGATCCGCCTGTATCGGCAGACGTTAATTCACTTTCATCATTGATTGGGATACTTTGCTGTACTTTGATTTTGACGATTGAGGGGAGAACTTTTTTGACATGATCTGATATCGTAAAAATAGGCTCTGCAGCAAAGGATGCAATGGATAGAATAAAAGTAATAATCCATAATTCTAACAGTTTCATTGAATAAATTCCCAAGTCAATATTGAAAAAGATATTATAGCGGAGTAAAGAAGTAAAATGAGGAGAAAGACAGATAGAAAGTATGCCGGCAAAGTGCCGACATGCTAGGGCTTAACGAATATCTTCGAAAGGAGCACCAGCGATCACTTTACGTGATACTGTGTATGGGATCAACGCAGCTGCGCGTGATTGTTTGATAGCGATTGTAACCATATCTTGGTGACGTTTACAGTTACCTGTAAGACGACGTGGCATGATTTTGAAACGCTCAGAGAGTGAATATTTCAATGACTGTACATCTTTGTAGTCAATGAAATCAACTTTTTGCTCGCAGTATTTGCAATAACGTTTTTTGTATTTTCTTTTTTCTGACATGGTTCTATCCTTGTGCTTATTCTAAAACGGAATTTCGTCTTCGTTTATATCAATCTCTGGGAGATTGTTTTCCGGCATTCTTGCCGGTGCGGGTTTAGAATACGACGGTGGAGGAGTGTAAGCCGCTTTAGGTGCAGGTGCATCATAGCCACTATTTCCAGTATCGCTGTATTCGTTATAACCGCCCTGAGAACCACCCTCGCCGCGTGAATCGAGCATTTGCATCGTTTCAACGATAACGGAGTGTTTAGAGCGCTTTTGGCCACTGGTTTGGTCAACCCATTGTTCAAAACTTAGTCTCCCTTCGATGAGGATTTTAGAACCCTTGCGAAGGTATTGGTTGGCTACTTCACCTGAACGGCCGAAAAAAGTGATGTCGACAAAACATGTCTCCTCTTTTTTCTCACCGTTTACCGTAAATTTACGGCTGGTTGCAATAGCGGTTTTGGCGATTGCCGAACCGTTTTGTGAATATCGAAGCTCGATATCTCGGGTAAGATTTCCAACCAAAATGACTTTGTTATACATAGGTTTTCCTTGTAATGACTTAAGAAGCTACTTCTTCTTTTTTCTCAGCAACAGCAGCAGTTGGAGCAGGTTTTTTGGTTTTTTCAACCATACCGTTCCAAGCTGCAATTTCACGTTTTGAATCGTATTTCATTGTTACGAAACGCAAAATTTCCTCGTTGATACGGAAACGACGTTCAATTTCAGCAATCGCAGCAGGTGCAGATTTGTAATACATAACGTAAAAATAACCGCGAGCGTTTTTCTCGATCGGGTAAGCTAATTTTTTCATTCCCATTGCGTCGCGAGCAACGATCTCACCGCCGTTTGCAGTGATCACTTCTTCAACGAGAGCGATGGTGTTTTTAATCTCTTCTTCTGTAAGAGTAGGTTTTACGATTACTAAGTTTTCGTAATGTCTCATAGCGTATGTCTCCTTATGGTGTTCGCCCCTTATGGTTGTTATACAGCACGACAGTCGTGTTGCAAAGAGCAAGGAACGCGCGGATTATACTGAAAAATAGCTTAATATTAGTTTTGGTTAAAGGATTGCTTGCAGTTTCAGTAACGCAGAAAGAAGCAATGACTCTTGATCCGGCGAGCCTGTCGATTTCATCTTCAGCTCGGTATCGAGGAGGAGATTAATCCCCCGTTTATACCCCTCAGGTGAGATTTTGATCGAGAGGGCAGCACGCTCTTTTTCGACGAATCCCGGAAGTTTGTATCCTAGAACGAGAGCCGAATCGGCGACTCCGTGAATTTTGATGGCGCTGTTAAAAAGATACAACTGTGTCAAAAATCCGCTGATGGCGGTGAGGAGCTGGATCTCGTTTTCTCCCGATTCGAGGAGGTGGCGTAGGGAGGGGAGGAACTCTTTTTTCTCGATGACACGGGCGATGAAGTGGTCGAGTTTGATTTCGCTCAGACCGAAGACGTGTTCGTCGATCTCTTTCATCCCAATCGGTTTGCCTAAAATAGAGAGTTTGGAGAGCTCGTTGCAGGCGAGGGCGAGGTCGTTGTTGTGGATGTCGAGGAGGTGAAATGCCGCTTGATTATCGAGCTGAACTCCTGAACTTTGCGCTTCTTGCATCACGATGGCGCGTGCTTCGGCGGCAAAGGGGTGAAAGAAACGAACCGATCCCGTATGCGCGCCTTTGAACGCGGTATCGGCTCCTTTGACATCCTCGCCGTAGTAACAGTAGATAAAGGTGTTATCACTGTTTTTGCCGACGAGTTCCACGAGGGTATCGAGCTCGGCTTTGGGGAGCTTTTTTTCGTGTTTGACGATAAGGAGATTTTGATCACCGAAGAGCGACCCTTGCGAAAGGTGGGCTTTGGCGGTGTTGAAATCGTACTCGTCATGATAGAGGCTGAGAACCGATGCCCCTTCGATCTGGGCAAGTCCGTGTGCATAGCGGTCGATGAGAAAGTGGCTCTCGCCGAAGAGTGCCATCGCTCGTGGTGCGGTATGATTTTGGAGATGGCGATCAAGCTCTTGTCTATTCATCCGTTTCCTTTTCTATGCGACTCACAAACGAGGCGGTGATTTTCGCGGTGGCGAGGTTGGCGGTTTCGATTTTGACGATGATGTCATCGAAGAGCATCAACCCAAATTGTGAGGTAATCTGTACTTTTGCCCCCGTAATGGTGTCGTGAATCTCGGCGATGAACGGCTCTTCGGCGCGCATGATACGGGCTTTGAACTCCTGACCGATAACGGTGGCTGCCCAACGGGCGAATTTGCGCTCTTGGAAGCGGATTTCGATGTCGCTTGCTTCGCGCTCTTTTTCACTGATGGAGGTACAAAGAGACTCGATGTTTCGCAATACGTATGATCCCTCTTCGGTATCTCCTGCCGCAATCGCTTTGAGGAGGCGGTGGACGATCAGGTCGCTGTAACGGCGGATCGGAGAGGTGAAATGGGTGTAGCGATCAAACCCGAGACCAAAGTGCCCCATATTGTACGGTGCGTAGCGTGCCTGCATCTGAGCGCGGATGATGAGGGTATCGACCTCGCTGATGAGATCGCGTCGCTCCGCTTCGGCTTGGATTGCCATAATGGTCTCTTTGATAGAGCCTTGGGACTCGACGAAAATGCCGATACTCGCCAACTCGGTGTAGAGGCTTTGGAGTTTCATAGGGCTAGGGGATTCGTGGATACGAAACACACCCCGTTCGTACAATGATGCCGCCGCTTTGTTGGCGAGGAGCATACAATCCTCGATGAGGGCATGCGACGGTGTCTCGACGGCAAACTCGGTGGAGACGATGTTTTGTTCCTCGTCGATTCGCATCTCCAACTCGCTGGAGCGGAAGTTGTACCCTTTTTTCATCCGCTCTTCTCGAAGCTTATACGTCAACTCGTTGAGCAGAGGGATATAGGCTAACACTTGCGCCTCTTTCTCGTTTTCGGCGTGGTGGTTACCCTCAAAAAAGGCATCGATTTGCTCGTAACTGAAACGGCGGTGCGAATGGATGATCGACTCATAGAGCTCAAAGGAGTCCATCTCGTAGGTTACGGGATCGATGTGCATCTCAAACGTATAGGCGAGACGATCAACGAGAGGCTGGAGCGAGCAGAGGGTTTCGCTGAGTTCTCGCGGGAGCATCGGGATGGAGCGATGGGGAAGATAGATGGAGAAACTGCGATAAATCGCCTCAGCATCGATCGCACCGAAGGGGTGGACGTATTCGCTCACATCGGCGATAGCGACGTAGAGGGTGGAGGTCTCAGGGATATAACAGATGGCGTCATCGAAATCTTTGGCAGTGACGGGGTCGATGGTACAAAACGGCAAGTGGCGAAGATCACGGCGGTGGGGATACAGCGACGCATCGACCTCTTTGGGAAATTCGCGTGCCATCGCTAACACATCATCTTCGAACGCATCGTGTTTGTTGTAGAGGGCGAGGACGATTTTCTCATCCACTTTAGGGTCACTGAGGTTCCCCAAATAGGCGGCTATCGTTCCGCTTTGGTTGTTGATCTGATAGAGTGATCCCTCGGCTGTTTCGGGAAGATCATTGAGGGCAAATCCTGCGGGGTGATCGGTGCGGATGTCTTGGAGGCTCAAATAGCCGTTTTTCATCGTAACGACCGCGACGCTGTAGGTTTCACTTCGCCCTGCGATGACGACGACTTTTGCCTGTGGACCGCCCCGTTTTCCGAGTAACCGTTGGGCGATGACTAAATCGCCGCTTTTCGCCCCCATAAGATTGTTGGTTTCGATAAAGTGGTCGCGGATACTCTCTCCCAATGTCTGAAGATATGCCCCGCTCTCAGAAGCTAAAGAGACGATACCGGCGCGGTATTGAGATGCGAGCTGATATTTGTTATCTTCATGAGTTAGAAGTTTTCGTGTAAGCCATTCATTAATGTGCTCACGCTCTTCGGGTGCGATATCTTGGTCATAAAGACCATGGGTAAGACGAATTAGGAGTGATTTCATAAGAGATATTATAGTCAATAAATACTTCTATGATAGAATAACTCTTCTAATTTTACAAAGGAACATACTAATGACACATGAAGCGATTTTAAACCAACTCGGATATGCCCCAAATGAAGCATTAAGCCTCCAACTAAGCCGTATCGAAGAAAATACTGGCGGGTATGAGAAAATTATCAAACATATTTTGGATTTACACGAAGCGTTAAAAACAGATGAATCGTATGTGGCGATGTCGAACAGTAACGACTATTTTAAAATCAAGATCGATGCGACAAGTGAGATCAGTTCAAGTGACGCAATGGAAAAAATCAACCATTTTGCGGATAAGTACAAAGTTGAGCTTCAAAAAGTAGACGGGAAACCGACCTATTATATTCTCGGATTTGCGGCGTAAATGAACAAAGAACCGATGACACCCAGAGGGTATGATGAACTCTTACGGGAGTTCAAATACCTCAAAGATGTTGAAAAACCGCGTGTCAATCAGGAAAAACAGCGAGCGGCGGAGCTGGGAGATCGAAGTGAAAATGCCGAGTATCATGCAGCAAAAGAGAAACTTCGTCATATTGATAAGCGTCTTTTTTATCTCAATTCGATGATTGAAAAAGCCCAAATCATCGATCCGTCACTGCTCGATCATTCTCGTGCCCACTTCGGTGCTACGATCACGATTATGGATGTGAACAGTGAGGAAGAGTTTTCCTATACCATTTGCGGAACGTTGGAAAGTGAACCAGAAAATGCGCTTATTTCAGTACATTCGCCGTTAGCGAGGGCGATGCTGGGAAAAGAAGAAGGCTCTGACTTTAGCGTCCGTCTCCCCAGTGGAAAAAAAGAGTATGAAGTAGTAGCAATTAGTTACACCGATATCTTTTCTCTGAAAAAAAACATTCGTGCCGAAAAAGATTTCGGATTTAAATAACACTGCTTTAAGATGGATGAATATTCCCCTTTGATATAATCGCGGCATTATTATTATTTTACTCAAGGAAACTGCCGTGAGCACTCCCCTTCCAGATATCGAAAAAGTTCTAAAACAGCATAAATTGTCAATGGACGATTATGCCCATATTAAGAAAATCCTCGGACGTGAGCCAAATCTCGTTGAAATCGGGATTTTTTCGGCCATGTGGAGTGAGCACTGCAGTTACAAATCATCTAAAAAGCATTTGAGCGGTTTTCCGACTAAGGCACCGTGGGTTATCCAAGGACCGGGCGAAAATGCGGGAGTTATCGATATCGGCGGCGGATATGCGGCGGTTTTCAAAATGGAGAGCCATAACCATCCGAGCTTTATTGAACCGTACCAAGGGGCTGCGACTGGAGTCGGCGGAATTATGCGTGACGTATTCACTATGGGTGCCCGTCCTATCGCCAACCTCAATGCACTTCGTTTCGGTAATGTGCTGAACCAAGATGACATCAGCGCGCATCAGCGTTATTTGGTACGCGGTGTCGTATCGGGTATCGGCGGATACGGTAACTGTATGGGGGTTCCGACGATCGGCGGAGAGACAAGTTTTGATGAGTGCTACAATGGCAATATCCTTGTTAATGCTTTTACCCTCGGACTCGCCAAAAGTGATGAAATTTTCTACGGAAAAGCGGAGGGGATCGGCAATCCGGTCATCTATGTCGGAAGCAAAACAGGGCGCGACGGCCTCGGCGGTGCGGTGATGAGTTCGGACAGTTTCACCGAAGCGTCCAAAGGGCTTCGTCCGACCGTACAAGTGGGTGATCCGTTTACAGAAAAACTTCTCCTCGAAGCATGTTTGGAGCTTTTCAAAACTGATTACGTCGTCGGGATTCAGGATATGGGAGCTGCGGGACTTACTTCAAGCTCATTTGAAATGGCGGGACGCTCAGGCAGCGGTATGATTATGCACCTCGATAAGGTTCCTGCTCGTGAAGAGGGGATGATGCCCTATGAGTTCATGCTCTCCGAATCGCAAGAGCGTATGCTCATTTGTGCGAAAAAAGGTTCTGAGCAGGCGATCATCGATATTTTTGAAAAATGGGATCTTGACTGTGCGGTAATCGGTGAAGTAACAGCGACGGGTAATATGGAACTTTTCTGGCACGGTGAGAAATGTGCTGAGGTTCCGGTTGATCCGGTGAGTGAAGAGGCTCCGGTATTGGATCGTCCTATGTCTCGTCCTTCTTATCTCGATGAGATTGCAAAAGTTAAACTTTCCGATTTCGAAGCGGTTGATAATCAAAAAGCGTTTGAAAAATTGATCAGCTCAATGGAAGTGGTCGATAAACATTGGATTTATGAGCAATATGATTCAATGGTACAAACCAATACCGTCAAAAAGGGCGGTGAACTCGATGCGTCCGTTATCCGTATCAAAGAGAACGGCGTAGCCTTGGCAATGAGCGCCGATTGTAATGTTCGTTACTGCTTTATCGATCCGAAAGCGGGAGCGGCGGCAGCGGTTATCGAAAGCGGTCGTAACGTCGCGATGAGCGGTGCAACTCCGAAAGCGGTTACGGACTGTCTGAACTACGGAAACCCTGAAAATCCTGAAGTTATGTGGCAGTTTGGACAAGGATGTCTTGGGATCAAAGAGGCGTGTGCTGAGTTGAATACTCCGGTTATCGGCGGAAATGTATCGCTTTATAATGAAACCAATGGTAAATCGGTATTCCCGACTCCATCGATTGCAATGGTCGGTGTTAATGAAGATCAAAATAAAGTTCTTCTTTCTGCCTTCCAAAAAGAGGGAAATATATTGTATCTCGTCGGTGAAAACCACTCGGAATTTGGCGGATCACTCTATATGAAAGAACTTTACAATGTTGTAGCCGGGACTATTCCTGTGATCGATTATGACAAAGAGCGCGCTCTTTGGAACCTCGTTATCGAAGCGAACAAAAAAGGGCTCCTTGCTGCGGCAAAAGACTGTAGTTCTGGCGGTGTGGCGATTGCACTTGCTAAAATGGCATGTGTTAGTGATAAAGGGGTGAATGCTTCGATCCCGGTGAGCGATATTCGTGATATTTTTGCGGAAAGTATGTCCCGTGCTATTATCGAAGTCACTCCGGAAAACACTGCAGCATTTGAAGAGATGGTCGGTTCTTTGGCATGTGAAAAAATTGGAACCGTCGGTGGCGATACTTTCTCTCTAAACGATGTGTCGATGGATCTATCCGATATGCAATCCGTTTATTACGGAACTTTCCAAAAAGTGATTGAAGGAGATCTTTAATCACTTTTTTCCTCGAAAGAGGAATCCTCTCATTCTTTTATCCTTCTTTACTCTTATTTTGGGAACACTTTTTGCAAGTAGTTTTGTATGAAAAAGCTACTTAGAAAAATCTTTCGGATCCGTCCGAAAAACTATTGTGAATATTACATTACCAATCTTAGCTATCGTTGTGGAGAATAGAGAGAAGACATAGAGGAGTTTTCCCGTGAAAACGGGAAGAGGAGATTATTCTTTTAAGCGCTGAATCTTTGCACCCAAGGCGCGAAGTTTAAGCTCTAAATTCTCATACCCGCGATCGAGGTGATAGATACGGTGGACATTTGTGGTGCCCTCAGCTGCCATTGCCGCGAGAACCAGAGCACTGGATGCACGCAAATCGGTTGCCATAACATCAGCACCCGCAAGATCACACGGCCCGATTACGGTAGCAGTATGGCCGCTCAGTTTGATCTCTGCACCGAGACGCTGTAACTCACTGACATGCATAAAACGGTTTTCAAAAAGACGCTCTTCAATGGTGCTAGCTCCCTTCGCACGGGTAGCGAGGGCTAAGAATTGCGCTTGCATATCGGTAGGAAATGCCGGGTACTCTTGGGTTATGATATCGACATGTTTGAGTTCAGCCGCAGGGTATACAGTCATGGTTGTTTCACCGCACTCAACGCGGCATCCCATTTGTTCCAGTTTAGCGGTAACGGCATCCAGATGATCGGGACGTACACGTTCTAGTGTAACGGTTGAATCGGTAATAGCCGCGGCGCACATATAGGTACCTGCTTCGATACGGTCAGGGATGACTTCAAAGTCGACCATATCGATGGTTTTTCCCCCAGTACCGATGATCGTGAGTTCAGAAGTTCCGATTCCGGAGATATCGATACCGCTGTCTCGGAGGATTTCGCACAGTTGAACCACTTCAGGCTCTTTGGCACAGTTGACGAGGACGCTTTTTCCGTGCGCTAAAGCCGCAGCCATAACAACGTTCGCAGTTCCGGTCACAGTGATTTTATCAAAGATAATATGGGCACCTTTAAGTCCCTCAGGGGCTACGGCATGAACGTATCCCGCGTGGATCGTAATCGTAGCACCCATTTGCTCCATTGCTTTGAGGTGTAAATCGATCGGGCGTTGACCGATAGCGCATCCCCCCGGAAGGGAAACCTCACAATGTCCGAAGCGGGCAAGCAATGGTCCCAGAACGAGGATCGATGCACGCATGGTTTTAACGATATCATAGTTTGCCATAGTATGATTGACAGTAGAGGTGTCAACTTTTAAAATATGGTTCTCCAATGTATAACTGGCTCCAAGATTTTGAAGGAGTTTAAGTAGCGTTTTAATATCTACTACCTCTGGCATATTGGCTATCGTTAACGGATTATGCGCTAAAAGTGTCAATGTGATAAGTGGCAAAGCGGCATTTTTTGCGCCGGAGATGGTAACAGTTCCACTAAGTTTAGTAGGCCCTTGAATTTGTAAATAGTCCATTAAGTTCCCAGAGTATAAAAAGTTTGATATTATAAGTCAATGTAGGTTAAAATTATCAAAATATAGAGGTATTCAAAGGAGAAAATGTGAGTTCGGCACTTGATCGATTGAAAAACCTGACGGCACAAATCTCCAGTTATGAGTTAGAGAGAAAAAGTAACCTCAAAAAGCTCGAAGAGCTCTACCAAAAATTGGGAGTAGAGGGCAAGGTTGAACGATTCGAGGATTTATTTAACTACAAAGCGATTAACCTTTCCGGATTATCGTTGGCTGATGAGGATTTGGGAAGTGTCAAAGAGGGTAAGTATGCTCAAATTATCGCCATTATTTATGATAAAAATGCGAAAGTTAAAAATAAAAATGTCTCTTTAGGCTATTATGGGCGTGCTGAGAAACTAAGTTTTGAACTCAAAAATGAGATTATAGGGTTTGTCCTTGGGTGGCGTTTTGAAAAGAGTTTCCGAACTCTGGAACATTATCATAAGCTCTTGGCTGAATTAAAATCGTTTCCTGCAGAGTAGGCATGCTGGTTTTTCTCGATACGGAAACGACAGGGGTTGAAGTCAAGGATAAAATCTGTGCACTCGGCATCATCCAAGATGAGTCTATCCACTATGAACTGATCAATCCCGGTAAAAAAATCCCTCCCTCCGCATCGGCGATCCACCATATTACCAATGAAATGGTGAAAGATGCTCCCTCTTTTTCCCAATCAATCAGTGTTAAGAAACTGGAAAGCTTGAACGCTCCTGAGAATATTTTGGTCTCGCATAATGCTCCGTTTGAATTGGCGATGTTGCAGAAAGAGGGGATTGCATGGCAGGGAGCGGTGATTGATACACTCAAATGTGCTAAATCGCTCATGGATGACTTGGAAGGTTATTCTTTACAGTTTTTGCGTTATGAATTGCGATTGTATCGTGAAGAAGAGGCGGTATTTGAAAAATTTGCTCTTACCATCACTCCTCACCATGCACTGAGCGATGCCGTTCACACGCGAATGGTATTGGAATATCTGCTTGATTTGGCAGATAGTGACAAACTGATCGAAATATCGAAAAGCTATGTTCTTCTCACGCGGCTTCCGTTTGGGAAATACGCTAAAAAACGGATCGAAGAGATTGCCCTTAAAGACTCCGGATATCTGAAGTGGATGAGCGAGAGTTTGATGGACATGGACGAGGATTTACGCTACAGTATCGATTATTATTTACGAGGAAAGTGATTTGAAAGTAGCTATACAGTGTGATTCTCCATTGTTGCAACGTTCTTTAGAACTTTTTTTGGATGGGCATTTAAGCTCGATTCGTCAATGTGATATTTTGATTCGTGATAAAGATATCCGAGATGAAACACATCCCACCTTTGTCATTGGTACCAATAAATTATCTGATTTGATTAAACCGTTTTCAAAAGCACAGCTGCTTCATGCACTGACCCAAAAATTTGAAACCCTGAAACAACCTGTTCTTCCTATAGAAGAAGAAGTCCTTCCATCATCGGAAGAGGGGATTAGTTTTGAGATTTTGGAACGTCATATCGATAAACTAACCCGTGAATACCAAGCCAATATCCTGAAAGCTATTCGAGCATTTTATGAAAAATAACCCAACTATTACCAAAAAAATCATTGCCGGAAAATACAAAGGAAAAACCCTTAAACTCCCCTCTAAAGAGACGACCCGTAGTTCAAAGGGAATTGTATTGGAGTCTTTTTTTAATACACTGCAATTTGATATTATTGATGCAGTCTTGGTCGAAGTTTTTTCAGGAAGCGGATCAATCGGACTGGAAGCTCTTAGCCGAGGGGCAAAAAAAATTATTTTTATGGAAAAAGATCGTGATGTAATCCGCACGTTACGTGAAAATATTGCTCAAACCGACCCTAAAGCATGTGAAGTGTTTGAAGGGGATAGTTTTAGTAACATCGTTCAGGTCAAAAAGCGGCTTCTTGCCCTTGGTGAAAGTGCCTTTATCTATGTTGATCCGCCGTTTGCCTATCGTGAAGGGATGGAAGAAATCTATGATAAAACGATAGATATGATTGCATCTTTCCCCCTTGAAATGGCGACATTGATTATTATCGAACACATGAGCACCCTCGAATTACCGGATGCAATCGGGCACTTTAATCGGATCAAATCAAAACGTTTCGGAAAAACCTCTCTTACTTATTACGCATAAATCCATTATGGAATAAACTTTGCTTAATCCTTTGATAATAAAGGATGTTTATGCGAATTTTTGTACTGCTTTTTTCCCTTTTAACCCTTTTGCAAGCGACCCGTATCAGTGAAGTCGCGAATGTTGTCGGCGTTCGTGACAATCAGATTATCGGTTATTCTCTCGTTGTCGGTTTGAAAAAAACCGGTGATGGAACCACGTCAAAATTTACCCTCCAATCGATCGCCAACATGCTCAAAGCGATGAACATTGATATGAATCCGGTCGATATCAAATCTAAAAACGTTGCAGCGGTTGTGGTTACTGCAAAATTTGCTCCGTTTGCCCGCCAGGGTGATGCGCTTGATGTAACGGTTTCATCTATCGGAGATGCCAAATCATTGGAAGGGGGAACCTTACTTATGACACCGCTCAAAGGGGTGGACGGCAAAATCTATGCTTTAGCGCAAGGTCCTATCAGCATCGGCGGTAAAAATGAAAAAGGGGCAGGTTCTGAATCGCATCCAACGGTAGGCTTGGTCTATGGGGGTGGATTGGTTGAGCGTGAAATTAATCAGGATATGGTCCATCTGCAAAATGCGACCCTTTCACTTAAAGCATCCAATTTTTCCAACGCTGTTGCCATCCAAAATGCGATTAACAACAAATATCGCTCATCAATCGCTACAGCAATCGATCCAAGAACGATCAATCTGCAACTTCCCGCCACTAAAACAATGGTTGAGTTTTTAGCTGAAGTCCAAAACCTTGATATCGATTATGCGCAGGATCAAAAGATTATTATCAATGAACGGACCGGTACGATTGTCGCCGGAGTTGATGTAGAAGTTAAGCCGGTAGTAGTAACACAAGGAGAGATGACGGTTAAAATACTCTCTCAAAACTCAGTTTCAAAACCTGCAGGAAGTGTTGCAATGGATAAAAGTCTCGTCATCGGGCTGAATGAAAATGAAGTGTATACCGAAAAGGGGACGACAACGGTTGCTAATATTGCCCGTTCACTCCGAAAAATGGGGGCAAGTCCGAAAGAGATGATCTCTATTTTCCAAGCAATGAAAAGTGCCGGAGCGATTTCAGTAGACTTGGAGGTCATCTAATGGATATTTCTGGGGTACATTATCAAAAAGCGCTTCCATCCATCGGAAGCAAAGAAGGCAATGCCGCTTTGCGGGAGAAAACCGATCAGTTTGAAGCGATTATTGTCAAAATGATGTTGGATGAAGCGATGAAAGATGAAAAAAATCTTTTCAATACCCAAGATCCGGGAGATAAGATTTTCAAATCGATGTACCGTGAAGAACTCTCCAATGCGAGTGCGGGCGGCTTTGGATTTTCACAGATGTTATTTGATCACTTGAGCCAAAAAGGGATAAAAACACAAGAGTAGCCTAAATTTTTGATGGTTTTGGCCGATATGGTATGTACACATCATAAACGGATAACAAGGATTCACCATGATCTCAAGTGTGAACGGATCGCTTATCAAAGCGGCATACCAAGAACCATCATTAAAAACTAAAGAGCAGGAGAAATCCACGCAATCTATTAACAAACAAGGTGACACAAGCCGAATCGAAGAGCTCAAAGCTTCTATCGAAAAAGGTGAATATCGTGTCGATATCGAAGCGTTAGCCAAGCGTATTGCGCAAGAGCTGACCTAACCAGAGGAGTTTATGATGTTGTCTTATCAATTGCAAAGTGCCATCAAAGATCTTGAATCTCTTATTTCTTTATCGCAGGAAGATATTACTGATATCAAAGAAGCGAAACATAATCCGCAGTTTGAACGTTTAGCGATTAAAGAAGAGAAAATTAAAAGTTTTGAGCAAAAAAAAGCGATGATAGATCGTGAGATATCAAAACTTATGACAGCAGCACCTTCCAAACCTCTCTCTGAGCTTTTAGATAATGAACAACATCAGCAACTCGATTCTCTCAAAGAACATCTCTCACAATTACGAGAGATCAATCAACAATACGCAAAAATGGTTTTAAGTGTTGGAGCCTTTTATAATTCTCTTCTAGAGCGGGTCGTTCCGACACAAATGGAGGGTTATCAAAGAGTAGCCTCTTCGGAAGCATCATTTTTGGAAGTGCGAGCATAATATGGCATCAATTTTTAATGCATTAAACATCGGATACAGTGGTCTTAACGCTGCACAAGTCGGTATTGATACTACCGGTCATAATATTTCCAATGCTGAAACAGCCGGATATACGCGTCAGCGTGTCGTTACCGCAGCGGCAACTCCGGTAAGCATTGAACCGGGGCAACGCGGGAACGGGACACAAATTACTGAAATAGTCCGTGTATTTGATAGTTTTGTTTATAATCAGTATAAAGTCGCTTCACAAAATAAGTCTTATTCGGATGAGATGAAAAAAAATCTCCAAGAGCTCTCTACGTATTTCCCTGATATTCAAAACAACGGTATCAAAAATGATCTGCAAAATTATTTTAATACATGGCAATCTTTGGCGGATAATCCAAGCAACAGTTCATTAAAAGTTTCTTTGGCGCAACAGACACAAACATTGACTCAAAATATTAATCAAACGCGTGCAAAGATTAGCGATCTTCAAAATTCGTTAAATGATCAGGTTGCGGTAAATATCGAAGAGGTCAATCGTATTGCCGGGCAGATTGCTGCTTTGAACAAATCCATTACTTCAGCGGAATCCAACGGTATTAATAATGCGAACGATTTGCGCGATCAACGCGGCAAGCTTGAATTGACATTGTCTAGTTTAATCGGTGCAAAAGCCACAGAAGGGCAGATTACGAGCAATAACGTTGTTGACAGCAATATTTCTGAAGGAAATGGAAGTTATACCATACAAGTAAGCGGATTTAATCTGGTTGACGGCAGTAGTTTTCATCCGATAGGCATTGATAAAACCGGCAATAAAAATGGTTATAATGATCTCTACTATCAGCGCCAAGACGGTGTTAAAATTCCTTTTGCAGAAAAGATTACTGCGGGTAAAGTTGGTGCTTTATTGGAATTACGCGGTTCAAAAATCGGTTCAGACGGAGAGTTTGAAGACGGATTTTTACAAGATACCATGACAAATATGGATAATTTCACAAAAGGGCTGATTGAAGCTACTAATAGTGTATATGCACAGAGTGCAACATCCAAAATGCGATCCAATAATCTCTCTTTTTCTGATACACAATCATTGCTTAGTACGGGAGAAAACTTCAAAGCCGGGACATTTGATGTTGTTGCGTATGACATAAACGGAAAAGAAGTCGCTCGCCGCTCTATTACAATCAATGAAAAAACAGTGATGGATAACGCATCGGCTACGAACCTTCTCTCAGACGGGATAACGCCTAACAGCATTGTTGATCAGCTAACGGCTCAAAAAGATGATAATGCGGATAATAATGCTTTAAATGACATTAATAATATTTTGAATCCTGTTTTCACTATTCCTGCGAATACGTTGAGTATTGATTTGTCTCCCTCTTTTGATTCGCAAGGGTACACTTTTGCAATTGAAGATAATGGAACCAATTTTGCCGGTGTAACAGGAGTAAATCGATTTTTGGATGGAAATAACGGAAAAAATATAAGTCTGAAAAGTGATTTTAAATCGGATCCATCACAAATCAATGCTTTTAAATTACCATCAAGCGGAGATAATCAAACTGCATTGGATATGGTGAATCTTCAATTCGCATCGGTCAGTTTTACCAATGGGTTAACGACGTCAGATGATACCATATACAGCTACTATGATACGATGGTTACCAAAATCGGAACAAAAGCAAACGCTGTAATCAGTACTAATGAATCTATTACCGCGCAGTACAATGCAATCAAGCAAGAGCAAGATTCAATCAGTGGGGTAAGTATTGATGAAGAGATGGCAAACCTTATTCGTTATCAAACTTCCTACGGTGCAGCAGCTAAAATCATTACAACAATTGATCAGATGATGACAACCTTATTGGGCATTAAAGCCTAATGCCTTTTTACAGCATTGCCGTGCTGGTAGGGATAATTCTTTTCTCTTTTATCGGTCCGTATGTGTATACAGTCAATCCATTGTTTTTGGATTCCCATGCTATTTTAGTATCCCCCTCAATGGCTCATTGGTTCGGAACGGACAGGCTGGGGCGTGACCTGTTGGCTAGGCTTATGGAGGGAGGGCAAATATCATTGTTGATAGGGTTTTCAAGTGCTTTTATCTCTACGCTTATCGGATTGCTGTACGGCGTGAGTGCCGCTTTGTTACGCGGTGGATTTGATAAGCTTTTTATTGTTATTGTTGACCTCTTTTTAACCTTTCCAACCCTTTTTCTATTGTTGACACTTGTGAGTTATGTGAATGCATCCCTTTGGGTTTTAGTCTTTATCATATCGATAACAGGATGGATGGGAACGGCGCGTCTTATCCGCTCCGAGAGCTTTGCTATCGCATCTAAACCGTTTATCCGTATTTTACAAATCGGTCACGTACATCCGCTTACAATCATCTTTAAATATTATGCGCCGCTCTTGGCTCCGATCGTATTGGTGAGTTTTACCTTCGGGGTAGGGGGGGCAATTTTAGCGGAATCAGGGTTATCATTTTTGGGGCTTGGAATCGTTGCACCCCAAATGAGCTGGGGAAGCATCCTCAGCGGCGGTAAAGAGGTGATCGATATTGCGTGGTGGGTAAGTTTCTTTCCCGGTTTGTTGATCTTTATCGTCACTTTTGCATTGATGAATATATCCAATGCTTTGCAGGCAAAGATGAATCAAAAAGAGATTCGCTGATTATTAGATAATCCTGGCAATTTCAAGCAGACTATCGGGAAATGAAATTCGATTTTCACGTAATGCTTTCGCATTGATCAAAATGATCGGTGACCGTTCCATACGAATTGAGAGCAAGAACCCATTGTCTCCAAGTTTGTCTGCATCATATAAGGCCGTAACCGTACTGGATGTACCGACGTTATGAACTTTTTTGAGTTGTGAGAAACTTGCTTTGAGGGCATAAATGAGATGATAGGATGTTGAACTGTCGAGTTTGTCAAACGGAAGTGTTGTCACGACAATTGGGTGTCCGTTTAGATTCCGATTAAATTTAGTCATCAAAATTTTGCTGCACTTTGCGGCAGTATCTTCATCGTCAAGTTCGTAGGCAATTAAAATTTTAAACGGAGATTTAGTGTGTGAGAAGGAAATATTTTTCTCAAGCATGGCGATTTTAGGTAATAAAGAGAGCTGTGTATCCAATAAAAATGGATCATACGATGCACTCCACCCGACTACACTCAGGGCAAGGCTCAGAAGAATTTTTTTCAAAATGTCCCCCGTATAATAGCCATAAATGCACGTCCAGTTGATGGATAGTCGTCATTATACGTACCTGAAGGGCTGGGGTAGAGTTCTTTCTCGTCGAAAATATTTTTAATTGTGAATTGGATCTCACTGTTGAGGGTTGGTAATTTATATCCGATAGAGGTATCGACAATTCCGATTGATTTCATATCATTACGTGTATCGGTTGATGCTCTTGGAATTTTATTTTGCCATCGACCGGCAAGTGAGGCATACCAATTTTCATCCAATGTTTGAGTAATAAATCCTCGTGCCGTATCGGATGGCGTATTCGCTAATGTCATTCCGTTACCGTCTTTAGCCCAAATATGGGTATAAGCGGCATAAAAAGAGGTCATATCATAGCGTTTTCTCCATTCACCCTCAACTCCCTGAATAGTACTTTTTGATCCATTAACGTACTCATAACGAGCCAATGAAGCATTGTATTGCAGATAGATTTGATTGTTATTATTTAGCTGAAAAAGATTAACAGAAAGGGTGTGATCTGTTTCGAATTGATGAATGAACTGTGTTTCGTACGCCATGACGCTTTCCGGCAGCAAATCCGGATTTCCCCAGCGGGCTCGGTTATTTAGAGTAAACATCTCTTGCCAAGAAGGGTTTCTATGGGCGCGTGAAATTGAAAATTTAAGCAGATTTTCTGGATCGATGGTATAGACGGTTGCGATTCTTGGATCGATTTGAGGGCTAATCCCGTTACGACGATCGACTGTCAGGGAAGCATAACCGCTCAGAGAGGGAGAGAGGACTTTTTCATAGGTCATGTAGGCTGTCAAATTATTGATAGAGCCGTTAGGGTTAAAAAAAGGAAATACTGTTGAATAGTCGGTCATTCCTGTTCCGGTATCCCTGTCGGTAGTTACCGTTTTTTCAGAGGATACGCTGCTCCATGAACCGCTGACACCAAAGGTTGTATCACCTCCGTATAGGTTACCTGTGAGCGTATTATTGACTCGGTATGTTCGAATAAATGCTTCATGAATACCGTAAAAACCATCAGGATACGTTACGATTGATATGGGTGGTGTGAGAGAGGGGAGAATCAGTCCTGCGGGTGCAAGGAGCTGATGGCTGGTGAAACTGTCTTGAATTATTGCTGCTTGTAGGATTCCCGCAAAGTTATTTGCGTCATAGTGGGCACCGGCACGAATTTGCCATTGGTCGATGTTATAGTGATCTCCCTCGGAAGCCAGAGCATAATTGATTCCGCCTCCGGAACCATGCCGATACGTAGAGAGGCGACCGTCAGCAAAAAAAGCTCCTTTAGAGAGGGATGTTGAAACCATGATCGCGTCGGTAGCCGCAGGTGCATCGCCTGCGCGAGAGAGGTGAGCGTTAGCGGCACCGAGAAGATTATTGGAAAGACCGTCTTGCCCATACGTGAGAGAGAGATTATCATGAACGGTATATATATCGGCGGCAAAAGCAAAATCGTCATGTGATATTGCATAAGTTACACCGGCTTTACGGGTGCCGTAGGTTCCTGCTGAAGCAAACCAATGACTGACGCCCTCAGCTGGGGCTTCTCCTTTATAGGTTGTTACGACGATGGACCCTGCATAGCCTGAATGACCGTTACTGTAGCTTCCGGGGCCACGGACAATTTCGATTCGTTTAATCATGTCGATAGGCATTGCGAGATAGGCGGTATATCCGTCAAAGAAAAGATCGTTAACTTCGACTCCATCAACAATTAATTTGCTTTGGCCGTAGGCAACGGGATTAGACCCTCGAAAGACGGGATTAAACAAAGAAAGATTGTCACTGGCGATATTGACCCCGGCGACAAGGGTAAGCGCTTCTTTGAGAGAAGAGGCCCCGGCACGGGAAAGCTCTTCTCCGTCAAATACCGTCATAATGTAGGGGAGATAGTCGATATTGGCACGTTGCGTTTTTGCTGTTTGGGTAATAGTACTGATATCATCAGTGAGATTATTAAAAAGGTTTGAATTGACCTCTGTTCCAGCACCTAAAAGTGAGAAGGGAATAACGAGCAGGATAAGAGAAAAATGCGTTTTCATCGATTTTCTTTCAGAGAGGAGATGTACTCCTGAAGTATCAGGATGA
The DNA here is from genome assembly GCF_028713855.1 of Sulfuricurvum sp. Taxonomy (GTDB): domain Bacteria; phylum Campylobacterota; class Campylobacteria; order Campylobacterales; family Sulfurimonadaceae; genus Sulfuricurvum. The sequence continues at coordinate 20,692 of NZ_JAQTNN010000022.1, forward strand.
TGGGATAGCGCTCAGCTCCGATATGCAGTTGAAGCGGACCGATAGGGCGATAAGGTAAGCGAGACTGATTAAGCAAGCGTAGAAAAGTGGGTCCGACGGCTCCGACCCATTGTATGATGCCATAATCGGCAGATATTCGGTTAATCTCTTTTTGCATTGTTTGAAGGATTTTTATTGTTTTTCTAAAAGCTCTTTGAGTAGAAGCAACGGTAATACGCGAAATTTCGGCAGTTTTCAGGTCAGACTGAAATTTTTCAGGATCAATTTGCATTGAGATAAGTGTCGGTAAACCGAGAGGGTTATTGGGAAGAATGAGACGGCAGGATGCGATCAAAATCTCTTTTTCCCATACTCCGAACAAAAGGGCATACGCATCATATTGATCGTATTCGATTTTCTGAGTATCATCTTTCGGAACAAAAAAATTAAATTCTTCTACGAAGACATCATGGCGCTGCCGCAATATAGCAGTTCGTTCATCTTCAGTCGATGCTACCCGGCATTCCATCTTATGCATCCTTTTTTTCTTATAGAAAAGATAAATGACATGTATTATAGAATAAAATCACACACATTATGAACGAATCTTCAGTTAAATCTAACATTGTATTAATTATAGTGTTTAATCAGTGATTATTTTATAAGGAAAGACAATGATCTCTTTATCTAAAACTCGTCTTTCTTATAAAATCGTGGGATCATTGATTTTGATATTCCTCTTGATTTTTATGTCTCTTGGAGCCGTTGTCAGTATAGTTTTTGAAAATACGATATTGGTTTCAGAAAAACAAAAAGCTAATTTATTGCTCCAAACTATTGAAAAACCGCTCCAAATTGCCTTATATTTAAAATTTTACGATCAAATTCCCGAAAAAGTTGCTCCTGTAATATCGGTAGCTGATGTAACGGAACTTGAGGTTCGCGATAATAGTGGAAAAAGTCTCTATTTCTACACGCATAGTAAAGAACATTTGAAATCCCGACATGAAGCGGTGAATGTCACGCATATGATTAAAGAACCCACCAGCGGGGAATTTATGGGGTCCATTACATTGCGTTACAGTGATTTGACCTATGAGGAGACACGTCAATCTATCCATAAGATTGTTTACGGAGTATGGGCGAGTATTGCATTGATTTTTTTTGCGGCAGTATGGTGGGTTCGCTATCTTCTCTTCCCACTAACCAAGATAGCTAAAAAAGTTCGTTATTACAAACCGGGTGACCAAATGGTTTTTGAAGAAGACGGTAGCGTTGAGATAGAGCAGATTGTTACCGCATTTAATGCGATGCAGCAAACGACTCAACTCTATTTAGAACAAATGGAAACGATGAATAGTTCTCTCGAAATGAAAGTCAATGAAAAGACTCATGAGTTGGAAAACCAATATCATATTGATCGATTGACGGGATTGCCAAATCGTTACAAACTTCAAGAAGTATTGTCGAAAGGAGAAATTTCAGCTTTGGCAATTGTTAATATAGATGATTTCAAAGAAGTCAATGATTTTTTCGGAATTTCAATCGGTGATGAAGTTCTTATGCAAATCGGAAAATGGCTGAATGAATTATCGGGTGCATGTTTCCGTTTAGGGGGAGATGAATTTGCACTGGTCTTTACCAACTTGGATGATCAAACCGAATTGGAACATCGATTAAACATGCTTGCAAAATTTTTAGACGAAAAAACATTTATGGTCAAAGAAGAGAGTCTCAACATACGAATAAGTATCGGTGTCGCCATGGGACGTGAAAAAGTATTAACACGGGCTGATATTGCTTTACATCATGCTAAAGCGAATAAAAAACCGATAGCATTTTACAATCAGGATGAAGGAGTTGAAGAACAATATCGATCGAATCTGACAATGGCCTCTGATGTTCGAAGAGCGCTGTTCGAACATCGTATTATTTGCCATTATCAGCCTATACTCAATCTTAGTACAGGAACGATTGATAAATATGAAACACTGGTACGGATGATAGATGACGAGGGAAATATCATTCCTCCTGTCAAATTTTTGTCTATCGCAAAACAAACGAAACTGTATCCGCGCATTACCCTTGAAGTGGTCTATCAAGCGTGCACACTCTTCGCATCACGCAATGAAGAGTTTTCTATTAATTTATCCGACAGTGATATACGTAATCCTCATACGGTGAGTGAAATCATTAAAACGATTACGGAAACGGGTACGGCATCACGGGTTGTTTTTGAGATTTTGGAATCCGAAGGGATAGAAAGTTACGATGAAGTGACACGGTTTATTACGCAAGTAAAAGCTTTGGGAGCAAAAATAGCTATTGATGATTTTGGAACGGGGTATTCTAATTTTGAAAACATATTAAAATTGAGTGTTGATTACATTAAGATAGACGGTTCATTGATACGAGAGATTGTAGGTAACTCGCGTCATCGTATTATTGTTGAAACAATTATCGATTTTGCGAAGAAAATTGATGCGAAAACGATTGCTGAATTTGTTTCCGATGAGGTTATTTATAATACCATCAAAGAACTGGGTGTCGATTATTCACAAGGGTACTTCACCGGTAAACCGACATCACTATCGTTATGCCAGTTTAGTTAGAAAAATCGTTTTATCGCAGGACATGTCCTACAAATTTGGACATATTTCCTAAGATTTTTCCACCTCGACGGAATCCTAAGCCGCATGCTTCATAGGCGAAAAACACACCTGCCTGATAGCTGTTACCTTGAGCATCTTTCGGGAACTCGACATACTCTTGGTAGATAGGTTTAAAGTTACCATATGGCCCGTCATTCGCTTCAATGGTCGTACCTGAGGCATCGATAATACGTACATTTGCACCTTCCCGTCCAAACATCCGTTTTTCGACTTGTTGCACCCCTTTTAACGGTTCAAATGAGGTTTTTAGAAGATACGGTGAATCTGGGAATAGATCACAGAGAATTTTCATCATCCCTTTTGACTGAAAGAGGAGAGTATAGGCAGGATTGAGGATAATCGCTTTTTGATTTTCCATAATGCTGCTAAGTTGGGTAGCTAGTTCGGGCTCTTCAATAGCAATATCTTCCCACGGATAGAGTTTGAACCAATACTCGTAGGGCTGTTCGTTCGCATCATAGATTCCTTCATCATCAAATTTTACTCCGCCGAGAGGTTCAAATCCGGTCTCAAATCCTGCATCAATTGCCATTTGCTGCAATAATCGTACAGTTTGTTCCTCTTCTATATTTCCGCTTACCGAACTGAAAAGAATTTTCCATCCGTCGTAGTATTTTTCAAACTCTTCCGGATCATCAAAAAGAGTGACCAGGCGGCGAAAGTTATCGCTGATTGCTTCATATACGTTGTTGAACTGGCGCTCTTCGTCCATGCCGTTATGTTTGAGGAGTGCCCACTGTAAAATCGCGGTTTCAAAGAGGGCAGTGGGGGTGTCGGCATTGAATTCGATCAGTTTGATCGGTGCTCCGTCGATTCCGCCTGCAAGATCAAATCGACCGTAGAGATGCCAGTGGACATCATTATCCCAACTTTTTTTGATAACGTCGATGAGGTTAAAAGGGATACCAAGCTCAAAAAAGAGATTTTTATCGATAACATGCTGTGCGGCAGTGGCATACATATCATACAGTTCATTGACTGCTTTGTAGTAGGCTTCCGCTTCATGATCACGGACAATGACCAATTCATCGGCGACGTATTTACTGGAATCGGAGTCAGTATGCCAAGCAAATCCGATCTCCTCCAATACAGCATCGTTTATCGGATTTATTTTTTGTAAGTTAATCATACTCATCCTCCGAAACTACTGCTAGAAGAGGTGCTTTTGGAAGCAGAATTTCCGAAGAAACTTTTTTTCTGAGTGTTTGAAGTGGCTGAGTTGCTACCCCCGGCAGATGAACGGTGATACGCGGAGCGGTTGGACATATCTTGGTGTCTTTGAACATTTTTGTTATTCATCAATGCATTTCCGATCATATTTCCGAGCAATGCTCCCCCTGCTGCGGCAAGGATGGTGCCGCCTAATCCCATCCCTTCGCTTTTGGGTTCAGAGTTAAGCTCCGATTTCCCTTCTTGCATTTTTTTGTACTCTTGATCGGCGAGTTCTTTCATCTCGGCTTCACTCATTACCCGTTCATGGACGGTACCGTTTTCGTCGGTTTCGTGAATAATTGCACGGCTTGGCCCCGTTGTCGGCATCTCTTCGATAATGACGTATTTGCCGCTAGGCTGCTGTTCAACAACGAGAAATTTATTTTGACCCTCTTGGGTGCTTTGACTCTCTTCCGGGGCACTTTGGCATCCGCTGAGAGCACTGAGGACAACAAGCCCCATTGTTCCCATCATAATGTGTTTTGCTGAGGCGAAATGTTTCATAAATAGACTCCTATCGTAATTGTTTTAATCGTGTTGGGGTTAAACGGAAAATTTTGGATGCACTTTTTTCACTCAAGCCTCGATGATCTTCAATAATGAGGTCACTGATGGATTGGCAGAACACTTCATCATAATCTTTCCCGCTTTCATTGGCAGAGGTGGAATAGAGCCATCCGTATCGTTCGATCAGTCGGGAATGTTCCGGATCATCAACATATCGGAAGGCTTGATTTTTGACGATAAAGGTCGTTTTACGGGCATATCGTACTAAATGTTTATGAATAATTGGAATACGGATGTCTCGACGAAGCGTTTTAAAGTTTGCATAAACTTTTAAGAAGGGTTTTGAATTATCCCTCTTTTTGATCTCTTGCAAACGCTGTGCATCTTGAGAGAGAAAACCGACAGTGGTGTCGGTTTGTGCGAGGAGAATAGGTTTCATCTGTTTAGGGGATAAGATAATCTTGAATAGCGTGCGGTTCCATCCAACTGTCATCGTGCATATGACCCATCGCTTCGATTGCCGCGCGTGCCGCACTGAGAGTTGTAAAATACGGGGTTCCCATACGTAAAACGATTTGACGAATCAGCTCGGCGTCTTTTTTCGATGTTTTATTATCAGAGGTATTGATAGCGAGAGAGATTTCTCCGTTTTTCATTACATCTTCGATATTCGGGCGCCCTTCAGAGATTTTAAGAACCACTTCACACGGAATTCCTGCCGCTTCGATCACTTTTTGGGTACCGCGAGTTGCCACGAGTTTGAACCCTTGATTGTGCAATCCGCGAGCGATTTCAGGAGCATGAACTTTATCCATTTCGATAAACGATAGGAAGCAGGTTCCGGAAGTCGGGATTTTATTCCCGGCTGCCAGCTGGCTTTTTGCGAAGCTCACACCGAAATTTTGGCTGATTCCCATAACTTCACCGGTTGATTTCATCTCAGGCGAGAGAACCAAATCGGCACCGTAGAGTTTGTTGAACGGGAATACGGCTTCTTTGATTGCCACGTGCCCTTTAAGGCGTGGTTTGAGCAATCCGTCCGCTTCCATAACAACATTGTAGTTATCGTAGAATTTGAGGGCATTACGAAGGGTGTCACCCACCATGACACGGGTCGCTACTTTTGCCAACGGCATTCCGGTTGCTTTAGAGACAAACGGAACGGTACGAGACGCACGAGGGTTTACTTCGATGAGGTAAACCTCGTTTTGGTAGATCGCGTATTGGATATTGAGTAGACCGATAACACCGAGACCCAAAGCGATTTTTTTCGTTTGTTGTTCAACTTGTCCTTGCAACTCAGCGCTGAGGCTTACAGGAGGGAGTGAACATGCACTGTCCCCTGAGTGAATTCCCGCCTCTTCGATGTGCTGCATTACGGAGCCGATATAAACATCAGTCCCGTCACTGATCGCATCAACATCCAGCTCTACCGCTTGATCGAGGAATTTATCGACGAGTACCGGAGAATCGTTACTGACCGATACGGCGACATCCATATAGGTGCGGAGTTCATCTTCGTTGTAGACGATACGCATGGCCCGCCCGCCCAAAACATACGACGGACGTACAAGTACCGGATAACCGAGTTCTTCAGCGACAGCGAATGCCTGCTCTTTGGTCATGGCGATACCGTTTTCAGGCTGTTTGAGACCTTGTTCGACGACGAATGCCGAGAATTTCTCACGGTTTTCTGCCAAGTCGATTACTTCCGCAGAGGTTCCGGCGATTTTAGCTCCGATAGCATGGAGGCCGTTTGCCAGTTTAAGAGGGGTTTGTCCTCCGAAGTGGACGATAATACCATCGGGCTGTTCCGCATCGACGATAGAGCGCACGTGTTCGAAATCGATCGGCTCGAAATAGAGGACATCGGAAGTATCATAGTCGGTTGAGACGGTTTCAGGGTTACAGTTGACCATGATTGTCTCGATCCCCATCTCTTTGAGGGCGAACGAGGCGTGAACACAGCAGTAGTCAAACTCGATCCCCTGTCCGATACGGTTCGGTCCGCCACCGAGAATCATCACTTTTTTCTTATCGCTTACACGCGGTGCTTGAAGTCCGAGACGGGTGATATTAGTAGTAGAATAGAGATACGGAGTGAGTGAGCCGAACTCTGCCGCGCAGGTATCGACTTCGTTGTATTCAAACATAATCCCCAGAGCCTTACGTGCTTCGTAGACATCATTCTCTTTTGCACTACCTCCGTTTTGTGAGACCAATTTAGCGATCATTTTATCGGAGAACCCTTCGGTTTTGAGACGGCGGAGCTGTCCTTCGTCGCTAAGGGTTGCTGTTGTAATTAGCTTCTCTTGAGCAATGATCTCTTCGATTTGGGTTAGGAACCACGGATCGATTTTAGAGAGTTCAAATACTTCCTCTTTGGATAGCCCCATACGGAAACCCTGTCCTACGTAGAGGATACGCTCCGCATTCGGGCGGCGGATTTCGTGTTTTACAAATTCTAAATCTCCGTCGATAGGATCAAAACCGCAAAGACCTGTTTCAAGTGAGCAGAGCGCTTTTTGAACTGATTCTTTGAAGGTACGTCCGATTGCCATTGCCTCGCCGACCGATTTCATGCTGGTGGTGAGGGTTGATTCCGCTTCAGGGAATTTTTCAAACGTAAAGCGTGGAACTTTGGTCACGATATAGTCGATAACCGGTTCAAATGCCGCAGGGGTTCCGGTGATATCGTTAGTGATCTCATCGAGGGTAAATCCGACCGCGAGTAAAGTAGCGACTTTGGCAATCGGATAACCGGTCGCTTTGGATGCCAACGCCGATGAGCGCGATACACGAGGGTTCATCTCAATAACGATCATGCGGCCTGTTTCAGGATTGACGGAGAACTGTACGTTTGATCCCCCTGTATCAACACCGATTTCACGTAAAATGGCAAACGATGCGTCACGCATACGTTGATACTCTTTGTCGGTCAATGTTAGTGCAGGAGCGACAGTGATGGAATCTCCGGTATGGACACCCATTGGATCGAAGTTTTCGATAGAACAGACGATAATACAGTTATCGTTTCTATCACGAATAACCTCCATCTCGTACTCTTTCCATCCCAGAAGTGACTCTTCGATCAAGATTTCAGTAATCGGAGACTCATCGAGTCCGCGTTGAGCGAGCATTTTGAATTCATCGATGTTGTACGCGACACCGCTTCCTCCACCGGCTAGAGTGTACGAAGCACGGATGATGATTGGAAAACCGATTGCCTCAGCTGCCGCCATCGCTTCTTCCATATTGTAAGCGTAACGGGAAATCGGCAAGTCCATACCGATTTTAACCATGCACTCTTTGAATGCTTGGCGATCTTCCCCTTTTTTGATGGCACTTGGGTTAGCTCCGAGGAATTCGATCCCCTCTAACATCCCAAGTTCGTGCATTTTCATCGCTGCATTGAGAGCTGTTTGTCCCCCCATGGTTGGAAGGATGGCGTCAACTTTCTCTTTTTTGATGATTTCGGCGATGATCTCGGGTTTGATCGGTTCGATGTAGGTACGATCAGCAAATTCAGGGTCAGTCATAATCGTTGCCGGATTCGAGTTGATCAAAACTACGCGGTAGCCAAGTTCTTTGAGCGTCTTGACCGCTTGTGTCCCAGAATAGTCAAATTCACAGGCTTGACCGATGACGATCGGGCCTGATCCGATGAGTAATATCGTTTTGATGTCGTCGCGTTTTGGCATTGAGACCCCTCGTCATAAAAATTTTATTATTATAGACGAGA
>NZ_JAQTNN010000023.1 GCF_028713855.1 Sulfuricurvum sp.
CCCATCACCCACCCCATTTGTTTCTGGTTTGAAACACCTTTGATACACGATGTTTTAGAAGGCGATTGTGCGTTCGTAGCTCAACTGGATAGAGTAACGGACTTCGGATCCGTAGGTTATAGGTTCGAACCCTATCGGGCGCACCATATATACTCATGCGTCCTTAGCTCAGCTGGATAGAGCAATGCCCTTCTAAGGCATCGGTCAGAGGTTCGAATCCTCTAGGGCGTACCACCTTAGACTTTTTTTTACGTGCGCGGATGTGGTGAAATTGGTAGACACGCCAGACTTAGGATCTGGTGCCGCAAGGTGTGAAGGTTCAAGTCCTTTCATCCGCACCATCAACAATCGATAAACCCCTATTTATACGGGCATCGGTAGACTTTCTTCAACAAAAAATCAATTAACTTACATTTCTTAATTAAAAAAAAAGTTCAATACCTTTTATCAAAACAGTGAATAGTTACCAATGTTAAGTATTTTTACTGAACATTGGTAACACTGGTCAATTTTTTGCTAACTGATTATTTTTGACCAACTCTTTAAAATGAGGGTCAGTTACAATATCATTTACGAGCTTTTGAACAGCAGGAAGATACGAGCGCTGCATTTCACTACAAGCAGAATATGCTGTAAAGCTTGATTCATAATCATATCGTGAAGTTTTTTCTATAGTTTTACCATTAGAAGAAGTAAGTTTTAACGTATGTTCCCAATAAGCATTGCCTAAAACAGTACTTCCATAAACGTTTTCAAGATTGCCAGTTAAGGTTACTGCGGATTTAGGATCAAACATATTTCCCATTTCCAATTCAACAGCTAAAGCATCCTCAACATATTTTGCAAAAGTCATACCATCAGGTGTTCCTACTGGTGTAGCCAAGCGACACATTACTTTTGATTCACCTTCATTATTCGCTTTAAAAGTTGAAATATTCACTGTTGTTTTCTCTTCCGATTGAAGGTTTTTAACAGCACGAATATTTTGTGGAGAACTTGCATAATTTGGTACTTTATTGGCGCAACCTGTAAATAGAGCCAAACTGGCAACAGCAACAGTAGAAAGAATTAAACGACGCATCTAAACCTCTTTTTTATATTTTTCTTAAACAATATCATTATATTTTAAAACACTTAATGTATACTTATTTTTGTTAATTTCAGTTCCAGATGCGCAACATGTATTAAACCGAAAATCGCCTTCATGTAATGATTTAAATATCATAATAATTTTATAGATATAAAAAAATACAACCTATAGATTGTATTGCCTATTTAATTCTAAAGTACAACACTGCTATCAAAAGCTACACCCCTATCACTCTATTGCGTCCGCTCTCTTTGGCTTGGTAAAGTGCTTGATCTGCTCTTTTGATCATTTCATCGACTGATTCACCATCATGGTACTGAGTGACTCCTATACTTACCGTCACATTTTTATAAACTGAAAAATTGTTCTCTTCAATTCTTTCACGTAACCGTTCTGCTAAGATTTTAATTTCGTTGAGTGTTGTACTTGGGCAAAGTATTATAAACTCCTCACCCCCCCAACGAAATGGATAATCACTTGCACGCAAAACATCCCGAGTAATAAAGGCGATTTCCTTCAAAATAATGTCACCGATATCATGACCGCAGGTATCGTTAATCTGCTTGAAAAAATCAATATCCATATAAATAATCGAAAGAGGTGCATTTTGCCGTTTTCCAAATGCAATTTCATGCTGAAGGATATTATCAAACCTGAGACGGTTATATAAACCTGTCAAAGCATCCGTCTGTGCGACATATTCAAGTTTCTTTTCCATCGTTTTACGCTCAGTCATATCCATAGCAGTTCCAAGTCCGGTCCATTCTCCTCGAAACTTAACCGTCGAAATGGCAATATAGAACCATCGTACTTCCCCGCTTCTCGTCACCATTTTCAAATCTTGGTAAACGATTTGATCTTGTAAATCCCCTTTTAATCTAGCACTCACACGCTCTTGTACAAACACTTGTTCTTGAGGTGCAACAATATCCATAGGGGTCATTGTTTTTAGTTCATCTACGCTGTATCCAGTCATTTTTGCAAATGCATCATTAACATAGAGAAAGGTTTCCCGATACAGAAAAATACCGGCCAAGGCACTTTCCGTAAGAGTTTTAAAAAGAAATTCACTCTCCTCGATAGTGCGATGAAGCTTTAGCATCTCCTGCTGATCTCTGATTCGATCGGTAATGTCTATAATATTTACGACAAAATGTTCTTTACCGAGATAGAGCATTTTTTGAATACGTGCTTCCACATCATATTCTGTCCCATCTTTACGGCGATGTTTTGTCTCTATACTTAACAGCGGTATTACTCCATCAAGAAGAGGCTCAATGAGTTGACAAAATTTTTCAGTGCTGTACTCGGGTTTAATATCGGAAGGAGTCATCTGGGAGAGTTCCTCCATGGTATATCCAATATTATGCAAGGCGCTCCCATTGGCATAGCAAAATGTCAATGTTTTTGGATGAAAAATGTAGATTTCATTAAGACTTTTATCAATCAAATTTCCCAAAGATTCGAGAGAATATTTATTTTGTATTTCTTGTGTAACATCCTTATAAACAGCCATAATATGCCCATTATCCAAACGTGACACATCATTAACCCGCCATCCTTCTCGTACCTCATCCCGATAGTAACCTGCCTCAAAATGTTCAGGTTTACCCGTTTTGTATACACGCTCAAGTACCTCAAGAAAACCGAACTCTCTTACCCCCGGAAAAACGTCTTCCAACCTTTTTCCTATGATATCTTTAGCTTTAATATTATCTGTCTTTTCCGCTTGAAGGTTAAAATTGACAAAAAGGAATTTACCATCCTCATAACGGTAAATTGCAATATTGATAGGTAAAGAATCGATTGGTATCAAGAGTGTACTCCTGCTTTTTCTGCTAAATTAAATAAAATCTGTATATTTATTACTAAGTAGATTTATTATAGCTTTTTTTTAAAAATTATCCCATCGCTTCATCAAACTGATTTACTTTTTCCATTGTTTCTGCAATAATCGGTGCCAGCATCGCATAGTCGATTTTATGTTTCTCTAAAAAGTGTTCTATTGCTTCCGCATCCCCCATCTCTATCGCTCTGACCGTCGTGAGCAACTCTCCGTAAAAACCGTCTCCCTCAAACAAAGCCCGCTCGATTTCAGGAGCAACATTGAGCCGTTTGAGAACGTCACGATGAGGAATATGAAACAATAGATGGATCAATGAAAGCATCCCCACAAAATAGGCAGTCGCATTTTGCTGTTTGGTCGGAGACGGAGTAATCAGCGTTAAAAGTTTAGTCATAAGTTCTGTTCGGTTCACCACCATAAGCAAAAGCGGAATAGTGTTTTCATCCGATTCCTGCGCCTCTGAAAACATCAATAGCATTATCCAGTGTGAAAGCGGTTCACGTCCCATAAGAGTCAATACATGGCGGATAGATGAAACCGGATTACGAAGAGAAAAAACCGCCGAATTGATAAAGCGGATCAACTTGAGGCTCACCATATGATTAAGTTCAAATGCCTTAACCAGTTCATCAATAGGAACATCACGTTGAAGCAAGTTCCATAGATTGATCACTGCCTCTTGATTGAGTGAAAACGAGGGGTTTTCAAGCACTTTTGGTTTAGAGATAAAATACCCTTGAAAATAGCTAAAGCCCTTTGCGACACACTCTGCATGAATAGCATGTGATTCGATTTTTGATCCAATTACAATCAGTCCCTGCTTTTGAAGCTGCTCAACATCATCGCGCTTGATCCGTCCGCTTCGGGGAATATCGATTTTAAGATACTCCAAGTAAGGAAAGATCGGTGAAAACTTATCCATATTTTCCGGAGTATATGCAAAATCATTCAATGCAAACCGATACCCTTGCGAAGAGAGCTTTGCAAGATGTTCACAAAAAGGCGCATCGATCACAATGTCTTCCATAAGGGCATAAACGATCCTATCTTTAGGGAGCAGATCAAGCAGTTCGTGGAAAACAAATCGGTAATCGGCTCGAACAAATCCGATCCGTTTCCCTAATATCCGATCAACTCCAAATGAACTTTGGATATCATTAATCAAAGTTGCAGTTGCCTGTGGTGTATTATTTTGCCCAGAATAAAAAAGATCATACGCGAACAAAGCTCCTCGTATATTAACGATAGGTTGACGACCGATATAGCTATTTCCCATAATTACCCTTGGTTTTCCTCAATCAAAAAAGGCGAAGGTTCATAAAAATAGTACCCTTGCGACGCATCAATACCGATCTCTTTGACCCGTTTGTATATCTCCTCGTTGGCGACAAATTCAGCGACCACATCGATCCCCATCTCATGTGCAAAATCGCAGATATGTTTAACGAAAATCTGGGCATTTCGATCATGAGGTAAATTTTTGATTAAAGTGCCGTCGATCTTAAGTGTATCAATATTCAATTTGAGCAAATGGTCGAAATTTGAATACCCCGAACCGAAATCATCGATGGCAAAATGACATCCAATCGCTTTAAAACGATCCACAAAGGCACTCACAGAAGCGTAATTTTCAATCCCTTCACTCTCTAATATCTCAAAAATCATCAGTTTACCCACTCCGTTATCATGGATAACATCTTCCAAATAATTGGCTAATTCAGGGTTGATAAGATCTTGGGTAGAGAGGTTCAGACTTACCGGAAGATTAGACTTTTTAAAGACTTCTACCACTTTATCAATCATGATTTTTGTCAATTCAGGATAAAGTTTCGTTTTTTTTGCAATGTCCAAAAAAAGATACGGAGAGATAATATTGCCCTCAACATCGATGAGACGCATCAGTGCTTCATATTTAAGTATCGCACCGCTGCGATTATCGATAATCGGTTGGAAATACGGAATAATACGGGACTCTTCAATCGCTTCTTTGATCCGTTTGTACCAAGCGATATTATTTTCTTGTTCATGTTTAGATTCGGAAGAGAAGATTTCCAAACTATGCCGCTGACGTTTTGCCTGCTTGAGGGCCGCAGTAGCGTGTTCCAATACACGATCGCTCAATCGTGCAACTCCGACAGTGATTGTAAGGACAATCTCTATCCCTTCTATCACAAATGACTCTTTTTGTGTCGTAACAATCAACTCTTCCAAAAAGGTTGTAAAGGTAATTAAATCACTACACTTAGATGCCACCAAGGCATATTCATCACTCCCCATTTTATAAAGGGTGATATTCTCATGTAAAGCAATTTTAAGACGAAGCCAATGACCGTATCCTCCTAAAATAGCATCTCCGATAGCTACGCCGTATACTTCGTTAATATCACCAAACCGGTCAATATTGATAATAGCAAGAGCACACACTTCATCTTCTCTTAGAGCTTCTACCAGTGAAAAACGGTTCGGCAAATCGGTGATTTGATCCGTTGTAAGATGATACTGAAGTTGTTCGCGTTGACTAAAAGAATGGATTGCAAACCCGATATCTCCGGCTAACTCCTCGAGCATACCGATCTCTTTGGGTTCAAATCCTTCCGAACGCTTCGCATATAACGTCATCACTCCCAAAAGTGAGTTATCCACGACACTGACCAGCGGAAGTGAAATCATTGAACCGTATCGCCCCTTCTCCGCAATAAAACGCCATGATCCCCATGAGTTTTCATGCTCTAAATGTTCTTTAACGATTGTAGCGTTCTCTTTAATTGCCCGAACGCTAGGATCTGCTTCATCAATTTGCATCCCTTCAAATGCTATATTCATTTCCGGGTACAAATATCCAGTAGGATCATTCGAATACGCTTTGAGAATCAGCTTATTATCCTCTTTTAATGCGATCTGACACAATTCATAACCCGGATGTTCAGCTAATCGATAGCAAGATTGAACCAAGAGTTCATCGATGTTTTTAGCGGTAATAAGCAATTGGTTGATATCGGCAACCGTTCGAAGTATTCCGTCAAGATAATGGGATTCCTCAAGGGCTTCTTTGAGATGATTTTGTTGAATTCGCATTGAGTTAAACGAATCATATAAAGCCTGATCAAGAATGGTAAGTTCTTCGATTAAATATTTTTCTTCCTTCCCATCTTTATTTTCCGCCCGTCTTGTGATCTGCTCGAGAGGAGAGATCACGAGCCAACGTACACCGCTCAAGACAATTAAAGCGACAATCGCCAAAACCAGAAAAAGTATCGTCCCGTAAAATATTGCCATATGGTTCAACCGCTCAAAAATAAACCCTCTGTCCAAATCGATCAGTAAAACAGCTGTCTTTTTTTTCGCCCCGGAAAAATAGCTCAATTCAGTTGAATAGCGCAACTGTTCATCTTCAACCAATTCATTCGAAATCGAAGATAACGGAAGATATCCTTCATCGATTAGTTTTCCCGCTAATGAACGGGACGAAGAAACCGCAATAGTGCTGCCGTCCAACGACACAGAAAGTGTCCCAACGGCCCCGTCAATGGCACTGGCTTGATCGAGCATGGTTTGAATGCTCTCCAAACGATTTTGCTGAAGTGATTTTTGGATATCTTCTTCCACGCGAAAAATACTCTGATTAATATTCTCGGAGATGTACCGAAGCGTTCCAACCCGCTCGATATAATAAAAACTGCTCGACAATATCCCTATAACGATAAAAAATCCGACTACGCTCAAAAGTGTAAAGCGCTGTATTTTCACGGTAACAGCCTATCGGTTTTCACCTTTTGCGTGTTCAAATGATCAGTAACCGCTTTAGGTGATTTTCCATACATCCACTTAATCTGAGTAGTACTGAAGAGAAATTCTTCGTAACTCTGCCCTTCCAAATAACCCTTTACCGTTTCATAATATTCTCTGGGATTGCTGCGTAGATGTTCCACCGCCAAGGCAAATAGTTCTCGCAAATGTACAAAGTCTTCTTCTCTGCCCAGTACAATCTGCTCGTCCACAAAAAGGGCATCCACCACAAAAAAAGTTTCCATTGTCCGAGTGGATGCAATGAGGTGAAATCCTTTTTTGAGTAATTCCGAGAGATAAGGCTCATACGAAATAATAATCAAAGGAGTTTTCGAAGCGCTCAGAGTAGCGATACTTTTTTGGGAAGCATCAATTTTATGAAACTTGCGTTCATCTAACGAGTATTCAGAGATAAATGCTTGGAAAAAATCATCATCAAGTGACCCTTGTTCCAAATAAACATCCACGTTCTCGTTGGCGGAGCGAATCTCACCGATTGAGAGGTTGGAAACAATCGCATCCGCTCCAAAAGAGCGATCAATCAGGAAAATCGGCTTGATCGTGTTTGAATGTTTAAAATGAAGCATCTCATATTGCGTTGCCGTAAACCCCTGTGTAAAACCCCGTTCATACAGACGGGCATTATCGGTCAAATCAACCAGCCACATAAAACGAAAAGGTGTTTTTTCCAACCATCCTTTTTCCTGAGCATAAATAAATGGTGTGAATCCAACCCACGGATTGGTTGAAATGTGGATTTTAGAAGACTCTGAGAAATGGCTCACATAATAGTATACACCTGCGACCGCGCACATCAAAAGAACCAATACAAAACCCAATATTCGAGCTTTCTTCACGATATACTCTCTTCGATAACAACATAGGTAATCATAATAACACACAATTCTTTATAAATCTTCTAAACCCATCTCAATCCTTCGTCTGCAATGGAAAAACGTACGGTTTCATTCTGCATGATGCTACAATTGCGTTTATCTATGTGTGAGGGAAAATTATGCGACTGTTAATCGGATTGTTTATGGGGTTTGTTACGTTGTGGGGCATAGATGGATACAACGGTAAAAGTCTTATTGTTACCCTTCCCTCACCTTCGGGTATCATCTCTATGAATGATCTCAATATCAGTGTTCTCTCCCACCCTTACGATCGAACCAAAGGGATCGTTATCCTCCCAATCGATTATTACACCCCAAGCGGCGAAGTAAATCTCACATGGGTCTCTCCAGGTAAAATAATACCCCTCTCTGTAAATGTTCTAAATGCCCCTTACCCGACCGAAACCCTCAGTGTTGATCCTGAGAAAGTGTCTCCTCCTCCTGAAATGCTAGAGCGCATAGCAACCGAAAAAGCACAAGCGGAAGCGATCTATGGACACTTTACCCCTATACGTTATTGGAACAGCCCCTTTATCAAACCGCTCGACACATTCATCACGAGCGAGTACGGTTCTGCGCGTACCTATAATGGAAGTCTCAAAAGCTATCACGGAGGGGTCGATTTTCGTGCCCGTACACCGATTCCTATACTGGCTGCAAATGACGGTATCGTTGTATTGGCACAGGAACGCTATTACTCAGGAGGGACGATTATCATCGACCATGGGGAAGGGTTATATACCTGCTACTTTCACCTCAGCCGGTTTGATGTGAATGTCGGCGATTATGTCAAGCAAGCTCAGCCCATAGCTCTCAGCGGTGCTTCCGGACGCATTACCGGACCGCATTTACATTTTGGGATGATGGTGCACGGTATCCAAGCCGATCCACTCGACCTTATCAGTCAAATCGACAATCTCTTCCCTAAGGAATCCGATGAACCGCTTACTCTTCGCTAGTTTTCTTCTGGCAACGCAGCTTAGCGCCTTCTCAACCACCAATATTCAATACCTCTACGGAGATTTTGAAGGTCCGACTTTTCTGGATACACAAGGAGACAGCAAACAAACGATCACGGCTGAGCATTACCGAACGTTTGATTATGGAGATGCATTTGCGTTTTTCGATTATGTCTATGCAAACAAAGGACTTCGCTTCAGCGGCGATAAAAACGACCTCTACGGTGAAATCTCACCGCGCCTGAGTCTCAATAAGATCGGTGGATTTAGAACATCAGAGGGATTGATCAAAGAATACTATGCAGCCTTTCAGTACAATGGGTCTAATACCTATCATGCATGGCTTTATGGAATCGGGAGTGATTTAAATATCCCTGGCTTTAGCGTCTTTGGGCTGAACCTCTACCGTAAAATCCAAAATATCGGAATCGAAACCTATCAACTTTCAGCCAATTATTATGCTCCACTAAGTGAACGATGGCATTTTGAAGGGTTTTCAGACTGGACGACGAGAGATTTTTTGAGCCAAAATCAGCTGTTATTTAATCTCTCACAGACACTCGGGATTAAAGAGGGGAAATTAGAAGTGGGAACAGAATGGCACTATTACCATGAAAACAATTATCATAGCGATAACGATGTGTTTCAGGCCATGATTAAATACGTTTTTTAGTCTTTTTTCATAGCAGCCCAAACAAAGCCACCTAGACCAACACCGACAACGAGCACCAAAAACACAACTTGAAACGCGTCCATCATGGTCATATTACTTCCTTCAATTCTTTTTCTTTGAGCTGTCCGCATGCGGCGCTGATATCCAGCCCCTTCGAATCACGAATCGTACACAGAACCCCATGATTAATCAGATACTCCTGAAATGCAACCATATCGGCACGGGTCGGACGTTGATAATCAGACCCCTCATAGGGGTTAAAAAAGATCAAATTAACTTTGGCTTTGATTCCATGTAACAGCTTGACCAGTTTTTTCGCCGAAATCAGATCATCATTTTTATTTTTGATGACCAGATATTCGAACATAACCCGTTTACGGGTATCAATCGGAAACCGCTTCACGGCATCGATGATCGAGGCGATATTATACGCTTTATTCATCGGGATCAGTTCACTGCGAAGCTCATCATCGACGGCATGAAGCGAGATCGCAATATGGACACCCAAATCCATCGCACCAAGTTTATCGATTTTACTGCTCAGACCGCTTGTGGAAACGGTTTGTCGTTTACCCGAAATCGACAATCCCTCTTCGTCTTTAAAAATTGTAATCGCTTTGGCTAAGTTGTCCAAATTATCGAGCGGCTCCCCCATCCCCATATAGACAATGTTAAGACGGCGATGTGCCGCAAGATTATTATCCATCTTCACCGCTAACACCTGCGCGACGATCTCTCCTGCGCTAAGGTCTCTGGTAAACCCACCCTTAGCTGTGAGACAAAACGAGCATCCCACTTTGCATCCTACCTGTGTCGAAACACAAACGGTGAATCGCGCTTCGTGCTCAACATTCCCCTCATCGTCGATGCTTTCATCTTTCATCTTGAGCCACACCGTCTCGACCGTTTTGCCATCACTGAGTTCGAAAAGATATTTGATCGTCCCATCGGTTGAGCACTCTTTTCGGGCAATTTTGAGCGGCATAATCTCATACTCAGCACTTAGCTCTTCACGCATCGCTTTTGGAAGATTTGCCATCGACTCAAAACTCGTCGCATACTGATGATAAATCCATCCCCAGATTTGTTTGGCACGAAACGATGGCTTCACCATACTTGCAAGTTCCGCTTTGGTGTAATCCAAAATACATTTTTTAGCCACGGATCAGCCCTTTTTCTTTGAGATGTTCACGCAGCAGCACTTTGGCAAACCCGTGATTGGCGATAAAGTCCCGATGGGCATTGGCATCGCAATAGTTGGTGATACAAAAAACACCCCCCGCTGGGATACCGAAAACCTGAGCCACTCTCATAACGCTGAAAAACTCCATGTTTTCAATCCCCATCCCCAACGCTCTCATTTGTACCATCGCATTCTCAGACGTTGTGATATAGTTTGAGGAGTTAACGATAACATCTTTGATCGCTTCCGTTTGTGCCGAAACGACGTTATCGATCGGGGTATAGGCACTTTTATCCAAAAACCCTAACTCGATGTTAGCGGCTGTTTTAGACTCAATGATGTCATTGATTTTATATTCGCCATAACTTCCCGCACTCCCGACGAAGAGGAGAAATTCGGGTTTGTGCACCAAACAGTGACGGGTGAGATTGATCGCACTGTCGATGAGCCCTACCCCTATCGGTATCGCAAAATCAAACGTCTCGTTATTGCCGGCACAAAGAATCATCACACACCTTGTTGTTTAGTAAATCGAAGAATACTACTTTTAGATTTAGAGCTTGATTTGATTCGCACGTTGGTTTGTTAAAGTAATGGAAATGGCTTCCGTTTATTTCACTACTTTTCGGATAAATAAGAAACATATCACTACATTGCTCGTATTTTGTCCCATAAGCATAAAGCTGATACATATCACTTTGACTCACGCCGTTATTGGTTTTTGCCTCGTCTAAAATTTTCCATTTGGTATCGGCAATAATCATCTGTCCATCGTGATGAATAACAATGTCGGGTTTGAGTCGGAATTTACCCGAACCGTTTTCATACGCCAAATGATGGGTTTTATCCTGAGTAGTGATATGCTCATATTGACGACGTAAGTACGCCGCTACATAGCTTTCAAACAATAAATTCATATCAAATAAAAGGGCAAACGAAAGATCACTCCCTTTGTAAGGGCTAAAGCTATTATTCTCCAAAAATGTTTTACACCAAATCAAAACCTGCTCATAATCTTTCATTTGTCGATTGAGTTTTACTTTTGAAAAATCGGTTTTAAAATCGACCGACGGTGAAATCGAATCAAACACAAATAAAAACTCTCGAATCCGTTGCTGATTACGGTTGGATGTGGATCGCTTGTAAAGATATTGCAACGACGTTTTGATCAACCGATTTTCGACGCGTTCACTGCTAAACTCTGCATACTCGATAAAAAACCGCTCTTTATGCACAACATTATGTTTGATATGTTCGCCCATTTTTAGCTTCCCTTTGAGAAAAGGGAGATTCTCTTCACAGGCGATATAATCACTTTTGATTCCACGCTGAACGAGTTTGGCGAGTTCATCCAAAAACATCGTGATAAATATCTCAAACAGAGGCATTTTAGCACTCTGCAAATGTGCTGAATTAAAACTTTTAAACGGGGAGTTTCGGAGCGTCCGAAGCATTTTAAACAAAATCTCTTTTGCTTGTTTTGAGTCATTATTTTGAGCGATTTTAGGGAGAATTTCGATGGTTGTTCCGTCTTTTGTTTGGATCACTCCCACGAAATTTTGTGCTTGTAATACTTTGCCAAACCCTTTTTTAGTCGTGAGCTTGAGATATTCAGCAGTCGGTTCATTTTCGAGCACGAATTTTTCAATCGCTTCAAAATTTTGATGTGTGATAAAGTGAGGTCTTTTCTCGTCTTTACACTGTAAAAATTCATACTCTTTGATAATCATGATTGTAGTTTTGTGTAATCAAAACTCTCTTTGATCGAATAGATGAATTTTTCATCTTCAAGATATTCATCAGGTTTGTAATCAAAAATATCCGATTTTACTTCTTTTTTATCAACAAAACCATCACCCAATACCATCAAAATCTTTTCCCAATCGTCATAAAAATATTCCTGCAACAGAGGAAAGATTTTGTTACGCATCACATCATCTAAACCGTCTTTGCTCTCAACATCGATAAAATAAGCATGACCTACCGTGTGATCGCGATCATAGAGGTATTCGATACGTTGATTGATCTTGGTGAGGATTCTTTTGAGATCGATCTCATCGATCATTTTATCATTTAGCGTTTCCACATCAGGCATCATCTCTTCAAAATTAAACCGTCGGCGTAACGCCGTATCCATGAGGGCGATACTACGATCCGCGGTGTTCATCGTTCCGAGGATATAGAGGTTTTGGGGTACACCGAACTCTTCGTTACTGTAAGGAAGTCTAAGCTTGATCGCTTCATCCGCACCAATTCGTTTGCTCGGCTCGATTAGTGTAATCAGCTCACCAAAGATTTTCGAGATATTTCCACGATTGATTTCATCGATTATAAGAATATAATTTCGCTTTTCTTGCTCTTGCGTGAATAAATTGTTTTCATCGCTAACTTCTTTCCAATCGGTATATCCATTTGACTGTCTGCCAAGAATAACAGAAGATGCAGCACTCATACTTTGGAAAATATAATCCTCTTCCAAAATATAAAACTCTGTTTCTTCTTTTAGCTTTGCATCACCTAACAGTTTGTTTTTGAGTGAAATGTAATTGTAGTTTTCAAAAGAGGCAGCTTGACCTTTTCGGATTTTTGAACCTTTTAAAACTCTATAGGTACTAGAGTCCTCTTCGATCATTTCGGCTTGAATATTTAACGTTTTCGCATGGAGTAAAAATTTTCGTTTTGCTGAAACCGTGTGATTGTTTTTAGTGTAATTTTCTAACGAGAGTTTTGACATTCTTTTAAAAACACCATCTTTTACGGCATAAATCATCTCTTCGCCGTCTTCGTTCCCCTCTTCACCGACGGGGATAGCTCGTATCCCCTCAACAAACTCTTCATATCCGTAGCTTTGATGAAATGTGACAAACTCGATTTGACCTGATTTTCGATACTCCTCAAATTTGGCTTTTGCTTCTTTCCGCTCACTCGGAACGGTTCCGTCGATGATTTCTAACGCTTTGGTGATTGTGTTATAGGTTTTTCCCGTACCGGGAGGTCCGTAGAGGATTTGGTTTAGAGAAAAAACAGTCTTTTGTTGATTTTTTTGTTGTAAAAATTCAATATATTTCTTGATTGCAGCACTTGGTTGTCTATTATATGTCTGTTCATTAAATTCAAAAAGATCGCCATTACGAAGAAGTCGATGATATAGAGAGTTCAACCAATCAATATCTGTAGTCTGAAAAATTGATACAAACGAATCACCTTTTTCACCTAATTCTCTTAGTTTATTAGGTAATAAATTATTCATTGATGATCTAATATAGTCATCTATAGAAGATTTGTTTTTGACTGTAGTAGCGGCCCATTCTCTAAAATTTTTTTGTAGCTCTTCTTCATTAGTCACTATTCACCACCATTTTGTCGAGTAATAATTTTAAGATTTTGATTGTTGATTTGTTTCATTCAAAATCGTCATCGTCACACTTAATAATCCATTGATTTCATTCGCACAAATCTCGAAAATCGTTTCAGCATCAAGATCAAAATAGTGATGCGACAAAATATCTCTAACCCCTTTTACCTGTTTCCACGGGATTTGGGGGTATTTCTCCAAAAGCTGAAAATCAGTGAGTTTATCGACGTTTTTAAAACCCTCCCCGATGGCGATGAGACGCATCGAAATACTGTCGAGTTTTTCAAGCCCATGTTCATCTTTGAGAAAATCATCTGCACTTTTGATACTTTGAAATCGTTGTTGGATGAGTTTTAATGAGGTGATAATATCTTCGAGGGTAGAGCGCAGTATCAACAGTCGATCATTGTGCATAGATCACATCTTTTTTGATCATCTCTAAAAAGAGCGGTTTCATGTGTTTGTGTTCACGGACAATGTCCACTTTTTTGTGCAAATCGTTTTCAATCTGTTCTTTGATCGCGACCATATCAAATAATGAGGGTTTCATTTTGACAAAAATATCGATGTCACTGTTCTCTTTGGCTTCGTCACGTGCGTAACTTCCAAACAACCCTATTTGCTCAACATCGTATTTTGTTTTGAACTCTTGAAAATGTTGTAAAAGGTAGTCTAAAATATCTGACTTTTTAATATTGGTCGTCATAATATCCTCCTTTTTCTCATAACTTTTATAGGGTCAATTATAGCACATTGAAAACTTAGAGCCGTACCGGAATCCCATTAGCCGATAGGTAACGTTTGAGATCCATGATGTCAATCTCTTTGTAGTGAAAAATACTCGCCGCCAATGCCGCATCGGCACCGTGTTCAAATGCCTCTTTGATATGTTCCATCGTCCCCGCCCCGCCGCTGGCGATAACGGGAACATTGACGGCGCGGCTGATCTGCTCGGTGATGGAGAGATCAAATCCCGCTTTGGTGCCGTCGGCGTCCATCGAGGTGAGGAGAATCTCTCCCGCACCGCGATCCACGACCTCTTTTGCCCATTCGAGAGCATTAATTCCCGTATCAACACGACCGCCATTGAGATAAACGTTGTATTGATTGCCGGTACGCTTCACATCAATGGCAACGACGATACACTGGGAGCCGAAACGTTTGGCTCCTTCATTGATAAATTCCGGACGTTTAATCGCTGCAGAATTGATGCTCACTTTATCACATCCGACGGCTAGAAGCTTATAAATATCATCAAGAACCCGGATTCCACCGCCGACGGTAAGGGGAATAAACACCTCTTTTGCTACTTGTTCTACAATATGAACAATCGTATCGCGTTCTTCATGGGATGCAGTAATATCGAGAAAAGTTATCTCATCCGCCCCCTCTTCATTGTAGCGTTTGGCGACTTCGACAGGGTCTCCTGCATCTTTGAGACCGACAAAATTCACACCTTTAACGACACGTCCGTCTTTAACATCGAGACACGGAATAATCCGTTTTGCAAAAAAATTATCCATTTGACACCTTGTGCACAATCATTACGGAAGTATAGTGTGCATTACCAAAAGTAACGATAAAGTAAAAGAGTTGACAACCTTTATTTAATTCGCACACAAACAAACATTTTTGTGATTTAATAGGGGATTAACACTTTATCAGGTACAATCAGGGCAATGCAAAAAGACCGTGCCGCTATCGCCAAGAAAAAATTTGGCCAGAACTTTTTAAAAGATGAAGCTGTTTTAGCCCAAATCATCCAATCGATGCCCGATACGCCTCATCGTATCGCAGAAATCGGGCCTGGATTAGGTGATTTAACTAAGTATTTAGTTGATGTCAAAAGTGTTACCGCTTTTGAGGTCGATACCGACTTGTGCAAGCATTTGAAGCACCAATTTGCCGATGCTATCAGTACCAATGCTCTTGAACTCCGTTGCGGAGATGTGTTAGAGCATTGGAAGAGTGAGCTTTTGGATGAACCGTACGATTTAGTGGCAAATTTGCCCTATTACATCGCGACCAACATCATCCTAAAAGCCCTCGCCGATCCGGCGTGCCGAAACTTGCTTGTCATGATACAGCGTGAAGTAGCAGAGAAATTTTCTGCCTCACCTGGAGAGAGAGCTTTTGGAGCGCTCAGCGTAATTACGCAGAGTGTGGCTGAGGCGGAGATCGTGTTAAGCGTTCCCCCCAGCGCATTCGAGCCAGCTCCCAAAGTCGATTCGTCCGTACTGCTCATTTCTAAACGGTCGAATCGTAATGATGAAGGGTTTGAAGAATTTTTACGAGCGGCCTTTACACAGCCCCGTAAAACCCTCCACAAAAATCTCTCCTCACGCTATGATGGTGTTATTCTCGTTCAAGCCTTTGAAACGCTTGAACTGGAACGCTCCATCCGACCTCATCAGCTTGACACCTCTGACTTTCACCGGCTCTACGCCCTTATAAAATAACCTTTTCTGGGCATTCTTAGAGCATTCACATATACTAAAATATTATAGTGCGCTTTTTGTAGCGTATAGAAGGAAATATTATGTCCGATGAACAAACAGAACCACAGACACAGCCCCAAGGCGAAAATCGTCAACGCCGAAATAACCGCCGCCCTTTCCGTAGCCGAAACGGCAATCGTCCGGAGGGTGCAGAAGTAGCTACATCTGAGCGTCCAAATACCGAACCCCGCGAAGACAACCGCCCGCCGCGCCAAGACAACCGACCGCCGCGCACGGATAACAGACCGCCGCGCCAAGATAATCGCCCGCCGCGTCAAGACAACCGACCTCCGCGTCAAGACAATCGTCCGCCACGTACCGATCGCCCAGAGGGTGTAGAAAATGCAACCGATGCCGAGCCAAACCGTTCAGGCCGTGATCGTGGACGCGGTGGACGTCGTGGAAGTCCGAGCACTCCGATTGACAACAATCTGCGCGACTTTGTTCTCCAAAACCAAGAGGCACACAAAAGCCGTCTGAACCCACATTTTAAACTTGATCTCAATAACAACGAAAAAGTCCGTATTACCCCACTGGGTGGTCTTGGCGAAATCGGTGGAAACATTACGGTAATCGAAACCGAAAATGAAGCAATTGTCATCGATATCGGAATGAGTTTCCCGGATGAAGAGATGCACGGTGTTGATATTCTTGTCCCCGATTTCACCTACTTGCGTGAAATTCGTAAAAAAATCGTTGCCGTTATCATCACCCACGCCCATGAAGACCATATCGGAGGGGTTCCGTATCTTTTCAAAGAGATGCAATTTCCGATTTACGGAACACCATTGCCTCTTGCGATGATCGGCAACAAATTCGACGAACACCATATGCGTGATTTCCGCCGTTATTTCAATCCGATCGTAAAACGTCAGGTTTACCGTATCGGAAATGATTTCGATATCGAATGGATGCATATGACTCACTCGATCATCGATTCTTCGTCATTGGCGATCACGACCAAAGCAGGAACCATTATCCACACGGGTGACTTTAAAATTGACCACACTCCGGTTGATGGCTATACGGCTGACTTGCATCGCCTTGCCCATTACGGTGAAAAAGGGGTTTTATGTCTCCTCTCAGACTCTACCAACTCCTACAATAAAGAGTGGACGCCAAGTGAGCTTACCGTAGCACCCGGGTTTGATCGTATTTTCTCAAAATCAGAAGGTCGTATTATTATGTCGACCTTTAGTTCGAATATTCACCGTGTTTATCAGGCTATTTTGGCAGGGATTAAATACAACCGTAAAGTGTGTGTTATCGGGCGTTCAATGGAACGTAACCTCGAAGTATGTATGCAATACGATTACATCAAAATCCCAAAAAACATTTTCATCGATGCTGAAGAAGCGAACCGTATGAGCGATAAAGATGTTTTGATCGTTACTACGGGAAGTCAGGGTGAACCGAGTTCAGCCCTTTTCCGTATGGCAATCGGTGAGCACCGCCATATCAAAATCAAACCGACCGATTTGATCGTCCTGTCCGCACGTGCAATTCCGGGGAATGAAGGGTCGATTTCAGGAATGCTCAATTATCTCCAACGTGCAGGTGCCCGTGTTGCTAACGACCGTGATATTCACGTTTCAGGGCATGCGAGTATGGAAGAACAAAAATTGATGCTTCGCCTCACCAACCCTAAATTCTTTTTACCTATTCATGGTGAATACAATCACATTATGAAGCACAAAGATACCGCGATTACCTGTGGTGTCCCTGAGCGTAACATCCTCTTGATGTCTGATGGTGACTGTATCGAAGTTAATACCAAAATGATGCGTAAAGCAAAAACCGTTAAAACCGGTAAAACCTATATCGATAACCAAAACAATCATCAAATCGAAGACGATATCGTTATCGATCGCCAAAAAATGGCAAGTGAGGGGATGGTTATGTTGGTGGCACAAGTGAGCGCTGCGGAATCACGTCTCCTCTCCAAACCTCTTGTTACCAGCTTCGGGATCGTTGCCGATCGCCACGACAAAGCGTTTGCCCAAGAGATGGAAGATGTGTTAGAACACTTCCTCATTAACCTTAAACCGGGGCTTATCGAAAATCCGAAAGCGCTCGA
Source organism: Sulfuricurvum sp. (assembly GCF_028713855.1). Lineage (GTDB taxonomy): Bacteria > Campylobacterota > Campylobacteria > Campylobacterales > Sulfurimonadaceae > Sulfuricurvum. Next base: position 18,364 of record NZ_JAQTNN010000023.1, read on the forward strand.
AAATGATTTACGTCAAGTCGTCCGTAAACATATCTACCGCAAAATGAAAAAATATCCTCTTATCGTTCCACACGTTTTCGTAATGTAAAAGACGCTTTAGCGTCTTTTACACCATACTTCGTTATACTCTCTCAAACTCTAACAAAGACTTATCCATGAAAGTAACCCTACATCACCATACTCCACTTGTAATCTGTTCCGATGCCATCCGTACCTGCTGGCAAAGCTTTGACAAAAGCGATAACGGCGGTGAAAAAGATCGTGATCTTATCGATCGTGTCGGGAATAAATTCAAACACGCATCCACGTTAGAACATCTTGTCTACAACTTTTATGTAGAGGGAATAAGCCGTGCATTACTCCAAGAGCTTGCACGCCATCGCATGGCGAGTCTCTCAGTTAAAAGTACCCGCTACACCCTTAAAGAGCTCAAAGATGAAGCGCCTTATACCATTGATGATAGCGAACGGGCTTCTAAGTATTTAGTGATGACCGGTGTGGAGATGGTCGATCAAATGAGTATCAGAGCCCTTGAAAACCTCCGATTGGTACTTCTTGATGGTATTAGTAACGATCGTGCAAAATACTGCCTTCCAGAGAGTTATAAGACCGAACTTACCTGGACCATCAACGCCCGGAGTTTACAAAACTTCATTTCACTGAGAAGCGATAAAGCAGCTCTTTGGGAAATTCGTGATTTGGCCAACATAGTGTATCAAACACTTCCCCCTGAGCACCGCTATTTGTTCGAAAATTCACTCAAAGAGGAACATTAATTATGAAAAAAACACTATCTCTTGTCGCCATCACTGCGGCACTCCTTATTAGCGGCTGTGCCGAAAAACAAATCGCGGTTAATGGGGTCATCTGTCCTGCTGGAACACCCGAAGATCGAATCAAGGCTGATTTTCAAGAGTGTCGCTATTATGATCTAAAAGCCGCAGGAGAAGCCTCTAAAGCACCAATAACTGTTGAATGCAAAACGTGTTTAGAGAAAAAAGGATATAAAATCGAACAATAAATCGTTCTTTGAACGGTTTGTAGTTTTATACTATTTTAGGATTTATGAAAGAAGAGAAGAAGTCTTCAGGGATAAACCCCCGAAGTGTTTAGAATTACAGCGCTGCTTTAGCTTGAGCGGTGAGGGCAGTAAATGCCGCTGCGTCGTTCATAGCCATATCAGCAAGGATTTTGCGATCAAGTTCGATGTTGGCACGTTTAAGGCCGTTCATGAATACTGAATAGCTCATTCCGTTTAGGCGACATGCCGCATTAATACGGACAATCCACAATTTACGGAATTCACGTTTTTTCTGTTTACGGTCACGAAACGCGTATACGAGTGAGCGCTCGAGTTGCTCTTTCGCTTTACGGAAATGTTTGTGGCGTGCACTGTAGAAACCACGTGCGAGTTTCAATACTTTTTTATGACGTCTGCGTCTTACGACACCAGTTTTTACTCTTGGCATTGTTTTCCTTTCTTGACCCGGTTCATTTCAATTTTAATGACGGGGTGCCGCTTTGCGGACTTGCCCAGCGTTATGCTGGAGGGTTAATAGGGGTTTAGCCTACGATCATCTTTTTGATGTTTTTAACATCAACAGCAGCAACCACTTTTGGTGCATTTTGCCCGCGACGAGTTCCTGCATCTTGTTTAGTCAAAATATGACTACGGAATGCAGAACCACGTTTAACAGTGCCGTTTTTCTTTACTTTGAAGCGTTTTACCGCCCCTTTAACTGATTTCATTTTTGGCATCGGCTTGATCCTTTCGCAAAAATTCTCTAAACGAGACGCGGATTATACCATAAAAAAGCTTTTAATTGATTTTATTTTTCCCGTCATCCTCGGGCTTGACCCGGGGATCCATCTTAAAAAAGGAGCTGGATTCCCGCCTACGCGGGAATGACGAATAGATTTAGAATATATGCAGTGAGAATTACTTCTTATCGTCTTTTTTCGGATGGATCATCATATTGCAATAACGACCTTCCATTGCCGGAGCTTTATACATACTACCGATATCTTCAACCATCGGCCAAACACGCTGCAAGACGGCTACCGCTGCTTCAGGATGCGCCATTTCACGACCGCGCAAGAATACGCGGAAATGGACATGTTTTCCCTCTTCGAGAAATTCACGCGCATGTTTTACTTTGTAACTCACATCGTTTTCAGCAATTTTAACCGAAAGCTTGATCTCTTTGACCTCAACTTTGGTTTGCTTTTTACGTGCCTCTTTTTTCTTTTTCTCTTCTTGATAATGAAACTTACCGTAGTCCATGATCTTCGCAACCGGAGGTTTCGCATCCGGAGAGATCAATACAAGGTCAAGCCCCAATTCGTTGGCTTTAGCCATCGCCTCTTGAATCGTAATGATCCCTAATGCTTCACCACCATCTACCACACAACGTACCTCAGGAACGCGAATATCCTCGTTCATTTGGACTCGGTCTTGTTTCTTAATCAAAAATGTACCTCATTAATTTTTTGTTTTACCATTGCGAGGAAATCCTCTTCGCTCAGGTTATATTGCTCACGTGACCTACGATCACGTACCGCAATACTTTTGTTGTTTACCTCTTCATCGCCTAAAACGATAATCATCGGTACACGACCTTTTTCCGCTGTACGGATACGCTTATTCAGACTCTCATTTTTGTCGAAAATCTCAAAATCCGCACCTAAATCAATCAATTTATCGGCCAATTCTCGTGCGTACGCCTCATGTGTAGGAGCGATCGGAACAATCGCGACCTGCGTTGGAGCGATAAACATCGGGAATTCCCCAGCGTAATGCTCCGTCAATATACCCACAAATCGCTCAAAAGAACCTAAAATTGCGCGATGAATCATTACCGGTTGAATTTTAACGTTCTCTTCGCCGTTGTATTCGAGCTCAAAACGCGCCGGAAGATTAAAGTCCAGCTGGATCGTTCCGCACTGCCATTCACGTCCGATAGCATCGGTAATTTTGATATCGATTTTAGGACCGTAAAACGCACCGCCCCCCTCATCGATCTCATAGGTGAGGTTATTTTTATCCATTGCCGTTTTAAGTGCGTTGGTCGAAATTTCCCACACGTCATCGTCCCCAACCGCTTTTTCAGGCTTTGTCGAAATCATCATTTTGTAGTTGAACTCAAATGTTTTCATGATTTTGTCAACAAAATCAACGACTTCGATGATTTGCTGCTCGATCTGATCGGCCGTACAGAAAATGTGCGCATCGTCTTGGGTAAATTCGCGAACACGGAACAATCCGTGAAGCGCTCCCGTCATTTCGTGACGGTGAACCACACCGTATTCGAAATATTTGAGGGGAAGGTCACGGTACGAATGCAAATCATGTTCGTACACTTTGATATGACCGACACAGTTCATCGGCTTGACGCCGAATTCAAGTTCGTCGATATTGGTGAAGTACATGTTTTCACCGTAGTTTTGATAATGTCCCGATACTTTCCATAGATCGCTTCGAAGCATCTCAGGCCCGCGCACCGGCTCATAGCCGCGCTTGCGGTGTGCTTTGAAAAGCAATTGCTCCAAACGTGAACGCATACGTGCACCCGCAGGGAGCCAGATCGGAAATCCCGCACCGACCTCTTCACGGAAAGTAAACAGTTTCATCTCGGCACCGATTTTACGATGGTCACGTTTTTCGGCTTCCGCCATTTGATCGAGATACGCTTTGAGGGACTCTTTATCGGCAAATGCGATACCGTAGATACGGGTCAACATTTCGTTTTTGCTATCACCACCGAGATAGGCACCGGAGATTTTGGTCAGTTTAAAATAACGGATCAATCCGACACTCGGCAAATGCGGCCCACGACAAAGATCTTCAAATTCGCCTTGTTTATAGATCGTCACAGTTTCAGAGGGGATACGATCCATAACCGCTTGTTTCAAATGATCGTTAGCAAATTTAATACGTGCTTCGTCTTTGGTGATCTCGTAACGTGTAATCTTCTCTTTGCCTTTGGCAATATCGAGCATTTTTTTCTCAATTGTTTTGAGATCTTCTTCACCAATCGTTTCATTTACTTTAAAATCGTAATAGAAACCCTCTTTTACCGTCGGTCCGACGAAAAATTTAGCATCAGTGTAAAGTGCTTTGATAGCTTCAGCCATCAAGTGAGCACAAGAGTGGCGGAGGACTTCGAGAGAATCGGGAGAGTTATCGTAAACAATCTCTTCTCCCGTAATTCCAAGTGCCTCAGCTGTTTGTAAATCGATTATTTGATCATCATGCTTGAGTGCAATAATATCCATAAGGGTGTCCCTCGTTGAGAAAATATCGCGGATTATACGGGATTGTTGATTGGTTTACGATTAAATAAATAAATTTTGAAGAAAATTAAAGAGAAATGGTGGTCCCAACAGGACTCGAACCTGTGACCACTACCTTGTCGAGGTAGTGCTCTACCAACTGAGCTATAAGACCATCAAAATTAATGCAAGAGCGAAATTATAGCCGCGCAGAAGTTAAAAGTCACTTAACCCTTGCACGTCTGCGGACGAAAATTCAAAATCATAAGAGCGATCACAGCGATATCGATCATTACATCGGCAGCGTTAAAGACAGCAAAATTAAATCCGTAGTGCCAATACACATAATCAACTACCCCACCGTGAATAAAACGATCCACCACATTGGACAACCCAGCCCCCGTCATAATACCCACCGGAATAAGGTAGCACACTTTTTTCAACCACAGTGTATATCCGATTACCCCGACTAACAAAGCAAGCTGTATCCATTTCAATGCACCTTCCAAAAAAGCGAACATTGAGAAAGCAACCCCCTTATTAAACACTAATATTAGATCAATATACGGAGAGTAGAGCCGGAAGCCATCAAGAAAAATTGATTTAATCGCTTGGTCGAGAAGAAAAGCACTACTCATTACCAGCAATAAAATAACAATCGATCTAACCATTTAATGCCTTCTCAAAAAAGCTCACCATTTTTTCCATCGTTTTTTCCATTACTTTTGCATCTTTTCCCTCGAGCAAAATACGGAGCTTATTTTCGGTTCCGGAATAACGAATAAGATGACGCATATTCGCAGCTTCGATTTCAGCAAGTTTTTCGTCCAGTCCTTTGATTTGATCGAGAGGTTTTTTGTCTTTTACTTTAATATTGACTAATTTTTGAGGATACAATTTGAACGGTCGAAGAATTTTGCTCGCTTTTTCATTCGAAGTGATCAGTAATGCCAAGATTTGTAATGCACTCACCAAGCCATCGCCTGTTTTAGCAAAATCGTGCATTATTATGTGACCGCTTTGCTCCCCACCAAAGTTGATACCGTGTTCACGCATTACTTCAAGAACATATTTATCCCCCACATTGGAACGATAAAGCTTTAATCCGTTAGTTGTCAAAGTGTCTTCCAATGCCTGATTGCTCATAACGGTAGCTACGACACCATCCCCTTTAAGCGCTCCATTTCGCTGCAAAAACAAACTCAACGCACCCAAAATTTGATCGCCATCAACCTCATCGCCTTTCTCATCAATAACGATCAAACGATCCGCATCACCATCAAGCGCCAAACCAATGTCAGCTCGATATTGTTTTACCGCACTTCGAAGATCCTTGGTGTGCATCGCGCCACACCCTTCATTGATATTAAATCCGTTCGGTTTATCATGAAGAACAATCACTTCAGCGCCCAGTTCTTCGAGAACGGTCGGTCCCACTTTGTATCCCGCACCATTGGCTGTATCTAAAACAATACGCAATCCGTGCAACGTCAAATCGCTCGAAAATGAATTTTTAAGATGAACGATATAACGCCCGATGACATCATCAATCCGCTTTGCAGCACCAAGTTGTTTTCCTGTCACCTGTGCATTATGGACAGCTGCCGTATCGTTAGCGATTGCCTCGATTTGTGCTTCAACCTCTTCAGAGAGTTTATTTCCATGAGAATCAAAAAATTTAATCCCGTTGTCTTCAAATGGATTATGACTTGCCGAAATCATGATTCCTGCATCACAACGCATATTTTCTGTCAAAAACGCAATGGCAGGAGTAGGCATAGGTCCGATTTGTATCACATCATATCCTACCGCCGTCAATCCGCTGACAATAGCATTTTCAATCATATATCCGCTTCTGCGGGTGTCTTTTCCCAGCAGAATTTTTTTTGTTCGTGAATTTTCTTGGAAATATATTCCTGCAGCCATTGCGACTCGCATTGCCAGTCCAGCACTTAAAAATGAACCCGCTTCACCCCGTACTCCATCAGTTCCGAATAATTTCATTCCGTTTTCTCCCTAAAAAATTGATATTTTAGATACACTCTATAAAATTTAACTTAATTTTAATTATCTTTAAGGTAGTATTCTACCCTAAAAAAAATTCGACAAGGATAAATGCCATGGCAAACCATAAGTCAGCATTGAAACGTATCCGTCAGACGGA
>NZ_JAQTNN010000024.1 GCF_028713855.1 Sulfuricurvum sp.
AACTCCTATTCGTTTCACGCACTGCTTCCAAATGGAAACTTCGAGTGAAATAGGTGGAAACATGTTTGTGAAACGGGTGGAAACATAAAAGTGAAATGACTGGAAACATGGGAGTGAAATTTACAGCAACTAATATCATATTTCCAAAGAGTAGTAATTCAGATGAAACTCATATTTATGGATTCACCGGTTCGATGAATGTTAATGAAATAGATAGAAATGAACTTTCTACATATTTTAATAATGCTCAATTTAAATTGCTTAATATTAACGCACATCTTCAAGAGTTATACATAGATGAAAATGAATATAAACAAAGCATATCTTCTAGCAATATTTTTGTAAATAAAGCTAAGATAACAGGGCAGATCACAGACGAAGGTTTTTTAAAGTTTACCGGTACTGCACATGCAATATATGTTAATGAAAACAGAGCGAATTTAAGTCGTTGGGAAAAATTAAATACAGAGTATAAATTTGCACTTTATACTTTTTTTGCAGGAGTTTTAGGGTTCATTTTTACAAGGTTGAGATTTATTCTTAATGAAAATAATCGGTATATTTTATGAACTAAATTGAACGATAGACAAGAATATGTAAAGTAAAAAAGAATAATTTAAATAAAGGATATTTTTGTCAAGAAAAGCTTTGGTTATTGGCAATACAAATTATATAGAGAAGCCACTCATAACACCACATAATGATGCGGAAGACATTGCATCTTTACTCGCCATAAAAAACTTTGAAGTGACTATGTATCATGATTTAAAAAATGATGTAATGGATAGGGCTATACGTACTTTTGTTGATAGCATAAATGATGGTATACATATAGTATTGTTTTATTTTGCTGGGCATGGAGTTCAAATTGATGGGAAGAATTATTTATTACCAGTTGGGCAAACATTTTCCGATGAAACACATATTAAATACAGTGCATATCCTTTAGATGAATTATTAGAAAGACTCGAAAAAAATAAAAACAATACTAATATAATAATTTTAGATGCATGTAGAAATAATCCTTTTAGCAATCATCGTTCTTTATCTTCATCTGGTTTGGCAGAAACAATCGTATCGCGAGGAAGCTGTATCGCGTTTGCAACATCTCCCGGGAAAACAGCTTCTGATACAAGTTGCAATTATAGAAATGGTCTCTATACAAGTCATTTATTAAATGCACTAAATATAGTTGGATTAAGTTTTGATGAAAGATTTAAATTGGTTCGAGAAAATGTATTTATTGAGAGTCAAGAGAAACAGATGCCATGGATTTCTAATTCAATCATTGGTAATTTTGATTTTGACACAAAGCAAGATGAAATCAAAGGATTACCAACAGTCTTTAGGGATGTTTCCAAATTTGAAATTTCAGAATATAAACATGAAGATAATTTTAACCATAAATATATTAACCGAGTATCTAGTTGGGAAGAGCTAATTAGTGTTCTTGGAGCTTTATGTAGTGAAGGACATGGTGATAGACCATTTTGTTTAGAAGTTTTAAGGAATGATAATATCATTGAACCACTGCTATGTGTTACTTCCGGCGGAAATGTGGATTATGGATTTGGTATGATTACAATAGAAAATTTTTTAGAAAATCACTCTGAGTATGGATGTTTCTCAAATAGTCATGTTTTAGAAAGTGCACAAAATGCTCCTATGCCTTCAGAGCTTTATTTTTCAATTAATTTTGGTGAACGTATTGCTGCATCTGAATTAATTTCATGGCCAACTATTTTATGGCATATTCATTCAACAGATAATCAAAATTCAGGTGTTTTTCATTCTAATTTAATAGATATGATAAAAGCCCCACCTTTAAAATACCCAACTTTAGGGCAATTGCAAGAATTGATGAAAAAACATGTATCATCTTTTTCCCATGAGGCATATGTAAAAATTGAAATTGATAATATTTATGAAAATGATGATTTTGAAAAATACATAAAATCTACAGATGAATATATTTTGACGGGATATTGTTATACGAGTAAACAGTTTATCGGAGTAGATAAAAGGTACAATCTACTACCTGATAAATCAGAATGGTTAACATATTTAGAATTAAAAATAATTTTGGATTCAATGCCAGCGTTTCAATTAAAAGAGAAACTGCATTTAAATTTGATTATGGGGATTGATTGGGATGAGGAATTGATTTTCGAAGAACATAACTTCTTTCTTGGGCATTTAAATTCAAAACTTTTATTTCCTGAATGAATTTATAATTGATGTTCTTGAAGAATAGATGCGAGGTATTCAATCTTCACTTTGGCAAACTATGAAAGTTTATAGTCAATGAGTTGCTAAACTTGACTATGGAAAATCTATGTTAAGATAATACGAATATTTTGATATAGATTTTGAGTTTTGATTTGTATGAGAATACTACTAATGTGGTTTTTAATGTAGTTTATTTCTTATATAGCCTTAAAAGTATCATGTTTTGGCTTTTGTTTGATAGAGGACGCCTCCACCAAATTTTTAGCCTATTTCAGGCACTTTCTCCACTTCTTTTATCTCTTGTAAGTTTAAATTGAGCCATATGTGCTTGCCTTTATCCTAAAAAAAGTAGCCTGTCCCATTTTTATGTAGAACTTATGCAATGGAGGGCAGATTATCATGATTAAGTTAAAGCTAAAAAGGGTTTATCTGATTAGTTAGCAATAAAATAAAATGCCGTTATATAGAGGAAATTGCGTTGTATTGATAGGATTGTGGCATAATATTGGTAAACATTTTAAAAAATGCGAATTTTAAAAGGAGGGAATAATATGAATATTATCATTGGTACGCGTCTCGTAGATATCACAGTTATCCGTGAAAAGCTGCATAATGCAATATTAGAACTATCCTCAGTCCATCATTTATGCCGTGCAGACAAACAGGCTATAAATGAAGCAAAAGCTAAAAAACCATCGCTTCAACTGTACCGAAAGATCAAAGCGATTATGATCAAAATCCTTTGCAACCTCAAACAATTCGATTATAAAACTCACTTCATCACCGAAAATATCCTCCTGCAAACTACCTATTACAAAATCCTTACTTCACGCCCTTAATACATTCCTATTCTAATTTTTAGAAATCGATAAACCGTTTTTACGTTTTGCCATATTTGGCATTCACAAAACTAAAAATTACAATAAGGAAAAAATACAATGCACTATTATTTTGGTATGAAACTCAAAATTGTTTATCTTATCCTCTCGGCTATATCTATCATATTATTGAGTGGCGATAGTCAAACATATACTCATGTACATATCGAATTTCCCAATAAATTTATTGCGGAATATGAAAAAAATGTTAGTAAAAAATAGGAGGCAGTTTTTTTGATGATTCGTAGCTGATTTCTTAAATAATGGTCGAGCTGTTCTATCATCTCCAATTTCTAAGTGGGAATGCGGATACGAAAAATGGTTGTAAACTCCCAAATGGGTAAATGGGAGGGAGAGGAATTTTTTATTACACCTATATTTTAGTTAATATATACTATAATATAGTTATTAAAGACTATAAAGGAGATATAATGATTGAAGTGCTATTTGGTTCAAAAGACAAAGAGAATGTTCTTCAGTATATTCTCGCTAAAGAGAAAGGTTATGCATCTGAAATCGCTAATTTTTACGGAACAAAGCCAAGCCAAATCATCAAACAGCTTGAATCACTTGAAATTGGTGGTGTGTTAGTTAGTTTTCAAATTGGAAAAGCACGAGTGTATGAATATAATCCGAGATATTATTTTTTAGGAGAGCTAAAGGCTCTTTTGTTAAAAGTTCGTGGCACTTACAAGCCCGATTTAATTGAAAGACTGACAAAAGCAAAAGTTGCACCACGTCGTAAAAATAAGCCTACATTTGAGAGGAATGTAAATGAAATCAATAGCTGAAATGAGTTCACTTGAGCTTGCCGCATATGTCTGTGATTCATTGAAGCAAAAAGGGATTTTGACAACTCTTTCAGGTGGTTTTTGTACTGAGATATATAGCTGTGGTGCATATACATCAATGGATATTGATCTTATTAATCAATACAACGAGGATCACAAAAAGATTGTTTCAATTATGTTGGAACTTGGGTTCAAGCAGGAGGGTCGATACTTTTATCACGAAGATGCAACATATGCTATTGAATTTCCAAGTGGTCCACCGGCTGTAGGTGATGAAATTATTAAAAATGTTGCTGAGATTGACACCGAAGCTGGTGTCTTACGAATTTTAACCCCTACCGATGCTATTAAAGATCGCCTTGCCGCATATTATTTTTGGAAATCTGAACGAACACTGGATCAAGCTCTTTGGATAGCCGAAAAGAATGAATTTGATATGAATAATATCGAAGAGTGGTCTAACAGGGAGGGAATGTCTGAAAAATTCTCTGAGTTCAAATCACAATATTTCAAAATTCTTGAAACAAAGATTTCTGTATTTCTCCCTAACGATCCTAATGCTATCATACCCTCATGAAAGAACATACCACTAAACAACTCAAACGAGACACTCTCGTCAAACTCAGGGATGGCACTATGGCGGTTATCAGAGATAATGAACCCTCCGTTAAACGTAAAGTCGAAATGATGGTGGATGGGAAGCCTCAGCTAGTCGTGATCGAATCGTATACAATCGTCTTCGTGTCGATCAAAGGCAAAGGGTGGCATGATATCACGCATACGAACAAAGAGAAAGAGCGACAAGCCGCCCAGTCATAATTACTCTCCCCTCACCCCTTTTTTCTTCAGTATCGCCCATTGCGCTTCATCATAACCGTAAATATCATTATAGACCGTTACCGTGCTGTTTTGATCCGCGCTGATGGTCATATAGCGTAGAAATATCGGAAGCTTTTTTTGCAGATGTACGGAGGTATCAGGTTCTTCTGGGGTATCGGTATTTTTATCCACGGGATTTTCCCATCGATCCATGAGATAATCGTACAGCTTTTGCGGGGAGCTTAGGCGAATACATCCTGAACTCAGTGCGCGGTTTGTTTTTTTAAACAGTGCGGGGGTATTGGTGCCGTGCAGATAGACGAAATGGCTGTTTGGAAACAAAAATTTCACTTTTCCCAACGGGTTAGTGTCTCCCGCATCGGTTTTAAAGGTATAGGGACTTTGTTTTTTTCCCGCGTAGAGACTCCAATCGATCTGGGAGGGATCGACCTCGTAGAGTTCGCCTCCGATACGCTCATAGACCCGTATATCGTGACTTTGGAGAAAAGCGGAGATATCTTTGCTTTCGAGAATGTCTTTACGTATGATCGTTTGCGGTGCTGTCCACGAGGGGTTTAGCACCGCATAAGAGATTTTGCTATACAAGATGGGAGTAGGACGTTCGGATCTTCCGACGATGGTTTTCATGCGCAAGATTTCATATCCGTGATCGACGACTCTCAGGGTAAAGGAGGGGATGTTGACATCGATATAAGTGCCGTTTTTTTCGATTCCTCGTGGGAGCCATCGGAACCTGTCGAGATTGATCAGCAGTTTTTCGATGAGCTTTTGAGAGGTGGAACCATTTATTTTCCCGGGCTCGTTTGCTGCGGCAGAGCGAAACGCGTGTAACGCATCACGTAGACGACGGTACTCCTCGTAATCGGGAGAGAGCGATGTGAGGGAACGGGCTATACGGTGGAATTTTAAATATTCGGCCAGATACTCAGGATAGGAGATTGGTTCGATTGAGGGGCGATCCCACTCGAACTTTTCTCCTTTAGCTGTTTTGTAGCTGCGCAGCTCATCCCATTCGCTAAGGCCTTCATTGAGATCTTTTGCCAGTGTCATATAGGCATCGCTCAGGAGAATATCGAGCCAAAAGAGTGATTCAGGTGGTATGAATTCATTATTTTTGAGTTGCTCAAGCGCTTGGGAAATTTCATCTCGATGATAGCGCTGCGGATTTAGTCCCTCGTCGTAGGAACGGTCGATGGTATCAAGCAGTTCGGTTGCATCCGGTGTCAACGTACCGTTTTCATCCAACCATGCGATCGATTCGGAACCTTCGCATCGTCGGTTGTAAAACTGTGCCGTTTCAATTGCTCGGGTCAAACGGTCGAAGCGGGGAGATTTTTTTAACTCAATTAACTGCGCACAAAAGGGAGGTGGTATTTCATCGCTCCATGCACTGCTGCTGAGCAAGAATATGGCGATGGCGAACACACGCGCTAATGTGAGGATGGATGTTTTCATGGGGCTTAATTTAGTCATTTTAGTGGAGAAACTATAGCATAAAAACCTCCATTAAAATAGTAGATAAATACAGTTCAAAACTTGACTTTATCTATTTATTATAGGTAAAATACTGTAATTAACAGTTATATACTTTAAGGAAATAGATGAATATTACGATTGTCAATTTTAAAGGGGGAGTGGGTAAATCGATGATTGCCCATCAGCTCATTTCGGGATTCGGATTTCACGGGTGCGAGATCGATCCCTATGGGTCACTCTCGGATCGGCTACCGGAGCGGGTGGAGCGGATCGATATTCAGCAAAAGCATTTAGAACAACCTTCCAATGAAACCATTTTTGATTTCGGAGGGTTTGATGATATCAAACTCGATCAGGCGATTGGCTATTCGGATTTGATTATTATCCCGTTTATCCCGACACTGGAGACGATTCAGGGGACGGTGGATACGTTGGTACGGGTCGCATCGGCGAACAAACCGATTTTGATGGTGCCGAACATGAGCCAGAAAGAGAACGATATTAATGATGCAAAATTCGTCTTCGAAGAGACGTTGGGATTCGAGATCGAGATGTTTCCGATTCCGATGAGTGTGGCGCTTCAAACAGCGATCAATGAAAATCGCTCGATCATCGATCTCTCACAGCAGGGGGGTATCAAAGCTTATGCGTATAAAAAGAGTTCCAATCTAATCCGTGGGTTGCACGAGAAAATTCGCGAATACGAAAACGTATAAAAGGGGGTGAACTAAATGGAAGAGATTAAAGAGAACAAGTTTGCTGCGCGGGTAACACAGCGGGAACGCTCTACCCATAAAGAGATCCAGATGGCAAAACATCCGGGGGGACGACCGAAAAAAAATGACGAGGTCAAACAAAGTGAGAAAGTTTTTTTAACCTTGACCAAAACAGAAAAAGAGAAAATCGATCTGTATGTCTCCAAGACGGGGGAATCGATCGCAGGAGCAATCCGCAGAGCACTTAAAGAGATGGGGATGATATGAAAGGAAAAAATATGCAACGTTCACTTATTTTAGCAATAGCCTTGGTTATGTTCACAGGGTGTGCTCCTCAGCCTGAAGTCACACCGCAAAAAGCGTGCATGAGTGCTTCACAGCTTAACGCATACGGGTATGACCACCTCGAAAAGGTGGCAAAACTCTTACGTGAAGACAAAAAGAACATCGAATCGTTCGAAGGATTTATCAGTACGATGAAAGGGACCGTTGATAACTATGCGGATATGATAAAATCGAGCGTCTATATCAGTAATGTTGTCCGGTTTTTACCCATCCCTTATGCCGGAGAGGTTTGCAATACAACAAAACTAATCTCTAAAACGGTATTAAATCTCGGCAGTGCCGCAAGTACGCTGAATAAGTACAAAAATAGCACGGAGTATTTTCTCTCCAATTTCGATAAGCTGAACCGTACACAAGCAAGCGCCGCTGAGATATCCAAGCTAGCAATATATGCAGATACTAAACTCCTGAATGATGCGAAAAATCTCGAAAATTCGCTGAAAGAGATCTCGGCATCGACGGAGATGATGGCGGCAACGACACAGAGTATTTCCGATGCACTTGATACGACAGGAAATTATGTCAACCAGGCGAAAAATTTTGCAGGGTTATCACAGTCAAGCGGTGAGGATAAAAAGAACGTGGTTCAAAATCGCAACTCCATTAATGCGCGTATGATTCAGCTTAATCAAAAAATAGTTTCATTGGAAAAGAGCGGACAATCACATCGTTATAATATTGCTAAAGCGCGTATTTATTCGGAGTTGGCCGTACAGTTGGAACAGTAAAGAAATTTTCTGAATTAAAGAGGATAGGTGTCCGGAACAAACACTTTTCTGATTTCATACACTTCTTCTTTTCGCTCAAGTAAGGCTTTTATGCAGGCCGGATCAAAAAGCACTCCGGATTCGGACTGTAAATAATCAAATGTTTCTTCAATACTTCGCCCTTTATGGTAGGGACGAGGATTGCTCATCGCGTCAAATACGTCTGCAACAGCCACGATACGACTCTCAATCGGAATTTCTGAACCACTCAGGCGGTAGGGATAGCCGGTTCCGTTGAGGCGCTCATGGTGATAGCCTGTAATGTTGCGTAGCATTTCGGTATGATCATAATCACTTAAATCGAAACTGGAGAGGAGTATGTCGATAATTTCTACCCCTTTGACCACATGCGTCTGCATTATCGAATACTCATCAATGTCAAGTCGTCCAGGTTTGAGCAATATATAATCAGGTATTCCCACTTTTCCGATGTCGTGAAGCGGTGCATACAGCAAAATATAGTTGATGAATTCCTCACTGAGATTATGGGTTTTAGCCAAAGACTCTGCGATCATACGGGAATAATGGGCAACCCTCGCAATATGATTAGCTGTTTCTTCATCTTTAAATCGGGTCATTTTCTGGGTCATAACAACGGCGGACTGAAGCATTTTAAGCGGTAAAATACTCGACATGATCATAGAACTGATCAGTCGGGTATAGACGGTGAGATGATCGCGTATCGGTTTGGTGAAAAATTCTCTTTCACTTGCATCAAAAAAAATAAATCCTAATAATTGGCCATTTTGCTGAGACATCGGAACGGTAAAACTGGAACGAAAATAAGTATTAATAATATGACCGGATGGATCATCGATATCGCTAAAAAGTGATAGTTCATCGATGATTTCCGGAGTTTTATTTTTTGCAGTGGATTCAACGGCAGGAAAAAGAGAAAGCGGACGTTTATATTGTACAAGGGTTGAATCAGATCCAGCGGGATTGGTAAACAGATGCAATTCATCTGTTTCTGTTTCGTAAAACCCGATAGCAATGTGTTTGAGATGAGGCCATTCCAGCCTTAACTGTTCATGAACGTTGACAACTTGCTGACTAATATTTTTATAGTCCATGACAGCTACTCTCTTATTATATTTATGAATAATATATCGAGGAACTTATTGTTTGTCAAGTACATTGGAAAGTTAATTTGATGGACTAATACAGTTTGATTCAGAATGGGGGCCTTAGCCCCGTAAGGGGTTTAAAGCAATGAAGTCTAAAAAATATTAATTGGACTTTTTCATAAATGCGGCAACGAGGACGATCGTACTGCCGTTGATTTTGCCCTCGATGAATCGTGCATCATCGGTAAGACGGATATTTTTTACGATGGTTCCCCGTTTTGCGGTGAATCCTGCCCCTTTGACTTCGAGGTCTTTGATAAGGGTTACAGTATCCCCTTCGGCAAGGATGGTGCCATTGCTATCGCGTTGAACGACTGCTCCACCATCATCATTAGACGCCGTGTTCAACATTCCTGCTTGCGCCCATGCTTTCACATCGTCTTCGAGGTACATCATATCGAGCTGGTCTTGATCACCGAGTGCACTGAGAAGACGATAAGCCATTACTTGTACCGCTGGAACTTGGCTCCACATACTGTCAGAGAGACAGCGCCAGTGATCAGTATCTAAGTTTTGTGGGTTTTCAATTTGGCTTTTACAGGTTTCGCAGATATAGATCGATTGATCCGATGAAGCATCACTCGGAGCCACTTCATAAGCGCTTAATCCCTCTGTCGCTCCGCACAATTCGCAAATATTCCCGCTTCGCTCAGTCAATGTTTGTTCAATACTCATAATAACACCTTACTTAATTAATAAGCGTATTATAGCGTATTGCTCACTGTATGTAATTTACCCTGTCACCATCGATGAGGACTTTCCCTCCGTTGCGAAGTAGCTGGAGATCATGTAATTCTTCGATGATGGGTTTGACAAAAAGTGCTTTTAGGTGCATGACATAGAGAGAAAAATCATCTCTTTTACATTTTTTCAGCTCATCTGCGAGGAGGGCAGGGGTGAGATGTTTACTGTCTTTTGCTAATTTTGCAAATTCGGAAGGGAAGGAAACTTCGGTAACGAGAGTATGGATATTGGGACGTTCCTCCAGCAATGCCCAAATTCGATCGCATCGATAGGTATCAGCGGTAAATAAAATACCTACTCCATTTTTTTCGATGATATAACCGCAACTTCCCTCCGTGTGATCCGTTTTAAACGGGGTTAACGAAATATCATCGATGGTATAAGGAGTTTCGAGTTCCAATTCGATCAGTTCGATGGTTTTTTCAGTATGGCCGATGAGGGTGATTTCTTCAAAGTTTGGCCAGACACGATGGTTAAAGATAAATTGGCGCAAATCATCAAGAGTAGATTTCAGACCATAGATTTTCAGAGAAACTTTTTTTTGTGTAACGAAGAGATCGGCGAGAAAGGGGATGTCGATAATATGATCGAGATGCGAATGGGTTAGAAAAATATGTTCAATGGTAAAAACATCATCACCGAAGGTATTGATCAAATTTCCGGCATCAATAACACAATGATCGCTTACATGCAGGCAGGTTGTCCCCTGTGTCGGTGTTCGCGTACCGCCGGTACCTAAAAAATTTATGCTTTCCATTCGCTCACCCTTACATATGAAATTAAATTATAATCTAAATCGTTTGAATTTGCGTTTTAAATATGTTTGATCGTTTTATAAGCATCCAATGTGCGATATTTTGGATCAAGTTGTGTTATCCTTACTGATATTTTACCTACGTTGCGCAAAGGAATCCGATGTCGCTCAAAGTTGTTCTATCTCATAAAACCCATTATACTTTTGACCGCCCGATCAATCTTTCTCCTCATGTGATTCGCCTTCGTCCCGCACCTCATAGCCGCACCCCAATCGAAGCTTATTCGCTGAATATCAAGCCCGATGATCATTTTATCAATTGGCAGCAAGATCCGTTTGGTAACTATCTCGCACGGATCGTTTTTCCGGAGAAGACAACAGAACTTTCCATCGATGTTGAAGTGTTAGCAGAGCTGGTCAGTATTAACCCGTTTGATTTTTTCGTCGAAGAGTATGCGACCAATTTTCCGTTTAAATATAAAAAAGAGCTCAAAAAAGAGCTGATCCCCTATCTGAAGATTACCGAAAGAGGGAAACGTCTTAACGAATTTGTCAATTCCATCGATTTGACTCCACGGTCGATTAATGATTTTTTGGTAGAGTTGAATATAAAGATCCATCAGTTTCTAAATTATACCCTCAGAATGGAGCCCGGAGTCCAAACGTGTGCTGTAACTCTTAAAGGCAAAACGGGCTCGTGCCGCGATTTTGCCTGGCTTTTTGTTCAGGTGCTTCGCCATCTTGGGCTTGCGGCACGTTTTGTATCGGGATATCTTGTACAACTCTCTGCAGATGTCAAATCGCTTGACGGTCCGAGCGGCCCGGCGGAAGATTTTACCGACTTGCATGCATGGACGGAAGTTTATATTCCGGGTGCCGGATGGATCGGTCTGGATGCCACGAGCGGGCTGTTTGCCGCAGAGGGGCATATTCCTCTGGCCTGTACCCCCAATCCTGAGAGTGCCGCGCCGGTAGAGGGGGGGATGGATAAATGTGAGGTAGAATTTACCTACTCAAACACAGTGACAAGAGTCTTTGAATCGCCGCGTGTTACAAAGCCTTATCGTGGAGAACAGTGGGAAGCGATCGATCAACTGGGTTATCAGGTCGATAAAGAGTTGATGGATAATGATGTCCGTCTCACGATGGGGGGGGAACCGACGTTTGTCTCTATTGATGATATGGAATCACCCGAATGGAATACCGAAGCCGACGGCCCTCACAAGCGTGAACTCGCCAATGTCCTTTCACGGCGATTGCTCAAAACGTTCGGCAAAGGGGGATTACTCCATCATGCGCAAGGCAAATGGTACCCGGGCGAGCCGTTACCTAGATGGATGTCGACGATTATCTGGCGTAAAGACGGTCAGCCGATCTGGAATAATCCCGATTTATTAGCCAGTCTGGATCAGACGTTCGATTATACCCCTGAGGATGCGCGGAAATTTTTAGCCAAGCTGTGTTTGAATCTAGGGATAAGCGATAAAAATATCCATAATGCCTACAACGATCCCCTCGTGGCATTGCTTCAAGAGTCACTGTTGCCGATCGATGTTGATCCGATGAAAGCGACATTAAAAGACTCCTTGGAACGCCGTGCATTGGCTGATAGTCTCTCCAACGGTATTGATAAGCCTGCGGGATTTGTCCTTCCTCTGAACTGGGGGACAACCCGATGGATCACCTGCCGATGGGAATTCAGACGTACACAGCTTTTTCTAGCACCGGGTACTTCTCCGGTAGGGCTACGTCTTCCTCTGGATTCATTGACCCATAAACCGCATGTCGAGTTGGAACAGAGTTTTGAGCCTGATTTGTTTGGGGCTTTCCCTTCGTTAGGCGAATATCACACAGCCGTAAAAGAACGCGCTTCAAAAGTGACAAAAAAGACGAAAAAAACGCACGATTATGAAACCTTTGTCCGTACGGCGATTAGTATCGAGATACGTGAGAAGAAACTTTTCATTTTTCTCCCACCGATTACCAATACCGAAGCCTTTTTGGATCTGATTGCCTCGATTGAGGAGACAGCGGAAGCGATGAACATGGCAGTGATGATCGAGGGGTATGAACCTCCTCACGATTTACGGATCGAGAAAATGCGTGTTACCCCTGACCCGGGCGTGATCGAAGTCAACATTCACCCGACATCGAGCTGGCAAGAACTTACGGGTGTTATCGATACCCTTTACGAAGAAGCTCATCAGTCTCGTTTGGGAACACTCAAGTTTATGCAAGACGGAAAACAATCCGGTACTGGGGGCGGAAATCATGTCACGATCGGTGGAATCACCCCGAGTGACAGTCCGTTGCTCCGAAACCCTGATCTTTTACGCTCATTGATTACGTTTTGGCAGCATCATCCGAGTTTATCGTATCTTTTCTCAGGGCAGTTTATCGGTCCTACCTCTCAGGCACCGCGTGTCGATGAGGGTCGGTTGGAAAACCTGTATGAACTTGAAATCGCGTTTAACCAAATCCCTGAGAATGAAGAGGTACCGTTTTGGCTCACCGATCGACTCTTTCGCCATATGCTCACCGATTTGACCGGAAATACCCACCGCAGTGAGTTTTGTATCGACAAACTCTATTCCCCTGACTCTTCTACGGGGCGGCTGGGCATTTTAGAGCTTCGTGGATTTGAAATGCCGCCACATGCGCAAATGTCACTGATGCAGATGTTATTGGTTCGCACACTGGTATCACTCTTTTGGAAAAAACCGTACAAACATAAACTGGTGAGATGGGGAACGCAGCTCCATGATAAATTTTTGATTGAGCATTATGTCCGTGAGGACATACGTGACATCGTCGCCTTTTTACGTTCCGAGGGGTACGGGTTTGAGAATGACTGGTTTGATCCGTTTTTCGAGTTTCGATTTCCGTTGTACGGGATGAGTACGATCGAGGGGATTCACTGCGAATTGCGTGGAGGGATCGAGCCGTGGAATGTGTTAGGTGAAGAGTCAAGTTCTCAGGGGACTGCTCGCTATGTTGACTCTTCGTTGGAGAGGGTACAAGTCCGGGTACGTGATTTTGTAAGCGAACGCTATGTCCTCACCTGTAACGGAGTGCGTGTTCCGCTTGTTTCCACTGGGGTAGAGGGTGAATACGTCTCAGGAGTGCGGTATCGTGCATGGCAGCCGTGGTCGGCGCTCCATCCGACAATCGGAGTTGATACTCCATTAGTCTTTGATATTGTCGATACATGGAACCGTCGATCCATGGGAGGCTTTACCTATTTCATCGCCCATCCGGGAGGACGATCGTATGATACCTTCCCTGTCAACACCCTCGAAGCACAATCGCGCCGCATCAGCCGCTACTGGGGATTTGGACATACTCAGGGGGATATGGAAGAAATACATGAACCTATCATTCGAGAACAGGAACGTGGAGGCGAAGAAGTGACTTCACGCCTAGTTGTGAATCATCCTCAGAAAAAAGTGTTTACGTATCAGGAACTTCCGGGATCACTGGAATATCCGCACACTCTTGATTTACGTCGAAAATGGAGTCCTAATGCACAATAGGGTAAAATCCGTTATCTTGGTTATAAAAAGGTAACGGTTTGGATTCGATGTTTGAACGCTATTCTCAAGGCTTATCGTACGATGAAATGTATGATGAGGAAAGAAATATTCGCCCTCATTGGGAATCCTTGCGGACTAATCTTGAACGAATCGGGTTAGAACAATTGTGTTCCAAACAAAAAGAGATTGATTGGCGCCTCGAAGATAACGGTGTTACCTACAACGTTTATAATGATCCGGGGGGGTTAAATCGCCCGTGGAAACTCGATCCGATTCCCCTGATCATAGAAGAATCCCAATGGAATAGTGTTGAAGAAGGGCTCAAACAACGCTGCAAACTTTTTAATTTGCTCTTGCAAGACATTTATGGTGAACAAAAAACGATCAAAGACGGAATAATCCCGATGGAGGTAATCTACGCGCACGGCGGATTTATGCGTGAAATGCACGGGATGAAAATGCCCTTGACGATTTACGCTGCCGATATGGCGCGGGGACCGGATGGAAAAATATGGGTTATCAATGATCGTACTCAAGCCCCTTCGGGTATCGGATACGCGATTGAAAACCGTCTTACGATGAACAGTGCGATGCAAGATTTGTTTGAGGGGATTTCGGTTAAACGTTTGTACGATTTTTTTGAAACGTTCAAATCGATTTTTCAAAGCGATACCGCCGGACGCAATATTGAGCCGCTAAATGTTCTTCTCTCCCCTGGCCCGCACAATGAAACCTATTTTGAACATGCCTATCTCAGTTCATTTTTGGGGCTTACACTGGTTCAGGGGCAGGATTTACTTGCCAAAAACGGAGCGGTATGGCTCAAAAGCCTTAAAGGCCTCCGCCGGGTAGACACTATTTTACGCCGTGTGGATGAAACGTATTGTGATCCGTTGGAGCTTCGTCCGGATTCACAGCTCGGTGTTGCCGGTTTAGTCCAATCTATCCGATCCGGCGGGGTAGAGATGCTTAACCCATTAGGGAGCGGCGTGCTGGAAAATGTGGGATTAAATCCGTTTATGTCACATTTGGCGCGTTACTTCTTGGATGAAGAACTCATATTGCCGCAAATCGCTACATGGTGGTGCGGTCAAGCCAAAGAGCAGGAGTTTGTATTGGATAATCTTGATCGTTTGATTATTAAAACGATTGACCGAATCGGAGAAAAACATACCTATGTAGGTAATAGATTGTCTAAAAAAGAGCTCAAAGACCTTCGTCAGGAGATTCTCGCTCAACCCCATCGCTATGTCGGACAAGAGGAAGTTGAATTTGCGAGCTGTCCAACACTGGTTAAAGAGAATATAGAACCCAGAAAAGCGGTTATCCGAGCTTATACGATTGCACAGGATGATACCTATACCTTAATGCCGGGAGCTTTGGTACGGGTCGGAATGAGCAATGATTCGTTGATGGTATCGAACCAATTCGGTGGGAGTAGTAAAGACTTATGGGTTTTGGGCGAATCTCAAAGTGTCCCTTTAACACCTCATTTTCATACTAAAACAGCGATTGAAAACTCTTTTGAAAATATTCCGAGTCTACGGGCAGAAAATCTATTTTGGCTGGGGCGCTATCTCATGCGTTCCATTATTACCGCACGAATGATCCGAACCATTCTCAAATATATGACAAATGCCTCACGGTATGATCATGTTTCCAACCGTCAAACACAAGACATGCTTACCAAAGCCCTTACTCATGTAACCATGACCTATCCGGGCTTTTTGGAGAAGGATAGTTCGATAACTGTATTTGATGAGATTGCTTCTGTTAGTTTTAATACAATGCGGGTGGGAAGTCTGGCACAGATTATTACGATGCTCTCTAATACGAATACGTATGCTAAAAGTCTTCTTCCCCTCGAAGCTTCTCGTATTTATGAACATCTTAGTCGAGAATGGAATCAATTCTGCCGAGAGGACAAAGCACATCCTCGCCATATGATTCATAACCTTGATAAGTTATTAATGCAGTTGATGGCGTACAAAGAGTTGATTCAAGAGAGTTTATTCGCAGAACAAGGATCGGTGTTGTACGAGATCGGTGCACGTATTGAGCGATCTCAACTTCTGATTTCCAAAGCCAGAACGTTATTAATCCCCGTTCACGATGTTGTGAGCGAATACGAAATCCTAGAAACGCTTCTCAGCACGTGTGAGAGTCTAAATGCGTACCGCGCCCGTTATCGATCGTCGTTTAATATGCGCAATGTCATTGAGTTTTTATTGCTCGATATCAATTTCCCGAAATCATTGATCAGTGAGATTGAAGGGTTGATGAAAATCCTCCCTCAGTTGCCGAAATTTAAAAATGCTACCTATCTTAGCCGATATGAAGAACCGATTTTCGAAGCTTTTTCAATGATACGGCTTAGTAAAATTGATACTCTTTGTTCTTTGCCGGAAGATGAATACATTAGAGCAGAACTTGAAACACTGCTCTCCGAACTCTCTGCACGGCTATTATTGGCTTCATCAGAGTTATCCAAAACCTATTTTGCACATTATGATGAGTAGAGAATGATTTATACTATTTACCACAGTACCCGATTTTTTTATCAACATGAGGTTGGGTTTAGCCATAATCTTATCCGTCTCCAGCCGCGAGACACGGCAGTCCAAAAAGTACTTAACTTTGATTTGAGCATTGAACCGATGGTATCGGAAAGGGAGGCTTATGATGATTTTTTTGGAAATCATCTGCATCATCTCTTGGTGAGAGAACCTCATAACATTCTCAAGGTAGCCGCTCAATCACGAGTGGAGATTAATATTGATTCTCTGGAACGGCTTCAGGAAAATCGTCGCAGAGTTTTGGCCCTTACGTATGCTCAGGCTCAAGAGCGGATGATGTTCCTGACTTCTGAAATCATCGAAGCAAAACAATTTGTCTTGAAAAGCCCGCTTTTGACGATTGCATCTATTGATATGTTAAATTATGCACTGCAATCGATTAAAGCTGAACGCTCTTTATACGAGGGTATTAGTGAATTTATGGGGCGGATATATGAGGATTTTTCCTTTGTGAGCGGTTTTAGTGATCTAAGTACACCTGTTGATACCGTATTCGCTGAAAAAAAAGGGGTATGTCAGGATTTTGCCCACTTTGCATTGACCGCATTGCGAGGGATCGGTTTATGTGTACGCTATATGAGTGGGTATATTGAAACAACTCCTCCTGAAGGTTCGGAAAAACTCTTTGGTTCCGATGCCTCCCATGCGTGGTTTTCAGTATTTTTCCCAGGATTCGGATGGTTCGATTTTGACCCGACCAACAATATGGTTCCGCTGGATCAACATATTGTTTTGGGGTACGGCCGTGATTATGGCGATATTTCTCCGATACAGGGAGTAGTGAGCGGAAGCGGCTCGAGTCATTTGGATGTGATGGTGGATGTTGAACGTGAAAAAAGCAGCTGATAGCGTATTGAGAAAATAGACAATGGAGCGTAAAAAGAATGGGATTTGAATCTATTATTACTAAAATACAATCTCTTCCTCCTTTTCCCGCATCAGTGATAAAACTTGAAGAAGCCTTTCGCAAGAGTGAACCGGATATGAAAAGTATCGTCTCTATTATTCAGGGAGATCCGTTGCTGACCGCCGATATTTTGGCAAAAGTGAATTCTCCGGCATACGGATTAAGAAACCGTATCATTTCAGTGATGCAGGCCGTTACTTTATTTGGACTGGGGACCGTTCGAGCGTTTGCGCTAAAAGCATCTATGGAGCGGAACTTTGAAATAGATATGTCTCCGTACGGATTGAGTAACGAAAAATTTTCAAAAATCAGTGCAATGCAAAATGCCTTGATGTTTCAATGGTATATGGGTGTTGATGTCGAACGTTCAAAAATCATGATACCGCTTGCCTTTTTGATGGAAACCGGGAAAGTGATCATTGCAAAAGAACTGACTGAAAGTTCATACGGTGAACTTTTTCGTGAAATGCTGGAAACCAATTCGGTTGATGAAATAGAAAAAGAGTTTGCGGAGGTAACCTCCGCACAGGTAAGTGCAATGCTCTTTAAGCATTGGAATTTTGAAGATATTTTTTCGATCCTTATGGAACAGGCAGATCAAGAAGATCAAATCGATAAAGATATAGTCGAAATGGTACTGGCAATACAAGCAGTTCGCACAGCTGTAAACATAAAAGAGCAGTTAAGTGATGGCAGTATCGAAGCAGGATGCAAGATTGTCACTAAAATGGGAAGAGACTGCATTCATTTTCTAAATGCTTCGCGGCGTGTTAGAGAAAAATTTGCATAAATAAATCAAAAATTCTATATATATAGAAGAGGTTGTAAAGGATTTTTACAGATCAGCAACTTTTATTGAAATTCTTTCAAAACGCTCTTGACAATTAAGAGTAAATCCCCTATAATTCCCGTCCACAAACGATGAGACGCTTCGAAAGAAGGGTTAAGTTTGAGTTTGAGATCATTGAAAACTAAGTAGGTCAAACGGTTCGAGACTTTCTCGAAGACGTTGACCTTTATGTCAACACAATACAACAACCGTCTATTTACTTTGATTGGGTTAACCAATCACCAAAAAGTAAAATAGATAACAATTTATGAAGCCAATGATTTTAACATCTTGGGTCATAGGATTGGACAAACCAATTATGGAGAGTTTGATCCTGGCTCAGAGTGAACGCTGGCGGCGTGCCTA
>NZ_JAQTNN010000025.1 GCF_028713855.1 Sulfuricurvum sp.
ATTTGGAAAAATTAGGATTGAGTGTTATAATTTCGCCATCTAAGAACCCCTTCACCTATCTTTGAGCTAAAATTAGGTAATCGTGTAACTCCAAAAGGAACCGTATGAACAAACACCTTGAACAATTAATCGAGCTCTCTCATGTTGACAAAGAGATCGATGCGTTTGAACCGCAAATCGAAGAAGCCAATCTTCAATTCGATGCGTTAACAGCAACTAAAAACAGTATCATCAGTGAGATTGATACACTCAAGCAAGAGATCAAAGATGAACAGATCAAAAAGCATAAAAATGAGCTTCATCTTGCCGAACTCTCTGCAAAACTTGAAGAGAACAGCCGTAAAAGCGGTGAGGTGAAAACCGAGCGTGAAATGAAATCACTTCAACTTGAAGAAGAGATCGCAAAAGAGCAAGTGAGCTTTGCAAACGAAGAGATTGACCGTTTGGAAAAACTGATCGATCACAAACAAAGCAAAATCGATGAGCTTCAAACCAAAGCAACCGAAATCGAAACAACGCTTACGACGGTAAAAGCAGATGTTGATGTTAAATTGGCACACATTGACGAAGCGCGCAAAGAAGTTTTCGGTCGTAAAGAAGCTTTGGTCGGTGCGATGAACCAAAAAGGGTTGTCTTTCTACCAAAAAATCCGCCGCTGGGCGAAAAATACAACAGCCGTTCCGGTACGTAACCAAGCGTGTATGGGTTGTTATATGGCGATCAGCGATAAAGTTTATTCGGACGTTATCAAAGGTGAAGAGATCACAATGTGTCCTCATTGCGGACGTATTTTATTCCTCGAACCGTCTTCTGACGCTATCGGTGCGTAACGTAGTATTCGACCTTTTTTATACCTTCACAGCGGCGTTACTCTACGCCGTTGCGTTCCCCTTGCTCATCCTTTTTTCTTTCAAGAAAAAATATCGAGAATCGATCCCCGCACGATTTTTCGGGATTAAAAATCCTCCCTTTCAGTCTCATGATATTTGGTTTCATGTCTGTTCTTTAGGCGAGGCCAAAGCGATTGCTCCTATTGTGGAGAAATTGAGGGATAAACGTATTGCCATTAGCGTCATTACCCATACGGGATATGCGGCGGCATCGGCTTATGCAGCACAAGTACGGTACCTGCCGTATGAGATTTGGCTGTGGTTTTGGATTGAACGCCCGAAAACAGTGGTGGTATTGGAAGCGGAGTTTTGGTATCTGCTTTTTCGGCTTGCCCGTACAAGAGGGGCGAGAGTCATTGCTCTCAATGCCCGTATCAGTGACCGGAGTTTTCCGAAATACTATCGTATGCGATGGTTTTATCGGATTCTTCTTCGCCAATGTGATCGGATATTCTGTCAGAGTAACGAAGATATGGTACGCTTCATTGCGTTGGGGGCAACGAATGTTGAAGTGGTCGGGAATATCAAGTTGGCTCAAAAGATCATTTCGAGTAAAACGTACACTAAACCTGAGGGATTGCTCATTGTAGCGGCAAGTACTCATGAAGGCGAAGAGGAGGGGATACTACGTGCGTTTATGGCGTATCGTGAGACAAACCCTTCTGCCAAACTCCTAGTCGTTCCGCGTCATCCGGAACGATTCGGCAAAGTGGGGGAATTGATTGAACGTGTAGCACCTGCGATGAGTGTTGAGCGCTGGAGTGACTCTCAAACGATAGGTGCGGATATCACTCTAATCGATGCGATGGGAGAGCTTAATAATCTCTACGCCATCAGCGATGTGGCAATATTAGGGGGAGCATTCGCACCCATCGGCGGACACAATCCGCTCGAACCCGCCCATTTCGGGTGTAAGATTATTACGGGGGAACAGATGTTTTTACAGCGAGAGCTGTTTAAATACGTCTCTCATGTCCAATTCGTGGGATTGGATGGAATTGCCGAAGCGCTGATACACGCCGAGGAATTACCCCCATCACAGGTCAATGGAAGCGTTGATCTGCAAAGAGTATCAGATTATTTAACGGAGAAATAAAATGGAAAAACCAAAAGCGTATAAGCTCTTAGCGGAGCAAGAAGGAATATCCAACTCTGAGGCCAAGTCACTGATCGATCGCGGTTTGGTTTATGTCGGAAATAACAAAGTGATGATCGCACGGGGTGAGATCAGCGCTAAAACGGTATTTATCGTTCAAAAAGTGGAAAAAGCACGTCCTATTTTTGAAAACGATGATTTGATTGTTATTGATAAGCCGGCGTTTGTCAACTCCGATGAAATCGAGCGTCAGTTCAAAGGCTCACAGCTTTTGCATCGTCTGGATCGTGAAACGAGCGGTGTTTTGATGCTTGTTAAAAATGAAGAGTTTCGTCTCAAAGCGATTCAAGAGTTTAAAAAAGACAATGTCTATAAAGAGTATGTTGCATGGGTAGAGGGGATGGTAAGCGAGCCTTTTGTTATCGATCAGCCTCTCATTACTGAGAAAAAAGGGAACAAAGCCTATACCAAGGTTGCTAAGAACGGAAAGCCTGCTATAACTGAAGTAACTCCTCTGGAAATTTCAGGGAAAAAGACCAAAGTACAGCTGATTATCCATCATGGACGAACGCACCAAATCCGTGCTCACATGAAATACGCCCAGCATCCGATTATCGGGGATGAGAGTTACGGCGGACGACAGTCTAAGCGCGTAATGCTTCACGCTAAAAAAGTGACGTTGCTAGGGCGAACGTTTGAAGCTCCTGAGCCGAAAGTATTCGGCCATTTTGGAAGTTGATAAAAGATACAAAGTGAAGTTAAAGTAAAAATTCAGTATAATGCGAAACTTTTTATGCCTAGGTGCATAGACAATTTTAGGAGTTCTTGTGTTTGATACACTCACCGAATCATTTACATCTGCTATACGCAAAATTCGTTTTCACGACGATGAAAAGGCGTTAACGAAGGCACTTAGCGAGCTTAAAAAAGCGTTGCTAAAAGCCGATGTAAATCACAAAGTAGTAAAAGACCTTATTGATTCGGTTGAACTCCAAACCAAACAAAACGGCATTGGGAAAGATCAGTTCCTTGATGCGCTTCGCAAGTCCTTATACGCTCTTTTGGATGTAAAAGGAAAATCAGGATTTGTTTTCGCTCCGGTAGCTCCAACCGTCATTTTGATGACGGGGTTACAAGGTTCGGGTAAAACGACAACCACCGGAAAATTGGCAAACTGGCTTAAAACACGTCAGAAAAAACGGGTTTTGGTTGTTGCGGCAGACTTACAACGTCTTGCGGCGGTTGAGCAGCTTCGCCAAGTGTGCGCGGGAATCGACGTTGAACTTTACGCCGATGATGCGAGTAAAAATCCGGTTGATGTGGTAAAATCAGCATTAGAACATGCTAAAAAAGTATTGGTTGATGTCGTATTGATCGATACGGCCGGTCGTCTTGCAATCGATGATGAATTGATGGGAGAACTTGCCGAAGTTAAAGCTGTTGCCAACCCGTATGAGATTTTTTATGTAGCTGATTCATTGAGTGGACAAGATGCGGTTCGCACTGCGACGACGTTTAATGAGAAGATCGGAATCGATGGGGTCATCCTAACCAAATACGACGGTGACTCCAAAGGGGGTGTAGCCCTCGGTATCGCTTCACAGGTACAAGTTCCTCTCCGTTTTATCGGAGCGGGTGAAAAAATGGAAGACCTCGAAATCTTCCTTCCTGATCGTATTGTTAACCGTCTTATGGGATTGGGTGATATCGAAGGGTTGGCTGAGCGAACCGCATCGGTTATCGATGAGAAAAAAGCGAAAGCCCTTACCAAAAAGATCAAAAAAGGGGAGTTTAATTTTAACGACTTCCTTGAGCAAATGGAAAGCCTCAAAAAAATGGGGAGCATGAAATCCATTATGGGAATGATCCCGGGTATGGGCGGAATGGCTTCCGCGCTTAAAGATTTTGATTTGGAAAACTCAGGGCAGCTCAAGCAGATCAAAGCGTTGGTTTCATCGATGACGATGAAAGAGCGTGAAGATCCTGAATTGCTTAATAACAGCCGAAAAGCTCGTTTAGCAAAGGGATGCGGTCTTGATATTATTCAGGTCAACCAAATTCTCAAGCAGTTCAAAAATGCTTCGAAAATGGCGAAACGGTTCTCCGGTAAATCGGGGATGAAAGACCTTCAAAGCATGATGGGTCAAATGCAAGGTGCGCGAATACCGCGCTAACTTTGCCTAATGGCAAATGTTAAGTACTGCACTCATCTAGAGTTTAGTCCTTAGCATTTGAAGCAGCTTAGACGTTTTTCTTTTACTTTTGTGGGTAAAACACTCTTCTAAGCTTCTTGGTGCAAAACAACATTTAAAGGACACACAATGGCAACAGTCATCCGTTTAACCCGCATGGGTCGTAAAAAACAACCTTTCTACCGTATCGCGGTAACCGATAGTCGCAAACGTCGCGACGGCGGTTGGATCGAATTGATCGGGTACTACAATCCGATGACAGACCCTATCACTACCAAAGTAGATGAAGAGCGTCTAAACTACTGGTTGAGCGTTGGTGCTCAAATGTCAGACCGCGTTAAAAAAATTACCGGTAAATAATGATGGTTGCGGACTTCGTCGCAGGTTTTGCTAAGTTAATAGCGTCTTATCCCGAAGAGATTCGGGTAGAGTCTCACGCGGGCGACGAAGTGACCGAAATCGTTTTGTACGCTAATCAGGCGGATGTGGGCAAGCTTATCGGAAAAGAGGGTAAAATGATCGGTGCGATCAAAACCGTCATTTCCGGATGTAAAGCCAAAGACGGACAGAGTTACCGAATCAATGTCGAACCGCTTTCGTAACTCACCCCCTGAAAATCTTCTTCATGTTGCCACTTTGGGTCGAACTATCGGCTTAAAAGGGGACATGAAACTCAATCTCTCCACCGATTTTCCTGAACAATTTAGTGCTAATGCTACCTTCATTCTTGAAAATGGTAAAGAAGTTGTTCTCTCTTCTTATAATCCTGATCGTGAACTGGTTCATCTAAAAGGGATCGATTCCCCAGAAGCGGCCAAAGCACTTACCAATGCCAAACTTTTCACCACTTTTGAAGCGACGCGTGAGCGATGCAATCTGAGTGAGGGTGAGTTTTTTTGGTTTGATCTTCTCGGTTCCCGTGTTGTAGAAGGGGAAACGGTACTGGGTAAAGTGCAGGAGATTGAGCGAATCGGGCCGTTGGATTATCTTTTGGTGACAACCGATCCGTCGTTTGTTTCGAAAGGTCTTCCTAACACATTTCTAATCCCCTACATTGATCGGTTTGTTATTAAAAGCGATGCAGTTTCTAAGGTGATTACCGTAGAGGGTGGATTGGATCTGCTAGAGGCGTCATAATGCGTTTTACGTATGTGACTATCTTTTCCAATCTGATCGAGGGTTATTTTCAGGATTCTATCCTGAAACGAGGCATTGAGTCAGGTAAATTTTCCATTAGTTATCTTAATCCCAGAGATTATAGTGCTTCAAAACACCATAAAGTGGATGATACCGCCGCAGGCGGAGGAGCCGGAATGGTGATGACGCCGCAGCCGCTGTTTGATACCCTTCAAACACTGGACGATGAGGCACATATTATTTTTGTCGCACCTGTTGGGAAACAATTCACTCAAAACGATGCCAAACGTCTTGCTTTAAAACCCCATGTGGTTTTTGTGAGCGGACGGTATGAAGGGATCGATGAGAGGGTAGTTGAACGTTTTGGGGATGAAGTATTCAGTATCGGTGATTATGTCCTTACCGGAGGGGAACTCCCCTCACTGGTAATGACCGATGCGATCGTTCGAAATATCGAGGGTGTTTTAGGAAACAGCGAATCGTTGGAGTATGAGAGTTTCGAATCGCCACTCTTGGAAGCGCCTTCGTTCGGGAAACCCCCAGTTTATGAGAATATGAGTGTTCCATCAGAATACTTAAAGGGAAATCACAGTAAAATTCGTGCACTAAAATCGTCTCTGTCTGAATGCAAAACAAAATACTTCAGACCGGAGCAGCTTCAAAAGCATAAAATAAGGACATCTTATGAAAAATAAGTACATTGC
>NZ_JAQTNN010000026.1 GCF_028713855.1 Sulfuricurvum sp.
AAAGGGAAATCACAGTAAAATTCGTGCACTAAAATCGTCTCTGTCTGAATGCAAAACAAAATACTTCAGACCGGAGCAGCTTCAAAAGCATAAAATAAGGACATCTTATGAAAAATAAGTACATTGCTAGCTTCGAGCAAGCACAAATCGCTAATAAAAACGTTCCTGAGTTCCGCGCAGGTGATACTCTTCGTCTTGCTGTAACTATTACAGAGGGCGAAAAATCACGTGTTCAAAATTATGAAGGTATCTGTATCTCTATCCGTGGAGAAGGTACTGGTCGTACTATTACTGTACGTAAAATCGGTGCTAACGGTGTTGGTATCGAGCGTGTATTCCCAATCTACAGTGACAGCCTCGAGAAAATCGAAGTTCTTCGCCGTGGTCGTGTACGTCGTGCGAAATTGTTCTATCTTCGTGACCTTGCTGGTAAAGCTGCACGTATTAAAGAAATTCGTCGTAAATAATCCCCCTTGCCGCGCTCTTTTTTGCGGCAATTCTTTCACCTCTTCTTTTTAGAACATTTACTCTTTTTTGATTTTCCATAAGACACCGATTGTCAGCAACGCTGCGAATACAATCATAGACACAAATGCGTCCAATGTCCCCATGGTGTGTTGAAAAGGCAATCCCCCCGTATTCATTCCGAAAAACCCCACGACCAGATTAAGCGGTAAGAAGATAACTGAAATAATAGTAAGAAGATAAATACTGCGGTTGAGGCGGTCATTGGTACGGATATTATGATAGCGATAGATATCATCGAGCTGATCGTTAGCTGCGACGGTTGAGCGTAAAGATCTCTCTAAATGTTCGTGTAAATCGTTAAACTCGTTCAAAAGATTACTTTTGGAAAGATCGGATTTACTGACAAAACGCTCAAATGTATCGACCGCTTTGATAACGACTCTTTCGGTTCTAGAGAGCTCTTTTTTAAGGATATGCCATCGATCCATCGGATTAAATGACTGCTTCTTATAAAGACTTTCTTCGATAAATGCGATTTTGTCATGTGCAATTTCAAGGTCATCCATAAAGGCATCGATCTTTTCGTCTAGAAAGAGGTAAAGGTCTTTAAAGCCGTTTTCAAAAAGAGTAAGCTCTTCAGATTTTCGATGGTAAAGATAGACCTCTTTGTCGACAATAACAAAAGCGTATGAAAAAAATCTCCCTTTTGTTTTCCAATATTCATTTGAGCGTAGTGCCAGTATGTTGGCTTTTCCTTCCCATAACTCCGGTAATCTGAGAATCAATATTTGGTATGAGCCAAATGCTTCGTATAAAGAGGGATGGATGGGATTTTGAAGGTCTTTGAGGTGAAGTTCGTGAAGTTCTACCATCATTATTCCCCTTTAAGGGCTCGTTCCATATCACGTTTGAGGCTTTTCTCTTTGAGGTCATCACGTTTATCGTAAAGCTTTTTCCCTTTAACGATCGCAACCTGCATTTTGGCGAGGTTTTTATCATTGAAGTAGATACTGAGCGGTACAAGGGTAAACCCCTCTTTTTCGACCGCTTTGAACATTTTATCGATCTGTTTTTTATGTAGAAGAAGTTTACGGCTCCCCCGCTCTTCGTGAGAGTAGAAATGATGAGTGGTATCGAGTACCCCGATGTGGACGCCAAAGACAAATGCTTCACCTCGAACGATTTTGATAAAACCGTCTTTCAGATTGACCCGTCCGGCACGGAGTGCTTTGACTTCACTACCTTTGAGCACGAGCCCCGCTTCGAATTTCTCTTCGATGTAGTAGTCAAAAAAAGCTTTTTTATTGGTGGCTATGTTTTCACCCATGGGTATCATCCTTGATTCTAAAAAAACTGCTTCCGCTGCCGGAGAAAAACCATCCCTCTTTTTCACTCAGTTCCGGATAGCATCCTAAAGCCGCATTATAAAGATCATTTGCTTCCTTGGAGTTAATGGAGGCTAATATCTCGCGTGAAGGGGTTGCTTCAAGTCGTGTTGATTCTTCTTTACTGATTGGTGCGAACAGATGTTCTCGATAGTAGCGGTATACCGCAGGGGTACTGATTTGAAGTTCAGGGGTAGTTACTTCAAAATCAATCAAAGGTTCATTATAACGTTCGACGATCTCTCCGATTCCACTGACATTGGCACTCTCATAACCGTAAACGAAAAAAGGGACATCCGCACCGACGTTGGAACCTATCTCTGCTAACTCTTCGACACTCAACCCTAACTCCAGCTCTTCATTACACATTCGTAAAAAGGTTGCCGCATCCGAACTGCCGCCGCCCAGACCTGCAAAAGAAGGGATATTTTTTTCGACGCAGACGGCATAGTTCTCAAAAAAAGATGAAAGATTGTCGGAATGGGTGGCGCTTTGAAGGTATTTATAGGCTTTATAGATGGTATTGGAGTGAACTTCGCAATCAAAATTTCCACGAATTTCAAATTCGGGAGTTGATTTCGGTTCAAACCATAATGTGTCAAAAAGGCTCTTGACTTGCATGAATCGGGAACTTAAAGTGTGATAATCTCCCCGCATTCCGGTGATTTTGAGAAAAATATTGACTTTGGCGTAGGCGCGGTAACGGATCATAATTTAAGTTTTTGTACCAGTTGTTGTAGGAGGGACTCATCATGCCCCGATGAGGCTTCTTTGTTTGAATCTTCGACAGCGCGAACCAATTCACTTCGTAATACCCGAATGTTGTGAGGGGCATCGATCCCCAGTTTCACCACCCCTTTTTCAATGGAAACCACTTTGACGGTGATTGTATCGGCGATAATGATCGATTCTTCGGGTCTGCGGGAGAGAATCAGCATGCTTCAACCTTGTTCAAAATATAACGGACACCCTCAGGTGTTATCTCAAGGATCGAGATAGTATCGCCGTTGTCGATCCAATAGGTTCCCTCTTCGCTAATATCGAAGTCATCGCGGTTTAGGGGTTGTCCCAGTAGGATCGTTTGTAATATGCCATTATAGCGGTTTTTGGGAATTGCTAGAGAGGTTTTAATATCGAGGGGAATTTCATTTTCATAGATGAATTGTCCTTCGTTGAGCCTCTCCAGTGCACTCAAGGCTCCATCAGAGCCTAAGTGGCTTGCGATCATTTCTCCTAGTGAGCGGATATAGCTTCCCTCTGATACTGTGGCTTCAAAGGTGATAAACGGATGACAGTAGTGAATTAAGGTAAGATCATAGATTGTAGAGGTGATTTCTCTCAGATCAACCTCTTTCCCCTCTCGGGCAAACTCATAGGCTCTACGACCCTCGATCCGCTTAGCACTGTATTTGGGGGGAAGGTAGGTAAGTTCGCCTTCCAGTGAGTGCAATATATCTCGGATTCGCTCTTCGGAGACGGGCTTTGTTTCACTGATTTTTTCGACTTTTTCGATGTCAAGTGTGGGGGAATAGGCTCCCACCCAGAGGGTAGCGCGGTAGCGTTTCGGAGTTTTATTCAAAAATCGAAAGAGCCGCCCGTGATTACCGAATGCAATGATCAGCACCCCTTTCGCAAACGGGTCTAAGGTTCCAGAATAGCCCGCTTTTTTGACTTTATAACGGCGTTTTAGCTGACCTAAGAGTTGATTGGAACTGATGCCGGTGGGTTTATAAGCGACGAAGAGACGATTCAATTAAAGTTTCTCCACAAATGAGGCGAGAATATCCCGTTTATTGCCGCCGAAGTTGATGCTGAGTTTAAACTCGCGTCCCGCTTTGCTCACCCCTTCGACCCGTCCGGCGCCGAAGATCTTATGACGCACTAAATCCCCTTTTTTATACGAGGTATTTTTTTCCAAGATAAGTGAACCTTCGCATAAGCCTGCTTCGTTGATAAAACGGCTTTTTTGGAGTTCAGTACGACGCCCTTTGTAAAAGCGGCTGTTGACGTTGGAGAGGGTAAGATTGTTTTTGGCACGGGTGATCGCAACATATCCAAGACGACGTTCTTCTTCGAGATCACTTCCATCGCCGATGAGCGGTAAAAACCCCTCTTCGAGACCGATAACGAAGAGGTGCTCGAACTCAAGCCCTTTGGAAGCGTGGATGCTCATGATATAGATACTCTCCCCCTCGACTTGATCTTGTTCACTTTGCAGGGTGATGTCATTGAGAAATTCGGCTAATGAGGCATCAGGATTTTGTTTGACATAATCGCGAAAGAGTCCATAGAACTCATCGACATTGGAGATTTTATCCCCTTCATCGGGCAACCCTTTTAGCGTCTCTTTGATCTTGAAACGCTCTTCGAGCAGATCGATAAATCGGTAGATGGCTTCTTCGGCGACGCGACGGAGTTCCAGAATCTCAGCGACAAAATCACGGAGTTCTCCGGCACTTTTTTTCCGCACCAACCCTTCGAGCTCGCTATCGCTTAGGGTAGAAATAAACTCAAACATTGATTTGCTCGCCTCGATGGAGGAGAGCTCGATTTTATCGATCGTCGCTTTTCCCAGTCCCCGCTTGGGCTTATTGATGATACGTTTGAGTGAGAAGTTATCATGTACATTGGTGATAACCCGTAGATAGCTGATAAGATCTTTGATTTCGGCACGATCATAGAAGCGCAATCCTCCGACAAGTTTGTAAGCTACACCGGCACGGTTGAGTCCCTCTTCAAGTGAGCGACTCAGTGCATTGATTCGATAGAGTACGGCAATTTCATTGGGGCGGACTCCGCTGGAAATGAGTCCTTTGATCGCCTTTGCTATCTTTTGGGACTCTTCGCTCTCGTCGTTTGAGGTAATGGTTTGGACATCATCGCCTCCGCTTTTAGTAGCAATGAGAGTTTTGCCCAATCGAGAGCGGTTATGTTCGATTAGAGCATTCGCCACAGTAAGGATCGCTTGGGTGGAACGGTAATTGTGTTCGAGCTTTACCACCATTGCATCGGCAAAATCCTGGTCGAATTCGAGAATATTGCGAACATGTGCTCCTCGCCATCCGTAAATACTCTGGTCATCATCACCGACAACACAGAGGTTATTGTGGGTACTGCACAGTTTTTGGAGGAGTCTGAGCTGGAGCTCGTTGGTATCTTGGTACTCGTCGATCATAATATATCGGTATTTTTCAGACGTTTGAGTACACAAATCGGGATGTTCATCCAATAGTTTATAGGTGAGACAGAGGAGGTCATCAAAGTCGACGAGGTTATTTTTCAGCAGATAGGCTTCGTACTCTTCATAGATTTTTGCGATGTGTTTATAGTTGGTAAGCTCAGCTTGCGCGTAGGCTTCCTGTGGATCAATGAGTGAGTTTTTGTAGCGCGATATTTCACTGGCGATGAGAGCGGTTGGAAGGTCAGCATTAATTTTTTTTATGATCTTTTTTTTGTCATCGGTATCGATTACGACGAAATTATTGAGCCGACCCAGTAAATGGATATGAAATTTTAAAAACAACAGCCCAAATTTATGAAATGTGCAGAGTAATGGAGGATACGAGTTTTGAGCAATTAGGTTCATTGCCCGTTCTCGCATCTCTTTGGCCGCTTTGTTGGTAAAGGTGAGGGTGAGCGTATTGCCTGAGGGGATACCTACCTGGTCGAGAAGATAGGCGAGGCGTGAGGTGATGGTTTTAGTTTTTCCGCTTCCGGCACCGGCTAGAATGAGCAACGGACCGTCGATTTGTTCGACTGCACTGCGCTGTGCTTCATTGAGACCTGCAAGAATTTTGTCCATACCGTTATCGCCTTGACTGGGTTATATAGTTATTTTATTATAGCCCAATTTTTCTATTTTTTTAAATAATATGAAAATACTTGCTTTAGTTATAATGATGGGTTATAATACTGCTATTCATTCAACTTATAGGAATTATTATGTTAAAAGACTTTGCGAAACTTATGACTTTTCTCACGGTAGTCCGTGAAAAAAG